>NZ_OZ250143.1:1430387-2860774 GCF_965237495.1 Candidatus Palauibacter sp. | reverse complement strand
CGGAGCGGGCCGCGCTCAAGGCGCTGTATCGTTCGACCGAAGGTTCCGGATGGACGCATCGCGACGGCTGGCTGAGCGACCAGCCGCTCGGGCGATGGCATGGCGTGGAGACGGATGCGAGTGGAAGGGTGGTCGCCCTGCGACTTCGCGAGAACAACCTGATCGGTCCTCTCCCGGCGCAACTGGGAGATCTGTCACACCTGGGCGTGCTGGATCTTTACGGGAATTTCGTCTCCGGACCGCTGCCACCCGAAATCGGGAACGCGACCCGTCTCCGCGAAATCGATCTTGGAAGAAACCAGCTCGCTGGTTCGATCCCCGCGACGCTGGGCAGCCTCGTCAACCTGCGCGTGCTGAACTTCGAATCCAATCGACTCAGTGGCCCGATCCCGCCGGAGCTGGGAGCGCTGACGGAACTGACGTTCCTGAACCTCTTCAACAACGATCTGAGCGGCCTCTTCCCTCCGGAGCTCGCCGACCTTCGCAAGCTGCAGCAGCTGTACGTTGACGAGAATCGTTTGACGGGAGTGATTCCCCCCTCCTTCGTCAACCTCACGGACCTTATCAGCTTCCAATGGGGGGAGAACGACGGTCTGTGCGCTCCGGTGACGACGAGATTTGAGCGATGGCGTCGCCAGCGAGATGCAGAGGGGGCCGGCTGTGACGAAGCGGATCGCGCCGCCCTGGAGCGAGTGTTCGAGGCCATGAACGGAGGGACCTGGATCCGGTCCACCGGCTGGTTGAGCGACGCGCCGTTGGAGGAATGGCACGGGGTCGGCACCGATTCGCTCGGGTACGTCCTGAGGCTTGACCTGTCGCGGAATGGATTGACCGGACGTGTCTCGCCATTCATCGCGGAACTGCCGCACCTAACCGTGCTTCGACTGGGAGGCAATCCACTGGAGGGCCCCATCCCCTCGGCTCTGCCCTCGCTCGCGCTGGCGGAGTTTCGCTATGGGGACACGAACCTCTGCGTTCCGGCGTTGCCCCGCTTCGTTGCCTGGCTGGAGGCGATCCCCGTGAGGGAGGGCCCGGACGAGCGATGTCCGCCACTCACCGATCGTGAAACCCTCGTCGCGTTGCACGAGACGACGGACGGAGCCAACTGGTTCCGGAACGACAACTGGGGGAGCGACAGGCCGCTGGGAGAGTGGTACGGTGTCGAGACGGACGATGCCGGCCGGATCGTCGAGCTTCTGCTCGGGTCGAACAACCTCCGAGGCCGCATACCGCCGGAAGTCGGACAGCTCTCGTCGCTGCGGAATCTGGATTTGGCCCGTAACTGGCTGAGTGGGGCCACTCCCCCCGAACTGGGCGATCTCAGGAACATCGAGAAGTTCCACCTCAACATCAACCTGCTCACCGGTCCGATTCCGGCAGAGTTGGGCGGCCTTGCGTCGGTGAGGCAGTTTTATCTGTACGACAACCAGCTGGAAGGCCCGATACCGCCGGAGCTGGGGGGGCTGTCGACTCTCGAGGATCTGCGACTCAACAAGAACCGGCTCTCCGGTCCAATACCGCCGGAGTTGGGAAAGCTGTCGGACGTGGTCGTCATCTGGATGGACGATAACGAACTGGAGGGTCCGATACCGCCGGAACTCGCGGACCTGCACTCCGTCGAGACCCTGTACCTGGGATTCAACAACCTCACTGGTGAGATCCCCCCCGAGCTTGGCTCCCTCAGGAACATTCGGAATCTGGCCCTTGACGGCAACGAACTGACCGGGTCGATCCCTCCCGAGCTTGGCACGCTTGGCACGCTTGGGGGCTATTCCATGGATGGTGAACTCAACCTGAGGCTCAACAGTCTCTCGGGTGCCATCCCGGCCGCGTTGGGCAACCTCCGGGATCTGGAGACGCTGCGGCTCGGTCACAACCGCTTGGAGGGGCCGGTCCCTTCCGAACTCGGCGCGATGAGAAAGCTTGAGTGGCTGGAGCTGGCGGGCAATGCGGGACTGACCGGCCCGCTGCCCTCAAGTCTCAGTGCGTTCCCGGCGTTGTTGCGGTTCGAAGCAGGGGGGACCGCGTTGTGCGTGGCTGCCGGCACCGACGACCCCGGGTGGTCGGGATTCGTGCGCCTGCCACCGTGCGAGCCCATGGTGGAGACCGGGTCCTCGGCGTACCTGACACAGGCGGTGCAGTCGCGGGCCTTCCCCGTGCCGCTCATTGCCGGCGAGACGGCGCTCCTGCGCGTCTTCGTCACAACGCAGGAGAGTACCGGCGCGGCGATCCCTCCGGCCAGGGCGACTTTCTTCGCCGGTGGCGAGGAGATCTACTCGGTCGACGTCCCGGGGTCGTCCGGCTCGATGCCGACCCGAGTTGCCGAGGCGGTAACTTCGCTGGACCTTTCCGCCAACGTCTGGATTCCCGGCGAGGTGATCCGGCCCGGGCTCGAGATGGTGGTCGAGATCGATCCGTCCGGGACGCTGGATCCCGGTCTCGGCGTGGCAAGGCGGATTCCGGGGTCGGGCCGGCGGGCCGTGCCGGTTCGGGCGATGCCGACCTTCAATCTGACCGTGGTGCCGTTTCTCTGGCGGAGCGGGCCGGATTCCGGGGCGGTGAGGACGGCGGCGGAGATGGCGACGGATCCCGAGGGCCACGGGCTGTTGGAGGATCTTCGCAACCTCATGCCGGTCAGTGACTTGTCCGTACAGGCTCATGAGCCCGTGTGGACCACGAACAACGATTCGGACAGTCTCCTCGATGAGGTGGGAATCGTCCGCCAGGTGGAGGGCGGGACCGGCTACTGGATGGCGGCGCTTTCCGGAGAAGCCACGGGCGTCTGGGGCGTGGCCTGGATCCCCGGCCGGACGAGCTATGTGCGATTCGGCAGGGCCACCGTGCCGGAAGTGGCGAGCACGCTGGCGCACGAACTCGGCCACAACATGCGACTTTGGCATGCCCCCTGCGGTGTCCGAAGTGTGGTGGATCCCGCTTACCCCCACCGAAACGGGGCCATCGGTGCGTGGGGCCTCGACTCCCGTTCCGGCCGGGATGTTCTGGTACCGCCGACAGTGTCGGATCTGATGTCCTACTGTGCCCCAAACTGGATCAGCGAGTACAATTTCTCGGGCGCGCTGCGCTACCGGCTGGTCACCGAAGCGGCGGCGGATCGCCCGGCGCCGCCGGAGTCGACGCTCCTCCTGTGGGGCGGCACGGAGGCGGACGGGACGCCCTACCTGCGTCCCGCCTTCGCCGTCGAAGCGCCGCCGGCGCTGCCGGACTCTGCCGGTCCGCAGCGGATCGTCGGTCGGGGGACCGATGGAGAGGTCCTGTTCTCGCTCAGCTTCGCCATGAGAGCCGTGGCTGACCAGGAGGGGCGGGCGGGCTTCGTGTTCGGGGTCCCCTTCCGTCCCGAATGGGCCGGACGCCTTGAGGCGATCGAACTCACCGGTCCGACGGGGTCGGCGACCCTCGACCGAACGACGGATCGCCCCTCCGCGATCCTGCGCGATCCCTCCAGTGGCCGCGTGCGGGCCATCCTGCTGGAGCGGGTCTCCGCGCTGGCCGCCGCCGCGGGCGAACCCGGCGCCACGCCCCTGCCTCCGAACCTCGACGTCATCTTCAGCCGCGGCCTCCCCGAGCCTCCGCGCCAGCGCCGCTAAGACGGCCCCCCCCGCACGACGCGGCCTCGGTGGTCGAGTCGCGACTCTTGGCGACGGCCCGCCAGGTAAACGCTCCAGCCGCTCCCCGCGTCTCACTTCTCGAAACCACGCGAGGGGAAGGGACCGGGGGCGCCATGCTCTCCGACCGAGAGATCCTGGAGCTGGCCGAAAGGGCCGGGAAGGGAGAACGAGGGGCGCTCGAGAGGCTGGCGGGCGCTCTCCGTCCTCTGATATGCCGGTGGGCTCTGGTCATGACCGGCGATCCTGATGATGCGGAGGACGTCGCTCAGCTCGTCCTGATGAAGACGCTGAACTCGATCGGGAGCTTCGATGGTCGTGCCAAAGTCACGAGTTGGGTCTACCGGATTACCGGGAACGCCTGCCTGGATCACCAGCGAGGGAAGCGGCAGGACCAACGGTTGGCCGAGAAGGCGGAGTGGTTGGCCGAGGCCCGGACGCCGCGGCTGGAGGATCCGCTCGATGACATCGAGATGAAGAGGACTCTGCGATTGATTCGGACGCTGTTGAGGGGCCTGCCCATGGCGCAGCGAGAAGTCTTCGATCTGGTGGACCTACAGGGACTGAAGCCCACGGAGGCGGCTCAACTGTTGGAGATGAACCCGAGCACGCTGCGGGTACACCTGCTTCGCGCCAGGCGCAGGATGCGGAAAGAGATGTTGGCGCAGCCCGGGGAGAGGGAAACGAGGGGGAATGATGGCTGAGCGTGACGATAGGCTGGAGGGTCCGGAGGACGATATCGATACGGCGGCTGGATCGGATCCCTCAGAGTGTCGGAACGTCGAGCGAATCGCCCGGGACGAACGGAATATGCACGCCGTCCTGTCGGCGATGGCAGACCAGCTGAGTGAAGGCCTTCCCGCCGTGGTGTATGCGCACGCCACGCCCGCGCGTTGGCGACCCTCGTGGAGGAAGTGGACCGTTGGGCCGCTCGCAGCAGCCGCGGTCGTGGCGGCGCTGATCCTGTTGCCCGGCGGAGTGGTCGAAGAAGGCAGCGGCCCCCTCGCGCCCCCCCCACGGAGCATGGTGAGCGAAATGGATGTGGAGGCCGACAGGCCGTTCGTGGTCTTCCCCACGAATGATCCTGACATCGCCGTCGTATGGCTGCTCAGCCCGGAGGAGAGTGACTGATGATCGGCAAGAAGGTCGCGAAGGTGAACAGGAGAATCCGATGCGCGTTGATCATGACGTTGGCCGTCGGCCCGCTCACGGGCATCGCGAGCGCACAGGAGCAGGGGGATGCCGCGGAGACCATCCAGAACGTCCAGCTCATCTTTCACCTGGTCGAGGCGGATGGTTTCACCGATGAGGACATCGAGATCAGCGATGTCGTGGCCGAGCTCAGGAAGCTCTTCAACTTCCGGGGATACCGGCTCCTGTCGACATCCATGCTGAACGTCGGCCTGGCACAAAGCATGGCCGGCGTTACCGGAAGCGGGTCCCAGAGGATCATCGCGCACGATTCCGAGACCCCCTTGACGATCCAGGCGGAGGTCAGTGCCCGCCGATCCGCGAGGACTGTCCGTGCCAAGGTGACCCTCACCGACGTGTTTTCACGCTGGTCCCTTCTCGAAGCCTCCGTCACGATCCGCGACGGCCAGAGGGTGGTGTTGGGTTCGGCTCGCCGCTCCGCGGAGGAACCCGTGCTCATCCTGGTCGTGACGCCCAGGATCGATCCGACATGATTGGCGCCTCCCGCCACCGATCCCGGCATCGCCGTGGGATGGCGCCTCAATCCGGAGGAGAGCGACTGATGGTTTCGACGCTCGCCTTGGTAGCTCTCGTCGCTACGCCGCTCGGGGCCCAGGAGGTGGTCGAGAGCGCGGCGCCCCGTGACGCGGACCTGACCCTCACCGATGAACCGCTGGTGCGGATCGGGCTCGTGGACGGGCCGCTGGACTACATCTTCGGCGACGTAACGGGCGCGGTTCGTCTGGATGACGGCAGCATCGTCGTGGCGGACGAGCAGAGCCACAATGTCCGCAGGTACGACGCGGACGGACGGCACCTGTGGACGAGCGGCCGGGAGGGCGACGGGCCCGGAGAATACCGCGGTCTGCGCCTCCTGCGGAACTGTCCGGGGGCGGCGATCACGGTCTTCGACTGGGTTCTGGACCGCATCACCGAGCTCGATTCCGACGGCAACGTCGTCGACACGCGCGCCCTCAACTCGATCGGCGTGCGTCCGTACGGGGAACCCGCCTGCTCGCCCGATCGGGGCCTCGTCTTCACCCCTTGGCCGGAAGACCAGGGAAGCGTCCTGGACAGGGCGGTGGGCGAGTCCTGGCGCTGGCGCATGTCACTGAGGTATGCCCAGGGTGGCAGGATGACCGTACTGCGTTCCGGGATTCCGGGGGCCGAGCGCACTCGCATTTCGCGGACCAGCGCCCGACCCAGCCATTGGGGACGGGACATAGCCTTCGCGGCCGTGGACGCAGGCGCGTGGTACGGGACGTCCGACGACTACGAACTGGAGCATCTGGACTGGACGGGTCGGGTCACGCGCATCGCCCGCTGGGCCGGTCCCGGCCTCGCCGTCACCGACGAGCAGGTGGACCGCTATCGCGACTACTGGTGGGACTACCTCCTGACCCGGGACCCCAATGAGGAGCGCAGCCGCTTCGAACGGGAGGTCTGGCCAGAGGTGCGGGCGTACCTGCCCGAGCGTTTCCCCGCCTACGAATCCCTCCTCGCTCTGGCGGACGGCAGTATATGGATCAGGGCGTACCGCTGGCGGGCACCCGGCGAGGAGCTTCATCTCCTGGACCGCGACGGTGTGTGGATCCGACGCCTCACGATGCCCAGCGGCTCCGTCCTCCTCGACGCCGGCCCGGACTGGGTGCTCATCAGCCAACGCGACGAGTTCGATGTCCCCACCGTAGCCCTCTACAAACTCGTCGAAACCGGCGGATAGCACTGACTCCAGATCGTGAGTGGCCGGCCGCAGCGACAGCCGGCATCTTCCACGGTTCGATGTCCACTCTCAGTGCAGCCGGGATCGGTCTCATGTTTCACGTATCCAACGTACGTCGCATCTCCGCTTCGTTCGCGCGGGTCCCCTGCACCGCAGCGGCTCTGGTAATCGCGGTGTTGGCGGTTGTCGCCTCCGCCTCGCCGGCTTCCGGCCAGGACGCGCCCGCGGCCCTGACGGCGGCGGACTACGAGCGGGCGGAGCGGTGCCTCTGGGACCACACCGATCCCCTCGTGCTCGGAGGGTGGCCGAACCCCCAGTGGCTTGAGGACGGGCGGTTCTGGTACTGGAACCGCTTCGAGAGCGGCAGTGAATACATCATCGTCGATCCCGCCGCCGGGACGCGCGAGCGCGCCTTCGATCACGCGCGCGTGGCCGCCGCGCTCAGCGCGCAAACGGGGGAGGAATACACCGCCTTCGCGCTCCCGCGGGGAGAAGTCGCGCTCGAAGCGGGGGTGGTCCGCTTTGAAGTGCGGGCCGAGGGAGAGACGTACGCCTGCAGGCTCGCCGCGGCCCGATGCGAACCGGTTCCCGAGGCGGAAGCCGCCCCCGGCCGCTTCGACATCGTGTCGCCGGACGGGGCCAATGCGGCGTTCATTCGCGACCACAACCTGTGGCTCCGTGACCTGACGACCGGAGAGACAACCCAGCTCACCGAGGACGGGTTCGAGGACTTCGGCTACGCGACGAACAACGCGGGCTGGACGAAGAGCGACCGTCCCGTGCTCAGGTGGTCCCCCGACTCGCGCCGCATCGCGACCTTCCAGCACGACGGCCGCGGGGTGGGGATGATGTACATGGTCACGACCGAGGTCGGGCACCCCGAACTCGAGGCTTGGCGTTACCCGCTCCCGGAGGACTCCGTCATCTTCCGGATCCACCGGGTGGTGATCGATACGGAAGCGCCGGCGGGAAGCCGCGTCGTCCGCCTGGACATGCCGCCCGACCAGCACCGCTCCACCGTGTGCGACCACGTCGCCTGCCGCGGAACCTTCTCCGATGTCGAGTGGAGCTCCGACGGCTCGAAGCTCGTCTTCGTCTCCAGTTCGCGCGACCACAAGCGGGCGCTCGTCCGCGTCGCCGACACGAGCACGGGAGCGGTCCGCGACCTGTTCGAGGAAGTCGTGGAGACGTTCTTCGAGTCCCACGCCAACTGGCGCTATCTCTCCGCCTCCGACGAAATCCTCTGGTATTCGCAGCGCGACGACTGGGGACACCTCTACCTCTACGACGCGAGCAGCGGGGAACTGAAGCGGCAGGTGACCTCGGGCGCCTGGAACGTGGAACGTGTCCTACGTGTCGACGAGGAGGCGGGGGAGATTCTCTTCATGGGGAACGGGCGTGAGCCGGGCGATCCCTACTTCGCGTATCTCTACCGCGCGGCGCTGGCCGGGGGCGATCTCGCGCTGCTCACGCCGGACAGCGCGAACCACGTGGTGTGGCTCGCGCCCGACGGGGAGACGTTCGTCGACCAGTACTCCACGCCCACGATCCCGCCGGTGACCGTCGTCCGGGACATGGACGGCGAAGTGCTGCAGACCGTCGAAAGGGCCGACATCTCGCGCCTGGAGCGCACCGGCTGGCAGCCGCCCATCCCTTTCACGGTGAAGGCCCGGGATGGGGAGACCGATCTGTACGGGCTGATGTTCCGTCCCTCGAACCTCGATCCGGGCGCCAAACACCCGGTGATCAACTACCTCTATCCGGGACCGCAGAGCGGGAGCGTGGGGAGCCGGAGCTTCCGGGCCGCGCACCGCGACCTGCAGTCGCTGGCCGAACTCGGGTTCGTCGTCGTCGAACTCGACGCGATGGGGACGCCGAGGCGGTCGAAGACCTTCCAGGACGCCTACTACGGAAACATGGGCGACAACGGACTGCCCGATCAGATTGCCGGCATCCGCGAGTTGGCGGAGCGCCACGCCTGGATCGATATCGACCGGGTCGGGATCTACGGCCACTCCGGGGGCGGCTTCGCCTCCACCTCCGGGATCCTGCGCTACCCGGACTTCTACAAGGTCGCCGTCTCCCAGGCGGGGAACCACGACAACCGCAACTACGAGGACGACTGGGGAGAGAAGTATCAGGGGCTGCTCGAGGAGTACTCCGACGGAGTCACGAACTACGACAACCAGGCGAACCAGCTCGTGGCGGAGAACCTGAAGGGCAAACTCCTCATCGCGCACGGCACGATGGACACGAACGTCCCGCACTCGAACACGATGCTCGTCGTGGACGCGCTCATCGCCGCGAACAAGGACTTCGACCTCCTGCTCTTCCCGAACCGGGGCCACGGCTTCGGCAACGAACCCTACATGATGCGCCGCCGCTGGGACTACTTCGTCCGCCACCTCATGGGCGCCGAGCCGCCCCCCGAGTACGAGTTCGGCCGGATCCAGCCCCTCGTCCCGTAGCCCGACGTTTGTCTCCGGCCGCGACCGGAGTTCTTGCTTCCTTCCAGGAAAGTGACGCCACCATCCGCTCACGCGTCTGGATTACGGATAGTTGGATGACGAATGGGTTTCCGGTGTCGCAGGAAACCGGCTCCGCAGCTCTGGAGAGTATCAATGAGACGCCCCGCCGTGCCGATCATGACCATGATGGCAGTGGTGGCCTGCGCCAGACCGGTGATCATCATGTCACGTCCGGCGAATGTCGAAGCTGGCGGATTGGACTGCGTCAGCGGGACGTTGCAGCGTATCGGCTACATGATCACGGCCGGTGACCGTGCACTCGGGTTCGTGAGAGCAGAACGCACGCGTACGCGTGCGAGCTTCCCGTCGGGTCCCCTAGGAACCGATGTCCTGGTCGTGAACTACATCACCGCCGATGCGGGGGACGACGAATCGGACGATACGATCCAAGTGAAGGCCTCGCGTACGACGAAGGAACAATACGAAGGAGGCGCAACGAGTGACGCGATCTCTGACGCCGAGCGGCTGCTGGATCAGTGCGGACAGATCTGAACCATCGGCCCGGGTAGCGGGAGAGTCGTTGCGGGCGACGACGATCCGCCTCCGTGCGGTCCGACTGTCTGAGCCCGCCACCTGAACCGGGCTTATCGTCGATTACAGCTCACACAATGCCGAAAGACCGGAACAGCAGGTCCCCGGATGCGTGACAACGAGTCGCCAACCCGCACATCGACCGTCGTTGCCACCTTGACCATCTTGCTGGCCGCTACCCTACAAGGAACGGCTTCCGCTCAAACACGCGACTCTCTTCCCTCCAACACCCTTCTCCCCGATCCTGCCCGGGGCGCCTACCTCGACGACACCGCACGCCAACTCGTGCTCGGGCTCAAGGCCACCCGCGACACCGCACGCCTGACCATCGACACCTACACGGCGCTGATCCGTGAGCGGCTGGGGTTCGAAATGCCCTCATTCCGGCGCAATCGGCCCTGGGTTCACGGCGAACGCACGGCCCGTGTGCGGTGGTCGCGTGACGAGCCCGCCATCGTTCACGTTCTCGCGGCGCGGCTCCGGGATCAACTCGGCGACCCCGAAGATTCGGAGTTCTTCAGCGGGCTGTGGACGGAACGATTCGCGGCCGACCCGCTGAGCGATCCGTTCACGTTCGGCTTCACGGTCTTCGCGCAGTCCCCGGAGGCCGAGATCACTACTCGCAGTCCACTGGGGCCGGCTTCCGAGCGCTACTACCAGTTCCGTTCCGGGGATACGATTGCCGTTCAGCTGAGCAACGGGAGCACCTTGCGAGCGGTTGCCGTCACGGTGATCCCTCGCTACCCCAGCATCCGCCTCGTCTCGGCGATCATGTGGGTCGACGCGGAGTCTTTCGGGCTCGCCCGCGTCGCCTACAGACTGGCCAAACCGGTCGACCGCGAGATGGCCTGGCGGCTCCGGAGCGGCGGGCGCTGGAGTCCGCGTCTGCATATCGACATCAGCCCCCCGAATTCCTCCGCCCACGGACTCGCACCCGACTCAACTCCCGATCGGCCCAGCTTCTTCGACCGGCTGGTCAACGGGGCGTTCAACAGCGCGTTTCCCCGCCTTCGGCTGGACATCTCGACGGTGGTTGCGGAGTACGGACTCTGGGAGATGCGCCACTGGTTGCCCCGCAGCGTGACATGGCGGGGGGACATGAGTGCAATGGAGGGTGTCACCGCCGCCGGCATCGCGCCACTCGCCGTTCCGGCGATGATCGACTGGACGCTTGAAATCGAGGACATCCGTGAACGCGGCGCGGAAGCCACTCCCGGGACGCCCGCCACGGCCGCCGAGGCTCTTCGGCTCTGGCGCCAGGAAGGGGACAGCATCAGCGGGTCGCTGGCGGCAGCGGGACCCGGTGACATGGTGACGATCACGCCCGCGGACCGGCACGCCCTGGCCACGAGCGACCTGCTGCCCCCGACCGTTTGGGAGGAGGATCGCGTGAGTCGACGACGCCGCCATCGAGCAGATCGCGGCGGAACTCGCGGCCCTCGGTACCGGTGAAGGAGGCGACCGCGCCGAAGCACCGAGCCCCTGGCTCTTCGATCCGCCCGGCAAGACACTGAGGCTCCTGCGCTACAATCCTGTGGAACGCGTCTCGGCGGGAACCCGCCTGCAACGCGAGTTCGGGTGGGGACGCGCGGCGTTGACGGCGCGGGTCGGAACTGCTGGCGTGGCGCTGCCGGACATCAACCTCACCCTGCAGCGCAACCATCCCGGCCACATGATGCTCGTCTCCTTCTACCGGTCGTTGCGGGACGGCGAGCCGGGCGAAAGCGGCAGCACGCCCGGCATCTACGTGACCGGGGACACCGAGGACTTCCATTGGTCGCACGGAGCCGCGATCCGATTCCTGCCTCCCGCCGGTGAGAGGAGCTGGCTTTCGCTCCGTCTCTTCGCCGAGCAGGACGCCGCCAGCATGACCGACGCCAAGCGGAACCGGGTCGGGGCCGCCGTCGCGTGGACGCCCTGGTGGGGCACCCTGGAGCCTGGATCGTTCGGCGGGGGTGGCCACGCGAGCGTCCGTGCATCGGCGGGTGACAATCCACACGTGCGGGCCGTCGTCGAGGGGGCGCTGGTGATCCCCCTGTTTTCCCGACTATTCCTCGGAATGCAGGCCGGAACGGCCCGGGTTTGGGGGGATCCGGCCCCGCACGATCTATGGCGCATCGGTGCGAGCGGCCGCTGGCTCCGGGGCCACGGAGAATCGGTCCGGGGGGCGCGAGTCCACATGGCCAGAGTCGATTTGCAGCGACCGATCCGCTTCTTCCGCCTCTCCGTGTTCGGCGACTGGGCGTCCGCCGGAGGCGACGACTTCTACGCCGTGGGTGCGGGACTCGTCTTCATGGACGGCATCGTGCGCGTGGATGTGGCCCGGGGCCTGCGATGGGGCAGGGAGGGTGGCCCTGATCCCGTCCTGAGGCTGCATTCCCTCGGGGGCGCGCTCTTCTAACGGTACTCAACAATCGGTAGCGTTCTCGCGGGAACGCCTTGGCGCGGCTTCAGTAGTGATTGCGAGCGGCGAGGAAGCGGACTTGGCCAGCCGTGACTCGATAGACCAGGCGGTGTTCGCCGTCGATTCGGCGGGACCATCGTCCGCCGAGTTCGCCCCGTAGGCGCTCGGGTTTACCCACGCCGTCGAACGGATCCCTGAGGGTGGCCCGCATCAGCTTGAGCACGCGAGCGGCCAGCCTGGGGTCCTTCCGGGTCCAGTGTTCGAGGTCCTCCAGGCAGCGTACGGTGAAGGCGGCATCCCACTGCCGTGAGTTTTCATCCGTCTTCAAGGCCGAGCCGTTTGGCTAGTTCGTCAATATCGATTACTTCTACTTGCCCGCAGTCGTCCTGGGCCATGGACTCCCGCAGTCTCTGGGCGTTCTTCGGCGAGCGGAGCAGGTATGCCGTCTCGATCCACGAACTCAGGTCTTCAGCGGCGACCAACGCGACCGGTTCCTTCCCACGGCGCCGAATCAAGACGGGCTCATGCGTGTCGGTCACTTGGTCCATCAGAGCGGCGAGGTTCTTGCGGGCCCCGGTGTAGGTCGTCTCGCGGATCATCCTCGTCTCCCTCATTCTGTTACGGAATACTGGTACAGATTTCCTGTACCGTAATGTCCTGGGTCGGATCAATCCAGTTACCCCTCCCGCGCAGCCGGTTCGCGAACGATCTTGGAGGACCAAGATGCCTGCGCGGTACAACGAGGTATCAACACGCAAACGCGCGGAGGGATCCATGCAGGCGAGGCGACGAAGAGGTGATCTGGAGGAAGCCCGCCGCTTCCGCGCAGTGGGCACGGTCTTCGCCGGAATCGCGGCGGCGTTCGCGCTCGTGGCGTGCACCGGCGATGGCGCGGACTCCGACCGGCTGCCCCCGCCGAGCGATGAGTGGACGTACTACGGCGGGCAGAACTCCTTCAACCGGTATTCGCCGCTCACGCAGATCGCCCGCGAGAACGTCGCGGCGGTCCAGGTCCTGTGGCGCAGGCCGGCGATCGACCCGCAGCTGACGGAGGAGTTCCCGGACCTCGACTTCACCAACTACCTGCGGGGGACACCGATCCTCGTCGAGGGGACGCTGTACGCGCCCAACGCCGTCGGTCTCGTCGAGGCCTTCGATCCCGCAACCGGGGAGACCCGCTGGATCGAGCGTCCCGCTTCGGAGGAGGACGCGGCCGGACGGAGCTTCCGCGGTGTCGCCTACTGGCGCGGGGACGCGACCGGAGCCGCGGACAACCGCGGGCGTGTGATCTCGGTGCGGGGTTCGTCGCTGCACGCGCTCGATGCGGAGACCGGAGAACCCATCTCATCGTTCGGAGATAGCGGGCGGGTGGACCTCGAACTCCCCGCCGGGGGACGGTTCGGCTGGAGTTCGGGGCCGATCGTGGTCGGGGACATCATCGTCGTGGCGGGCACCGTGGATGGGGCGGGGGACGGGGGCACGGAGTGGCGCGGGAGCGTTCGGGAGGACGTGCGCGGCTTCGACGCCAGGACGGGCCGGCTCGTCTGGACCTTCCACGTGATTCCGGAAGAGGGCGAGTTCGGGGCGGACACCTGGGGCGGCGGGTCGCTCGCGGAATCGGGAGACCTGGGATCGTGGTGCTGCCTCAGCGAGGACGACGGTCTCGGCTACGTCTACGTGCCGCTCTCGGCCCCGACCTCCGCCTACTACGGGGGGCAACCGGCCCGGCGACAACCTGTTCTCCAACAGTCTCGTGGCGCTCGACGCGGCCACGGGCGAGCGCGTGTGGCACTACAAGATGGTGCACCACGACATCTGGGAGTACGACACGGTGGGCCCGCCCGTGCTGGGCCGGATCCATGTGGACGGGCGCCCCATCGACGCGGTGATGCAGGCGAGCAAGACGGCCTTCCTCTACACCTTCGACCGCCGGACGGGCGAGCCCGTGTGGCCGATCGAGGAGGTCGAGGTGCCGCAGTCGGAGGTGCCCGGCGAAGCCACCTCTCCCACGCAGCCGATCCCGAGCCGGCCGGCCGCGTTCGACCGGCAGGGGGTCACGCCGGAGGACGTGATCGACTTCACGCCCGAGATCCGCGAGCGGGCGCTCGCGCTGGCCGACTCGCTGGTCATGGGACCGCTCTTCACGCCCCCGATCCGGAAGGGGACGGTGGAGGGGAAGATCGGGACGTACGTCATCCCGGGCGCTTGGGGGGCGGGGAACTGGAACACCGGCGCGTTCGACCCCGAGACAGGCGTCTACTACGCGGTGTCCCATACGCTGCCCAACGTCTGGAGTCTGTCCGAGATCTCCGAACCCGATGAGATGGAATACGGGACACAGGGAGGGTGGCCGCGGGCCGAGATCGACGGGCTGCCGCTTGTGAAGCCGCCCTGGGGACGGATCACGGCGATCGACATGAACCGCGGCGAGCACCTCTGGATGGCGGCCAACGGCGACGGTCCCAACGACCACCCGCTCCTCGAGGGTCTGGACCTGCCTCCGCTGGGGAACGCGAACCGGCCGGCGCCGCTCGTCACGGGATCGCTGCTCTTCATTGGGGAGGGGAGCGACGCCGTTATCGGGACGCCGGACACGCACTGGGGGACGACCTTCCGCGCCTATGACAAGGCGACGGGAGATGTGGTGTGGGAGACGGAACTCCCGTCGGGAACGACGGGCGGGCCGATGACGTACCTGCACGAGGGGAAGCAGTACATCGTGGTCGCGGTCGGGGGCCGCGAGCAGCCCGCCGAATACGTCGCGCTGGGTCTCCCGTGAGCCGTGCCTCGGGGTGCGACCGATGATCGGCCTGTGGTCGCGGGCGGGGGCGCTCGCCGCGCAGACGCCCCCCACGCGCAACCGGTACGTGGACTTCCTGCGGGCGCTCTCGATCGGCGCCGTGGTGATCGGCCACTGGGTGATGGCGGCGCCGTACGCGGGCGGCGGCGAGATCACGCTCTCGAACCTGCTCGAGTACCAGCCCTGGACGCGCTGGCTCACGTGGGTCTTTCAGGTGATGCCGATCTTCTTCCTGGTCGGCGGCTACTCGAACGGCGTGTCGTGGGAGTCCGCGCGCAATCGCGGGCAGGGCTACGCGGAGTGGCTGGGGGCGAGGCTCGGGCGCCTGCTGGGTCCGGTGCTGGCGCTGCTCGCGATCTGGGTGGTGCTCGGCGTCGGGATGGGGCTGGGGGGCGTCGACGCGACGCTCGCGGGCGGCCTGTCGCAGATGGCGCTGATCCCGATCTGGTTCCTCGCCGTGTACATCATGGTCGTACTCATCGTACCGCTCACGTACGCGGCCTGGCGGCGCTACGGGCTGCTGTCGTTCTGGGTGCTCGTCGGCGCGGCGATCGTGGACGACGTGCTCTTCCTGGCAGCCGGCATCCCATCCGTGGGGTGGTTCAACTACGCCTTCATCTGGGTTGCCGTCCACCAGCTTGGCTACGCGTGGCGCGACGGCCACACCGCGGGCCTGCGGAGGGGGGCGGCGTGGGCCGTCGCGGGCGGCGTGGCGCTGGTCGCGATGGTGACGCTGGGCCCGTATCCGGTGAGCATGGTGAGCGTGCCGGGCGAGACGATCAGCAACTCGCTCCCGCCGAAGCTGCCCATGCTGGCGCTGGCGCTCGTCCACACGGGACTGCTCCTGTCCATCGAGGGGCCGATGAGGCGCTGGCTCGATCGCGCCGTCCCGTGGACGGCCACGGTGCTCGTGAACGGGATGATCATGACGGTCTTCCTGTGGCACCTGACGGCGGCGACGCTGATCGTCGGGGTGGCGTTCCTCCTCGGAGACGTGGGCCTCGGCGTGGTGCCCGGCAGCGGCGGCTGGTGGGCCGTCCGCCCTCTTTGGCTGGCCGTCTACGCCCTGGCACTGGTCCCCTGCGCGCTGGTCTTCGGGCGTTTCGAGCGGGCCAGGGGCGGGGCGCGGGTGCCCCCGGGCTGGCGGCTCGTGATCGGCGCCACCCTCGCCTGCGCTGGCCTCGCCCTCGTCGCCCTCGAAGGGGTCGCGGCGCCCGGCTCCGGGCCGCTCGGCCTGCGGCTCTGGGTGCTCGCGCTGCCCTTCGCCGGAGCTGCGCTCGCGGGCGTGAACCCTCTATCGCGTACTACGCCTGCCTGACGCACGACCTACGAACCTGCCGGAGGTAACCATGCGCCGGATGTTGACTCTCTTCCTGTTCTGCGGCCTCGGCGCCGCCCCACTCTCCGGCCAGACGCTGAGGCTGCCGGCGGCCGCCGCGGGCCTTCCCGCCTCCGGGTTCGGGGCTTCGATCACCCTCGTCGGAGAGGACGTTCTCGTCTCGCGCACCGGCGCCGAACTCCGCCTCCCGACCTATCCCCAGGCCGGCGGTGTGTATGTCTTCCGGGCCGACGGAGACGCCGGATGGACGGTCGCACAGCTGCTTGAGCCCGCCGCGGGCGAGGTGGGAGATCAGTTCGGCGCGGACGTCGCATGGGCCGGGGAGCGGCTCGTCGTCGGCGCCCCTGGAGCAGCGGGTACGCGCGGCGTCGCCTACCTGTTCGAGCGTCGAAACGGGAACTGGGTGGAGCGCGTTTCGTTCGATCCCGAGGCCGAGTCGCGGGCCGGCGCGGGGAGTTCCGTGGCGATCGTCGGCGACGCGGTCTTTGTCGGCGCCCCCGGCGGACTGGGCGGCCTGGCGGTGTTCGGGCAGCCCGCGCCTCCGCAGTCCGGCGCCGTCTACGTGTGGGCGCTCGAGGCCGGCGCCGAGTCCGCTCCGGCGGACCGCCTGACTAGCCCGTCGCCGGAGGGGGCGGATCGCTTCGGGGCCGCTGTGGCCGCAGCCGACGGTCGACTGTTTGTAGGTGCTCCGGGGAGCGACGACGGCCAGGGTACGGTGCATCAGTTCGAGCGCTCGGGCGGCGCGTGGCGGCACACGAACTCGTTCAAGCTCGAGGACGGTGCCCGCGGCGACCGACTCGGTGCCTCGCTGGCCCTGGCAGGCACCACGTTGTTCGCGGGCGCACCCGGCCGGGTGGGCGAGGGCATGGTCGCCGCGTTCGAAGCGGGCCTGACTCCGGGTCGGCCGCGGCTGCTGAGCCCTCCGAACGGATCCGGGGCGGCCGGCTTCGGCGCTTCGCTCGCGGTCGCGGACGGGACGCTGTGGGTCGGGGCGCCCGGCACCGCCGCGGCCGCCGGCGCGGCGTACGTCTTCGACCAGGGGTCGCTCGACCATCTGCAGACGGTCGACGCCACGCCGTTCGGTCCGGGCGCCGGGTTCGGGTCCAGCGCGGCCGCCGACCTGGCCGTCGTCGGAGCGGGTCAGGCCGATCTCAGGCTCGGCGCCGCCGCCGTGCTCGAACGCGCCGGCTCCGCCCGGCGCTGGGAACTGTCGTCGACCGTGCACGACCCACACCGGACGGCCGTGGCCGCGGTCTCCGGCGAGACCGTCAGTTGCGAGGATGGGGCCGCCCTCGACTATGCCTGCACCGACGTGGACCTGGTGGCGTTCCTCCCGCTCGATCAACTCGGGGCCGGGACGGCTTCGATCGCGAACGACATCTGGGGCTGGACCGACCCGCAGACCGGCCGCGAGTACGTGCTGCTCGGCAAGTCCAACGGCACGTCCTTCGTCGACATCACCAACCCCAACGCGCCGGCATATGTGGGCGAGTTGCCTCTCACCGAGGGGGCGGTCGAGAACCTGTGGCGCGACATCAAGACCTACGCCGACCACGCATACATCGTCGCGGACGGGGCGGGCGCGCACGGGGTCCAGATCTTCGATCTCACCCAGCTGCGGGAGGTTCGCGATCCCCCCGTCATCTTCGAGGAGAGCGCCCACTACGACGGCGTGTTCAGCTCGCACAACATCGTCATCAACGAGGCGACCGGGTTCGCCCACGCCGTGGGCAGCAGCGGGGGCGGGGAAGCGTGCGGCGGAGGTCTCCACATGATCGACATCCGCGAACCGCTGAACCCCCGCTTCGCAGGCTGCTTCGCGGACCCGAACACCGGCGGCTTCCTGGGGGGCGGCTACACCCACGACGCGCAATGCGTGGTCTATCATGGACCCGACGAGAACTTTGTCGGGCGCGAGATCTGCTTCCACGCGTCGGTCAACGCGCTCGGGATCTCCGACATCACGGACAAGGACCAGCCGGTCGCGCTGGCGAAAATGGACTACCCGGGTACGTGGCGGCCCACCAGGGCTGGCTGACGGACGACCACCGGTACTTCTTCATGGGCGACGAACTGGACGAAGAGTCAGGGACCGTGGCCAATACGCGGACACTCGTATGGGACGTGGCGGAACTCGACGACCCCGTGCTCGCCGCCGAATACTTCGCCGATACGCGCGCGATCGACCACAACCAGTATGTGCACGGCGACTACCTCTATCAGCCCAACCTGATGAGCGGACTTCGGATCCTCGACATCCGGGACCCGGAAAGCCCGGTCGAGGTCGCGTTCTTCGACACGGTCCCCCACGACGACGACGCGACGGCGTTCGGCGGCACGTGGAGCAACTACCCGTTCTTCGAGAGCGGGGTGATCGCGGTGTCGAGCTGGGGCGAGGGTCTGTTCCTGCTCAGGAAGCGCGAGCCCGTCCTCGTCCCCTGATCCATGCTGTCCAGGCTTCGATGTCTCTTCCGGGATTGGACGGTGGATGCGGCTGACCCTCTTCGGCCGCGTACGTAACACAGGGGTCGCGACCTGCTTCGGCCGCGACCCCTGCTGCCGGCAGCGCGGGCTGGCTGCCGGAACGATGTCTGTGAGGACCGTCCGTGACGGCTACGAGCCGCTGTTGCTGTCCGCGGCAGTCATGCCATCGGGGAAGATCTCGTTCCACGCCGTCATGAAGCGCTTCATCTCGTCTTCCGTCCCGACCGAGACCCGCAGATGGTCCAGCATCGGCGGGAAGTCGCGACCCACGGCAACATCGTACTTGCGGAACTCCGCCCTCACCTCGGAGGCCGGACGTCCGGTATGGACCATGAAGAAGTTGGTCTCGGACGGGAGGACCTTGAACCCCTGCCCCTGCAGCTCCGATACCGTCTGGTTGCGCAGGGCGATCGTGGTCTCCCTGACCCAGCGCTCCGACTCGTGGTCCTGCAGTGCCGCGACGCCGCCCCACTTGACGAGTGCGTTGACGCTGCCGGTGGCGTAGCCCCGCATCTGGTCGATCATGTCCGGCGGCGCGATCCCGTAGCCGAGACGCAAGCCCGCCATCCCGTAGATCTTCGAGAAGGTTCGGGTCACGAGCACCTTGCGGCCTTCCTTGATATAGGGGATCGCCGAAGCGTAACCCGGGTCCTCGACGAAGTGGTGGTAGGCTTCGTCGATGAGGACGGGGATGTCCTCGGGGATCCCGTCGAGCAGGCGGCGGATGTCGTCATCGGGCACGACGACGCCGGTGGGATTGTTGGGATTGACGATGTAGACCATCCCGACATCCCGATAGTTGCGGTTCGTGACCGCGATCAGGTCGTCGATGTCCTGGGTGTGGTCGGGCAGGAGCGGACGCGAGATCACATCGGCGTCGATGCCGGATGCGACCTGATAGACCGTGAGGTACGTCGGCGTCACGCCGACGACCTTCTCCTCGTGGCGCAGGAAGGCGAGGCCCGCCGCGCGCAGCGTCTCGCCGGAGCCCGCGTTGATCATGACATGGTCCGTCCCGACCCCGTGGTGCTCCGCGATCTTCTCGAGGATGTCGCCGTCGGGGTAGCCGTACCGGTTCGAGTACTTCCAGGCCCCCTGCATCGCCTCCATCATCTTCTCCGACGGCCCATACGGGTTCTCGTTGGAGGAGAGCTTGGCGAGGTCGTCGTACGGATCGAGCGGGGCCAGACCCTTCGGGGGAGGCCGCAGCCCGCTCCCCAGCGCCGTTTGCGGGCTCAAGCCGAGGACGCCCAGCGCCGCGGCGGTGCCGCCCATGAAGCGTCGGCGTGATACGGTAGACTCCGGTTTCATCGCTGCCTCCGTTTCCTGTCACCTGCTTGTCGCTTAGTGCGTGCGCGACCCGGACGAACCGCGCCATGCATACTGTGCGACACGGGACGGGGTGGACGCAACGGCGGCTGCGGATCGGACCCGCGTCCGAGCCCGGGCCCGGCCCTCGACCGAAGGGTCGACCGCGCTCGGGCGGGCTGGCCCGAAGCGTCTTGTAATTCCTAGGAGCCTGCGCCGCAGGAGCGCGGCGGAAGCCATCGGATGCCGCCCGCGGGGTCTCGCGAGCCGAAGTGTCGGTCGTTTTCCGGACGGGAACACGTTGTAGGCGGGGAGACGGCCCGGCGGGCGGCGTTCGGGCGGGGCCGCGGACCTCTTTTTGTGCCCCGGGGGACGCTTGACACGGATTTTCGGCCCCTCACGCTGCCTGAAGGACGTGGAGGCGCCTCATGTTGAGCGCCAGGCACACGAGGTCCCACTCGCCGCGCACCTTCTCCAAACCCCGGAGGCTGAACCTCCGGAACCCCATCGCCTCCTTGACCCAGCCCATGGGCGCCTCCGCGATCCACTTGCGCTTGGCGTACACCGCCCGGCCCTCCGGAGCCGCCAGCTTCTTCGCCATGCGCGCCCTCGCCGGCTGCTTCTCCGGGTCGGGCTTGCCGGCCCCCTTGCCCTCCCGGCCCAGCGCTACGTAGCCGTCGATCCCCCGCGCCTCCAGAGCCGCCAGATCCTCCTCGTTACAGTAGCCCGCGTCGGCCAGCACCTGGCCGGGCGTCTCCCCGCACCGCCCGGACACCTCGTCCACCCGTTCCACCAACTGCCCCTGGTCGCTCGCGCCCGCCGTCACCGCCGTCCCCACCACCAGTTGGCTCTCCCCGTCCACCACCGCCTGCGCGTTGTAGCACTGCTGGTAGCCTTCCGTGCTCGTCCGCATGATCCGGCTCTCCGGATCCGTGAAGTTCGTCTGATCCTTCGCCTCCGGCTCCCCGTACGCATGCTTGTACGGCGGCCCCCCCTTCGGGTTGCGGTCCCACTCCGGCTTCCGGCCCCGCGCGTCGTCCCGCTCCCGGGCCTCCGCCTCCAGGCGAGCCTTCGCCGCCCGGATCGCCGCCAGACGGTCCTCCCGGCGCTTCAACTCCTCGGGCAACTCGTCGCCCCGAACGTCCTCCCCGTGGCGCTCGTCCTCCTCCGCGTCGATCGCCTCGGCCGCCGCCAGAAGCTCCGCGATCTCCGCCTCCAGGCGGGCCTCTTCCGGCCCCATCCGCCCATAGCTCATCGCCTTCCGCTTGCTCGCGTTCGCGCGAACCTTCGTCCCGTCCACCGCCACCCGGCCCAGCCCCGCCAGCCCCAGTTCCCGTGCCAGGCGCACCACCTCCGCGAACAACGCCCCGAACGCCTTCAGGTTCTTCTTCCGGAACTCGCACAACGTCCGGTGCGCCGGAAAGTTCCCCGCCGCCAGCATCCTGAGCGCCACGTCCTCCTCCAGACGCCGCGCCAGCTTCCGGGACGAGAACACCCCCGTCGCGTACCCGTACACCAGCACCTTCACCATCATCCGAGGATCGTACGGGCTCCGACGCCGCCCATCCCCTTCGTACCGCGCGTAGAACGGCGACAGGTCCGCCGCGTCCACCAGATCGCTCACATGATGCGCCAAGTGCCCCGCCGGTACCCACTCCCGAAGATCCTGCGGCAGCAGCAGCTGCTGGTCCGGATCGTACGGCCGGAACCTCGTCCTCATCCTCTCCGGATCGTACGGTAGGGACCTCGTCCCCATCGCCACCTCCCCGCGCCGAACGTGAACCGGTCACAGCCCGGCATCACCATAACCATCCGGCACGCGCCGCACCATCGGCTTCTACGGCGCAGGCTCCTAGGTTTACGGTTCCTCCGCCATTGCGGGTACCCGACTTCACCGGAAAGACGGCATGTCCTCCAATCACACCACGCCCGACACGGGCGGTCCGCCGATCGAACCGGACGCGATGGCGATCACGGTGAAGCCGGTATACGCGAGCGAGCACTCCGATCCCCGCGCCTGGCAGTACGTCTTCGTGTACCACGTCACGATCGAGAACGTGGGTGCCGACGCGGCGCAACTCTTCTGGCGTCACTGGCTGATCCACGACATCGTCGCCGGCGACCACGAAGTCGAGGGAGAGGGCGTCGTGGGCGAGTCCCCGGTGCTCGGGCCGGGTGACTCGCACCGGTACCACAGCTTCTGCGTGCTCCGGGGTCCGACGGGTCACATGGAGGGGTTCTACCACTTCCGGCGGCGCGACGGGTCCGAGTTTCGCGCCCCGATCCCGCGTTTCCACTTCCACGCGCCCCCGGAGGCCGTGGGCACCCTGTTCAGCTAGCAGGGGCTCGGAGGCGCATGGCGGAATCGTTGCACCGGGCGCTGTGGGCCCGGAACTCCGGCCTCGCCGAGGCCTGCCTCCGCTCCCGGTTCGTGCGCGGCCTCGCCGATGGAACGCTCGACCGGGAGGCGTTCCGGCGCTACGTGGCCCAGGACGCCTTCTTCCTGCGCGCCTTCTTCAGCGCGTACGCCCTGGCCGCCGCCCGCGCCGCCGAACGCATCGAGGTCGCCCGCCGCCTGCACGTCCTCATGCAGGGCGTGCTCGACGAACTCGAACTTCACCGCGCGTACGCCGAACGGCTGGAGATCGACCTCGAGGACGTGACCCCGAACGCCGCCGCGCAGGGCTACACGGACTTCCTGGCGAGGACGGCGCGGCACGCGGGGGTCGGCGAGATCCTCGCCGCGATGACCCCGTGCATGCGGCTGTACGCCTGGCTGGGGCAGCGGCTGTCCGCGGGCGACCACGGGGGAAACCCCTACCGGGAGTGGATCGAGACCTACGCCTCCGACGAGTTCGAGGCCCTGGCGGCGGAACTCGAGGGGCTCCTCGACGAACTGGCCGCCGACGTCCCCGCGTACGCCGAGGCCGCGTACGCCGAGGCCATGCGCCACGAACTCGCCTTCTTCGAGGCCTTCGCCTAGAAGCGGTACGTGTAGTTCAGCTTCACCGCGCCCCCGCGTGAGAGCGTCTGCAGCTGGAGCCACTCCGGGTCGGACGGCTGATCGAGCAGTCCCGACTCGAGATTCCGCCAGTTGTGCGTATAGACGAGGAAGAGGTCGTTGCCGGGCTTGAGGATCCACCGGAACCGCATGAACAGCCCGAGCACGCGGCTCACGTCGTCGTACTGGAACTGGTTCGTGAAGCCGATCCACGGCGTCGGGTCCCAGTTTCCCTCGAGGCGGTAGAGGTTGGTGACGAAGGTCCCCTCCGGCAGGGCGACGGCGTTGCGCTCGAAGCCTGTCTCGAAGTTGATGCCGGGGTTCGGCCGGAAGTTCGCGTTCACGTCGACCCGCGCCCGCTCGCCGCTCCAGAACCCGCCGTAGTTCACGCCGCCGCGCACCGACACGGGGCGGCGGCTCGTGGTGCGCCCGCGGAAACGGTACTCCCAGTTCGTGTAGTCACCGGGGGCGATGTCGATGCCGTCGCTGACCTCGAAGCTCCTGTCGAGAAACTCGTACGTCCGCACCGCCTCGAGGCTGAGGTTGTCTCCGCTCTCGAAGTCGATTTCCAGCGCGTTGAGCTGGATTTCCTGCTCTTCGAGAATCCCGGTCTCCAGTTCCCACAGGTTCCGCAGCTGGACGGAGAACTGCAGTTGCCTGATCCAGTCGATGGAAGGTCGGGGAGACCAGCCGATCCGGGGCTCCAGGCGCCGGAAGTCGTTCCGCTGCACGAACCCCACGGCGGGACTGTAGTCGTCGCCGAATTCGCGGTAGGAGACATGTCCCGACCAGATGTCGTTCGGGAAATTGATCCGGCCGCCCCAGGCGGAGAGCTCCTGAAACGACCGGGTCGTCGTCGGGTCGGGGTTGGAGTTCCAGAGGACGAAGGCCTCGGCCTCGAAGTTGTTCCGCCCGAGGAAATTCCGGGTCCGGTAGTCCATGTCCGCCCCGAGCGTGTGCCGGTCCACGGGCGCGAAGCCCAGCGAATCGGCGGCGGTCGTGCGCTGGGTGTAGATTGCTCCGATCGAGGACTGTTCGAGGAGCGGGACCCGTGCCCGGGCCACCGTGAAGGACTCGCGCTCGAACCGAAGGAAGTCCTCCGGCCGCGGCGCGCCCGGATCCTCGAGTTCAGTCTCGGCGAGGTAGGAGTGAGTGCCCGTACCCATCTGGTAGAAGCCGAGGTCGACGCCGGCGAACTGTCCCGTGAGGCGCAGTCCGTAGTCGATGGGAACCTGCTGGCCGCCCTCGATTCCGATGCGTCGCGAGAAGAAGGGCTGCGGACCGCTCCGCGACGCGAACGTGAACACGCTGGACCCTTCCAGGAAGAAGTCCCGGCGCTCGGGGAAACGGAGCGGGAACCGCGTCAGGTTGACCCGCCGCTGGTCGCTCTCGACCTCCGCGAAGTCCGTGTTCACGCTGAAGGAAGCGCGCAGGCTGGGGGTCACGCTGTAGTTGAGGTCCAGGCTGAGGTCGCGCGGGAACGTGGTGGGGTCGGCGTCGCCGGGCGTATGGCGCCAGCTGCCGATCCCGGAGGCGACCGCTTCGAGGCCGATCCCCTGGGACAGGCCCTCGAGTCCCGCCAGCTCTCCGGCGAACACGAGACGGTTCAGGCCTTCGTTCCGGCGGTAGCCGCGCCACAGGACCTCCTCGTTGTTGCGCCGGATGGAGCGCTGGAAGTTGATGCCCCAGCTGCTGTCTTCCGCGTTGAAGTTGAGCGTCCGGAAGGGGATCCGGATCTCCGCCGACCAGCCGTCGTCCCGGCGGGCGGTCCTGACGTCCCAGATCCCGTCCCAGGAGCGGTTGAACCCGCCGAAACCGCCGCCTCCGCCCCCGCCTCCGCCACCCCTGCCCGCACCCGAGACCAGGCCGTCGCTGAGTACGCCCGCCGCGTTCGTCTCGAAGTAGTAGCCGGTACGGCCGTCGCGGAACGTGTCGAGCACCCAGGCGAAACGATCGTCGGTGAACAGGAAGGCGTCGCGCGCCCGCTGCCGCGCGAGAATCCGGTCGGGATCGTCGAACAGGATCGCCGCGATGTAGAGGTTGTTCCGGTCGTAGGCGATCCGGACCTCGGTGTCCTGCGACGGCGGACCGCCCTCGACGGGCTCCTGCTGGGTGAAGTCGCGGATCGCCGTGGCCCGGTCCCAGGCGGATTCCTCCACGCGGCCATCGAGGTCGATGTGCTCGTCTTCCGCCAGGAGCATCGCCTGGATGGGCGGGCCGTTACCCTCCTGGGCCCGGGCACTCTCCGGAGACCCGGAGAGCAGAAGGAGCGCGAGAGCACCGGAGACGCGAACGAGCCGGTGGGGACGCAGACGTCCCACAGATATCAGCGTGATGGCCGAGTCCTCTCTCCGGGCCGGCGGTGGACGGGCGCCCGACGCGGGCGACGCCAGAAAGACAGACAACCGGCGCTCAGGGAGAGTTGAATCCGGGCTGCCGAATCCGGGTGGCTAGGTCACGATAACGCGGGCGTCCAACATGAGGCTGGGGTGGGTGGCGCAGTGGTACGTGTAGGTGCCCGCCGTCGTCGGCGTCACCGTGAACGTGTCGTCGTTGCTCATCGTCGGGCTGTCGAAGGCGCGGGCGCCGGCCGGCACGCTGGTCGAGGTCACGGTGTGCGGATTGGCGCCCACGTGCCGCCAGCCGACGGTCTCGCCGCTGCGGATCGTGACTTCGGCGTCGGCGTTGCGGCGCCCGTCCGGGTCGACGAAGGCGTTGTCCTCGATCAGGACCGTCACGTTGGCGCCCGGCACATCGGTGGGCGATGGAGGCGGCGGCGGCGGCGGAGGAGGCGGCGCTGCGGTCGGTCCGCCGCTGTCGCCGCAGGATGCCAGGGCCAGCAAGGCGGGCACGGCGGTCAGGAACTCACGACGTCTCATGCTTCACACTCCTCCCGTTGCTTGATTGAGCCCCCGCCGGGGCCGTTCGAAACCCGGACGCGGGTCGTCCGTACTATGCCCGGTTCGAAGAGAAGGTTCCACGCGATCCCCGCCGGCGCGCTACCGGCGGATGGACATTCCGAGAGAGAGATTTCGGAAGAGAGACGATGAACGGCAAGAAGATGTACGGCAAGAAGTGGAGCAGGTGGGCCAATGCGCACCGGATCTGCGCGAACGGCGGCGGAACCGACGCCTGACCCCCTGACCCGGCGCCGTCAGACGACGCACGCGGAGCCGAAGCGCCTCGCGACGGCAACCGCGGCGCCGCGGCCCCGGTACTCCTCGGAAAAGTAGTCGTAGAGGAGGCGGGTCATCTCGGCGATGGTGCGCTCCTGCCGCCACGTCGTGCTTCGGAGCGTGTTCACGAACACCGAAACGATGAGGTGCCCCGCCCCCTCGGGCAGCGCGACGATCCCCACATCGTTGATCGCCCCGCCCATCGTCCCCGTCTTGTGCGCGACGAAGGTCGAGCGCGGCAGCAGCCCCCGTATCCTCCTCCGCCCCGACTCCGCTCGCCCCAGCACGTCGAGGATCCAGGCCCGGGCCTGGACGCTGAGCCCCGCCCCGTCCTGGATCGTCAGAAGGAGGTCCGTCATCCCGTCCGGCGTGGCCGTGTCGCGGGGATCCGTACCATACCGCTCCCGGGCGGCCTGCCGGTGCGCCTCGGGCAGGCGATCGCGCAGCCGGAAGTACTGGTAGCGATAGAGTTCGCTCTCCGGGATCGTGTCGGCGAGCCCCACGAGATCGGCGAAGGTACGGGCTTCCGACCGGTCCACCGCGACGCCCTTGACGCCGAGGTCGCGGATCCGCCGCGTCGCCGCCTCCGGCCCGCCGGACATGTTCAGGATCACGTCCGTGGCCGTGTTGTCCGAGACGGCCAGCATGAGGGTGAAGAGACTGTCCACCGTGAGGCGGACGGAACGCGCTCCGGACCATTCGGCCAGCGGACTGTACCCCGCCCGGAACTCCCGCGTCGTCACCTCGATCGTCTCGGCGGGATCGATCTCGCCCAGGTCGACGCGACGCAGGAACTCGAGCGCCATCGGGACCTTCGAGACGCTGGCCATGGGGAAGCGGCGGTCGCCGTTGAACGACACTCGCGCTCCCGATTCCACGTGAAGCGCGGAGACGCCCACCTCGCCACCCACGCGCCGGGAGATGCGCCGGAGCCCTTCGCCGATCGAGTCCGGAACCACGCACGCCGCGCCAGGGGGCGGCATTTCCGGAAACGTCGGCGTCCGCGAGTCCTGTGCTCCGCCCTCGTCCGGAGAGAGCAGCAGCAGGGTGCCCAGCGCGAACGTCCGCGCGCGGATGCAACGCGCCGGCCAAAGGCCGCCGGAGAAAAGGGCTCTCGGGGGTGGGGTCGGCGCGACATTCACGCTTTTTCACAACATCCGTCCGGTGGAAACGTTGTATCCGGGCGGCACATCTCGCGCCGACCAACGGGTTCGCGTAGTCTGCCGGGGAGGCCGTGTCGCACCGAAGGATCGCTCGCCGATGGAGGTCCCATGCGTTTCCCGCTCCCGAGTCGCATTGCCGCCGCCCCTCTCGCCCTCGCCTTCCTCGCCGTCGCGTGCGGGGGTGGAGAGCAGGCCGAGGCGGACGCCGCACCCGAGATCGCCCCGGAGTCGATGCCCACGGTACGGATCGTTCAGCCGGAGGAGGGCGCGACGGTGGGCCCGGACGTAATGGTCCTCCTCGAGACGGAGGGGATCGAGATCATCTCGATCACGCCCCCGGTACCCGGCACCGGCCACCATCACCTGTACGTGGATGTGGATCTCACGCCCCTCAGCGAGATGGTCCCGCAGAACGACCCCCAGATCATCCACAAGGGGGACGGGAGCAGCGAGATCATGCTCGAGGGACTCGCGCCCGGAGAACACCGAGTCATCGCGGTCGTGGCCAACCCGGCGCACATCCCGATCGATCCGCCGGTCGTCGACACGCTCCACTTCACCGTCGCGAACCAGCAGTGAGGGCGGCGGCCGGGGCGGTCGGCGGGATCCCCGCCCTCGCGCTCGCCTTCACGACGCTCGCCTTCACGACCGGCTGCGCCCCCGGCGACGCACCGGGCGGCGGGGCTGACTCCGCGACGGCGGAGGCCGCGGGCGAGGGCGGTTCGGAGACCCCGGCGCCGCAGCACACGCTGACCGCCGACCAGACGCACAACCGCTGGAGCCGCGCGATCCCGCCGATCCTCACGGTGCAGTCCGGCGCCGTGGTCGAGGCCTGGCTCGAGGAAGCGTCGGACCAGCAACTGACCCCGGAATCCACGGTCGAGGATCTCGCCACGCTGAGCTTCGACCCGATCCATCCCCTGACCGGACCGGTGTACGTCGAGGGCGCCGAGCCGGGCGACCTCCTGGCGGTCACGTTGCACGAGATCGAACTCGGCGACTGGGGCTGGGTGGCGAACGTCCCCGGGTTCGGGTTCCTCGCCGACCGCTTCCCGGATCCCTACCTCCGGATCTTCGAGTTCGAACCGGGGGATACGAGCGTGGGCTTCGCGCCGGGCATCCGCATCCCGCTTCGCCCGTTCCCCGGCGTCATGGGCGTCGCGCCGGACACCGACTCGATGCTGGTGACGATCCCGCCCCGCCAGAACGGCGGCAACATGGACGACCGGGACCTGGTCGAGGGGACGACGGTGTACTTTCCGGTGCTGGTCGAGGGCGCCCTGTTCTCGCTCGGCGACCCGCACATCGCGCAGGGGGACGGCGAAGTGGGCGGGACCGCGATCGAGGGGCCGCTCCGCGTCGTGTATGAACTCGAGGTCATCAAGGGCGCCGGGCCCATCCCGTCGCCCCACTACGAGACGGACGAGTTCTACGCCGTGACCGGGTTCGCGCCCACGATCGACGAGGCGGCGCGGAACGCCGTGGAAGCGATGATCGATTATCTCGTGAACTCGCGGGATCTGTCGCGCGCGGACGCCTACGCGCTTGCCTCGATGGCGGGGGACCTGAAGATCTCAGAGGTCGTCGACGTGCCGAACATGCTCGTCGCCATGCGCATCTCGAAGGATGTGATCGGCAACTAGCGGCCGCCGGTCGCTAGAACCCGCGTTCGTCGATCGCGAGCAGGGTGCGGAGCAGCACGTTGGCCCCGGCCGTGATCTGATCGGGGGCCGTGAACTCGAGTGGCGAGTGGCTGATGCCGTCGCGGCTCGGCACGAAGATCATCCCCACCGGTCCGAGAAGCGCGACGCTCTGCGCGTCGTGGCCCGCCCCGCTCGGCATGCGGAGCGTCGTGAGGCCGAGATCCCGCGCCTCGCCTTCGATCCGATCCCGCAGGCGCGGGTCGGTGGGCGCGGCCCGGCTCTCGTAGAACCGCTCCATGGAAACCGTCGTACCGTCGGCCGCGGCGATCTCCTCCGCCCGCCCGCGGATCGCCAGAAAAACGGTGTCGATCCCGTCCATGGACAGGTCGCGAATCTCGAGGCTGAAGGTGACCCGCCCCGGGATGACGTTCGGCGCGCCCGGTTCCGCGGTCAGTCGGCCGACGGTGGCCACGTGCCGCCCGGGCAGTTCGAGCGCGATCACGTGCACCGCGTTGACGATGCGCGCCGCCGTCACCATGGCGTCCTGCCGGAGGTCCATGGGCGTGGTACCGGCGTGGTTCGCGAACCCGTCGACCGTCACCGTCCAGCGGCGGATCCCGACGATCCCCTGGACGACCCCGATGTCGAGCCCGCCCCGGTCGAGCACGAACCCCTGCTCGATGTGCAGTTCGAGGTAGGCCGCCAGACTGCCGACCTCCCGCCGCGCCGCGTCCAGGTCGGAGAGATCGCCCCCGAGCCGCCGCGTGCCCTCGCCGATCGAGAACCCGCTCGCCGTGACGATCTCCAGTTCCTCCGGGCGGACCTCGCCCGCGATGGCGCGGCTGCCGGTCTTGCCGCCCTCCTCGTTGGCCCAGATGACGAGTTCCAGCGGATGCCGCGTCTCATGGCCCGCGTCGGACAGCGTCGCGAGCGCTTCGAGCGCGCCCATCGAGCCGACTTGCCCGTCGTAGCTCCCGCCGGCCGGGACGGAGTCGATGTGGGATCCGACGAGGATCGGCGGGAGCGACGGATCGGTCCCGGGCCGGCGGCCGATGAGGTTGGCTGCCCGGTCGACGTGCACGTCGAGGCCGAGACTGGTCGCGATGTCCGAGAGCCAGTCGCGGGCCGCCCGGTCCTCGTCGCTGTACGCGAGCCGCGTCGTGCCGTCCGCGGCGGCGTTGAAGCGGGCGAGTTCGCCCATGCGGCGGTTGAGCCGGTCGCCGTCCACGAGCAGAGGCTGGGGCGCGACGCGGCCCGGGGTGCCACGCGTTGCGCCACTGACGGGCCAGGGGGTGGCCGCCGCGCCCAGGGCGCCGAGGGCGAGCGTCCCGAACCGCCGCCGGGACATCGGGTCCACGGGGCCGCCGGGTCGCCGCGGACCGCCGGGCATGGGGCTCAGTGGCTCAGGCCGTAGATGATGTAGTTGATCGCGAGTTCGTACGCGTACGTCGAGCGGTCGATCGGGTAGTACGGGTTCTCCGACCACTCCCACGCGTCGCCGAGGTCCGTGTTGTGGTTGATCACGACCATCAGTTCGCCCCGGTCATCGAAGATCCCGGAGACCGTGGGCTCGCAGGGTCCCCGGCATTCCTCGTAACGGCCCCTCATGGCGTTTCCGATGCTCGGGACGGTCAGGATCTGCTCGATGTCGTAGAACTGGTGGAAGATCGGGTGGCCGTCCGGGATGGGCTGGATCCGGCGGTCGGGCAGGACGAGGGACATGTGGTACTCGAAGTTGGCCCACGCGTCGGGTCCCCAGAAATCGTCCACGACGAGAAAGCCGCCCGCCTCCAGGTAGTTCCTGAGCCCCTGGATCTCCGGCTCGGTGAGCCGCATGTAGCCGACCTCGAGCATGTACAGGAAGGGGAAACGCCGCAGTTCGGGGTCGGCCAGCGACACCGGGTTCTCCCACTCGCTCAGATCCAGCATCGTGAGCAGGCGATGGAGGATGAAGAGGAACTGGCGGTCGGCTTTCGGATAGTCGGTCGCCCAGCTTCCACCTCCCCGTCCCCAGCCCCGAGAGCCCGAGTAAACGGCGCGCGTGAAGTAGAAGTCGCGGCCCCATTCGGCCCACGTCTGGGCCAGCGCCGGCTCGCGCTCGCGCAGCGCGTCGCGCAGCCCGACCTCGCTCCGGGCCGGAGAGGTCGCGGTTTCCGCCGCGGGATTCGGCGCGACCGCGGCCCGGTCGGGGGCCAGCGACCCGGTCGCTCCCGCCACCGCGATCGCGGCCAGCACGGAGACGACGGCGGAGGCGGCTGCCAGACGAGGACGAGTCATACGCTGATAAGGATCGCCCGGCGGCCGTTCGTCAACACCGCCGCCCCGGGGGGGGGCCGACTTTCCCGGCTGCGGGTGCGGGCGTACACTCCTTCCCCCCTTTCCCGACCCAGCAAGAAGTGCTCCGGAATGAGCGACCCCGACGGCCGAGCCAGCGTGCGTGTGGACGGCGTCACCCTCCGGTTCGGGGGCGTGACGGCGCTGACCGACGTGTGTCTCGACATCCGCGGCGGTGAACTGCTTGCGCTCATCGGCCCCAACGGCGCGGGAAAGACGAGCATCCTCAACTGCATCTCCGGGCTGTACCGGCCCGGGGAGGGCACCATCACCCTCGTGGAGGCCTCCGGCAGGACGCACCCGCTCCATCGCCTCCCGCCGCACCGGATCGCCCGGCTCGGGGTCGCGCGCACGTTCCAGGGCATCGAACTGTTCAAGCACATGACCGCGCTCGAGAACATGATGCTGGGCCGTCACGTCCACATGCGCGGCGGCGCGCTCTCGGGTGGACTGTTCTGGGGGCGCCAGCGCCGGGAAGAGATCGAGAACCGCATCCGGGTCGAGGAAGTGATCGACTTCCTGAACCTGGAGCCGATCCGGCACGCAACCGTCGGCAACCTGCCCTACGGACGACAGAAGCTGGTGGAACTGGGCCGCGCGCTGGCGCTCGACCCGGAGATCCTCCTCCTCGACGAACCGATGGCGGGGATGAATTCGGAGGAGAAGGAATCGATGGCCCGCTTCATCCTCGATGTGCACGAGGAGTGGGGCGTGACGCAGGTCGTGATCGACCACGACATGGACGTGATCATGGACATCTCGGAGCGCGTCGTCGCCCTCGACTTCGGGCGGGTGATCGCTCAGGGTTCTCCGGCCGAGGTGCGCGAGGATCCCCGGGTGGTAGAGGCCTACCTCGGCCAGCATGACGCCGCGGCCGGCACGATCCGGTGAGTCTCCGGTGAAGGTCGGATTCCTCGAAGGCAGCCTGCCCGGCCGCCTGCACCTTCAGGCGGCAAGGCACGGGGAACGCGTCGCTCTGCGCGAGAAGGAATACGGGATCTGGCAGAGCATCACATGGTCCGAGTACGCGCGTCGCGTACGCCGATTCACGCTGGGACTGCGCGATCGTGGCGTCGCGAAGGGCGACCGCATCGCGATCGTCGGAGACAACCGGCCGGAATGGGTCATCGCCGAACTCGCAGCCCAGTCGCTGGGGGCGCTGCCGCTCGGTCTGTATCAGGATGCCGTCGCCACCGAAATCGAGTATCTGCTCGCCGCTTCCAGGGCGCGCCTCGTGGTCGCCGAGGACCAGGAACAGGTCGACAAGGTGCTCGAGATCCGGGGTGCGCTCCCCGACCTCGAGCACATCGTGTACTACGATCCGCGCGGCCTGGGCGGCTACGAGGCGGCGGGGCTGCTCTCGTTCCACGACATGGAACGGCGCGGAACCGACATCGGGCGCGCGATGCCGCACGAGTACGAGAGCGTCCTCGCGGCCATCCGGCCCGAAGACACCGCGCTCCTGTGCACGACCTCGGGGACGACGAGCAAGCCCAAGCTCGCCATGCTCTCGCACGAGAACCTCCTCAGCATGGCCGAGCAGCTGCAGGACGTCGACCCGATGTCCGCCGCTGACGAGTTCGTGTCATTCCTCCCGTTGGCCTGGATCGGCGAACAGATGATGACGCTCTCGCGCCAGCTCATCGTCGGTTTCCCCGTGAACTTCCCGGAGGAGCCGGGTACCGTGCGGCAGGACCTGCGCGAGATCGGACCGCGCGTGATGTTCTCGCCGCCGCGGATCTGGGAGAATCTCGTCTCCGAAGTCCAGGTCATGGTCGAGGACACGACGCCGCTCAAGCGCCGCGCCTACGGCTGGGCGATGAGGGTGGGTAACGAACTCGCGGACGCCCGGTTCGGGGGACACCCGCCGACGGCGGCGCAGCGCACCCGCCGCCGAATCGCGGAGTGGATCGCGCTGCGTGCGATCAAGGACCAGCTCGGACTCAGGCGCCTGCGCGACGCGTATACGGGAGGGGCCGCGCTCGGACCGGACGTGTTCCGCTTCTTCCACGCCCTCGGGGTCAACCTCAAACAGATCTACGGACAGACCGAAGTCGCGGGCATCTCGGTGCTCCACCGCGACGGAGATATCCGATACCAGACCGTCGGCCGGCCGCTACGCGGGATGGAGGTCCGCGTCGCCGAGGACGGAGAGATCCTCACCCGCGGCCCGGCCGTGTTCCAGGGCTACTTCCGGAACGCCGACGCGACGAGCGAGACGCTGAAGGGGGGCTGGCTGCACTCCGGTGACGGCGGGTACTTCGATGACGAGGGCCATCTCGTCGTCATCGATCGTCTGAAGGACGTGATGTTGCTCGCGGACGGGACCAGCTTCTCGCCCCAGTTCATCGAGAACCTGCTCAAGTTCAGCCCCTACGTGAGCGAGGCCGTGGTCTTCGGCGGGGAGCACCCGTACGTGGTGGGGATCATCGCGATCGACTTCGAGAACGCGGGCCAGTGGGCGGAGCGCCGCCAGCTCGCCTACACGACCTTCACGAATCTGTCGCAGAAGCCGGAGGTGTACGAGCTGATCCGGGCCCACGTGGAGTCGGTCAACGAGGATGTGCCGCAGGCGGCACGGATTCGGCGTTTCCTCCTCCTCCACAGGGAACTGCACGCCGACGACGCCGAGCTTACGCGCACGAGGAAGGTCCGCCGCCGGTTCATCGCCGACCGCTTCAGGAGTCTGATCGAGGCGCTGTACGGGGACGCCGAGGCGGTGACGGTGGACATGGAGATCACCTATCAGGACGGACGCACGGCGAACGTGAAACATGATCTGAGGATCGAGCGTCTGGACGGGGCCGCGTAGCCGTGGACCAGTTCCTGCAGCTCACGGTCACGGGCCTGGGGACGGGGATGATCTACGCCCTCGCGGCCGTCGGCTTCGTCGTCATCTACAAGGCGAGCGACGTGATCAACTTCTCGCAGGGGGACCTCCTCCTGTTCGGGACGTACCTGATCTTCTTCGCGCTCGTCCAACTCGGGCTGCCGTGGACGCTGGGTGTCCTCTTGACCGTGCTGATCGCGGCGGGGATCGGCCTCGTCATCGAGCGTCTCGTCCTCCGGCCGCTCATCGGCGAACCGGTGATCTCGATGATCATGGTGACGATCGGGCTCTCGAGCGTCCTGCGCGCCGTCGTAGGGGCGATCTGGGGTCCGCAGCCCCGCACCTTCCCGTCGTTCCTCCCACAGGGCGAGGTCATGCTCGGCCCCGCCATCGTGAGCGCGGACCGGCTCGTGGCGATCCCGCTCGCGCTCGCCATGCTGGGGGGACTGGCGCTCTTCTTCCGCCGTACTCGGGGCGGGATCGCGATGCGCGCGATCGCCGATGACCAGCAGGCCGCGCTCAGCATGGGGATCAGTATCCCGCGGGTGTTCGCGACGGCCTGGGCCCTCGCGGCGGTGACCGCCGCGATCGGGGGGATGATGCTCGGCAGCATCGTCGGGGTGAGTTCGAACGTGGCCCAGATCGGCCTGCGCGTCTTCCCCGTCGTCATCCTGGGCGGCCTCGACTCGATCCGGGGCGCGGTCGTGGGCGGGGCGATCATCGGGCTCCTGGAGATCTACGCCGGGGGCTACATCGGCCACGGCCTCAGCCTCATCGTCCCGTACGTCGCATTGATCATGGTGCTGATGGTCCGTCCGTACGGACTGTTCGGCAAGGAAATCATCGAACGGGTATGAGCGGCCCCGTGACGGAACCCCGCCCCCGGCGACCGCGATGTTGAACACCGAGTGCGGCGTCTTTCACACGGACTACCGGAGCGACATGGGCCTCCGGCGCAGGCCGGCGGAACGCGTCCGGCTCGGCCTGTTCCTGGTCGCGCTGCTCGTGTTCCCGTTCCTCGCCTCGCCGTACTGGCTGAACCTCGCCAACCAGATCGCGATTGCGACGATCGGCGCGCTGGGGCTGAACATCCTCGTCGGCTATACGGGGCAGATCTCGCTCGGACAGGGCGCGTTCATGGCCGTGGGGGCGTACACGTCCGCGCTGCTCACGCTCAGGCTGGGTCTGCCGTGGGGCGCGAGCATCGTCTGCGCCTGCTTCGCGACCGCGGCCGTGGGCGTCTTCTTCGGACTCCCCTCGCTGCGGCTGAAGGGGCTCTACCTGGCGATCTCGACGCTGGCGGCGCAGGAGATCGTGGAGTGGGTGGTCACGCACTGGCCGGGGCTCACCGGCGGCGTCGAGGCGCTCGTGGCGCCCGCGCCGCGGCTCTTCGGCCAGCGGCTGAACACCGACTTCGCCTTCTACTGGCTCGGCATCGCGCTGGCGGGCGGGACCGCCCTCTTCACGGCGAACCTCTTCCGCTCGCGCATCGGTCGCTCCTTCGTCGCGGTGCGCGACCAGGACATCGCGGCGAGCGTCATCGGGGTCAACGTGTTCCGCACGAAACTCCTCGCGTTCGCCACCTCGTCGTTCTTCGTCGGGCTGGCCGGGGCCCTGACCGCGTACTACCGCAACATCCTCTCCTGGGAGCGGTTCACGCTCGAGACGAGCATCCTGTATCTGGCCATGATCATCGTCGGAGGCCTGGGGACGATTCGCGGGTCGCTGTTCGGGGCGGCGCTCATCACGACCCTGCCCGCGATGATCACGACCCTCGGCCGGGGGCTGCAGGAATCGACGCCGGCGATCGCCGCCCAGCTGCCCAACGTCCAGCAGGCCGCCTTCGGGCTCGTCATCATCCTCTTCCTCATCTTCGAGCCCGAAGGTCTGTCCAAACTGTGGCGGAACGTGAAAGACTACTTCTCCGTGTGGCCGTTCGCGTATCGTCGCGGAGAAGGCCGCTGAAACACGAAGTAGAGGGAGTGCCCGGACATGCGTTCCACCCGATCCCCGATCCTGGCGGCCGCCCTCGTGCTCTCTGCGTGCGGAGGTTCGGGGGAGAGAGCGGAAGACGAGATCCTGATCGCGGCCATCTTCGATCTCACGGGTCCGACGGCCGACGTGGGCCTCGACTACGCCGCGGCGGTGCAGGGGCATGTGGAGTGGCTGAACGAGCAGGGGGGCATCGGCGGCCGGCCGGTGCGCCTGATCTATCAGGACTACGGCTACCGGGTTCCCCGCGCAGAGCAGCTGTACACCCAGTTCGTGCAGGAGGGCGCCCTCATCTTCATGGGCTGGGGTACCGGCGACACCGAGGCCCTGCAGCTGAAGATCGCGGAGGATCGTATCCCGTTCGCGTCGGCCTCCCTCTCCCATGTGCTGGGAGACGCGGAGGCGTCGCCCTACAACTTTCTCGTGGCGACGAGCTACAGCGATCAGTTCAAGATCGTGCTCCGCTGGATCGCCGCAGACCACCGGGCAAAGGGCGGAGAGGGGAACGCCCGCGTCGCCTTCATGCACAGCGCGAGCGCGTTCGGCCATTCTCCGTGGGCGCAGGGCGGCGAGGACTACGCGCGCGAAATCGGGGTCGACGTCACTCCCTACGAGATGCCGCGGGCCGCGACCGACTATACGGCGGAGTTCTCGCGGATCAGCCAGTCGGGCGCGGACTACATCGTGTTCCAGAACACCTCGGCACCGGCGGCGGTCGCCCTTCGGAACGGCCGCAGCCTGGGAGTCGACGCGACCTTCGTATGCCTCAACTGGTGCGCCAACGCCCTGCTGATGAGGCTGGCCGGGGTCGACGCGGAAGGCGTGATCGGGGCGATCCCGTACGCCCCTCTGACCGACGACGTCCCGGGGGTCGAGGACATTCGCGCCTACCTGGAGTCGCGGGGCGAGGATTACCGGGAGAAGACGAACGCGTACACGCAGGGGTGGTGGACGCTGGGCGTGTTCGTGGAGGGCCTGCGCCGCGTCGTTGAAGCGGGACAGGAGTTGAACGGGGAGAACATCAAGCGGGCCCTGGAGACGCTGGACGGGTTCGACACGGGCGGCGCGGGTCCCCCGCTCACCTTCACCGCCACGGATCACCGCGGTTCGAAGGGACTCCGGCTCTTCCGCGTCGAGGACGGCGTGTGGTCGCCGCTGACCGAGTTCCTCACCGCCCCGAACTAGCCCGCTCGCGACGCTCCCGACCCCCGAGCCGGAGATACCTTTGAGTACACTGCTGGAACTCAACAGCGTCGAGGTGCTCTACGACGACGTCATCCTCGTGCTGCGGGGGCTTTCGCTCGAAGTGGGCGAGGGACGCATCGTCGCGCTGCTCGGCTCCAACGGAGCCGGCAAGACGACGACGCTGAAGGCGATCTCGGGCCTGCTCGAGGTCGAGGATGGCGAAGTGAACGACGGCTCGATCCGCTTCGACGGACACGAGATTCACGGTCTGCCCCCCGACCGCATCGTCCGGCAGGGTATCTTCCAGGTCCTGGAGGGCCGGCATGTGTTCGAGCACCTCACGGTACACGAGAACCTCCTCGCGGGGGCGCACACGCGGTCGGACCGTACCCGGGTACCGGCGGATCTCGACCGTGTGTACGGGTACTTCCCACGTCTCGGGGAGCGCCGCCGGCAGCAGGCGGGCTACCTGTCCGGGGGCGAGCAGCAGATGCTGGCCCTGGGGCGCGCGCTGATGGCCCGTCCGCGGCTGATGCTGCTCGACGAACCCTCGCTCGGGCTCGCTCCGCTCCTCGTGCGGGAGATCTTCGAGATCATCCGGCGGATCAACGAGGAAGAGGGGACGACGATTCTGCTCGTCGAACAGAACGCGCGCATCGCCCTCTCGATCGCCGACTACGGCTACGTCATGGAGGGGGGACGCGTGGTGCTCGAAGGCTCCGCCGAAGTCCTGAGAGAAAACGAGGACGTGCGCGAGTTCTACCTCGGGCTGAGCGAGATCGGGCGCCGCTCGTATCGGGACGTGAAGCACTACCGACGACGCAAGCGGTGGCTGTCATGAATCCCGAGGCTCCGAAGCCGCGCCTTTGGGACCCCGCCACGGAAGCGCCGGCGGATTGGGGTGCCGCGCAGGACGCGCTCGCCGACCGGGCCGTCCGCCTCGCGCTCGAACGCAGCCGTGAAGCGAGCGGACGGCTGCGGGAGGCCGGTATCTTGCGGCCGGAGCGACGGGGCGTCGCGGGGCTGCGTCGGGTCGCGGTTCTCGCGAAGGACGATCTGCCGGACCTCCAGGCGGGCGACCCGCCCTTCGGCGGCATGCTGGGTGTGGATGTGAGCGCGCTGCGCCGCCTTCATCGGTCGCCCGGCCCGATCAATGACCCCGAGGGCCGGAGGGCGGACTTCTGGCGCATGGCCGCCGCGTTCGCGGCCGCAGGGTTCCGCGCCGGCGACATCGTGCTCAACACCTTCTCGTACCACCTGACGCCGGGCGGGCACATGATGGACGCCGGACTGCGCGAGGTGGGCTGCGTAGTCGTCTCCGGCGGGGTGGGAAACGCCTCGGGCCAGGCCGCCTTTGCGTCGCAGATCGGGGCGACCGGCTACGTGGGGACGCCGCAGTTCCTCCTCACTCTGCTCGAGCGGGCGGCGGCGGAGGGCGTGCCGCTGAGCTTCCGCCGCGCGCTGGTCAGCGGGGCGCCGCTGCCGCCGGCGCTGCGCAAGGAGCTGGAAGGGCGGCGCGGCGTCTCCGTATTCCAGGCGTACGGGATCGCCGATGCGGGCGCGATCGGCTACGAGTGTGCCGCCAAGGACGGGTGGCACGTGGTGCCCGGCGTGGTCGTGGAGGTGTTGGACCCCGCCACCCGCGAGCCGTGTGTCCCGGGCACCCCGGGCCAGGTCGTCGTCACGAGCCCCAACCCGGTCTATCCGCTCGTCCGCTTCGGCACCGGAGACCTGTCCGCGTTCATGCCGGATGCGTGCGACTGCGGACGGACGTCGGCGCGCCTCGCGGGCTTCCTCGGCCGGGTGGGCGAGGGCGTGAAGGTGCGCGGCATGTTCGTCCACCCGCGCCAACTCGCCGAAGCGCTCGCCGGCCAGCCCGGCGTGGCGCGGTATCAGGCCGCGGTCACCGCAACGGGCTATCGGGATATTCTGACGGTCCTGGTCGAAGCCGAGCCCGGTCGGGAGCTCGACCTCGAAGGCCTCGACGCCCGCCTGCAAGAGGCGACCCGGCTCCGCGCCGCGGTGGAGGCCGTGGAACCGGGGACGATCGCCGAAGACGCCCGCCCGCTGGTGGACCTGCGCTAACCGGAGACCGAGGGGACCTCGTTTCCCGCGATCCACACGGACTCGATCGCGCGCAGGTTCTCGACCCCCTCCAGCGGATCCGCCGAGAGCAGGATGAGGTCGGCCCAGTTGCCCGGCTCGATCGTCCCCACCCCTTCCAGACCCGCGCAGCGCGCCGCGTCGCCCGTGGAGGCAACGAGGATCTCCATCGGCGACATGCCCGACTCCGCCATGAGGGCGAGTTCCATGTGCTCGAAGTAGCCCTGGAAGCGCGCCGCCGGCCCCGTGTCCGTGCCCATGGCGATCGTGACGCCCGCGCCGGAGAGCGCGCCGAGGTTCCGCTGTGCCTGCACGAGGGCCTCCTTGTAGCGCTGGGCCGACTCGCTCTCGCGATAGCGCGCCATGCTCTCCGGGGCGCGCAGCGCCTCCAGCACCCCCGGCTCCGCTGACGCAAGGAAGAACTCGTCCGCGAAGAACTCCGGCTCGCTCTCGTACACGAAGGTCGAGACCTCGCGCGTGAGCGTCGGCGAGTAGCAGACGTCGGCCTCGACCAGCCGTTCGGCGAGCGTCTCGTCCACATCCTGATCGCGGACGCTGTGCACGATGAAGTCGACGCCGGCGTCGAGCAGCCCGTGGGCGTCCTCCAGGTAGAACAGGTGCGCCGCCACCGGGAGTTCCAGTTCGTGCGCCCGCTCGATCACGGCCCCGTACACGTCCGGCGGCATCTTGCGGGTCGCGCCGAGGTTGTCGTCGACCCGGATCTTGATGAAGTCGACGCCCATCGCCGCGTTTCCGTTCACCATCTCGAGCGCGGCCCCCGGCGTGTCCCCCGTCACGACCGCACCCGCCACGAAGAGTCGGGCCCGGTCCAGGCCCGGCGTGTCCTGCTCGTCCCGCACCTCGACCCCGGCTGGTTCATCCCCTCCGAGGCTCACGACGGTCGTCACGCCGTAGCTCGCGTACAGTTGGAGGTGACGGAGGACGTTCGCCCGCGAGTAGTGTCCGCTTTCGAGACCGAGGGTGGCGCCCACATGGCCGTGCGCGTTGATGAGGCCGGGGACGACGTACTTCCCGGCCGCGTCGAGAACTTCGGCGTCGGCCGGAATCTCGACCTCCGCCGAAGCCCCGACGGACTCGATCCGCCCGTCCCGGACCACCACCGTCGCGTCGGAGACGGGTTCAGCACCCGAGCCATCGATGACGGTCGCGCCGACGATCGCGCGGGCCGACGTCCCCGCGTCCAACGCCGAGGTCTCCCCGTCACCGGTGCCACAGGCCCCAAGGGTGCCTGTCACGAGAAGCACGATTGCCGGCAACGGGGTCGACTTCAACATGGTCCAAACTCCTCTGGCGGTTGCTCGCTGCGCCTCGCCGGGCGGGACCATCATCGTAATGGCCGGAGGCCTGACCGGCAAATAGCCGATACTCTAACCGGCAAATGGCCGGTAGCCTGACCGGCAAATGGCCGCTATCTTCCGGCCATGACCCAGGACTTGGCGTTGTACCCCCGTTCGATGGCCTCCGTCTTGCGCGAGGCTCTGTCCGACACGCCGGTCGTGTGTCTCGCCGGACCTCGTCAGAGCGGCAAGACCACACTCGCTCGCGTACTCATACCCGAGCGGTCCTTCGTGAGCCTGGACCATCCTCCGTATCTCGACGCGGCTTCCGCGGACCCCGCAGGTCTCGTCGCCAGTCTCCCCCGGGAAGTGACGATCGACGAGATACAGCGGGCACCGGGGCTCCTGCCGGCAATCAAACTGTCCGTGGACACGGATCGTCGTCCGGGACGATTCCTCCTGACCGGCTCTGCCGACCTGCTGCTCCTCCCCTCCGTCACCGAGTCACTGGCCGGCCGGATGGAGGTGGTGCGTCTCATGCCGCTGTCGGAGTCCGAGAAGGAGCGACGACCGGGTCGTTTTCTGGGCGACCTCCTCAAGGGCCAGCTGTTGCCTTCGCTTCGCACCCGGACGGCGCCGACCGCACCAGAACTCGCTGCGCGGCTGGTCGCAGGCGGCTACCCCGAGCCTCTCACGCGCACTCCGACGCGCGCTCGCCAGTGGCACCGTCAGTATGTGCGGAGCATCGTGGATCGGGATGTCCTCGAAGTGTCGAAGGTCCGGGTTGCCGATCAGGTCGGTCATCTCCTGGAGCTGCTCGCAGTCCGAAACGGCGAACTGTTCAACGCAAGCGGCCTGGCGCGCGACCTGGGCCTGAACCGCGACACGGTGGCCGAGTATGTCTCGGTGCTTGAGCGTGTCTTTCTCGTTCGCCGATTGCGTGCCTGGCACCGGAACCCCGGAAAACGACTCGTTAAGGCACCGAAGATTCAGCTCATCGACAGCGGTCTCGCCGCCACGCTGGCCCAGTTGTCCGCGTCTGACTGGCTCACGAGACGGCAGCGTATGGGGCACCTCCTTGAGTCCTTCGTCGTGGAGCAGTTCGTGGCACAGGCCGGCTGGACGCATCCCGATGTCCGTTTCTGGCACTACCGGGACAGAGATGGACGCGAGGTGGATCTGGTGGTCACGCTCGGGTCGCGGACCTGGGGCGTCGAGGTGAAGGCGACGAGCACTCCGGGACGGTCGGCCGGGCCGGGACTGAGACGCCTCGCCGCTCTCTGTGGGGATGACTTCGAGGCCGGCATCGTGCTCTACAACGGCAACGATATCCTTCCGCTCGCCGAGGAGCGGATGCTAGCCATTCCCCTCAGCGAACTCTGGGCAAGGTAGCCCGAGCCACAGAGGCATCGAGCCATCCTCCATGCCCGGGATCTAGACCGGAGGCTCCCCCCGAATGGTGACGCGGTAGCCCGAGCGCACGTGGGGGAAGTAGTCCCAGATCGCGTGGTGCTGCGTGCAGCGGTTGTCCCAGAAGGCGATCGAGTTCTCGCGCCAGCGGAAGCGGCAGTGGAAGTCCGGGCGCTGCACGTGGCGGAAGAGGAAATCGAGTACCGCCTCGCTCTCGCCCGGCGGGAGGCCCGCGATGCGAACCGTGAACATCTGGTTCACGAACAGCGCCTTCCGCCCCGTCACGGGGTGAGTCCGGACGACGGGATGCTCCGACGACGGATACTCCCGGCCTCCGTCATCACGCCCGATCAACCGGTTCACTTCCCGGTAGTACGGTCCGCCGTCGTGGATCGCGGTGAGGCCGTCCAGCAGCGCCTTCATGCGGTCCGACAGCGCCTCATGCGCGGCGTACATGTTCGCGAACAGCGTATCGCCCCCGGCCTCCGGCACGGTGTGCATGCGCAGGATCGAGCCCATGGGCGGCGTGGGATCGCACGACACGTCCGAATGCCAGCGCTCGCCGGTCGCGCGCACGGAGTGCTCGTCGGCATGGATCCGCATCACTTCGGGGTGTCCCTCCAGCCCCGGATCGTTGGGGTGGACGACGAGTTCCCCGAATCGCGCCCCCAGCGCCTTCTGGCTCTCGATCGAGATGTCCTGGTCCCGGAAGAAGAGGACGCAGTGCGCCATGAGCGCGTCGCGGATCGCCTCGAACCCGGCGTCGTCGAGAGCTCCCAGATCCACGCCTCCGACTTCGGCGCCGATCACCGGCGTGACGGGACGGATGGTGGGCGTCGTTCGCATGTCGGCGAATCTCGGGCACCGGTCCCGCGACAGCAACGTTGCCGTCGAGGGCACCCGTGCGCCCGCGTCTATCGGAACCTCCGTCGCGGGGGACGTGTAACCCCCTGCACGCGGCGAGAGGTTGCCTCAGGCACGCAGGCGACCTCATTTTTTCAGGTCGGACCGCGCCCCGGGTCCGGCTCGGCGTCATGTGAGAAGTGGCTGTACCCCAGGAGGGACTCGGATGAAGGGTCGTTGGCCAGTCCTGTTGTTCGCGACGGTCGTTGCTCTCAACTGCGGAGGCGGGGGCTCCGGCGCCGATATCGTCGCTACGCCCATTGGTCCGCCGCCGCCGGGTCCGCCGCCGGCTCCCAGGCCTCCGACCCCGCCCCCACCCCCGCCGTCGCGCGTCGAGCCACCGTTCGGCTCGGACGCCAACTTCGACATCCAGGACGACACGTTCGTCGATCCCGATGGGAATCACGACCAGGAAGGCCACGTGCAGGTGAAGCGGAACGCGACGATCACGTGGACGCAGAACGGGGGCAACATCCACCGCGTGGAGTTCAGCAAGGTCCCCAAGGGTTCGAAGTCGCCCGACAGCAGCGACCTGCGGCCGGGAGAGATCTGGGAGTTCAATCCCAAGGTCGAGGGAGATTACGTCTTCTTCTGCCGCTATCACGAGTACATGATGGATGTGCGAATCACCGTGGCAATGCCCTGACTGGAGCTTCGTCCGGGCCTTGCGGGGAGTCGCTCACGTGCTGAATCGCACCCGGCTGTCACTGGCGATTGCGGTCGCGGGAATCCTGCTCGGAATCGGCGCCTGCGGCGACAACTCCGTCGGCCCGCCGAACCCGCCCCCCGGGCCGCCGCCGGAGCCGCCGCCTCCCTCTCCCGCGGAGGTGCGCGCCATGCTCATCGACACGGTGCGCCTCCTCGTGGATCACCGGAACCTCGATCCACTCGAACCGCCGCCTCCCGTGCGCCCCGAACTCGTGGAACTCGGCCGGAGCCTGGCGTTCGACCGGATCCTGAGCGGGAATCGCGACATGTCGTGCATGACCTGCCACCTGCCCAGCTTCGCCACCGGGGACGGCCGGTCCCTCTCGATCGGCGTCGGGGGGAGCGGGCTGGGGCCGGACCGCACGCACCCCGGGGGCGAGTTCATCCCCCGGAACTCGCCCGCGCTCTTCAACCTTCACCTCTCGACGCAGTTCTTCTGGGACGGGTTCGTGGAGGAGTTGGAGGACGGATCGATCTCGACCGAGGCCGGGGACCAGCTGACGCCGGAGATGCAGGCGGTGTTCGAGTTCGGCGCGCTCTCGGCGCAGCCCATGATCCCGGTCCTGCGGCGCAAGGAGATGCGGGGCTCGGGCGACGGGAACGAACTGTCGGCGCTGGACGACGACGATTTCACCGGCGTGTGGGCGGGTCTCATGGCGCGGCTGGGCGAGATGGGGGAATACCGGGAGATGTTCGAGGCCGCCTATCCCGGCACTCCTTTCGAGGATATGACGTTCGCGCACGCGGCCAACTCGATCGCGGGCTTCTACGTCTCCGACCTCACGTTCATCGACACGCCCTGGGACCGTTTCCTGAGGGGGGACGACGACCAGCTCGGCGACTCGGCGCTGCGCGGCGCCAAGAGCTTCATGACGATCCGCTGCATGCAGTGTCACGACACGGACCAGTTCGACGACCGGAACAACGAACATCACAACGCTGCCATCCCGCAGATCGGCCCGGGACTGGGTGACGGGCCCGGCGGGAACGACGACTTCGGGCGCGAGCGGGTCACGGGAGACCCCGCGCACCGGCGACTCTTCAAGACGCCCCCCATGCGCAACGTCGAGTTGACCGCGCCCTATGGGCATGCGGGGCAGTTCGCCACGCTGAGGGCGATCGTCGTGCACTACGACAGCATCGACAACCGCCTCATGGAGTACGACGTGTCGCAGGTGGAGCCCGCTCTCCAGCCCACGCTGCTCAACAACTTCGACGAGATCCTGGCCACGCGGGACACGATCCTGATCCCCATCACCTTCGACGACGCGGGGGCGGACGACCTCGTCGCCTTCCTGGAGTCGCTGACGGATGAGGCGGCGCGCGACCTCTCGCACCTCGCCCCGGCCACCGTCCCGAGCGGGCTGCCCATCGACAAGTAGCCCCCCGGAGTCAGCCCGGGGTCAGTCGCTCCCATCGAGGAGCGACCGGATCACCCGTTCCAGCTCCCCCGCCCCGGATTCCGGATCGTCCTGAGCGGGGTTCCTGACCAGCGCGAGGTCGCCGCGGGCGTCGACGACATACAGCGCGGGCGGCGAGATCAGCTTGTAGTCGGCGGCGATCCGCTCCGCGTGGAGCAGGATCGGGACGTCGAGTCCCCATTCCCGCAGCGTCCGGGACGCGTCGGCTTCCGCGCTCTCCCACCCGTTGAGAGCCAGGAAACGAACCCCGGCGTCCGCGAACCGCCGTGACACGGCGCCGTACTCGGTCGCGAGGTCTCGGCAGGGGATGCACCAACTCGACCAGAAGTTCAGCACCACGATCTCTCCCCGGAGTTGGGAGAGGCGAAGCGACGCACCCTCCGCCGCGGGGAGACGCCAGTCGGGCGCCGGCACGCCGGGGACGAGCGCCCGCTCGTCCTCCTCGAAGACCTGCTCGGCGTCGGGAGTGGTCACGTCCACCCGGATCGCGAGTTGCCCGGGCGAGGTGGGCGGATCGATCTCCAGTCGCCGAATCTCGAACGCGAGTGCTCCGCTCCCGTCCTCCGACTCCCAGCGGAAGGCGCGGGGCAGGTCGTCCACGACCCCGATGTGCCACCACACGCGCGCAGGCCCGAACTCGTCGCTCGTGCCCCGCAGCACGTCGCACAGGATGCCGCCGACCGTCTCCTGGCTGACGAGTTCGAATTCGTCCGCGAGTTCCGCCTCGAAAGGAGTCGCTTCCGTGAACTCGGAGAGCACCGCGAAGGCGGCGTTCGCGACGAGATGCCCGGAGCCGCCCGAGATCGTGCCGTAGCTGAAACGCGCGAGCGCTTCGTCGCGCGCGGCGACAGGATCGCCGCCTCCCGACAGGATCAGGGCGGGCGCGGGGTCGTCCGTGGCCTCCCGGGGGTCCCACGACGGCGAGGGCCGAAGTTCTGCCCGGTAGAGCGACGGCCCGCCCGCGGGACGCACGAGCCGGACCAGGCCGGTGAAGGAACCCGCGGCGCTCCCCGACCCCTCGTACGAGTACTCGTAGATGAGGCTCTCGAGCCGTTCGATGGCCTCGGCGGAGGCGAGGAACCGGTCGCGTGCCCTCGGCGGGTCCGCACAGGAAGCGCTCAGCGCCGCCGCGAGGGCCACGGCCACACCGATCCCCTTCGTTCGCCGGAGTCCGCCGGAGGTCATGTTTGCGATCTTCTCCCATTCGATTGGAAGTTGAGACAGATTCGATATGTCACGCCGGGCCGTCCGTGGCAAAGTCGCGGCCCATCGTCCGGGACGACGGGCGACCCCGGGACGACGGCCGTCCGGGCCGCGAATCACCCGCACCGCTGGAGAATGAGCGAGATGAGACCCGAATCGAACAGCATCGACCGCAGGACGCTCCTCAAGCTCGGAGCCCTGGGGGCCGGCGCGGCCGTACTCTCCGGGTGCCGCGAGGGCGACGACACATCGGCGGCGCAAGACTCGCCGGTGTCCGGGGCGGCGCCCGAGGCGCTTTTCGCCGCGCCGCCGATCGAGACCGTGAGGATCGGCTTCGTGGGGGTCGGCGGCATGGGGTCGGTCCACGTCCGGAACCTCCTCGACATCGAGGGCGTCGAACTGGCGGCCCTCTGCGACGTCCGGCCCGAGCACGCGGAGCGCGCCCGCGACTGGGTCGTGGAGGCCGGTGGACGCGAACCGACATTGTACACGCGCGGGGAGACGGACTTCATCCGCATGTGCGAGGCCGAGGATCTCGATCTCGTCTATGCGGCGACGCCGTGGCGATGGCACGTCCCCGTCTGCGTGGCCGCCATGGAGCACGGGAAGCACGCGGCGACCGAGGTCCCGGCGGCGTACACGATGGAGGACTGCTGGCGGCTCGTGGAGACCGCCGAGAACACCGCGCGCCACTGCGTGATGATGGAGAACGTGAACTACGGGCGCTGGGAGATGATGGTCTTCCACATGGTGCGACGGGGCCTCTTCGGGGAGATCCTGCACGGGGAGGGCGGCTACCTGCACGATCTGCGCGCCATCAAGTTCGCCGACACCGGCGAGGGGCTGTGGCGGCGTGAGCACTCGAAGACGAGGGACGGGAACCTCTATCCCACACACGGCCTGGGGCCGATCGCGAACTGCATGGACATTAACCGCGGGGACCGCTTCGACTACGCGGTCTCCATGAGCGGCCCCTCGCGCGGTCTCCAGGATTTCGCGCGCGAACACTTCCCCGAGGGGGCGCCGGAGCGCAATGAGACCTTCACGCTCGGCGACGTGAACGTCACCCTCATCAAGACTGTCCTCGGACGGACGATCTACGTCTCTCACGACACGAACCTCCCGCGTCCGTATTCGCGGATCCACCTCGTCCAGGGGACGCGCGGCCTGTTCCAGGGCTATCCCGAGCGCGTGTACATCGAGGGCCGCAGCGAGGGACACCGCTGGGACCCCGCGGAGGACTACCTCGAGGAGTTCGAGCACCCGCTGTGGCGCGAGATGGCCGGGGCCGGGGCGGACCGCGGACACGGGAGCATGGACTACCTCGAGGACTACCGGCTCATCAAGTGTTTGCGCGAGGGCCTGCCCACGGACATGAACGTGTACGACGGGGCGGCGCTGTCGGCGGTTTGCGCCGTGAGCGAGTCGTCCGTGGCGGACCGGAGCCGGCCGGTGGACTTCCCGGACTTCACCCGCGGACGGTGGGAGACCTGGCCGCAGCTCGGCGTGGTCGAGGCCTGACCGCGCGTCGGCGCCGGCGGCCTCTCGTCGTGCGCGCGCTGCGCGGCCTGGCCGCCCTCACCCTGACCGGGCTGGCTCTCGCGGCCGCGTACGCTGGGCTGCGCTCGCTGGGCTTCCGCCCCCGCTGGGAGGTCGCGGCCCCGAGCCCGCCGCCGCCGGAGCTGCCGAGCCGCATGCCCCCGCCGCTATCGGCGCAAGGCGCCGCCCCGGGCGCGCCCGGAGTGGGCGGGGACGGCGACCCCTCCCCTTCGGAGGGCGGTCGGGCCCCTGCGTACGAGCCCGCGCGGATCGAGTTCGAGACCTACGGCGATGGCCGTCCGGTGGAATCCAACGCCGCGGTGGCGGAGGAGTGGCGCGATCAGGGTCTCGTGCTCTCCTTCTACTCGTACACGGCCCACGCCACCCGACCCCATGTGCTCGACGCGGGCGGGTACCTCCCGCCGAAGGCTTCGAGGCACGCGCTGGGCCCGCCGCTCTCCGGCGATCAGGGACTCGAAGTCGGGGTGACGCATCTCGACTTCCCCGGGCGTCCGCGAAGGGTGGCCTTCACCCTGTTCGGCCCCGACCTCATCGATAGCTTCCTGGTGATCGTCTGGAGCGGAGGCGAGCGCCTGCCGACGGGTGCCGCGGCGCACTCACCCGATACGCGGTACGGGACGGACGGAAACCCTGACGCGGGGCAGGCGACGTACAGCCCGGGCGGGCGCGCCCGCTTCCGGGCCGAACGCGTCGTCGTGGAGGTCGCCGCAGGGATCGACCGCATCTCCCTCGACGGGTGGGGCCCGCCGGGGCACATCCTCCTCGTGGACCACCTCGAGATCGTCCCCTGACTCAGCGGATCGGGATGCGCACCCAGAACTGGTGTGTGTGCACGGTGGCGTCCGCCAGCGTCAGCGGCCCCTCCGGGGCGACGACGAAATCGCCCCCGCTGTCCGGGGAGTTCACCACGATTCCGCGATCCACGCCCGGGTGGCCGGTGCCCTTGGTCAGACGCACCCCGTAATGCAGATCCACGCCCCGGAGCCGGAAGACCGCCGCCACCGCGGGGGTCCACTCGATCCAGGACTCGTCCTGCGTCCTGAATTCGCCGTTCACGTTGTTCGTCTGCTCGAGCGTGTAGTCGTAGGACCGGCCCTCGAGCCCCAATCTCACTCCCACCTTCTCGAACTCGTGCGCCACTCCGACCCGCAGCCGCACGTTCAGGAACGAGAAGTCGTTCTCGATCGTCCTGCCGCCCGACGGGATCGTGGCCCCGTTCGTCGTCTCGACCGGGTCCTCCGCCTCCTGCCAGGTGTCGCTCCGGATCGGCTGAAGCGCCACGTCCAGCCCCGCCGTGGTGCCGTCCAGTGAGCGGGCGATGCCGAAGCCCAGTTCCCAGGCCGTGCTGTTGCCAGGGTCCCGCGGAATGTTCTGGATGTTGTAGTTGGGGATCTTGGGGTGTGACTTGCGGTTGGCCGTCAGGGAAGTGCCGATGCGCCAGCCGGGCGCGCGCAGGCGGCGGTCCCAGGCCAGCTGCACCCCCCACGTGCGGGTGCGGTCCAGGTTCGTCTCGATTCTGGGCACGCTCTGCCGCGCCGGGGGTGACCCTGTCGATGTCACGTCAAGGTAGGTCACGTCATGGGTCATCGAGACCGCGTTGCGCACGAGAACGGCGGAAGCGCGGTCCCGGCCCGACTCGCGGTAGACGCCGAGCCTGAGGTCGTGTATCGAGCCGGACTGTTCTATGCGCTCCGCGCCCGCGTAGAGCAGGTCCACCCCATCCATGGCCTCGAGGCGCGCCGTGCCGGCGCCGACCCCGAGAGACCACCCGCCGGATCCCAGCCTCCGGCCGACGAAGCCGCCGGCGTACACATTGCGCGCCGAAACATCGGACAGCCGGTCGGCGCCGCCCGTCCACAAGCGGCCATCGGTCTGGGCGTTGTCGACCTCCTGGAGCGCGGCGGTGACTCCTCCGAACCACTTCTCGCCCGCGACCAATCCGGTGGCCGGAAAGGTGAGGCCGCCTCCACCCCCGTTGGAGATCCCGTAGTAGACGGGAGCGCTGAGGAGCGAGGATTCGGAGAGGAGCGCGCCCTTGGCCGGGTTCGACCATCCGTCGGCGATGGAGTCGTCCACCGCGTAGGTGAGCCCAGCCATCCCGAAGTTCATCGAAGGCGTCGTCAGGAACTGGTCGCCGGTCGCGACCGGTACAGTGCGGATCGGAATCAGCTGTGCCGCCGCCTGTCCGGCGAAGGCGGAGCAAGCCGCCAGGATGGTGCCCACAGCCAAGCGCCTGAGCTGGTTCGCCGTCATCGCTGCCTCCCGGGAGTTGGATCTGCACCTGTCCCATAGACGAACCAGGTGCGCGATCCGTGACGCGCGGGGACGGCTCATGGGGGACGCGGAAGGTGGGGCGTTCCCCGAGTCTGGTCAGTCGAAGCCGACGCGGGGGAGGGTTCGAAACAGGCCCACGCCGGCGGCGACGGCCACGAGGCCGAAACCGATCGCCTCGGCGGTCTGGCCATACAAGGCCATCCCGGTGGCGAAGAGAGCCGCATACACGGTCGCGCAGCCCAGGCCCCACGCCGCTAGCCCCGCAGCCAGGCTCCCTGCCTTGCCGGGCTGGGTGTGGACGGCTTTTCGCCACCCGCGCGGGAACGGGCGGATACGGTCGTAGAACGTCTGCAGCGTCCGCGTATCCGTGGGGCGGGTGAGGAACGTTACGAGCAGCCACACCATCGTGGTCACCCCGACGCCGAGCAGGAGCCGGACCGCGGAATCGAGCGCCGGGAGCCCCACCCGCTCGTGGAAGAGCGGGAACCAGAGCGCGACCATCGCCGACACCGCCATGCCCGAGATCTCCGACCACGCGTTCACCCGCCACCAGAACCAGCGGAGCAGGAAGATCAGCCCGCTCCCGGCGTGCAGCAGAAGGATCAACTCGAACGCCTGCTTCGCGCTGTCGAGGAAGAGGGCGAGCGCGGCGGAAAGGGCGATGAGCACCCCTGTGGAGATCCGGCCCACGCGGACGTAGTGGGCCTCGTTCCGGTCGCGGGCGACAAACCGGCGGTAGAAATCGTCGACGATGTAGGACGAGCCCCAGTTCAGGTGCGTGGAGATGGTCGACATATAGGCCGCCGCGAGGGAGGCGACGACCAGCCCGAGCAGGCCGTGCGGCAGGAAGACGAGCATCGCCGGGTAGGCGAGGTCGTGCCCCAGGATGCTCGGGTCGAGGTTGGGGAAGGCCGCCCCGATCGATTCGAGCGTGGGATACACGGCGATCGAGGCTAGGCCGACGAGAATCCACGGCCACGGCCTGAGCGCGTAGTGCGCGATGTTGAACCACAGCGTGGCGCGCATGGCATCGCGCTCGTCGCGGGCCGCGAGCATCCGCTGTGCCGTGTACCCGCCACCGCCGGGTTCGGCGCCGGGATACCAGCTCGCCCACCACTGCACGGCGATCGGGATGACGAACACCATCGCCGCCGTCCGCCAGTCTGAGAAGTCGGGCAGCATCGACAGGTTCGGTGCGATCCCCGGGTGTGTGACGAGTCCCGCCAGACCCCCGACCGCGGGCTGCGAGAGCGCGTAGTACGCCGCGGCGACGGCCCCCACCATCGCGATGGTGAAGAGCAGGAGGTCGGTGACGACGACGCCCCACAGACCGGAAGTGGCCGAGTAAAGGGCGGCCACGGTGCCCGCGACGAGGACGGTGGTGTACTTGTCGGCCCCCAGCAGCACACCGGCGATCTTGATCGCGGCGAGCGTAACGGTGGCCATGATGACGACGTTGAAGAATACGCCCAGATAGAGGGCCCGGAACCCGCGCAGGAACGAGGCGGGGCGCCCCGAATAGCGGAGTTCGTAGAAGCCGACGTCGGTGAAGACGCCTGATCGTCGCCAGAGTTTGGCGTAGAAGAACGTCGTGCACATCGCGGTGATCAGGAACGCCCACCAGACCCAGTTCCCGCTCACGCCTCCGTTACGGACGAGGTCCGCGACGAGGTTGGGGGTATCCGTCGAGAAAGTGGTGGCGACCATCGAGGTCCCGAGGAGCCACCAGGGGAGGTTGCGGCCGGCGAGGAAGAACTCGTCGGTGCCCGCGCCGGCGCGCCGGGCGAACCAGAGCCCGACCGCGAGGGCCACGGCGCCGTAGGCGGCGAGGACGATCCAGTCGAGACCGTTCAGCTGCACGAGAGTCCTACCACCCCCAACCCGAACGGTAGTTGGCCTTCACATAACGCTCGGGGATCGACACGCCGTCGAGGATCTCGCCCGTGTGGGGGTCGATGCGGACCTCCCGACCGCTGCGCACGGAGAGGTTGCCGAACAGCACCATCTCGGTGAGCGGCCCCGCGTGCTCGACGAAGTTCGACCCGGCGGGCGGGCCGTCCTTGCAGGCGGCGGCGAACTCCGCATACACGCCGTCCGTGCGCGGGTACTTCTCCGCCGGCGGGTTGGCCCGGATCTCCGCATCCCGCGCGGCGTCGAGCAGCCTCGGGTTCTCTCCATAGATGCCCGCGAAGAGCGTCCCATCAGTCCCGATCCAGATCTGCCCGCTCGCCTCGAGGGGCCAGCGCGCATCGTCCGGGACTTCCTCCGGCCGCGGCGGCGAGAGGTTGCCGTCGCGCCACACCACTTTCACCGCGGGCCGGTCGCCGCGGGCCGGAAAGTCGTACTCGATGCGCGACGCGGCCGGCGCGGTTTCGGGGAACAGCGTCGTCGACTCGGCCGAGACCCGCTCCGGGGTGCCGAGGTCGAAGGTCCAGAATGCGGCGTCCATGGCGTGACACGCGATGTCGCCCAGCGCGCCGGTCCCGAAGTCCCACCAGCCGCGCCAGTTGAACGGGGCATACGCAGGATGGTAGGGACGGTCGGCGGCGGGGCCGAGCCAGAGATCCCAATCCAGCGTCGGGGGCGCGTGGTGGGCTTCCGTCGGCCGGCGAATGGCCTGCGGCCAGATGGGGCGGTTGGTCCAGTACTCGACCCTCCGGATCTCCCCGATGGCTCCCGCCTCGTACCATTCCCGGATCTGTCGCGTGCCGTCCTCGGCGTGGCCCTGGTTCCCCATCTGGGTCGCGACCCCCGCCCGCTCGGCGGCCGCCATCAGCTGGCGCACCTCCCAGATGGTGGTCGCGAGAGGCTTCTGGATGCGGGTCGGCTTCCCCAGCGAGAGCGACATCATGCCTGCCGCGGTATGCGTATGGTCGGGCGTCGAGATCACGACCGCGTCGATGTTCTCGGCCTCTTCCCAGAGCATGGTTCGGAAGTCGCGGTACCGCTTCGCGCGCGGGAAGGCGCTCCAGGAGCCGGACGCCTGCCGCTCGTCGACATCGCAGAGGGCGTAGATGTTCTCGCCGACACCCGCCATCCCCCGAACATCTCCGCCGCCCATGCCGCCCACGCCGATGTGCGCGACGTTCAACGTGTCGCTGGGTGCGCGATGATGGCGGCCGCCGAGGACGTGGCGGGGAATGATGGACAGACCGAGGCCGGCCGTGCCCGACGCCCGAACGAAGTCACGCCGCGAGAAGTTGTTTTTCGACGTCATGCTGGGCCTCATTCCGGGGAAACCTTTGTGCGGGGAACCTGGCAAACTACTGAAGGGTCTCGCGCCGGCGACGGCTAGGCCAGACCCAGGCGTTCGAGGACCTCAGGGGGCGGGCCGTCGAAGCGGGGAAGGGGTCGGTTGCCCACGAAGCCGAGATCGGCCATCCCCTCCGCCGTGGTCCAGAACGCCGTCGACGTGAGGTCGCGAACGCGATCGAAGAAACGGGCCGCGACCCGGTATTCCGGGGTCGCGTTCTCCACCCAGCAGATGTCATCGCAGATCGCGTGCTTCTGATCGAGCGTGAGGTCGGTGAAGCGCCCGCCGAAGCGCTCGGCCGACTCGATGTCCAGCCACACCAGGCCGCCCCGCACGAGCGTCAGATCGTTTCGGTTCCCGTCGTACGGCGCGCTCACCCATTCGTCGATGAAGGCGTGGGCTCCGAGCGCGGCCGCGCCCGGCGAATGTTCGTCCTCGGGGATAATGACGTCGCAGATGGCGGCGAGCGTGGCGAGTTCGTCCTCGGTGAGCAGGAGATCCCACCACACGAAGGGCGAGACGAGGTCCGGATCGGTCGGCGTGCCGGCGGCTCGGGGGTTGCCGCCGCTCGTGGCGCCGTGCAGCGCGGCCGCATCCTCCGGTGAGGGCATGCCGGACTCGGGTCCGTCCGCGCACGCCGCGGCGGGAAGCGCCGCCGCCCCCGCGGCCCCGGCCGCGAGCACCTGCAGCGCCCTGCGCCGGGTCAGCCCCTCGGCCGCGTCCCGGCCGCCCGCTTCCCGGCCCGGCTGGTCGACGTGCTCGGACATCAGAGGTTCCCCTGCCGGAGCTGCTCCACGAGGTACTCCGACGACCGCCACGCGACCGCCATGATGGAGAGCGTCGGGTTCTTGTCCGCGTTGGAGACGAAGGGGCCGCCGTCCATCACGAACAGGTTGGGAACCTCCCAGGACTGGCAGTACTGGTTCAGCACGGAATTCTCCGGCCCGTCTCCCATGCGGACCCCGCCCACCTCGTGAATGATCTGTCCGGGCGCCGCGATGGCGCGGGCCCCGTCGGTCTGCACGGTCGACAGCACTCGCCCGCCCATCTCCTCGATGATCCCGGCGAACGTCCGCTGCATGTGAACGGCCTGATTCAACTCGTGCTCCGACCACTTCCAGTGGAACCGGAGCACGGGGATGCCCCACTGATCGACCACGTCGGGATCGATCTCGCAGTAGCTGTCCTCGTTGGGGATCATCTCCCCGCGGCCGTCGAAGTTCATGAACGACCCGTAGTAGCGACGGCACTCCTCCTTGAAGCGCTGGCCATACGCGCCCTCCGTGAGCGGCTCGATACCGCTGAAGGCGCCGTAACCCGGCATCCTCTGCCCTCCGCCGAACTCGATGTGGTAGCCGCGGGCGAAATCGAGGCGTCCGGCGTCCTGGTCTCCGTACAGCCACCACGGCATGTACATGTGCATGGCCGAGGCCCCCTCCTCGGCGTGGCGAGGCAGGTTCTCGAGCGCTGGAATCTGCCCGGAGACGCCCGCGCCCACCGTGTCCATCACGTACTTGCCGACGAGCCCGCTCCCGTTGGCGAGGCCATCGGGGAAGAGGGAGGTGCGGGAGTTGAGGAGAATCCGCGCCGACTCGCAGGCGCTGGCGGCGAGGACGACCACGGGTGCCGAGACGTGGCGGTCGGCGCGCAGCTTCTTGTCGATGTAATGGACGCCCGTGGCCCGGCCTCGCTCATCGATCGTCACCTCGCGCACCATCGCGTCGGTGATCGTCGTGAGGTTGCCGGTCGCCTGAGCCGGCGGCAGGCAGACGGTCGTCGACTGGAAGTTGGCCTTGATCGAGCAGCCGCGGCCGCACGGGGTCGCCCAGTAGCAGGCCGCTCGGCTTCGCATGGAGTCGCGCGTCACCCGGCGGGCGGTCGCGTTGTTCGGCCACAGCATGGTCGACAGCCGGTCCGCGTCCTGCTGCTGCGTGAGGATCGCGAGGTGGGCGGGGATGACGGGGATCCGGAGCCCGTCGCAGGTTTTTTTCGTGAGCAGTTCGTAGGCGCGCGGCGCGGGCGCGGGCTGGAGGATGCCGTCGGAGGAGTCGGGCGTATTCTCGAGCCCCTCGTTGGAGCCGTAGACGCCGACCAGCGCCTCGGTGCGGTCGTACCACGGCGAGAGGTCCTCGTATGTCATCGGCCAGTCGAACCCTAGCCCGTCCCGGCTGTAGGGCTTGAAGTCGTACGGGCCCATGCGGAGGGAGATGCGGCCCCAGTGGTTCGTCCGCCCACCCAGCATGCGCGACCGCCACCACATGAAGTTCACGCCCTCGGCGCTGGTGTAGGGCTCGCCGGGCACCCGCCAGCCGCCGTCGACCGTCGCGTCGTAGAAGCCGAACGGCTTGTCGGCGGTCCCCGCGGCCCGCAGCGGCGCGTCCGCGGGGGTCTGGAACATCGGGGTCTCCGACACGGGATCGTAGTCCCGCCCCGCTTCGAGGAGCAGTACGCGGACGCCGTGACACGCGAGTACGTAGGCGGCCATGCCGCCCCCGGCGCCGGAGCCCACGACGATCACGTCGTGCGCGTCGCTGCTCTGTCGGGTTAACGTCGGCGCGGCGTGGGGCGTTCCGATGGTGCGATGGGCTGAGGACATGGGCGACGATGGGCGCGAGGGCCGCCGGTGGTCAATCCCCCGGGACGGCAATCGCCACGCCCGGCGGATTCGTTGCGCGCCGCTCGCCTTGCCGCGCCCGACGAGGCGGCGAACCTTCAGCCGGTCCACCATGGGAACTCCATGGGAACTCCAGGGGAGGCGAGATGCACAGACGAGCCGCTGCGCGGGCGCTGGCTGTCCTGGCGCTGGCGTTCATCACGGCCCGGCCGGCCGCGGCGCAGACGTTGACCGAACTCCTGTCGGACCTGTTCGTGTTCGGCGAGTGCGGCGTCTCCCTCTGCATGGACCCGGCGGCCATGTCGGCCGGGGAGTCGGGCGCCACGCACGGCGTCCACTTCCGGCGCGACCTCGTGCCGCGCAACGACGCGCTGCTCCTCTTCCTCGAGGACGGTATCGCCGGGATCGTCGGCGGCCTTCCAAGGCCCCCCATGGCGGCAGGGCGCATCTGGTCCGACGGTGAACGCAGCGCCTCGCTGGGGCCGGTCTTCGCCGAGCGGGCCGAGACGCTCGGGATGGGCCGCTTCTTCATGGGTCTCGAGGCGACCGCCTTTCAGACCACGAACTTCGGGGGGGTGCCGACCGACGCCCTTCTCCTCAACTTCTTCCACCATGACACCAGCCCCGCTCTGGGCCGGAATCCGGGGCTCGGGGTGCCCGCGTTCGAGCGGGACGTACTCCAGGTGCGCACGAACCTTGCCGTGGACTACGTCGTCGCGACCGGCGTCGTGAGCGCCGGGCTGACGCCGTTCATGGACGTCGGCTTCGTCATTCCGGTCGTGCGGGCGAGGCTGGAGGGCACGGCCGATGCCCGGATCCTTCCGTTCGACCCGTCCTCCTCGCACCGGTTCGGCGGAAGCGAGGCGGTCCCGGTCCTCCAGGCGCGCAAGTCGGTGAGGGGTTCGGCGACGGGTGTCGGCGACATCACGGCCCGGGTCAAGGTGAACCTCTCCGGGGGGACCGAGGTGGGCGTCGCGCCGCCCGAACTCGGGATCGCCCTGCTGGCCGACTACACCTTCCCGACCGGGCAGGAAGAAGACCTGCTCGGCACGGGCGAAGGCCGCGGGCGCGCGCTGGCGGTCATCACCCGGAGGTGGGGTGACTTTTCTTCCCACGTGAACGGGGGATATCTCCTGCGGGAGCAGAATGCGCGCGAGGGGAACTTCGACCGCGACGCGGTGCTCGGTTCGGTCGGCTTCGACGTCAGAGTGACGGACGAGGTCACCGTGGCCGCGGAGATGATCACGCAATTGGAACTGGCGGATCCGGACCCCCCGCTGCCCGGTTCCGTCACCTTCGTGGGCGCCGCACCCCTCACCGTCGAGGCGTCGTCCATCCCGGAGCCGGGTCGCTACCTCCTGGACCTCGCCATGGGGATCAGGTATCAGGTCCGCAACGACATGGTCCTGGTCGCGAGCGCCCTTCTCCCGATCCAGGGCTTCGGTCTGCGGCCGGACGCCATATTCACCCTCGGGCTTCAGGGCACGTTCAGATAGCGCAGTTCCCTCACGCGGAGATGCCCATGCGTTTCTCGTCACTCCTGCTCGTTGCCGTGAGTCTGGCCGGGAGTCCGCTCGTCGCCCAGGAGGCGCCGAGGGCCCGGGATCTCGGGATCCCCTTTCCCGGCGACCCCGGCAGCCTGAACGCGATCACGGATGTAGCCGGCGTCCGGGTCGGGCACACGACGATCATCGAAGGCGAAGGCGCACTCGTCGTCGGCGAGGGCCCGGTGCGCACCGGAGTCACGGCCGTGATCCCTCGCACCGGGGGATATGAGCCGGTCTTCGCCGGCTGGTACTCGCTGAACGGAAACGGGGAGATGACGGGGACGACCTGGGTCGAGGAATCGGGGTTCCTCGAAGGTCCGGTGATGATCACGAATACGCACAGCGTGGGAAACGTGCACGCCGCGACCATTGAGTGGTCGCGGGACGCGGAGGCGAACCACCCCATCGCGCCCGGCATCTGGTGGAGCCTCCCCGTGGTGGCCGAGACGTGGGACGGGCGTCTCAACGACATCAACGGCTTCCACGTGAAGAAGGAGCACGTCTTCGCGGCGATCGAGAGCGCCTCGTCCGGCCCCGTCACCGAAGGCTCGGTGGGGGGCGGGACCGGGATGGTGTGCAACTCGTTCAAGGGCGGGATCGGGACCTCCTCCCGGCTCGTGGGCGACTACACGGTCGGCGTACTCGTGCAGTGCAACTACGGTCGCCGTCCCGAACTGCTCATCGCCGGCGTGCCGGTGGGGCAGGAACTCCTCGATTGGACCCCGGCGGGCGGCGCCGGAGGATCGGCGGGCGGGTCCGAATTCGACGGCCTCGGCTCGATCATCGTCGTCGTCGCCACCGACGCCCCGCTGCTGCCGCACCAGCTCAAGCGCCTGGCGCGGCGCGCCCCGATCGGGATCGGGCGCATGGGCGGGTACGGGTCCAACAGCTCCGGCGACATCTTCATCGCCTTCTCGACGGCCAACAGCGGGGCGTGGAACCGGGGTGACAACTCGACAGTAGAGATGATGTCGAACGACGCCATATCGCCGCTCCTCCTCGCGACGGCCCAGGCCACGGAGGAGGCGATCACGAACGCCATGGTCGCGGCCCGCACGATGGTGGGCCGCGACGGGAACATGGTCCCGGGGCTGCCGCACGACGAAGTGCGGCGGATCCTCGCGGCCCACAACCGACTGGAGAGCCGCTGATGGCTTGCGGGCGCAAGGTGACGCGAACTTCGGGCCCCTTGGCCGCGGTCCTGCTGGGTGCCGCGGCGCTGGGGGCGGCGGCGTGCCCGGCGCCATCGGCCCAGCGCGCGACGGGCGCCGTGGCGGAGGCCGTCGAACGGGCGCTGGAGAGCGGGGCGGGGAGCTTCGACCACTCCGCCTGGGACAGTCTCCTGCGCGACGGCACGAGCGGCGGGCTCGTCGACTACGTGGTCATGTCCGCGCGGCGCGCCGAACTCGATGCCTACGTGGCTCGGGTGGCGGAGGCCGACCTCGGCGCCTTCGAGCGCGCCGAACTCATGGCGTTCCTCATCAACGCCTACAACGCGCTCACGGTGGTGGCCATCCTCGATCACCCCGGCGTCGCGTCGATCCGGGAGATCGACGGGGTGTGGACGGACCTCGAGTGGACGGTGGGTGGTCAGTCGCTGACGCTCGACAACATCGAGCACAACGTCCTCCGTCCGTTCTTCCGCGACCCCCGGATCCACTTCGCGGTGAACTGCGCCTCGCTCTCCTGCGCGCCGCTCCCGCGCTGGGCCTTCAGTGGAGCCGCGCTCGAAGCTCAGCTCGAGGAACGCTCACGGACGTTTCTCACCGACCCCGCCAACGTGTCGCTCGAGGGCGGCCGGCTGCGACTGTCGCGGTACTTCGACTGGTACGGGTCCGATTTCACGGCGTCCGGCTGGGCGCCGGGGGCGGAGTCCATTCCCGCCTTCATCGCGCGCTATGCGGCCGACGAGGTGCGGGCGGCGGTCGAGGCGGATCCGGGGATCGCCTTCGACTTCGCCGACTACGACTGGTCGCTGAACACGGTCGACGCCCTCTCGACGGACGCGAGCCGGGAATCCGCGCCACCCGCGCTCGTCGTGGCTTCGCTCATCGCGCAGCCGGATTCCGAGGATGAGCCGGGGTTCCTGGCGCGGCTCGTGAACTGGCTTCGGGAGACCGCCGGGCGCCTGGGGTGGCTGGGTCCCTTTTTCTACGGACTCGTGTATACGCTATTGGCCGTGCTCTTCGTTCCGGGCTCCGCGCTCACTATCGCGGCGGGCCTCACCTTCGGATTGGGGTTGGGCGCGCTCACCGTGTTCGTGGCCGCGAACGTCGCCGCCGCGCTCTCCTTCCTGATCGCCCGTTATGTGATGCGGGACCGCGTGGAGAAACTGCTCTCCGGCCGTCCGGCGCTGCGAGCGATCGATCGCGCGGTGGAAACCCATGGCTGGCGCATCGTCTTCCTGACGCGGCTTTCTCCGGTGTTCCCGTTCAGCGCGCAGAACTACTTCTACGGCCTCACCGGCGTGACGTTCTACCAGTACGTCGCGGCATCGGTCGCCGGGATGCTCCCCGGCACGCTCCTGTACGTCTACATCGGGGCGGCCGGGGCGGAGGTGGCGGAGGCCACGGGGGGCGCCGCCGGCTGGGGGCAGACGGCCCTTTGGGTGGCGGGGCTGCTCGCGACGGCCGCCGTGGTGGTGCTCGTCACGCGCGTCGCCCGCCGGGAACTCGACAAGGCGCTCGCCGAGGTCGAGCCCTCCCCCGACACCCCCGCGCCCTAAGGCTACCCGCCGAGGACGACCCGACCGCCCACGTACAGCCCGCGGCCCGGCGCCGCGAAGCCCCACACCTCCTCGTACGCGGAATCGAGCAGGTTCTCGGCGCGCACCGTCAGCGTGAGGCCCGGACGTCCACCGCCCCCGGCGATGTCGAAGCTGGCCGACAGGTCGAGCACCGTGTACGCGGAGAGGGTCACGGGGTCCGCGGGGAACGTCGAGAAGTCCCGGTCCTCGCGCTGGCCCACGCGCCGCAGGCCCAGGTCCACGCCCACCCGCGAGGAGACCCGGTAGAACGCCGTCGCGGCGATCGTATGCCTCGGCCGGCGGAGTAGCGCGGCCCCCGCGACGAAGGTCGCCCCGGGCCCCTCGTCGAATCCGGCGTCCTGCACCTCGGTGTCGAGATACGTGTAGTTGCCGGTGAGCCGCAGCCGCTTGGCCTCGACGCTCGCCTCGGCCTCCAGCCCCCGGCTACGGGCCTTCGCGACGTTGAAGAAGTTGGGGTCTCCCTGGGCCGGCGGGGAGCCGGTGTACTGGATCAGGTCCCGGTAGCTCTGGCGGAACCCGGTCAGCGACAGCGTCGCCGAGCCGCCGAATTCTTGGTCGACGCCGCCCTCGAAGCTGGTCGAACGCTCGGGCGTAAGGTCCGGGTTACCGGTCGTGAAGCCCGTGGCGAACGTCTCGAAGAAGGTCGGCTCCTTGATCCCGGTCCCGGCCGAGACCCGCAGCCGCGTCCCCGACGCCGCCGAGCGCCAGGCCGCCCCCGTCCGCCAGGTGGCCGCTGCTCCGAACCGCTCGTCGTCCTCGGCCCGGAGCCCGGCGTTGAGCGCCAGAGCGTCACGCACCCAGGAGAGCTGCGCGTGGAAGGCGCGGTTCCACCAGTCGTTCCCGGAACTCCCGGAACTCTCCCCGAACTGGGACAAGGACTGGTTGAAGCCGCGCACCGATTGCCGCTCCTCCTCGTAGCCCGCGGTCAGCGCCGTCCCCGCCGAAGTGCGCCACACGACCCGGCCACCGGCCGTCACCCGCCGCGTGTCGGTCAGGCTCTTGAAGCCGAAGAAGCCCAGGCTGTCCGCCGGGCTGTCCGGCTGGTCATCCGTGCCGTTGTCCGCTTCCCACACGCTGACGAAGAGCCGCGTCTCGATCGCATCCGTCCACCGGCGCCCGGCGTCGATGTTGACGGTGAGCGCGTCGCCGAAGGAATACGCGTTGTGGTCCACGAGGGCGCCCGTGCCGTCCGTCGGATAGTGGAACCGCGAGTCGTTGTAGCGCATGGTGAGCGTCGCGTCGGTATCCGCGTCCAGATAGCCCTGGACGCGTCCCGAGGCCGTCGTCTGCCGGTACTCGTTGTTGAAGGCTAGAATCCCGTCGGTGGTGTTCCTGCCCAGGGAGAACGCGTACGAGAGCCCGCCGGTGCCGCCGGAGAGGTCGCCCTGCCACCGCCTCGTGCCGAAGCTCCCGCCCTGGACGGAGAGGCTCCCGCGGGGCCGGCCCTCGCCCCGCCGCGTGAAGATCTGGATCACCCCGCTGACCGCATCCGAGCCGTACAGCGCCGACGCGGGCCCGCGGACGATCTCGATGCGCTCCACGTTGTCGGTGGTGAGCGTAGCGAAGTTGAACGATCCGCCGGGCTGGTTCACGCGCACGCCGTCCACGAGGACCTGGACGTAGTCCGACTCGCCGCCCCGCAGGAACAGGGAGGTGATGGCGCCGAACGATCCGTTGCGGGCGATCACGATTCCGGAGGCGAAGCGGAGGGCGTCCGCCACGTACTCGATCCCGGCGCGTTCGAGTTCCTCCCCTTCGATGATGGTCGTGTTGGCGGCCACTGTCCACTCGGGCTCGGCCCAGCGGTGGGCGGTGACGACGAGCCCTTCAAGACTGACCGGCTCCTGCGCGCGGAGCGGCGAGACCCCCGAAACGGCGCAAGCCGCCGCGGCTACAGCGACGCCGATGGCCGATTGGCGGATGGCGTGGGCGAGTTCGTGAGAGTGGCGCCCGCGCGCCGGATTCACGGGAAAAGGGCGTGAGGCTGAAGCGTGTCGCATTTCGGCTCTCCCTTCCCGCGGAAAAGAGGAGGGAGATGCCGGCGTCGGTGCCCGGAAAACGACCCGTCACCTCCCCGCGGAGGTGTCATGTGGGCGCCGGATGGGCACGTCTCCTGGCTCGAGGCCGCGCTGACTCGCCTTCCGGGACCTCGCAGATCCCAGTGGCAATTCGAGTCGGCGTTCCGGGAACTTCCCGGACCTCTCACAGTGGCGGGGCCGCGCCGGACTTGCACCGGCTTCCGTAAGCCCCTCCGGCCGAATCATGTCGTGCCCCGAGGATGCGCCGGCCGCCCCCGCAGGTCAACACCCGCGAAGACGACTTGAGGGCCGGGGTCAGGACAACTCGTCCACCCGGTGGCCGAGTTCCCGCAGCCGGGCCACGATCGTCGCGATGTGCTCGGGGCCGCGCGTCTCGATCGTGAGTTCGATCCCCACCTTGCGCACCGAGATGTCGCCGAAGGCGCGGGTGTGTTCGATATGGAGGACGTTCGCGCCCTCGATCGCGACGAGGGCCGTCACCTCGTTCAGGTAGCCCGGCCGGTCGCGGACCACGACCGCGAGGCGGGCGAGGCGGCCATCGGACCACAGCGCACGGTCGATGACGCGCGACACCAGGTTCATGTCGATGTTGCCGCCCGACAGGATACAGACGGTGACGTCGGACGGGCGGATGTCGACCTTCCCCTCGAGCACCGCCGCCACGGACACTGCCCCTCCGCCTTCGACCACGACCTTCTCCGATTCGAGCAGGAAGAAGATCGCGCGCGTGATCTGTTCCTCGTCGACGAGCACGACGTCGTCGACCAGAGCCTGGAGGTGAGGGAAGGTGAGGTCACCGATCCGCTTCACCGCGATCCCGTCGGCAAGCGTGTCGGAGCGCTCAAGGTGAACGGGTGCCCCTGCCGCCAGCGACTCCCGGGCGCCGGGTGAGGCGGCGGCCTCCGCGCCGATCACCCGCACGCCGGGCCGGCGCGCCTTCACGGCGGTCGCGATGCCGGAGATCATGCCCCCGCCCCCGATCGGGACGATGACCGTCGTGAGGTCGGGCACCTGCTCGAGGATCTCCAACCCGATCATGCCCTGGCCGGCCATCACGTCGAGGTCGTCGAAGGCGTGAACCGGCGTCAACCCTTCCTCGGCGGCCAGGCGGTCGACGAGCGCCATCCCGTCGGACATGGTCTCGCCGGTCTGGATGACCCGGGCGCCGTAGCCGCGCGTGTTCGCGACCTTGACCAGGGGCGCGTGGTCGGGCATCACGATCGTGCAGGAGATCCCCAGCCGGGCGGCGTGGTAGGCGAGCGCCTGGGCGTGATTCCCGGCGCTGGCCGCCACGACCCCCGCCTCGCGCGCCGCAGGGTCGAGGCGCAGGAGCTTGTTGAGCGAGCCGCGGTCCTTGAACGAACCGGTCCGCTGCCGGAACTCGGCCTTGAGGTGGAACCGGCCTTCCGCCCGCGCCGTGAGGGCGAAGGACGGCGGACACTCGGTCTCCACGACGCCGGAACGGATGCGTTCGCGCGCGGCGACGATGTCTTCGTAGGAGAGCATGGAGATCAAGACCCGGATACCGGTGGCGGGGTTCCGTGTCGGTCCCTCACGACGCGAGTCTGCGCAGGCGGTCGATCGCGTCGGCGGCGTCGAGACGGGTGAGGTCGATCGCGTGTCCGTCCGCGCCCCCCTCCTCCAGCCAACGGCCGACCATCGCGCTGGGCACGGATTCTCGCGGCGAAAGCACGACCGGCGCCCGCAACTCCGCCACACGCACGGCGTAGCACGCGTCCTCGACGGCCTCCTGCCACACGCCGTCGACCCACGTCACGCGCCGCCGCCGGAGCACCTGGCCGCGGGCCACCGGCTGGAGCGTCCGGTGCGTGTCGTCGACCCCGGGGAGCACGATCAGCCACGAACGCGGCTCCGTCTCGGGTTCCAGCGCGAACCGAAGGTTCTCGAGTTCCTCCAGCCAGTCGAGCCGCAATTGGGCTTCGGCGGCCCGCTCGAACTCCAGCCTCTCCGAGGCGGCGTCGCGTGCGGCCGTGAACCGGTCCATGAGGTCCCACGCGAACTTGCGGTCCACCAGCAGGCGGCCCGCCGCACCCGCCTGCCGGCGGTACGCGTTGAGTCCCACGCGGCGCGCGCACGGGGCGCTGCAGAGTCCCATGTCGAACTGCATGCAGGGGCTCCGGCCCAAGTCGGGGCGGACCGGTTCGGCGCAGTTCCGCAGCCGGAAGACCTTCTCGACGAGACGGCGAATGCGTTCGGGCAACTGCCGGCTCCAGAACGGGCCGACGTAGCGGGCCCCGGCGCGGCGCGGGCGACGGACCACCCGCAGCCGGGGGAAGGGCTCGTTCCAGTGCAGTTCGAGGTACCAGCCGGCGCCGCGGCGCTTGAGGGCCTTGTTGTAGGGCGGACGCTGGCCGAGGATCCGCTCGGCCTCCACCAGGCGCGCCTCGAGGTCGCTTCCCGTGGGATGCGTTTCGACGCCCCGGGCGATCCGCAGCATCTCGGCGAGCCGCTCGTTCGAGGGACCGCCGGAGTAGAAATATCCGCGCACGCGTCGCCGCAGGTTGACGCTCTTGCCCACGTACAGCGGGTGGCCGTACGCGTCCACGAACACGTACACGCCGGGGCTCGCCGGGAGATCGGGCACCCATTCCGGGACCGGCGTGGCGCGGGGAATCGCGAAGCCTCCTCTCCCTCCGAGACCTGACGGGCAGCGGGAGCGAGAATGTCTGCTTCGGGTTGTATTCGGTCAAGTCCCGACGAGAGTCTCGATTTGGCCGGGGCGGGGCGGCCGCGCATATTCGCGGCATGATCGCACTCATCACCGGGATCACGGGACAGGACGGCTCCTATCTCGCGGAGGCGCTACTCGAGAAGGGGTACGAGGTGCACGGCGTCGTCCGTCGCTCCTCCGTGGAGAAGTTCGACCGCATCGCGCACCTCAAGGATCGGGTCACGCTTCACCAGGCCGACCTGCTCGACCAGTTGTCGCTCATCCGGGTGCTCGAACGGGTCGGCCCGCGCGAAGTGTACAACCTCGCCGCGCAGTCGTTCGTCCCCACGTCCTGGGAGCAGCCGCTGCTCACTGGAGAGTTCACGGCGCTGGGCGTCGCGCGCATGCTGGAGGGGGTCCGGGCGGTCGATGACACGATCCGCTTCTACCAGGCCTCTTCCTCGGAGATGTTCGGGAAGGTACGGGAGACGCCGCAGACCGAGGACACGCCGTTCTATCCCCGCAGCCCGTACGGCGTCGCGAAGGTGTACGGACACTTCATCACGGTGAACTACCGGGAGAGCTACGACCTGTTCGCGGCGAGCGGCATCCTCTTCAACCACGAGAGTCCGCGCAGGGGGCGGGAGTTCGTCACGCGGAAGGTGAGCTGGGAGACGGCGCGCATCCACCACGGGCTCGCCGACCGGCTCCTGATCGGGAATCTGGCGGCGGAGCGCGACTGGGGGTTCGCGGGCGACTACGTCGAGGCGATGTGGCGCATGCTGCAGGCGGAGACGCCGGAGGACTACGTGATCGGGACCGGCGTGACGCACTCCGTCCAGCGGCTGATCGAGATCGCCTTCGATGAGATCGGGCGCGACTGGCGCGACCACGTGGAGCAGGACCCCGCGCTCCTCCGGCCCGCCGAGGTCGAACGGCTCTGCGCCGATCCGTCGAAGGCGCGCCGACAGCTGGGCTGGCGCCCGCGCATGTCGTTCGAGGAGTTGATCCGCCTCATGGTCCGCGCCGACATCGAAAGCGTGGGGAGAGGAACGACGGCCTGAGCCTGGCTCGGGATCAGGTGCGGAGACGCGCGAAGAGGAGAAACGCGGCCGCCAGGAAGACGGTGTTCGGCATCCAGGCCGCCATGGTCGGCGAGAGCGCGCCGCCGGCGCCCATCGCCTCCGTGATGCGCCCGAAAGTCAGGAGGAGAATGGTGGTGCCGAGTGCGATCCCGATCGAGGTCGGTGCGCCACCGCGCCGGTTGCTCTGCGCCAGCGGCATCCCGAAGATGACGATCACCACGCAGGCGAAGGGGAACGCGACCCGGAAGGCGCCTGTGTCCGCAGCTGGTTCGTGTTGCCGCCCGATCTCTCTGTCGCCTCGATGAGGCGGCCGAGTTCCGCGTAGCGCATCTCATCCGGCTCCTTGGGCCGGGCCTGGAGTTCCTCGGGAGATTCATCCAGGTGCGGGATCAGCATCTCGCGGAACTCGTAGGCGCGCTCCCTGTCCGGCCCGTAGAAACGCCGGGCCCATCCGTCCTGGAGCAGCCAGCGCGACGAGATCGAGTCGTACTGCGCGGTGTTCGCGGTCACATGCATGGTGGGGAAGTCGGGGCCGGTACCCAACCGCTCGATCTGTACGTCCTCCATCTGTCCCGCCCGGGTATCGAGCTGGCGCGCCTTGTACACGAACCCGTCGTCTCCGCGGTAGACGAAGAACTGCCGGATCGTCTCGCTCCGCGCCTCCTCGGGCTCGAGGGCCTCGATGGACTTCCGGTTCGTCACCGCGACCACCTCGGTCAGACCGAGCGCGACGAAGCTGAGCAGGGTGGCGGAGATCAGAATCGGGACGCTGAGCCGGTAGAACGACACCCCTCCCGCCTTCATCGCCGTGACCTCGGAATGCCGCGTCATGGCCGCCACGGTGAACACGGAGCCGAGGAGTGCGGCGATCGGAAACGCGAGGAGCGACTGGTAGGGGAACTGAAAGATGTAATGCAGCGCCACCTGAAGGCGGGTCACATCCTGATCCACGAAGACGTTGATGTTGTCGGCGAGATCGATGAGCATGAAGATCAGGGGCACACCGAGCACGCAGACCAGGAAGATCCGCAGGAACTGCAGCGCCACGTAGCGGTCGAGCAGTCTCATCGGGTCAGCGCGTGACCCGCGTGGAGCGCCACAGCGCTCCCAGGCCGAAGATCCCGAACACGATGTTCGGCGCCCACATGGCCCACAGCGGCGACATCCACAGGCGGTCGGAGAGGTCCTCGCCGACGATGAGGAAGACGTAATACGCCCCGAAGCAGACGAGGCTGACGCCCACGACGAGGGCGACGCCCCCTCGCGGGAAGCGGACCGCGATCGTGGCGCCGATGAGCACGAACACGATGCACGCGGCCGGGATCGTCCCCTTCTTGTGAATCTCGACCCAGAACTGGTTGACCCTCCGGAGGCCGGTGAGTTCGCGGTCGGCGTACTGCTCGAACTGATTCGCGGCATCGAAGGCGGTGTAGAAACGGCGCGCCGCACTCTCTGCGGCGAGCGTCGCGGAATCGGGTGCGGAATCTTCTCCGGTCGCGGCAGCCGCGGAGTCGGAATCTCCTCCCGGCCCCGATCCGATCTCGTCCACCGCGAGCGACCCCTCCTCCGTGCCGGGCTCCATGCCCGATCCCGGATCCCCTCGGGCTTCGCCCTTCGGTCCAGCCGTCGCTCCCGTCGCCGTCTCCATAAGCGATCCGGCCTCCACCGGTTGCCGGAAATCGAGGAGCTGGCGCGTGATCGCGCGGGCGTAGGTCTCGCTCTCCGCCCGCGCCGCGTCCGCCATCAGGAAGCCCCGATGCGCCTCCTCGCGCATTTCGGCGATGTTCATCTCGCGGTCTCCGCGCACGGCCCCCAGGGTGTCGCGCTCGAGGGCGTTCCCCATGTCGGGGATTCTCAGCCTCATGTGCTCGAAGGCGACGCGGCGAAAGGCGTACGGCCGCTGGTTGGGCCGGACCTGCATGACGCCGTCCTCGAGGTCGAAGTAGAGGTCCTCGCCCCCTTCCTCGAAGGCCATCTTCCCGCGGGCCGCGTAGATGGTGTGGCTCTGCTGTCCGTCCCGTTCGTCGTAGATTCGGACATCCTCGATCTCGCTCCGCTCCTGATCGATGGTGCCCGGATGCACGTAGAGCCGGGAAGGGAGGACCTCGTTGATCGTCTGTTCGCGCAGGTTGAACGTCGGCTTCTTGCGGCCGATGCCGGTGAGGAGCACCTGAAGGTGGTGGTTCGACTGTGGCAGGATGGCGTTGTTGAACCACGTCATCGCACCTGCCAGAATGACCGCACAGACGAGGAGCGGCGCCATCACGCGCGTGAGCGGGATGCCGCTGGCCTTGATCGCCGTCACCTCGAAATCGCCCTCCAGTCGGCTGAAGACGTAGAGCACGGCGATGAGCACGGCCATGGGCAGCGTCTGGGCGATGATGAAGGGGGTCGAATAGACGAAGACCTCGACGATGACCGACCAGTGGAGACCCTTGCCTATGAGCCTTTCGAACCGCTTGCTCACCTGGTCGAGGAGGAGCAGAACCGTGAGGCCGCTGGCGGCGAACAGAAACGGCGCGAAGTGAAGGCGCAGGATGTAGCGGGTAAGAGTTCGCATCGCCCCGAGATTACGGTGTTTCGCGGCCGTTGTCAGCCCGGACCTACAGAGTCGTGTACCGAAAAGGCGGCCCGGAGGTCCATCCGCCTTCGTTCGCAGGGAGGCGCCGCTTGACGCTGCCCCTCGACTCCGGCGCGCCGCGCCGCGTGGCCATCGTGCTCATGAGTGCGGTGGGGAGCACGGTTCAGGGGTTGCCGGTCGTCGCCTCGCTGCGGAGAGCCTGGCCGCGGGCGCACATCACCTGGGTCGTGCAACCCGGCCCCGCGGCGCTCCTGGCCGGGCGCCCGGACGTCGACCGCTTCCTCCTGTTTCACCGCGGACTGGGCGCCCGCGCCTACCTCCGCCTCCGCCGCGAGGTCTCGTCCGCAGCGTTCGACCTCGTCATCTGCCTGCAACCGAACTTCAAGGGCGGGATGGTGACGCGCCTCCTTCCGGCCCCGGCGCGGCTCGGCTACGATCGCCGGCGCGCCCGCGACCTGAGCTGGCTCGCGACGAATCACCGAATCCCGCCCCGTCCGGTGGCGCACGTTCAGGATGAACTGTTCGAGTTCCTCGACCACCTCGAGGTGCCCCGGCGCTACGAGTGGGACTTCCACTTCACGGACGAGGAGCGCCGGGAGCACGGGCGGTGGCGGGAGAGGTTCTCCCGTCCGGTGCTCGCCGTCGTCCCGCGGAGTTCGAACCCCCGGAGGAACTGGACCCTGGAGGGCATCGCCCGGGTAATCGACGTGGCGGGCGGTGACTTCGGCCTGCAGCCGGTCCTGATCGGCGGCGACTCCGAAGCCGAACTGCGGGACGGACGCCGTCTCCGGGAACTCTGTTCCATTCCGCCGCGCGAGGAACTGGGCGGGACGCTGCGGCAACTCGCGGGCCGTCTCGAGGCGAGCGACGTCGTGCTGGCGCCCGACACGGGTCCCCTTCACATGGCGGTGGCGCTGGGGACGCCGACGATCGGACTTTATGGTTACACGGACCCGAAGCGGAGCGGTCCGTACAACCGTTTTCTCGATCTCATCGTGGATCGCCACAGCCGCGACGGCGAGCGGCGGCCGTCCCGGCGCACCCGTCCCGGCCGCATGGCGAAGATTCGCGTGGACGGGGTGGTACGGAATCTGGAACGGGCCATGGGCCGGTATCTGTGAAAGGCAGCGCATGACGGAGGCGACGAAGACCGTGGCGGGCCGGGTCCTGTGGGTGGACGACGAGGTCGACTTCCTGCGGCCGCACCTCATGCTGCTGCGGTCCTCCGGCTACCACGTCGACGCGGTGATGAACGGCCAGGACGCCCTCGAACTGCTGACCGGTTCCTCCTACGACCTCGTTTTGCTCGACGAACGCATGCCGGGGCTCCGTGGCATCGAGGTGCTCGACCGCATCCGGAGCTCCGCGCCGCGCCTCCCCGTGGTCATGATCACGAAGAGCGAGGAGGAATCGACCATGCACGAGGCGATCGGGCGGCGGGCGGACGACTACATCGTCAAGCCGACGAGCCCTCGTCAGGTGCTGTCCGTCGTGACCCGCCTCCTCGCGGGCCCCGCGCTGCGCCACGAACACATCACGCGGGACTTCTCCCGCCGCTTCGGCGAACTCCAGGAACAGCTCTCGATCGCGGCCTCGTGGCGGGACTGGGCCGAGTTGTACTCGGAGCTTGTCGACTGGGAACTCAAGCTCGATGAGGCGGGCGAGGCGGGTCTGGGAGAGATCCTCAAGGGTCTGATGAATGATCTCAACCGCGGCTTCTGCGATCTCGTAGCCGACCGCTACGCGGACTGGGTGCACGAAGGCGGCGAGACCGGTCCTACGCTGTCGGTGGATGTGCTGCCGCGCTTCTTCCGTCCCATCCTCGACGAGGATCCCGCCGCCCTCCTCGTCATCATGGATTGCATGCGACTCGACCAGTGGCGAGCCGTCCTCCCGATCATCAGCGAGCACTTCGAGATCGAGGAGGCGCTCTACGCCGGGATCCTGCCGACGGCGACCCCGTTCGCCCGCAACGCCCTCTTCGGTGGCCTCTTTCCGGATGAACTGGCCGAGTTCCGCCCCGCGTGGTGGGAGCGGGGAGACGAGATCGGGTACAACTCGTTCGAGGACGAGCTGTTCGAGCGTCAGATCCACCGGTTGACCGCCTCACGAATCCCCGTTCACTACGAGAAGATCTTCTCGGCGCAGGAGGGGGACCCGCTCCTGACGCGGCTGGGCGGCTACCTCTCGAGTCCGTCGGCTACGGCGCTCGTGTTCGGCTTCGTGGACATGCTCACGCACGGCCGCGCCCGGTCGCGCCTCATCTGGGAGATGGCGCAGGATACGAGCGCGCTGCGCTCGCTCACGGTCACCTGGTTCGAGCGTTCGCCGGCCCTGAAGGCGCTGCAACTGGCGGCGCAACGGGGTGTGCGCGTCCTCCTCACGACGGACCACGGCTCGATCCACTGCCGGCGGTCGGCGACGATCTACGCGGGGCGCGACGCGTCGACGAACCTGCGCTACAAGTTCGGCCACGACATGAAGGTGGAGAACCCCGGCGCCGTCATGACGACATCGGATGCCGACGAGTGGCGCCTGCCGCCCGGCGGATTGAACCGGACCTACGCGCTCTGCCGCGAGGACTATTTCTTCGTCTATCCGACCCGGCTGCGCGAATACCAGAACCGCTACCGGGACAGCTTCCTGCACGGAGGGGTGAGCCCCGACGAGATGGTGCTTCCCGTGGCCCTGCTGACGCCGCGTTGACGCCACGGCCCGGGAGCGGGGGCGGATCGTCGTACCGGCGCCTGCTGGGGTTTCTGTGGCCGTACCGCTGGATGTTCGTCGCCAGCCTGGCGCTTGGGGTGCTCGCGGCGGGACTCGAGGCGTTCAGTCTGCTCCTGCTCATCCCGTTCCTTCGCTCGCTGTTCAGCATGGGCCCGCTCCTTCCCGGCGGCGGGCGCAACGCGGCGGAACGCTTCATCGATAATGTCGCGGGCGGGTGGCTCGGTGCGGGAGAGGGGCTCGACGCCCTGCGCGCGGTGTGCGTCGTGGTGCTGGCGGCGCTCCTCCTCAAGAATCTGTGCAGCTTCGGGGGGCGGGCCCTGTCGATCCGCACGCAGGAGTTCCTGGTCCGGGACGCGCGCAACGCGGTGCACGCCCACCTGCAGCGTCTGCCGCTCGCCTTCTTCGAGCAGGGGAAGGTCGGGCAGATGATCGCCCGGGTGATCTCGGACACCGGGGAGGCGAAGCCGGTCGTGACGGACGCCCTCGCGCTGGCCGCGCGCCAACTGGCGACGCTCGCCGCCTACGCGCTGGCGCTGTTCGCGCTCTCCTGGCGGCTGGCGTTGCTCGCCGTCGTCCTGGTGCCGCTCGTGATGCTCGGCCTGCGGCCGCTGCTCCGCCGGCTCCGCGACAGGTTCCGGCGCACCTGGCATGACCAGGGAGAACTGGTCGCCGCGCTGCAGGAGTCGCTCGCCGCGGTGAGGCTCGTGAAGTCGCGGGCCGCGGAACGCTTCGAGGAGCGTCGCTTCCAGCGTCGGTCCGACGCCTTCAGCCGCAAGCGGATCGCCGCGGCTACGACCCGACACCTGGCCTCGCCGCTGTCGGAGGTTCTCGCTTCGATCGTGGCTCTGGGCCTCGTCTGGATCGGAGCCGGCTTCGTCGCGGGCGACGGGTCACTGGCGCCCGAGCAGTTCGTCGCCTTCGTGACCATTGCGCTGCGCGCCGTCTCGCCCGTGAAGGGTCTCGCGCAGTATCCGGCTGTCGCCGCGCAGGGACTCGCCGCCGCGGACCGCTTCCTGGAGATCCTCGACCAGGAGCCCGAGCCCGCCGGCGGCTCGCGGAGGGCGGCGGCGCCGGAGACCGGGATCCGCTACGAAGGTGTGAGTTTCGCGTATGAGCCCGGACGGGCCGTCCTCCGGGACGTCGACTTCTACATCCCGCGCGGGTCGGTCGTCGCCCTCGTCGGACCGTCCGGTAGCGGGAAGAGCACGCTGGTCGACCTCCTGCCGCGGTTCGCGGATCCGCAGAGCGGACGGGTCACGATGGACGGGACGGACATCCGCGAGTTCCCACTGGACTCGCTGCGCCGCCTCATCGGTTTCGTCGGCCAGGAGGCGTTCCTGTTTCACGACACGGTCGCGGCGAACATCGCCTACGGGGAGGACGCGGCGGCCTTCGCGGACGTGGAGGCGGCGGCGCGGGCGGCGCACGCGCACGAGTTCATCGAACGCCTGCCGGGGGGATACGACACCGTGCTCGGCGACCGGGGCGTGCGCCTGTCGACGGGGCAGCGGCAGAGGATCGGCATCGCCCGGGCGGTGCTTCGCGATCCGCCGATCCTCATCCTCGACGAGGCGACGTCGGCCGTCGACGCCGGGACGGAGTCCGTGATCAGGGAGGCCGCGGCCGACCTGCTCCATGACCGGACGGTCATCGTCGTCGCCCACCGGCTCTCCACGGTGCGCGAGGCGGATCGCATCTTCGTCCTCGAGCGCGGGCGGCTCGTCGACGCGGGGCACCACGAGGAGCTGGTGTCGCGCGATGGGCCCTATCGCCGCCTGTTCGGCCACCAGATGGGGCCCGCCATGGCGGCCCGGCCGTGACGGCCGCGACCGGCCTGGCGGACCCGGGTCGGCGGAGCGCCGGCGCGCGGCTGGGTGGCGCGCTCGCGGACGGCGCGCTGACCGGGCTGCATCTCGGGCTGCGGGCGGCCCCGGAGCCGCTGGCCCTGGCGGCGGGCCGCGCGCTCGGAACGCTCTCCCGCGCGCCCCTTCGCGTGCGGCGGCGCGTCGTGGAGGCCCAGCTCGCGGCCAGCTTCCCGGGTGCCGGGCCGCGTTGGGTTCGGGCCACCGCCCGCGCCTGCTACCGACATTTCGGCCAGGAGGTCGCGCTGCTCATGGGCGGCCCGCCGCGGATCGAGCGGATGCTCGCGCGCGTCGTTGACGAGGCGGGGCTTGGCCCGCGGCTCCGCACCGCGGTGGCGGAGCGCGGTGGCGCCGTGATCGTCTCCGGGCACCTCGGCAACTGGGAGTTGGGTGCCGCCGCGGTCCGGGCTTCCGGGGTCGGCGTCACGACCATCGTGCAGCGGCAGAGGGGCGCCTTCGGCCGACGCCTCCACGACATGCGCTCGCGCCTGGGTCTGGAGGTGCTGTACCGGGACGCCGCGGCCCGGCCCGCCCTCAGCGCGCTGCACTCGGGCCGTACCCTGGCCCTTGTGGCCGATCAGCACGCGGGACGCGGGAGCGCACCCGTCGAGTTCCTCCGCCGTACCGCCTGGACGTCGCTCGGACCCGCGCGTTTGTGTCTCGCCGCCGATGTCCCTCTCTTCTTCGCCGCGTTGGTGCGAGACCGATCCGGGTATAGGATCGTCCATGAGGAGATCGACCGCGGCCGGTCCCGAACCGGCACCGGCGCGGCCGAGATCACGAAACGCTGGGTCCGCGCCCTGGAGAGGCAGATCGAGGCGCGGCCGGAGCAATACTTCTGGTTCCACAGACGGTGGAAGCGGGCAGCGCCCGGGGGTGAGGACGCGTGATCCACATCGGCATACCCGTTCGCAACGAGCGCGACACGATCGGGCCGCTCCTGTGGCGGATCCGCGAATTGCTCTACGAAGGGCGGCCGCAGTTCCACATACTCGTCTGCGACGATGCCTCGGACGACGGCACCCTCGAGGCGCTGGAGCGGTATCCGCGGGTGGTTCCCCTGACCGTGCTCCGGAACGAGACGCGCCGCGGTTACGCCGCGAGCCTCGACCGGCTGGTGCGCGCCACGCTGCGGCGTTCGGCGTACCCGCGGCGGGATGCCTTCGTCTCGATGCAGGGCGACTTCTCCGATCCTCCCGAGCGTCTGCCGGAGATGCTGCGTCACTTCGAGGGCGGGGCCGATCTCGTGACCGTCGCGCGCGCGGGCGACGAGCCGTACGGGCGGCGGCTGACGCGCTTCGGCGGGCGTCTGTTCGCGCGCAGCCTGCGGGCGGCCCCGGAAGTGACAGACCCCTACGCCACCTTCCGCCTGTATCGATTGTTCACCCTCGAACGCGCCGTCGCCGCCGCGGACGGGAAGCTGCTGCGCTTCGAGGGCTGGGCCGCCAACGCCGGCCTGTTACTGCAAGTCTGGCCCTTTGTTCGCCGGTTCGAGGAGATGCCCCATGCACCGCACCCCGTTCGCCGCTATCGCGCACCCCGTTTTCAGGCTGGAGAGGAACTCCGCCAGCTGTTCGCCGCCGGCCGTGACCGTTCACTGCGCGAACTCGGCCGCCGGATCGGCGAGGCAGCCTGACATGTCGGGCCCCTTCTTCCGTCGCGCGTCCATCTTGCTCGCGGTCCTGGTCGCCTCTGCCGCCGGAGCACCCCCGCTCTCGGGTCAGGCGGGAGAGGGAATGGTGGACGACGGCGCGTTTCCCCGGGCGGTCCCGTTCCGGATCGGAGACGAGGCCGAGTACAGCATGCTGCTGGGACCCGTCAGCTTCGGCCGCATGTACCTGCGCGTCGAGGCGCAGGACACGATCCGGAGTACGCCCGCCTATCGGCTCACGATGGAAATGAAGGGGGGCGTACCCTTCTATCGGGTGGACGACCGCACCGTGAGCTGGCTCGCGACCGAGCCGTATCGGTCACTCCGCTTCGAGGAAGTCCTCCGGCAGGGCAGCTATCGTCGGCACCGCCGCTGGGACCTGGATCACGACAACCTGACGGCGACGCGGGAGGACTGGGACGAGGACGCGGGAGCCTACCGTCCGCACCGGCGGCAGCGCGACCTTCCGATGCCGCCCGGCGCGCTGGACGAGATCTCCTATCTCTTCCTGATCCGGGCGTTGCCCCTCGAGATCGGCCGGACCTACGAGTTCAACCGCCACTTCGAGGAGGACGGGAATCCGGTCATCGTCGAGGTTCTCCGGCGCGAGCGGATCCGCGTTCCCGCGGGCACGTTCGAGACGATCGTCGTCCGTCCGATCATTCAGACCGGCGGCCTGTTCGCGGAGGAAGGGGAGGCGGAGGTCTTCATCTCCGACGACGACCGGCGACTGGTCGTGCAAATCAAGAGCCGCATGCGGAGAGGAGCGGTCAGCATGTACCTCCGCGACTTCACCTCCGGCGCGGAGGATGTCGACCGCTAAAATGGCCCGGGGATCCGGCGGTCTCCCTTTCTGCGCTGGTTCGTCCTAGGTTGATACCGAAGCCGGCCTAGCGACGGACAACCAGCCAGGAGGTGCCTTGAGCAAAGGAAGCTACGTGCCGAAGTCGAGTGACCGGGCCCGCGACGAACTCTTCAGCCACATCCGACGCTGCGGCGTGCTCGACGCCGCGGACGATCAACGTCAGGAGTGGTTCGACGACACGATCGAGTACCTGGGGCAACGATACCCCGAATTGACGCCGATCGAACTGTCGACCCTGCGCGAGATCGGCGAGAGGTACTGCGCCCCGGCGATTCCGCATGGCGGTGCGGTCCGGAAGGCGGAGGAGGCCGGGGTCTAGCAACACGAGCCGCTGAATGGACCTCGGACTCGTTCTGAGGCTCGGCGCGGTCCTCGCGCTGGTGGCGGCGAACGCATTCTTCGTAGCCGCGGAGTTTGCCCTCGTCAGCGCCCGCCGAACCCGGATCGGCGAGCTTGCGGACGCCGGCGACCGACGGGCCGGAGTGGTCCGGAGGGCGCAGGACGATCTCGACCGAGCGATCTCCGGCACGCAACTCGGGATCACGCTCGCCTCTCTCGGCCTGGGCTGGATCGGAGAGCCCACCCTCGCCCGTTCGCTCGAACCGGTGTTCGCCGCGCTGGGGTTCGCCGCCAGCCCCGCCGCCGTCCACGCGAGCGCGATCGTCGTCGCCTTCATCCTCATCACCTACCTCCATATCGTGCTCGGAGAGCTGGCGCCGAAGACAGTCGCCCTGCTCCGTCCGGAAGGTGTGAGCCGCCACCTCGCGGGTCCGCTCCTCACGTTCAACCGCGTCATGTCACCCGCCATCTGGCTGCTCAACGGATCAGCGAGGCTCTTCCTGCGGTTGATCCGGGTCCCGGTCGGCGACACGCATGGCCTCGAGCACGCCCACAGCCCCGAAGAGATCGAGTTGCTCGTCCGGCAGAGCCTTCGCGAGGGCGTGGTGGAGAAGGACGAGCAGGCGATGATCGAGGGCGTGTTCGACCTCACGCACACGGTCGTGCGAGAGGTGATGACGCCCAGGCTCGACATCGTCTCCGTGAGCGCTGACGACCCGACGAAGGCGATCCTCGAGGTCGCGGCCGAATCGGGCTTCTCGCGGCTCCCCGTAACGGAAGGTTCCCTCGATGAGATCGTGGGCATCGTCGTGCTGAAGGATCTGCTCGCCGACGTGGTCGCCGAACGGCCATCGGGGCTCCCCGCGCGGGACATGATGCGCGAAGCCCTGTTCGTGCCGGAGTCGAAGCCGATCGACGATCTGCTGGCGGAGATGCGGGCCCGCAAGACGCACATGGCCGTCGTGGTCGACGAGTTCGGCGGTACCGACGGCATCGCGACGCTCGAGGATCTGCTCGAGGAGATCGTGGGGGAGATCTACGATGAGCACGACGAGGCGGAGGAGGGGCTGGAGGTGGGCGCCGATGGGGCCGTCGCGGTGGGGGGCGGCGTCTCTTTCGCCGATCTCCTCTCCGGCCTCGGGATCGACGACCTCGAGGACGCGGAGGAATACGACACGGTGGCGGGCTTCGTGATCGCTGCGCTGGGGCGGATTCCGGAGCCGGGCGACCGCGTCCCGCTGGGAGGCGCCGAGCTGGAGGTCGCGGAGCTGGCCGACCGCCGGATCACCCGTCTCACCCTGCACGGCATCGACGAGGAGGGTGTCCGTGAACTGCGCGAGGCGTTCGGACCGTGACGGAGCGGAAGCAACTTGCTAGGCGGCCGGGCGAGCCCGAGATTCAGCACGGCCCCTCGACGAAAGGCTCCGCTCCGGAACGCCGAACCAACGTCAAGAAGGTACCAGGCTTGAGGTTCTTCGCTTGAACCAGCCCGATCCCTGGAACTACGAACACTTCGACGCCGAAGCGCAACGGCTGTACGAGGCAGGCGACTTCGACCAGGCCCTCGGCCTCCTCAAGGAGGCGCTCGCCCGCTATCCGGACTCGATCGAACTCCTCGTTTCCCTCGGATATACGAGGCTGGCGCGCGAGGAGTACGCCTGGGCGCGGGCTGCGTTCGAGGCAGTCCTCCGGCTCGACCCCGAGCACGAGGAGGCGTTGGCCGGGCAGGGCGATGTCCTCCTCAAGCTGGGAGAGCGGGCGTCCGCCTTTCTGCTCTTCGAGGCGCTGGTCGAACTCGGATACGACCAGGACGTCGAACTCATGCTCTGCGTGGGGCGAAGCCTCCTGCGCGAGGGCCTCCTGCGACGGGCCGAACGTTTCTTCCGGCTCGCGCTCGCGGCCGACCCGGAGAGCGCCGACGCGGCGCTCGATCTTGCGTTCACCTTCTACCGGGAAGGGGACTCGGAGGGGGCGTTGTACTGGAGCCGCGAAGCCGTCCGGCGCGATCCAGGGTTCGGCGAAGCTCGCGCACTCTACGGAAACGTCCTCTACGAGCGCGGCGACTTCCGTGCCGCCCTCGCGCAACTCGAGACGATCCCGGCGCCGGATGTCTCGGACCCGGCGGTGGCCTGGCGGATCATCGAACTCAAGCGCCGCCTCCGGGACCTTCCCGCGGACGCCGAGGAGCTGGGTCCCTACCTGCTGGCGCTGGAGGAACTCACGCCCGACCCGACGCCGGAGGAGCGCCTGCTGGCCGAGTTGGAGGCGGGTGCGAGAGGACTGTCGCCCTGGCCGGGCGCGGGTCAGCTCGATCTGTTCGGACGCCCTCCCGCGGCCGCGGCCGCGGAAGGGGAAGTGCACCGTGTGCGAGCGGCCAACGGGATGGTGTACGAGGGCGACTGGGACGGCATCGTCCGGGCCATGCGGAACGGATCGGACCGGCCCGGCGCATCGCTCTCCGACTTCATGCGGGACGAAGCGATGCGGCTGCAGGCCCTGACCGGCCTCCCCGTGTCGTGGCAGACGGCGCGCGCCTTTCTGGAGGATTCGGCCCGCGTCGGCGCGCTCGAGATCGAACGCTAGCAGCTCGTGGCAAGAGCGGCCGGCCCCCCGGCGCTGAGAATCGCGGTCATCGGCGGGGACGGGATCGGTCCGGAGGTCACCCGCGAGGCGTGTCGCGCGCTGAACGCCGCGGCTTCCGCGGGCCTCGCCGATCTCGAATTGACGGCATTCCCGCATGGGGCGGATCACTACCTCGCCACGGGCGAGACCCTTTCCCCGGCGACCTTCTCGACGCTGAGGGACGACTTCGACGCGATCCTGTTCGGCGCGGTCGGCGACCCCCGCGTGCCGGACGGGGAGCACGCACGAGACCTCCTGCTCGGCCTGCGGGTGCGGCTGGACCTGTTCATCAACCGACGACCCCTGCGGCTGCGCGCGCCGGAACTGTCGCCCCTGAAGTCGGCGGCTTCCGCGCCGATCGATTTCGAGATCTTCCGCGAGAACACCGAGGGTCTCTACGTGGGCGTGGGCCGGATCGAGAACGCGGGGACGCCGGAGGAGGTCGCCGTGTCGGAGTCGGTCGCAAGCCGCTTCGCGGTCGAGCGCATCGTACGCCGGGCGTTCGAGCACGCGGCCCCCCGGGGGCTGCGGGTGACGCTCGCCGACAAGGCGAACGCGGTCCCGCACATGTTCGGCCTCTGGCGCCGCGTCTTCTCGGAGATCGCCGCGGAGTACCCGGGCGTGGCGTCCGAGATGCGCTATGTGGATGCGCTGGCGATGGAGATGATTCGGGTGCCCGCCAGGTTCGGCGTCATCGTCACCTCGAACCTCCTGGGCGACATCCTCTCGGATCTGGGGGCCGAGATCGTCGGCGGACCGGGGCTCGCGCCCTCGGCCAACGTGAACCCGGGCGTGCATGGCCTGTACGAGCCCGTGCACGGCAGCGCGCCCGACATCGTCGGGACCGGACGGGCCAATCCGATGGCGGCCGTACTCAGCGCGGCGCTCCTCCTGCGCGATCACGGGGCCGATGAGGCGGCGGATGCACTCGAGGGGGCGGTCGACGCGGCTCTGGCGCGCGGGGTCCGCACGCCGGACATCGGAGGCGGCGCTACGACCGCCGAGGTGGGTGCCTGGATCGCGGGACGGGTGGCCTCGGGCGCGCCCTGATCTCCTTCGCTACGTTGCACCCGCGGGGCGGTGCGTCTTCACCGGACGGCCGGAGCCCGACCCGCCTCGGACATCGACCAGGGGGAAGCAGAGATGAGCGGCACGAACGGAAACGGTACGGTCTTTCTCTCCGCGGCGAGGACGGCCATGGGGGCTTTCGGCGGCAGCCTGAAGGAGCACTCGGCAGTCGACCTCGGCGTTGTCGCGTCGTCCGCGGCGGTCGAACGTTCGGGCGTCGAAGCTGCCGAATTCGGCCATGTGGTGATGGGCAACGTGATGCAGACCTCGGCCGACGCCATCTACCTCTCGCGGCACGTGGGGCTCCGCGCCGGGTTGCCGATCGAGACGCCGGCGGTGACGGTGAACCGCCTCTGCGGGTCGGGGTTCCAGGCGGTCATCGACGGATCGCAGGAGATCGAACTCGGCGAGAGCGATGTGTGCCTCGTGGGGGGCGCAGAGTCGATGAGCCAGGCGCCGCACATCGTGCGCGGTGCGCGCTGGGGCCTGCGGCTGGGCCCGGCGCCGAAGTTGGAGGACTCGCTGTGGGAGGCGCTCACCGATCCCTACTGCGGCTTCTCGATGGCCCAGACGGCGGAGAATCTGGCCGAGGAATACGGAATCTCGCGCTCGGAGGCCGACGATGTGGCCGTGCGGAGCCAGCGGCTTGCTGCGGAGGCCTGGGAGGCGGGCCGATACGCGGACGAGGTCGTTCCCGTGACGGTCGGGCGCAAGGGAAGGGAGACGTCCTTCGATCGGGACGAACACCTGCGCCCGGACACGACGACCGAGGGGCTGGCGAAGCTGCGGCCGTACTTCAAGAAGGACGGCCTCGTGACCGCCGGCAACGCGAGCGGGATCGGGGACGGCGCGGCGGCGCTCGTTCTCGCCGGGACCGAGTATGCGGCCGCGCACGGCCTCGAGCCGCTCGGGCGCCTCGTCTCGTACGCCGTGGCCGGGGTGCCGCCCCATATCATGGGCATCGGGCCCGCGCCGGCGTCCCGCATCGCCCTCGACAAGGCCGGCCTGTCGCTGGAGGATATGGACCTCGTCGAGGTGAACGAGGCCTTCGCCCCGCAATACCTGGCCGTCGAGCGCGAACTGGGTCTCGACCGGGACAAGGTCAACGTGGACGGCGGAGCGATCGCGCTCAGCCATCCGCTCGGGATGACGGGAGCCCGGATCACAGGCCACCTGCTGCACGAGTTGCGGCGCCGGGGCGGCGGGCTCGGACTCGGGGCGGCCTGCATCGGTGGTGGACAGGGGGCGGCCGTGATCGTGGAAGTCGACGCCTGACCCCGGGTCTCCCCAGCTGTCGGAGGTACTGAACATGGATCCCCTCTTCTTCATACTCGCCGGGGCGGGGGCGCTCGCGCTCGCCACGAGTCTCAGGATCATGAGGGAGTACGAGCGGGCCGTTGTGTTCCGGCTCGGCCGGGTCCGTCCGATGCGGGGGCCCGGGCTCATCTTCCTCGTCCCCTTCGGTGTCGAGCGCATGGAACGGGTGAGCCTGCGGATCATCGCGATGGACATCCCGCCGCAGGACGTCATCACCCGCGACAACGTGTCGGTGAAGGTCAATGCGGTGCTCTACTTCCGGGTCGCGAACCCTCGACGCGCCATCCTCGAGATCGAGGACTACCTCTTCGCCACCTCCCAGCTCGCGCAGACGACGCTGCGGTCGGTGATCGGGCAGGCCGAACTGGACGAGGTCCTCGCGGAGCGGGAGAAGTTCAACCAGATCCTGCGGGACATCATCGACCAGGGCACCGACGCGTGGGGGATCGACGTCACCGGCGTCGAGGTCAAGGATGTAGATCTGCCGAACGAGATGAAGCGGGCCATCGCGCGCCAGGCCGAGGCGGAACGGGAACGGCGCGCCAAGGTGATCCACGCGAAGGGCGAACTGCAGGCGGCCGCGAACCTGCGGGACGCGGCGCGGCAGTTGAGCGAATACCCGGCCTCTCTGCAGTTGCGCTTCCTGCAGACGGCGACCGAGATCGCGGCGGAGAACAACTCGACGACGATCTTCCCGCTCCCGGTCGACCTCGGGTCGCTCTCCGGTCTGTTCAGGGCCCGGCCGCAGGCCGCGGAGCGTGCTTTCTCGCCTCCGGAGATGTCGGAGGACGTGGGAAGGGTGCTCGAAAGCGCGGAAGGCGCGCCGAGACTGCGCGGCGCCGAGGCGGCCGGCGAGGCCGAGGAGGCTGCTGGCCAGCCGGATAGCGTGGCCAGAGAACGCGATGCCGCCGGCTGACTCCGGTCCCGGGGAACGCAGGCCGCCCGCTCCCGCGGCAAGCCGTCCGTCCGTCCCCGCCACGATCACGCGGGAGCAACTCGAACGCGTGATCCGCCGGGCCTCGGACCTCCAGTTCAGGAGTTCGACGGCGGTGGACGGCTCGATCGGCGCGCGTGAAGTGATCCAGATCGGGGCGGAGGTCGGTCTCGAAGAACGCCATGTCCGGCAGGCGCTGGCCGAGGTCGAGGCCGCCTCGCTGCTTCCCGAGACCCCGGCGGACACCGGACTCGCGCGCAGGCTGTGCGGGCCGGCGATCGTGAGCGCGAGTCGGGTCGCTCCCGGGAGTCCGGACGACATCGAGGCGAATCTCGAGCCGTACCTCTCGGAGAAGGAACTCCTGCGGCGGGTTCGTTCGCGACCGGGTCGATCGCTTTGGGAGCCGGCGGCCGGGCTCGTCCCCCAGATGCGCCGCGGCCTGGATTTCAGCGGCCGGGGCTACACCCTCGCCAAGGCGCGGAGCCTCCAGGTCGTGACCGAACCTCTGGAGAACGACTGGTCGCTCGTCACCCTGACGGCCGATATGACGAACGTCCGCACGGAACACCTCGGGGGATGGTTCGGGGGGATGACGGTGGGCGGCGTCGCAGGCGGGATCGGGCTGACGTTGGCGACCGGCGGCGGGATCCTGCCCATCCTCGGGGGGATCGCGATTTTCTCGGGTTGCCTCGGGGTGGCGACGGTCTCGGCCCGGTCGACGATGGCGAAGCCGAGGCAGCGCATGGAACTCTCGCTCCGGGGTCTCCTCGACCGCCTCGAGCGCGGTGAGGATCTGGGCGGCGCGAGGGAGCCGTGGCACCAGAAGCTCCCCTGGTGAGGGGAGCACATCTTCAAGGGAATATTCGGGAGGAGAGTCGACATTGACTGAGATTCGGAAGGTCGGGGTGGTGGGCGCCGGGCTCATGGGGAGCGGGATCGCGCAGGTCAGCGCGGCGGCCGGCTACGACACCGTGGTGCGCGAGGTGGAGCAGGGGTTCCTCGACCGCGGCATGGCCCGCATCGAGAAGAACCTCGACCGCGCCGTGGCGAAGGAGAAGCTGGGGCCCGGGGAACGGGACGCGATCGCGGGTCGCCTGCACCCGACCGTCGACCTGGCGGATCTCGCCGGGTGCGACCTCGTCATCGAGGCGATCACGGAGAACCTCGAGGCGAAGCACGAACTGTTCGGCGCCGTCGGCGGCGTGTGCGAGGATGACGCGGTCTTCGCGTCGAATACGTCGAGCCTCTCGATCACGGAACTGGCGGCCGGGACCGACCGGCCGGACCGGTTCGTCGGCCTCCACTTCTTCAACCCGGTCCCGGTGATGCCGCTGGTGGAGGTCGTCCGCTGCGGGCAGACCTCGAAGGAGACGTTCGATGTCGCCTTCGCCTTCGCGAAGTCGGTGGGGAAGAGCCCGATCGCGTGCGGGGACAACACGGGCTTCGTCGTCAACCGGCTGCTCGTCCCCTACATGCTGGACGCGATCCGCGCCTACGAGTCCGGCATCGCGTCGATTCCGGATATCGACAAGGGGCTGAGGCTGGGCTGCGGGTATCCCATGGGCCCGTTCACGCTGGGCGACTTCGTGGGCCTCGACACGCTGTACCACATCACGGAGATCATGTACAACGAGTACAAGGAGGCGCGCTTCGCCTCCCCGCCGCTGCTGCGCCGCATGTTCCTGGCGGGCTACCACGGCCGGAAGACGGGGAAGGGGTTCTACGACTACAGCGGCCCCGAACCCGTGGTCTCCGACTTCGTGAAGTAGCCGCCCCTCGCGGACAGCGCGCCGCGCGTGACGTTCGCTCGCTTCGCGACGTCTGAGGGATAGTCACTCGTGACCCTCTGATGGGAGGAAGACGATCGAGACGGCGCGCGGATCGCTTCTTCTTCTGCTGGCAATTGCGGCCGTTGTGTGGATCGTTCCCGGGTCTCGGGCGCTGGCGGCCCAGGAGGCGGTTCGGGTGGTGGGCACCGTGACGGACGAGACGACGGACCAGCCGATCGAGGGCGCGATGGTCCGTCTCGCCGACTTCGCCGGTTCGGTCCGGGAGACGCTCAGCGGCCCGGCGGGCGGCTTCGTGTTCGACGGAGTCGTACCGGGCGAGTACGTGTTCGGCGTGCGGCGCATCGGCTATGAGGGCCTCAGCACGCCGCTCGAAATCGGCCCCGATGCGCTGGCGACGCTGAACCTGCGGCTGACGCCGAGGGCGATCCTGATGGAGCCGCTGAACGTCGACATCGAGGGCCGGCCGCCCCGCCTCGCGGAAACGGGCTTCTACGACCGGCTCGAGGAAGGCTGGGGGACCTACTTCGAACCCGAATGGATCCGGACCCGAAGCGCGGGCTTCATCAGGCTGTCGCACTTCGTGTCGAACCTGCAGATGCGGGCCCCCCTGTCGCGCTGTTCACAGGTCCCCGTCTACTACGACGAGAGGCTCATCGGCCAGGCCGCGGGATGGGGGACGAGCAAGGCGGCGTCCATCAACGCGGCGGGCCTGCACAGATCCGCGGTCGGGCCGGCCCCCCGGATCCTCGACGAACTATCCGTGACGGACGTCGGCGCGGCGGAACTGTACACGCCACCCGCGCCGATCCCCCTCTTCGCGTTCAACGACACCACGGCCGCCTGCGGCGCGATCATCCTGTGGTCCGACTGGACGGCTCGAACGGCGGAGGTCCCGCAGATCGAGGTGAAGCTGTGCGAGCCCGCCGGCCGTCCGGGCGAGGTCGCGCTCGACGGATTCGTGGAGGACGAACTCACCGAGGTGAGACTGCCGGCGGCGCATGTGTACGCCTCGTACGCGATTCCGGATGGCGCCGGGCGCAGCGACTTGGCGGTGCGGACGGATTCGCTCGGACGGTATCGGCTGTGCGACCTGCCGGCCGGCGTGGCTGTGGAGCTGGAGGCCGCCTACGGCCCGGACCCGGGCCTCTCGACGGTCGTCGATGCCGCCTCCGGCACGGAAGTGCAGCTCACCGTGCCGGTGACGGTGCCGGGTGCGATCACCGGCCTGGTCGTGAACGAGGGTACGGGCCGGCCCTTTCAAAACGTGCCCGTGGTGCTGGTGGGCACCGACTTCCGCGCCGTGACCGGCACCGCCGGCCGCTTCTCGATCGAGGATCTGCCGCCGGGCTCCTACCGCATCCGCGCCGTCTGTGAGGGTTTCGAGTCCATCGCACAGGACGTGGCGCTCGTCCCGGGCGCGAGCGTCCGCGTCATGCTCGCCCTCCGTCCGGAAGGCCCCCTGCCGCCCAGGCGGTGCGCCGACTAGCGGGTGCCGTCCGACACCACGAGGATTGCAAATCACCCTATGCAACGTTAGCGTTGCATTCATGCTAATGAAGCAAGATTTTCGCATGGGGTTGCGACTGAGAGTTGCTCGCCAACGGGTCGGCTTGACTCAGCAGCAACTCGCCGACGCCTTGGGTCTGGGGCATCGGCAGACGCTCGCCCGGATCGAATCGGGAGAACGTCGCCTGAGCGCCCAGGAACTCATTGGGGCGATGAGCATGCTCGGTGTGGACCTCGATTACTTCACCGATCCGTTCCAACTCGTCGGCGAAGGCCAGTTCTCATTCCGGACGACGACCGATGTAGCAGGCGCGGTTCTTGACGACTTCCAGCACCGCGCCGGGTGCTGGATTGCGATGTATCGCGAGCTGTCAACCGAGCAGGGTCACCAACAGCGATGGCTCGAGTTCAAGTTGGCCCTGACGGCGAAATCGTCCTTCGAGGACGCCCAGGCGGCCGGTGAGTGGGTGGCCGACCGATGGCAACTGGGCTCGTGCCCTGCGGCCACCCTGCGATCGGCGATGGAGGACCGCGCTTCGATCCTGGTGCTCCACGTTGACGCGCCGCACGGCATTTCGGGGGCCGCCTCGAGGGTTCCGGGATTGAACTGCGTTTTCGTTAGTCGGGGCGACTCCGACGGACGTCGGAACTTCGACTCAGCCCACGAACTGTTTCACCTGCTCACATGGGACACGATGCCGCCGGCGCGGACGGACGTTGTCGATATTCCCAGGGACGGGAACGGCTGGCGTGTCGAGCGGCTGGCGGAGAACTTCGCCGCCGCCCTTCTCATGCCTGAGGCCATTCTGAGGGGGCATTGGGAAGGACGGGCGATGCTGGCGGACTTTCACGATCGCATCAACGGAATCGCCGACGCACTGCGAGTGTCTGGCGTTGCGTGCAAGTGGCGCCTCTACAACCTCGGTCTGCTCTCGAAGGCCGAACTTGACTGCATCGACGACCGGCGCATCGGCACAAACGGCCGAACGTCGGCGGTCGCGCGAGACGCGCTCCCGTTCAGCCGATCGTTCATCGATCGAATCGCCACGGCTCTCGATACTGGCCGCCTCTCGGTGAGGCGGACGGCTTCCTTACTCGATCTACCGCTACCGGATCTGGCTTCGCTCCTCCGGGACTATGGCCACGAGCCGTACTTCGAAGCCTAACACAGTAACGGTGGCCTCGGCCGGCATCATACTCGTGGACACCATGATCGTTATCGAGGCGGTTGACACGAGTTGCTGGAACGCCATCAGCGGCCAGAGGCGGGTCGTTATGGCCGACGAATGCGCCGAAGAGTTGCGGCGCGGCGACCCTTCTACGCAAGGATATGTCCCGGTCAGCGAACAAGACATCAGCCGGGCGACTGTAATGGCCCTTACACCGGCGGTCGCAGCCGCCTTTCGACTTTACTATCCTGATGCCCACCGCCTGGACCCCGGTGAACGCGATCTATTGGCATTGGCGCGGACGTTCGCCGCCGAGTTCGAACTGTGTAGCGGGGATCGGGCAGCCATCGCCGCCGCTCACGCGCTCGGGTGGCTCGACAGGGTTGTGTCGCTTGAGGCTCTCGCGGACAGCGTGGGAGCACGGCCCCGGAGACGCTTCAAGCGGCAGCATACCGAGCAACAAATAGCGGCTTGGCGCACGGCACTCCGTCTGGAGGACCTCCCGTGACGCTCATGCGCGCCCTAGCGGGTCAGGCGGGCCACAGCCAGCCGAAGGCGCCGCCCGTGAGCAGTCCGTAGACGAGGCTGTCGAACACGTTGCGGGCGGTCGTCCCCCACGCCTGGGCGTACCAGATCGACCTCTGCGGGTGCGCGAGCGCGTATCCCCCGAAGGCCACCGTCGACGACATGCGGAAGACCTCCATGTAGCCGGTGCCCGGTCCGAGGACGAGCCCGGTCACGTACCCTGCGAACGCGCTCACGACGAGGCAGTAGACGAGCCACTGCACGAGTTGCGTGCCCATGTCGGAGGGGCCTCGTGACGGCAGCAGCGTCATGAACCCGGTCGGTCCGCGCGTCCACTTCTCCCGGAATTCCTCACTACCCATGACCTCTTTGCTGCCCGCGTGGGGGAAGGAGTAGTCCCCGGGCGGGATCCCGAACCCGCGCAGCGCATCCATGAGGCCATCCTCGTCGGCAACACCCCTGAAGTCCTTCCGATGGTAGCCGAGAACCATGTGAATCACCGAACTCCCGACGAACACGAGCGCGGCGGCCAGGAGGATCGGCATCCAGAGACTGGGCACGTACACCATGGGATGACTCCTTGCTGCGGGAAGCATCCGGGATCCGCGGCACCGGTTCCACGCGGAACGTGAATCCCCCGCATACGGGGCGCGATTCCGGGGCGCTCCGGAGAGGAGGGGGACCCGGGTCGGCCGCCGGGGGTGCAGCGGGGGCTGTTAGAAGCGCAGCCGCAACCCGACGCCGTCCACGAGAACGAGAGGTTCGATCCGAACCCCGGAAGCGGGGACCTCGTCGTCAGCCTCCGGTGCACCGGCCACGCGCAGCCACCCCGCGGCGGCGCGGGTCGCTCGACGCCCGACCCACAGCCCTACGAAGCCCCCCGCCACGACATCGGACAGCCAGTGCCGGTCTCCGTAGATCCGGGCGAGGCCGGTGCCGGCAGCCACGGCGTAGAAGGGGATCGCCCACCCGCCGTCGGTCACTTCGTCGACCGCGGCCGCGATCGCGAACGCGTAGGCGGTGTGGCCCGACCCCAGCGAGGCGTTGTTCCGAAACGGGTCGAAGTGCAGCGACCCCCTCTCCTCCCGTGGGCGGCTTCGGCCCAGCGTCCAGTTGAGGAGGGTGTTGGACATCGATCCGACGAATACGCCGAAGAACGCCGATGTCGCCTTCCGAACTCCCCGGCCTCCATCGAGCGTCACTCCGAGGAGAAGTCCGCCCCCCGCGAGGAAGGGGGCCGTCCGCTTCCAGTCGCCGTAGCCATGGCCGATCCCGGCCAGGTCGTCCCCCAGAGTGCCCTGCAGTTCCCCGGCGACGTCGCGCGCGGGCTCATCGAGGAGGAACGCCGCGCCCAGGACGCCCGCTCCGAGTGCGAGATCCCGCCACATCCGCCCCGTCCGGTCCGCGACCACCTCCGCTTCCGGGATCATCTCCCCGGCCTGGGCGGCGGCATGAAGCGGTGCGAGCGACAGCACGGCTCCAAGCGGCAGCACGGCCCCTCGGGAGCGTTTCGTTCGCACGATCGGGCGGTGTCGGCCGCGGTGGAGGAATGGCGTCATGAACGTCCTCGAAGCTGACCTCGCGAGACCTGGCGGGCAACCGTTTGCGGGAGACGGAGGACGCGACCACGGATCCCTAGATTTCCTTGCGGCATAAGGGTTTTCGCGGTATTTTCGGGATACGTGATGAAGACACCGGAGGCACCGTCCGTCCGCCGGCCCGAGGCGTCCTCTGCGCCTTTCCTCAGGCGCTTGACCCTGAGTGATTATCGCAACTTCGAGCGACTCGAGTGCGAGTTCCCGGAGGAGGGCGTCGCGATCATCGGGCTCAACGGATCGGGCAAGACGAACCTGCTCGAGGCGATCCATTACCTCGAGGTGTTCCGGTCCTTCCGCGGAGTCCGGGATCGTGAACTCGTGCGGTTCGGGCAGACGGTGTTCCGGGTGGAGGGCGTGGTCGAGGGGGCGACTTCCGTGGCCGCGGCCTACGACCGGTCCCGGCGGATCAAGAAGGTCGAGGTCGATGCGCTCGAAGTGGACCGCGTTTCGGCCGGGATCGGTTCGGTCGGGGTCGTCGCCTTCCGGCTCGAGGACGCCGAGATCGTGCGGGGGGGGCCGGTGCTGCGGCGTCGGTTTCTCGACGTGGCGCTCTCCGTGGGTGTGCCGGGCTACCTCGCGGCGCTGCAGCGCTACCGAGGTCTCCTGGCGCAGCGGAACGAAGCGCTCAGGCGCGGCTGGTCGAGTCGAGAGATCGACGCCTGGACGGGCGGGTTGATCGAGGTCGGGGCATTCCTCGCGGAGAGGCGGGCGACGTGGGTGTCGGAGGGGGCGGAGCGATACGGCGACTTCTATGCGCGGATCTCGGGAGGTGACGCGGCGCGGTTGCGCTATGCCGCTTCCATCGTGTCCGGCGATCCGGCGGGAGAGTCCGACGGAGACGGGGCATGGACGGAGCGGTTCCGGAGGGCGCTGGAGGCGACCCGGGAACGCGAGCGACGGCGGGGCATGACCGTGATCGGTCCGCACCGCGACGAGATCCGGTTCGACGTCGAGGCGCCGGAGGGCGTCCGCGACCTGCGGAACTACGGATCGAGCGGTCAGCAGCGGACCGCGGCTCTCGCGCTGCGTCTGCTCGAGGCCGACCGGCTCAGAGAGCGCCTCGGCAGGGAGCCCGTGTATCTGCTGGATGATGTGTTCGCGGAACTCGACGAGGACCGCTCGGGCCGGCTGTTGCGGCTCTTCGAAGCCGAACGGGATGGGCAGGTGATCCTCACCGCGCCCAAGCCCGGCGATGTCGGCCTGCGGGGCGGAGAACTGGCGCGCTGGCATCTCCGGAATGGACGGCTGATCGCATGAGCGGCGCGGATCGGGTCGCCCGCCGCCCCGGTGACACCGCGGCCGCCCGGCGGCGCCCACAACGCGTGGGCGGCCTGCTCACGGAGATGCTCGACCGGATGGGCATCCGCGAGCGGGTGGAGCGCAGCGCCACCGCCGCGCGATGGGAGCGCGTCGTGGGGCCGCATATCGCCCGCGTGACGAGGGTCGGCGGGCTGAGAGCCGGGACGTTGTTCATCGAGGTGTCGGGTGCGGCCTGGATGACGGAGTTGAGCATGATGCGGCGGACGCTGCTGGCCCGCCTCAACGAGGGCCGGGACCGCGGCAGGATCGACCAGATCATGTTCGTGCAGTCCGGCGAATCGCCGACGGTCGCCGCGCGACGCGGCCGAAACAGGAGCGGGAGGGGTTGATGACGGAGTCGAAGACCGGGAGGAAACCCGCGGGCAACGACCAGGGCAACTCGGACTACACGGCGCGAAAGATCCATGTCCTCAAAGGGCTGGACGCCGTCCGCAAGCGTCCCGGCATGTACATCGGGTCCACGTCGGGGCGCGGACTGCATCATCTCGTCTACGAGGTCGTAGACAACTCGATCGACGAGGCGATGGCGGGCTACTGCTCCGGGATCGACGTAAGGATCGGCGAGGACCAGTCGATCCGCGTGGCGGACGACGGGCGCGGCATCCCGGTCGACCTTCACCCGACCGAGAAGGTGCCCGGCGTCGAACTCGCGCTGACGACGCTCCACGCCGGCGGGAAGTTCGACAAGTCGAGCTACAAGGTCTCGGGCGGGCTGCACGGCGTGGGGGTCTCCGTCGTGAACGCGCTCTCCGAATGGCTGGAGGTCGAGGTCCGCCGCGACGGCCATGTGTGGTCGCAGCGATACGAACGGGGTGTCAGCCAGGGCAAGCTCGGGAAGGGGCGGAAGACGAAGGAGACGGGGACCACGGTCACCTTCCGGCCGGACCCCGACGTCTTCACCGGGCTCGGCGAGAATCTCGAATACAGCTTCGAGACGCTCGCCAACCGGCTCCGCGAACTCGCGTATCTGAACCGGGGCGTACGGATCACCCTCGTCGACGAGCGTCGGGAGGGGCTCCGGCGCGACTTCCACTTCGAGGGCGGGATCGCCCAGTTCGTGAAGTATCTTCTGGGGAACAGGCAGGCGCTTCATTCCGACGTGATCTTCGTGGCCGGCGACCAGGACGACACGGAAATCGAACTCGCCATGCAGTACACGGACGCCTACAGCGAGAACACGTTCACCTTCGTCAACAACATCAGCACACACGAGGGCGGAACCCATCTCTCGGGGTTCAAGGGCGCCCTCACCCGCACGATCAACAGCTACGCGCAGCGGAACAACATCCTCAAGAAGGCCGATCCCGCCCTGAGCGGCGACGACGTGCGCGAGGGGCTCGTGGCCGTCCTCTCGGTCAAGGTCATGGAGCCGCAGTTCGAGGGGCAGACCAAGACGAAGCTGGGGAACAGCGAAGTGCGCGGGATCGTCGAGAGCCTCGTGAACGAGGGGCTCGGGACGTGGATGGAGGAGAATCCCGGCCCGTCCAGGAAGATCATCGAGAAGACCATCCAGGCGTCGCGGGCGCGGGAAGCGGCGCGCAAGGCGCGGGACCTGACCCGCAAGAAGTCGGCGCTCGAGACCGGCATCCTGCCCGGCAAGCTGGCGGACTGCTCGATCACGGACCCGGAGATTGCCGAGTTGTATCTCGTGGAGGGCGACAGCGCGGGCGGGAGCGCGAAGATGGGGCGCGACCGGAACTACCAGGCGATCCTCCCCTTGCGCGGGAAGATCCTCAACGTCGAGAAGGCGAGGATCGACAGGATCCTCTCGAACGAGGAAATCCGGGCCATGATCACGGCGATCGGCACGGGTATCGGCGAGGAGTTCGATCTCTCCCGGGCGAGATACCGCAAGGTCGTGATCATGACGGACGCCGATGTCGATGGCGCCCACATCCGGACGCTGCTCCTGACCTTCTTCTTCCGTCAGATGAGGCAACTCATCAACGCCGGCTACATCTACATCGCACAGCCACCCCTCTACCGCGTGTGGAAGGGAAAGACGGAGTTCTACTGCTACGACGAGGCTGAGCGCGTCGCCGCCCAGGCGCGGCTGGACAACGGCAAGGGCAGCACCTCGCTGCAACGGTACAAGGGTCTCGGCGAGATGAACGCCGACCAGCTGTGGCAGACGACGATGAACCCCGACAGGCGGACGCTGCTTCAGGTCAGGATCGAGGAGGCCGTTGACGCCGACAGGCTGTTCGACACCCTCATGGGCGAGAACGTGGAACCGCGCCGCGAGTTCATCGAGCGGCACGCCCGATACGTCCGCAACCTCGACGTCTGAGTCGCATCCGCAGGATCTCTCGTCTCACCGACATCTCCCCGGTTGACGCCCCGTTGATACCCCTTCGGATCCTCGGTTCAGAGAGGGCGGCAGGGCGTCGCCCTCGCGGATCCGAGGGGGAGGTGAGGGATGATGAGGACGAACGGAAGCAGACGCAGAGGGGCGTGGGTGCCCGCCGCGGGATGGGTCTTTGCGGGGGCCTTGATGCTCTCGCTGGTGCAGCCGTCCGCAGCCGCGGCACAGAGCGAATGTGCGGACATGATCTCGGGAGGTCCCGGCAATCCAGCCCACGGGACGCTCCGGGGCTCTCAGAGCGTGACGCTCAACTTCGGTGTCGGCGCGGGGGTTTCGGTCGGTTTCTCCGTGACCTTCAACGTCGGCTCCTATTCGATGACGGGCGGCGGAACGATACGGGTCCGGTGTGATGATTACACCGAGTTCGGCTTCCAGTGAGGCGCCCCCACGTGCCTACCATCGGTTCGCGACCGCGTACCGTGCGGTTAGCGGGCCGCGCTGCGAACCGTTGCCGGCCACCGAGTTCTGATCGGTGGCCGGCAGCGGCCCCGTGGACGGCTGCGTTCGCGCTGGCGAGTGCCCTCGGTCTCGTGGCATGTGGTGAGTCCCGGGTCACCGGAGACGACGGACGCGTCTATTTCGCCGAGACCAGCCGGGCTTACGAGATTCGGTCGCTTGACGCCCATCTCGATCAGTTTGACGAACGCGTCAGCTTGGGCTCGATCGCGGACATGATCGTGACCCCCAAAGGCTATTTCGTCGCCGATGGGCTCAACCAACGAGTCGTCCTCCTCGACCGGAGCCTGAATCCCGTGCGGATCGCGGGCAGGGATGGGGATGGCCCCGGAGAATACAGGTTCCCCAGGCGCATGGCCCCCGCGGTCGATCAAGTCCTGGTGCTGGACATCGGAACCGGACGAGTCTCGTACCTGACCCTGGACGGTGACTTCGTGACCAGCCAGCAGGTCCCCGGCAACGCGAACGACGTCGCTTTACATTCGGAACTCGGACTGCTTGTCGCGGGGGACGCGTTCCCGGATTACTACCTGGCACGAGTGACGGCGCAGGGGAATGAAGCTTTCGGACGGATCCCGGACGAGTTGCGCACCGACCCGGAAGGCGTGTTTCAGTTGCCCGTGGACCTGGTCACGGTTACGGGGAACGGTCTGATCCATGTCCTCGACGGGGACCAGCTCGCGCTCGCGAGTTTCGATCCCGACGGAGAGCTGGTCAGCGTTGTCTTCCTGCCCAGGGAAATGCGGGCTCGCAGGCTGAGGCTTAACCGCGAGGCCGTTGAGAGCTTCGGAGGACCTGAGCGAGTTCTGGGAACGGAGATCGTAACGAATCTCCGGCCTCTGCCGGACGGTCGCATCTTCGCCCGGATCACGTCGGAGCACACGATCGGTCTGGTCCTGGACCTGGCAGGTCTCGAGGCGACTCCCCTGGTCTTCCCTGCGGACCGTGAGGATTGGCTGTGGATGCAGGCGAGCACCGTTTACTTTGACGGCATGGATCGATTGGTGCTGGACGAGGGCCTCAAGGCGGCGGGACTCCTGACCGCGCAGGTCGAGTTCGTTCGTCGGTCGCCGTAGCGTTGAGGCGCGGACCCGCCCTGGTCGCGATCGACCAGGGCACGACCTCGACGCGCGCCATCGCGTTCGACCTTTCGGGGAAGCCGGTCGCGACTGCGCAACGCGAGTTGCCGCAGAGCTATCCCGCCCCGGGCTGGGTGGAGCACGATCCCGAGCGCATCCGGGACGACGCGATCGAGGTCACGCGGGAGGTCATCGGGGCCGCCGAGGCCCTCGGGCACCCTGTGGAGGCGATCGGTCTCACCAACCAGCGAGAGACGACGGTCGTGTGGGAACGCGCGAGCGGGAGGCCGATCCACCCGGCGATCGTGTGGCAGGACCGGCGGACGGCGGACGCCTGCGCCGAACTTCGCGAGGCGGGTCATGAGGAGCGGGTCGCGCGCCACACCGGATTGCGGCTCGATCCGTACTTCTCCGGGACGAAGCTGGCGTGGATCCTGGACCGGGTCCCCGGAGCGCGCGATGCCGCGGTGCGGGGCGAACTGGCCTTCGGGACGATCGACAGCTGGCTGCTCTGGTGCCTCACCGGAGGGCGAGTGCACGCGACGGACGCGACGAACGCGTCGCGCACGCTCCTGTACGACATTGGCGAGGGTGAGTGGCGCGGCGAACTGCTCGAACTGCTGCGAGTGCCCGCCGCGGTACTGCCCGAGGTTCGGGATTCCGCGGGCGATTTCGGCGAGACGCGCGCCGACCTGTTCGGCCGTCCGATCCCGGTGCGGGGCATCGCCGGAGACCAGCAGGCGGCCACCTTCGGCCAGGCGGCGTTCGAGCCGGGGGGGATGAAGTTCACCTACGGGACGGGGGCCTTCGCGCTCCTCAATACCGGGTCCGAGCGGCTGACCTCGCAGCACGGCCTGCTGACCACGGTTGCCTGGCAGCTCGGGGGTGAGCGCACCTACGCGCTGGAGGGGAGCATCTTCGTCGCGGGCGCCTCGGTTCAGTGGCTGCGGGATGGGCTGGGCATCATCTCCGATGCGGCGGAGACGGAGGTGCTCGCCCGCTCCGTCGACTCGACCGGGGGGGTGGTGCTCGTGCCGGCCTTCGTCGGACTGGGCGGCATCCACTGGGACCCCGGCGCGCGCGCGGCGCTGCTCGGCATGACGCGCGATACGGGCAGGGCCGAGATCGCCCGCGCGGCCCTCGAGGCGGTGGCCTACCAGTCGCGGGAACTGATCGACGCCATGCAGGCGGACGGGGCGCCCCGCCCGCGGAGACTGCGCGTGGACGGAGGCTTCACCCGGAACGCCTGGGCCATGCAGTTCCTCGCCGACATGCTCGACCTCGAGATCGCCCGCCCCGCCGTCACGGAGACGACCGCGCTCGGGGCGGCGATGCTGGCCGGGCTCGGCGCCGGCCTGTTCGCGGACCTGCCGGGCGTCGCCGCTCTGCGGCGGCACGACCGCGCCTGGACCCCGGCCATGGAACCCGGGGTGCGCGAAGAGCTGTATGCCGGCTGGCAGCGCGCGGTCGCCCGTGTGCTGCCGAACTGATATTCTGCCCGAAACCACCTGGTTCGAGGCGCGCGGGTAGCCCATGGAGACGAAGAGACCGACGGTCGCAGCGGCCGAGGAGATCCTCGGCGGGTACTTCCCCGTGCTCGACCACGGGTTCGTCGCGCTCGTCGACTACATGGGTTCGGACGCCGACGTAGAGGCAGCCGCCCGCGTGAGCTATGGGGCCGGCACCCGCCGGGTCAGCCAGACACGCGGTCTCGTCCGCTACCTGCGCCGGCACGCCCATACGACGCCGAGCGAGATGGTCGAGTTCAAGTTTCACTGCTCGATGCCGATCTTCGTGGCGCGCCAGTGGATCCGGCACCGCACCGCCTCCGTCAATGAACTCAGCGCCCGGTACAGCCTCCTGCCGCTCCTCTTCTATGAGCCGGACCCGGCGCAGTTCGCCTATCAGAGCAGTCTGAACAACCAGGGGCGGCAGGGAGACCCCGCCCCTCGGGCCCTGTACCGAGGCGCGATCGATCGGTGGGAGCGGCTGCGGACCGAAGCGGCTGACGCGTACGGGTGGCTGCTCTCCGAAGATGTCGCCCGGGAGCTGGCGCGCATCGACTTGCCGCTCTCCACCTACACGCAGTGGTACTGGAAGATCGACCTGCACAACCTGCTTCACTTCCTTCGGCTCAGGGTGGACGCCCATGCGCAGTGGGAGATCCAGGAGTACGGCCGGGTGATGGCGGGGATGCTCGAGCGGGTCGCGCCGCTCAGCTACGAAGCCTGGATCGACTACGAAGTCATGGGCGCGCACCTGAGTGCGGGAGAGCTCGCGATCCTGCGCCACCTGCTTCGTGCCGATGCCGAAGCGGGGTCCATCCATGCCGACGGGATGGCGACCCGCGACGACCTCAAGGCGGCGGGTCTTGCCCCGCGGGAAATCCGTGAACTCATGGACAAGCTGTCGCCGGTGGAGCGGCCCGACTTCTCGCTCGACCTGTCACGGATGCACGCCGCGGAGGAAATGGCCCGGAGAATGGCCGAGGCTACGCCTGATCCCGCGACCTGAGTCCGCGCCCTTCGGCGCCGGGTCCTACGCTCGAGCCCGCCTCTTCTCCCCACTCGGGAGTGTGCGGACCGCGAACCAGCCCAGGGCGGCGAGCCACAACGCGTAGAACAGGATCCGGATCGGGTGCAGGGCCAGCGACTCCATGAATCGCGGGTCGACGGCCGCGACGGACATCGCCGTCCGGGATAGCTGTTCGGCGGTGAACCACCCCCAGAGGACGGCGGCCCAAAGCAGGCTCCACCGCTTCCAGGCCGGCGGGCCCAGTTGAGCCGGCAGGCGCCGCACGTTCATGTAGCCGACCACGAGCGTGAACAGGAACATGCTGGTCATCGTGAACGGCCCGGCAATGAGGAGCAGGAAATCGGGCTGAAGCACGTCCAGCCCCTCGCCGCCGATCCACGACGCGGTGATGATCCCCATCGCGGCCAGCACGAAGATCGTCAGGAATAGGAGGAAGGTGCGCTTCTGGGTGAAGAAGCGCGTGCGATGCCCGAAGCGTTCGTAGAAGATGCAGCCCGTGATCCGGGTCACCGTGTCGAGGATCGCGAGCTGTGTCGAGAAGATGACGAGCGACCCTCCCAACAGGAACGCGATCCTCAGCCACAGCCCGCCGACGCGCTGGATCGCCTCGCCCTGAAGGGTCACCATCCCGGTCAGGTCTCCCGCCAGACCGGGATGGTCCGTACCGAGCGTTTCGACGACCAGCATGCACGTGATGACGACGCTCAGGAGCGTGAGGAACACGAACGAGACGAGCAGTTCGTGATGTACGATCCTCATCCACCCGCGGAAGCGCCCGAGTGCGGTCGGATCGGCCGCGTCGAAGACGAAACCGGTCGTGCTGATCTCCTCGTTCCGGCCCCGTATTCCGGCGATCCGCCCCTGGAACCTCGCCATCCCGAAGCCCTTGTCGCGCAGCCACAGCGACTGGGCGAGGAGCAGCGTTCCTCCGGTTCCCGCGTACGCCACCGCGAGAATCAGCGTCGGAAACTGGTCCCCCGTGAACAGTTCCGCCGGTGCGCGCCCGAACGAGACCGCGCCCACCGCGAGTTCGAGCAGGTTCGACGGGACGAGGCCGACGACGAGCAGCGTGATCAGGAGCAGCGGAAAGAACCCCGCCACGAGCGCGATCTCCAGGCGCTCGAGCACGTTGTACACGATGCGGGAGACCGCGAGCCCGAACCAGATACAGGCGAGCATGAGGAGCGCCATCGGCTGCCACGCAATGTCCGGCCCCCCGCTGATCACGACGATCTGGCCCACGAACTCGGCGGACTGCGACGCCCAGCCAGGCCAGAAGAAGCTCACCAGTGTCGCGACCAGGAACAGCCACGGCCAGAACCCGAACCGGTCGAGTCGCGCCATCCCGTTGAAGGTCGACTCGCCCGTGGCGATCGTCCAGCGCTCGATCTCGCCGATGACGACGAACTGCGTGACCACCCCGATCCAGAACAGCCACCAGATGGAGAATCCGTTCGCGGCGACAAGGTTGGGCCACAGCAGAAACTCTCCGCTGCCGAGCCCCATGCCGAGTGCGATGACGGAGGGACCGATGATGTACTTGAGACGGGGAACCCGGGACATCTCCCGCACGAGCTTGAAGGGCGGCCCGTGGCCCCGCCGCGGGAAGGCCCCGCCGTCGGGTGCGTCCGGCAGGTTGTTCTCGTCGAGCGGTTCGTAGACGCCCTCCCTGTAGCGGCGTCCCTCGTCTTCGCTGGACACGATCGAATGGGGCGGCGGGGGACCGGAACCGAGTTCGTTCAAGTGGCCGGCGGGTCGAAGCGTCCTTCGGGTACCGTCTCGCTCGCGGCGACATCTTCGAAGTAGATGAAGCGCTCTCCGTCGTCCATGACTCGCGTCATGGCGAACTGGATGTCGCCCACCTGACGCCAATCGGACCACCAGATGACGTCGCCGGGGGCTTCGGACCGTCCGAGGTGATACTGCCAGGCCGCCATTCGCCCCGACTCGTCGAGAAAGCCCCAGTACTGATCCTCGGTGGTGCCCAGGCCCTGATCGAAGCTGAGGTGGACCGCCGCGTATTCGCCTCCATCGGAGAGCGTCCGGGTCCCCTCATACGCGAGGTGCACGCCGAGGTCCTCCCACTTGAAGGGCATCACGGCCCAGTACGTATCGTTGATGAAGGCCCCGTACCCCCGCCGCAGAGCGGAGTCGCGCGCGGCACCGGTCAACTCCGTGCCGCCGACCCAGGCGCGGCCGGCGGGAACCTTGCCGAGTTCGGGATGCTCCTCGACCTCGTTGACGTTGAACAGCAGGACGTACGCGGCGCCTTCCTGTTCGTAGGCGACGCGATATCTCCCGTCGTACCGATCCCAGGCGTGTTCCCGGTTGGCCACCACCTGTCCGTCCCGCTCGACGATCCAGCGGAACGAGAGATAGCGCGTTCGGTCCCACGCGTCCCGTCCACCGAGACTTTCCGCCAACTGCGCGGCATACATGGCGGCCGTGTCGCCGGGTGCCGCCTCGCTCCGGGGACTGCCGGCGGACGACGCTCCGTCGCAGCCGCCCAGCAACGGCGATGCGATCGCCAGCCACGCGAGCCGGAGGAACGGCCGCGCGCGAACCGCCTCAACAGGTCTGACCATCCGTCCCTCCCGCCGTGGTGCGTCAACGCGACCGGAACGTACGCGCGCCGAAAACGGGTGTCGATAACGCAACCGAGATGTGTTCAGAACTCGAACTCCGCCTGTGGCGCGCCATCCGGCGCTGTCCGTTCAGGGGAGGGCGGCGTCCGCGGCTCGTCCGCGGGCGGGGAATCGGTCTGCCCCCGCCGGCCGGAGTGCATCGGGTGCACGGCTTCGACCGCGACGCCCGGGGGCAGGCTGACCGCCGGACGGCCCGCCTCCCGCGGGGCGCGCCGGATCGCGGCCCTCGCCAAGGTCGTCGTCACCGAGCCATCCGACAGCTCCCACGCGACCTCGTCCGCGGCATGCGCCTCGATGAATCCCACCAGGTGGCCGGTCCGTTTCCGTTCCGGGAGGATCGTGAATCCCTTCCCGGCCCGCCCTTGCACCCGGAACTCGGTGAAGGGGATCCGCTTTGCGTAGCCCGCCGATGTAGCGACCAGCAGATCGGCGTCCGGCCGAGGGGCCGCGGCGGCCACGACGACGTCGCCGCGGGTGAGTTCGATCGCCTTCACGCCACGGGCCGTACGGCCCATGACGCGGATCGCGGACTCCGGAAAGCGGATCGCCTGGCCGGATCGGGTCGCCAGGAGGAGGTCGCCGCCGCCCTCGGTGATGAAGGCCGCCACGACCTCGTCGCCGCGTGCGATCCGGACCCCGATGATGCCCGCGGCGCGCGCATTGGCATAGTCGGACAGGGCGGAGCGCTTGACCTGCCCCTGTCGCGTGACGACGACAAGAAACCGGTCCTGAGCGAAGTCTTCGACCGGCAGGACGACGACGATCTCGTCGCCCAGCTCAAGGTCCAGGAACTCCGACAGGTGCCTGCCGCGAGAGCTGCGCGTACCCCGCGGCAGCGCGGAGACGGGCAGGGCGTGCGCGTGTCCGCGCGCCGTGACCGGCAGGATGGTTTGCCCTCCGCCGGCCAGGAACGCGTGGCGCGCGAAATCGCCCTCCCGGTTCGACAGGGCCTCGGCCCCCGCCAGCCCCCCGCCCGTCGCCGCCGCCTGGGCTTTCACGTAGCCGCCCCGGCTGACGAGCACGAGTTTCGTCTCGCCACCGCCGCCCCGGGAGACTCGGAAAGTCGTCCCATCGTCGAGGATCTCGGTCCGCCTGGGGTCCGCGTATCGTCTCGCGAGCTCCCGAAGCTCCTCGCGCAGAAAGCTCCGCCGTGTGCCCTCATCCTCCACGAGCGCGGAGAGGCGCACGATCTCCTCCTGCAGCGCCAGGAGCTCTTCCGCCAGCTTCGTGCGTTCGAGGCCGGTCAGCTGGACGAGTCGCATGGCCAGGATCGCGTCGGCCTGCCGCTCGCTCAGCGCGAACTCCGCCAGCAGCCCGCTTCTCGCGGACTCTACGGTCTTCGATCCGCGGATGATCTCGATCACGCGGCCGATGTCGTCCAGCGCCACTCGAAGGCCTTCGACGACGTGCGCCCGATCCCGGGCGCGGTCGAGATCGTGCGCCGCGCCGCGGCGGATCACGGAGAGCCGGTGTTCGATCCAGATTCCGAGGGCGGTCTTGAGATCGAGCTCCTCGGGCCTGCCGTCGACGAGGGCGAGGTTGATGACGCCGAACGTGTACCGGAGTTGCGTCTTCTTGAACAGCGTGGCGACGACCTTCTCCGGCTTGGCGTCACGCTTGAGTTCGATCACGAGCCGGATGCCGTCCCGGTCGGACTCGTCGCGGAGGTCCGTGATCGCGTCGGCCCGTCCGGCCCGCACCAGCCGCGTGATCTGTTCTATGACGCGTGTCTTGTTCACCTGGTAGGGGAGTTCGGTGACGATGAGCGAGTTCTTTCCGAACCTCGCCTCCTCCAGGTGGATCCGGGCGCGCATGTCGATCCGACCGCGACCCGTCCGGTAGGCGGACTCGATGCCGGTCCGGCCCCAGATGTAGCCACCCGTCGGGAAGTCGGGCCCGGGCACGAGGGCGAGTAGTTCGTCCACGCCGCATTCCGGGTTCTCGACGAGGTGGTCGACCGCGCCGAGGAGTTCCACCGCATTGTGCGGCGGAACCTTGGTCGCCATCCCGACCGCGATCCCGTCGCTTCCGTTGAGCAGGAGGTGGGGCAACCGGCAGGGGAGCACCGCGGGCTCGGTAAGGCGCCCGTCGAAATTGGGCCGCATGTCGACCGTGTCGCGATCGATGTCCTCGAGCAGATCGACGGCCAGAGGCGTAAGCCGTACTTCCGTATACCGGTAGGCGGCCGCCGAATCGCCATCGATCGAGCCGAAATTGCCCTGTCCGTCGATGAGCGGGTAACGCAGCGAAAAATCCTGCACCATGCGGACCATGGTGTCGTAGACGGCGCTGTCCCCGTGCGGGTGATAGCGGCCGAGCACGTTACCCACGACCGTCGCGCTCTTCTTGTGCGGCCGCGACGGGTGCAGTCCCTCCTCCCGCATCGCGTAGAGGATCCGGCGATGGACCGGTTTGAGACCGTCGCGGGCATCGGGGAGCGCTCGCTGCACGATGACGCTCATCGAGTAGTCGATGAAAGACTCGCGCATCTCCTGTTCGAGGCCGCGCGGCTCGATCCGCTCGTGCCGCAGGGTGCCTGATGTCACCGCCGTTCCTCCTCTTCCACCTCATCCATGGGCCGGGGCGGCCTCTACTCGCACAACAGGTCGGCCGTGGCGCGCTGCGCGTCCGTTGGGTCGGAGGGCATCGCGACCACCAACGCTCTTCGGTTCGGCGCCTCGGGCAGATGGATCAGCATGGGATCCGACGGGGCCGGATCCGGAGCCGGGGTCGCGAGTCCCTCGGACGAAATCCTGACGAGTCTGCCGGGTTCGATCCGGGAAGCCAGCCACGCCCCGTAGGAAAGCCAGGCCGCCAGCGCGTCGGCTCCCGGAGTCACCCCTTCGACCTCCGACCGGTATCGCGCGACGGCGCGTTCGTAGGCCGCAGCATCCCGCGCCTTCAGCTCGAGGAGAAGCCGCCTGTACCGGGGCTGCACATCTTCCAGGCCGTGCGCGGCCAGCGCCTCGGCGTAGGAATTCGTCATCCGGTCCCCGCCATGGCCCGTCCGTCCCCTCCCCCCACGCTTACGAACCGCTGCCGGCGTAGCGAGTCGAGACCTCTTCCACCGAACGCTCCACGAGTTCGCGGAGCACGTTCAGATCGACGTCCTCGAGTCGCTTGATGTAGAGGCAGGACTTGCCGGTCCTGTGCCGGCCCAGCCGCGACAGCAGTTCACCGTGCTTCGCGAACCCCGACATGATGTAGAGCGTGAGCGCGTGCTTCCGCGGCGAGAATCCGGCGAGCGGCCAGTCGCCCTCCCGCCCGCTGGCGTACCGGTAGTGGTAGCTGCCGAAACCGACGATCGAATCCCCCCACATCACCGGCTCCTCGCCGGTCACCCCCTTCATCAACTCGAGCAGCGCGAGCGCGTCCCCTCGCCTTCGCTCGTTCCCTGCCTTTGCGAGGAAATCCTTGACGCTCGCGTCGTTGGGCCGGGTCTTCAATCGTTGTGGCTGAGCTCGTACTCCCGCTGGGCACGCATGCGCTCGCTCCCGAGTTTCGCATCGCGCTTCTTCGCGGCCACGAGCGATCTCCCCTTCCGGGACTCGGAGTGGACCCGCGGCAGGGAGATAAGCTTCTCGAGATCCTCGCTCTCGCACGACGTACAGGCCGGCGTCCGCCGACCCAGGACGAGGAGCTCGAACTCATGCATACAGCCGCGGCATCTGTACTCGTATATGGGCATGCATCCTCCGGTTCAGCCGACGAAAGCAGCATGCTCTTCCGGCTCCCCTCGGGCAAGTCGCCGGGCACCGGGTCGGCAGGGGTCGGGGTCGTGGACATCCCCCCCCCCCCCCCCCGCCCGAGCCGGTCCCGTTTTGACAGAGTCCGATCCCGCGTGGGATAATGGCGGACTGCCAATCGATCACGGACCGAGAGAAGGATCACATGCCCGACGCCCCCGGCACGCGCCTCCTTGTAACGATCACGCTGGCGCTCATCGCGCCCTCAATCCCGCTCGGGGCCGATCCTGTCGCAGGACTGGTATCGCGTCGGGGGCGGAGACGGATTCTACACCCAGGTTGACCCGACCGACGCCGCGATCGTGTTCGCGGAATCGCAGAACGGCCGTATCCGACGGGTCGACCTGCGCACCGGGGAGTCCCGGTCGATCACGCCGCGCGCCCCCAGCGAAGACAATCCGGAGAACACGAACATCGTTCCCGCGCCGCCGGTGGGCACCGAAATCCGCTGGAACTGGAACACTCCGTTCCTCCTCTCGCCGCACAACCCGCGGATCCTGCACGCCGGAGGCAACCGCTTCTTCACCTCACGCGACCGCGGCGAGACGTGGACGATGAGCCCGGACCTCACGAAGGACATCGACCGGGACGCCGAGGTCGTGATGGGCGTGGCGAACGCGGTTCCCCGCTGCTCGCAGTTCGACCGGGGGTGGAATGCAATCCGTCGCGGAACGATGGCGTCTCCATGTGGAGCAGCCTCACGTCGATGACCGAGTCGCCGATCGTGCCGGGAATTCTCTGGGCCGGGAGCGATGACGGGAACATCCAGGTGAGCCGGGATGGCGGCGCGACCTGGACCGAGGTGAGCCGGAGCCTCCCCGACGGGACGACGCGCCACTACGTATCCCGCGTCGAGGCCTCGCATGTGGATCCCGCGACCGCCTACGTCTCCATCGATGGACACAAGAACGACGACCTCCGGCCCCATGTCTACGTGACGCGGGACTATGGCCGCTCATGGACCAGCATCAGTTCCAACCTGCCGTCGTACGGCAACGTGAACACGATCCGTCAGGATCCGCGCAACCCGCGGCTGCTCTACGCCGGGACGGAGTTCGGCTTCTTCGTCTCTCTGGATGAGGGCGGGACGTGGCACGACTTCATGCCCGACCTGCCGGTCGTGCGGATCGAGGACGTGCTCGTCCACCCGCGGGAGAACGACCTCGTCCTCGCGACGCACGGCCGCAGCATCTACGTGCTCGATGATGTCACGGCCCTGCAGGCGCTGGACGACGACGTGCTGGCGCAGGACGCGCACCTCTTCGAGCCGAGCCCGGCCGTGCGCTGGAAGAACGAGATCCAGCGCAGCCGCTCGGTCACGGGTAACAAGAACTGGGTGGGAGAGAACGCGCCGGCCGGCACGGCGATCCAGTACTACCTGTCCGCTCCGGCCGACGTCTCGATCGAGATCTCGGCAGTCACGTCGGGGGAGGTCGTGCGGGAACTCGCGGGGACCGGAAACGCCGGCCTCAATCGCGTGCAATGGAACCTGCGCACGAACCCGGCCCCCGAGAGCCCGGTGCAGACGCTCGGACCGCCGGTCGATCCCGGCATCTACCGAGTGACGCTGACGGCGGGAGGTGCGACACACACCGCCCTCGTCGAGGTGCTGGAGGACCGCTGGCTGAGGGCCCCGTAACGGCGGGAGCGGTTGCCGGACTGGCTGCCCGCGCTAGCTGCCCGCGCTAGCTGCCGGCGGCCATCGAGTCGAGGAACTCCTGGTTGGTGTCCGTGCGCCGCATCCGTTCGATCATGAACTGAATCGCCTCGGCCGGCGGCATGTCCGACAGGAAGTTCCGCAGCAGGTACATGCGATTGAGTTCGACCTCATTGAGGAGGAGTTCCTCCTTGCGGGTACTCGAGCGGTTGAGGTCGATGGCCGGATAGATCCGCTTGTCCGATATCTGACGGTCCAGCAGCACCTCGCTGTTGCCGGTGCCCTTGAACTCCTCGAAGATGACCTCATCCATCCGGCTCCCCGTCTCGATCAGCGCGGTCGCGATGATCGTGAGGCTCCCGCCCTCCTCGATGTTCCGTGCCGCTCCGAAGAAGCGCTTCGGTTTGTGGAGCGCGTTCGCGTCCACGCCGCCCGAGAGGATCTTCCCGGAGTGGGGTACCGTCGTGTTGTAGGCGCGGGCCAGCCGCGTGATGGAATCGAGCAGGATCACGACATCGTGCTGGTACTCCACCAGCCGCTTCGCCTTCTCGATGACCATCTCCGCGACCTGCGTATGGCGGTCGGCCGGCTCGTCGAAGGTCGAGGAGATGATCTCGGCCGGGACGTTCTCCTCCATGTCCGTGACCTCTTCGGGCCTCTCGTCGATGAGAAGCACGATCACCTTCGCGTCCGGCTGGTTCGCGACGATGGCGTTCGCGATCTTCTGGAGGAGGATCGTCTTCCCGGCCTTCGGCGGAGACACGATCAGGCTCCGCTGCCCCCTCCCGATGGGCGCGATGAGATCGAGAATCCGCATCGACACATCGCCGTCCTCGGACTCGAGGACGAGCCTCTCCTCCGGATAGCGGGGCCGCAGGTTGTCGAACGCGATCCGGTGTTTCGCCTTGTCCGGGTCCACGCCGTTCAGGGTCTCGACCTTGAGGAGGGCGAGATACCTCTCCCCCTCCTTCGGCGGCCGAACCCGGCCCTGGATCGTGTCCCCCGTCCGCATGTCGAAGCGTTTGATCTGCGAGGGGGAGACGTAGATGTCGTCCGGTCCATACAGATAGTTCCAGTCCTGGCTCCGGAGGAATCCGTAGCCTTCCGGCAGGATCTCGAGCACGCCCTCGCCGCGCAGGACCACGTCGGAATCGAGCAGAACCTGCTCGATTCGGAAGATCAGATCCTGCTTGCGAAGACCCGAGAAGTTGAGAAGGTCGAGTTCTTCGGCCAGGTCATGAAGCTCGCCGATCGACTTCGATTTGAGTTCGGCGATATCCAACGCCATCCTCCGGAAGAGGGAGTGGGAGCGTGAGTGAGCCGGGTTGCGGTCGTGAGGTACTGCCGGCAGCTACAGCCGGGGGATGTGGTCCGGGGCGGACCCGACGACCATAATGGGGCCGCCCGACAGGGTCAAGCGACCGCCAGCAAGTCAACTCTCACCGTCGAGCGCCCGATGGCCAGACACAATCGCGAGGGAAGAGGACTCGACCAGCTCGGCAATCTGTGGCGTATAAGCTATCAGCCGGACTGGTTCCGGCTGTTGAAGTTGTCGTGCCCGGTACCGGGGGGACGCCGCTCTTCCCGCACGCTGTGCCGGAACCCGGCCCGCGCGGCGGACGCCGAGCCGGGTCGCGCCATCCGTACGCGGATCACGGCGGCGGATGGATCCGTCGATGTCGCCGTGTCGCTCGAGGACCGCGACCAGGTCGTCGATCACATCGTCATCGCCGTCCGGCGAAGGCGTGGCCGTACGACCGAACTCCTGAAGTTCGCCGTGCATGGCGCGCTGCCGAGCCGGAGAAGCTGACGGGCCGCTAGAAGACCCGGACGCGCAGCCACCGCGACGGGCTGTACTTCAACTCCTCGGCGAGGGCGGCGACCGTGGCGCGCAGGGCGTCGAGCTGCCGGCGGATTTCGCCGTCCATCAGCGCGCGACCCACCGTGCCTTCCCCCCGCTCGATCCGCTGCGCGAGCGACACAAGACGGATTCCCATCGCCTCGACGGCCGCCGTGGCCGTCTCGATGCTGCGGCGCGACGCCCAACGCTCCGGGGACGCGTCCCACGCCGCGAGCCGTTCGCCGACCCGGTCGGCCGCCGCCCCCACGAGCGTGTCCGTCACGAGCCGAGCCAGCGAAGACCGTGAGAGGTCGCCTTCGAGAAGTTCTCGCAGCGTTCCGAACTCGTGCCTCAGCCCCTCCAGCGTCTCGGGCTCCTCGCGCAGGCGCGCAAGTGAGCCGCGACCCGACGTGATCGCTTTCCCGGCCTCCGCCGCGAGAGCCTCGAGCGATCGCACCGCCATCGCCAGCGTGTCCGCGCGCGCGAGGACGGCTTCGGGGTCGAGCGGCGGCCCCGCCGCGCGGAGCGTATCGGAGAAGTTCCAGGGCGGCGCGGATCCGCTTCCCGGATCGATGGCCACGATCGCCGACGCGAGAGGGTCGGACGCCCGCACCTCGGCCGTGGCGTCTTCTCGAAGGATCGGCACGGCCACCCGTTCGATCACGGCCTCGACCACGACATGCGCCTGCGTCGGCTCATGGGGGCTCGCGTCGAGCGGGCGGAAGGAGATGGATGAGACGCGCCCCACCGGTCGCCCCGCCACCCAGACGGTCGAACCTGGCGAGAGTCCCGCCGCCGAATGCGCCAGCACGGTGATGCGCGACCCTTCGAGACTCCAGCGAACGATGAGGTCGCTGGAGAAGACGGCTCCCGCCAGCAGCGCGCCGCCGGCGATCAGGAGGAAGCCCGTCCGGGCCCGGCGCCGCGCCGTTCTGACACGAGAATCGATGTCGACCATTCCTGAGCAGACCCCTTTGCGCCGCCGCCGTCAAGATCCGATGCGCCACCTCGCCTAGTGGAGGGGTCGGCCTTGGGAGCCCGTCGTCCGGACCGGATACTTGCACGTCCGAAACACCCGTCCATGAACACGAAGGGAGAAGGCACGCATGTCAAGAAGCGTTAACCGGGTCATCCTCGTAGGCAACGCCGGGAGCGACCCCGATGTCCGCGAGACGACCTCCGGCACCCCGGTCGCGCACCTCTCACTCGCGACCAACCGTGTCTTCCGCAAGAACGGGGAGACCCAGCATCGCACCGACTGGCACCGTCTCACGTTCTGGCGGAGGCAGGCGGAGACGGTCGGCGAATACGTTCGCAAGGGCGCGCGACTCTACGTCGAAGGCCACCTCGAATACGGATCCTTCGAACGGGACGGGATCGCGATCCCGACCGTGGACGTCGTCGTCGAGGATCTCGTCATGCTCGACCCGCGGCCGGCCGACGCGGAACTCGAGGCCGACAACGCGGACCTGCCGGCGTAATCGAATTCGCCGCCGGGTCCCCGGGGAGGCGGTGGCGACGGTGGCGCGAGCACTGGAGACGCGCCCCCCGAACGTGCATCTTCCCGGTCACCCGGAGGGCCTGGAGACCAGACGGAAGCGGAGGATTCCCATAAAGACGCACGACCCGGGGTTCCTGACCCTTTCCAATCTCCTGTCGCTGAGTCGCATTCCGCTCGGACTCGCGTTCACCGTGGTGACGGACCCCGGGCTCATGGCTGTGCTCGTGGCCACGGCTGGCGCGACCGATGTCCTGGATGGGTTCATCGCCCGCGTCAGCGGGACCCGCTCGCAGATCGGACTCCTGCTCGATCCGCTCTGCGACAAGCTGTTCGTCCTCCTCGCGCTTGCGAGCTTCCTCGCCTCGGGCGGACTCGACGGGGCGTCGTTCCTCATCCTGATCCTGAGGGACCTGTACACTGCCGGGTCGTACTTTCTCGCTCGCCTGGCGTCTCTCATCATCCCCTTCACACCACGCTGGCCGGGCAAGATCGCCACGGGACTGCAGTTCCTTACGCTTCTCGCTCTGATCTTCGACCCCCGATATGTTCCGGCACTCGTGCTCCTCGTCGGGGTCACCTCCGTGTGGGCGATCATCGATTACGGGACGCACTGTCTGCGCCGCAAATGGAAGAGCGTGGCGTGACCGGTTCCGGATGGCGGGGACAACGACGGCGTGCGCAACGAAACGGTCGATATCACAATCATCGGAGGGGGCCCGACCGGTCTCTACGGGTTGTTCTACGCCGGAATGCGGGGTGTGTCGGCCCGTATCATCGACGTTTTGCCCGAACTCGGCGGTCAGTTGACCGCTCTCTATCCCGAGAAGAACGTCTTTGACGTGGCCGGGTTCCCACGGATCCTGGCCAAGGATCTGGCGCGGGATCTCGTGACGCAGGCGACGCAGTTCAATGCGGAAGTCTGCCTCGAAGAACGCGTGCTCGCCCTGAATCCCGGAAACGAATCGTTCGACCTTCGCACGGATGAGGGACCGCGTCCAACGCGGACCGTCGTCATCGCCGGGGGGAAGGGCGCCTTCAAGAGCCGGACCCTGGCCGCGCCGGGCTGGGACGAGTTCTGGAAGCGGGGGCTGACCGCCCACGTGAAGGACCCCGAATCATTCCGCGGGAAGAGGGTCCTCCTCGTGGGCGGGGGCGATTCCGCTTTCGACTGGAGTTGGGCGCTGCGCGAGATCGCCGGCGAGCTGACCCACATTCACCGCTCGGACCGGTATCGCGCGCACGAGCGCACGGTGGCGCAGGTCGAGGGCGCGCACGAGAGGGGCGAGCTGGAGCTCCGGACCTTCCACACCGTGACGGAGATCCACGGGAGCGACCGGGTCGAGGCCGCGACGCTCCAGCACACGAAGACGAAGGAAACGGTCCGGCTCGAGGTGGACGAGATCATCGCCCTCATCGGGTTCGTCCCCAACATCGGTCCGATCGCCGAATGGGGACTCGAACTCGAAAAGAATGCGATCCTGGTCGACTCGCGCATGCGGACGAACATCCCGGGGGTGTACGCGGCGGGAGACATCGCCACCTACGAGGGCAAGCTGGAACTCATCTCCACCGGCTTCGGCGAGGCCGCCATCGCCGTCAACAACGCGGTGCACTACATGGACCCGAGTGCGAAGGTGGACCCGGGCCACTCTACGAGTTCGAAGGCGTTCAGGTAGCCGGCCGCTCCTCGGCGTGCGGCCGGGGTCCCGCGAGTTCGATCAGACAGTTGCGCGGGGCGTGGAGGTTCCGCCTGGCCCAGTCCCGGACAGCGTCCTCATGGGTGAAGAGGATGACCTGGGTCGATTCCCCGACCGCGCGCAGCGTCCGGAGCATCGCCTCCTTGCGTTCCGCGTCCGACGCGCCCACGACATCGTCGAGGATCAGAGGACAGGTCTCACCCGTCCCGGTGAGATGGCGGGAGAGTGCGAACCTGAGGAGCAGATAGATCTGCTCGGCCGTCCCGTGCGACAGCAGCTCGGCGGCACGCCAGCGTCCCCGGTTCGTGCGGACCTCCACGAGCAGGGACTCGGGGTCGATGCGACAGCCCGCATAGCGTCCGTCCGTCACTCCGGGAAGCCATTCGAGGATCGTGCTCGTGAGGATCGGCGCGACGTCACGGAGGACGCGTTCCTCCGCCTCCCGCAGGAAGGCGATCGTGCTGTCCAGTGTGCGCTTGAGTCGCCCAACGAGGGCCTGTTCGCGCTCGGCCGCCGCCAGATCGTCTTCGGCGTCCGCCACGCGGCTGAGGTTCTGCTCGCGTTCCGTGAGCTGGCCGTGCGCCCTGTCCACCTCCGAGCGCGCGGACTCCGCTGTCGAGCGAAGAGCTTCCAGTCTCTCGGCCGTGGGCCCGCTCGCGCGGGCCATGGCAAGCGCGCGCGGGCCCACCTCGTGCGCCAGTCGGTCCGCGCGGGCGCGGAGCCGCTCCGCCTCCGCGGCGAACTCATCCAGCGTTCGGTCGCCGAGCAGCTGCTGTAGCCGGTCCCACGATTCGCTGCGCCGTCCGGCTTCCCCCAGGGCTCGTTCCCGGCCTGCCCGCCACACCTCGAGCGCGCCGGCCAGCTCTTCCGGGTCGTCCCCGGTCACGCCGACCCGCGCGGCCGTCGCTCGCAGCGTCTCCGTGGCGGCGGCGACCCGCTCGGTGTCCAGGCGGTGCCGGGCTTCCGCCGCGAGGCGCTCGGCTCGTTCTTCCTGCCACCGGCGGAGTTCGTCGTCGACGTGCTGCTCCAACTCGGCGAGTTCACGCGCGGATACGCTTCGTGCCCGCAGTTCGTCCAGCCGGTATTCGTCCGCGGATGCGCTGAGGCCATCGGCTTCTTCCCGGAGTCGACCGGCCTCCACGACGAGTTCCTCCAGCGACGACCCGCCCAGCAGTCCCTGAAGCTCGTCCCATTCGAGGCCCAACTGGGCACGCGCCAGCTTCTCATCGCGCCACGACGCCTCCCACTCGCGCAGCCTTCGGACGACCGTCCCCGGCTCCGATCCCGCGCCGTTGTCGAGCGCGGCGAGGTCGACCAGTTGCTCGATCAGCGCGGCTCTGCGCTCGAGGGCGGCTTCGTAGCGAGCCTGTTCGGTGCGGCGCACCGCGAGACTGCGCGCCATGGCGTCGCGTTGCGTCTCGAGCACGAGAGCGATGTCCGCCCCGCCGGGCCGCGAGTCCACGAACCGGAGCCAGAGGAACGCCGCGGCCCCGGTGGCGGCCAGGGTCAGACCCACGACCCGTAAATCGGGCAACAGCAGGGCCGCGACGATCCCCGCCACTACAGCGACACCGCAGGCGAGGAGATGTGATCCGGATCGTCGCGGCCCCGATGCGGCGCCGCCCCCCCGACGCTTCTTGTCGAAGTCCGCCAGACTGAGTTCAAGTTGCTCGACGTCCGGCCCGTCCGGCTCCCGGAGGGGTGGCAGCGACTCCCAGGCGTTGAGCGCGTCCCGAACCTGGCTGGCGTGCGCCTCCTCGGCGGCGGAGGTGCGCGGAGCGCCCGCCGGGAAGAGCCCCCCCAGCTCGCGTGCCCGCGCGACGCGGCGTTCGACGGCGAGCGCCCCGGCTTCCGCCACCACGGCGCGTGCTGCGAGAAGCCTGCGGCGGGCCTGGTCGATCCTCTCCGTCAGTTCCTGCGCCGAGGGCCCGGTCAGCTCCTGCAATACCGGCCGGTTACTCCACGTCGTGAGCGCCTCGGTGACTTTCCTGCGCAGTTCGCCGCCGTCGCGCAGCGGGTGAGGCGCGCCTTCAGGAAACTGTTCATCGAGCGCTCGCGCGTCTCCCAGCCGTTCGGCGAGCGCGTTCGCTTCAGCATCGGCGAGCGCGGCGTGCATGGCCTCGACCCGCAGCTCCGCCTCCCTGGCCGCTTGCTCCTGATCCTCCACTTGCACACGCCGCCGCAGGTAGTCGCGATGGGCCTCTTGCGCGGTCTCGAGCGCCGCGCGCGCGTCGTCGGTTTCCCGTTCGGTCCTCACCAGCGGCTTCGTCGGCGCCCGTGTCGAGCCGACCCGGTCCCTCAGGTAGTCATCGAGCCGCTGAAGCGCCGCCGCGGCCGTCGCATCCGCCCCGGCCGTGGCAGCGGCGCGCTGCATGTCCTCCTGAAGGGACAGCGGGTCGTCCCGCACCCTGAGGATGTCCGCCTGCCGTACACAGGCCGTGTGAAGGAACGAGCGGCGGTTGAGTCCCAGCCAGCGCGAGCCATCGGGCGCGCCCTCGTGGATGATCTCGCTCGAGTAGTCGCGACCCGCGACGCTCGCATCCCGCGCGCTGCTGTCGACCCTGCCTGCGAGATCATGCCGCAACTCGACGCGCCGTCCGTCCTCCAGCGCGATGACGGCCCCCACCTCCCATCCGTCGCTCCCCCAGGGCCTGTGCCGTTTCGCGAAGACCTTCTCGTCCTTGCGCGGCATTCCCCGGCGGCGCCGCATCCCGCACAGGCCGGCGTAGACCGCGGCGTGCCAGGAGGATTTCCCCGCCTCGTTGGGACCGTAGACGACGTTCATGCCCGGCGCGAACTCGAGGCTCTCGTCCCGCAGGGGGCCGAAGGCGTACGCTACGACAGACTCGAAGTGCACGGCTCAGAGCACCTCCAGATCGTCCCGCCCGTCGAGGGCTCGGAGTCCCATCCTCAACACGCGGCGTCGTTCGTCCTCCGGCAGATCCGCCCCCATCACATCTCTCACGAACTGGCCCCGCACGGTGGGTTCCTCGCGGATCTGATCGAGGTCGTACGCCAGGTGCAGACCCGATTTTCGGATCTGGACGGCCTCGAAGGTCTCAAGCAACTGTTCCCGGATCGTTTCCTCCTGAAGATCGAGCGAGGGTTCGAGGTCCCCGGCCACCGTAAGGCGCGCGAGACCGCCCCGCCCCTCGGCGACCTCGCGCAGGGTGTCTCGAATCTGCTGTCGGCTCGTGAACTCCGTGACGTCGAGTGCGAGGTCGTGGACCTGCGTCACCGCGACGACACGACGTTCGCACTCCACCGCGCCCTCCGCCGTGATCGTCGCCACGACGGCCCCGCGCTCCCCGTCCTCTCCGAACTGCAGGGGATCGGGATTGCCCGGATAGGTGTGGTGTGCGCCGTCCGCGGGCCGGTGATAGTGGCCGAGGAATGCGTGGTCGAGGCCCGCCGTCCGGATGTCCGCCGTGTCGAAGGGGGCGTGCGGCACCTTCCCCTCTCCCTGCGCGGCGAGCCACGACTGTTCCGCGCCGTGGAAGAGCGCGAGATGGACGCCCGGGCCTTCCACCCGGAAGCCGCCGCCGAGGAAGTTGTCCGTATTCGCGGGAGCGCAGTGCGCGCCGCCCCAGAGCGTGATCCCGGGTGCGACCTGGACGGGGCGCAGAACCGCTTCGCGAAAGATGTGGACGTTGCTGCTCCACTCCTCCGTCGCATAGAGGCTCGTCGGCCCGTACCAGTCGTGATTGCCCGGAGCGATGTAGACGGGCATCGGGTCGAGACCCGCGAACGTCTGCCGGAGGAATTTCTCCGTGTCCAGGGTCACGCGGTCGTGCTCGTACAGATCGCCGCCGCAGAGGAGCGCGTCGGCATCCGTATCCCTCGCAAGAGCTGTGATCGCGAGGAGCGTCTCCCGCAGCGCCTCGCGCCGCCGACGGGCCACGTCCCCGCTCGCCTCGCACCAGGCGAAGGGAGAGTCGAGGTGAAGGTCGGCGAAATGGACGATCTTCGCGTGCACGGTCAGGTGAGAAACGACTCGATGCGGTCCCAGTTCGATTCCGCGTCGGCTTCCCCGAGTTCGACGAGCGTCCGCACGTATTCGCTCTCGAACAGGAGATAGCTGATGAAATCCGCGTTCTTGACCCCCGGCGTGCCGAGACCGCGCACCAGGAACCTCAGCGCCGGAGGCAGTTCGATTTCGAAGTCGCGTGCGAGCCTCCCGATGTCGCGGGAGGGTCTGAGGATGAGCAGGTCGACGTGGCGCAGACCCTGCTCCGCCGCCACTTCGGGCGGGAGGCTGTCGATGAGATGGTTGATCCTCCGCAACGACGCCGCGTCCCAGTCGAGCGTGTCGAGAAAGACCGAGTTGAGCAGGAGTCCCAGCACGCGCGCCGGGGGCGGGTAGCCGGCCATGTCCGGTCGCCTCGTCTCCAGTTCCGAGCGCCGATAACGCGCCGAAATCGTGAAGATGCGATCCGCGCCCATGTGGATCGCGGGCGCCAGCGGCGCCGCGGTGCGAAAGCTGCCGTCCCCGTAGTACTGCTGCCCCAGTTTGACGGCCGGGAACACGAGCGGGATCGACGCGGAGGCGAGGATGTGGTCGACCGAGATGTCGGTCCGCACGAGCCGGTTGCGCGCGGTGGCGGGCCACGGCCGCGCGCTCGATTCCCCCTGGAGGAAGAGCACGGTACGCCCCGTCTGGTAGGACATCGCCGTGAGACCGATCGCCTCGACGTAGCCCGCCGCTATCCGCTCCCCGATGGCCCCCACGACGAGGTTGCGCTCGATGAACTCACGCAGCGGCGCAGTGTCCACGAGGCTCCGAAACTGCGGACTCAGTCCGATCCCGCCCCCGAGAAGCGAACCGCCGAGCCGGATCCCCACCTTCAGGAGCGAAGTCGGGTTCGTCCGCAGCACTTCCTCGGTCGTCAGCGACAGCCAGCGCCGCCTCAGGGCCCGCGTCGCCTGCCGGAAGTCGCCGCGATAGGAGGCGAGGAACCCGACGTTGATCGCGCCCGCCGAGACGCCGGTGAGAAGGGGGATCCGGAGCTTCGGCAGCCGCTCGCCGATGTGGCACAGGATTCCGGTCTGGTAGGCGGCCCGGGCGCCTCCGCCGGAGAGGGCGAAGGCCAGCTTCCCCTCTGCCGAGCCCGGCGCGCTCCCCCCCGGACCTCCCGTCACACCGGTCCCCGGATCAGGACCGTCCGGCCGGCCGGGCCACGAGCCGTCGATGCCAGGAGCGGGAGGCCGGCCGCTCCATGTCGCCCGCACGCAGTTCCGCGAGCGTCTCGATGGTGGGATCGAAGACCGCGGTCGAATCGTCGACCTGGCCGGCCGCCGCCCGGGCCCGGAACGCGGCCCGGGCGCACCCCACGATCTCGCCGGACTCGCCGCGATAAAAGACGCGCGTGCCGTCGAGCAGCGAGCAGCCGAGCCGAGCTTCGAGCGCGGCGAGCCGCCGCACCAGGGCATCGATCGAGCACCCCGAGGCCGGCGCCGAAGCCTCGTCCACGGCGATGACCGCGAAGCGCCCCTCGACCCATTCCACGCCGGCGCGGAGCGCCGCCCCGTGGGCCGTCCACACGTCGACGAACGCGTGCAGGTCGCCCACGAGCGCCTCGCGCTTCCCGTCCGACAGCGGACGGTCCGTCCCGTAGATCCAGAGACGGGCGGTGTCGGGCAGTTCTCTCAGCGGAACGCTCATTCGATCGGGTCCGGGACCGGGTTGAATAAACACCCCGGGGCAAGGCCCACGCGGGTGTCAGGGCTCACGCCGGGACCATACGTCCGCCCGCGACGTACCGCCAATCCCGCCCCGGGGAGAGGTGGCTGGAGGAAGCGGCGCGGGAAGCGGGCTATTCGTACCGCAGCGCCACGATCGGATCGAGCCGCGCGGCGCGGCGAGCCGGCCAGATGCCGAAGAACACGCCGACCACGGCCGCGAACACCACCGCGAGCCCGATCGCCTCCGGAGCGATCGCCATCGTCCAGCCGGCCGAGCGCGAGAGGATCTCCGCCGCGCCGTATGCGAAGCCGACGCCCAGGATCCCGCCCGTCACGCAGAGCGTGGTGGCTTCGAACAGGAACTGGAGCATGACCGCGCTCCGCGTGGCGCCGAGCGCCTTGCGGACGCCGATCTCCTTCGTCCGCTCGGTGACCGACACCAGCATGATGTTCATGATGCCGATCCCGCCGACGAGAAGACTGACGGCGGCGATGCCCGCCAGCAGCATGGTGAAGGTCTGGGTCGTTTCCTCCGCCGCCTGGAGAAACTGCGCGCTGTCGGAGATGAAGAAATCGTTCTCCCGCCCGAGGGGCAGGCGGTGCTCTCGCCGGAGCACGTCCTCGATCTGCACCATCGCGATGGGAATCGCGGCCTCGCTCTCGACGACGACCTTGAACTGGTTCACCCGGTCCGTCCCGAGGAGCCGGAACTGCGCCGTCTGGAGCGGGACGAAGATCTGCTCGTCTTCGTTGAACCAGCTCTGCCCGCCCTTCTCCTCCAGAACGCCCACGACCTCGAACGTGATGTTCCGGATCGAGATCGAGCGGCCGACGAGTTCGGCCGGGTCCGTGCCCAGGACTGCCGGAACCGCCCCCCCGAGCACCGCCATCCTCCGCCGTCCCTGGTTCTCCGATTCGTCGAAGAACCTGCCCAGGGCGACCGTATAGTTGCCGACTTCGGCATAGTTCGGCGTCGTCCCGAGGATGCGGACGTTCGCGTTGTTGCGCCCGAACTGAACCTGCAACTGCCCCTGCATCTCGGGCGCGATCTGGACCAGCGCGGGGGCCCCGTTTCGCACCGCTTCCACGTCGTCGGCCGTGAGGCGCGAACTCGAGCCGCCGCGTACGCCGCGGAACATCCCCTGTCCGGCGCGAACCGTGAGCACGTTCGTCCCCAGGGAGGCGATCTGCTGCTCGACCTGCCGCTGCGCGCCCTCGCCGAGCGCCACCATCGTGATCACCGCCCCCACGCCGATGACGATCCCGAGCATCGTCAGGAACGAGCGCAGCTTGTTGGCCCGGATCGCGTCCATGGCCACGCGAAGCACCTCGAAGAAGATCATGCGGTCCTCGTCACCTTCCGCCGACGCCCGGCAGCGCCGACCTGCTGCGGATCCGATTCAGGAACTCCTGCTGCTGGATGAGGGAGAGCGGAACCGCCACGATCTCCTCGCCCTCCTCGAGCCCCTGCACGATCTGTGTGTGGTCGAAGTCGCTGAGCCCGATCATGACGGCCTTGACGGTGAGGGCGCCCATCTCGTCGTACTTGAACACGAACGCGGGCCGCGGCTCATCCGGCCGTCGCCGGGGGCCGCCGGGCCCGCCGCCGCGGAACTGCTGCATCAGGCGGCCGCGCTCTTCCGCGGACAGGTTCTGGATCACCCGCATCCGCTCCCGCTGCGACATCGACTGGAACTCGGACATCGGCACGCCGCCGATCTCGGGTTCCTCCTCGGCCTCGCCGCCCTCCTCGGCCGTCGTTCCGTACGCCGTCTCCAAGGGCTCCGGCGGCCGATTCTGCTCGCGGAGATCGCTGATGAGGGCGTTCACATCGGCGTCGATCTCGAGGGCGCGGACGATCTGGGCGGCCTCCTGCTGGGACTTGATCCCACTGTTCGCGACGGCCAGCACGCCTTCCTGGCGCCCGATCACGACCTCGACATCCGCGTTCATCCCCGGCCGCAGCAGATCCTCATCGTTCGAGATCCGCGTCAACACCGCGAACATGGTCACGTTCTGCTCGACGACGGCTTGCGGCTCGATCTTGAGGACCGACCCCCGGAACGTCCGGCTGGGGTAGGCTTCCACCGTGATGTTGGCCGGGAGCCCCTGCTCGAGGCGCCCGATGTCCGTCTCATCCACGAGCGTGCGCACCTGCACCTCGTTGAGGTCGGCCATGCGCATGAGCACCGTGCCACCCGTCAGATCACGCGTCCCCGTGACGACCTGACCCTCTTCGAGCGTCCGTTCCACGATCGTCCCGGTGATCGGTGCCCGCAGCGTGACGTCGTCGAGCTTGTCCTCCGCGAGCTCGAGGTTCGTCCGGGCGCGCACGAGCGAGGCTCTCGCGGTGGCCGCCGAGAGCGTCGCGTTCTCGAGTTCCTCCGCCGTGACGATGTCCGAATCGTGCAGCGTCTCGATGCGTTCCAGCTGCAGCTGCGCGACCTCGTTCTGCGCCAGGGCCACGTCGAAGTCCGCTTCCGCCTGGGCGAACGCGTTGTTCACGTCGCGTGGATCGATCCGCACGAGGAGGGTTCCCTGGTCGACGTTATCGCCCAGTTCCACGGGCAGTTCGAGCACCTCACCGCCCGCCTGCGACTTGACCTCGATCACGCGGATCGGCTCGATCGTGCCCGTCGCCTCGACGCTCGACACGATGGTCTGGCGGGCCGCGGTCAGCGTCTGGAGCGTCTGCTCGGGCTCGTTGGCCTCGCCGATCGCGCAACCCGAGGCCACGACGGTCAGGGCGCCGAAGACCGCGGCAAGGGGCGCGGAGCGCCGGAAGCAGCGTTGCGTCATGGACATCGGGATCTCGTCTCGTGTCAGGTAAACTTCAAGACAATCCGGCGGCCGCGGGTGCCGACGAGCACGCTTGACACGACACCCGGAGCCACCGGGACGTTGAACAGTTCGGCCGTCTGCGGTCCGTTCGGCCGGACCGCTCGTTACGGCTGGTCGAGTCTCCGGCCGAGAAGGGCTTCGATCGCCGAGACCGCGACCTCATACTCGTAGCGCCGCGTGACGAGGTCGACCTCCGTCTGCGTGAGCGTGATCTGCGCGTCCTGCAGTTCGAGGATGGTGGCGAGACCGAGCCGGTACCGTGCCTGGACCACCCGCAGGCTCTCCTCGCTGAGTTCGACGTTCTGTACCGCGAGGTCCACGCCCGCGAGGGCGGACTGGGCTGTCGCGTACACCGCGTCGAGTTGCGAACTCAGGTTGAGCCGGGCCGCCCGCTCCGACTGTTGGGCCTGGTCCGCCTGCGACCGGGCCCGGAACACCTGAGTCTCGCGCTGGAAGCCGTTGAAGAGCGGGTAGGAGCCGCTCAACGAGAACTGCCACGATCGGTTGCTCGGGGGGAACTCCTGATTCGACCACCCCCAGCCGCCGCCCAGCATGATCGAGGGCAGGTAGCTGGAGCGCGCGCTCGATACCGACGCCTCGGCGGCCTCGACGGCCGCGGAGGCGGCCTGCAGGGCGGGCGCCGTCACATCCGCCATCGCGAACAGTTCGTCGCGCGTGTAGGGGATCGGCGTCACGGCGAGTTCCGCCTCGGCGGTCGGTCCGATCAGCGTCTCCGACCCCACGACCGCCGTGAGCCGGAAGGTCGTCGTGCGCACGTCGTTCTCCGCGTTGAGGAGCGCGAGTCGCGCGTTGTTGAGATCAACCTGAGAGCGAAGGGAGTCCGAGCGCGTCGCCCGCCCCAGTTCCAGCTGCTGCCGCACGAATTCGAGCTGGTCGGCCGCCCGCTGGACGCGGCGTTCCTCGACCGCGACGAGTTCACGCGCGGCCACGGTCGCCGCGTACTCCTGCTTCACCTGCTGTATGACTTGAAACTCGGCCTCGCGGTAGCGGGCGTTCTGCTCGACGACGCCGAGCCGCGCGCCCTTGAGGTCCGTGAAACGGCTCCAGCCGTTGAACAGGTTGTAGGAGGCGTTGAGCCGCGTGGAGTAGCTCGTCGCCACGATCCCCTCGCCGAGCGGATCCAAGCGGCCCGTGGACGAATTCTGATAGCCGAAGCTCATGTTGAGCGACGGCAGCAACGAACCAAAGGCGCTCAGCCGGTTGTGCTCCGCCATCTCGATCGACGAGTAGGCCTGAAGCAGCGTGGGGTTGCGGCGGAGCGCGATCTCCACGGCCTCGTCGACCGTGACCGCGCGGATGTTGTCGGTCGCCTGTACCTGCGCGACGGCCGTCCCGGTTGGCATGGCCGAGGCGAACAGAATCCCCGGCAGGAGGGCGAACCCCCATCGACGAAGACCGGCGCAGCGCCGGCCTTCGGGTCCCGATCTATGTGGAGTCGTCATCGTTTCCCTTGCCCCAGGAGGGGCTGGTTTCTTGCTGTGTCCGTCGTCTCTCAGGTGTCCGAATCCGGGTCGTTATCCGGGTCGTTTCCGTTCCGCCCATCCGGCTCTCGTTCCCGTCCACCGCCGTGGCGCTGCCGCAGCAGCTCCCGGTACCCCTCGACCTGTTCGTCGGTCAGCACCGCTTCGATCTCCGTACGGACCGAATCCATCAGCGCGCGGTACCGCGGGCGGACTTCCTGCTGCAGCATCCTCGCACCCCCCCGGAAATGGTCCAGGTAAGCCTCGATCTGCGCCCGCTGATCGGCCGTGAGGCCGAGTTCATCCGCGAAGGCCTCGATCGTCGTCTGCCGTCCGCGCCGCTCTCCGTCACGTTCCTCCGACTCGGAAGTAGCGGTGTCCGCCCGCTCAGCGGCCGCGGCTCCGCCAGTGAAGAGATCGAGCCGGTCGACCGCGACACCGACCACGGCGCCCGCCGCGAAGATGACGCCAAGCAGCAGCATCGCCCGGAATCTTGAAGTGTCCATACGTACCCGGCCGTAATCGCGTTTCAGCGTGCTAGGGGTTGATGAGCGCAGCCGTGAGCACCGCGTCCCGGCTCGGCTCTACGAGGTCGATCAGCAGCGCGGGCGGCGCCTCTGCGTCCGGCGCGAGCGAGCGCACCAGCCCGACCGACTCCGCCTCCGCTTCTGCGACGACCGCCGGTGCGGCCGGTCCCGAGACGCGATAGGCCAGCACCCCGGCGGCGACCAGCAGGCCCGCCGCGATCGGCGTCAGAGCCGCCGACCAACTGGCGGTGATGTCGATCCAGGAGAGAGGCCGCCGCTCCAGCAGAGCTTCGGCCGCCGCCATCACGTTCCGGCGCAGCCGGCGCCGCGTGAGTTGGTCCGGCCGCAGCGGCTCGAGGTATTCGGGCCAGGTGGGTCGTCGCCCGCCGGATCGCCCGTGATTCGTGCTACTCATCTTCTGCTCCTTCGGTAGGAGACGCACTCTCGCCCACAATTCGGCGCAGCGCGTGCCTCCCGTGATGAAGGTTCGCCCTCGACGTGCCCACCGCGATCCCGAGGATCCCGGCGATTTCGGCGTGATCGTATCCCTCCAGGTCGTACATCATGACCGCCGTCCGCTGCCGCTCCGGAAGCCGTTCCAGCGCCTCGAGCACTCGGCCCCGGGCGTGATTTCGTTCGAACTCCCGGTGCGGATCGTCCCGCGACGCCGCGGTGTCCGTGAGTTCCGAGTGCGTCCGCAGCATCTCGCGCCGCCGGAGGTTAAGACACGTACTCCGCAGCACACGATAGAACCACGGGCCGAAGCGACTCCCCGGCCGCAACTGCCCGATTCTCTCCAGCGCGCGGATGAACGCGGCCTGCACCGCGTCTTCCGCGTCCTGTTCCTGACGCAGGATCGAAAGCGCCACGGCGTACGCCGTGTCCGCATACCGCGTCACGAACCGCGAGAACGCCTCCACATCGCCCGCCTGCACGGCCTCCACGAGGCCGGGCTCGTCCGCCCCGGGGTCCGTCTGCTCATCGGGCCCGGAGCCGGAGCGGGTCGCGGCGGCCGGTCGCTGTGTCCGCGTTCGCGTGTCCTCCGACAAAGGCGTCACCATCGCTTGGGTAACACTCCCTCGATACCGGCCGTTGCAACCGTCCTCCGCATCGTCCGGCGCGGCGCTTGTTCCTTCACCGTGGCCATCGCATCTTCGGCCGCGTGAACAACGCAACGCAAGCCCGAACCTCGCCCGAGGATCCAGGGGACGACGCCCTCACCCTGGCCGGCCGGACCCTCGTCCGGGAACGCATCCGCGGGATTCGCAAAGTCGTCGGCCGAAGGCTCGGGCCGGGCGACCTCGTCCTGCGAAGAACGGCCCCCGAGGTGCGCCGGCATCTGTTCGAAGAAGCTTGCGAACTGTACTGGAACGAGATGAGCTGGGAGGAGATCACCGAGGAGGAACTCGTCGGAGACGAGGAACTCACCGAAATGATCTTTCCCGGACTGCTCGCACTCATCGACGCCTTCCTTCCGAGGGCCCCGAACGGAGAACCGGATCGCGACCGTGAACGCCGCGACGTGGCGCACGACTTCCTCGACTGGCTGGGTACGCGGCTCGTGAAGCTCCGCGAGGCGCGGCCGGAGTCGGAGCACGAACGGGCCAGGATCCGGCGCCAGCGGGACGTCACCGACGCCCTCGTCGACATCATCGCGTTTCGCGTCTGTTCCCTCCGCAACGAAGAAATCGAAGCCTACCAGAGCGCCTGACGCGAAACGACAGAGACGCGATGAACACGATCGTCTGCATGAAGCGCGTCCCGGATTCGGCGACCCGGGTGCGCGTGACCCCGGATGGGACGGGGCTGGACCCGGCCGGCGTCAAATACGTCGTGAACCCCTACGATGAGTTCGCGCTCGAGGATGCCATCCGTCGCAGGGAAGAGGCGGGGGAGGGCAGGGTGACCGTCATCGCGCTCGGGCCGCCGCAGAGCGCCGAGTCGATCCGACAGGCGCTCGCCATGGGAGCCGATGAAGGGGTGCTCCTCACCTGCGAGGGCTCGCACGACGCGCTGCCGGTGGCGTGCGCGCTGGCGGACGAGATCCGCGGCCGCGAGTACGATCTGGTCCTGTTCGGGAAGCAGGCGATCGATGACGACAACATGCAGGTCCCCCAGATGGTGGCCGAATTCCTCGAACTCCCGTGCGCGACCGTCGTCGTCGGTCTCGAGATCGAGGGACGGGAGGCGAGGGCCCGCCGCGAGGTCGAGGGCGGACACGAGGTGCTCGAGTTCACGCTGCCCGCCGTCGTGTCGACGCAGAAGGGGCTGAACGAGCCGCGCTATCCGAGCCTCAAGGGGATCATGGCGGCGAAGCGGAAGCCGCTCGAGGAGCGGGAGGTCACGCTCTGCGCGCCCACGATCGACTTCGTGCGTCTGGAGGAGCCGCCGGCCCCGGCGGCCGGCCGCATCGTGGGCGAAGGGGCGGGCGCGGTGCCCGAACTGGTGCGCGCGCTGCGCGAGGAAGCCGGGGTGCTCTGATGTCGGATGTGCTTGCCTACGCCGAGATCCGGGAAGGGTCGGCCGGACGCCCGTCGCAGGAGGCGGTGGCGCTGGCGCGCAGGCTCGCCGACGAACTCGGCGGCGAAGCGCACGCGGTCGCTCTCGGCCCCGAGGGCACGGAGGCGGCGGCGGCGGCGCTCGCCGGCCTGGGCGCCGACCGCATCTTCGTCGGGGAATCGGACGATCTCGCGCTCTGCCAGCCGGATGTCGCCGCGAAGGTCGTGGCCCGCCTCGTGGAGGCCGGGGACTACGGGGCGGTCATCTTCGCCGCCACCGCCCAGGGAAAGGACATCGCTCCACGGGTCGGCGCCCGCCTCGGGCGGGGGGTCGCGTCGGAGGTCATCGACTGCCGGCTGGAAGATGGCGAGATCGTCGTCCGGCGCCCGATGTACGCGGGGAAGGCGATCGCCACCCTCAGGTTCGGCGAGGGACCGGGCGTGATGACGATTCGGGCCAACGTCTTCGCCCCCGCCGAACAGGCCGCGGCGGGGGAGATCTCCACGCTCGATCTCGGCGGGATCGAGGGGCGCGTGCGCACCGTCGCCGCCGAACAGGGCGATCGAGACCGCCTCGATGTGAGCGAAGCGACGATCATCGTTTCGGGCGGGCGCGGCATGCAGGGCCCCGAGAACTGGCCGCTCCTCGAGGGACTCGTGGACGCGCTGGGCGACGAGGCGGCGCTCGGCGCCAGCCGGGCCGTCGTGGACGCGGGGTGGCGGCCGCACGGCGAGCAGGTGGGGCAGACCGGGAAGACCGTCTCCCCCGATCTCTATTTCGCGGTCGGGATCAGCGGGGCGATCCAGCACCTGGCGGGCATGCGCACCGCGAAGATCATCGTCGCGATCAATCGCGATGCCGACGCCCCCATCTTCGGCGTGGCGGACTACGGATTGGTGGGCGACGTGTTCGAGGTCCTGCCCGCGCTCACCGAGGCGGTTCGCGAGGTCCGTCAGGGCGGGTAGCCACCCGCCTTCGGTCGTCATGAGTCTACGGGACGTACGCGAGGACATCACGCGCTGGGCCGGGCGGGGCGATCCGATCGCCATCGCGACGCTGATCGCGGTGCGCCGGTCGGCCCCGCGGCCACCGGGCGCGCGGTTCGCCATCTCCGGGACCGGGGAACTCGCCGGCTCGATCTCCAGCGGCTGTGTCGAGGGCGACCTTCACGAACGGCTCACCGCGCTGCTGGGCGGCGGCGCGCCGGCCACCGTCACCTACGGGATCACCGACGAGATGGCCGCGGGCGTCGGCCTCTCCTGCGGCGGGGAGATCGACGTGCTCCTCGACCCGTACGATCCCGGTGACCCCGTCTGGCACCGGCTGTGGCAGCTCCAGGAGGCCGGCGCGCCAAGCGTCCTCCTCACCGGCGCCGCGGCATCGACGCGCTCGCGGCACCTCCTCCTCGAGGCCGACCGGTCGCTGGGAACGCTGGGATCCGCGGAGTTCGACCGACGGGCCCGCTCCCGCGTCAACGAATGGCTCGACCGGTCGGACGCGCAGGTCGTCGAACTCGTGCGCGGCGACCCGGAGAGCGCCGTCTTCGTGGAGTCCTTCGTCCCGCCGCCGCGCCTCGTCATCGTGGGGGCGACGCCCATCGCTCACGCGCTCTGCGCCATGGCCGCCCGAACCGGCTTCGAGGTCCTGGTCGTCGACCCGCGTGAGGCGTTCCTGCGGCCGGAGCGCTTCCCCGGGGCCGCCGCGCTCGACGCCCGCTGGCCGGACGAGGCGCTGGAGGCGCTCGATCTCGATCCCCGCACGAGCGTCGTCACCCTCACGCACGACGACAAGCTGGACGAACCCGCGCTCGAGAGCGCGCTCGCCTCGCGCTGCGGCTACGTCGGTCTGCTCGGGGGACGACGGACGCAGCGCAAGCGCCGGGAAGCGCTGCGCGCGAGGGGGCTGGACGAGGCCACGTGCGACCGCATACATGGCCCCGTGGGGCTGGACATCGGCGCCCGCACACCCGAGCAGATCGCGGTCTCGATCCTCGCGCAGCTCATCGCGCTCGGCCGCGCGCCCTGACCCGGACCGCCATCCACCCGCGATCCCGGCCCGACTCGCTCAGTCGCGCGTTCGCCTGATCTTCCAGCGGTCGACCACCCGACGCCCGCGCACAACATCGAGGTGATCGAATTGCGCGACGGTCAGGCAGGCGTGATTCGGCAGCACCCGGATCTTCTCCCCCACCGCGGACCGGCCGGAGATGCGCCCGTGTTCCTGGCTCACCGACGCCACGCGGTCGTCCCCGAGTTCGCCTCCCGCGAGGTCGAGAAAGAGCCGCCCGTAGTGCGGCGGGTCGTCGGGTCCGAGATCCTTCGAGAGCGCGAGCGCCCCGCAGTCGGCGATCGCTCCGCTCGATCCGTCCCCGGCGGAGACGACGGTCGACAGTACCGTGACCGCGCAGTCCCGCACCGAGCACGAGCCCAGGCGCGTCTGCGAATAGTCGTAGAGGGCGTAGTTGCCCGGCCGCGCCTCGTCGACCCCCGCCAGCGTCTCGACCCGGCTCATCCCGGGCGTGGATCCGAGCGACAGCGTGCCGGGTTCGATCCCCGCCGCGCGGAGTGCCCGCCCCGCGTCGACCATGGCTTGCCGCTCCTCTTCCGCCACCGCCGCGATCGCGGCGGGTGAGTCCGCCGCGTACGTGTGGCCCGCGTGGGTCAGGCAACCGCGCAGCGTGAGCCTGTCCGCGCGCGCGATCCGTGCCGCCACCTCCACGACCCGGTCGCTGCCGTGGGGGACTCCCGAACGGCCGTAGCCGCAGTCGATCTCGAGCCAGACGGAGAAGCGCGCGGCGGCCGTCTCGAGCGCGGCCACCGCCGCGTGCGAGTCCACCGTGACGCCCAGTTCGATCTCACGGGAGAGTTCCGCCGCCTCGCCGACCCGGGACAGGTTGAGCGGGAAGGCCCAGAGGATGTCGTCGAACCCCGCCTCCGCGAAGACCCGGGCCTCCGCCAGCGTGGACACGGTGATTCCCCTCGCCCCCCCGGCGCGCTGCCGTTCGGCGATCTCCGCGCACTTGTGCGTCTTCACATGGGGGCGAAGCCGGACGCCGAGTGCGTCCGCGCGCTCCTGCATGACCCGGAGATTGTTCTCGAGAACATCGAGATCGAGGACGAGCGCCGGGGTGGGGAGACCGGACAGATCCGGTGCCGCCCGCGTCGCGGCATCGCGGCTCTCGTGGGTCGCATGGTTCCCGGCGTTCACGCGCGCAAGGTAGTTGGGGAACCCCGCTTCCGCTAAGTTCTCGCTGCAGGTTCGGGGTCTCGAGGGGACGCCGCCCCGGGGCCGATGATCGAAGCGAGTGACCGTAACGCGGTAGAGGTCGTCTTATTCCCGAAGAGAAGATCTTTCGGGTCGGGTCGGAGGGTCGGATGGTCCGCGAGGAGCCGAGCGACGCGGAAACGGTGTCGGCCGTGCTGGCAGGCGACCGCGAGGCCTACGGGATTCTCGTCCGGCGGTACAAGGATGTGTTGTACCGCTACGCGGAGCGGATGACCGGCCGTGCGGACGACGCCGCGGATGTCGTGCAGCGCACTTTCATCCGGGGCTTCCGTCGGCTCGACAGGTGCCGGGATCCGGAGCGCGTGGGAGGATGGCTGTTTCGAATCACCGTGAACCTGTGCAAGGATCAGTTGAAGGGTCGGGCGAAGAGGGAAGTCTCCCTGGAAGCGGTCGGTCCCCTGACCGCGACGCGGGGTCTCCCGGAGGCGAGAGCCGAACGGGCGGAGATCCGGGAACAGATCTACCGGGCGTTGCAGTCGCTGAGCGATGAACAGCGCGAAGCCTTCGTCCTGAAGCACGTCGAGGGCTGGTCGTACGAGGAGATGGCTGAGAAACTGGAAGTCTCCGTGTCCGCGCTGAAGATGCGCGTGCACCGGGCGCGGGATCAGTTACAGGTGCTGTTAGAGGATTACCGATGAGAGACGATCTGAATCTGTATCTGGACGGGGAAATCGACCGTTCGGAACTCCCGCCCGATGTTGCGCGGGAGGCCGAGCGCTGGGACCTCTTCCTCTCGGACGTCCGCGATTGGGTAGTTGAAGGTGCCCCGGTCGGGCTCGAGTCGAGGGTGCTCGACGCGATCCGGGCCGAGGACCGGCGTCCCTGGTCCGGCCTCGTCGACTGGTGGGTCCATCCCCGTTCCGTACGGGTGCGACCGTGGCTCGGGCTCGCGGCTGCCGCCGCGCTGGCCACCTTCCTGTTCCTGCCGCGCGAAAACGTGCTCTCGGAGCCCGCGGGCGCGGCCGCGACGCTCGTCAGCGAAGAGGTGCACTACGTGCAGTTCCGCCTCGAGGCGCCGGGGGCGACGTCCGTTTACGTGGCCGGTGATTTCAACGATTGGCAGCCCGAGATCGCGCTGGCCGACCCCTATGGGACCGGCGTGTGGTCCGGCCGCGTCCGGCTTCCGCCGGGGGTGCACAAGTACATGTTCCTCGTGGACGGCGAGACCTGGATGACCGATCCACACGCGGAACGCTATGTGGAAGACGGATACGGCAACCAGAACGCCGTCATCGCCATCACGGGCGGCGCGGGCGCCCGCTCGCTGGCTCCCTAGCAGCTTGTGGCCAGGGCCCTGCTCCTCGTCGCGGCGCTGCTGGTGGCGGGCCCGCTGGCGGGGCAGGACGCGCGAGCCCGCTTCAGCCAGCACCTCGGCGCGGTCTACGCGGCCCGTACCCTCTCCGTCATCGAGGCCGGCGTGCGCGACGGGCTCCCCCGCGGCCTCCTCATCGACAAGGCGATGGAGGGCGTCGCCAAGCGGATGGCCCCGGAGGTCGTCCTCGCCGCGGTGGACACCTTCGCCGAAGAACTACGGGCCGCGGCGGCGGTCGTGGGTCCCGGCGCCGAGCCGATCGCGCTCGAGAAGGCGGCCGATGCGATGCGCCGCGGCGTGGCGCGCGGGCTCCTGACCACGCTCGTGCGCGATCGGTCGGGCGACTTCGCGATCGTCGTCGTCTCGCTCGAGGAACTGCTCGATGCCGGCGTCGAACTGGGGCTGGCCGAGGACCTGGTCCGTTACGCCGTGTCGGAGGAACTGGACAGCGACGCGGTGCTCCGCCTGCCTGCCAGCGTGAAGCTCCTCGTGCGGGAATGCGGCGACGGGCAGCCGGCGGAGTGCTGGTCCCGCGCGGCCGCCCGGGAGTGCGCACGGGCGCTGCCGGCCCGCCGCTGTCCGACGGAAGCCCTGAGCGAAGCCGCCCGCTCCGCGGCCGAACGATTCCTCATGGCCGCTTCCGTCTCCTAGCAGCCCCTGGCGGCGGGCTGGCAACGCTCCCCGTCCCCGCCGTATACTCTCGGACTCTCCAATCCAATTCTCCCATCCACCGGGGAAGGAACGCCCTTGGCAGCCAGAGTGACTGCCGCAGTGACGGGGACCGGGAGCTACCTGCCGCCCGATGCCGTGGACAACTTCCAGCTCTTCGAGATGGGCACCCTGCGCGCGTCGTTCGACGTCGAGCAGGCCCGGTCCGCGCTCCGGGGCGTCAAAGGGGCCAGCGGGCTCTCGGCTCCCGAGGTGTTCGATCGGTGGGCCCGGCAGGTGACCGGCATCCGGTCGCGCCGGTGGATCCCACCGCAGAGCGACCTGACGACGGAGGACATGTGCGCCCGCGCCGGGCTCGCCGCGCTGGAGGCGGCCGGACGCGAGCCCGACGAGATCGACCTGCTGTACGTCGCGACCGTGTCGCCGTTCGACGAGGTGCCGAACATGGCGTGCACGGTGGCGACGAAGATGGGGAACCCGCAGTTGGGCGGGTTCACGATCAACGCGGCCTGTGCGGGCTTCGTGTACGGCATCGGCACGGGCTGGTCGGCCATCGTGAGCGGAATGGCGGAGCGGGTTATCGTCATTTCGGGCGATGCCCTCACCCGCCTCGTGAACTACACCGACGTCAGGACCGCGGTGCTCTTCGGCGACGGGGCGGGGGCCGCCGTGCTCGAGCGTTGTGAAGGCGACCGGGGTGTGCTCGGGCCGCCGGCCGCAGCCGGAGAGTTCACCCGCGATCCGCTCTACCTCGCGGGGCAGGGCTGGCGGAGGGACGGTGACCGGATCCCGATCCTTCACATGGAAGGCGGCCCTCGCATCGTGCGAAACGCGATCATCAAGATGGCCGAAATCGGCGAGCGGGCGCTCGAGAAGGCGGGTCTGGGCTGGTCGGACGTCGACTTCGTGATTCCGCACCAGGCGAACATGCGGATCACCCGCGGGCTCGAGCAGAAGCTGGAACTCACGAAGGGGCGCGTCGTGCACAACATTGCCGACTACGGCAACATGTCGGCTTCGACGGTGGCCATCGCGCTCGACGAGGTTCTCCGCGGGAAGCACGGGCCCGTGCCCGATCCGGCCACGATTCTGCTCACGTCGATCGGCGGAGGCTACACGATGGCGGCGGCGGTCATCCGGGTCTGACCCGGCGCCCCGACGGCCCGGCCACAAACCGCCTCAGCCGGGCGGACTCGCCCACTCCCGCAGGGGGATCACCAGCGCCCGCTCGCCCGCTCGGACCACGTCGGTGCCGAGCGGCAGCTCGAGCAACCCATCGGCCAGCATCGAAACGAGGTTGCCCGAGCCCTGCGGTCCGCTCGGGCGAGCGACGAGGTCTCCGGAGCGGGTCGTCTCGACGAGCACGCGCAGGAACGAGACCACATCTCTCGGGCCGCGGACGTCCCGCGCCGCGACGCACGCGATCGGCCGGCGGCAGGGCCGCGCGAACCCGGCCATCTTCCGCACGGCCGGACGCACCAGCGTCTCGAAGGTGACGAGCGCGGAGGCCGGGTTGCCCGGGACCCCCCAGAAGGGCCGCCCGCCCAGCGTACCGAAGACCGTCGCGCTGCCGGGCCGCATCCGGAGGCGCCAGAACGAGCGATCAAAGCCCAGTTCGTCGAGCACCTGCTTCACGTAATCGTGTTCGCCGACGCTCACTCCCGCGGCGGAGACGATCCCGTCGCAATCGCCGGCCCGCTCCAGGCATCGCCGCAGGTCAGCCGGATCGTCGCGCGCGATGCCGAGTGATACCGGTTCGGCCCCCGAGGCTGCGAGTTGGGCCGCCAGCGCGTAGCTGTTCGAGTTCAGGATCCTGCGGCTGGCGAGTACCTCCTCGAATTCGTCCAGGTCCGCCAGTTCGTCTCCGTTGGCGAGCACCGCGACGCGAGGGCGGCGCCCCACTTCAACCTCTCGAAGGCCGGCCGTGGCCAGCAGCGCGAGCGCCGCCGGTCCGACCTCTTCGCCCCGATCCACGAGCGTGTCGCCCGCCTCCACATCCTCACCGAGCAAGCGGATGTGCCGCGCAGCGTCCGCGTCGTCGAAGATCCGCACGCTCCGTCCGGGGCCTCCATCCGTGTGCTCGACACGAACCACGCCCGTCGCGTCCGCGGGGACCGGTGCGCCCGTCATCACCCGCGCGGCCGAGCCGGGCTCGAGCGGCCCTCGAGGGAAGGCCCCGGCCGGGATATCGTCGGAGATGGGGAGGACGACCGGCCGCTCCGGGCTCGCGCCCTGGACATCGTCCGATCGCACGGCGAAGCCGTCCATGGCGCTGTTGTCCCACGGAGGATGCGCGACGAGGGCGGAGACGCGACGGCCGAGCGCGCGGCCCAACGCATCGGGCAGCGCCACGCGCTCGGTCCCGAGGGGCGAGACGGCCGCGAGGACGCGACCACGCGCCTCTTCGAACGAGATCCAGTCCGCGTCGCTCATGCTCGCCCGCTCCCGGGTCCGACGCGTCTCGACGGCGGGTGCCTTCCCGCCGGGCCTCGGCGCCAGAAGGTTAGAAGTAGTACCAGATGGAGATGCCGAACTCCGGGTTGTGGCCCCACACCGTCCCCTCCGGTGCGGGGGCGCCCGACGCCTCGAACAGATCGAGGGTCGCGGGGAAGAGATACCCGTCCGGGGCGGTGACGCGGACGAGGTAGTCCCGGATCTCGAACCCGATGCCGATCTTCTCCGAGGGAAAGATCTCGAACCCGAGCCCGACGTAGATGTGGGGCGCCGTGGAGATGTCGTAGCGGAACGGCTCGAGTGCCTGATCGGCGAGGGCCTCCGAAGCGCCCTCGTTGATGCCGAACACGAACCCCCCTCCGATCATCCCGTAGGGGTGGATGCCGTTCCAGGTCCGTGCTCCGGTGAGGCCGATCTGCGCCCCGGCGTCGGCCCGCAGCCACCCCGCTGCGACCGTGTCCACGATCGCGGGCCCGCCCTCCCCGCTGACGTCCAGTGTCCAGCGGCTCGCGGTGCCGTAGGTGGCGCCGAGTTCGAGCGACAGGGGGCTCGACGCCCGCACGCGCATCTTGGCGCCGGCCACGCTCGTCGGCCCCTGGCCGAACTCGAGCCGGCCCCGGTTCGCCGCGTGGTATCCCCCGAACAGGCCGACGCGGAAGCCCTTCTCGCGCCAGCGGAACGGCGAGTCGATGCGTTCGGCCTGAGCTTCGAGGGCCGCGGGGTAGGACGCGAGCGCTGCCAGGCCGATGACGACGAGGCTCGCGACCGGGCGGCTGCGCCGGCGGAGGTTCAATCTGTTTGACACTGGTTTGACGCGGCTTCCATATATTCGACGAGCAGGTTCCTGAATCAGAGAGATCTCGATCTCACGACGGGGTCGCGGCGCGGAGAATGTAGGTGGCGGACGGGGTCCTTACCAGAAAAACGTCTCGTTGCAATCGCTTGCGGCCGGGAATCCTCCTCCCGGCGGCGCTGCTCTGCCTCCCGTTTCAGATGTCCGGGCAGGTGCGTGAGGTTGTCATCGAGGGCGAGACCTTCCGGAAGACGGCCGACGGCCTGCGGCTCGCCGAGCTGAATCGGGGCACGCGGGTCGTGGTCCGCCGCACCGACGGGTCCTGGGCGGAAGTCGACATCGAAGGCTGGGTTCCATCCGCCGCGATCGCCGCGTCCACGCGCGAGGGTCACAACGGGCTCATCGCCACGCGGGGCGGCGAACCGCTCAGGGACGAGCCTTCCGGGCCCGTGACCGGGCTGCTTCTCGAGGGGTTCCTGGTGGACCGGGTGGAAGACCGGGAGGAGTGGAGCCGCGTCCGTCGAACGGGCTGGGTGCGGGACGCCGCGCTCGGGGCGCCGGCGACATCCTTCGCTCCGCCGGAGAGCGAGGTCGGCCGACCGCCTCCGCTCGTCGCCCCGGGGAGCGAAATCACGGCGGGCGAGGCCGCGCTCGTCCTGTACGCGGCGCCGGAGGGGCGGACGATCGTGACGGTGGAGACGGGGACTCCCGTCACGGTCGTCGAGCGCCGGAGCGGCTGGACGCGGGTGCGCGTCGAAGGCTGGGCCCGCTCCGAGCAGCTTGCGACCGCGGATCCGGACTCGGTCGTGGCCGGGGTCTCGGCCGCCGCCCTGCGCGCGAACCCGGATGACTACGCGGGAGCGAGGCTCCGGTGGGCGGTCCAGTTCCTGTCTCTGGAGCGGGCCGAGCCCGAGCGGATCGATTTCTACGAGGGGGAACCGTTCCTGCTCGCGAGGGCGCCCGATCCGGGGGATGGTCTCGTCTATGTGGCGGTCCCCGCGGAACTCCTGGCGGCGGCCGAGGACCTCCGGCCCCTGCGGACCCTCGACATCCTGGTACAGGTCAGGACGGGCCGTTCGGCCCTGATGGGCGTCCCGGTGCTGGATCTGCTCGCGATCTTCTGATAGACGCGGCCCCGGGACGCGCAGCTGCCGCTCGCGCCCCGGGGCCCAGTCTTCGCCGTCGCCGGCGGCGGGGAGCGACTAGCGGTTGCCCTCGTTCATGGACTGGGTCAGGTAATCCTCCGCCTCCTGCACACCGGCGTGGCCCCGGCCCCGCCACAGATCGGCGACCTTCGCATAGGCTTCGGCGGCCATCGCCGCATCACCGTTGGCGGCGTGCGCCCGGGCCAGGCCGAGCAGGGAACGCGGGCGATTGGGCATGCGCTGCAGCGACATCTCGAACTTCTCGATCGCCTTGTCGGGCATGTCGAGGTCGAGGAGCAGCTCGCCGTAGAGTTCATGCAACGGCTTGACCGGGCTCGCCGAGCCCCGCGGCGGCGCCATGGTCATCACCTCGGCTTCGGCTTCATCCATGAGGCCGGTCGCCACGTCCGGGTGGCCCATGGCGGCGTGGCGAAGCGCCCCGATCTGCTTGTGCATGACGTGCGTGTAGCCGCTGCCGTCCGACAGCTCGCCCAGCGCGGCTTCCGCCTCGGCGACGATCAACTGGTCACCCGTGCGGGCGGCGCTTAGCCCGGTCGCCAGGAGTTCGTGCGCCGGCGAGTCCTCCGTGATCGGCTGCACCTCCCACGCCTCCGTGTCGACGATGTAGCGTGCCTTGAGCAGCGAGACCGCGCCCTGCGCTCGCGCGATCCCGGCCGCGCCCCGCGCCCCGCTTGCCGTCCCGAACCCCTCGTTGTCGACCATGTCGCCGAGACGGTCCATCCAGAGCTGCGCCTTCTCGAAATCACCGCGCTGCAGATCGCCGTACTGGCCCCAGTCGAGCGCGTGCACGGCATCACCCACCGGGTCGCCCGGCTGCCACAACTCCTGCGCGACGCCATAGGCCGAATGGTTGTTGCCGGACACGCGATCCCACATCCCGTGCTGGATGAAGATGTGCGTCGGCATGTGGCGCGCGTGCGAGACGGCGGGTGCGATGTCCGCGAAGGCATAGGCGGCGTCGAGCGCCAGCGGCGCCATGATCGGGTTGTCGAACGAGTGGATCGTGTAGTGTGCCGCGCCCGGGTGCATCGGATGCTGGTTGAACAGCTTGAGCCCTATCGTCCCCGCCATGACGTTCCAGCGCTGGCTCAGATCGCGCGTCGCCGCGGTCGCCCCGAGCAGGGACAGCGCGTAGAAGGCCGCGATCTCCGAGTCCTCGGGATAGGCTTCGTACAGATCGCGCATCGCTTCCATGTACCCGACGCGGCGCTCCGTGTGGTCCGCCTCGCCCCACAGGATCTCGACGGCTCCCAGGAAGCCCTTCTCGCGCTCCGTCGGCGCCTTGGCGGCGCGCTCGGCCAGCGTCGCGCCCAGTCTCTGGAGCGCCTTGCGCGGATCCGTCGCGTCCATCTGCGAGACGAGCGGGTGGTTGTACGCCAGTGACTCGCCCCAGTAGGCCATCGCGAAGTCGGGATCCAGCTCCTGCGCCGCGTGGAACTCCGCACGGGCCTGCTTCCATCCGAAGCTGTGCAGGATCGCCACGCCGCGGAGAAAGTGCTGCTGCGCCTCGCCGGTGGCGGAGGTCGGGAAGTCGATCGACCCGACCTCGTCGAACTGCGCTTCGACACTCCCGGGAACGATCGAGAGCGTCGCGGCGAGGAGGAACGCCGTCAGGACCATGGACCATCTTTTCATCGTACTATCCCTCTCAGGAGAAACACCGGCGCACCTGGACCGGCATGGTAGTTACGGTGCCAAAACCCGGAGCGGTCGGCAAGGCGTCGCGCCTGCCGCGTGGCGCTCGACATGGCGCTCATCCGTCCGGGAGTTCGTAGTCGATCGTCAGGGTGTGGGCGCCTTCGCCGTCGACCGAGATCTCGACCGAGCCCGTCAGCCCCTTCAGATCTCCGGTTCCGGAGCCGGGAACGACGTGCCCGCCCGTCTGTTCGCGCCCGTCCGCGCTGAGGCCCCAGTGCTGCATCACGAACGTGCCCTGTTTCCCGGCGAGCGACCCCCGTACGACTTCGCTGGCGATGTAGCCCGCGCCCGCCGAGATGTCGCTCGTGTCGGCCTGGCACATCATGAGCCGGGCCTCGCTCTCGGCGACCAGGTCCCCGCCGAACTGCTTGCGGACCACCGCACTCGAGAGAGTGGGGCCTCCGGCGGCCGACTCGGGTTCGCCCTGGTCCCATCCCGTGACGTCGAACGAGGCGACGGCGCGCGTCATGTCAGGCGTCCGAATCCGTCTATGGTGCCGCCGTCTACAGCGCCGCGATGGCGCCGGACAGGTTGTCGAGGGCGCGCTGCACGAGTTGCCGCGAGGTCGCGATGTTCATCCGCATGTGCCCCTCGCCGCCGGTCCCGTAGCTGGGCCCGTTGTTGAGATAGATGCGTGCGTTCTCGGCCAGCCAGCGCTGGAGGATCGTCTCGGGCTCGACCGGCTGCGCGGCGGTGCGGTTCTCGTAGTCCGCCTGCCCCTGCGCGTCGATGCGGTCCATCAGCCCGCTCATGTCGAGCCACGCGAGGAAGGTGCCCTGCGCCTTCGTGTACTCCACGCCGGGGATCTTCTCGCCGATGTAGGACTCGGTGAAGTCGTGGTTGCCGTCGAGGTAGACGAGGAGCTGGTCCAGCCATGCCTCGCCTTCGTTGTTGGCGGCGCGGGCGGCGACCATCCCGATCGTGCTCAGATCCGCTCGCGTGTACGGGCGCAGGCGCTCCATGAAGTCGGGGTTGGTCGAGAAGTACCAGGCGACCTTGTTGGCGGCGAGGCTGAACGTCTTGCTGTTGGACTTGAAGGTCACGCTGTTGTCGGCGATCTTCCGGTCGAGGCTGGCGAACGGCGTGTATTCCTGTCCCTTCATCACGAAATCACAGTGGATTTCGTCAGAGAGCACCGGCACGCGGTGCTCGAGACAGATCTCGCCCATCCGCGTCATGTCCTCCGCCGACCAGCAGTTCCCGGTCGGGTTCTGGGGATTGCAGAGGATGAAGGCGTGCACCCGCTGCACCCGGCGCTCGAAGTCGTCCCAGTCGATCTCGTAGCGGCCGTCGACGACCTTCATCTCGCTGTCTTCGGCGATCGTCCGCGTGAAGCGCAGGTCGGAGTAGAAGCCGTTGTAGGTGGGGGTCGTCATCAGGACCCGGCTGCCGGGAGGGGCGAAGGTGTGAAGTCCGGCGATGATCCCGGGGTGGACGCCCGACGTCCAGACGATCGTCGAAGGGTCGATGTCGAGGTCGTAGCGGCGCTGGTTCCAGTCCACGACGGCGTCCGTGAACGAACTGTCGCGGTGCTGGTAGCCCCAGTTCTCATGGCCGCAGCGTTCGGCGATCGCCTGAGTGATGCAGGGCGCGGCGCGGAAGTCCATGTCGGCGATGCCCATGCCGACCTCGATCTCCGGTCCGAACTGCTCGATCGCGCGGTCCCACTTGACGCAGTCGCTCCCGCGGCGGTCGTAGATCTCATCGAAGTCGAAGTCCTCGCGGCCGGCGCCGAACCCGGGTGCGGCCGCCCGGGTCGCGGCCACCTCGCTCGCCAGCGCCGAGCGCGCGCCGACGGCGCCCAGCACGGCGGTGGCTCCGGTGCTCCTCAGAAACGCCCGACGGTTCAGCCCGTGATTCCGCAGCATTGGCGAGTCCTCCTTCGGCATTCCCGGATGGCGGATTGCGCCCGCCGTGCGACCCCTTGTTCCGAATCAGGGTGGTCCAAACGTGCCGATCTGGCAAGACGGCGGGGGAGCCGACGGAGGGGGGCGGACGCCGGCGTGCCTCAGCGGAGCCCCTCGAGGTGGGCCGAGCTTTCCGATACGCCGCCTTCGATGCCGGCCTCGCGGTACAGCTCGCGGGCCTCCCGCCACAGCGCCCGGGCTTCCTCGCGCTCGTCGCGCGTCTCCCTGAGGATGGCCATACGTCGGACCGCATTGGCGACGTCGAGCATCGGGGGTGACGGGTGCGCCCGGTAAAGGGCCAGCGCCTCCGCGTAGCACAGCTCCGCCTCGCCCAGGTCGCCCAGCTCGCGCAGGACATCGCCGAGGTGACGTACGGTGTGGGCGAGCACGAACGGGTCGTCCCCCCGCCGGCAGAGGGGGACCGCCTCCCGGTAGAGCCGGAGGGCGATGTCGCGCCGTCCCCGGTCGCGTTCGACGTTCGCCCGGCCGTGCAGGGCGCGGGCGAGGGCGATGGGCTCATCGTGGGCGCGTGCAAGCGCGACGGCCGTCTTCATGTGCCGCATCGCCTCGCCGGGACGGCGCGTTCGCCGTGCGGCCATCCCCCGCTGGACCAGCGACTCGACGGCTTCCCGGGGACCATCGATCGCTTCGGTAGCGACCATGTCTAGCGGCTCGCCACGGGTTACCACCCCTCGCGGGACACGGGCGCCGAAGAGTGGCCGTTGAGGATCCGCCACCCACCGGTTTCGTGCGCCCACAGCATCGTCACGGCCCCGCCGAAACTGAATTCGAACCCGCCGTCGCTCGAAAAAGTGCTCTCGAACAGGGCGTGAACGAGGGCGAGTCCCGGCCCCAGCGCCTCGATCTCCGTGTCCCGGTACGTCGTCTCCGTGCGCATCCCCGGCGGAAATTCGGCGAGGGCCGCGCGCACGTCGGCGGACGTCGGGTAGCGCAACTCCCCGTTCTCATGGAAGCGGAACGCCGGCGACTCCGAATAGAAGTCACCGACGGCTTCCCAGTCCGCCGCCGCCCCGAGGTCCCGGAAACGATCCAGCGCGGCCGCCACGCTGTCCCGGATTGCCGAGGCATGCGTTTCAGTGAGCGACGCAGCCTCCGGCCGGCACCCGAGGCACAACCAGACGCCGAGAGATGCGCAGAGCTTCACCAGGTTCTTCATGTCCGTCCTATCATGGTTCGACCAAGCAGGTTGACCCGGGCGCAGGTAATCCCAAAATTCGCAGCCGGTTCCAATCCGCCACAGGGTTGACCGTCCATCCTCCCACATTGGTGCCATGAACCCGAGCAGTCTACAGGTGGATCGTGACGACGGTCGGGTTCGGATCGCGGGCGACCTGAACCTGGGTTCGTTCCGGCGCGTTCTCGCGGCGGTACACCAGGTTACGAGCGACAAGGGGTTCACGGACATCACGCTGGATTTTTCCGGGACGACCAGCGCTTTCCCCGGTCCGATGCTCGCCGTGTTGGCGACGTGTGCCCGCCTGCGGGACGAACAGGACGTGAATTTCTCTCTGATTCGCCCGACGGATCGTCGCTTGCGACGGCTGTTCTTCAACGCCAACTGGGCGCACATGGCGGCTCCGCAGAAGTTTGAGAGATCGACGTGGGAACCGACCCACGTCATGCCGGCGCGGCGGTTTACCTCGCCTGCCGAGCAGGACGACATCGTGAACCGAATCGTTGATGCGGTGCTCTCCTCTCCCGCGGACCTGACGCGTCCGAATCTGGCAGCGTTCGAGTGGACGGTGAACGAGATCACCGACAACGTGCTTCAGCATGCCGACTCGGCGCAGGGCGGAGTTGTGCAGCTGAGTCAGTACCCCAAGAAGCAGCAGGTGGAGTTCGTTGTCGCCGATGCGGGGCAAGGAATCCCCGAAACCATGAGGACGACGAGGGCCGGAATGTCCGACGCGGAGGCTCTCAACCTCTCCATCGAGCGCGGCATCACCAGAGACAAGGATCTCGGGCAGGGGAACGGCCTGTTCGGCACGCATCAGGTGTCACGGGTGGGTACCGGGCGCTTCGCGATCCACTCCGGTTACGCGAGTATCGGCTCCGATTTCGGCACCCGTGAGGAGACGATCCTCGTCGTCGGCACGCTCGTGGTTGTCCGGCTGGACTACTCGGATCCGGAAGCGCTATGGCGCGCTCTTGGGGCAGGTGATCGGCTGGACACAGGCGATTATGTGGAGAATCGCTACGAAGACAAGACAGACGACGTGCTCAACTTCGTCGTGAGGCACGAAGCCGGTTCGGTCGGGTCGAGGTCCGCCGGGAGACTGGCCCGGGCCAAGCTCGAGAACCTCATGTCGATGTACCCTGGATACCCGGCCAACGTCGATTTCGACGGCATATCCGTGGTCTCGAGCAGCTTCGCCGATGAGTTCCTGGGCAAACTCTTCGTACGAATAGGGGCCCTACGATTCATGAGCGCGATCCGCTTGCGAAAGGTCGGCCCCTCGGTCCAGTCCGTGCTGGACCGAGCGATTCTTCAGCGGGTCCAGCAAGAAGCGGAAGACAACTGACACCTGGCGGTTCGTCCGCAGCGTAGAAGAATCCAACCTTTGGGGTGCCGCTTGCGAAGCGTCATCGGGGTGGTCCAGCTTGGATACTCAGGCCTCCCACTCCGCCCCAGGAGCCATAGCATGAGGGTCTTCCGCCGTCTTCGTTCCGTCCTGCCGGCGCTGTTGCTGCTGGCGATCCCGGTTTCAACGGCGTCGCCGCTCGCCGCCCAGAATGCGTCCGACGAGGCGCCGGAACTGGACATCCCGTCCGCGTACATCCTCCCGGGCCAGACCGTCCAGGATCTGTTCGCGACCGACCCCAACTACGCCACCCTGGACCACATCAGTCCGGACGGCGACCACTTCGTCGTCCCGCTCTCGACGGAGCTGTCGACGCTGGCGGAGGTGGGGGAGGAGACGCTGCGCCTCGGGATGCTGGAGATCCGGGCGCGCACCGACCGGCCATGGCACCTCGACATCTACGGCCTGTACGGCTTCCGCTTCTACTCCCTGAGCGCGCGCGCCTTCACCGACGTACAGCTGCCCGAGGGCATCCATGTGAGCGACCTCATGTGGTCGCCGGACGGCTCCCGGCTCGCCTTCCTCGCGCACCTTGAGGAACGCACCGAAGTCTGGATCGCCGACACGAGCGACGGCAGCGTGACGCCGGCCGGCGACGCGCGGGTGATCGCGACGATCGGGACTTCGTCACGGGGACAGGGATCGGCGCCTTCGAGCATGCTGCAGTGGACGCCGTCGGGCTCGATCCTCACGCTCGCGGCGCCGGCGGACCGCGGACCCCCGCCTCCGCCTCCCGCGCTGCCCTCGGGCCCGACCATCCGCCACACGCGCGCGACGGCCACGCCGACCCGCACGTTGCCCTTCCTGCTCGAGGACGCGCATGGTGCCGATCTGTTCGAGCACTACACGCGGAGCCAGATCGCGGAGCTGGCGCCCGGCCGGCCCGCGCGCGCGATTGGCGAGCCGGGCATGTACGAGTCGCTGTCGCTGAGTCCCGATGGACGTCACGTGATGGCGGTGCGCCTGGCGCGCCCCTTCTCCTACATCGCGAGCTACACCGGATTCCCGCGCGTGACCGAGGTGCTGGAGGTGGAGAGCGGAGAAGTGCTCGCCACGCTCGAGGCGCGCGAACTGCGCGAAGGCTCCGGCGGCGGCGGGCCGGACAACGACCCGCGAGACCGGGCGTGGCGTCCGGACGGGAGCGGGATCTCCTACCTGCAGCGCGCGGAAGCCGAGGAGGGGGAGGACGAGGAGACGGAGGACGACCGTCCCGACCGCATCATGCTGCTGCGCGCCCCGTTCGGCGATGGAGACGCGGAGGTGGTCGCGACGAGCGACGATCGGATCTCGGCCGTCACCTATTCCGCGGACGGCGGCCACGCCTTCGCCGCGGTGCGCCGGGACGGCGAGGCCGCGCTGATGCACTACGCGCTGGGGGACGGCGACGCGGAGGGAAGCGTCCTCGTCCCGTTCCACGACCCCGGCGACGCGGTCGAGCTTCCGGGCGACCTCCTCACGGCCCGGACCGGGAACGGGATCGAGTACGCGTGGATGTCTTCCGGCGGGGAGAGCGCGTATCTGCGCGGCGACGGTCTGAAGGAGGACTTCCGGCCGCAGCCCTTCGTCGACCGCCTGTCGATCGCGGACGGGGCCATCGAGCGGCTGTTCGAGGGTTCGCGCGACAGCTTCGACCAGCCGCTGGTGCCGCTCGACGCCGATCTGGAGCGCATGATCGTGAGCCGGGAGGGGAAGAACACCTTCCCGGACAGCTACATGTGGACCCGGGACGGCGGGATGGATAATCTGACGCGGAACGTGGATCCGTTCCCTCAGTTGACCGCCGCGCGCCGCATCGACTTCGAGTTCACCCGCCGCGACGGCCTGGAGATCCAGGGGCGGGTGTCGCTCCCGATCGACTACGTCGAAGGCACTCGGGTGCCCGCCATCTTCTGGACCTATCCGCGCGAGTACCGGAGCGAGGACGACTTCGACAACGCGACGATCCGCGCCCGCAATCACAACGCGTACACGAACCTGACGTGGCTGCGCTGGTCCGACATCTGGCTGACCCAGGGGTACGCGCTGGTCTATCCGGACATCCCGATCGTGGGGGAGAACTACAACGACTACTACATCGCGAACATGGTCGACGGGATGTACGCCGCGATCCGCGCCGTCAACGGCCTCGGCGTGGTCGACATGGATCGGATCGGGCACGGGGGCCACAGCTACGGCGCCTTCGCGACCGCGAACTTCCTCGCGCACACCCCCTTCTTCAAGGCGGGGATCGCGGGGGACGGCGCCTACAACCGGTCGCTCACGCCGATGGGGTTCCAGGCCGAGCCGCGCGACATCTGGGCGGCGCCGCACGTGTACATGGAGATGTCCCCGTTTTTCAAGGCGGACCAGATCAACACGCCGCTCCTCATGTACCACGGGGCGGATGACAACAACTCGGGCACGTATCCCATACAGTCGAGGCGAATGATCCAGGCCCTTACCGGGCTCGGGAAGACCGCCGCCCTGTTCGAGTATCCGTTCGAGTCGCACACGCCGCGCGCGATCGAGAACAACCTCGACATGTGGGCGCGCTGGATCGACTGGTTCGACCGCTACGTGAAGGGGGCAGGCCCCGAACCCCGCGCCACGTCGGAGGGGGATTCGAGGCCGTAGCGCGCGGGATCACCAGTCGAAGGCGTAGCTGGCGCGGACGTAGTACAGACCGCCGTTGAACCCGAACGGCGACTGCTGGCTGTACAGATTCCCCACGTTCGCCGCGGCGCCCGGATTCATGTCCGTGAACGTGTTGAAGAGGTTCTCGGCGCCCACCGTGAGGGTCACGGAATTGGCGAGCGTGTACGCCACTTCGGCGTCCACGAGGGCCTTGCCCCCGTAGGTGTGGTCGTCGAGCCAGTCGTACCAGCCCGAGAAGTAGCCCACCTTGCCGAAGAAACGCAGGCGGCCCGCCCGGTGCGTCGCTGAGAGGCTGCCCCGCGTCGTGGGAAGAGCCTCCCGCAGCTGCCGGACGCGCAGCGGAAGCTCCCCGGCGGACAGCCGGTTCGGATCCTCTCCGGCGTATTCCGTGACTTCCGTGCCGGTGTAGTTGAACAGCAGGCTGAAGGTCGTATTCCCGTTGAGGGTCGGCGGCGAGTAGCTGGCGACCACGTCTACGCCCTGGCTGCGGGTGGAGAAGTCATTGTTGTAGTAGCGGAACCTGGCCAGGTTCCGCGCGCCCTCTACGCCCTCGGCGATGAGTTCTTCGATCTCATGCGGCTCGAGTGTGTAGTCGGGGCTCAGGTTGATCCGGTCGGAGACCGAGACCCGGAAGTAATCTGCCGTCACGATCAGCGGCCCCTGGGTCAGCGCGGCGCCCAGCGCCAGGTTCACCGAGGTCTCGGGTTGCAGCTGCATGCCGCCCCGGCGCTGCGCGACGGCCGATGTCGGCGGGATCGTGCCGCTGTTCACCAGATCCATGAGTGTGATGTCGTAGATCGTCCCGATGTGCTGGAGGTTCTGTTGCCCTGGAGTCGGGGCCCGGAACCCCGTGCTCGCGCTGGAGCGGAGCGCGAACCCTTCCGCGACCCGCAGACGTCCCGACAGCTTGCCGTTGAACGTCGTCCCGAAGTCCTCGAAATCTTCGAGGCGGAGCGCCAGGCCGGCCTGCCACCGGTCGTCCGCTCCGTCGTGGTGCGCATCCCCGTAGACCGCCACGTTGCGCCGGTCCCAGCGTCCCTCGGAGAGCGGGCCGAACCCCGGGAACCCGTTGGACGCGGCGCTGAACCCCTGCTCCAGATAGGGTCCCAGTTCCCATGACGCCGTGTCCCCCGGCACGATCTCGAAGCTCTCCACGCGGTGTTCGAAGCCACCGGCGACGTGGGTCCGCTCGCCGAGCGTGTAGTGCAGATCGAGGTTGAGGTTGAACTCCCGCTGCTGGTTGATGCCGGGCCTGAAGTCGGTCGGCGTCTCGGGCCCAAGCGACGCGTTGACCGTGTTCATCATGAAGAAGTCGATCTTGTGCGTGCCCCAGCCGGCGCTCAGGTCCCACTCCACGCCCGCGGTCGTGCCCTTGATCCCACCGACCGCGGAAGCGTCGAACGCGTCCCCGCCGAACTGCGGCGTGAAGCCGCCCGGGAACTGCTCCTGGAAGGAGAAGCAGTTGGGGTCGCTACGGACACGCTCCATCGCCACGGGGTCGGGCACGTTGTTCACGATGCGAACGACGGGGCAGTTCGCCGAGCCGTCGACGACGCCATCCTGCGCGTCAAGGACATCGCCGATGAGGAGAGTCTCTCCGCCGTCGATACTGAACACGGCATCGCGGGTGTTGGGGTTCCGGAAGTAGAAGCCACCCTCGACCCTTTTCGTGTGGTAGCTGCCGAATCCGTACAGTTCCACGCCGCCGCCGAAGGTGTAGCCCGTATTCGCGAACAGCTTGACGTTGTCGTCCACCTCCGGGGATCCCCAGATCTGGGCCGGGTCGCGCACGGGGAAGCCCGCAGCCGCCAGGGCGGCGGCATCATTCCGCTGAATGCTGCGGCTGGTGGGATCGGACTGGCTGAATTCGCCGCTCAAGCTGAGGAATCCGGTCTCGCCCAGAGGGAGGCCGACGTTCGCGGCAGTCGTGAACATGTCGCCGTCGCCCTCCTGGTAACGACCGCCCCGCACCTCCACGCTGCCGCCTGAACGGTTGTTCTTCGGCACGATGTTGATCACGCCCGCGATGGCGTCCGAACCGTACTGCGCGGAGGCGCCGTCCCGGAGGACCTCGACCCGGCTCATCGCGATGCTCGGAAGCGTAGAGATGTCGGGACCCTGGGCGCCGTCCGCGACGCCGTTGCCATTCCAGAGGACGATGACGGCGGAGCGGTGGCGGCGCTTGCCGTTCACCATCACCAGCGTCTGGTCCGGCGCGAGGTTTCGGATGTGTACCGGGCGCGCGATCGTGGCCGCATCGCTGATCGGTTCATCAACCACGTTGTAGGAAGGCAGTACGCTTCTGAGCTGCGAGCTGAGGTCGGGCGTCCCCTGGCTGGCGAGTTCGGATACCGGGACGATGTCGAGCGGCACCATCGACTGCGTCGCGGTCCGGGGCTGGGCACGTGAGCCGATGACGACGAGCCTTTCCAGCGCTATCGCTGCTTCGATCAGCGTCACGTTGACACGTAGCGTCCCCTCCCCGCGAATCACGACCTCGAGGGTCTGGGTTTCGTAGCCGATGCGGGCGAACCGCACCTCGTGGGCACCCGCTGGAACCCCGGCGATCCGGTACGCACCGCCAGCCCCGGTGACGCCGGTGAGGTCTAGCGCCGAGAGCGTGATGCCGACCCCCGCCACGGGCTGGCCGGCACCGTCCCGCACCGTCCCTTCCAGCGTCCCCTGCGCGGCGAGGGCCCGTGGAAGGCATGCCAACGTCGCGAACAACATGACGCGGACTCCGATTCTCCGTACCACTTTTCCTCTCCTGTTCCTGCTTGGCCTGTCGCCGTGACCGCGGGGCGCCTGACTCCGCGCAGGCACCTGTCGCTACCGCATGCTGATCGTCGCCGGTCCGCTTGGGCGCTGGGCCAGGCTCCAGCTGGTCTGATACACGAGGCGGACCACCTTCTCGAGTTTCTCGTAGTTGATCCGCTCGGGGATATCGTCCCGGCGGTGGTAGTCGGGGTGCAGCCCCGTGTGATAGAAGAGCGCGGGCACGCCCACCTGCATGAACGGCCAGTGGTCGCTCCGGCGTAGCAATTGAATCGGGTGATTGTCGTAGCGGAAGCGCAGGTCGAGGCCCGTCTCGGCGTTAGCTCGCTGGACCTCGGACAGCAGGTCGTCGCTCCGGGTGGTCCCGAGGATGTTGATGGCGTTGGCGTTGGATTCGGAGGACTGGATGTCGAGCCCCCGGAAGCGGCGACCGCCTCCCACGACGACCTCCTCGTTGCGCCCGATCATGTCCATGTTGAGGACGGCCACGGTCTGTTCGAGAGGATGGAGCGGGTTCTCGGCGTAGGCCCACGCGCCCAGCAGTCCTTTCTCCTCGAAGTCCCACGCCGCCAGCAGGACGGAGCGGCGGGGTCCGCGACCCATGCGCGCGGCCTCGGCGTAGGCTTCGGCGATCTCGATCAGCGCCACGGTGCCCGAGCCATCGTCGTCCGCGCCGTTGTAGATCACGCCGCCCTCGGCACCGTCGTGGTCGAAGTGGGCGCACACGATGACCCACTCGTCCTTCAGTTCCGGGTCCGAGCCTTCGATGAGGCCGACCACGTTGCGCGCGGTATGGACCTCCCGTCGCACGTCCGCCGAGACCATCGCCTCGAGACCGGGGAGGGATATGGGCGCCGCGCCTCCCGCGGCCTCCGCGCCGCGGACCAGTTCCGCCAGCGTGCGGCCGGTCCCCGCGACCAGGCTCTCCGCCAGCGCCGTCGAGATGCGGACGGCGGGGATCCGGACCCGGTTCAGGCGGCTTTCGAGCGTGTAGCGTCCCCCGCGGCGGACGGTCTCGGGCCAGTAGCCGGCGGCCTCGGCGCTGAAGTTGCCGGGTTCGGGGTGATTGTGGACGTCCGTCACCAGGAGGGCCGCGACCGCCCCGGCCTCCTGCGCGGCGGCGAGCTTCCGGTAGGCGGCGGAGGCCTCCGAAGTGACGAGGCCGTCGAAGGCGCTCTCGGGGTCCGTCTCTTCCGGTTCGTGATCGAGGATGAGGACGACGTTGCCCGCCACGCCGGCACCGTAGTCATCGTGGCCCAGTTCCGGGGCGGAGATCCCGAAGCCGGCGAACACGACCTGCCCGCCGGCCGTGCCGCTCCCGCTCTCTCGCAGGGGGTAGAACTCCTGGCCGCGCTCCTTCGAGATCCTGAGGCCATCGGCGTACTGGACGACCAGGCCGTTGTCCTCTCCGACCTCGGCCTGGACGACGTTGAAGGAGTGGTAGTAGGAGCCGCCGGGGGCGGCCGGCGTGAGCCCGAGCCGCTCGAAGCGCGACTTGATGAAAGCGCTCGCGAGGCGGCCCTCGGGCGAGCCGGCGAGGCGGCCGCGCATCTCGTCTCCCGCCAGGAAGAAGAGATCGGCTCGGAGGTCCGCTCCCGTGATCGATTCGATGGCCGGGGCGGTCTCTTGGGCCTGCGTCTGGGTGGGGAGCGAGACAGCCGTGACGCAGACGATTGCGATGACGGACCGGAGTGCGCTCAAGGGTGTTCCGCGCGAGACCATGGGGTGCCTCCTTCCGGGGGACCGGGATTGCAAGCTAAAGTGATGCCGCCGGGGAAGGCGAGACTGCTCCACGAGGACTGAGTCTGTCGAAGGAGGACTCCATGGACTCCATGGACCGAGGGACGGGCGGCACCTACCGGACCGTGTCGGCAATCGCCGGTATCACGGTCGCGTGCCTGGCGGCCGCCTGCAAGGGAGAGACCGTTGAAGCACGGCCCGCCCCGATGGCGGCAGTCGGCGAGGCCGAGGTGTCACCCCTACGCATGGCCGAGGCCGCCCGCACGTTGCTCGCTTCGCTGTCGCCGGAGCAGCGTATGGCGGCGGCGTTCCCCTTCGACGCCGATACCGCCCGAACCAGCTGGAGCAACCTTCCCGCGAGTATCGTGGCGCGCGGAGGCGCACGGGTCGGCGACTTCACCGACCTGCAGCGAAGACACCTGCACGATCTCCTGCGCGCGTCGACGAGCAGCCAGGGATACCAGAAGATGGCCGGGGTCGTGCGTTTGGACGAAGTGTTGCACGAGGAGGCCGTGGCGGCCGTCGCCAGCGGCGAACGCAGGCTCCCCGACGATCTGGTCGAGAGCTGGACATCGGCCAACTACTGGGTCTCCTTCTTCGGGCGTCCGGGCGAGGAACCGACCTGGGGCTGGCAGATCTCGGGTCACCACCTGGCGGCCAACTTCACCGTGGCGGACGGCCGGATCAGCTTCACTCCGCTGTTTCTCGGGGCGGAACCGCACGAGATCATGCATGGGCTGGACGCCGGGTGGCGGGTGCTCGCCAACGAGGGGGAACGCGGCTGGAGGCTGCTCCAGGCGCTGGATGACGGGCAGCGCGCCCGGGCGGTTCTCGGCGACGACATCCCTCGCGACGTGCTCACCGGCCCCGGCCGCAAGGGTAGTCTGAGCGAGTTCGCCGGGCTTCCCGCGTCCGGGCTCACGGACCCCCAGCGCGCGCTGTTGTGGCAGCTCGTGGAGGAATATGTCGCCAACGCGGACCACGCCGCGGCGGCCGCCCAGCTCGAGAAAATTCGGGCGGGCGGACTTGACGCCCTGCATTTTGCGTGGATCGGGCCCGTGGACGACGTGTCAGCGGCGCGCTACTACTACCGCGTCCACGGACCTTCCGTCCTCATCGAGTACATCGTCGAGCGCGGCGTCGGGGACGGCGCCGCCAACCACGTGCACAGCATCATGCGCGACCCCGGCAACGACTACGGCGAGGATTGGCTCGGCAAACACTACGACGAGCACCACAACCGGCGATGACGTGGCGTGTTTCGGTGAAGCCGGTTCGGGCCGCCGCCGTGGGTCTCCTGATGGGCCTCGTCCTGGGCGGCGTCGCGGGGGTCGCATTGGGTGGGCCCGGTGGGGGGGCTGCGGGCGATGGCGCCGCGGCGGCGGACATCCTGGCGGGCATGGCCGAGCGGCAGGGCCGGCAACTCGGGCGGCTCACGGAGGCGGCGGACGAGGCGGCCCAGCTGCAGCGGGAACTCGCGCTCGCTCTCTTCTACCGGCTGCAGGAGTTCAGGCGGTTCGGGCTCGAGGGACAGATCGTGACCTGGGTCGTTCCCGGGGCCGCAGCCGGCTCCACCGGCCCGCTGGCGGGTTCGCTGGCGGGCGCGGTACGTCTGCCCCAGCTCGCCGTGGACGCGGCGACGCGCGCGGAGTGGCGCGCCGTGTCCGAGCGCCTCGTCTCGATCGGGGCCGAGGTGGATCCCACCGTGTTCTCCGCCTTCGAGGATGTGCTGGAGTTCGTCGAGGGCCGCCCGTGGCCCGAAGGTGCGGGACTCGCGGCGGCCGCCGCCTCCGCCTGGGCGGACCCCACCACGGTGGAGACCTGGCTGTCGCTGAACCGGGCCCTCGTCGGCCGTGCGGATGCCATCCTCTCCGGATTCTGAGCGTCTTTCCCGCTTCATGAGCCGCCCCCGAATCCAGGCCGCCCATCGTCGCGCCTCCTGCGCGCTGTTGGCCACTGTCGCCGCCTGCGGGCCGGCGGATTTCGCCGCCCCCGCGCAGCCGGGGGAGTGGACGGAGGTGTCGGGCGCCCGCTGGCGGACCCTGGCGGTGGAGGGGGGAGACGCCGGGTTCACCTCCATTTCGCCCTCGTGGTCCGGGGTGGACTTCGCCAACGCGCTTACGGACTCGAGCTTCATCGAGAACCAGATGCGCGGAAACGGCTCCGGAGTGGCCGCGGGCGACGTGAACGGGGACGGCCGGCCGGACTTCTACCTCGCGCGCCTGGAAGGTCCCAACGCCCTCTACATCAATCTCGGGGACTGGCGGTTTCGGGAGGAGGCCGTCGAGAGCGGCGTCGACGCCGCGGACCGCTTCTCGACCGGCGCCACCCTCGTCGACGTGGACGGCGACGACGACCACGATCTCATCCTCACCTCCATCGAGGGCCCGAGATCCGTGTTCCTGAACGACGGTGAGGGGCGCTTCGCGGAGGCTCCGGGCGCGGGGCTGCTCGACTCGCGCGGGGGGACGTCGAGCGCGCTGGCCGATATCGACGGCGACGGGGATCTCGACCTCTACCTCACGCGCTACAAGAGCCGCTCGGTCCTCGACCTCTTCCCCGGGGACGAGGTCGCCTTCCCCAATACGGTGCGGCGGGTGGGGCGCGGGTTCGAGGTCGTGGAGCGTTTCGCCGACCACTACGAACTCGCGTGGAGGGCCGACGGCGTCGTGCGGCTCGAGAAGGGGGAGTCCGACGAACTCTATCTGAACGAGGGCGGCGGCCGCTTCCGGCATGTCCCGTTCTCCTCCGGGGCCTTCCTCGACCCCGAGGGGGCGCCGCTCGAGGCCGCCCCGACCGAATGGGGGCTGGCGGCCCGCTTCGGAGATCTGGATTCCGACGGGGACCCGGACCTCTACGTGGCGAACGATCTGCACAGTCCGGACCGGCTCTGGATCAACCAGGGGGACGGCACCTTCCGCCTGCCGCCTTCCCACGCCCTTCCCACGACGAGCGCCTCCTCCATGGCGGTGGACTTCGCGGACTTCGACCGGGACGGCGACGCGGATGTGTTCGTGCTCGACATGCTGGCCCGCGATTCGAGGTCGAGGAAGACGCAGGATCCGGTGTCGCGGGTGGAGCAGACGCCGCCGGGCGAGGCCTCCGGCGCGCAGCAGGTGAACCGCAACACGCTGCTGGCCAACCGCGGGGACGGGACGTGGGCGGAGATCGGGCGCCAGGCGGGGGTGGAGGCGTCGGGGTGGTCGTGGTCGGCACTCTTCCTCGACGTGGACCTGGACGGGTTCGAGGACCTCCTGATCCCGAACGGCCACATCCGGGACCTGATGGACGCGGACACCCAGATTCGCATCCGGGAGGCGGGCCTCTCGGGCGAGCGCGAATCCACACTCCTGTACCGTCCTCTTCCGCTGCGGAACGTGGCGTTCCGGAATCTGGGCGGGCGGGGGTTCGAGGAGGTGGGGGGGGCGTGGGGAGTGGCGCCGGAGCCGGACGTGTCGCACGGGGCGGCGCTGGCGGACTTCGATGGGGACGGGGATCTGGACGCGGTGGTGAACCGGCTCGACAGCCCGGCGCTGCTGCTGCGGAACGACGCCGCGTCGCCCAGGCTGGCCGTCCGTCTGCGGGGAGAGGCGCCCAACACGGCCGGGATCGGGGCCACGGTGTGGCTGGAGGTCGCGGGGCTGCCGCGGCAGACGAAGGAGATCGCGGCGGGCGGAGGGTATCTGTCCGGGTCGGAGGCACTGGTCTCGTTCGCGATGGGGGAGGCCTCGGAGGGCACGCTGGGCGTGGATTGGCGCGGCGGGGGCCGGTCGGTGGTGCGCGTTGACGGCCCGGATCGTCTGTACGAGGTCCCCGAATCGGAGGCGTCGAGACCGGACTCGTGGGCGGGGACGGAGGCGGCAACAGGCACGCGGGCGGCGGCCGCGCCCACCCCGGACGCGACGCCGTGGTTCGAGTTGGACGAGAGCTTCGGGCCGATACACGACGAGCCGCCGTTCGCCGAAGTGACGCGGCAGCCGCTCCTCCCCCTGCGCCTGTCCCGGATGGGGCCGAGCGTGGCGTGGCACGACCTGGACGGGGACGGTGACCCCGATCTGCTCCTGGGTTCGGGGGCCAGCGCCGCACCGGTGCTGTTCCGGAACGACGGCGGGGCGCTGGTCCGGGTGACGCTGGCGGGGCCGCGGGCGCCCATCGACCAGACCGCCGTGATCCCGCTGCCGGTGGCGGACACGGCCAGGGTGCTGTTCGGGCTGTCGAGCTACGAGGCGCCGGCCGCCGAGGTGACCCAGGTGCCGGCGGTGGTGTCCGCGGAATGGTCGGGGGTCGCCATGGCGGGCGTGGCCGTCACGCCGATCAACCGCGGTGTGGCGCCGGGGACATCGGCCTCGGTGGGCGTCCTGGCCGTCGCCGACTACGACCTCGACGGACGGCTGGACCTCTTCGCGGGTGCGCGAGTCGTGCCGGGCGCCTACCCGATGTCAGGACCGTCCAGGGTCTTCCGGGGCCGTCCGGGCGGCGGCTTCGAGGAGGACCGTCGGGATGCCGCGGTCTTCGAGCGTCTGGGCATGGTGACCGGCGCCGTGTTCACCGACTACGACGCGGATGGGGCCCCGGACCTCGCCGTCTCCGTCGACTGGGGTCCCGTCCGGCTGCTGCGGAACGACCGGGGCCGGTTCTCCGACGTCACCGACGAAGTGGGTCTCCACGAATATGTCGGCCGCTGGAACGGCGTGTCGGCGGGCGACTTCGACGGGGACGGGCTTCCGGATCTGGTGGCCGTCTCATGGGGAGACAACACGGAGTACCGCCCGACGCCCGGGGCTCCGCTGGAACTGTTCTTCGGGGACGTGGACCTCAACGGCACCCTCGACCTGGTGGCGGCGCAGCGGGACGAACGCCTCGGCGGAGTGGCGCCGCTGGCCGCGCTGGGCCGCCTGGCCGAACACATACCGCCCGTGGGCCAGCGCATGCCGACGCGCGCGGACTACGCGGAGGCCGACGTCGGTGAGGCGCTCGGCGCCTGGCCGGAGGGCCGGCTGAAGGCGACGGAGTTGCGGCACATGCTGTTTCTGAACCGGGGCGACGCCTTCGAGGCGGTGCCGCTGCCCCTCGAGGCGCAGCGCGCCCCCTCGCTGGGGCTGCTGATCGCGGACGCCAACGGGGACGGCCGCGAGGACCTGTTCCTCTCCCAGAACTTCTTCGCCACGGACGAGGACACGCCGCGCTACGACGCGGGCCGGGGGCTATGGCTCGAGGGCGACGGACGCGGCGGGTTCCGCCCGGTGCCGGGGCTGGAGTCGGGAGTCGCCGCCTACGGAGACCAGCGCGGTGTCGCGGCCGCGGACATCGATAGCGACGGACGGCTCGATTTCGTGCTGGGAATCAACGGCGGCGCGGCGCGCCTCTTCCGCGGGGCCGGAAACTCGCCGGGTTTGCGGGTGCGCCTCGCTGGACCCGCAGGGAACCGCCACGGAATCGGGGCCGTCCTGCGCGTGGCGTACGCCGATGGGATGGGCCCGGCCCGCGAGGTGAGGGCGGGGTCCGGCACGGGCTCGCACGATGACCCGGTGCAGATCATGGGCCTCTCCGGCTATCCCGTGGCCGTCGAGGTCCGGTGGCCGGGCGGCGTGCTCCAGCGCGTTGAGGTCCCCCCCGGCGCCCGCGAGGTGACGGTCGGCCCGCCCTGACGCGGCAAAGGGATCACCACATGGAGTCCGTGGCAAAAGCCGAGCGGCTGGTGACGGCTTGAATACCCACGATCTCGGCGTAAACGGCGATTCCGTGACGGATACGGGCGAAGTCTCGGGCCGTGGCGCATCCACCGTGATCGGCTCCACGGACGGGTCATTCGGCGTTCCTTCGACATGAGCGCAGCTGTTCCAGGGGCTGGGGTTCGCGCAGCGCCTCGAATGGCGAATCCGTCGGCAAAGGGGATACGAGCTGTACCATGCCGTGTCCCCCGAGCGCGTTGCGCAGGACCAACAGCACACCTGCAACGGACTGGTCGCGCGAGAGATAGGCATGGACGCGCTCGGTGTCCCGCGTATCCCAGCCCAAGCCACCGACCTGCACCGCGACGTATAGCGGCGAGAACGTTTGGCGGAGCTGTTTTGCCTTGCGGCTGAGCGCGCTCAGCACGCGGTCGGCCGTGTCGTCGTAGACAGCGACCCCGCCTGAGGGGTAGCCGCCGATGCCTCCCCGATGGCCCTCCGAGGCGTAGTGGATGCTGCTCACGAACAGCGTCCAATCCTCCGCTGGGTCTGGGTGTCGGTATACAGGCAGTCCGTAGCCATACTCGTCCCAGTTTTGTCTCGGATTTTTCGCCCTGTGCAGGCCCCATACGCCGTGGATATCGAAATCGTGCGAGCGGACGCCGGCAGCGCGAAAATCACTGATTGCGTTGTGTATCCTCCGCACCAGAAGTTTGAGGGACGGTGCGTTGCGCAGCTTGCCGCGCGATTCCAGCCCGACCCACAGGCCCAGGGGAGTCTCGCTGTTGTCGAAGTGTCGCCGAAGCCGCAGAATGACGTCCTCCTCGGCGTCGGTCTTCCCGAAATCGAGACCCCGGACATGGGTGGCCTCCACCTGGAAGCGTTCGCACCGGAAGTCGGCCCCACCCTCCGGGGCCTCGTAGCGTGGCTCCAGTCCCATGCGGTGCAGCATTGCGAACACCTGCATCTCGAACCGGGCACCCTCGAACTGTCCTGCGCGCTTGCTGCGAAGGCGGCCGCGCAACGTCTTTTGTCCCCGGGGCGGGATTAGCGCAAAGAGCGTCTCCAGCTCCTCGCGGATGCCCGCCGCGCGCTCACGGGATTCGATCCATTGGAAGGTGGTCTCGCCCGCACGGATGTAGTCGTCGCGGTCATCCGGGATCTGCTCTACGTCGCGAAATAGCATATGTGTCCTCGCTCCGTTCGCGTCGTCGCGTACCGTTAGGGACGGCCCGCCTCGCCCTCGTGCTCAGTTCTCCAATGCATCCGTTACGCCATTGCATGCGGCCTCGTAAGCGGCGCGCCAGCCCTCCAGCTCTGCGGTCTCGAAACACTCCATCTGGATGTCGAAAAATGGCCAGTGGTCGTCATCCGATCCGACATCGAGGGTCTTGCGTAGCTCCTGCGCGGCGCTTCGGTCGTATCGGCCATCCTCGTTGGTGACGTGCGCGGCGACACCACTACCCAGCCGGGCGAATAGGTCAAGGCGCACCAGCATCGAGGTGACGGGTAGGTCGGCACCGGCGAGCCTTGGAGCCAAATCCGCGTTCTGAAACCGCTGTATACAACGCAGAACCCCGTGTGTTTTCGCTGAAATCTCGGTGAGATTCTCGATGTGTACGGGGGAGCATTCCGTCGCGCGATCCCTGTCCCTGTGCGCCACGTACTTATCGCGCCATTTCTTAGCGCCCGTTTCGTTGACCGCAGCGCGGGCAGTTTCCAGCGCGTTCATGGCGGTGCCCCTTTCGTCTCCCTCCAGTTCGTCAACAAGTAGCTGTAGCGACGTATCCGCACGAGGATCGTTGGTCGTTAGATTCACGGCCGCCAATAGTGCTCCGTTCCAAAGCCCTAGGATCATCTCGCCCATGAATCCGTTCATGCCAAAGACGTCATACAGTGGCTGGTTGCACGGCTGACGCAGTAGCTCTATCCATGTCCGATAGCGCTCGAATCTCCCCCACTCCTGCAGCACCCTGCTGTACGCATCTTCCGTCATTGTACGGCTCCTCTCATCCCCGGGCATTCGTCAGTCGTCCGCGTTCCCGTTCCGTCCCACGCCGTAGGCGGAGCGCCCGCCCACCGCCCAGACGGGTTCGACCACCGCGTGTGCAGTTCGCCGGAAGTCCTCCCGTGCGTCCCCGGTGGCGTAAGGCGGAAGGGTGGGCATCTCCGCGAAGGCGTCGTAGGCGTACCTGTGCGGCTTCTCGCCCCGGCGCCGTAGGAGGAAACGTCTGCATACGACACCAGAGCCCGCGAACCATACCGGTCTCCCCGCACTTCCGGGAAGCCGAACCGTGCGGATCAAACGGGGACGATACGCCACTGGCTCAAGTTGCGTCCAACGACCGGACAGAGTGTTGGCACGCGGGGATCCGGCGTCTTGTGGGCCAGCGGCGAGACGGCGCCTCGGCTTGCAGAGGGTTCCGGTTTCCGGTCATCCTGTGGCCCAACCGGAATGAGCCGGTCGTACCCTGGACGCGCCTCATGACGCCTCAACTGGAACCGCTCGGTTCCCATGCCGCAGCTAACGCCCACCGTAACACCCGCCCTCGATCACAACATCGAACTGGGCCTCCTCCTCCGCGACCGCCCCCTCGCCCTCAGCGTCGTCAAACACCTCCAGGATATGACCCCCAGATCCTGGACACCCCACCATTGTGACGTTTGACCTCCGGGCGCGGTGCTGCGCAGGGTAGAACCTGGCAGGCCGGAAGGAGGTCGACATGGCACGGCGGCGGTACACGCCCAAGCTGAAGGCGCAGGTGGTGCTGGAGGTCTTGGGTGGCGAGAAGACGCCCGGGCAGGTGGCCAAGGCGTACGGGGTGCACCCGAACTCGGTACAGCTCTGGAGGCGGCGGTTCGTGGACCGGGCGCCGGAGGTCTTCGCCGAGGAGACGACGGTGAAGGAGTACGAGCGCCGGATCCGGGATCTGGAGCAGCTGCTGGGCAAGAAGGAGGTGGAGATCGCCCTCTTAAAAAACTTCTTGGGCCGGAGCGGCTGAGCGTGGAGGCGAGGGTGGCGCTCGTCTCCGGCACGCGCGAGGCGTACGGCCTGGGGCCGTCGCTGCGGGCGGTGGAGCTGGCGCGCTCGACGTGGCACCACCACACTCGGACGAGAGTCCCGTACGCGGAGAAGTACGCGCACCTGGAGGCGCCGCTGAAGGCGATCGCCGAGGCGCACCCGGAGTACGGGTACCGGCGGACCGCCGCCGAACTCCGGGAGACGTACGGGCACCGGGTGAACCGGAAGGTCGTGGCGCGGCTGCACCGGCTGTGGGATCTGCCCTTGAGGCGCACGGTTACGCGGCCGAAGCCGAGCGCGGTCCGGCGGGCCATAGACGCCGCGGGTCCGCACGCGAACCTTCTGTCGGGACGGCCGAAGGCGGAGATGGGGCCGCTGGAGGTCTTCTACACGGACTTCACCGAGCTCGTCCACGCCGGCGGGACGAGAAAGGCGTGGCTGATCCCCATCCTCGATCACGCGACGAAGTACGTCCCGGGCTTCGCCGTTGGAGCGTCGGCCAACTCCGGCTTGGCGCTCTCGGCCTGGACGGCGGCGGAGCGGACCCTGGGCCGCCTCCGGAACTCGCTCGACGGGATCATCGTCCACCAGGACCGGGACCCGGTGTTCACCGGCTACGCGTGGACCGGCCAGCTGCTGTCGGCGGGCGCGCGCCTCTCCCATGCCCTCCGCGGACCGAGGGACAACCCGGAGATGGAGAGCTTCTTCGGCCGGTTCAAGGTGGAGAACCGGTCATCAACTACTACAATCGGGTGCGTCGTCACTCCTCCCTCGGAGACCGGCCACCCCTGGGAATCATCGAGGACTTCTACCGCGAGGGCTGAGCAGCGCAATAAACCCGGAGATCGGGTGTCCAACTTTTGGGGGTCACTTCAGGGATCCGGACCTCGCCCTCTCCATCGACTGGGGCCCCGTCCGGCTGCTCCGGAACGACCGGGGGCGGTTCACGGAGGTGACCTCGCAGGTCGGACTGGGGGAGCAGGTCGGCCGGTGGAACGGGGTCTCGGCCGGCGACTTCGACGGGAACGGCCGTCCGGACCTCGTGGCCATCTCCTGGGGGGACAACACGGAATACCGCCCGACGGCAGAGGCGCCGCTCGAACTCCACTTCGGAGACGTGGATCTGAACGGCACTTTCGACCTGATCGAAGCGCAGCGGGATGAGCGGCTCGGTGCGGCGGCGCCGCTGGCCTCGCTGGGCCGTCTCGCCGAACACATCCCGCCCGTCGCCGAGCGGATGCCGACCCGCCTACTCTACGCGGAGGCGGATCTGGAGGAGGTGCTGGGCTCCCGGCCGGAGGGACGGCTGGAGGCGACCGAACTCAGGCACATGCTGTTCCTTAACCGAGGGGACCGTTTCGAGGCCGCGCCGCTCCCGCGCGAGGCTCAGCGGGCGCCGTCCCTGGGGCTGCTCGTGGTCGATGCCAACGGAGACGGACGCGAGGACCTCTTCCTGTCCCAGAACTTCTACGCCACGGACGAGGACACGCCGCGCTACGACGCGGGCCGCGGCCTGTGGCTCGAGGGCGAGGGAAACGGCGGCTTCCGTCCCGTGCCGGGGCAGGAGTCAGGGGTCGCCGCCTACGGGGACCAGCGTGGCGCCGCAGCCGCGGACGTCGATAGCGACGGCCGCCTCGATTTTGTGCTGGGGATGAACGGCGGCGCGGCCCGCCTCTTCCGCGGGGCCGGGAACTCGCCAGGTCTGCGGGTCCGCGTGGCTGGAACGGCGGAGAACCGCTACGGAATCGGGGCCGTCCTGCGCGTCGTGGACGCCAACGGGATGGGTCCGGCTCGCGAGGTGAGGGCGGGCTCCGGGACGGGCTCGCACGACGACCCGGTGCAGATCCTGGGCCTCTCGGCCGATCCGGTGGCCATCGAGGTCCAGTGGCCGGGCGGCGTCGTCGAGCGCGTCGAGATTCCCCCCGGCGCGCGGGAGGTGACCGCCGGCCCGCCCGGCGGCCGGAACCGATGAGTATCCCCCGGACGCCGTTTTGCCGTGCATCTTCGCGGGATTACGTTGTGGCGGGAATTGCTGCTGCCCGACGCCGCAAACGGTTACACGAGATCCACCCGGCACCGTGCTTCGAAGGTCGAGGTCGGCCAATGCAGATGGCGGGGAGTCGCCGTTCGCCCGGATCATCCAAGCGGGGGCCACGATGTTATCGAAGTTATCCTGGTTTATCTCGATGAACGACGACGGCGTTCGATGGAGTTCATCGTCCGATGCGAGACGGGGGGGGGCACGCGCCGCCCGCAATCCGGGAAGCCAACAACGAGCCGGTCCGCCTCAGTCGGAGGGCGTGATCCTGGCGCGCACGACATGCTGGACGCCGAAGGCGCCGGTGACGATGGCCCAGAACTCGTCACCGCGCACGACGGGCGGCAGGAAGGGCAGGGGATTCAGCTCCGGAGAGGTCGCCGCTCCGACATAAGTCCCGTCCGCCGAGAAGATGTCCCACGTGGCTTCTCCGCTCGCCGGAGGCGTGCGGACCCAGATATCGCTTTCGACCGAAGTGAAGAGGTTGACGATGGAGGGCTTCACGTCCGGGATCTTCGACCAGTCGCGGTCCGTGTCCGCTCCCCGCTCCCGTAGTCGCTCCCGGATCCCTTCGATCGCCGCGGCCCGCTCTTCCCGCGTGACCGGGAGGTGAGGCTTCCGCGCCGCGACGATCAGCGTCGTGTCTCCGGTCAGGCTCTGTCGCGTGAGGCGATAGCCCGGCGGGTCATTCTCATGGGCGCCGGCCCAGACTGTCCCATCGCGGCCGTAGTACTGAACGCCTCGAGGGTAATAGGGAACCCTCATGAAGCCCCCACCGCTCCCGTCACGGGCCTGCCAGGCGAAGCGTGAAGGCGTGGCGTCTTCCCCCCGCCGTACAGCCTCTCTCGCCGTAAGCCCCCCGCCACCACCGCCCGGTTCGGAGAACGACTCCACGAGTTCCATGTTCAGGTCGTAGATCTCGACGCCCGGTGGTTGGAGGGTCGGGCGCACGATCCGGCCATCCGCCGTCATGGTTCCCATCCAGATGTAGGCGTAGAACGAGAAGTGGTAGCGGAAGGAATCCAGGAACCCGGCGTCGGGGTCGAACACGGACATGCGGTCGTTGGCCGGATCGGTGACCCAGAGACGACCGTGCGGATCGAGCATGAGCCCGTGTGCGTCGCGGAGTTCGCCGGGACCCTCTCCGTCTCCGCCGTAGGTGGCCCGGTGGGAGCCGTCGGCCGCGAAGACGCGGACTTTCCTGGGCCTGCGAATCGAGGACGGCGAAACCCCCATCGGGCAGCACGACCAGCCCCCGCAGCTCGCCGAAGACGTCGGGGCCGTCTCCGTCCACGGATCCGACGCGCAGTTCCTCGACGAGCGTCCAGGTCGGAGACGGATCGTCGGGAAGCACGTTCGTGACGCGCTCGATGCCCGAAGGCAGCGTCTCTCTGGTCGTGACGCCGCCGGCACTCCCCGGCCGCTGCTGGGCGTAGGCGGTCACAAAAGGCGTCAGTCCCGTTATCACGGCCAACGCCACTGCGGACTGGATTCTTCTCTTGCTTCGTCCGGTTCCGGCCATGTCCCATCCTCCCTATAGGTCTCGGGGATACGACCGACGAGCCGCCTCTTGGTTCCCGCATGGGTCGAAGGCCGGCGGATCAGCCGCCAAGGACGGGACCGGCGAGAGCGCGGAGGTCGGGACAGTCCTGCGGGTCGAGTTGGCCGAGGTGGTGCCGGAGTTCGAGGGTCGCGTTGATCGCTGCCCGCAGGTGGTCGTCGGAAGACCACGGTTCACCTCCAAGGACTCCCCTCAGCCAGCCTTCCACATCGGACCAGCGCCAGAACCGATACCTGTCGTGAGGGTCGTTGAGGGGTGGCGGAAATCCGCCCGGTCCGCGTTTTCCGAGCACCCACAACCGGACACACTCTCGCGAGCGCCCGATCCGGGCGGCGATTTCGGACATCGAGACCAGATCGGGGTCCGCGATCCGAACCACCCGGAGGCTTTCGACCGATTCGGCATCCGCGATCGCGGAGAGAATCGCCTCGTTGAAGCTTGCCGCCTCGCGGTCAAAATCCATGACGGGGATACCGTTGGTAACCCCGATGGTCGCGTCATCGCACCCGGCTTCGTAGAGGGCGTCGAACACGTCCGGGTCGTTGATATCCACTCCCTCGACGATCAGTGTGAAGCTGTGGGTCGTCATTTCTCGACTTCTCGTCTCTCTCCGTGAGGACATCGGCGCACAACCTGTCGGAGTCTTCTGGCGTGATCGCCGGGGTTGCGCGGCGTGGACGCGATGGATTTGCTGCAGGTGCGAGTCCAGGTCGCCGGGCAGTACATCACGCCCCAGCTATGCCCGGAGGACTTCGGGATGACCGTCCACCCGGCTTTTCGCGCGATGCCCAGCGCCTTCTCGATATCCTTCTTCGGATGCCTCCGGAGCCTGATCATGGCTCACGATGTTGCGTCGTGTCAACACCGTATCAACAGGCACGCCCGGGCGGATTGGATCGGGCTGGGGGGCTATCTGCGAGGGTCGGAGATCACAAGAGCTTCTCGGCCCAGGTGACAACGGTCTCGGCGATCTCGAGAGCTTCGAGGTATTGCGCCTCGGAGACGGCTACTCCCGGCCCCGGATAGCGAGTCGCGATGGCGTAACGGGTGAGGCGTCCCACGCGCCGGAGATCAGGTGGAATGCGTTCTCCGTGCGACTCCAGGATCAGGAGCAGACGCGCCAGGTCGTGCACGTACGGGAACTCGATGTCGCGCGAGATCAGCACGGCCTTGATGGCTTTCTCCGCCGCCTGTTGTGCGTCAAAGCAGAGGTCCTCCAGATAGACGCCCGGAAGGCGGTTCCTGGCTTGGGTGAGATTGCTCCGCGCGCGGTTGAGCCATTCGCGCGGATCGTTCGATGGAAGACGCTCAGGTGGCGTCATAGACCACCCGGCCCTCCTGCAGCGCCGGCTTGATGACCAAGGCGTGCGTGTCTTTGTAGCGCTCTACATCGCCGGGGGTGACGACGACGACATCGACTGCGGCCGCGACGCCGTAAAGCTCCTCGTAGATGTCCCCCATCACGTCCCAGTTGTTGTCGCACTGCTTGACAACGAGGAGGTCGATATCGCTGTGCGGGCCCATTTCGCCTCGGACGGCGGAGCCGAAGAGGATGACTTTTTCCGGTTGAGACGCGGCGACGATCCGCCGAACGATATCGTCCAACGTCGCGCCATCGAGCGAACGCGCAGCCCCCTGTGTCGCTGGTTCCTTCGCGTCGGGCATTCTCGCCTCCACCGAGCCGTTCACGGCCGCGCACAGGCTTCGTGAGCGCGTTCCGAACAAGATAACAGGACTGCGGGCGTGACGGGGGGAAGGTGGTCGTCATGAGGCGGAGCGGAGCGCGAGCCAGCCGTCGAGGCTCAGGCGGTCGTCCTCGAACAGGATGAGGACGAGGACGAGCAGCAGCGTCCGCGGGATCACGTGCGCACTGAAGACGTAGAGCGGTTCGGCGAGCAGGTGGCCGAAAGTGACGAGGATGAGGACACCCCCCAGCCCCAGCGCGGCGATCCGGCGCTGCCACCCCACCAACATCAGTGCCCCGGCCGCCAGCTCCACGAACGGGATCGCGACCCCCGTGGCCCACAGCGACCAGGCGGGGAGAAACGTGTCGGCGTAGGACTCGACGAACATGCCGTGCGCGTGCTGGAGGGCCCCGAGTTCGAACACTTTCCAGAACCCGGCCATGAAGAAGATGAGGCCGAGGATCGTCCGGGCCACGAACGCCGCCCAGCTCCTCGGCGTGAGCGCGCCGGGTGGAGTTCGGCTCGGCGTCATCTCGCCTTGTCCGGCGCGGCCGCGACCGCCGCCGCCAGTTGTGCGACGCGGGAGGAGGGCGCGTCATCCCGCTCGCCGGGCGGTGCCGACCGCAGCAGGGAGCGCATGCAGGCCACATCTTCGGCGTACTCGGCGAGGCGCCGGTTGTGGCTGGCCCGGGTCTTGGTGCAGATCAGGGTGTAGGGGCTGCCGCGGCGCTCGGTCACGTGGGTCAAGTCGACACGATAACGGTCGATCTCCCGGTGCAGGTGGCGGCGCAGATCCTTCCGCAGCGGGAAGCGCGCCGAGCGGGCGACCGGGTCCTCGCAGAAGGCCCGGATGCTGGCGCAGTGCTCGCAATCGCACGGAAGGTCCGCGGCGACCGCCCAGTCCCGGGGTGCCTCGGGCGGCAGTGAGCTACGCGCCAGAAGGGCGTCCGCCGACACCCGCCACAGGCATGCGTAGATGTCGGCCCCGGCCACGCCTTCGTGCTCCCGCGCGTCGGCCAGCGCCGCCGGGAGCACGCGCTCCGGGGTCACCCGCTCTGGATGGTCGGCGATCGCCCGGGCCGCGGTTTCGGCCTCGTCCATGAGCCGGAAGCGGCCGGCCAGGACCAGCAGATCGCGTAGGGCATCGTGGTCGAACGGTTCGTCGGGCCGTTCGCCCAAGTCCGGTTGCCGCCGAGCGCCCGCTGCCGGGGCCAGCGCGGCGGGTACAGCGAGAAGCGCCGCTTTGGCGCCTTCCCGCGCCACCTCGCGCCACGCCGCCGCCGAAGCTCCTGCCGCCGAAGCCCCGGTCGCCGCCTCGCCAATCCGGATGAGGAGCGACGAAATCGCCTTCGGCCGCCGGGCGAGGTGTTCCCGTACAAGGGCGGACAGCGCTTCGGCGGCGGTGGTGGGCCCGAGTATGCCCATGACGTCGGCCAAAGCCTCGTTCTCGCTTCCGTCGTACTTCGGAATAGTGACGCGGCGCACGAAGCGAACAAGATCATCTCCGTCGGCCGCCGCGGAGAGGAAGCGAAGCATTTCGGCCCGCCCGGCACCATCGATGCGGCCACTCGCCACGATGTCCACCGTCTTCGAACGGGGCCAAACCACGAACGCGGCCAAGCGGTACGTAAGTTCCAGCTTGGCGCCCTCGTTGCCGGTCGACTCCTTCAGCCGCCGCTCATCCGGCTCAGCGTCGTCAAGCGCCCCGGCGGGCAGGAGCTCGTGGTCGTTGAGCGGTACGCGCCCGAAGGGCGGCCGGCCGGCGTCGCGACCCGTCCAGCCATCGAGCCATCGCCAGGCGTCAATTACCTCCTCGAATTGCGAGTCGCTGTAGCCGGTGTCCCACGAACTGCCCCACCCGCCGTCGTATACTTCCAGCAAGGGCAAGCCGTACTCCTCGATGTGAAGAACCGCCGCGTGCAGCTCGCAACCCGCGCGGTCCGCTGCAGACGACAGAACGCGCGCCCGGGCCGCGTCGATCCCCTTCAGCGCGTCAAAGGACAGACCCTCCTCGCTGTATTGATGATCGAGGACCCATACGAGTTTGTCAGTCGCTCCCTTCTTCCGCCAAACCGACAGACTTTCGGCGGCCCGGTCCGCGATGGCGGCGTAGTCGGGTGCCCCCGGCGGCGTCTCGCCGGGAGAACGGAGGCACAGGTTGAAGACGAGCGACACGCGGTATCCCTCGACCACGGGCCGCACTGCGTGCGGGCAGTCGGCGTAGAACGCCGCAAAGACCACCTCGGACGGCTCCTCCGCGTTCATGTCGAAGACGGTCTCGCGGTCGCCGTGGCGAACGACCAACTCGCCCCCCACGCAAGGTGTCGGCAGCGTGACGGACAGCGTCGCGACCATGCCGTCGCTCTTCTCCGTGTCGCGGTGAGATGAGAAGAAGCCTCCGGGCTCGTAAACGAGCAGCTTGTAGAGTTCCGCACCGAGGAGATCGCGGGAGAGGCCGAGGCCGCGCGCGATGCGGTCCATGATCTCGTCGAACGAATCCCGCCATCCGCGGCCGGCCAGCCGGATCCGCTCCACGTCGATCTGCCGGCAGTCGCGAACCGACGTGTCCACGAGCGTCTTCGTTCCCTTGCCGTACGGGGCGAGCTGCGAGGCGGCGATCAAAGCGCGCAGCTGCGAAGCGGGCACCGGAAACGAGAGATCTCCGACACCCTCCACGGTCAGTTTCGGCATCGCCGCGTACAGCCGGCCGCCGACGCAATAGTCGCCGGGGCGGTCGATTGAGAGGAGAAGCTCCTCCAACCCGCCGTCGCCCACACCGCTTTCGATGTCGTCCATGTCCACTCTCCATCCCGGGGCCTGGCCACGAGAATGACGCAGGGCGGCGGTGGCGCGAAAGGTGCCCGGTGCCCTTGCATCCCTCTCGTGAACCGCTAGGTTAGCCGGCCCGATATTCGGGCTTTATTCGGTTTTCTGGGTTTGGAAGAAATCGCATGGACGCAGGTCGCGGGAGCCGGATGGCGCTCTGCCTCTGGTGGCCGGGGTTCGAGCTGGAGCTGGAACGGGTCCGGACGCCATCGCTCGCGGACCAGCCGCTCGCGCTACCGACGGCGGGGGACCGGCGCCGCATCGAGATGGGGTGTACGCTCGCGGCATCGTTCGGGGTCGAGCCGGGGATGATCGTCTCGCAGGCGATCGCGCTCTGTCCCGCGCTCGTCCTCTGCGAGCCGGATCCCGATTTCCACGACGCGGCGCGCGACCGGATTCTGGAGATCCTCCGCCTGTGGAGTCCGGTCGTCGAGGGGTCGGTGGATCGGGGCCGGCTGTTCGTGGGGGTCGACGGGCTCGAACGTCTGTACGGCCCGCCCGGGCGGCAGCTCGCCGGGCTTCGGGCGCGGCTCGAGACGCTGTCGCCGTGGCTCGCGTCGAGCGCCCGGTTCGGCTACGCGCCGGGAAAGTTCGCGGCCTGGGTCGCGGCGCGGTCCGCGGGGCCCGGGCGGTCGGCGGATTCCGGGCGGCCGGGCGCGGCCGTCTGCGTGGCGCCGGCCGATCTCGCCGCGTTTCTCGCGCCGCAGCCGGTCGAGGTGCTGCCGGTGTCGCCGCGCATGGTCCGGCGGCTGAAGCGGCTCGGGGTCGGGCGGCTCGGGCGGCTGGTTCGCATGCCCGAGCCGGCGCTCGTGTCGCAGTTCGGGGCCGACGGGCGCCGGGCGCTCGCCTGGGCGCGGGGGGAGCGCATCGACCGGGTGCGGCCGGAGGCGCCGGCCCGGCCGATCCGCGTCTCGCTCGACTTCCCGATGCCGATCGGGCAGCTCGAAATGCTGCACGCCGCGCTCGACCGGCTCATCCATCGCGCGCTCGAGCATCCGCGGCGGCGAGGCAAGAGTGTCCGCGGTCTCAGGGTGTCGGCGAGCCTCGAGGGAGGCGGCTCCTGGTCCATTCGCGCGATCGCCCGGGAACCCACGAGCGAGCCTGAGCGGCTCGGGGCGTTTCTGCGCTCGCGGATCGCGCTCGACCGGCCCCGGCGCGCGGTCGAGACGCTGCGGCTCGAGTTGTTCCGCTTCGGCCCGGCGAGCGCGCAGACCGGGCTCTTCGACCAGAGGGAAGGCACCCCGCGCGTGCTCGGTTCGCTGGAGACGAAGGACGGCGAACTTCTGCCCCCGTTCCGGCACGCGGCGCGCCTGCTGCGGCTTCGGCTCGGCGCCGCCGCGCTGTACCGCGTGCTCGAACTCGAACCGGAGTCACGTCTGCCCGAGCGGCGGCACGCGCTCATGGAACTGGCCTGAGCCACCCGTGGCGACGAGGCCGAAGCCGCCCGCGGGGAAGCTGCGCCCGCTCAACCGGCCGCGTCCGGTGCGGGTCCGGCTCGGTGCCGCCGGCGTGCCCGTGAGCCTCGAGATCCGGGGGCGGTGGCGGCGGATCTGCGCGGTGCTCGACCAGTGGCGGATCGATGACGAGTGGTGGAGGGAACCGATCTCTCGCGCCTACTTCTCGATCGTGCTCGAGAACGGCGCGCAGCTCACGGCCTACCACGATCTGATGCTGGATCGCTGGTTCCTGCAGCCGGAGTAGGTACCGTGGACGCCCGGCCGCGCGTGTCTCGTCTGCGGTCCTCGGCCCTTCGGGGAGCTGTCGACTATGTCGAGCTGCACGCGCACTCCGCCTACTCCTTTCTCGATGGCGCGTCGAAGCCCGAGGAACTCGCGGCGCGCGCGCTCGAACTGGGCTATCCCGCGCTGGCGCTCACCGACCACGACGGGCTGTACGGCTCGATGGAGTTCGCGCAGTTCTCCCGGGCCCACGGGTTACAGCCGATCACCGGCGCCGAACTCACCCTTGCCTCGCCTTTCGCGGGGACGGGGGCCGACGAACGGGCCAACGAAGCTGCCGTCCGCTGCCACGTCACGGTGCTGGCGGAGAATGCGGTGGGGTATGCGAACCTGTGCCGGCTGATCACCCAGTCACATATGGAGAACCCTCGCGGGGAGCCCCGGCTCGACCTCGGCGTGCTCCTCGAACGGTCCGAGGGGCTCATCCTCCTCAGCGGGTGTCGCCGCAGTCCGCTCCTCGCGGCGCTCGAGCGGGGGACGGGTGAGGCCGAGCGGCTGGCCGGCCGTCTGCGCGACGCGTTCGGCGCCGACAACCTCTTCATCGAACTGCAGCACAACGCGGTCCACGGCGACCTCGCGCGCGGGCGGGCGCTGGGGGCGCTGGCCGACCGGCTCCGCATCCCGGTCGTGGCCACGGGCAACGTCCACTACCATATCGCGGACCGGCACCGTCTCCAGGACATCCTGGTCGCGATCCGGAACCGGACGACGGTCGACGATTCCCACGCCCTCCGCCGTCCCAACGCCTGTTTCCACCTCGCCTCGCCCCGGGAGATGCAGTGGCGCTTCGCATCGCGGCCCGACGCGCTCCGCAACACGCGGGCGATCGCCGAGCGCTGCCGGGCGTTCGATCTTACGGCCGACCTCGGCTACCGGTTCCCCGACTTCAAGGGGAGCGGCTTCGCACCCGCCATGCGCGTGCTCCATCATGTGTGCCGCAGGGCGTTCGAGACCCGATATCCTCCCGGCAGCAGGTACCGGAGAGAAGCCGAAGAGCGGCTCGCCACCGAACTCGCGCTCGTCGACCGTCACGGGCTGGCAGGATTCTTTCTCGTGTATCACGACATCCTCGAACTGGCCCGGGAGGTCGCGCACCGCGTGCGGGGCGACTCGATGCCGCGCCAACTCCTCCCGCCCGGGCGCGGCCGCGGGTCCTCCGTCTCCTCCATCATCTGCTATCTGATCGGGCTCTCCCACGTGGATCCGGTACAGACGAATCTCTTCCTCGGCCGGTTCCTGAATGACGCCATGGAAAGTGTCCCGGACATAGACATCGACTTTGCGCGCGATATTCGCGAAGAACTGATCCTCGCGGTCTATGAGCGCTACGGGTACGATCACGTCGGGCTCGTGTGCACCTTTCCCACCTACCGCACGCGCTCGATCGTGCGCGAACTCGGCAAGGCGCTCAGCCTCCCGGCCGGCGACATCGAGAAGCTGGCCAGGCTCGCCGAGCCGGGAGAGGGCGGGTTCATGGCGGAACTCGAGCGGATTCCGGGTCTCGAGGCGCGCGCGAACGCGCGGATCTGGCAGGTGTTCGCCGAACTGGCCGAGGAGATCAAGGGGCTCCCACGACACATCTCCCAGCATGTGGGCGGGATGATCATCTCGAGCCGGCCGCTGTTGGAGATCGTCCCGCTCGAGCCCGCCGCCTGGGAGGGACGCGTCCTCTGTCAGTGGGACAAGGACTCCTGCGACGACGCGCGCTTCATCAAGATCGACTTCCTCGCGCTGGGGATGATGTCGCTCGTCGAGGAGGCGGTGGAGACGATTCACGTGCGCCACGGCGAGATGCCCGATCTCTCCCGCATCGACTATGAAGACGAGAAGATCTACGACCGCATCTGTTCGGGAGATACAGTGGGCCTCTTTCAGGTCGAAAGTCGCGCGCAGATCCAGATGCTGCGTCGGGTGCGGCCGCGGAATCTGGCCGATCTCGCGGTCCAGGTCGCGATCGTGCGGCCGGGCCCCATCGTCGGCGGGGCGGTGAATCCGTATGTCCGGCGGCGCGAGAAACTGCGCGCGGATCCGGACTACGTCGTTCCCTACGACCATCCGCTGCTGGAAGAAGCGCTCGGGGAGACGCTGGGCGTGATCATCTTCCAGGACCAGGTGCTCCAGGTGTGCAAGGCGCTGGCGGGGTTCAGCGACGGGCAGGCCGAGGGGCTGCGGCGCGCCATGAGCCGCAAGCGCTCGCGCGAGGCGCTGCTCGAGTACTGGGAGGCGTTCCGCGACGGCGCGATGGGGAAGGGGGTCGACGGCCCGACCGCGAAGAAGGTGTTCGAGCAGGTCGTCGCGTTCTCCGAGTTCGGGTTCCCGAAGTCGCACGCGGTGGCGTTCGGGCTCCTCGCGTTCCAGTCCGCCTGGCTCCGCGACCGCTATCCGACCGAGTACTACGTGGGGCTGTTCAACAACCAGCCGATGGGGTTCTACTCGCTCGACGCGATCGGGCGCGACGCGCGCCGGCACGGGGTCGGCGTGCGGCTGCCGGACCTGAACGCGAGCGAGGTCGCGTGCACCCCCGAGGGGGACGATGTCCGCGTCGGGCTCGGCATGGTCCGCGACCTGGGGGCCGAGGTGGCCGAACTCATCGTGGCCGAGCGCGCGCGCGGCGGGCCGTTCACGTCGCTGCCCGATTTTCTGCGCCGGACCCCGGCCGCGTTCAAGCGGGCCGCGATCGAGAACCTGATCTGGGTCGGGGGGCTCGATTCGCTGGGGATCGAACGCCGCGACCTGCTGTGGCAGACCGGGCTGTGGCTGGGCCCCGAGGCCGAGACCGAAACGGAGCGCCGCCGCCGGGAACTCGCGACGAGCGCCGCGGGACTGGGCGGAGACGCGCCGCCGGTGCGCGGCCGGCGGAACACCGACCGCTCGGACCAGGGCCAGATCGAACTCGCGCTCGACGACCCCTACGCCGATCTCCGCTTCACGGGCACGCACGACATGGAGAAGATGATCGCGGAGTACCGCATCCTCTCCTTCGCCGCCTCACAGCATCACCCGTTCGCGCTCGTGGGCGACCACCTGCCCGACCGTACCGTCTCCTCGGCCCGCTTCGCCGATCTCCCGAACGGGAGCGAGGTGCGGGTGGCGGGGATCGTGGTGGCCCGCCAGCGCCCGCACACGGCGAAGGGATACATCTTCATCCTCATGGAGGACGAATCCGGGCCCATCAACGCGATCGTGAAGCCGGACGTATATCAGGAATGCCGCGCCGCGATCCGCCTCGAGCCCTTCCTCTACATCGACGGCACGCTCCAGAAGGACGGCGCGACGTACAATGTGCTCGCCGCGGGCGTCTATCCGCTGCGGCTGAGCCCCGAACTCAGACTGAGCCGCGAGACGGTCTCGCCCGTGGAGGGAGAAGACGGGACGCCGGCTCCGCCGGTTCAACTGGAAGCCCCGGAGGAGACGGCAGCCGAGACCCCGCCCGAGACGTCGGCGGAACCGATTTCCCCGAATCCCGGCCCGAACCGCATTGCGACCGTCGCCAATCGAAACCGACTCACCGGTCTGGATCCTTTCGCGTACCTCGAAGCGTTGCGGCGCGACCCGCCTCCCACCATGAGCTGGGGCCGCGGCGGGGGCTGCCGCTAGTAACGGCATCCCCCATATCCATCTTCCGAGCGGGGCGGTTCGATCCCGCCGGGGAGCCCGGCTATCCCCCTACCGTCGGGTCCCGCGGCGGGTGCTGGAACGCGCGGCACCAGGTGCAGCGGCGTCCGATCCGGTTGATTCACGGCCTCGAGGCTCGCGGAGACCGAGGTTCGAGCAATGCCCGCGCCGCTGGAGACTCCACCGGGCCGCGTAATGCAGGATGGTTCTCTCATTCCCTACCGCCGCTAGGGTGTCGAACCCGCGCCCAATGAGTCGTTCCGACAACCGCCGGAAGACTTCGTTCTTCCCCAACGATGGTCAACACGATCGTCCCGCAAAGCTCCACCACGTCTCTCGCAACTTTCCTCAATTCCTCGGCTGTAAAATCGCCTGTGCCGTGAACTAGCCCTAAAACAAGCGTGATTCGGGCAAGGCATCTACCAAAGAGTACCGGAAAGGCCTATCCTGATTGTAGTTATCGGATTCGGGCGTCGGACGCCCGGTCCCAACCAGGAGGCCTTTCCGGTGAAGAGAATATCGCACGAGCAGAGCCGAAGGAACAGTGCCCGGCGGAAGCGGAAGGTAACGTCGCGGCACCGTGGGGCGGGACGCCGGCGGGCGCGGGCGAACCCGGTGTTCGCCTCGGGCGGGCTCCACTACGAGATCGGGTCGCGGACGAGCGCGATGAGCTTCGGGGGCATCGGCGCGGTGGGGTGCCTGGTGTCGAAGGTGGGGCTGGCGCGGGAGATCGACCGGCACCTGGAGCTTCTGAAGCGGCACCTGCCGTACCACGAGTCGGACCACGTGCTGAACATCGCCTACAACCTGCTGTGCGGGGGCGCGCGGCTGGAGGATCTGGGCGGCCCGCGCCACGACGCGGCGTACATGGACGCGCTGGGCGCGGAGATGATCCCGAGTCCGACGGCGGCGGGCGACTTCACGCGGCGCTTCTCCGAGGCCGACGTGATCGAGTTGATGGAGTGCATCAACGCGGTCAGGCCGCGGCTGTGGAGGGGGCGGGGCCGGGAGCTGCTGGGGCCGGTGGCCTACGTGGACGTGGACGGGACGCTGGCGCCCACGCTGGGCCGGAAGAAGGCGGGCATGGACATGTCCTACAAGGGGGTGTGGGGCTACCACCCGCTGGTCGTGTCGCTGGCCAACACGGGCGAGGTGCTCTACCTGGTGAACCGGCCGGGCAACGCGGTGAGCCACCAAGGTGCGGCGGCGTGGATCGACAAGGCCCTCGACCTTGTCTCGCCGCATGTTCCCAGGGTGTGCGTGCGCGGGGACACGGACTTCTCGCTGACCGTCAACTTCGACCGCTGGAGCGAGAAGGCGGACTTCGTCTTCGGCCATGACGCGCAGCCGGCGATCATCGAGCGGGCCGAGGCGCTGGAGGAGGAGGACTGGAAGCCTCTGAAGCGCAAGCCGCGCCACACGTCCCGGACGGGGAAGGCGCGGAGCAAGCGGCCCGACGAGAAGGGGCGGATCGTGCGCGAGCGCGGCTACGTGAACAAGCGGCTGAACCACGAGGACGTGGCCGAGTACGAGTACCGGCCGGCCAAGTGCCGCGGGACGTACCGGATGGTGGTCGTGCGCAAGAACATCAGCAAGATGAAGGGCGAGCTCACCCTGGTCGACGAGATCCGCTACTTCTTCTACATCACCACCCGGAGGGACCTGAGCGCGGCCGAAGTCGTCCGGCTGGCCAACGCGCGCTGCGACCAGGAGAACGTGATCGAACAGCTGAAGAACGGGGTCAACGCGCTGCGCGTGCCGGTCTATGACCTGGTGAGCAACTGGGCCTACATGGTGATGGCGGCGCTGGCGTGGAACCTCAAGAGCTGGCTCGCCATGATGATGCACCTGAAGGCCGACCGCCGGAAGTACATCGCCATGGAGTTCAGGCGCTTCGTCGGCGAGATGATCCTCGTGCCCTGCCAGGTCATCCGCCGGTCGCGGCGCACCACCCTCAGGATCATCGGCTGGCGGCCGGCCACCGACCGTCTGTTCAGCGTCTGGCGCACGATCGAGAGGACCGGCTTCGGCTGACGCCGCCCCCGTTCTCCCGCTCGTCCCACACCCCCACCCGGATCCGCCGGGACCGGTGTCCGCCGGCGCCAAACAACGCCCCAAAAATCTCCACCCACCGGGCCCAGAACCCCGCCTCCCCGTCTCGGCACCACCCAAAAACGGTCTTCCGGCCGACTCCTCGGCCCATAATCCCCAGCCCAAAGTCATAGTGACGCCCCGGGAGCCCTACTCGCTTGTTTTAGGACTAGCTTGCTACGTTTCGCGTACAGGTCGTCCCATTCAGACTTGAGGTGTTCCAAACCGTTCCTGTCCAATACACGCATAACAGACTGGCGCAGAGACAGGCGAAACAACTTCGAAATCGCGTCTCGCACTTCCTGCAACTCAACTTCCGTGAGCGAATCACTGTGAACGTTGTCCGCGAGCCCCTCGAGGAGTTGGCGTTGTTCGTCCGTCCAGTTCCGGCCCGCGGCAATTCCTTCGACCGCGGAGACAGCCAATACGATCTTCGCCGGGGACTCGGGGTTCACCAATGCCAGGTTGAGCAGTTGAACAGCCCTGACAACTCGTGGAACAGACGGTGGCCCTGAAAGCTCCTCAACAGCGCCAAGCAGCTGCTGGGGACTCTGTTTGACGGTGATCCTGCCACTGGCACGAAAAAGGGAACTGTTACCATCGTCCGGATAAATCATGATGCCGTGCAGATCGGGCTGGAGCCGTGCGTGGGGTGGCAAGGCTCCAGCCTCCCGGAGAGCAGATTCGTTGACGCCGAAATCAGCTCTATCTCGACCCGTGTCCACCCCGATGCCAGCGCAGAGCCCCGCCAAGTGGACGATCTCTCGCAACGTGTGACCGAACTCTTCAGCTTTTTCTCGTGTGGCAAAGCTGCCAGCCTCAAGAACGACGGAACTCGCTTTCGCAAGGACCGAGTTGGAATACTCCTCCTCGATCCCTACTTCAAAGGACCGGCCGCCGACCGAAATCGTCGTGGGTGCGCCATCCATGCGAAGACGTTCTCCTGTGACAAAACGGAATCGCAAACGGTAGGCGAAGGTTGTCATCAGTTCTCACTCCTAATCACAAAGTGGGATGGCAACACCACCGGTTACTGCTCCTCCCCATAACGCGAGAAAACCCTGCTCCAACCCATGGAACCGTCTGCACTGCGGCTGCGGCATGGAGGGGTGGACCCCGTACCTGGTGTCAAGAAAGCAATCCGGAAGCCCCGAAGCCACAAGAAGTCAACCGGAATGGAGGCGGGAATCGCACAGCCTGAAGCCCTGATCTCGGCGAGGTCGAATGTAGAGGGATGACTGTCCTGTGCACTCTACTTGTCCGCTCCTCGTGGCGTCAGAATCTCGCCGGTGTCGCTGAACCGGAAGAGGACAACGGTTTCCGCGTTGCCTGTACGCTCCCCCGCCGGAACCGGCGGCCTCGCGAGGCCGCCGGGCGTGCAGACGAGCGTCCAAGGGGGCATGATGATCCCCGGAGCACGTCGCTCTTGCCCCGTGCTCCGGGGGCGGGCGGCTCCACTGCCCTCATCTGACCAGATTCTGGTCGACGAGCAACAACTTGAGCCACACTCCGTCCACGTGTCTGAAGTCTTCGTCCGCGGTCAATAGCGCCGCACCCGCGGTGTGCGCCGTGGCAGCGATCCAGAGGTCGTTCTTCCCCATCCGGCGGGCGGGTTTTGGGGGAGGCGCCACGCCCGGAGAATCCACCGCAGTTCCGCGAGTCCACGCATCGATAAGGGCATAGGCGTGGACGATTTGAGGTTCGTCGATCGAAACCGTCGGGAATTGATGGAGGATCTGTTCGAGGCGGCTCCGTTTCGTCTGGGCCCATCCGCGCTTTTCGGCGATCGCGAGGATCTCCCCTTTGCATACGATCGATGTGAAAGACACGACTTCACGGTTTCCCAGATCGAACTCTTGGTAGGCGCGCTCTGCCCATGGAGCCTTCCTTGCGAGGCCCAGCAGGATGTTTGTGTCAAGTAGAACGCGGTCATGGGACGCGGACATCAATCGAGTTCAGCCAGGAGTTCCTCGATGGAATCGTCCCCCGGCCAAGCACCCCAAAGAATCATCGGATCGACGTGGCGCAGCCTCTTCGCCACGGGTTGAGTCGTGTGGGTTCTTGGTCCGCTCGCGATGGAGATCGGCAGTTTCTCGAATATGGCGTCCTGCGCGGCGCGGGTCGTAATCCGGCGGGCTTCGATGAGACGGGGCTGGCCGTTGGACTTGAAGTGCACCAGACCTTCGACGGTGGCCTGCCTGCCCCAGAGCGGGCGCAGGGTCTCCACATCCAGTACGGTCCGGTCGAGTCGTCCCGGGAGCGTCCCGTGCTTGCCGAGCAGGAGCCGAAACCTGCCTTGATCGTGGCCGATCTCATCGAGTTGTCCGCTTACGACTGCCGCGCTCGGGGCCGGGATCAGGCTGATCCGCTCCCTGATCCGCGGGCAAGCGGCATCTTCGAGCACAAACCGGCTGCCCCCGGGCGTGCACGGTACGAGTTCGTAGCGAACGCCTTCGGTCCGCGCCGCGTTCCCGAGTTCGAGAATCGCCTCCAGTACGGAGCTGTCAAAGCGATCGCCGGACGCCTCGGCATTCTGGGCCTCGCTGATGGCGAGGGCCGCGAGATCGAGCGCCGTGTCGTCCACATCGGGTTGCTGAAGCCAGAGGTCCTGTTGATCCGGATCGAGACCCGCGACGCCTCCAAGCCGGGGCGCCTCTATATCGAGGACCGTGGAGCCGGGTCGGAGTCCCGTAATCGTGAAGTCCACTGCGGCGCTGAGCCAACCGGGCTTGCGGCCCTTGCCGCCGCTTCTTCCGGTTGCCAGCAGCCGGGTGGCACGCTCAGCGGTCCGGAGGAGTGCGCGCAGGGAGCGCTCCAGCGTCGCCGCCTTGACATGACCTTCCGCTTCCTGGAGTCCGGCCAGCCGGAATCTGTAGGATTGCGTGCTCAGCGGATGCGCTCCGGTTTCGAGTTACGGCGGGGTGACGGCCCATCACGCCGCGCCTCAAGGCCGACCGCCGCACAAGGACGACCAACCTACGCTCGCGCCGCTGGCGGCGCTGAATGTTGCGGCCCCAGCGGCGGCGCCCACTTCATGTGATCCCGGGTCCGGCATCGCGGCGGCCGCAGGTGTATCATGTCCCACCATGGAACGACACACGGCGGAACCTGAGCCGGCGGACGCTCCTCAGCAGGCCGAGGATCAGGAGCGGGCGAGCCGCGGGAAACCCAGGATCATCGACAAGCCCTGGGGGCGCGAGGTGTGGTACGCCCACACCGGCCGCTACGCGGGGAAGATCCTCGAGGTCGAGGCGGGACACATCCTCTCGCTGCAGAAGCATGAGGTGAAGCACGAGACGATGCTGCTCCAGTCGGGGCGCATGCGCTTCACGCTGAACGACGATGTGTTCGAATGGACGCCGGGCGAGGTCGTCTCGATCCCGCCCGGGAACGTCCACCGCATGGAAGCGCTCGAGGACAGCGTCATCCTCGAGGTGAGCACGCCGGAACTCGACGACCTCGTCCGCCTGGAGGACCGCTACGGGCGTGCCGGCGGACCCGGCTAAGCCGCCATCAGAGCCATCGCGCCCCCCGCAGACGTTCCCGCGGGAACGTCAGAGCGCGGCGAGGATCTCCTCATGGGTGGGGTGACGGCCCGTGGCGGCCTTCGAGTAGATGAGATTGCCATCCGCCACGACCTCGAACCGGCCGCCGCCGGACGGGATCATCTCGATCTCCGGGTTGTCGAACCGTTCTCTGAGGGTGGCCGCCAGACTGGCGGCTTTCGGTTCGTAGTTTCAAGCAGTGCAGTATTCGATGGATATGTGCATCCGTCTCGTCTTTCTCCCGATTCTGATCTCCCGGCACGCTCGCCGTTGACCCCGACGGGAACAATGGGGTATCTACGGGCATGAAACACAAGCCTGCCCAGCAACAGGATCTCGACCCGCTGATCCGCGAGGTCGAAGCTCGGCTCACCGGGGCGCCGCCCGAAGCCGTGCGCGGCCTCTCCCGGCGGCTGTTCAGCCGCGGCTACGCCAATATCGCGGATGGACGCCCGCTGGACGGACTCGCGGACGATGTCGCCGCCCTCTACCGGCTCCTGGAAGGCGCCACCGATGGCGACATCGCGATCCGGATCGACTGGGATCCGGAGGATGCCTCGCGCGGCGTGCTGCAGACCGTGATGGAGGACCGTCCCTTCATCGTCGACACGTTGCGCGAGTACCTGCACTCCATCGAGCTCGACATCCTTCATCTCCTCCACCCCGTCGTCGTCGTCGACCGCGACGGGTCTGGCCGCGTGGTCGCCATCCGAGACCGCTCCGCCGACGGCGCGCGGATGTCGGTGGTCCACGTCGTCCTCGACGGGGCGCACCACGCGCCGAGCCGGGAGACCTTGCAGGCCGAAGTACGTCGGCGTCTCGAACTGGTGAAGGCCGTCACCCAGGACTTCCCGGCCATGCTCGAGCAGGCGGGAACGCTTGTCAGCGAACTGGAGGCCAAGCGCAGCGAGATTCCCTGGCGCGCGGGCGAACTGGAGGAGATCCAGGAACTCCTCCGCTGGCTGGTGGACCCCGGCTTCGTCTTCCTCGGCTACCGCGCGTACAACATCAAGGAGGACGAGGACGGGCGCGACTGGATCCACGTCGATGAAGGAAGCGGGCTCGGGATTCTGAGGGACGACGCCAGGTCCAAGTACCACGAACCCAGGCCTCTCTCCGGGCTCGCCCCCGACCTCCGAGCGCGGGTGCTGGGCGGGCCCCTGCTCATCATCTCCAAGACCAACGCCGAGAGCCCGATCCGGCGCCATGTCCGCATGGACTACGTCGGCATCAAACGACTCCGAGCGGACGGGACGGTGCGGGGGGAACACCGCTTCCTGGGACTCTTCACCGCGAAGGCGTTCTCGCAGGACGCCTCCTCGATCCCGATCCTGCGCCGCAAGCTGCGCGAGATCCTGCAGCTCGAGGCCGCGCCTCCGGGATCGCACGACTACAACGTCATCCTCCAGACGTTCAACTCGATGCCGAAGGAGGAGTTGTTCCTCGCCTCGGTGGAGGAGATCCGCTCGGTCATCGACGCGGTGATGACGACGGCCGGGGCGGACGACGTCCGGGTCACGGCGCGCCCGGACCAGCTCGGGCGCGGCGTGCAGGTCATGGTCATCCTTCCCAAGAGCCACTTCTCGGGGCAGGTGCGGAGGAAGCTGCAGGCGGCGCTGATCGAGGCGTACCAGGGAGGCCTCCTCAACTACCACCTCGCCCTCGGACAGGGCGACCAGGCGCGGCTGCACTTCTATCTGGCGCACGATCCGGACGAAGCGGGGCCGGTCGACCTCGACGCGGTCCAGAAGCAGGTCCGCTCGATCGTCCGCACGTGGGAGGAGCGGCTGGAGGACGCCCTCTCGGCGGTGCACGGCGCGACCCGCGGCCATCACCTGGCGACGCACCTCGTGCAGTTCTCGTCGGGATACCAGGCGGCGATGGACATCGACACGGCGGTCGAGGACGTCGCCCGGCTCGCACGGCTGGCCGAGACGCGCGAGAGCCAGCTTCGGCTCAGGCGGTCGACCTCGGAGACGGGCCGCCACTACCAGCTCCGCCTGTACGCCGAGCAGGGCCAGTACGTGCTCAGCGACGTGATTCCCACGCTCGAGAACCTGGGGCTGAGGGTCCTCGATTCGGTCCGCTTCACGGTGGACCTGCAGGACGAGGCGCTGGCCGCCGGGGACGAGACGCTCCCCGCGAAGCTCCAGATCTTCGAGGCCGAGGCGCGACGCGATTACGACCTCGACATCGAGGCGGTGGAAGACCGAATCTCGGACGCGCTGCGGGCGATCCAGCAGGGGGCCGCCGAGGACGACCGCCTGAACGAACTCATCGTGACCGCCGGGCTCTCGTGGGAAGAAGTCGCGGTCCTCCGGGCCTACGCCGGCTACAGCTTCCGGGTCGGTGCCGTCGCGAGTCCGACGGGCGGCCAGTTCCCGCTCGTCCTGTACCCCGCCATCGCGCGCTGCCTCTTCCGGGCCTTCGAGGCGCGCTTCGATCCGGGCGCGCGCGAGGACTCCGACAAGACCCTCGATCGTCTCAGGCGCGAGTTCAACCGGGGGTTGGCCTCGGTACGGGGGATCGAGGACGACCGCACTCTGCGGTGCATGATCGAACTCGTCCACGCGACGGTGCGCACGAACCATTACCGGGGCGAACTGCGCCGTTCACCGCTCCTCGCCCTCAAGATCGCGAGCCGTTCGGTCGACTTCATCCCGGAACCGAAGCCGAAGCACGAGGTCTACCTGCGAGGGCCCCGCACGGAAGCCACCCACCTGCGCATGGACGACGTGGCGCGCGGCGGGATCCGCTGGAGCGACCGTTACGGGGACTTCCGGGTCGAGGTGCTGGGGCTCGTCAAGACGCAGCGGGTCAAGAACGCGGTCATCGTGCCGGGGGGCGCGAAGGGCGCCTTCATCGTGAAGAGGCTGCCGGACGACCGGGAGGCGCGGCTCGCCGCGGGACTCGACAGCTACCGGGACTTCATCCGAGGGCTGCTCGAGATCTCCGACAACGTGGTCGACGGCGAGGTGACGCGCCCCGCCGGGGTCGTCATCCACGACGAGCCCGATCCCTACCTGGTCGTCGCGGCGGACAAGGGCACGGCGAAGAACTCCGACACGGCCAACGAACTCGCCGCGGAAGCGGGGTTCTGGCTCGGCGACGCCTTCGCCTCCGGCGGATCGCAGGGGTACGACCACAAGAAGGAGGGGATCACGGCCCGCGGCGCCTGGGAGTGCGTGAAGCGCCACTTCCGCGAAGCGGACATCGACTACGAGAACGAGCCCTTCACGGCGGTCGGCGTCGGCGACATGAGCGGCGACGTGTTCGGCAACGGGATGCTGCTGAGCAAGCAGGTCAAGCTCGTGGCGGCGTTCGATCACCGGCACGTCTTCCTGGATCCCGACCCGGACCCCGAGATGTCCTGGACCGAGCGCAAGCGGCTGTTCGACCTGCCGGCCTCGTCGTGGGCGGACTACGACGCGGCTCTCCTGAGCGAGGGGGGCGGCGTCTACGAGCGCACGGAGAAGCAGATCCACCTCTCCCCGCCGGTTCGCGAGCGGCTGGGCATCGACCGCGAGACGGTGAACGGGAACGAACTCATCCGCGCCATCCTCACCGCGCCGGTCGATCTGCTCTGGAACGGCGGCATCGGCACCTACGTGAAGGCCGGCTCGGAGCGCGACGCCGACGTGGGCGATCCGAGCGGCGAAGCGGCCCGGGTGGACGCCACGGACGTCCGGGCCCGGGTGGTCGGCGAAGGGGGCAACCTCGGCTTCACCCAGCGCGCGCGGGTGGAGTTCGCGCTCGCCGGCGGGCGGATCAACACGGACGCGGTGGATAACTCCGCCGGCGTCGACATGTCCGACCACGAGGTCAACCTCAAGATCCTGCTCGGGGCGCCGCTCGCGCGCGGAGCCATCGACCCGACGGCACGGAACGACCTCCTCAGGGAGTGCACGAACGAGGTCTCGTACAAGGTTCTCCGCAACTGTTACAGCCAGAGCATGGCGCTCAGCCTCGACTACATCCGCGCCAGGCGGAAGCCGGCCGTGTTCCGTGAGGTGATCCAGCGCTTCGAGCGGGAAGGGATCCTGGACGCGGCGCTCGAATACCTGCCCACCGGCGACGAACTCCTCGAGCGGGAGAACGTCGGCGCGCACCTCACGCGGCCGGAACTCGCGACGCTCCTCGCCTACTCCAAGCTCCACCTCAAGCACTCGATCACCGCGTCGAGCGCGTCCAGGGACCCCGCGATGATGGAGCTGGTGGAGGACTACTTCCCCTTCGGCGCGCTGAAGGAGGTCGAGGACGCGGATCTCGAGGGGCACCGGCTGCGGGCGCACATCTCGAGCATGCTGCTGACGAACCGCTACGTCGACCGCATGGGGGCCACGAGCCACATCCAGCTCATGGACGAGACGGGGCGGGCCGCCGCGACGGTGGCGCGTACCTGGTACGTCGCCTCACGCATCGCGGACGCCGAGGACCTGTACGAGCGACTCCGCGTGGCGGACGTCACGATGCGGAGCGGAGCCCAGTCCCAGTGCTACCTGGCGATGGGCGACGCGCTCACGCGCGCGACGCGCTGGCTCCTCCAGCATGTGGATCCGGCGCAGCCGATCTCGGACGCGATCGAGTGGCTCCACGAGCCCGTGGGCGCGATCCGCGCCAACTTGCCGGAGTTCCTCAGGGCCGAGCGGCTCGAGCGCTTCCGGTCCACCTGTTCATTGCACGAGATGGACGGGCTCGATCCCGAGGCCGCGCTGTCGCTGGCGACCTTCCGCTACGTGGAAGAATTGTTGCCGGTCGCCCGCCTGGTCCGCGAGACCGGGGCGGACACGATGCGGGTGGGAGAGGTCTACTTCGGGCTCGCCGACGACATCGACTTCCCGTGGCTGAGGAGCAGCATCTACGAATGGGCCACCGACGACCCGTGGGACGAGCGCGCCTCGCGCATCCTCGTCACGCGGCTCGAACGGGCGCGCTCGCGGATGGCGGCGCAGGTCATCGCGGACGCGGAAGACTCGACGGTCAACCGGGCGATGCGGGCCTTCCGGCGCCGGCACGCCGTCGGGCTGAGCCGCATCCGTAACGTGATCTCCGACATGCGGAGCGCCGGGGAGACGCACCTCGCCGGCCTCGTGGTGGCCGTCGACGCCGTCAACGATCCGGGGATCCTGGGACCCCCGGACCGCTGATCAGCTCAGGCTGGCGGCCCTGCTAGTAGTCGATGTACTGGTCGATCTCCCACTCGGAGACCTGCGCCACGTATTCGCTCCATTCCGCCTTCTTGCGGCTGACGAACTGCTCGAAGATGTGGTCGCCGAGGGCGTCCTTCATGACCTCGTTCGCCTCTAGTTCGGCCACGGCCTCGCCGAGGTTCGCGGGCAGCACCTCGAGGCCGATCCGCTCGCGCTCCTCGTCCGAGAGGCGCCAGACGTTCGTGTCGAGCGGCGGGCCCGGATCGATCTTGTTCTCGATGCCGTCGAGGCCGGCGGCGAGCTGGACGGCCAGCGCCAGGTAGCCGTTGCACGCCGGATCCGGCATCCGGAACTCCGCCCGCGTCCCCATGCCCCGCTGGTCCGGAATCCGGATCATCGGCGACCGGTTGCGCTGCGACCACGCGATGGAGATCGGCGCCTCGTAGCCGGGCACGAGCCGCTTGTAGCTGTTCACGATCGGGTTCGAGACGGCCGCGATCGCCCGCGCGTGCTTCTTCAGCCCGCCGATGTAGTGGAGCATCACGTCCGACAGCTCGTAGTCGGCGTCCGCATCGTGGAAGATGTTCTTCCCGTCCGCGAACAGCGACTGGTGCGTGTGCATGCCGGAGCCGTTCGCGCCGAAGATCGGCTTCGGCATGAACGTCGCGTGGAGCCCGTGCGCGAGCGCGACGTTCCGGACGATGAACTTGAACGTGATCAGGTCATCGGCCGTCCGCAGCGCCTCGCCGTACTTGTAGTCGATCTCGTGCTGGCCTTCGGCGACCTCATGGTGCGCGGCCTCGATATCGATGCCCATCGCCTCCATGGCGGTGACCATCTCTCGCCGCGCCCGCTCGGCGAGGTCCGACGGCGTGAGGTCGAAGTAACCGCCGGTGTCGTGCGTGACCATGTTGCAGCTGCCGTCCTCGTTCTTGTTGAAGAGGAAGAACTCGGCCTCCACGCCGGCGTACATCTTGAAGCCCATCGACTCGGCCCGGGCGACGACGCGCTTGAGCGCCGCGCGCGGGCAGCCGCCGAACGGCTTGTTGTACGGCCGCCGCACTTCGCAGTACACCTGGGCCACGCGCGCCTCCTGGTTCCCCCACGGGAACACGCGGAACGTGTCCAGGTCCGGGCTCAGCAGCATGTCGCTCTCTTCGATGCGGACGTAGCCCGCGATCGAAGAGCCGTCGAACATGATCTTCCCGTCGAACGCATCGCCGAACTTGCTCGTCGGGAGTTCGATGTTCTTCGGCATGCCGTCGATGTCGATGAACACGAGGCGAAGGAACCGGACGTTCAGCTGGTCGCAAAGCGCCAGGAGCTGGTCACGATCCGCCGAAGCGACCGTGCCCCCGTAGTTGTCGTAGCGAACCTGCGAGGAGTGCTCACTGGGTGCCGCGAAAACGGCGTCGGACATGGTGCGACCTCCGGGCCACTGGGTTTGGTGCAGCAGGATGGGCAGGTTGGATCCCGTACAGGGCGGTCGAGCCCGACCCGCAATGTCGCGGGGCATTATCGGCGGCGAATCCGCTACCGTCAACCTCTTTCAGGGGGGCGCGGACCTGCGCGCGGCTCCGCCCGATCATGGCCAGCTCCACCGGCGCACGGCAGCGGGCGCACGCGTACATGCCACTGCGCCGGCAACCCCGTCTCCGGGAAGGAGATCGAGGAGCCAGTAGGGCCGACCTTCGAGGAGGCCGCGGATCGTGTCAACCCGGCTGAGCGGGCGTGACAGCCCCAGCCCGGCGGCCTTCAGCATGGCTTCCTTCCGGGCCCACACCCGGAAGAACTCCGGCCTCGCCTCGATGGCGCTCCAGTCCGGACGCAGCTCCCGTTCCCCCGCCGAGAGATGGTCGCGGGCGAGTCCCTCCAGATGGCGCAGCGGCCGTATGCGCTCGATGTCGACGCCGATCTCTCCCGCCTCGCCCACGGCGAAGAGGGCCAGGTCACCGGAGTGGCTGAGATTGAAAAAGAGCGGCGTCCGATCGCGTTCCGTCTCCCGCGCGAGGCGCGGCTTCCCGTGTTCTCCGTACTCGAGTGCGAGTTCCCCGGGGGAGAGTCGGACGTACTCGGCCAGGAGCCGCCGCAGCGCGATGCGGGCGCGGCTGAAGCGGGTCCGGGCGCCGGCCGAGACGAGCCGCGCGGCTCGCGCCCGCTCGTCGGAACTCAGGAGTGCGACCCCGTCCCCCTCGTCGCAGGCGGCGAGGTCGACTCGCCATACGTGAAGGTCCGGCCCCGGAGGCCCCGGGTGGTGGGGCGCCCGGGGCCATTCCCGCGCGTTCAGAGGGTCGCGTACCAGTCGAGAGTCTCCCCGAGACCCGGGACGAGGGTGTGGGTGGGCGCGTAACCGAGCCGCTCGCACGCCAGGGAGATGTCCGCGTAGGAATGCCGGATATCCCCCGCGCGAAAGTCCTCGTGCACCGGCTCCACGCCCTCGAGCCCCGGTCGCGTTTCCGCCAGCCCGTCACGGATCATCTCGAACAGCCGGCTCAGCGTCGTCCGATCCCCGGAGGCCACGTTGTAGACCCTCCCCGTCGCCCCCGCCTCCGCCGTCGCGGCGAGCAGGTTGGCCTGGACCACGTTCTCGATGTAGCAGAAGTCCCGGCTCGTCCCGCCGTCCCCGTAGATCCGGCACGGCTCGCCCTGAAGCAGGAGGCCGATCCAGCGGGGGATGACGGCGGCGTACGGTCCGTCGGGGTCCTGGCGCCGCCCGAACACGTTGAAATAGCGGAGACCGACGATCTCGAGGCCGTAGCTGCGGCGATACATGGCGGCGTACAGTTCGTTCACGCGCTTGGTCGCCGCGTAGGGCGACAACGGGATCCCGATGCGGGCCTCCACCTTGGGCAGTTCGGGAGAGTCTCCGTACACCGAACTCGACGAGGCGTAGACGAGACGGCGGACGCCGGCGGCGCGGGCCGCGTCCAGTACGCTGATGAAGCCGTTGACGTTGCAGGCGTAGGTCGCGCGCGGCTCCTTGATCGAGCGGGGCACCGAGGCCAGCGCGGCCTGGTGCAGGACGACATCCACGTCCCGGCACGCCGACGCGGCCGCCTCGCGGTCGGCGACGTCCGCCTCGATGAAGCGGCACCGGTCCGCGGGAGCGCCCGACGCGGCCACCGCCTCCGCGACGTTGCGGCGGCGTCCGGTCGCAAGGTTGTCGAGCGCCACGACCTCCTGACCGAGAGCCAGGAGTCGTTCCAGGAGGTTGGATCCGATGAAGCCGGCGGCCCCGGTGACCAGCCAGCGCCGGGGGTCCGCCCGCAGCTTCGCGCAGGCGCGATCGTATTCTGTTTCCACTTCTGTTTCCACGAGCGTACATGTTATGCTTCCGGCGTCGAACGGCGGAAGCCCCTGACGGGCCCGGACCTTGAAACCTGCCCCCCGCCGAACGGAGTATGAGGAGGACGACGCCGGCGGCACCGGCGGAAGGGAGCGCGGAAGAGCGCGATGGCGGAAGAAAACATGGCCGAAGAGGGCATGAACGAGATCCTCAGGAAGAAGATCTGGAGGAAGCTACAGGCGCTTCCCGAGGAGCAGCAGTACGAGGTCGCCGATTTCGTCGACTACCTGTCGTCGAAGTACGCCTCGCGGCCGGCCCCGGGCGCGGATCCCTTCCAGCATTTCGCCGAGTCCGTGCATCGAGGGTTACGGCGCACGAAAGCCTCGACGACGGCCGTGAAGGGGACGATGAAGGTTCTCGGTGCCGCCGACCGCGTGATCGAGTCGTTTCGTGAAGCGGGGCGCGGGTTCCTGGCCGAACTCGAGGCCGGCACCCCGGAGCCGCCCCCGAAGGACGATCGCCCGCCGCCCGAGACGCGCGAGATCGTCGTCGATTAGCCCGAACGGTCCGGCGGCCGAACGCCGCCGCGTTCGTTGACGCGATCCCGGGCGGCGCCTACGATGTCGCATGGAACCTCGAACAGCCATCCCGGTCCGCGAAGCGCTCACCTTCGACGACGTATTGCTCGCTCCCGCGCACGCGCTGGTGCATCCGGCGGACATCGATGTCTCGACCCGTCTCACCGAACGGATCCGCCTCCAGATCCCGCTGCTGTCCGCGGCCATGGACACGGTCACGGAGTCCCGGATGGCCATCGCGGTCGCCCGCGAGGGCGGCCTCGGGATCATCCACAAGAACATGTCGATCGAGGCCCAGGCCCAGCAGGTCGACCGCGTCAAGCGATCCGAGAGCGGGATGATCCTGGACCCGATCACGCTCGGACCCGAGGCCACGCTCGGGGAGGCGCGACACCGCATGCGCGAGTTCTCGATCAGCGGCGTTCCGATCGTGGACGAAGGCGGCGCGCTCCTCGGCATCCTCACGAACCGGGACCTCGTGTTCGAGAGCGATCTCTCGCGGCCGGTGCGGGAGGCGATGACGAGCGAGAACCTGATCACGGCCCCCGTCGGAACCTCTCTCGAGGAAGCTGAGGAACTGCTCCGCCGTCACAAGATCGAGAAGCTCCCGGTGGTGGGGGAGGACGGACGGCTGGCGGGGCTGATCACGGTCAAGGACATCTTCAAGCGCCGGCGGTTTCCGAACGCGACCAAGGACGACCACGGGCGCCTGCGCGTGGGGGCGGCGGTGGGTGCGAGCCCGGCGGAGCTCGATCGGGCGCGCGAACTCGCCGGGGCGGGTGCGGACGTCATCGTCGTGGACACGGCGCACGGACACTCCGAGGGCGTGCTCGAGGCCGTGGCCCGGGTGCGGGAGGCGCTCCCGGACATCGACCTCATCGCGGGCAACGTGGCCACGCGCGAGGGGGCGGCGGCGCTGGTCGCGCGGGGGGTGAACGCGGTCAAGGTGGGCGTGGGCCCGGGTTCCATCTGCACGACGCGCGTCGTGACGGGGGTCGGGGTGCCGCAGATCACCGCGATCGAAGACAGCGTGGCCGGCGTGGAGGGCCGCGTGCCCGTGGTCGGGGATGGCGGGATCAAGTACTCCGGCGACCTCGTCAAGGCGATCGCCGCGGGTGCCGAGACATGCATGCTGGGCTCCATGTTCGCCGGCACGGACGAGAGCCCGGGCGAGACCTTCCTCCTCGAGGGCCGCCGGTTCAAGATCATCCGCGGGATGGGTTCGCTCGCGGCCATGAAGGCGGGGTCGGCGGACCGCTACTTCCAGGAGCGTTCGGCCGTCCAGAAGCTGGTGCCGGAGGGGATCGAGGGCCGCGTCCCCTACAAGGGGCCGGTGGCGGACACCGTGTTCCAGCTCGTCGGAGGACTCCGGAGCGGGATGGGTTACTGCGGCGCCGCCACGATCGACGAACTGCGGCGCGAGGCCCGCTTCCTCCGCATCACCTCCGGCGGCCTGCGCGAGTCCCATCCGCACGATGTGGTGATCACGCGCGAGTCCCCCAACTACCACGTCTGACCCCGGGCGCTGACGTCTCGACAGCCCCCATTCTCGACAGCCTCCATGTGGTTCGGTACCATCCATGTGCGCCGACCCCTCCGGGGCCCGGCGCGACGCGGTGATGGAGCGGCGAGTGGAGTGTGGGGTATCGGTTGCAGAAGGGGGGAGGTGCCGCGAATGACCGAGCCGTCTTTCGCTGAACGATCGCATACACGCCTGTTCGGGCCGGGTCCGCCGCTCGCGGCGCTGGCGGCGCTCGGGGCCTTCTTCCTTTCCGGCTGTGCCCTCGTCCAGCGCGTCGTCGGTACAGATCCCTCGCCCGAGCCGCCCGCATCCGGACCGGCCGCGGTCGAGATTCCCGCCGAGAGTCCGCCCGAGACGGCCCCGGTCCCGCCCTCCGACGCCGGGGGGGAGCCGGAGGAGGCGCCGCTGCCGGACGACGCCCTGATGCCGGAGGATCCCCGCGTGCCGGAGCCGGTCGGCGAGGCGTTCGACGGGCCGAGCCCCGAGGAGATCGACCGGGCGCTTCGAGAGACGCTCGGCGGCGATCCGATGGGGCTGGTCCACGACGGAGAGGATCCGCGCGTCTTCCGGCTCGAGATGAACGAGCGCGTCCAGTCCTGGATCCATTACTTCCAGAGCCAGCTTCAGGAGCGTTTCCAGGTCTACCTCGCGCGCAAGACCCGCTACGAGCCCATGATCCGGCGGAAGCTGCGCGAGGCGGGCCTGCCGCAGGACCTGATCTATCTCTCGGTCATCGAGAGCGGCATGAACCCGAACGCCTACAGCCGGGCGCACGCGGTCGGCCTGTGGCAGTTCATCTCGGGTACGGGACGGCGCTACGGTCTCGAGATCTCATACTGGCTCGACGAGCGGCGCGATCCCGAGAAAGCCACCGACGCGGCGGTGGCCCACCTCAAGGACCTGTACGAGGAATTCGGTTCGTGGTATCTGGCGGCGGCCGCCTACAACGGGGGACCGAATCGCGTTCGCCGAGGACTTCGAACGGTGCCGGACGGGACCTTCTGGGATCTCTCCGAACGTCGCCTGCTGCGCCGGGAGACGCGTGACTACGTGCCCAAGATCATCGCGGCCGCAATGATCGGACACGATCCGGAGCGCTACGGGTTGAAGTACCCGGAATGGGAGATGCTTCCGGAGTACGAGACGGTGCGGGTACCGGATGCGACGAGCTTCGATGTGCTCGCGGAGGTCGCGGGGACGGACGAGGAGACGATCGACCTCCTCAACCCGCAGTTCCCGCGCAGCGTGACCCCGCCGCACCGGGAGGTGGAGATCCGGGTTCCGGTCGGGGGCGCGGCGCGGTTCGCGGTTCGCTATGCCGCGGTCCCCGCCGATGAGCGGGTGACGTGGACCTTCCACACCGTGCAGAACGGCCACACGCTGGGCTGGATCGGACAGCAGTACGGCGTGTCGGTGGCGGCGCTCCAGGCCGCGAACGGCAACATCAACCCGCGGCGCCTGCAGATCGGCCAGCAACTCGTGATCCCCAGGGCCGGGGGGACGTCCGCCAGCCGGACCGCGAGCGCGCCGAGCCCGGCGCCCGCGGCCCCGCGCCCCGCGGTCCGGACCAACGCCGACGGGACCCGGGCGGTCACCGTGCAGCGAGGCCAGACGCTGGATGTGATCGGGCAGCAGTACGGCGTGTCGGTGGCGGCGCTCAGGGCCGCGAACGGCAACGTGAACCCGCGGCGCCTGCAGATCGGTCAGCGGCTGGTGATCCCCGGCGCCGACGGGCCCTCCGGACCGATGACGGTCGTTGTCCGGGAGGGCGACTCGCTATGGCTGATCGCCCGCCGATACTCGGTATCGACGCGGCAGATCATCGAGTGGAACCGGCTCTCGTCCAGCCTCATCCGCCCCGGAGACCGGCTCGAGATTCGGCGCTGACCCGCTCCGCGGCGGTCCGGCGAGGGGATAGAAGGCCCCGCCCCCCGTCCGGCCCCGCAGGCCGTTCCGCGTATCGATCACGAGGGTCGCCTTCTCCAGCACGAGGTCGTAATCCACCTCCCGGTGGTCCGTCACCACGACGACCGCGTCGGCGGCTTCGACCCGCGCTTCGTCGAGCGGCTGTGACTCGAGGTCTCCCCCCTCCAGCGCGAGGCGCGGGACGAAGGGGTCGTGGTAGCCGACCTCGGCGCCGCGGCGACGCAGGAGTTCGATGATGTCGAGTGCCGGACTCTCGCGAACGTCGCCGACATCCGGCTTGTAGGCGACGCCGAGCAGCAGGACGCGGCTGCCGTTGACCGGGAGACGGCGCCGGTTCAGCGCCTCGGCGATGCGGTCCACGACGTAGCGCGGCATCTCCGCGTTGACCTCCGCCGCGAGTTCGATGAAGCGCGTCCGGTACTGCAGCGTGCGCATCTTCCACGCGAGATAGTGCGGGTCGACGGGGAGGCAGTGGCCGCCGAGGCCGGGACCGGGCGTGAAGCGCATGAACCCGTACGGCTTGGTCGCCGCCGCTTCGACGACCTCCCAGATGTCGATACCGAGGCGGTCCGCGATGACGGCCATCTCGTTCACCAGACCGATGTTCACCGCGCGGAAGGTGTTCTCCAGCAGCTTGGTCAGTTCGGCGGCCTCCGGCGAAGCGACGCGCACGACCTGCTCGATGACCCGTCCGTAGAGTGCCACCGCGAGCTCCCCGCAGGTCTCCGTCAGCCCGCCCACGACCTTGGCGGTGTTGGTGAAGGTGTAGTTCGCGTTGCCGGGGTCCACGCGCTCGGGACTGAAGGCGAGGAAGAAATCCTCTCCGGCCCGGAGCCCGCCGCGCTCGAGTTCCGGCTGCAGAAGCTCGCGGGTCGTCCCCGGGTACGTGGTCGACTCGAGGATGATGAGCTGCCCGGCCCGGAGGCAGGCGACGATCTGCGAGAGCGCGTCGAGGATGTGGGAGACGTCGGGGTCCCCGGTCTTCCCGAGCGGGGTCGGGACGCAGATGATGACCGCGTCCACCTCGCCGAGGCGGCCGAAGTCGCTCGTCGCGTCGAGCAGGCCCGCGCCCACGACGGCGGCCACGGTCGCCGGGGCGACGTCCCCGACGTGCGACTCGCCGCGTCGCACCCGGCGCACGACGCGCTCGTCGATGTCGAAGCCGAGCGTCCTGAAACCCGCCTCGGCGAAGGCCGTGACGACCGGGAGGCCGACGTACCCGAGCCCGAGCACGCCCACGCGGGCCGTGCCGGACTCGATCCGTTCGAGCAGCGCCTCTCGCCGACTCACCGGGGCCATCGCCTCACTCCGGCTCGGCCGCCCATGTGCCCGAGCGGCCGCCGCGCTTCTCGAGCAGCCGGATCGGGCCCAGCGACATGCCGCGGTCGATCGCCTTGCACATGTCGTACAGCGCGAGCAGACCGGCCGCGACGCCGGCCAGCGCCTCCATCTCGACCCCGGTCCGCCATTCAGCCGCTGCCCGCACGCTGAGGCGGTAGCCCGGCAGCGACTCGACGGCCTCGATCTCGATGTCCACCGCATCGAGCGGGATCGGATGGCAGAGCGGGACGAGCGTCGACGCGGCCTTGGCCCCCTGGATCGCCGCGATGCGGGCGACGGCGAGCGCCTCCCCCTTCTCGATCTCCCCCCCGCGGATCGCGTCGAGCGTCGCGCGCCGCATCCGGATCCTGCCCTCGGCGACCGCCACCCGGCGCGTCAACGGCTTCTCCCCGACGTCGACCATGCGCACCCGTCCGTCCGCGTCCAGATGTGTCAATCGATCCACGAAGCTGCCTCCCGCTTCGGAGTCCCGGTCGGCTCCAATGATGGGGTTCCCGGCCGCTGGCCCGCGAACGCGGTGCTCATCTCCTCGAGCAGAAGGGCGATCGTGGCCTGCGGGTTCATGTTGCGGCCGACCCCTTCCAGCGCTGCATCGACGGACGCAAGGGCGTCGAGGACCGCCAGATCCGTCACGCCGCGTCCCCTCGTGAGCCTCTCCACGCCATGGGCATCGAACGCCTCTCCGGCGGCCTCGGCCGCGACGCAGAGGAGGTCCCGCAAACGCACGCGCAGATCCTCGAGGGCGGGCTGCAACGCGCCCCGCGCGCCCCGTGCCGTGTAGCGGATCGCCGCCCGATATCGCGCCCCGGGCGTCCCGTCGAGCGCCGCCGCCAGCAGTTCATCGGCGGCCGTCTCGGACTCCCGCGCGCCTTCGTCGAGCAGGCGCCGGCCCCGGTACACGGCGCCGTCGGCGCGCCGGGCCACGGCGAGGGCGCCGTCCGGTGGCGCGCCGAGTCGCTCGGTCAGGTACGCTGCCACCCGATCCGTCGGCAGAGGTGCGACGCGGAGCGGCACGCTGCGGGACCGGATCGTCGGGAGGAGCGCGTCGGGGCGGCTGCTCGTGAGCACGATCCAGGCGAACGCCGGGGGTTCCTCGAGCAGCTTGAGGAACGCGTTCGCGGCCTCCGGGCTCGCGCTCTGCGGCACCATGCGGTCCGCCTCCTCGACCACGAACACGGACTTCCGGGACATCGAGGGGCGCCGCGAGGCCTGCTCGCGGATGTTCTCCACGGCCGCGACGTAGAGTCCCGTCACCGCCTCCGGGTCCAGCCGCGCGTGCAGGTCCTCGCGCAGGAGCGCCAGCCGTTCGTGCCGTTGGGCCTCGATCGCCTCCCGGAGTTTCGCCCGCGAGGCGGTCGCCTTCGGCCGCGGCATGGGGAAATGGACGTGGATGTCCGGGTGCTCGAGACGGGCCGCCATGCGGCAGCTTCGGCAGGCGCCACAGGGCGCATCTCCGGCCGCGTCTCGCTGCGCGTCGCTCCCCGAGCCGTCGCACTGGAGCGCGCGCGCGATCCACAGGGCCAGCGCCCGTTTGCCGACGCCTTCCGGTCCGTGGAGCAGCAGCGACTGCGGGAGCCGCCCCCCCGCGATCGTCCCCCCGAGGCTCCGCAGCAGTGCTTCCTGGCCCCACGGCTCCGCGAGGCCGGCGTCGGCTTCGCGGCCTGCCGCGCTCACGGCCGCTCCCTCAGCCAGCGTACCGGATCCACGGCACGCGGCCCCGTCGCGCCCGGCTCGTAGATCTGGAACTCGATGTGAGGATTCGTCGCGTCTCCCCCCACCTGTCCGATGACCTGGCCGGCCTCGATCCGCTGCCTCTCGTCGACGATCACATCCCGCAGTTTCTGATAGGAGGAGTAGAACCCGCCCCCGTGGTCGACGATCACGGTCTGCCCGGAGGCCCGCGCGACCACGGATGCGACGATGCCCCGATCCACCGCGCTCACCGGGGTCCCACGCTCCGCGCCGATCCCGATTCCCTCGCGCGGGATCGTCGTGCCACCCTCCCGCTGGGGTCCGAAGCGCCAGAGGATCCGGCCCTCCACCGGCCACGCAAGGCGGCCGAGGTCCGACGTGGTGAGCGAAGATACCGTCGCGGCGCCGGCCTCGCGCTCGGCCGCGCGGCGCCGCTCCTCAAGGCCCCCGATCAGGGCCCGCAGCTGCCCTTCCTCGGACGCGAGCCGCGCCAACTCGGACCGGGCCTCGGCGCGCTGATCGGAGAACACGCGCAGCCGTTCCTGCCGCTGTCGCTCGAGCCGCTCGAGTTCGTCGTGTTCGACGAGCTTCTCGGCCCGCACGCGCGCGATGCGCTCGGTCTCGCGACCCAGCGCCTCCCGCTGCCCGGCGAGCCGGCGCTCCAGACCCTCGACTTCCTCCACGAGCAGGCGGTCGAAGAGGGCGATCGCGTGCAGGTACTTGTACCGGTTGAGCAGATCCGAGAACGACCGCGACGTGAGGAGCACATGGACCGTCTGGAGGGGGCCCCGCTTGTAGATGTCGCGAAGCCGCTCGTGGAGAACGACCCGACGCGCCGTGAGTTCGTCACGGGTCAGCAGCACGTCGCGCGTCATGGCCGTGACCTGCTCCGTCAGCGCGCCCAGCTGGACATCGAATTCGGCCAGCAGGCTGGCGGAGGCGTCGATCTGCCGCTCGACGTTCACGAGTTCCGCCGAATCGCCGCTCACCCGACCGGCGATCCCCTCGAGTTCCCGCCGCAGCCGCTCGCGCTCCCCGCGGATGAGTTCCAGGCGGCTCTGGCTCTCGTCGAGCTGACGGCGGATGCCCGTCGGGTCCTGCGCCGAGGCCGGCCCGGCGGCGCCCGACGCCAGGATCGCGACACCCCCCAGGATCGCCGCCCGGGTCCGGCTACCAGGGGCCATAGGCGCGTCCCACCTCGCGGTGCACGGAGTGGACGGCGGCGAGCAGCCCGAGGATGGAGGCCGCCAGTACGCCCGCGATGACCCAGCGCTCCGGCAGCCAGGCGAGCGACCCCAACCCGTCGAACCGCGTCCGGACGAGCGTGTACGCGAGCCTGGTGACGCCGAGCGCGATCAGGCCGCCCGTCAGCCCCGTGATCGCGCCTTCGAGCAGGAACGGGCGCTGGATGTAGCCCTCCCGGGCGCCGACGATCTGCATGACCTCGATCTCTTCGCCGCGCGCGAGGATCGCCGTGCGCACCGCCGTCCCGACCAGAAGCACGGCGACGAGGGCGAACCCGCCGCCCACCAGGGCGGCGGTGCCGGCCGCGAGCCGGCGCAGCGCGAACAGGCGCTCGACCCACTCCTCGCCGAAGCGCGCCTCCTCGATGAACGGATACGCCTCGAGGTCCCCGGCGATCTCCGACACCGCTTCCGGCGTGCGGAAGCCCTCCCGGAGCCTCAGGTGCAGGGAGGCGGGAAGCGGGTTCACGCGGAGGTCTCCGTACACGTTCGAGAACTCCACGAGATCGCGCCGCGCGTTGGCGAGCGCTTCGTCCTTCGACACGTAGCGCACTTCTTCCACCGCGGGAAGCGCGACCAGCTCCCGCCTCGCGACCCGGATCTGCTCCGGGCTCGCGTCGTCGAGCAGGTAGCCGACGACCTCCACCCGCCGTTCCACGTCGCCGATCGCCACGCCCATGTTGTAGGCGACGAGACCGAACATGCCGAGGATCACGAGACTGAGCCCGACGGCGCCGATCGACAGCCCGCACAGCAGCGGGTGGCGCCGATAGCTGGCCAGCGCCTCTCGCAGCGGCCTCACGCGGCGCCGCCCGCGGTGGAGGCGTCCGTTACGCCCGTACCGCCCGAGGCCGCGAGGTCGGCGGCCGAGTCCCGGACGAGCCGGCCCCCTTCGAGTTCGAGCACGCGGATCGCGGGGTGATTCCGCACGAAATCGGCGTCATGGGTGGCCATGAGGACCGCCGTACCGATCCCGTTCACCGTCCGGAACAGCTCGAACACCCCGTGCGCCGCGCGCGGGTCGAGGTTGCCGGTCGGTTCGTCGGCGAGGAGGATCAGCGGCTCCGTGGCCAGCGCCCGCGCCACCGCGACCCGCTGGCGTTCCCCGCCGGACAGCTCCGAAGGCAGCGCCCGCGCCCGGGAGGCGAGCCCGACGTGGCTCAGGAGACGCTGGACCCGGCCGTCGATCTCGCGCCGCGGCGTCCGGATCACTTCGAGCGCGAACGCCACGTTCTCCGCGGCAGTCAGTCGTTCCAGCAACTTGAAGTCCTGAAACACGAACCCCACGCGTCGCCGCAGCGCGGGCACGTCCCGCCGCCGAATCCGCCTCGAGTTGTAGCGTGAGACCTGGACTTCGCCTTCGGTCGGGAGCGTCTGGAAATGGATGAGCTTGAGGATCGTCGACTTGCCCGCCCCCGATGGCCCGGTAAGGAAGGCGAACTCCCCTCGCCGGAGGCGAAACGAGACCCCGCTCACCGCGGCACCCCGCGGGTACACCTTCGAGACATCCCGGAACCGGATCATGATGCGGCGACGCGGGCGGCGCAGAAGCGCGCACAGAGGTCGATCGCCGCCCGCATGGCGCCCGGATCGGCCCTCCCGCGCCCGGCGATGTCCATGGCCGTGCCGTGGTCCGGGGAGGTGCGCGGGAAGGGGAGTCCGGCCGTCACGTTGACCCCTTCGTTCATGGCGATCGTCTTCAGCACCGCGAGACCGACGTCGTGATAGGGGGTCACGATCAGGTCCGCCTCCCCGCCGAGCGCCTTCAGGAAGACCGTATCTCCGGGGAAGACGCCGAGGAGTTCCAGGTCGGGGTCGGCCCCGAGGCGCTCGAGCGCCGGCCCGAACACCTCGATCTCCTCCGTGCCGAAGAGCCCGCCTTCGCCCGCGTGCGGGTTGAGCCCGGCGAAGGCGACGCGGGGCCGCCCGATGCCCCACCAGGTGCGCAGCGCCTCGATCGCGATCGAGGTCCTCCGGGTGACGAGCCTGACGTCGAGGGTCGACGGGACCTCCCGCAGCGGCAGGTGGGCCGTCAGGAGGGCGAGTCGCAGCGGGCCACCGAGCGGGGTCCGCTCCGCGGCCATCATCATCGTGACCTCGTCCACGCCAGCGAGCGTCTGCAGGAACTCGGTGTGCCCGGGGTATGGGTAGCCGGCCGCCCGCAACGCGGCCTTGCTGATCGGCGCGGTGACGATCCCGTCCACCTCCCCGGCCCGCGCCAGTTCGACCGCCCGCTCGATGGCTCGCCCCGACAACTCGCCCGCGAGCTTCTCGCCCCCCGCCGGATCCCAGTCGCCCACCGTCTCCCGGGCGAGGTGCCCCAGCCGGCGCTCGATCTCGCCGAGTCCCCGGGGGCCGACGAGCACGGCCTCGACCCCGTCCGCGACGCCGTCGACCGAGGCGAGCGCCGCCGCGGTCACCTCCGGCCCGATCCCGCGCGGGTCTCCCAGCGTTATCCCGACGCGCGGCCTGTTCATCGCCCTCCCACTCCCCGCGACCGCAACCGGATCAGCGTCTCACGATCCGAATCTTACATCTATGTAGGTGTTCGAGCGTACCTCTTCGAGAAGGATCTCGATCTGCTTGCGGGTCCGCAGACTCTGACGGATCGCGTCGCGCACATCGTCGAGTTCGACCGGACCCTCGGGCCGGAAGGAGAGGACATGCACGACACCGAACTCCGTGGGGCCGCCGCGCTCCAGCGGGAGCGGCCCGTATACTGTCCCCGGCACCGGATTTCCGATGCCGGAGTCGCCCGTGTCCGAGAACTGGGTCAGGAGATTGGTGAGGGGCACTTCGTCGAAGCGGATGGCTTCGTCGGCCACCTGTCCCCGGAACCACGCCGCGACCCGTTCAGGGTCGACGTCGGCCCGCAGGCTGTCGCCGATCTGGGTCGCGAGCGTCCGGGCTTCCTCGAGGTCTTCCGGCTTGATCTCGGGGCGAAGGAGGACGTGTCGCAGGAAACGCTCGCTCCCGCGCTGGCGCTCGATCTTGATGAAGTGGAAGCCGAACTGGGTCTGCACGGGTCCGACCGTCGCGCCGGGCCGCGCTCCCCAGGCCGCATCGCCGAACGGTTTCACGAGCAGGTCGCGGCTCATCCAGCCCAGTTCGCCACCCTGCTCCCGCGTGTCGTCGTCGTCGGAATGGCGGCGGGCGATGACCGAGAACTCCTCGGCGTTCGCCAACTCGTTCTGGATCACGAACGTGCGGGCGATGGCGCTGTCGCGCGCCTCGCCGCTGGGGGACGGCGTGACGACGAGCCGGTTGAAGGAGACGAGCGCGGGGCGGGGAGGCTGGCTCTGGGCGAACTCGTCGAACGCCGCCACGATCTCCTCCTCCGAGACGATGACCGGCGGCAGGTCGGAGCGTTCCTCGAGTTGGACGCGATACGTCTGCCGCACCGCCTCGGCCTCCGACCGGGCGCGGATCATGTTGCGGTACTGGAGCATGTTCATGCCCGTCTCCTCCACCGCGAGCATCATCTCCTCATCGGACGAGAACCTGGACCGGGTCTGCTCGAAGTACTGGTCTGCCATCTCCTCCACGCGGTCCTCGCCGGCCGTGACCCCCGCGATCTTCGCCTGCTGCAGGAAGATCAGGTCATCGACCATCGCGGTGAGCACCTCGCCCGCGAACTGGGTCCACTCCGGCGACCCCTCGGCCGGGATGCCTGCGCCCCCGGCCCGGAGCTGGTAGAGCGTGACCCGGAGGTCGGACATGAGGATCGCCGTGTCGCCGACCACGGCAATGATGCGGTCCAGTTCCACCACGCCCTCGGGGAACGCCATGGACACGGTCGTGTCCGGCGCCGGAGCCTCGGCCTCCTCCTGGAGTCCGGCGGCCGGCGCGGCGGCCGTGACGATTGCGACGGGCAGCAGGCAGGTCCGAAAGAACCGGCGCTTCGTCACGCGCCGCGGGACCACACCCCACCCGGCCTTCCCTCCACCACGAATCTCGATCACCTGCGGACTCCTCCCGCGGTCACGGGCGCGTTCTCGCCCTCCGCCTCCGATCGACCCGGGGTCGCGAGGATCCCCAGGGCTTCCACCAACGTCGGCAGGAGGGGTTCGGTCCCCGCCCGTCGCAGGACCAAGGATAACGGCTCAAGCCGCCGCACTTCAACGTCCAGCTGGCGGTCTCCGAGTGCGTTCGTGAGCAGACCCAGCCTCGGTGCCGCGCTCGCTTCGAACGAGATCCGCGCGTCGTCGCCCGAGACCCGGATCCACGCCGCCTCGACCATCGCGCCCAGGATGCGGAGTTCGGCCGCGCCCAGCAGTCGTTCCGCCGGCGCCGGCAGCCGTCCGAAGCGGTCCTCGAGTTCCGCCCGCAATTCCTTCACCTCCTCCCACTTCGTGAGACGCGCAAGCCGCCGATAGAGATGCATCTTCAGCTGCGATCCGGAGACGTAGGCGTCGGGCAGGAACGACTCGCCGTCCACGGAGACCCGCACGCTCGGCCCGGCGGCGTCCACCTCGCCCTTCAGCCTCCGGAGGGTGCTCTCGACGAGCCGCTGGTACGTCTCGATCCCGACCGCCGTCGCGAAGCCGCTCTGTTCTCCGCCCAGGAGGTTCCCGGCGCCCCGCAGCTCGAGGTCCCTGAGCGCCACCTGGTAGCCGGACCCGAGTTCGGTGTGATGTTCGAGGATGCGCAGCCTCTGGGCCGCCTCCGGGGCGACGTTCTCCGGCACGACGAGATAGCAGTAGGCGCGGCGGTGCGAGCGACCGACCCGTCCCCGCAGCTGGTAGAGCTGCGCGAGACCGAAGTTGTGCGCCCCGTGCACGACCATCGTGTTCGCGGAGGGCACGTCGAGACCGTTCTCGATGATCGACGTGCAGATGAGGAGGTCGACCTCGGCCCGGACGAAGCGGTGCATCACGTCCTCGAGTTCGCGTTCCGGCATCTGGCCGTGCGCGATCTCGGCCCGGGCCTCCGGCATCAGCTTCCGGACCCGCCTCGCGAGCGCCTCGATCGTCTCCACCCGGTCGTGGACGAAGAAGACCTGCCCCCCGCGATCGAACTCCCGCCGCAGCGCCTCCTCGAGAATCCCGTCCTCCCACGACAACACGTGGGTGATGATCGGCATGCGGTTGCGGGGCGCCGTGCGGATCGTCGAGAGGTCGCGCAGACCGCCGAGCGCGAGGTGGAGGGTGCGCGGGATCGGGGTCGCCGTGAGCGTGAGCACATCGACCGATTCGCGATACTCCTTGAGCCGCTCCTTCTGGCGGACGCCGAAGCGCTGCTCCTCGTCCACCATGAGGAGCCCCAGATCCTTGAAGCGGACGTCCCGGGACAGGAGCCGGTGGGTGCCGATGACGATGTCGATCGTCCCGTCGCGGAGGCCCGAGACGACCTCGCGCTGCTCCTTCGGCGTGCGGAAGCGCGACAACGCCTCGATGTGGACGGGGAAACCGGCCAGACGCTCGCGGAAGGTGCCGAGATGCTGGTCGGCGAGGATCGTCGTGGGCGCGAGGACGGCCACCTGCGCGCTCTCCTGCACGACCTTGAACGCGGCGCGGATCGCGACCTCCGTCTTCCCGAACCCGACATCGCCGCACACGAGACGGTCCATCGGGACGGGTGCCTCGAGGTCGTTTCGCACGGCTTCCCAGGCGCTCAGCTGGTCCGGCGTCTCCTCGTACAGGAAGGCGGACTCCATCTCTCGCTGCCACGCCGTCTCGGGCGGGAAGGCGCGGCCCGGGGCCATCTGCCGCCGGGCGTACAACTGCAGGAGTTCGACGGTGGAGGCCTCGATCGCCGCGACCGTCCGCTTCTTCAGTTGCTTCCACTTCCGGCGCCCCAGCTTGTGGACCGCCGGTGGACGGGCGTTCGAGCCGGCGGCGCTCCATCGTTCGATGAGGTCGAGCCGGTAGTGGGGCAGGCGAAGGACCTCCCCATCGGCGTACCGGATCTCCAGCGTCTCGATCGTCTCCCCCTGGATTTCGACCCGATCCATGCCCACGTAACGGCCGATTCCGTGGTCCATGTGGACCACGTAGTCGCCCGGCTCGACGGACGCGATCGATTCGATCGTGGCGGCGCCGCGCATGCGGACGCGGTGTCGGCGATACCTCCGGCGGAACACCTCGTGGTCCGTGAGCACGAGCAGCGTGCCGGGGATGCCCACCCTGAACCCGCCGCTGAGCGAACCCACCGCGAGGGTCGCGTCGCGTCGCAGCGCCGCCCCGCCGCGTTCCTCGAGGATCTCCTCGAGCCGCTCGATCTGGCCGTCGTTGTCGCACAGGATGAGGATCCGTTCGCCGCGCGCGCGGGCCGTCCCGATCTCGGCCACGAGGCGCTTCATGTCGCGGTCGATGGCGGGCGGGGGCTCCACGGGGAGCCGGATGACGCCGGCCTCTGCGGGCTCTGCGGGCTCCCCCGACTCCCCCGGCTCCCTCGGCGCCGCGTCGCCTTCGTCTCCGTCCACGAACGCGAGGCGGCGGAGTCCGGCCAGACGCGCTTCCGCCTCGGCAGGCGGGACGACGAGCCACTCGACGGGCTCGGCCCGGGAACCCGCCTTGCGCCGCGCGTCCCGGACTTCTTCCCACAGGCGCGCGCGGGTCCTGACGCCGGCGCGAGGGTCGAGGACGAGCGCCGCGGCGGTCGGCGGCAGCGTTTCGATCAGCGCACGGCGCTCCACGTCGCCCGCCGCATCCGGCGCGCGCAGGGCGATCGGCAGCACCTCCACGACTTCCAGCGTCTCCGTCGAGCGCTGAGTGAGCGCGTCGAAGCGGCGCAGTGATGCGACCTCGTCGCCCCAGAGTTCGAGCCGGAGCGGCGCCGGATGGCCGAAGGGAAACAGGTCGACGATCCCGCCGCGGACGGCGTAGTCGCCGACCTCGCTCACGGCGGAGGTGCGGGTGAATCCCATCTCATCGAGCCGGTCGCCAAGCACGGCCAGCGGGTGCGTGTCCCCGTTCGCGATCGTCAGGGCCAGCGTGGCCCCGGCGCCGATCGGGATGGGGGCGCGTTCAGCGAGCGCCCGGGCCGTCGTCACGAGGATTCGGCAGCGCCCGGCCAGCAGGGCGCCCAGCGCATCGACACGCTGCGCCGCGATCTCGACGTGCGGGTCCTCGTCCTCGTACGGGAGCGTCTCGCGCTGCGGGTAGCAGCGGACGCCCGTGGCGCCGAGGGTACTCAGGTCGTCGTGGAGCGCGTCGGCTCTTTCGGGGGTGTCGGCCACGAGGACGACCGGCGCGCCCACCGCGAGGTCTTCGAGCGCCAGGGCGAGCGCGGCCGGCGCCGCGCCCGGCAGGTGGCGGATGGACGCACAGGTACCACTTCGCGAGAGCGCGCCGGGGATTCCGGCGGCTCGCGCGAGCTGACTGAAAGACGTTCGAATCAGCTCGAAGCGCCCGATGTCGCCTCGCTCCTCTCGCGGGCCGGTCTCGGGCGGCGCGACCGGCCCGGCGTCGCCAGGAACAGCTCGAGCCCGATCAGAACGAGCGCGAGCGCGATGAGCCAGGGCGCGATGTCGCGGCCTCGCCGCGCGCGGAAGACACCCTCCTCCCAGGCCGCCGCCTCCGGACCTGCGGTGAATACCGGGCGGCCGACGAACAGTGCTTCCAGATCCTCCCGCGCGATCGGTGTGGGGTCGGCCTCGGCCTCCGGCACGTTCGCCGCGAACTGGGTCTCGGCCGGTCCGGGATCGCCTCCGTTGCCGCGGACGGTGTATACGCCGGCCCTCACCGGCGTGAAGGGCGATCCGCCTTCCACGCCCCGCACGGACCCATCCGGCGACTCCACCTCGCTCGCCCACTCCGGGAGCGACAGCGGCTCTCCGGCGCCGAAATCGGAGAACGGCCATGTGGCGAGGTGCGACCAGTGCACCAGCACCGCCTCGAGGAACGGGATCATGGCCGGGTGGGCCGGGAGATCGCTCGCCGCCGCGGTCAGCGGCGACGCGAGGATCAGGGCCACGCGGTCGCCCGATTCGGTGCGGACGAGCCAGGGTTCGCCGTCCTCCGTCCGGATCAGCGCCGTGTCGGCGGGCGACCCGCCTCCCACCGGACGGAACAGGTATCGCTGTCGAACGCGAACGCCGGAGAGCGAGAACGCCGCCCGCGGTTCCTCGAGGGCGAGGTCTCCCGATGCCGGGTCGATGCGCGCCTGCCAACCGATCCCGAGCGCGGCCAGCCCCTGGTTGAATGCCGCGAGGTCGACCGGATCCCCCGGCGGGACGAACACGACGGTCGAGGCCCCGGCCCAGGGGGCGCCGCGCGCCGCGTCGCCGTCCACGACCGCCACCGCCCCTTCCGCTCCGGAACCCAGGCGGCCGGCCTCGCGGAGCGTCGCGATCCCGAGCCCGGCGAAGCTCGTCTCGTCGCCGTGGAGACGAACCGCCGGGGGCGGCACGACGCGGATCGTGAAGTAGCGGAGATCGTCGGCGCGCGCCCCGGCCGGGCTCACTTCCAGCCGCCCTTCGTGGAGCCCGACCCCGAGTTCGGGAAGCCCCAGGACGGCGCTCGTGCCCCACGGCGCCCGGGCCGCCCCGATGAGCCTTCCGTCGAGTTCGAGCCGGATGTCCGCTTCGCCGCCCTTGAGCGAATCCGCCGCCTCCTCCACTCCGCCCCCGGCGCGGGCACTCCGCACGACGACCCCGTGTCCGATTCCCGATGGAGCCGTCGTGCCGCCCGTCAGTTCGACGCCGACGAGCGCGCCGTTCGGTTCGGCCGGCGGGCGCGGCGCGTAGGCCACGAGCGGGGTGGCGTCACCGCGCGCCGGCGGGGAGGTGCGCAGCGCCGACGCCTGGAGGTCCGAGAGAAGCTGGACTTCGCGCCGGCGATCGCCGTCCGCGGGGAGCGCGGCGGCGGCCCGCGCCACGACCTCGGCGAGGTCGGCCGCGCCGTCCGTCGGTTCGATCTGCGCGAGGGCCGCCGCGGCACGGGCCGCGCCGACGCCCGCAGCGAGCGGCTCCCCGACGGTGGGGAAGAGCCAGATGCGGTCCTCGGGGCGGGCCGCGGCGAGCGCCGTCCCCGCGTGCTCGACGAGCGACTCGAACAGGAGGCGGTCTCCGTCCAGCCGGCCGACGCTGGCGGAATTGTCCACGATGAGCGCCAGATCGGTGGGTTCGTGGTCGCGGGCGCCCCCGCGTCCGATGAGCGGACCGGCCGCGGCGAACGCGAGCGCGATGAGGAGCCCGACCCGCACCGCGAGCAACAGGAGGTCCGAGGCCACGAGAGACCTCGAGCGGGCGTCCTCGGCGCGGCTCAGGTAGCGGAGCGCCGGGAACGCCACGCGCCGGTCGGTCTCGCGCCGCCGGAGATGGAGGATGAGGGGCACGATGGCGCTCAGCCCGAGCGCGATCGCCCACACGTGGAGAAAGCTCACGCGCCGCCGCCGTCAGCCGTCACCCGAGCCGCGATCGCTTGCGCAGGAACTGCCGCAGCGCCAGACCGAGCGGCGTGTCCGTGGTGAGCAGCGCGTAGTCGGCGCCCCAGCGCAGGGCTTCCTTGCGCCAGTCGTCGATGGCCGCCTGCACCGCCTCTCGATACTGTCTGCGGAGCGCGGCGGAGTTGGCCCCCAGTTCCTCCCCGGTCTCGGGATCGAAGAAGATCGCCTCCCCCTCGGCGGGAAGTTCGCGTTCCCCCGGATCCATGATGTGGAAGAGGATGACTTCGTGGCCCCGATGCCTCAGGTAGCGGAGCGACATCCGGGTCGTTTCCGGATCGACGAGGAGGTCGGAGATCAGGATCACGAGACCCCGCCGCTGGAGCCGGCCCGCCAGTTCCTTGAGCGCCGTCCCGGCGTCGGTCCTCCCGTCGGCCGTGAGGTGCGTGAGTTCGGTCACGAGCCTGCGCCAGTGACGGCGCGTGGTGCGCGGCGCCACATGCGCCCGCATCTCCTCGTCGAAGGCGAGCAGCCCCGTTGCGTCGCTCTGCTGGATGAGCAGCAGCGACAGCGAGGCCGCGAGGAGCCGCGCGTAATCGAGCTTCGTCGGAAAGCGTTCCGGGTCGGAGACCCAGGCCATCGACCGGCTCACATCGACGAGGAGGTAGGCGCGGAGGTTCGTCTCCTCCTCGAACTGCTTGATGTACAGGCGATCGGTCCTCGCGTACGCCTTCCAGTCGAGATAGCGCAGGTCGTCGCCGCGACTGTACGGGCGATCCTCGGCGAACTCGGCGGAAAAGCCGCGCTTCGGCGAATCGTGGAGCCCGATGAGAAATCCCTCGACGATGTGGCGCGCCACGAGTTCGAGGTGCGACAGGCCGACGATCTCCCTCGGGCTCGCGAGGTCGAGCCGCTGGCGGGAAGCTTCGAGGGCGGACGTAGCGGTTGCGGTGACTTCGGTCATCGGGAAAGACTAGCAGCCCGTGGCGGCGGCCCGCCACACGCCGCCGATGGCTCCACCGCCGAAGGCTTCAAGACGGACAACCCTTCGCAAGAGGCATGGAATGCAGCGTCGAAGGAGTACGACGAGACGGGTTCTGGCCGTAGCCGTCCTGGCGATCGCGGCGCCCATCGCGGAGGCATCGGCGCAGGCGGACAGCGCGGTGGCCGCGGCCGCCGGGACGATCACCGCCACCGACCTGCGCCTCCGCATCGGCGCGCTGGCGCACGACTCCATGCGCGGCCGGGCGACGCCGAGTCCAGAACTGGACAAGGCTGCGCGCCACATCGCACGCCGGTTCGAGGAGTTCGGGCTCCGTCCGGCGGCCGGCGACTCGTACCTGCAGGAATATCCGCTCACGGCCTCCCGGGCCGGAACGCCGGGGCGGCAGATGCTCGCGATCGACGGTCCCGGTGGCGGCGCCATCGCCACAACCGACTACATCGCGGTCCCGGGCGGGCGCGGCCAGGCCGCCGGCCCGCTCGTCATCTCGACGCCCGGGCGGGCGGCCCCGCCGACCGGCGCCATCGCGCTGGTACGCGTGAGGCCGGAGGGCACGCGCGGAGCGCTCGAATCGATCCGCGGACTCCTGGAGGGCGGCGTGATCGGCGTGCTGCTCGCGATCGACGGGCCCGACGACTACTTCGCCGGCATCCGCCGCTTCTATGGCCGGGAGCGACTCTCGGTCGGCGCGCCCGAGGAACTGGGTGCCCCCATCGCGCTGGTCCGGGCCGGCGCCCTGCCCGAGGAGCTGCGCACGGCCCTCGCCGCCGGTCGCGGCACGAACGCGTACGAGGTCACCCTCCGCACCCAGTCGGAGTTCCGCGAGGAGCGGGCCTTCAACACGATCGGCTGGATCGAGGGCTCCGACCCCGATCTCCGCGGCGAGTTCGTCGTCTTCACCGCCCACATGGACCATGTGGGCGTGGGTCGGCCGGTCGGCGGCGACTCGATCTACAACGGGGCCGACGACGACGCGTCGGGCACGGCGGCGATCGTCGAACTGGCCGAGGCGTTCGCGTCGCTCGAAACGCCGCCCCGCCGGTCGCTCGTATTCATGACCGTGAGCGGCGAGGAGCGCGGCCTGCTCGGCTCCGGCTGGTACGCCGAGAACCCGCTGTTCCCCCTCGGGGCGACCATCGCCAACCTGAACATCGACATGATCGGGCGGAACTGGCAGGACACCGTCGTCGCCATCGGCCGCGACGAGTCGACGCTCGGGACCGCCCTCGAGGAGACGCTGCGCGAGCACCCGGAACTGGGCCTCGATATAATCGACGACCCGTGGCCGGACGAGAACTTCTACTTCCGCTCGGACCATTACAATTTCGCGAGGAAGGGCGTGCCCATCCTCTTCTTCTTCACGGGTACGCACGAGGACTACCACGGACCCAACGACGAAGCGGACCGTATTCTCTATGACAAGACAGCGCGCATCACGCGCCTCATCTTCCATCTGGGGCGCCGGGTCGCGGACGCCGATGATTCGCCCGCGTGGGATCCGGCCGCGTACCGACGGGTCGTCGAGGGCGAGGGTCACTAAGGGGCCGTTAGCAGGCAGGAGAGTGTGAGATGTCGGACCAGGATCTGCAGCCGTACGTCGTCGTGGAACGTCGCGGCTCGAATATCGTCGCGTTCATTGCGGGCGCCCTGATGGGTGCGGGCGTCGCCCTGCTCCTCGCCCCCAAGTCCGGTCGCGAGACGCAGGCCGACCTGCGGGATGGCGCTCGCCGCTTCAGCGAGGGAGCGGGGGAGAAGCTGACCGACCTGCGCGACACCCTCGAAGACCGCTACGGCCGCACGCGCGAGGGGCTGGGGGAGCGCGTGGGCGCCATCCGGGAGAACGTGCGCGACCGACAGCGGAAGGCCGAAGAGGCGATCAAGGCCGGGAAGGACGCGGCGCGGCAGGCCCGCTCGGACCTCGAGGCGCGCGTCGCGGAGTCCAAGGCGGCGTACCGGGCCGCGTTGGTCGGGGGCCCTTCCCCGGACGTGGACGGTGTGGACGGTGAGGAAGAGGCCGACATCGCTCCGGCGGCCGAGGAAGACGAGGAAGGAGACCGGGAGCCTCCGGAGTGAACCGTGGCGGAACCAGACGGTGTCCGGGTGATCGCCCGAAACAGGAAGGCCCGCCACGAGTACGAGATACTCGAGCAGGTCGAGGCGGGAATCGTACTGCGCGGCGCGGAGGTGAAGTCGCTCCGCGACGGCAAGGCCAGCTTCGTGGATGCGTTCGGGCGGATCGACGGTGGGGAGGCGTGGCTCCATAATCTCCATATTTCTCCCTACGAGAAGGCGACGATCGACGCTCCCGACCCGGTGCGGCCGCGGAAGCTCCTGCTTCAGAGACGGGAGATCGATCGCCTGAGCTCGAAGACACGGGAAGGCGGGCTGACGCTGGTGCCGCTGGACATCCACTTCCGGCGGGGCTTCGCGAAGGTCACGCTGGGGCTCGCGCGCGGCAAGAAGCAGCGGGATCGGCGTGAGGACCTCAAGAGGAGGACGATGCAGCGGGAGGTCGAGCGGGCGAAGCGGGAGGCCGCGCGTGAGAGGTGACGCGGGAGGCGCGCTGCGGCGCGGGCTCGTGGCCGCCCTCCTCGCGCCCGCGGTCGTCGCCGCCGTCGTCGCAGCGGTCGCCCCGGTGGTCGCCGCCGGCCAGGCGGGCTCCGAAGCGGCGCAGGCGGTGCAGGCCGAAGTCGGCGGGCGCGCCGTGAGCCTGCCCATCTCCCGCCACCGCGCCTATCCCGTCATCGACGCGGCGGGTCTGGCGGCCGTGTGGGAGGAGGTGCGGCGGAGCGGCGTCTTCCTCCAGGCCCGCCTCCTCGGCGAGGATGTCGCGTTCGAGGCCGGCTCGCCCTTCTTCCGACACGGGACGCGCACCTATCAGCTCGCGAACCCGCCCTACGAGCGGGACGGCGCCTTCTGGATCCCGGCCGACTTCGTCAGCGGGTGGCTCGCGGATCGCGCGCCGGAGGTGGCGGTGACGGCTCCGGCGTCTCCGACCCAGGCCCCGGCCGACGATCCGCTCCCGGCGCGCGTCGACCCGACCGTCCCCTGGCGCGTGATCATCGATCCGGGGCACGGGGGACGGGATCCCGGGACGCTCGGCGGCGGGAGTCACGAGAAGGACATCGTGCTCGCGATCGGGCGGCGGCTGTACGAGGAACTTCGGGACCGCGACATGATCGAGCCCCACCTGACCCGGGACACGGACGTCTACGTGGAGCACGACCTGCGCTCCCGGTTCGCGGTGGACCGGGCCGGGGACCTGTTCGTCTCGATCCACGCCAACGCGGCCGCCGATGAACGGGCGCGGGGCTTCGAGACGATCTTCCTCGGTCCGGCCCGCTCCGAGGAGGCGCGCGAGGTGGCGCTGCGCGAGAACCGCGGGCCCGAGGTCGAGGGTGCGGTGGGTTCGCCATCGGACATCCAGTTCATCCTCGCGGGGCAGGACCGGACCCAGAACATGGACGAATCGCGACTCCTCGCCGGCTTCGTGCAGAACGCGATCCGGGAGGCGATGGGCGGCCGCTCGCCCGACCGCGGGGTGAAGCAGGGTCCGTGGTGGGTCCTGCTCGGGGCGCTGGCCCGCATGCCGTCGGTGATCGTCGAGGTCGGCTTCCTCTCGAACGGCGAGGAGGAGCGATACCTGAACGGGGCCGAAGGGCAGGGGGCGCTCGCGCGGGCGATCGCGGACGCGATCGCGTCGTACCGCGAGGATGTCCTGCGCCGCTACGCCTCTGGCGTCGAGGGGTCGTGCTGAACGCCGGCGGCGGGCTGCTGACGCGGCGCGCGACGCCGGTCCGCCGGCGGGCGACGCTGCTCTCGACGCGCGTCGTGGCCCGCGATACCTGGTGGCAGGAGTTCGCCTGCCCGGACATCGCGGCGGCCGCGCGGCCCGGGCAGTTCGTCATGCTGGGCGTGGGGCTCGACGCGCCGGGGGCCTGGCTGCTGCCCCGTCCGTTCAGCGTCGGGTGGACGGGCCCCGGCGGCGAAGTCGGCATCCTGCTGCGCACCTACGGCGAGGGCACCCGGGCGCTGTCGCGGCTGGAAGCCGGCCGGGAAGCGCTCCTCCTCGGTCCCCTCGGCCGCCCGTTCGAGACGGGCGGCGACGCGGTCGACTCCGGCGTCGCTGGCGGCGCCGAGCGCGGCATCGAGTGCATCGCGGGGGGCGTCGGACTGGCGCCCTTCATCTTCCTCGCCGCGCGCGAGGCGGCCGAGGGTCGGCGCGTACGGCTCGTGTACGGCGAGCGGGACGCCGGGGCCGTCTTCGACCCCGCCCTCATCTCCCGCCTCACCGATCACGAGGTCGAACTGTACACCGAGGATGGGAGCGCGGGCCGCCGCGGCCTCGTCACCGGCGGCCTCGACCCCGCGTCACGCGCGCGGCTCCTGGGGTGCGGTCCGACGCCGCTCCTGCGGGCGCTGGCCGCGTTCGCGCGGGAGCACGGGCGCGACCTGCAGGTGTCCGTCGAGGAGCACATGGGGTGCGGGATCGGGACCTGCCAGGGGTGCGTCGTGCGGAGCGCGGACGGACGCTGGGTGAAGGCCTGCATCGAGGGCTCCGTCTTCCCCGCCGACGAACTCGACTGGGGGGCGATCTGAACGCGGGCGCGCCGGCGCCCGGCCTCGGCCAGCGCGTGTTCGGCGCGGAGTTCCGCAGCCCGGTCCTCCTCGCCTCGGGCACCTGCGGCTACGGGCAGGAATACGCGGATCTGATCCCCCTCGACGAACTCGGCGGGATCGTCACCAAGGCGGTCAGCCTCGAGCCGCGCCCCGGCAACCGGCCCCACCGCGTGGCCGAGACGCCCGGCGGAATGATCAACGCGATCGGTCTCGAGAACCCGGGCCTGGACGGGTTCATCGCCGAGAAGCTCCCGTGGCTGCGCGAACACCTCGCGCGCGCGCATGTGTTCGTGAACGTCGTGGGGCGCTCGGCCGAGGATTTCGCCGCCGTCGTGAGCGGCCTCGACGACGAGGACGGCTTTCTCGGCTTCGAGATCAACGTCTCCTGTCCGAACGTGAAGGGCGGGACGATGTTCGGGACCGACCAGACGGCGCTGGCCGACCTCGTGGGCCTCCTCCGCTCGCGCACCGAGCGTCCGCTCGTCATCAAGCTCACCCCGAACGTGCCCGACGTGGGCGACTTCGCCCGTATCTGCGAGGACGCCGGCGCCGACGGCCTGAGTGCGATCAACACCTTCCCCGGCATGGTCGTCGACATCGCGCGGCGGGAGCCCCTGATCGGGAACAGGTCCGGCGGCGTGAGCGGACCCGCCATCCTCCCCATGGGGGTCTACGCGACATGGCGGGCACGCCAGTCCTGCGAGCTTCCGATCATGGGGATCGGCGGCATCCGCAACGCGAACGACGCGCTCCAGTACATCCTCGCGGGCGCCTGTCTCGTGCAGGTCGGAACGGCCTCCTTCGTCGACCCGGATGCGGCGGTGTCCGTCCACGAGGGCCTCGCCCGCTACCTCGCCTCGCACCGGGTCGAACGGCTCGATGATCTCGTCGGGGCGCTGCGCGCCTGGCCGGAGGCCGGGCCCGCGACGCCGGCCGGATAGACGGCGGGGAAGGAGGGGGTGCGATGACTCCGGGCCGGGTGCTCGTCGACCTCGCGTCGGCGCTCTTCGCCGAATGGTGTGGAGAGCCGCCCTCGGACATACGCCCCGTCGCGGCCGACGGATCCACCCGCAGCTACTGGCGCCTGACCGCCCCGGGCGGCGCCTCGGCGGTGGGCGCCCACGGGCCGGACCCGAACGAGAACCGGGCCTTCCTCTCCTTCTCCCGCACGCTGCGCGAACTCGGACTCCCCGTGCCGGAGGTGTACGGGGCCGACGAGGGCGCCGGGGTGTGGCTGCTCGAGGACCTCGGAGACACGACGTTGTTCGACGCGATCAAGGAGGCGCGCGAACCGGGATCGGACGCCTTCCCCGATGCCGCCCTCCCTCTCTACCGGCGGGTGCTCGAGATGCTCCCCCGCTTCCAGGTCGAGGGCGGGGAGCGGATCAACTTCCGGCGTGCGTATCCGCGGGCGGCGTTCGACCGGCAGTCCATCCTCTGGGACCTCAACTACTTCAAGTACCACTTCCTCAAGCTGGCGCACATCCCGTTCAACGAGGCGCGGCTGGAGCGGGACTTCTCGCGGCTCGCGGCCCATCTCCTCGGGGCCGGGCGGTCGTGGTTCCTGTACCGCGACCTGCAGTCCCGGAACGTGATGGTGCGGCCGGGGCCGGAGGGTCCGGAGCCATGGTTCATCGACTACCAGGGCGGGCGGCGCGGCGCGCTCCAGTACGACGTGGCGTCTCTCCTCTACGACTCGAAGGCGAACCTCGACGCGCGGCACCGGGAGGCGCTGCTGGACCACTATCTCGGGGTCCTGGAGGCGCGCGGGGTGGCGGGGCGGGACGAATTCCTCGAAGGGTGGCCCGGCTACGTGCTCGTCCGGGTGCTGCAGGCGCTCGGGGCCTATGGCTACCGCGGTTTCTTCGAGCGCAAGCCGCGCTTCCTGCAGAGCGTGCCCTACGCGGCCGAGAACCTGCGGGGGCTGCTCGAGGCCGGCCTCCCGGTGGACGTGCCGGAACTCGAAGCGGCGCTGGAGGCGATCGTCGACCGCTGGCGCCGGGTCGAGGGTCCGGTGCGCGAGGACGGGGGAATCGAGGTCACGATCTCGAGCTTCCGCTTCTCGGGCGGCTATCCGGCGGACACCTCGGGCCACGGCGGTGGATACGTGTTCGATTGCCGGGGACTCCCCAACCCGGGACGGGAGGAGGCATACCGCGAACTCACGGGTCTCGACGAGGAGACGATTGCCTTCATGGCGGCGCGGCCGGAGGCGCAGGCGTTCTGGGAGCAGGTGCGCGGGATCGTGGACTCACACATCGCGAACTACGTGGAGCGCGGTTTCCACAGCCTGAGCGTGAGCTTCGGGTGCACGGGGGGACAGCACCGTTCGGTGTACATGGCCGCGCGCCTGCGCGAGCACCTCCTCGTGCGCCACCCGGAGGTCCTCGTGCGCCTCACGCACCGGGAGTCGGCGGACTGGCCGCGCCGCCCGGCGCGGGTCTGAACGCGGATCCGGCAAGGGTCCGAGGGGAGACGAGAGACAGCCTGTGGAGGCGATGATCTTCGCGGCGGGTGAGGGACGCCGCCTGCGGCCGCTGACCGAGACGACGCCGAAGGCGCTGGTCGATTTCGGCGGCGTGCCGCTGGTGGAGCGGGTGGCCGGGAACCTCGTCGCGGCCGGCGCGCACCGGGTGATCGTCAACGCCCACTACCTGGCCGAGCGGATCGAGGCCTGGGCCGCGTCGGCGCGCTCCCGCCTCGGGGTACCGGTGGTGGTCTCCCGGGAGGACGAGGTCTCGCCGGCGCCGCTCGACACCAACGGCGGCCTCTTCCGCGCGGGATCGCTGTTCGAGGCGGAGGCGCCGTTCCTGCTGCACAACTGCGATGTGGTGACGGGGGTCGATCTGGCCGCGATGTACCGGGCGCACGTGGAGGGGGCGGCGCGGGACGGACGGCTCGCGACGCTCGCGGTCGCGGAGCGGACGACGTCACGGCCCCTCCTGGTGGATGGTGAAGGGGTGTTCGGGCGCGCGAACCGGACGGAGGGATGGGAAGTCGTGGCCCGGACCCCGAGCCCCGCTCGCGAGGCGAGGGAATGCGGCTTCGCGGGCATCCACGTGCTTTCGGAGCGCGTCTTCGAGCGCTCCGGGGAGGCAGGCGTCCATTCGATCATGGACTCCTACATGGACTGGATCGGCGAGGGTGAGTGCGTCGGGGTGTTCGACGTGACGGACGCGCCGTGGTACGACATCGGGACCCCGCAGCGGCTGGCCGCGGCCCGGCGCGCCTTCGGGGTCGGGGAGGCTGACGCATGAAGGCGATCCGCATCCGGGAGCCCGGCGGCCCCGACGTGCTCGAACTGGTTGAGAGGGACGATCCCGTGGCCGGGGCGGGCGAGGTCGTCGTGCGCGTGCGCTGCGCGGGCATCAACCGGGCCGATCTGCTGCAGCGCCTCGGCCGCTACCCCGCGCCGCGAGACGTCCCCGCGGATGTCCCGGGGCTCGAGTTCGCCGGTGAGATCGAGGAGGTCGGGGCGGAGGTGACGGGGTGGTCGGCGGGCGACCGCGTGATGGGCATCCTGGGCGGGGGCGGATACGCCGAGCGGGCGGCGGTCCCGGCCGGGCAGCTCCTCGCCGTTCCGCCGGGCTTCAGCTGGCTGAAGGCCGGGGCGATCCCGGAGGTGTTCCTCACAGCAGCCGATGCCCTCGTCGAGCGCGGCCGCCTGCGCCCGGGCGAGCACGCCCTCGTGCACACGGCCGGCGGCGGCGTCGGGACGGCGGCCCTGCAACTCGCCCGGGCCCTCGGTGCGGCCTCGGTCATCGGCACCGCGTCCGCCGCCAAGCTCGACCGCATCCGCGACGCCGGGCTGCCGCTCGACCTCGGCGTCGACCGGCACGAGGGCTCCTTCGCCGAGGCGGTGGCGCGTCACACCGGCCGGGCCGGCGCGGACGTCATCCTCGACACGGTCGGCGCCCCCTACTGGGAGGCGAACCTGGCCAGCCTCGCCACCCTCGGCCGCCTCGTCATCGTCGGCGTCCTCGGCGGCATGAAGGTCCAGGCCGACCTCCGCCAGCTCATGGGCAAGCGGGCCACCGTGGTCGGCACCGTCCTCCGTGCCCGCTCCAAGGCGGAGAAGGCGGAGCTGACGCAGATGTTCGCGACGCGCTTCCTCCCGGGCTTCACCGCCCCCCAGGGCGATCCGTCGCGGCTGCAGCCGGTCATCGACCGCGCCTTCGCCCTCGCCGATGCCGCCGAGGCGCACCGCTACGTTGAATCCAATCGATCCTTCGGGAAGGTCCTCCTGGACACGGGAGCCTGAATAACGCCAAGGCTGCGCCGACGCCGCCTTTGGACACCGGGATCACGTAGCCAGGAACAGGATCCGGCGAACGCCGCCTAGGCGTTCCAGCGATGCCAGTAGTTGAACGCCGACTGCGGGTTCCGGCGGGCGGCGGCACGATAAAGGTCGAGATCTGTGGTCAGGAGCGGTGTCTCGCCAGAGACGGTCTCCAGGAGGGCGGCGTCGGTCAACCCGAGACGTTCGAAATCGGCGTTGCGTGAAGCTTCGGTGCTTGCCACGACGACCTCTTCGCCTTGTTCGATCACATTTCGAAGTGTGCGGAGGATCGCGATCGCTGAGGCTCGCGATGCTGGGCGAGGAGATTGGACGCTTCGGTCAACGTGTTCGGCATCACGAAGACTCGCTTGACCTGCGAGATGATCTCGATGAGACGATCGTAGTCGTCGGTCGAAAACTGCTTGAGAGGCTTGTGTTTCTCGATGAGGCGTCGGTCCGTCAGCCCGACCGCCAGGAGAACCAGCAGGTTTGCGTCGACAAAGATGCCCCGTCCCCGCACCTGCGGGTCAATCGGAAACCGCGAAGTGGCGATGCTTCAGAGACATGATCTCCCCGTCTTCGCTGATTCTTACGATCTTGTACACGCGTTCACCGCTGCCGCCGAGCGCAGCGGCGATGCTGCTCATCGGGCTGTCGGGGTTGGGCAGCCGCCGCGTGAACCCGATCGTTACGTCCCACGCGCGCGGGGCGTCTCGAAAGTCCAGTTCCTCAAGGCCTACCCGTGCAATCCCCTCGTCCCGGAACAGGTCCTGGACGTGCTCCTTTGCCGCAGTGATGGCTTCCTTGGCTGTCATTCATTCCTCCGGGTCGAGGGCGCTTTCCCTCGTGTCCTCGAAACTAAGTCCTGCAGCAGGAGGCCGCTCCACCTCGGGCGACCGGCCGTTGGGGTGGGGGAGATATCGGTGCCTGCCGACTTTGACCGCATGGGCGCAGCCGAAGTGGAAGCGCTGTTCCAAGCCGATGGCTGATCCGGCGCCACCCCGGATCAGCCCGCCGCCAATCGAGGACAGAACGAGCCCGTAGTGGGTGCGTTGGCCCGCTGACGGCGGGACGGTATCATCTTCCCCCGCTCCGGCCCCCTCCCGCGACGGCTACGGTGACGGTTTACGGTGGCGCTGCGAATTGCACTCTCGGCTGCGACGGCGGCGAGACGAAGGGAATGACGGATGCAGGTCTGGACCGGCACCAGCGGCTACAGCTACCCCGCGTGGAAGGGGAGCTTCTATCCGGAGGATCTCCCCAACCGGGAGATGTTGTCCTTCTACGGGAGCCGGCTCGGAGCCGTGGAGATCAACAACACCTTCTACCGCATGCCGCGCGAGAGCGTGCTCGAGGCGTGGGCAGAGGCCGTGCCGGACGGGTTCCGCTTCGCGCTCAAGGCCTCGCGGCGCATCACGCACTTCAAGCGGCTGCGGGACGCGGACGAGGAGACGGAGTATCTCGTGCAGACGACGGCCGCCCTCGCGGACCGCGCCGGGGTCATCCTGTACCAGCTTCCGCCCAACTTCAAACGGGACGATGAACGGCTCGAGCGCTTCGTGGCCCAGCTTCCCAATCCCGGCACGTCGGCGTTCGAGTTCCGGCACGCGTCGTGGTTCGACGAGGGGGTGTTCGACATCCTGCGGGACCGCAACTCCGCCCTCTGTCTCGCGGAGACGGACGACCTGGAGGACGCGCCGCTCGTCGAGACGGCGGACTGGACCTACCTGCGGCTGCGCCGGAGCGCGTATTCCACGGACGAACTGGAGACGTGGGCCGCGCGCCTGCGCGAATCGGGGTGGACGCGTGCCTACGCCTTCTTCAAGCACGAGGACGCCGGCGTCGGCCCCGCGCTCGCCGGGCAGTTCTCGGCGATGGTCACGGAGATGATCGAAGCATGACCCGCATCGTCGGCCGGCTGCTGCTGCTCAACTTCCTCGCCTACTTCGTGACGCGGAGCAACCTCGACTTGTTCGCGTGGTTTTCGCTCGTCCCGGCCCAGGTGCTGACGAGGCCGTGGACGCTCGTCACCTATCAGTTCCTCCACGACCCGGGCGGGTTCTCCCACATCTTCTTCAACATGATCGGGCTCTTCTTCTTCGGGCCGAAGCTGGAGTCGAGGCTGGGGTCGCCCACCTTCCTGAAGCTGTACCTCACCGCGGGTCTGGTGGGCGCCATCGTGCACATCCTGTGGACGGTGATCTCGATGTCGCGGGGAGGTCTGTACGTGCCGATGGTCGGGGCGTCGGCGGCCGTGTACGGCGTCTTCTTCGCCTACGCCCGCTACTGGCCGCGGGACCGGGTGCTGATCTGGTTCGTCATCCCGGTCCAGGTCCGCGTCCTCGTCGGCGTCCTCACCGTCATCTCCCTGTGGTCGGGGCTCGGCGGCATGGGCGGAGGCGTGGCGCACTTCGCCCACCTCGGCGGCTTCCTCGGCGGCTGGCTCTACCTCCGGATGCGGGCCGCCCGCTCGCCGGCCGCGCAGTTCAAGAAGCAGACCGAGAGCCCCGGGTCGCGCATGGGCGAGCGCGAGTTGACCACCAAGTGGCGGCGGATCGAACCGACATCCCTCCACCCGGTGAACCGCGCGGAGTACGACCGGATCTCGGACAAGGTCAAGGCCCTGGGCTGGGCCGCCCTCACCGAGCGGGAGCGCGCCTTCGTCGACCGCTTCGGCGGCGGCTTCGGATAGACCGGCCCGCCGGCCCATCGGCTGCGGCCTCGCGGCGGATGACTTGCGAACGCCGCCGCCAGTCCTATCTTCCGGCCCCTTTTACATGACGCGGAACAATCCTCGGGCTTCTGCATAGCTATCCGGAATACGCTTGTTCCGGTCCGGCGCCGGGACGCGTCGGCTTGGCGTTCGACGCACCACGAGCAGCCAAACGGAAGGCGGTGACGCACATGCTGAATCGGGTCAGCCGGGAGCTGACGCAGCACCCGGAACGCCCGGCCGCGCGCGCGATGCTGTTCGCCGCGGGATTGACCGATGCCGACTTCGAGCGTCCGCACGTCGGGATCATCAGCACGGGTTATGAGGGCAATCCGTGCAACATGCACCTGAACGATCTCGCCGCCGAAGCGAAGGGCGCCGTTCGGTCATCCGGGATGGTAGGGCTCATCTCCAACACGATCGGCGTGAGCGACGGCATCTCGATGGGAACGCCCGGCATGCGCTATTCGCTCCCGTCGCGCGACCTGATCGCGGATTCGATCGAGACGATCGCATCAGCGCAGCACTACGACGGCCTCATCACGATCATGGGCTGCGACAAGAACATGCCGGGCGCCATGATCGCCATGAGTCGGCTCGACCGGCCGGCGCTGATGGTCTACGGCGGTTCGATCCGGCCCGGACATCACAATGGGGCCCGGCTGGATGTCGTCTCTTCGTTCGAGGCTCTGGGGCAGCACCTGGCGGGAACCATCACCTCGGAGGAGTTCCGGCAGATCGTCCGTCTGAGCTGTCCGGGCGCGGGCGCCTGCGGCGGGATGTACACGGCCAACACCATGGCCTCCGCCATCGAAGTCATGGGGATGAGCCTGCCCTTCAGTTCGTCGAATCCCGCGACCAGCGACGAAAAGAGAGCCGAATGCCGCGAGGCGGGACCCGCGCTCCGGCGGCTTCTCGAGCGGGACCTCCGTCCCCGGCAGATCCTCACCCGAGAGGCTTTCGAGAACGCCATCACGCTTTCCGTCGCCCTCGGCGGATCCACCAACGTCGTCCTTCATCTGCTGGCGATAGCCCGGTCGCTCAAGGTCGACCTGACGATCGACGACTTTCAGGGGATCAGCGACCGGACGCCGCTGCTCGCGGATTTCAGGCCCAGCGGACCGTACGTCATGGAGGACCTGCACGAGATCGGCGGCCTTCCGGCCGTGATCGGGATGCTGCTGGCGGAAGGCCTCCTCCATGGCGACTGCATGACCGTCACGGGGAAGAGCCTTGCCGAGAATGCCGCCGAAGCTCCGGGGCTTGCCGCGAATCAGTCGGTCGTCCGCGGTCTGGCCGATCCGATCAAGGCCAGCGGACACCTGCGGATTCTGTACGGCAACGTCGCTGAAAGGGGAGCCGTGGCGAAGATCACCGGCAAGGAGGGCGACGTTTTCGAGGGGCCGGCGAGGGTGTTCGACAGCGAGGCCGAGGCAAACCGCGCCATCGGCGAAGGCCGGATTCGGAAGGGTGACGTGATCGTCATCCGGTACGAAGGACCGCGAGGCGGCCCCGGCATGCCCGAGATGTTGACGCCCACCTCGATGATCATGGGGAGAGGGTTGGGCGGCGATGTGGCGTTGATCACCGACGGTCGTTTCTCCGGCGGCACCCACGGATTCGTCGTGGGACACATTACGCCCGAGGCCCAGGACGGGGGATTGATCGCCCTCGTCGCCGATGGCGATCGCATACGGATCGACGCGGTCGAGAACACGATCAATGCCGACATTGCGTCGGCTGAACTGAGCGCCCGGCGAAAGCAGTGGACGGCCCCGCCTCTGCGGGTGACGTCGGGTGCTCTCCATAAGTACGCCCGCACTGTGTCTCCCGCCTCCGAAGGCTGTACGACGGATGGATCGTAAGACGATGGAACCCGAAATCACTGCCGTTCGCACTACGGGCGAGGTCCCGTCCCCCGGCTGGGAACGAGACCTCAGCCAGGCCACGCACACGATGTCCGGAGCGGAAGCCCTGGTCCGCTCCCTCGTGCAGGGTGGCGTACGCCTAGTGTTCGGATATCCCGGCGGCGCGATCATGCCCGTGTACGATGCTCTCTTCGACCACGGTCATGAGATCCGCCACGTCCTGGTGCGCCATGAGCAGGGATCGATACACGCCGCCGAGGGATATGCGCGCGCGTCCGGAGGGACGGGGGTGTGCATCGCCACGTCCGGCCCCGGCGCGACGAACCTTCTCACGGGCATCGCCGATGCGCAGATGGACAGTACGCCGGTGGTGTGCATCACCGGGCAGGTCGCGTCGAGCGTCCTCGGCTCCGACGCGTTTCAGGAAACGAACGTGATGTCCGTGAGCGCCCCGCTGACGAAATGGAACCATCAGATCACCGACCCCGAGGAGATCCCGGCGGTGATCTCGAAGGCCCTTTACCTGGCTCGGAGCGGACGCCCGGGGCCCGTCCTCATCGACATCACGAAAGATGCCCAGATCGGCACCCTCGCCTATCGACCGCACGAGGAGGAGCACGAGGTCAGGGGCTACGAACCGCTCCCGACCCTGGATGAGCAGCGTGTGGAGGCCGCGTGTCGGCTCATAGACCGGTCGCGGCGGCCGCTGGTGCTCGTAGGCCAGGGCGTCCTGTTGTCGGGGGCGCAGAACGAACTCGGACAGTTCGTGGAGAAGGCCGGACTTCCCTTCGCCTGCACCCTGCTGGGACTGGGCGCCGTGACCAGCGAACATCCGCTGTACGTCGGGCTGCTGGGCATGCACGGGAACTATGGGCCCAACATCAAGACCAACGAATGCGATCTGCTCATTGCGGTCGGCATGCGGTTCGACGACCGGGTAACGGGCGACCTCGCCAGGTACGCGCGACAGGCCAGGGTCATCCACCTGGACATCGACGCATCGGAAATCGGCAAGAACGTGCCCGCCGATGTGGAGATCCTGGCCGATGCGAGAGAAGCCCTGGGCGCCATGACGACGCGGGTGCGGAGCGCGTCGCACACGGCATGGCTGGCCGAGTTTACCGCCTGCCACGCGATCGAACGGGAACGCGTGATCGAGAACGACCTGAACCCCGCGTCGCCCGAACTCCGGATGAGCGAGGTGATGGGTCGGCTCTGTTCACGGACGGAGGGTCGAGCCCTCGTCATCGCGGACGTGGGGCAACACCAGATGGCGGCCGCGCGCTACTACAGGTGTCGCGACGGCGGCGCCTTCATCACGTCCGGTGGCCTCGGCACGATGGGCTTCGCCCTGCCGGGGGCGATGGGAGTCGGACTGGCGCGCCGGGATCGCCCCGTGGTCGCGGTGATCGGAGACGGGGGCTTCCAGATGACGTTGCAGGAGCTTGGAACCATCGCCAAGGAACAGATACCCGTCAAGATCATGATATTGAACAATGGGTATCTGGGAATGGTTCGACAGTGGCAGGAACTGTTCTTCCGCCGTCGCTATTCTCAGACCGAGCTCTCGAATCCGGATTTCGTGGCGATCGCCGCGGCGTACGGCATGAAGGGCAGACGGGTGTCGGAGAGGACTGAACTCGACGCCTCGATCGACGAGATGCTGTCCTCGGCATCACCGTTTCTTCTGGATGTGGTCGTCGAGCGTGAGGAAAACGTCTTTCCCATGGTACCGGCGGGAGCGAGCTGTTCCGAGATTCGTCTCGAATAGTGCGCTCCCGCTTTGATCGGTCATGCTCGATCGTCCTGATCACTCCCGGAGGTGATGGATCGGACCGGGAGTTGCCATGCGGAAAGGGGGAGGCGTGAAGGCTCAGTATACAGTCACGGCCCTGTCGGAAAACGACAACAGCTCGCTCCTGCGTCTCATCGCGGCCATGGGCCGGCATCGGATCGAGATTGAGCGCTACACCTGCAGCCGCCGCCGGTCCAGCGGCACGTACAAGCACGTATTGACCGTGCGGGCCCGGCCGGAGAGCATACGCCGCGCGGTCAAGAGGATCGGTGGCTGCGTGGGCGTGTTTGGAATCTGCTATCGCAGGTTGGAAGAGACCGTGAACTCGGAAAAGGCCGGCTGAAGACAACCGGCCGCTCGCAAGGAGGGTTAGGGCCTGTGGCAAGGATACGTGTCGGTGACGCGGAAGAAGCCGTAGTTACGCGCGGCGAATGGCCCCTGGAGAAGGCGCGCAAGAGTCTCGAGGGCGAGACGATCGCCGTGCTGGGCTACGGGGTTCAGGGGCCCGGGCAGGCGCTTAATCTGAGAGACAACGGATTCCGCGTGATCGTCGGACAGCGGAGCGGTTCCGCCTCGTGGGACAGGGCCATCGACGATGGCTGGATCGAAGGGGACACGCTGTTCGAGCTTGAAGAGGCGGCCCGACAAGGCACCATCCTCCAGTACCTGCTGTCCGATGCGGGTCAGATTTCGCGCTGGGAGGAAGTCAGGGCGCAGCTCACGCCGGGAAAGTGCCTCGGTTTCTCCCACGGTTTCGGCGTGACCTACCGGGAGCAGACCGGGATCATTCCGCCCCATGATGTGGACGTCGTGCTGGTGGCCCCCAAAGGGTCCGGCCTCTCGCTGCGACGGCTGTTCGTGAAGGGCAAGGGCGTGAACTCGAGCTACGCCATCTTCCAGGACGCGACGGGCCGCGCGAGGCAGAGGGTCATCTCGCTGGGAATCGGCGTCGGCTCCGCTTTTCTCTTCGAGACGGACTTCCAGAGGGAGGTGTGGTCGGATCTGACGGGCGAGCGCGGCGTCCTGATGGGGGCGATCGCGGGCATCTTCGAGGCACAGTTCGCGGTGCTGCGGAAGAATGGCCATTCGCCATCGGAGGCGTTCAACGAGACGGTCGAGGAACTGACCCAGAGCCTGCTGCCGCTCGTGGCGGAGAACGGCATGGACTGGATGTACAGGAACTGTTCCACGACGGCGCAGAGAGGCGCGCTGGACTGGCGGCACCGGTTCCGTGACGCCGTGACGCCGCTGTTCGACGAACTCTACGAGAGCGTTCGCACGGGCGAAGAGGCGAGAATCGTGATCGAGGCGAACGGGAGGCCGGACTACCGGGAGCGGCTGGACGCCGAACTCCAGGACATGGCGGATCAGGAAATCTGGCGCGCCGGAAAACGACTGCGCGAACTCAGGCCCTGAAGGCCGAAGTTGTCGCTCTGGTGAGGTGGTGTTATGGTGACTTGTCGGAAACACCAAACGGGGCTGAGTAACATGCCGCGACTCACGATCAGCCTGAGTGCCCGAACGCACCGAGCTCTGAGGGAGGCCTCCGCCAGGCAAGGCCGTTCCATGGGCGCGATCATCGAAGAGAGCCTCGAGTTGAGGGGCATCCAACCCATGGACTCGGCCAGGGAGATCGTCGCCCGAGCCCGCTCGAGCGCTGAACTGAGCGCTGAGGAAGCCATGGCCGCGGCGGTCAGGGAGACGCGACTTCATCGCGAGGGTCGGTAGCCGCGGCCGATTGATCGACGCAACCGCGGGTGAGGAAGCCGTCTCGTGACGCCCGCCGTGTTCGTCGTGGACACGAACGTGATCGTCTCGGCGATGATCGGATCTGATCCGAAGAGTCCGCCGGCACAGGTCCTGGAGGCGATGCTCGATGGCAGCCTCCTCTACCTGATGTCCAGCGACCTCCTCACCGAGTACGCGTCCGTGCTGCGTCGTCCCCGCCTCGTGCGTCTCCACCGCCGAACGGATGCCGAGATCGACCAGTTGCTCGCGGAGTTGACCGCGAATGCGATCTGGTGCGAACCCGTGATCGGCGAAACCGCTCCGGATCCAGGCGACAACCACCTTTGGGCCCTGTTCGGCAGCAGGGCCCAAAGCCACCTCATCACCGGAGATCGTCTCCTCGTCGAGAACGCGCCGGAGGCAGCCCGAGTGCTGACGCCTCGCGACTTCGTGAGCCACCGCTCGACGCCATAAACGGACCCCTGGGGCGGCTACGCTGCCGGGCGGGGGCTCGAGCGAGGGTACGGTGACAGGTTGCCGGAGCGCGGCTCGCCCGGCAGTTCAAGAGGAAGCACACAGACTCGAACCGGGAGGCATAGATGGTGTTCAGACGAAAGATGGATGCGGCATGGGGAGTCCTCGTCGGCGGGCTCCTAGCTCTCGCGGTCGGCTGCGGAGACGGCACGACGGAGCCCGACGACACGCCGCTCACGATGACCGAGGCCGAGGCGCTGTTCGAGGGGATGAGGGTGATTCAGCAGGACACTGCTCCCCGGATCATTCACGCCTCCGAGGACAGCATCGTGGTGGCGTGTCCGCTCGGGGGACAGCTCCGGCGCACGGTGATGTTTGTGGACGAGTCGGTGGCGGACACGCTGAGGTTGGCGTGGGACTTCACCGCCGCACCCGCCGGATGCCAGTTCTCGAGCGGGGGACTGCAGTTCACCGTGGACGGCGCGCCGGAGGTCCGCGAACGGGGCGCCTTCGTCCTCGCCGGCTTCTTCGAGCATTTCAGCATCGAGGGCTCGGTGACAGGCCGACTGGACTGGCAGCTCGACGACCGGTCCGGATCCTGCGACATAGACCTGGTTCTGAGCGGCGAGCCGGACCTCTCCAGCACGGAGCCATCCGTGGCCGGAGTCCTCTCCGGCGCGCTGTGCGGCCACGAGGCTGAAATCGAAGTGGAGGCTGTTCCCGGCCCGGCCGGCTGACCCGCTAAACGACTTGGGTCTGGACCTCCGCGACTCGTCGGGTCCGGCGGGCATGGGCGCTCCCGTCGGACCCGTCGGACGACAGCTCCGGCGCCGGGCCCTTCCAGGCTTCGAGCTGGGCCTTCTGGAGGCCGACGATGTCGCGCTCCATCCAGGTGAAGTCGCCGGCCATGATGTCCTGGGCAATGCGGTAGTCGGCCGCGTCGTGGTTCGAGCGGATGTGGCGGAAGAGTTCGCCCACGCGGCGGCGTGAGCCGGCCGCGAACGAGTCGGCGAGGCGCATGGCCTCCCGGGCCTCGTCGCGGGCCTGGTCCCCGCGGCGACGGCGAAGCATGTCGGCCCGCGTGACGGCGGCCGCGATCGCGAACAGCTCCGCGCCGATGTCGATGCAGCGGAAGAGGAGCCCCTGGCGGCGCTCGAGCCCCGGCCCGTGGCGCAGCATGAGGTGGAAGATCGTCCGCGCCAGATTGCGGCTGTTGCGCTCGACGAAGCGCAGGTGCTTCGCCAGTCGCCCGTGGCTCGCGAAGCGCGGCGGCAGGCTCCAGCCGATCCATGTCTCCAGGTGCCGAGCGCAGCGGGTACACGCTCGAACGAGGCACGCGCCAAGCCGCGCACAGCAGCTTCAGAGGATACGTCCGCCCCGTCGAAGGACTCACCCGCCTCACCCGCCCGCGCGCCGCAAGAGCTTCCTCAGCTCGTCCCCGTACCCCCTTTTTGAACCCTGCTAAACGGGTGTCCGGAAAAAGCGGGTGCGCTATAATAGTTGGCTCCATTTCTCGTAGTTGAGCCAAGAGTCGTCAGCGTCGAAGCATCTGCACCACGCGCCCGTCAGGATCGAAAGCAAACAAGGGGCCCGTCAGCAGATCGCCGGCCAGACGGATCGTCCGCCCTCTCTCGGCTTCATCCGGCACCGCACCAGCGTCCGCGGACGGGAGGGTGAACGCGTCGGCCAGCGCCGTATCGACCGTGTAGCCCAGATCCGCCAGGGACTGAATCGTGATCGCGCTCAAGGGGTTGGCTTCGTCGCTCCTGAGGACCGGTGTCATCAACTCGGAGCCGAGCACTGATTCGCGCCAGTGCATATCGGAAAAGCCAAGGCCCATGAGGTTCTCAACGGGAACTTTGCCGCCCCGGTATCCTCGTCCGCCTGCCGCATTGAAGGCGGCGACCGCCAATGGGCCGTTGAAGTGGGTGTCGGTGCCTGGCGAGTAGAGAGAGGGGGACTGGAGCCGGCCAAAGGTGCCCCACAACGGGCCGATCCCAAGGATGTGCCCGGTTTCGTGGACGAACAGCTCTGTCAGCTCTGCCGCGTCAAGATCCTGAATGTCAGCCGCGTCCAGGACCATGATCCCGAGAAAGGGCAGGGAACCCTCCCGGCGAACCCAGCACGGTCCCCCCCTGGCAAGAATCCCTCCCGCGCCGTCGATGCGCATGACCGTGACGGTGATCACCAGGTCGTCCACCACCCCGGCGATGTCGTCGAGATTGATTCCGTGGCAGTCGGGCTTCGGACCGTGGAGAATGAACCCGGATCCTGCGTTGGCGCATAGTCGGGCGGCCTGAGGGCGATTATGACCGGCGGTTGTGGCGACTTGGCGCGGGCGGTGGCGTTTTCGGGGCCGGACCGGGCCTCGGCGGAGGGCCGGCGGGGCTCGGGAGGGGTCCCGAACGGCTCGCGGAGACACGGGGAGTGGGCGCCGCCGCGCGGCGCCTTCGGAAAGCCGGAGTTGGGGCCGGTCAGATTTAGGCGGGCGCGGGCGGCGGGAGACCCCGCTCGATGGCCCGGAGCGCCGGTCGCAGGAGGCCGAGGGCCGGTTCGGCGCGCGCGAACCCGAGCGAGGTTCGGCGGGCGTGGGAGGTGATCCTGGCGGGGGCGCGCAGCAGGCGCAGCCGGATGCCGCGCGGCTGCACGGCGCGCCAGCGGCCGCCGAGGAAGTTCGCGCGCAGGATGTGGAGGAGTTGGTAGGCGAGCACGGCGAGGCTCCACAGCAGGGCGTTGCCGCCGAGGTCGTCCACCGCGGTGCGGCCGGCCGAGAGCTGGCCCAGCTCCTCGATCCGCTGCTCGACGACCGCGCCCGCGTTGTAGGCGCGCCACGCCTCGACGGGGCCGATGCTCCCGATGTTGGTCAGAACGTCGGCGCTCATCGTGGTCTCCCACGCCGCGAGATCGAGTTCTCCCTCGTCCGGCCCGACCCGTCTCCGCCTCTCGACCGAGAGAAGCCGCGTCCCCCACAGCTCGCCGGAGGCCGTCCTCAGTTCCCGGTCCCCGGCCTCGTCCCGGGCGGCGGTCTCCCAGGCGCCCCGGAAGCCGTCGAGCCAGGCGTGCCGCGGCACCTTGAGCAGATAGGACACGCCGAGCTCCTCCATGCGCCGCGCGATGGACTTGGAGAAGAACCCCTTGTCCAGCCGCACGGTGATCCGCCGCACCCCCGCCCCCCTCAGGCGGGCCACCAGCTCGGCCAGCCACGCCTCCGCCCCCCGGGCCGTGTGCGCGCCCCCCGGCCGCCAGCGCACCCCGAGGCAGTCGCCCGTCTCCAGGACGTAGGCCAGAAGGGGGTGGTGCGAGGGGCGGCCCCGCTTCTTCGGGTTGTAGCCCCGCTCCGCCCCGGCCTGCTTCAGCCCGTAGCGCACCACGACGGTCGAGTCCATGACGATCGTCGCCGACCGGGGCGCCCCGCCGGCCAGCTCCCAGCGCCGCCGCACCATCCGCCACAACAGCTCGTCCAGAAGCGGCGACAGCACGGCCGCCGAACCCCGCAACCAGCGCCCGAACGTGGCCGGGTGCGGCACCCGCGCCCAGCCGAAGATGCGGCGCACGCCCCGCCGCTCCAGAAGCGGCAGGTCGTCCATCGCCCCGCCGCCGTACAGGAGCAGCACCACCCACGACTCGACCATGAGCGATGGCCGGTAGCGGCCGGGGACGTTCCCGCTCCGCCGGTCGATCCAGCCGCCCAGCCCCAGCGCGTCCCACAGCTTCCGAACCACGACGAGGCCGCCCGCGTCGGTGATCCGCCCGCCGCCCCCGCGGACCCTCAGCGCGGCCGCCGATCCTTGCACGTGCGGGCGCGGTCCGGTATAGTCGTTTCCACGCACCATTCGGGTGTCCTCCGTTCCGGGGTGAACTCTTGTTCAGTCCCTCTGAACGTAGGGCCCCGGGCGGTGCTTTTCCATAGTCCGAAACTATGATCTCACTATCGTCAAGGCCTCCACGGCCCGGCTACGGCCGCCCTCCCGGACGAGCCCCGCGCCCACGATCGCAGGATCCGGGATGAAGACATCGGGCAACTCCGTTTCTCGCAGGATCTCCGTCCAGCGTCTCGCCGCGTGCCAGATTGCCGACTGGAACGGCCGGGCCTCCGGGACGATCGGCAAGACACCGATGCTGAACCGGCCGGAGGCTCCCGCCAGCGCCTCGGGACCGAAGGATTGTGCGGACGCAGGCCGCGAGGCTTCGGCCGCCGCGTCGGTCGCCGGAGTTGGGGAGAGCACTGTGTACGGGGCAATGACTTCGTTGTCGCAAGCGGCAAGCAAGATCATGGCAAGGGTCAGGGTCAGGGTGGTCGTCGGGTACTTGGTGGACGTATTCATGGTAGTCACTCCTTCCGCTTCCTCTATGTCAAATCGGGCCTACTGGCCTGATGTTGACTGATACACGGAGGGGCGGAGTCGGTTTCGAGGTTCCCGATTCGTCGCATTTCCCCGGACCGGAACACGAACGCCCCGCCGAACGCCTCGCGAGGGGCAAGTCACCGCGCCGAGCGGGTCGAGACGGGCGATGATCTGTCACGCTGTCACCCTCGCTGTCACACCCTCGGCCAAGGCGCTACGGCCCCGCCCAGTGGGGTAAACGGCCCTGCTGTCCCCCGCCACCTTTACGTTGCGGGACAGCGGTATGCCGCGGCCCGGTGGGCACAAACGCCTCTCTCTTGAAACGACGCGAGACACCCACACACGCGCCCCCGCGCGGACGGAGTTGGAGGGGGAAGAAGTTTCTCGACCGGGCACCCACCCTGACGGCAGCAATGACGCCCCTCAGCACCTGGTAGAGTCGGGGGCGGCTCCCCCCCGCCGGAGCAGAAAACCAGCCTCCCCTCAGCTGCGGGTCGCCGCTAGTGGATGCGGTTGGAGAGCACGACATTCAACGGAGCTGCCGGGTCAAACCCGGCCGGTGCATCACCCGTCCGCCCGTCGACCTCGATCCAGTCGAACAAGCCGGTCACTCCGACAGCGCCGTCCGGATCTCCGCGACCAGTTCCTCGTCGCTCAGCGCCGTCTTCGGACCGCGCTTGCCCGGCTGCTCCGCACCTCCAGGTGCCGAGCGCAGCGGGTACACGCTCGAACGAGGCACGCGCCAAGCCGCGCACAGCAGCTTCAGAGGATCGTTCCCCGCGAGTGTACGCGATGCGCGCACCTTGGATCATGTACGCCTCGCGGGTCAGTTCGTCCGTGGTGCCGGGGATCGCTGCCACTCATGTACTGGCGTTCATACTCCGATACTCTTCGTCCGGGCGGGCGCTGACGGGCTGAATCCACGATGGAGGGTTACGAGCCGAACTCCGGTCCGGCCACGCAGCGACCATGGAGTGTTCGCGAGTTCGCGAGGCAGACGATTCGTTTTATTGGCGCGCATGGGATCTCCGGCGGTCCTAAAAGACGCCGCCTCGTGCCGCGGCCTGCTCGGGTCGGGGCTCCGCGGCGTCATCAACCTCCGAGGCGGCCGCCCCGTCCGACGCGTCGTCCTCCATGGCGTCATCCGCGGGCGTGCCCTTCCACGCCTCGAGCTGGGCCTTCTGCAGGCCGACGATGTCGCGCTCCATCCAGGTGAAGTCGCCGGCCATGATGTCCTGGGCAATGCGGTAGTCGGCCGCGTCGTGGTTCGAGCGGATGCGGCGGAAGAGTTCGTCCACGCGGCGGCGTGACTCGGCGGCGAACGAGTCCGCGAGGCGGGCGGCCTCCCGGGCCTCGTCCCCCTCGCGGCGGCGCAGCATGTCGGCCCGCGTAACGGCGGCCGCGATCGCGAACATCTCCGCGCCGATGTCGATGCAGCGGAAGAGGAGCCCCTGGCGGCGCTCGAGCCCCGGCCCGTGGCGCAGCATGAGGTGGAAGATTGTCCGCGCCAGCTTGCGGCTCCTGCGCTCTACGAAGCGCAGGTGCTTCGCGAGGCGCCCGTGGCTCGCGAAGCGCGGCGGCAGGCTCCACCCGATCCACGTCGTCGGATACCAGGTGGCGTAGAACCACGCCGCCCGCGGCAGGGCCTTGAGCTTGGCGCCGAACCCCAGTCGCGGGTCGACGAGATCTCCCGCGATCTGGAGGTGGCGGTCGACCGCCTCGCGGGCCATGAACAGGCGCAGGATCTCGCTCGAGCCCTCGAAGATCCGGTTGATGCGGAAGTCGCGCAGCCAGCGCTCGACCGCGACGGGTTCCTCCCCGCGCGCCGTGAGCGAGTCGGCGGTCTCATACCCGCGGCCGCCCCGCACCTGCAGTGCGTCGTCGACGAGCTGCCAGCCCGTCTCCGTATTCCAGAGCTTCGCCATGGCGGCCTCGAGCCGGATGTCGTAGCCGCCCCGGTCCGCCATAGACTGCACGAGGTCCGCGATCGCGGACATGGTGTAGGTCCGCGTCGCCATCGAGGTCAGGTAGTGCGCGATCGTCTCGTGTTTTCCGACCGGCACGCCCCACTGGATGCGGTCGTTGCACCACCGCCGGCACGCCTCGAGCGCGGCCTGTGCCCCGCCCACCGATGAGGCGGGGATCGTCAGCCGGCCCGTGTTCAGCGTTATCAGTGCGAGCTTGAGCCCGTTCCCCTCTTTCCAGAGGATGTTCTCGGCCGGTACACGCACGTTCGTGAAACGGATGATCCCGTTCTCGAGCGCCCGGAGCCCCATGAAGTGACAGCGCTTCACGACCTCGACTCCCGGCCAGTCGCGCTCGACGATGAAGGCGGAGATGCGCCCGGTGTCGGGGTGGCGCGCCATCACGACGTAGAGTTCGGCCAGGGTGCCGTTGGTGCACCACAGCTTCTCGCCGTTGAGGATGAAGGCGTCCCCGTCCTCCGTGCGATCGGCGGACGTCGTGAGCCGGGCCGGGTCCGACCCCACATCGTTCTCGGTGAGCGCGAAGGCGCTGACGGCCCCCTTCGCGAGGCGAGGGAAGTACGCCTCCTTCTGGGCTTTCGTGCCGAACATCTTGAGCGGCTGGCCGACGCCGATCGACTGATGGGCGGAGAGGAGGGCGACGAGGTTGCCGTCCACGGAGCCGACGACCCGCATCGCGTTCGCGTACTCCGTCTGGTTGAACCCGAGGCCGCCGTACTTCTGCGGCACCTTGATGCCGAAGGCGCCGCGCTCGGCGAGCGCCCGGACGACCGACGGCGGGATCTTGCCGTCGCGGTCGATGCCGTCCGAATCCACCTCGTCCCGCAGGAAGACGCGGAGGTCCTCCGTCCACGCGCGGGCGCGCTCGGAGATGAAGTCGTCGGGGTCGGGATAGGGGTGAATCGCGTCGAGCCGGAACTTCCCGAGGAACAGGTTCCGGACGAAGGTGCGCCCGCTCCAGTCGGTCTCGCGCGCCGCCTCGGCGACCTTCCGGGCCTCGGCTTCGCTGACGTGGGATTTCGCGCTCGCGCCTGTATGTGTGGACATGTGAATCTCCCGGCTCTTCCGCCTCATACGGGGACGCCGCTTCCGGGAGCGGCACTCCCGCAAACCTACCCCGCGCCCTGCGTTCGGGACAAACCGACGGGTCGCGCGATGCCTTGCGGAGACCGTAACCTTGTGCCTTCCAGACGGGACCCCCCGTCCGCCCCGAAAGGCCGCCGCCGCGTGAACGCCAATTCGCAGACCCCGCCCGTCGAGCGGCGGGAGATCGTCTCGTGGGCGATGTACGACTTCGCCCACTCGGCGTTCGGGACGCTCGTCGTGACGTTCATCTTCTCCGCCTACTACGCGCGGTCAATCGCCACCGACCCCATCGAAGGCGCGATCTGGTGGACGCGGGCGGTCAACGCCTCGGCGATCATCACCGCGCTCATCATGCCGGTCGTGGGGGCAGTGGGGGATTTCGGCGGCCTCAAGAAGCGCTTTCTGCTCATCGCCACGGCGGTCTGCGTCGCCCTCACCGCGGGCCTGTTCCGCATGGGACCGGGCGATGCGTGGATCGCCGCGCTGGTCTTCGTGGGGGCCAGCGTGGCCTACGAGTCGCTGCAGTCCCTCGCCAACGCGTTCCTGCCGGAACTCTCGACGCGCGAGAACATGGGACGGATATCGGGCCTGGGCTGGGGCCTCGGATACTTCGGCGGCCTGCTCTGTCTCATCCTGGCTCTGGGGATGGTGACTTCCTGGCTGCCGGAGACGGGCGGCCTCAACGTGCGCGCCACGAACCTCCTCGCCGCCGGCTGGCTGCTCGCGTTCTCGATTCCGACCTTCCTCTACCTCCGGGAACGGCAGCCCCGCCGCCGAGCCTCGTTCGGCACCTACGTTCGGATGGGTTTCGGCCGCATCGGCGAGACGGCCCGCGACCTGCGGCGTTACCGCCAGGCGATCCGGCTCCTCATCGCCCGCCTCGTGTACAACGATGGCCTGACGACGGCCTTCACGATGGCCGCGATCTACGCAGCGGCCGAGTTCGGGATGGAAACGGCCGACCTCCTCGTCCTCGGCATCGTCGTGAACGCGACGGCGGGCGCGAGCGCGATCGGCTTCGGGTTCGTCCAGGATCGGATCGGCGGAAAGCGCACGATCGCGATCACGCTGGTGCTCCTGATGGTGGCGACGGCTCTCGCCTTCTTCGCCCGAACACTCGGCGTGTTCTGGGCCGCGGCCATCCTCCTGGGTCTCATGGTGGGCCCCAACCAGGCCGCGAGCCGCGCGCTGCTCGCGTCGTTCGTGCCCAGGAGCAAGCAGGGCGAACTGTTCGGCTTCTACGCCTTCTCGGGCCGGTTGGCATCGGTGCTGGGACCGCTCTCCTACGGGCTCATTCTCGGCGCCACGGGCAGCCATCGCTGGGCCATCGCCTCCATCATCGTGTTCCTCGCCGCGGGGCTGCTGCTACTCCTACGGGTGGACGAGGAGGAGGGCGCGACGCTGGCGGCGGTGGAGGGTGCGTCCGGGGGATAGCAGCCGGACTTCGGAGCGCAACAGACGCTCGACTGTTCCCCGAGGGCCTCATCGGCGGTCGGTCGCAGTGCGTTTTGGCTGCAGGAGCCTGCCTCGACGAGGTGTACGGTGGCGTGACATGTGTCGTATCTTCGCTGCGATCCGGCTCCCGGGATCCGCCCCGGGGCGGTGGGAATAAAGACAGCGACGAAGATGGCAACCAAGCCCACTGATAGCGGCGCAACGACAGGCCACGAAGCCGAGCTGTGGGCGATGGCCGATGCCCTCCGCGGCTCGATGGATGCGGCCGAGTACAAGCACGTCGTGCTCGGGCTCATCTTTCTGAAGTACATCTCGGACGCCTTCGAGGAGCACCACGCGGCGGTGCTGGCCGAGTGGGGGGAAGAGGCTGCGGAGGACGGTGATGAGTACATCGCGGAGAACATTTTTTGGGTGCCGCCCGAGGCCCGCTGGCCGCACCTTAAGGCCCGGGCGCGGCAGGCGACCATCGGCCAGACCGTCGACCGGGCCATGGCGGCGATCGAGCGTGACAACCCCGCGCTGAAGGAGGTGCTGGCCAAGGACTACGCACGGCCCGCTCTGGACAAGCAGCGTCTCGGCCAGTTGATCGACATGATCGGAAATATCCGCGTTGGAGACGCCGAAGCCCGCTCCCGAGACGTGCTCGGCCGCGTGTACGAGTACTTCCTCTCACAGTTCGCCAGCGCCGAGGGCAAGAGGGGCGGCGAGTTCTACACCCCCCGCTGCGTCGTCAAGCTGCTCGTCGAGATGCTGGAACCCTACCGGGGGCGGGTCTACGATCCCTGCTGCGGATCCTCGGGCATGTTCGTCCAGTCCATCGAGTTCATTCGTGCCCACGCCAGCGGAAACGGCAATGGCGGCAGGGCGCGCGGCGACATCTCGATCTACGGCCAGGAGTCGAACTACACGACGTGGCGGCTGGCCAAGATGAACCTGGCCATACGCGGGATCGGGGGGCAGATCGCTCACGGGGACAGCTTCCACAACGACCGCCACCCGGACCTGAAGGCGGACTTCATCCTCGCCAATCCCCCGTTCAACGTTTCGGACTGGGGCGGCGAGAGGCTGGCCGAAGACAAGCGCTGGCGCCATGGCGTCCCGCCGAAGGGGAACGCGAACTTCGCGTGGGTGCAGCACATGGTCCATCACCTCGCACCGAGGGGCATAGCGGGGTTCGTGCTGGCCAACGGCTCAATGTCGTCGAATCAGTCCGGAGAGGGCAAGATCCGGAAGAACATGATCGAGGCAGAGCTGGTCGACTGCATGGTCGCGCTACCGGGCCAGCTCTTCTACTCGACCCAGATTCCCGCCTGCCTGTGGTTCCTGGCGCGTGCGCGCCAGCGTCAGGGCGAGATCCTGTTCATCGACGCGAGGAAGCTCGGCCGGATGGTGGACCGGACGCACCGCGAGCTGACCGACGAGGACATCGCCCGGATCGCAGACACCTACCACGCCTGGCGGACGGAAGAAGAAGGAGACGGCTACGCCGATGTGCCCGGCTTCTGCAAGAGCGCCTCGCTGGACGAGGTACGGAAGCACAGCCACGTGCTCACGCCGGGTCGCTACGTCGGCGTGGAGCCGCAGGAGGATGACGGCGAGCCGTTCGAGGACAAGATGACGCGGCTGGTGGCCGCACTACGTGAGCAGCAGGCCGAAGGCGCCCGGCTGGAGGCCGCCATCGCCGAGAACCTGGAGGCGTTGGGGTTCGGGCTTCGGCGGTCAGCCACGGGCTGAACAAAGGATGAGAGACGCATGATCGAGTACGACAAGTTCCGACTTTCCCTGAAGCGCTTGGAGGAGCAGCTTGAGAATTACCGCCATGGCAACCCCGCTCTTTCCGACCTCGACCGCGAAGGGATTGCCGAGTCAGTCATTCAGCGCTTCGAAATCTGCTACGACTGCCTTTGGAAGGTGCTGAAGAGATACCTGAGGCAGGATTTGGGCATCGCCGACCCGCCCAACAGCCCGAAGCCCGTCCTCAGGCTCGGGTACGAGAACGACCTGTTCTCCGCGCCTCTGGAACAATGGCTGCGTTACGCTGATGCTCGGACCGACACTTCCCACGACTACGACGGTGAAAAGGCACAAGCTTGCCTAGCGCTGGTGCCGGATTTCGTGGACGACGCAATCGGCCTCTACCAAACCATGACCGGGAAGACATGGGACTAGAACAAACCATCGACATCACCAGTCAGCAGCGCCGGACGATTCTGGCCTTGCTGGAACGCTACCTGCCGGACACAGAGGCCTGGGTCTACGGTTCGCGCGCCAACTGGACCTCACGGCCGGAGTCCGACCTCGATCTGGTGGTCTTCACGACACGGGAACAACGAAAGCAGGTCGAGGCGCTGCGGGGGGCGTTCGAGGAAAGCGTTCTGCCGTTCCGTGTGGATCTGTTCGTTTGGGATGAGGTGCCGGTGTCTTTTCGCAGGCGAATTGACGAGGGGCACGTTACTTTGGCGGCACCAAGCCGGCGGCCAGCCCCCGATGAGTGGCGGGCGTCAACATGGGGCGAGGAGATCGCGCTCGAATATGGCAAGGCGCTCAGGGATTACGACGCAGGCGCAGGCCACTATCGCGTCTTTGGCTCCAATGGTCCAATCGGATGGACTGACGAGGCCCTGGTGGCAGGTCCGGGAGTTGTTCTCGGCCGCAAAGGCGCCTATCGCGGAGTCGAGTACTCGGCCAACCCGTTTTTTGTGATCGACACCGCGTATTATGTTGTGTCCAAGGCTGGACATGATATGCGTTGGCTCCTTTACGCTATCAAGCACTACAAGCTGGGCGAGATTGACGACGGGTCGCCGATCCCGTCCACGACACGTGCTGCCGTCTATCCGCGAGAACTTGCTGTCCCTCCTCGTTCTGAGCAACGAGCCATCGCCCACATCCTCGGCACGCTGGACGACAAGGTCGAGCTGAACCAGCGTATGAACGCAACGCTGGAGGCGATGGCACGTGCGTTGTTCAAGTCCTGGTTCGTCGATTTCGATCCGGTCCGCGCGAAGACGGAGGGTCGTGACACGGGATTGCCCCAAGACATCGCCGATCTGTTCCCCGACCGGCTCGTGGATTCCGAGATGGGCGAGATTCCGGAGGGGTGGTGCGCGAGTACGCTTGCCGATGTCGCGCTTCTCAATCCTGAGTCATGGAATCACCGAAACGCGCCAGACCGTATCCTGTATGTGGACTTGGCGAACACGAAGTGGGGCTACATCGATGACATTCAGAAATACATGTGGGCCAACGCACCTAGCCGCGCTCGCCGAGTGCTGCGCCGCGGGGACACGATCGTGGGCACGGTTCGACCAGCTAACGGGTCTTTCGCGCTCGTCGACCGAGGTGGCCTCACCGCGAGCACTGGCTTTGCTGTGCTGCGCCCTGTGAACGCGACTGAGCGGGAAATCGTTTGGTGCGCGGCGACTTCCCATGATGCCATCCAACGTCTCGCTCACCTCGCGGACGGAGGTGCGTATCCAGCCGTCAGGCCGAGAGCCGTCCTGGACACCGCGGTTGCACTGCCCGACGCGCAGGTGCGACTCGCGTTCTCCTCATTAACGGCGCCATTGCTGAACCGACTGAAAGCAAATCAGCGAGAAGCTCGCACCCTCGCCGCTCTTCGCGACACCCTTCTCCCCAAGCTCATTTCGGGTGAGATCCGCGTTGACGACGCCCAGAAACTGACGGGAGCGCGCGCATGACGCCGGCCCCCGTCAATCCCGTCCTGGTTCGGTGGGCGCGCGAGTGCTCCGCAATTGCGCCTGAAGACCCGGTCGCGAAGTTCAAGTGGTTGTCGGGAGTGGGAGCAGGGCGAAACGCAGCCCACCTGAAGCAGGTCGAGGCTCTTGCAGACAAGATTCATGATGAACTGTCCGAAACCTTCGCCGGGAGGGCGGGCGTTTCGATATGCGAGAGGGTCGGACCACGGGATGGCCCGCCTGGAGGCAAATCGTGACCATCGCTGACTCCGAGCTTCGGAAGCGCCTGCGTCTAGGTGAGGATAGCGGCTGGGAGTTCAAACAGATCGAGTTCAGCGGGGACCGCCCGACGAGTCCCCGGCGTGACGATCTGGCGGATGAGATGGCCGCCTTCGCCAACTCGAACGGCGGCATACTGCTCTGCGGCGTTACCGACGACGGCCGGATTCAGGGAATGTCCGCGGCGCAGATGGGGGCTCTCGGCACCTTGCTGGTCGAAGTAAGCAGGGATGCGGTGGAACCTGCTTTGCGTATTGATGTCCACCATCGAGAACTTGACGGCAAAGCGTTCATGCTCGTTCAGGTGTCGCGGGGCGACGCCGTTCACGAACGGTCCGGACGTGCGTTCATACGAGTTGGTGCGGCCAAGCGCCGGCTCTCGGGTGACGAACGCTTGCGACTGGCGCAGAGGCGCGCACAGCGCCGCTACCTTTGGCATGACCAACAGGTCGTACCGCAGACGGGCTTCGAGACGCTCAGCGAACACCTCTGGGAGCCGCTGCTCAGCGTCGCTGGAGCGGCCGACCCGCGCCGGGGACTGATGAGCCTTCGCCTCCTGGCAACCGATGAAGCAGAGGTGGATCGAGCCACGGTCGCCGGCGTGCTGCTTTGCGCCAAGTCGCCTCGGGAGTGGTTGCCGCAGGCGGCCATCGTGGCGACCCGCTATCAGGGAAAGGATCGCGCATTCGGACAGTTGGACACCCAGGAAATCGCCGGTCCGCTGCCAGGCCAGATCGCCGATGCAGTGAAGTTCGTCGTCCGCAACATGCGTGTGGCGGCTCGCAAAACGCCGGCGCGAGAGAACGTTCCACAATACAGCACGGCCGCGGTATTCGAAGCTGTTGTCAACGCGGTTGCGCACCGAGACTACTCCATTGCCTCGCGGCGCATCAGGCTTTCGATGTTCAGCGACCGCCTCGAGATCGACTCGCCTGGTCAGCTTCCCAACGGGATGACCCTGGAAGGCATGGCGGAAAGCCAGGCGACACGCAACGAAGTGATCGCTTCGGTGTTCGGGCGAATCCCGGTCAGCGATGTCCCCGGGGCGGAGCATCGGCGGTATTTGATGGAACGTCGGGGGGACGGTGTCTCGATCATCCTCAAGGAGACGCGGGAGGCTGCCGGTGCCCTGCCGGACTACAAGGTGGTCAACGACTCAAGCCTGGTCCTGGTCATCCCGGCGGCCAAACTCGAACTTGCTCCCGCCCACGCCACGGTTACGGTGCACTCGGAAGGCGAACCGCTGCCCGGCGTCGAGGTGCTCGCGCTCTTTCCGAACAAGACATGGCAAAGGGCAACCACCGACGAGAATGGCGAGGCGGATCTCGACCTGTACACGACCCATCTGCCGATGACCGTCTACGCCGCCGCACGCGGTTATGTCGCGGGACTCGAACGGGAGTGGATACCAAGCCAAGGTGGCCTGCTGTTGGAACTCACGGCCCTCTCGGACGGGGGCTCGGCCATATTCTCCAAGAGCACTGGCCACCTCCCCGGCTTGCGGGGGCGGTTGAACCCGATACTCGACACTTCCAACCGGACCTGTCTGTACGCGGACAACATCGCTATCGAAGAGGGACGGCAGCAGCCGGTGAGCTTTCGGCTCGGCAAACCAATAAGACTTACGGACGCCTTTGGCGCCGAGCTGTCCGTGACCATCGTCGATATCGTCGGGCGTTCCTCGTTGGTGGAATACCGGCCGTTCGCACCGTGAGACATTTCGTTGCTGACGCAGGAGATTGCGGCGCCCGGCGTCTGAGCCGTTGAGTCCGGTGACCACCTTCACCGAGTCCGAACTGGAAGACGCCGCACTCGAATGGCTCGAAGGCCTTGGGTGGAAGGTGGCCCACGGTCCCCACATTGCCCCGCACTCGGCGGACGCGGAGCGAACGGAGTACGACGAGGTCGTACTTGAGCACCGGCTGCGCGACGCCCTGGACCGCCTGAATCCGAACCTGCCGACCGAGGCCCTGGAGGACGCGTTCCGCAAGCTGGCCCGGCCTGAAGGCTCCTCGCTGGAAACCCGCAACCGCGCGTTCCACCGCATGCTGGTGGACGGCGTGACGGTCGAGTACCGGAGCGCTGGCGGCGCCATGCGCGGAGCGCAGGTCTCCGTCCTCGACTACGAGAACCCCGCCAAGAACGACTGGCTGGCGGTCAACCAGTTCACTGTCGTCGAGGGCGAACACGAGCGGCGGCCGGATGTCGTGCTGTTCGTCAACGGCCTTCCGCTCGGTCTGGTCGAGCTGAAGAACCCGGCGGACGAGAAGGCCACGGTGTGGACGGCCTGGCAGCAGATCCAGACCTACAAGACCGAACTCTCGGACCTGTTCGCCTTCAACGCGGCGCTCATCGCTTCGGACGGAGTCGAGGCGCGCATCGGCACGCTCACTGCGGGACGGGAATGGTTCAAGCCTTGGCGCACGATCACTGGCGAGACGCTGGCCGATCCGCATCTGCCGCAATTGCAGGTCCTCCTCGCCGGTGCTTGCGCGCCGCAGCGTTTCATGTCCCTGATTCGCGATTTCATCGTGTTCGAGGACGACGGAAGCAGTGTCGCCGCGAAGAAAATGGCGGGTTACCATCAGTTCCACGCGGTTGAGGCTGCGGTCGGCGAGACGCTGCGTGCCTCAAGATTGCAGGAAGAATGGGCAGAACGCGGCCGCTACGAGTCGGGGCGCAAGCCGGGGGGCGCGCCCGGTGACCGGCGGATCGGTGTCGTCTGGCATACGCAGGGCTCCGGCAAGAGTCTGACCATGGCCTTCTATGCCGGGCGGATCATCCGCGAACCGACCATGGAAAACCCGACGATCGTCGTGCTGACCGATCGCAACGACCTCGACGATCAGCTGTTCGGCACGTTCTCGCGTTGCCGGGACCTGCTGCGGCAGCCGCCGACGCAGGCCCAAAGCCGGGCCGACCTGCGCGCCAAGCTGGCGGTCGAGTCGGGGGGCGTGGTGTTCACCACGATCCAGAAGTTCTTTCCGGAGGAGAAGGGCGACCTGCACCCCGAGTTGTCGAAGCGCCGGAACATCGTGGTGATCGCCGACGAAGCGCACCGCAGCCAGTACGACTTCATCGACGGCTACGCGCGTCACATGCGCGATGCGCTCCCCAATGCCTCGTTCATCGGCTTCACCGGCACGCCGATCGAGCTGGAGGACGCCAACACGCGCGCGGTGTTCGGCGATTACATAAGCGTCTACGACATCGAGCGATCCGTCGAGGACCGCGCAACCGTACCGATCTACTACGAGAGCCGGCTGGCGAAACTGACACTGGACGAGGCCGAGCGGCCGAAGATCGATCCCGACTTCGAGGAGTTGACCGAAGGCGAGGAAGTCGAGCGCAAGGAGAAGCTGAAGACCAGGTGGGCCCAGCTGGAGGCCGTCGCCGGAGCCGGACCGCGGCTGAGGCTCATCTCCCGCGACATCGTCTCGCACTTCGACCGGCGCCTCGAGGCCCTGGACGGCAAGGCGATGGTCGTCTGCATGAGCCGCCGCATCTGTATCGACCTCTACCGCGAGCTGATTTGCCTGCGTCCCGACTGGCATCACGAGGTTGACGACAGGGGCCGAATCAAGATCGTGATGACCGGTAGCGCATCGGATCCTCCCGACTGGCAGCCGCACATCCGCAACAAGGCGCGCCGCGAGAGGCTGGCGAAACGGTTCCGCGATCCCGGCGATCCTCTTCAGGTCGTACTCGTGCGGGACATGTGGCTGACCGGCTTCGACGCGCCGAGCCTGCACACCATGTACGTGGACAAGCCGATGCGCGGCCACGGGTTGATGCAGGCGATCGCGCGGGTGAACCGGGTCTTCCGGGACAAGCCGGGCGGCCTGGTCGTCGACTACCTCGGGCTCGCACACGAACTCAAACGAGCCCTCGCGACCTACACCGAGAGCGGGGGCACGGGCAGGACGACCGTGGATCAGTCCGAAGCGGTGGCGGTGATGCAGGAGAAGTACGAGGTGTGCCGCGACCTGTTCCACGGCTTCGACCATTCCGGGTGGATCGATGGCACGCCGGCCGAGCGCGTGAGCCTGCTGCCGGGGGCGCAGGAACACATCCTCGCGCAGGAGGACGGCAAGGAGCGCTGCCTGCGGGCCGTGCGGGAACTCTCGCAGGCCTTTGCGCTCGCCGTCCCTCACGATGAGGCGATAGGGCTCCGCGACGATGTGGCGTTCTTCCAGGCCGTTCGGTCGGTGCTGGCCAAGCGCGCGGCGGGGGAAGCGCGTCCCGGGGAAGAGCTGGACTACGCCATTCGCCAGATCGTCTCGCGGGCGGTGGCGTCGGAAGGCGTCGTCGACATCTTCGCCGCCGCCGGTCTTGAGAAGCCCGACATCTCGATCCTGTCCGAGGAGTTCCTGGTCGAAGTGCGGGGCATGAAACAGCGCAACCTCGCGGTCGAGCTGCTCCAGAAGCTGCTCAAGGGGGAGTTGGCCGTCCGCAGGCGAAAGAACGTCGTCCAGGCGCGATCCTTTGCCGAGATGCTCGAACAGACCGTCCGCCGCTACGCGAACCGAGCCGTCGAAGCCTCGCAGGTCATCGAGGAACTGATTCAGCTTGCCCGCGACATGCGCGAAGCGAACGCCCGGGGCGAGGCGTTGGGGCTCTCCGAGGACGAACTCGCCTTCTACGACGCGCTCGAGGCGAACGACAGCGCCGTGCAGGTCCTCGGCGACGAGACGCTACGCGATATCGCTCGCGAGTTGGTCGAGACCGTGCGGAACAACGTCAGGATCGACTGGACGCTTCGCGAAAACGTCCGCGCCAACCTGCGCCGGCTGGTCAAGCGCATCCTGCGCAAGCACGGCTACCCGCCCGACAAGCAGGAGAAGGCGACGCGGACGGTCCTCGAACAAGCTGAGGTGCTGTCCGCCGGCTGGGCGGTGTGACGTCAGACCGTCCTTGCGAAGCTCCTCCTCGCGGTTGGCCTGCTCCACCCGGCGCCGGATCGCTGTCGCCAAGAGCTCAAACTCGCAGACCAGCTGGTCCGCGCTCCGGCCGGCACGAGCCAGTTCCACTATTCGCGCCTTAGACTCCGGGGCGTACCTCCGTCCGCTGTCCGCCAGCGGGCACCTCCTTGTCTTGACGAACGCCCAAAGGTGTCCCCCAAATCCGAAGGAGGCGTCGCCCCGGCATCCGGAGACCGGTGCCCCAGGGACTGCTCCCCGGCCCCACCCGATACTCAACGTCGAAAGGAGTGCCAAGCAAACGCAATGATCGCCTTCATCTCATATTCGTACTTGGATCGAGAATACGCCCGGCAAACAAAGCAAGTGTTGGAGGAAGTCGGTATCGCCGCATTTATAGCCCACGAGGACTTGGAAGTGTCCGAGGAGTGGAAGGTTCGGATCATTGAGGAGTTGAAGAGCTGCGACTTGTTCATACCCCTCTTGAGCGAGAACTTCCGACGGTCGAAATGGGCGCCGCAGGAGGCGGGATTCGTCGCGTCACGGCCAGAAGTTCGGATTGCTCCGCTTTCTATCGATGGGACGATACCCTTCGGCTTCATCGAGCATGTTCAGAGCACTCGCATTGGCGAGGGCGGGGTAACCCGTGAACTGCTGGTGATACCGCTCGCGCGGAAGCAGCCCCGAGTGTTCTTGCCGGCATTGATCAAGATAGCGGTGGAGGCCAGGGGCTGGCGGAGCGCTGAACGTAGGATACGCCCACTGGTTCCACTCTTCCCGCTCTTCACCGCTGAAGAGGCCCAGACCTTTGCAGAGAGGGCTGTAAACAACGACCAGGTATGGTCGGCCTCCGAGTGTCGGACCGAACACCTTCCCGAGTTCATCCGTGCGCACGGACACCAGATCAAGTCTGCTACGCTGAAGGCCCTCCAGTATCAGATCGACAATGATCGGCCATACATCCCCAGCACTCAGCCAGGAAGGAGGCGAAGACCGCAGCCTGACGCGTCGGAGCCACGCCTTGACCAGTAACTCGCGCATCCGCCCGGTCGCCTCCTCCGTATCGCGCTCGATGGTACGCAGCGCGTTTCTCGCGACGCGCCGCGAGTTCTCGCCGAGCCGCCCGAGCTCGCTCGCGGTCAACTCCTCGATCTCCCGGCGTTCGCTCTCCAGCCGTCTCCGCAGCCGCTCGGTCAAATCGTTCGCGCTCGAAGTTCTCTCCATACAGTTCTCCTTTCAGCCGCCACCGGTCCCCGGTCTCGGGGTCCAGCGCGGTGATGTAGTCCTTGCCCTGGCGCGGCACCTCCAATCCCGCTTCCCGCAACGCGCCGACGACATCGGCCCGGTTCCGCACGGTGCCGTGCTCGACCCGCTGGAGCAGGTAGTCCCGGATCAGGTCGCGAGGCTCGGCCTCCAGGGCGAGGCCGGTCCTGAGCCGCGCCGCTTCGACGTAGGCGCGGTGTCCGGGTTGCTGCACCCTGGCCCGCGCCGGGTCGTCCGGCCGGCTCCAGCCGTGCTCGTGGTTGAAGGCGTCGCGGAGCGGGTCGAAGGTCTTCCGCCACCCGGGGGGCGCGATGTTGAGGCTCCGGCCGGTCTCCAGGTCGCACCGCGCCGCGAGGACATGGACGTGAGCGCCGCCGCCGCGCTCGCGGTGCAACACGGCCGCCCAGTCGTACCGGTCGGACTCCAGCCCCGCCCAGGCTGTCTTCTCGAAAGCGTCCAGTACCGCTTCGATCTGCTCGTCGGTGGGTTGGTCGTCCGGGGCCCGGGCGATCACGCCAGAGGTGTACCTGTGCTCGAACTCCAGCGTGTCGGCCACCGCGGCCACCCGGTGGGGATCGCCCCGAAGCACCTCGACGCCCTCGCGCGGCTGTCCGGTCGCATCCCGCTCCCCGAGGAGGTAGTCGGCCGCGTCCCGCGCCGAGCCGGTTCCGCGGGCCAAGAACTTAATGTGCATCGGCGTCCGGTCTCTCCAAGGGGGCCAGTGCCCGGAGCGCCCGCTCGATGGCGACAAGGCGGGTGATGATCTCGACAGCCTCGGCCGCCCCCTTGTGGGTGTTCGCCCACCGGGCGATCTGGTTGAGGTTGTTCCCGATGCGGGAGACCTGCCGAGTGCGCTCGCGCTCGACCTCGGCCGCCGGGGCCGTCCATGTCCGCGTGCGCGCCATCGCCCGGCGTATTAGCGCCGACAGGGGCACGCCTGCGGCCGCGGCCTTGGCCCGCCAGTCGGCGAACTCGGCCGCCGATACGCGGGCGGTGACGACGGCGGTGCGGCGCTCAGGCATCACGCCGCACCGACATGGGGGAAAGGGGGCGGCGCCCCCATCCGCGACCTCCACGGGAGCGCGACGTGCGGGGGTTCGAAGGGGGGGCGGGAGCCACCCCCTCACCAGCCCCGTTGTATGACAACGGGTAGGCTGGCTCCCCCGCCTTAGCGGCGTCCGACAAGCCCGTCCGCCGCAGCCGCGGACGCTCCGGCTCATCGCGCCGCATCGGCCTCTTCAACGCGCTCGCGTGCCCCGCGCTCCAGCGAGGCCCTCGGGTACGCCATGTCCTGCCGCGGCGCATCAATCCCCGGCTGGTTTGCCGGCGAATCTGCTTTTCGAGCGCGATGCCGCGCTGCGTGGCGGCGGCCTGAAGCGGTTGAACCGAAGCCATGCCGAGAGCTGGGAGCGGGTGAACACGCCGCCGTGCAGGCTCGCCAAGACGATCCACTCGGCCCGTCGGCCCGTCAAGTCGAACCGCTCCAGCGCCCTCTCGCGCCCTTGAGGTGGGCGGGCATGCTCCGTCCGCCGTCGTCTCCATGGCGAAACGGTGAAGAACCGTTCGGAAGGAAGTCAACCCGTCGGAAACCTCCTAAGTGTCCGTATTGTCCATAGTTGTCCGACGTTGTCCGAGAGCCGTCGGAGGTCGCCGCCAATGCGGTGGCGGACGCCCCGCTACGGGGCGCTCGCGGAAGGCCTCGCAAACGAGCGGATGGAAGCTCGCTCGGGAACGTGGATTCGGGCGGTGTGCCGGGAGGAGGAACCGGCGCTCGCCTCTCCTCCGAGGCCTGTCCGCCCGATCGGGTCTCCTTTTGCCGGCCGGCGAGCCCGAGCGTGTCATACGAATCCGGTTCGCGATCGGTATCACGTCGCCTTGGCCGGCGACCCTCGACTCTTCTCCGCCGGGCAAGGGACGGTGGAGAACTTCCTCCGGGAACTCGTCGCCGGTAAGGCACGAAGCTGACAGAGCGGCACACATGACGTAGCATTGATGGGTCAACGCATCGCCGGGCCTGCGGCCGGCCCTCGGGGTTCGTTCGCCCGTTTCCGGTCGTAGTTGGAGGAGGAGACCTTGCACAGCCGTCGCATCCTCATTGTTGCCGCCGTCGGGCTGTGCGCGGCGTTGTGGACCTACGCCTGCGGGGACGGGGCCACGGAGCCGCCGCCCCCGGCACCCGATCCGCCCCGCCCGGCGAGCGTCGCGGTCGCGCCCGCGACCGTCCAGCTCACCGCCTTGGCCGCGACCAAGCAGTTGACGGTCGAGGTGCGCGACCAGAACGGCAACGCGATGGCGGGAGCCGCGGTGACCTGGTCGAGCAGCGCCGCCGTTGTGGCGACGGTGAGCAACTCCGGGCTGGTGACGGTCGTCGCAAACGGGACGGCCACGATCACGGCGACGGCGGGATCCGCGTCGGGGAGCGCGACGGTCACAGTGGCCCAGGAGGTCAGCGCGGTCGTGGTGTCCCCGGCGGCCGACACGCTGGTGGCGGGGGACACGCTGCGCCTGTCGGCGCGGGCCATGGACGCGAACGGCCATTCGATGGCGGCGGAGTTCGAATGGGCGTCGACCGACACGCTGGTCGCCGCAGTGGACGATGCAGGCCTTGTGACCGGGATCGGCACGGGGGAGGCAGAGGTGACGGCCACCGCAGCGGGGGTCACGGGCCGCGCGGAACTCACGGTCGTGGCTCCGGTGCCGACGACCGTCGCGATCACGCCCGACACGGTGGCGCTGACGGCGCTGGGACAGACCGCGCAACTGGCCGCCGAAGTGCGCGATCAGGCCGGGCGCGTGATGGCGGATGTGCCGGTGACGTGGGCGAGCGCGGACACGACCGTCGCGGTGGTCGACTCGCTGGGATTGTTGACGGCGACGGGCGGGGGTGCCACGACGGTCATCGCGACTGCGGGCGAGGCATCGGGCGAAGCGTTGGCGACGGTGATGCAGTCGGCGGGCGCGGTCATCGTGTCACCGGCCACGGCCACGATCGCGGTAGATGACACGGTGCGGCTTGCTGCGGAGGCGTTCGACGAGAACGGCCATGCCGTCGAAGGCGCAGAGTTCGCTTGGTCGTCGAGCAATGTCTCAGTGGCGATGGTCGACGGATCGGGGCTGGTTCGGGGCATCGCTGAGGGGACGGCGACGATCACCGCGACTGCGGGAGATGCCCGGGGAACGGCTGAGATCACGGTCGAGAACCCGGATAGGGCGGCGCTCGTGGCTTTGTACCATGCCACCGACGGCCCGAACTGGGTCAACAACGACAACTGGCTGACCGACGCGCCGCTCGGCGATTGGCATGGGGTCGAAACCGACCAATCGGGGCGCGTGGTCGGGCTGGTGATGAGCCAATACGATTCCGATGCGCGCGAATGGAGGGGGAACAACCTGTCCGGCCCAATTCCGCCGGAATTGGGAGAATTCCGCGGGCTCAAGCGCCTTAACCTGAAAGTCAATCATCTGTCTGGTCCGATCCCGCCGGAACTGGGAGGCCTCGTTGGCCTCGAGCGGCTCGAACTGGACGGTAACGTCCTGACGGGCCCGATTCCGCCAGAACTCGGAAACCTCGCCAGTCTGACCCTGTTGAGGCTCGGCGGAAACAACCTATCGGGTCCCATCCCGGCCGAGCTCGGGAACCTTGCCGAACTTACCTGGCTGTCCCTCGGGACGGGCGAGCTGTCGGGCCCGATCCCGGCCGAACTCGGAAACCTCGCCGAACTGACCTTTCTGCGGCTCTCCAAGAACAACCTAACCGGCCCGGTCCCGGCCGAGCTCGGCAAGCTCGCCAACCTGACCGATCTTTGGCTCTATCAGAACGACTTGTCGGGCCCTATCCCACCTGAACTCGGCAAGCTGGCCAAGTTGGCCAAGCTGTACCTTTATCCCGGATCCTGCGTTGGCGCATAGTCGGGCGGCCTGAGGGCGATTATGACCGGCGGTTGTGGCGACTTGGCGCGGGCGGTGGCGTTTTCGGGGCCGGACCGGGCCTCGGCGGAGGGCCGGCGGGGCTCGGGAGGGGTCCCGAACGGCTCGCGGAGACACGGGGAGTGGGCGCCGCCGCGCGGCGCCTTCGGAAGGCCGGGGTTGGGACCGGTCAGGCGGGGGCGGGCGGCGGGAGACCCCGCTCGATGGTCCGGAGGCTCCGCCGCAGGAGACCGAGGGCCGGGTCGGCGCGCGCGAACCCGAGCGAGGTTCGGCGAGCGTGGGAGGTGATCCTGGCGGGGGCGCGCAGCAGGCGCAGCCGGATGCCGCGCGGCTGCACGGCGCGCCAGCGACCGCCGAGGAAGTTCGCGCGCAGGATGTGGAGGAGTTGGTAGGCGAGCACGGCGAGGCTCCAGAGCAGGGCGTTGCCGCCGAGGTCGTCCACCGCGGTGCGGCCGGCCGAGAGCTGGCCCAGCTCCTCGATCCGCTGCTCGACGACCGCGCCCGCGTTGTAGGCGCGCCACGCCTCGACGGGGCCGATGCTCCCGATGTTGGTCAGAACGTCGGCGCTCATCGTGGTCTCCCACGCCGCGAGATCGAGTTCTCCCTCGTCCGGCCCGACCCGTCTCCGCCTCTCGACCGAGAGAAGCCGCGTGCCCCACAGCTCGCCGGAGGCCGTCCTCAGCTCCCGGTCCCCGGCCTCGTCCCGGGCGGCGGTCTCCCAGGCGCCCCGGAAGCCGTCGAGCCAGGCGTGCCGCGGCACCTTGAGCAGATAGGACACGCCGAGCTCCTCCATGCGCCGCGCGATGGACTTGGAGAAGAACCCCTTGTCCAGCCGCACGGTGATCCGCCGCACCCCCGCCCCCCTCAGGCGGGCCACCAGCCCGGCCAGCCACGCCTCCGCCCCCCGGGCCGTGTGCGCGCCCCCCGGCCGCCAGCGCACCCCGAGGCAGTCGCCCGTCTCCAGGACGTAGGCCAGAAGGGGGTGGTGCGAGGGGCGGCCCCGCTTCTTCGGGTTGTAGCCCCGCTCCGCCCCGGCCTGCTTCAGCCCGTAGCGCACCACGACGGTCGAGTCCATGACGATCGTCGCCGACCGCGGCGCCCCGCCGGCCAGCTCCCAGCGCCGCCGCACCATCCGCCACAACAGCTCGTCCAGAAGCGGCGACAGCACGGCCGCCGAACCCCGCAACCAGCGCCCGAACGTGGCCGGGTGCGGCACCCGCGCCCAGCCGAAGATGCGGCGCACGCCCCGCCGCTCCAGAAGCGGCAGGTCGTCCATCACCCCGCCGCCGTACAGGAGCAGCACCACCCACGACTCGACCATGAGCGATGGCCGGTAGCGGCCGGGGACGTTCCCGCTCCGCCGGTCGATCCAGCCGCCCAGCCCCAGCGCGTCCCACAGCTTCCGAACCACGACGAGGCCGCCCGCGTCGGTGATCCGCCCGCCGCCCCCGCGGACCCTCAGCGCGGCCGCCGATCCTTGCACGTGCGGGCGCGGTCCGGTATAGTCGTTTCCACGCACCATTCGGGTGTCCTCCGTTCCGGGGTGAACTCTTGTTCAGTCCCTCTGAACGTAGGGCCCCGGGCGGTGCTTTTCCATAGTCCGAAACTATGATCTCACTATCGTCAAGGCCTCCACGGCCCGGCTACGGCCGCCCTCCCGGACGAGCCCCGCGCCCACGATCGCAGGATCCGGGTTTATAATAACTCTCTCACGGATCGGATCCCGGCCGAACTTGCAAGCATGGCCAACCTCCGGATACTGCATTTGGGGGCAAACGACCTTTCGGGCCCTATCCCGCTTGAACTCGCCAGCCTCGCCAAGCTTGAACAACTGAGTCTCTACGATAACAGGCTGACAGACCCCATCCCCCGGAGTTTGCTTGATAGCCCCGCATTGACAGTGTTCCGGTTTCACCGGAACGACGGTCTGTGCGCGCCGGGCACGACGGACTTCGCAGATTGGCTTAACGGGCTCGCAAGGTACGAGGGACCGTTCTGTAACGAATCGGACGAGGACGCACTGGGATCACTGTTCGAGACCGCGGGCGGAGCCGGGTGGACGAAGGATCAAGGCTGGCTGGACGGCCCCGTCCTCTCCGGTTGGTACGGCGTCAGTGCTGACGCCCTCGGCCGCGTAACCTCGCTTGACCTCACAGGCAACGGGCTGAGCGGACGCCTACCTCGGAGCATGAGCGAGCTGGCCCAGCTCACTGAACTCAAGATAGGGGATAATCCCGCCCTTTCCGGTCGCCTCCCGTCGTCCCTGGTCGATCTCCCCCTCCGGACGCTCCACTATCCGGGTACGGACCTTTGCGCCCCGGCCGAGCCGGCCTTCCGCGAATGGCTGAACGCAATTCCGTCGCACGAAGGCACTGAGGCTGAGTGCGGCGCACTATCGGACCGGGAGATCCTGCGGGCGTTGTACGAGGCGACCGGCGGGCCGGACTGGACCAACCGGGAGAACTGGCTGACCGAAGCACCGCTCGGCGATTGGTATGGAGTTCGCGTGGATGGCCAAGGGCGAGTGATTGAAATCTCGCTCTTGGCAAACAACCTCAGGGGCTCGATCCGAACCGAACTAGGGAGCTTGGCAAGCTTGGAGAGGCTGTCACTCGCTAGAAACAGCCTGTCGGGCGTGATCCCCGCCGAACTTGGAAACCTCGCCAACCTGCAGCGCCTGTCCTTCAACAGTAACGCCTTGGAGGGTCCGATCCCGCCCGAGCTCGGTAGCTTGGCCAACATCCAGAGGCTGTCGCTTGAAGACAACGCCCTGGAGGGCGTGATTCCGGCTGCACTAGGCGGCCTGAGCCGCCTACAGGAGCTGGACCTCGCGGAAAACCGATTGGACGGCCCGATCCCGCCCGAGCTCAGCAACCTCGGTAACATAAGGTATCTCGAGCTGGCCGATAACAACCTCACTGGCCCGATCCCGACCGGACTCGGGAGCCTCTCCAACATGCGGAGACTGTCCCTCTCCAGAAACGGCCTGACAGGGTCGCTGCCGCCCGAGCTCGCCAGTCTCGCCAATCTTGAAGGCCTGTACCTCGGCGACAACGACCTGGAGGGCCAGGTTCCGTCGGAGTTTAGCGGCCTCACACGTCTGCGCGAACTCGCGCTGTCCGGCAACCGCCGTATGTCCGGTGCCCTCCCGGTCAGCCTGACGAACTTGCCATCGCTCACAGCGTTGCTGGCCGGAGGTACGGGACTTTGCGCGCCCGCAGACGCCAACTTCGTCGAGTGGTTGGAACGCTTGTCCAGCCGGCGGGTTGCCGTCTGCGAGACGATGCCCGCGACGGCGCATCTCGTCCAAGCGGTGCAGTCTCGAGAGTTTCCCGTGCCCTTGGTTGCCAGTGAGGAAGCTCTACTACGTGTCTTCGTCACCGCCGCCCGCTCCAACCAGCAGCGCCTCCCTCCAGTGCGGGCCTCGTTCTACCTGGGAGGCGCGGTCGCCCACGTTGCCGACATACCGGGAAAGCCAGGCCCTATCCCGACCGATGTGGACGAGGGGTCGCTGGCGCAATCGGTCAACGACGTGATACCCGCTGAGGTAATTCGGCCGGGGCTGGAGATGGTGATCGAGATCGACCCGGCACGGACGCTGGACCCTGGGCTGGGTATCGCGACACGGATTCCCGAGACGGGCCGCATGCCGGTCGAGGTCAGGGAGATGCCCGTCTTCGACCTCACCGTGATTCCATTCCTCTGGAGTGCCGACCCCGACTCGGCGATTCTCGAACAAACGGTGGGTATGGCTGCGGATCCCGCAGGCCACGAACTGCTTGAACTTACTCGGATCCTGATGCCAGTCGGCGATCTTCGTATCACTGCGCACGAACCCGTCCTCAGCTCAAGCAACAATGCGTATGTGCTTATTGCCGAGACTAGGGCCATCCGAGCTCTCGAAGGAGGCAGCGGCCACTACATTGGCATGATATCGGGAGCCTTCACGGGGGCGGCAGGCTTGGCGAGCCGGCCTGGGAGGGCGAGCTTCGCGAGAAACCGCTCCTCTACCATCGCGCACGAGTTGGGTCACAACATGAGCCTCCAACACGGAACATCCCCTGGCGCGGGCGGCGTCGACCCGGCGTATCCGTACCCGGGCGGGGCCATCGGTGTTTGGGCGTACGACTTCCGGGATGGTGGCCGACTGGTGCCCCCGAGTGCGCGCGATGTGATGGCCGGCGGCGGATCGGAGAGTTGGATCAGCGATTACCACTTCGACAAGGCCCTCCGCTTCCGCCTTACCGACGAGGGTGTGTCCGGTCCGGGGTCGCCCGGCAGTTCGCTCCTCCTGTGGGGCGGCATTGGCGCGCACAGCGTACCGTATCTGGAGCCCGCATTCGTCCTCGACGCGCCGGCCGCACTCCCGGACTCCGCCGGGTCGTATCGAATTACCGGACGCAACGACAGCGGCCGCGAACTCTTCTCACTCAGCTTCACCATGCCCGAGACTGTCGACGGCGACGGCAATTCGTCGTTCGCATACGTGCTCCCGGTGCAGGCCGGCTGGGAAGGTAACCTCGCCACCGTCATCCTCTCCGGACCGGGTGGCTCCGCCACGCTGCACGGCAACAGCGACATCCCCATGGCCATCCTGCGAAACCCCCGTACCGGCCAAGTGCGGGGGATTCTGCGCGATGTTCCACCTCCGGGCCAACTCGCCCGGGACGAGACAGGACAGGCCGTTGGACCGGACCTCGAAGTGCTCTTTAGCCGCGGGATTCCGGACGCTGCGGCTTGGAGACGATGACGGAGCACGCGGCAATCGCGAGACGGCCCGCAGCTTCCCGCCATTTCGACGCGGGTTTCTCGCGATTTCGGTACGGCGAAATCACGTGCGGACCAACGGCAGGAAGGGCAGATCGTGCAGTCCTGATTGACCTTACGTGCTTTCTTACCGTGATTTGGGCTTAGGGTATTCCGCTTACCGTTCTACTACACCCTGGGGGCTACGGGGCGACCTCAACCATCGCACCGCTGAAACGCTTCAGCAGTTCTGCGAAGAGTGCTTCGGCCCGATCCAGGATATCTGACGGTACGTCTTTCGGGTCCGCCGTCGACCAGGCAACGACAAGCTGGCGCGCGACCTCCGGCTTCCAGCCGCTCTTTAGTTCGGCACCGTGTCTCGCTGCTGCGCTCTTGATCTGCGTCACCAAGCTCCCCGTACTACGGTCATGCTGATTTAGCGTGATCCTTTTCTCGGCCACGTCCTTTAGGACAGGGAGAATCGTCGCTTCACCGATGATGTCCTCGATTTCGCATTCCTCCTCCCCGAGCACGTCACTCAGCATCAAAACGGCCTTCTCATGGCCCGCATACAGCTCCTTCATCAGAGCATCGCGCCGTGCACGCCCCGCGTCGTCGCCGTCCAGCAGGACAACCGGCCGCACGCCTTGGCCCAGGAATAGCGACGCTAGGTGCCCGACGAGTTTCGTACCGCCACAAGGCGTGATATAGATGTCGTCCGGCAAGCCCTGCCGCCCGAGGGCATGACAATGCAGGTTCAGCGCGTGCAAGTACAGGTAGTCTGACATACCCTCCACCAGTACGTTCTTCTTATGCTGGAAGAGCCCGCGCACCATCGCGTAACCTGCCGCAGCTTGTAGCGGGAAGATCGTTTCCCGATCCTTCGGCCAGCCATCCACGCTGATTCGCGAATGTCCCGTATCGTCCTCCGTCACCGGGCGAACTCGGTGGATACGCTCGCCATCGATGAGGAACGGTGAATGTGTCGTGTAGATCAGCGGGTTGTCCTCCGACAGCGTCTCGAAGAAACCCATGAGCTCCTGTTGTGCCGTCGGATGCAAATGCAGCCCCGGCTCGTCAAGCAACAGGATCGCGTCCTTGTGTCCCTCGCCAGACTCTACCAGAAACACCAGGTAGAACGAGAAAAACCACTGAAACCCCTTGCTGCGGCTTTCCAACTCGATATCCACATCCGGTCGCCGGTCGTCGGACACCCAGATTCTGAAGTACGGGCCGTCAGCCTGATACCTGATCTTGTGCCGCCTCTGACCGAACCACTCGCTGAATCTCTTCGATATATCAATTGACGCCGAGTTCAGCTTCACGCTGCGCAGCTCTTTGCGCTCCTGGTCGCGGGCTATCAGCTCTTCCGTCACTGACCTCCCCTCGGATCTCGCTTCTTCGGCTTCTTCACGTCCCAAGTCCGAGATTTCCTGAGCGGTGAGCTTCACATGCTTGAACATCGCGTTGATCGTCCGTACACGCGGTTCTTCTGGTCCCGCCGCAAGATCTTCAAGGAACCGTGGCAAGTACACGGCACTGTCAAGGATGCCGTAATTCTCGAAATAGATGAAGACCGGGAGCTCTGCCTCGATGGCCTCGTCAAGTTGCTGGGGGAGCGGCGCGGTTTCCGCCTTGTCCCGTAGATCGTCAACGGTACGTTGAAGGGCCTCGACTAGGTCAGCGGACACGGGCTGTGCATGCGTGTTTGATTCACTGCGCACCTGCTCCAGCAGGTCGACGCCCTTGTCGGAACGCAGGTCTTGCAGTCTTCTGGCAGCCTGCTGGTACCCGTCTGCCCAGTCCGCTAGTTGCGTTCGCAGCGCCTGCGTTGCTGCTTCTTGATCTTGCGGAGCAGCGAGGCGCCGCGCGCCGCTCGCGAACTCAGCGAGCGCCCCAACCAAGTCACCCGGGTCTATCGGATCGTCCGATACTTCCGCGTCGTACTCGTATTCCAAGCTGCCGTCGTAGTAGCGCGTCAGTACCGCGGTCTGCGGTATCCCCGCGCCGTTGAGACGCTCAGCGAGTTCATCGCGGAAGTCGGTCGACAACTCGAACTCGACCCGGCACACGGGCCAGTCGCCGCCATCACTGAACTCGGCCGTGAAACGGTCACGTGGAAACTCCCGTTGCGCGTTGTACGGTTCTTCGGTGGCAGGGTTGAACTTGTGCAGCGCCTTGAGCAACGCGGTCTTCCCGGCCTCGTTGCGACCGACGAATGCCGTTACTCGTTCAAGCGGAATCCAACCGCTGTCGTCTATGTTGCGGAAATTCGAGACCCGAAACTGCCTCGCCATCAGCTTCATGGAGTTGCCCCCGTCAAGTTGTTCATCCATTCCAAGGTGCCGAGCCATCGAAAGCGGGCTTGGATCTGGAGCCCGTAGATGCCTAGGCAGATCGGCCCGGGCCCGCCGAAGCGACCCCGAAGCGAGAGTGCCTGACCCGCCGTTCGCCGACGTGAAGCAGGACGGCAGTCCAAGGCGGCGCCTCGGTATGCTCCACGATACGCTCTTTCCTCTCCCTGTGAGGAATCAAGCAACTAGGTTAACGATAGCACCGTCCTCCACGCCGGGTGAGTCTTGTCCAACGACACCTGAGTCCGGAAGAAAGGATGTCCTTGCTTCGTTGGTTATCAGTCCTCGTTGCTCTCTCCATGACAACCCACGTGGCCGTCGAGGGTTGGCGCCAGCTCTCGATGAATCGGAACACTTCCTGAAAGCCCCGCCGGGTGTCCCAGAACGAGCGCCGCAGTGTCGCTTCAACTGCGAACCTGCTCACCCGCCGCGTCGGAGTGGAGGACCCCCGCCAGCTGCGGAGAGCGCGCGGAGCAGGAGGGCTCGCTCGATGACGGCGGTCGGGGCTGTCGCGTCGGCGAGCGTCTCGACGCGGGCGCGGAGGGCCGCAGCCTCGGCTTCATCAGGCCCGGGCGGCGTCCCGCCCGGGATGCCAGCTGACAGCGCTCCGAGCAGGAATCGGACCAGCCGCTCGTCGGGATCGAAGGGACGGCCCTGACCGAGCGATTCCGGCCACAGCAGCGCGGCCTCCAAATGACCGCGGGCGGCCGCGCGGTTCCCGGCATCGAGTTCGTCCAGAGCGGCCCCGACATGCGCGAACTCGTACAGGCGGTGGCTCTCGCGGGCGTTCTCCGAGGGAAGGACGCGTGCGTTCGTGATGATGCGAATCGCTTCGCGGTGGGCGCCCGCCTGGAGGAGCGATCGCACGTGGAGGAGGTCGAGGTTGAAGTCGCCCGGGAACATCTCCCGTCCCCGGCCGGACGCATCGAGCGCCTCCGTCCAGCGTCCCGCTTCCTGCAAGTGCCGAACGAGGGAGACGCGGAGGATGCGGCTGCCGGGATCCACCGCGACCGCGCGCCGGAAGTCGGGGCCCGGGTCGCCGCCCACGGCCTCCGTCAGGTGCGCGCGTGCCGCGTAGGCGGGTCCGTAGTCGGGCTCGTCACCGAGGGTCGCCAACACTTCGGCCGCCTCGGCGTCGCGGTCGAGCGCCCACAGGTTGAGGCCCAGCAAGTAGCGCCAACCCCAGTGTCGGTCTTCCCGGGCCGCCCAGCGCAGGACCGGCAGGGTCTCGGCGCGGTAGGGGAAGGCGAAGTCGGGATCGGCCCCCGTCCTCAGCAGTTGCGCGTCGCCGGTCAGGAAGGCGAGCCACGCCGCGGCCACGGGGCCGCCGCCCACCTCGTCCGCCAGCTCCAGCAGGCGCGCGGCATCGCCGGGCAGCCCCCGGTTCGCGTAGCCCACGGCGAGCTCCAGCAGCGTCTGCCCCGGAAGCTCGCTCCGCATCGACGCGGCGAGGCGCGCCGCGGCGGCCCCGCCCGCGGCCTCTTCCCCCTCGGATCCTTCGGCCCGCGCCGCGAGGTACCGCTCGGCCAGCACGAAATGGTGCAGCGGGTCGAGCTCGAGCAGCTCCGCCAGCACCCGCGCCGCGCCGGTTTCGTCCCCCGCCAGGCGCGCCGCGATCGCCAGCACCTCGCGCGCCGGAATGCTTCCCCGGTCGTGGTCGAGCGCCAGCGCGGCGTGGCGGCGCGCCTCGGCCACGTCCCCCCCGTCGAGCGCCAACTCCGCCAGCCGAACGCGCGCCGCGGCCCGGAAGGCCACCGACCGGGCGGCCCAGCCGAACGAGTCGACCGCGTCGGCGCGGCGCCCCAGGGCGCGATACAGGAGGCCGGCGAGGAAGTTGGCCTCCGGATCGTACGTGTCGAGCTGGAGCGCGCGCCGCGCGTGGGCGAGGCCCTCTTCATGGCGGGCCGACCTCAGCGCCAGCGCGCCCAGGCCCAGCAGCGCCTCCCGGTTCCACGGCTCGGCTGTGGCCGCCCGTTCGTACAGCGTCCGCGCTTCGGCGTAGCGGCGGCCCCGCGCCAACTCCCGCGCCTCGAACACGAGGCGATCCGTCTCCGGGAGGGCGTCCCACGCCTCGGGGTCCGTCTCAAACGGCCGGGACAGCGAGCGCTCCCCGCCGAGTCCGCACGCGCCGTCGAGACCGGCTTCGTCCGGGTTCGAGCAGGCTTCCAGACCGATTCCGGGCACCGAAACGCGCCACGGGCGCCCGGACGCGACGTCGAACTCGACCACCACCGGCTCGAGGGGTTCGAGCGCCACCGGCCGCGCGGCGACCGGTTCGCCGCCGGACCATGCCTTCACCGTGTCGGCCCCGGCCCCGAACGCCTGGACCACCACCCGCAAGCGGTCGCCCTCCCGTTCGACGTGCATCGCGCCGTAAGGGGAAGCGTCCGTGAGGCCGCCCGTCCCTTCCAGCGGGAACCACGTCTCGGTCCAGCGGCTGGCCGAGAGGGGGTCGAACCCGGCCTGCGAGATGGGATTGCGGTCCGCTCCCGGCTGGTACTGCACGTGGAGCCGCCCCGCCTGGAACTCGACGTACTGTCCGTCCGCGTCGGTGAGCAGGTCCTCCCAGATGCCGCCTTCGCGGGACAGAGCCCACAGCCACAGCTTGCGCCCGGGCATGTCTTCGTGGCGGGCCCAGTGCCCCCAGCCGTAGCCGTCGTCGTGGTAGTAGCCGCCGAAGAAGTCGTTCAGCTCGCCCACCACGTGGTAGGATTTGCTTCCCCCGAACGCGTTGTTGCGGTAGAGGGGCAGGAAGCGCCCCTCCTCGTCCACGGGCCATGGGCGCGCCCGGCCGGAGTGTTCCAGATAGGCGTTTCCGGGCACGAACAGTTCCAGGTCGTCCCGGGCGAAGGCCGCGGCCGTCATCCAGTTGTAGTAGGGCTGCTCCAGCGGGGTCGGGTTGTACCACAGGACGCGCGTCTCGAAGGTGGCCCGCTCCGCGGGAAGGCGGATCTCCACCCGCCATGGCGTACGCGACGGGAGGTCCATGGCGCCGACGATGGTGCTCACGCTGCCGTCCGCGTTCTCCCGCACCAGATAGTCGACCGGGGTGGAGGTGGCCGGCGTGTGCCCGATCACGCCGAAGTTGAACTCGATGCCGCCCGAGGTCCACGGGCCGCGCAGCGCGATGTGGCGGAACTTCATCACTTCGTTCCGATAGATGAACTCGTGGCCGGTCGCCTTCACCACGGCCCCCCACACCTTGCCGCCCGCCTCGGGAAGGACGAAGACCTCGATGAGATCGTTCTCCATCCTCACCACCTTCCATTCCCGGGGCTCCGGCGTCGCGGCGTACCCCTCGAACGTGTGGTAGGGGTACAGCCTGCGGTCGGTGGCGAGCGCCGGGACGGGGTTCGGCTCCGAGAACGGGTACGTGTCGAGGACGCGCGCCTCCTCCGAGATGCGGGCGCGGGCTCCGGGGGCGGCGCACGAGGCGGCGGTCAGGGCGGCGCACAGGACGGCCGCGTTTAGCCCTGGCACGGCAGACCGGGCGTGGCGGAACGTCAGTCGGGACACGTGACCCCCCGTACGATCTCTTCACGCATCACGGGCTGGCGCTGACTGATCCGCTCCTCGTCCCCGTCAACGAGACGTCGAGCCTCACTTGGTCGTACGGCACCCTTGGGACCAGCTTGCCGCGCTCTCCCGGTGTCAATTCCACGAGTCCGTACCGGGACATCGTCTTCAGGGTTCGCGAGAGGTTTGACTTGCTTCGGCCGGCCTTCTCCGCGAGCTCCGTGAGCGAACGCGGCCGCTCCCGGGCAATCAGTTCCAGGAGCTGCCTGTTATGCTCGGACAGCAACTTCGCGAAGCTCTCGATGGACGTGAACCACACCTTCGGCTCACCCTTCGCGGGCGTGTGCTCGCCGCGAGCAATCGCCAGGGTGCGCGCCTTCATCTGGTCGTAACCGGCGATGCCGATCTGTAGTGTCTTCATGCCCCTTGTCGTCCACGAACAGCGTCTCGCCGTGAAGGTCGAGCAGCGTGTCCAGCCCGGGGTCGCGCTTCGGCCTCCTCATCGAGCTAGGTTATCATATACTGATAACATCTGGCAAGGCCCAACCGACCAAGCCGGTGTGGGGGGAGCTACAGGCAATTCCAGCCGCCGACCGGAAGATACATCCCGAAACAATACCGGTCGCCTGTTCGTTACTGACTGGCAAGTCGAACCACGGCGCCCGGGAGGCCCGATGATCCATGCACCGCGCGACAAGCATCCTCGCTGCTTTCGCTGCGGCCGGGGGCCGGGTTGCAGTCTGCGTCGCCTGGTCCACCTTGGCTTGGGCCTCATAGCCGCCTTGGCTTCGAGCACGACGGCACTTACCGGGCAAGTCGGCTCCTTCGGCAGCTCGGTTGTGATCCACGGGGGCCAGGTCATCATTGCCGAACCAAACCCCACCTTCCGCGCCGGTGCGGCATACGTCTACGGCGAGACGGACGGAACCTGGCACGAATCCTCCGTATTGCGAGCACCGGGTTTCGAGCGTGCGGACGGGTTCGGCACGGCTCTGGCAGGGATGGGGAACTGGCTCTTCGTCGGACAGCGTGGTGGGCCGCTGCACGTGTTCGTGATCGGCAACGGAGGAGAGTGGACCCCGGCCGGACGGATCGAAGGTGATGGCGTGCGCGGCATCGAGCCAAGGTGCAACGACTTCGGCTATTGCGATGCGGACTTCGGTTTGTTGCTTGCCGCTCGGGATGGCTGGCTGTTTGCAGGCGCGCCGAGGCGGGCAACCGGCACGGGGCGGTGGGCTGGAGAGTCTGTGCAGGGCGCCGTCCACGCCTATCGGCGGGACGGGAGCGGCCAGTGGGTTCACCAGGCGAAGCTTCAGGCGAGTGCGAGTGCGGAGGGCGACCGCTTCGGTGCGGCAATCGCCTTTACACGCCACGGAGTGCTGGTCGGCGCGCCCGGGGCGGACGAGAGGGCGGGCGCGGCAGGGGGGCATGTCACCCGGCGGCAGGAAGAACGTCAGCGCCGCCGCCGCGGTGATCCGTGGCCGCGGGGACGCGATGCCGTCGGCCTGGTCTACGAATTCCACATGGGCGCAGACGGATGGGAGGAGGTCGGAGTCCTTGAATCCGTTGCCGAGGCCAACGGCAGATTCGGGTCAGCCATTGCGGCCGCGAACGGAAGGGTGCTCGTCGGCGCGCCCGGCGCCGACGACAACCGCGGCGCGGTCTACGCGTACTCCTGGGACGAGAGCCTGGCGCGGTGGGTTCCAGAAGAAGGACGGCTGGCGCTCCCGGGCGGGGAAAGCGGCGACCTCTTCGGCGCGGCGGTGGCCTTCGCCGGAAGTGACATCTGGGTCGGGGCTCCCACGGAGCGCGGTAACGAGAACGGCGCGGTCTACCTGTACGAGGCCAGCGACGACGGCGACCTGCCGACATTGCCGCGCCGCGTGCAGCTCCCCGACACGGAGACGGGGCAGCGCGATCGGTATGGCTCCCTGATCGTGGCGCACAGCGACGTCGCAGCGGTCAGCGTGCCCCGTCTGAATCACCGATTCGGGGCGGTGCACATCTGGCGGCGCGGTCCGGATGGCAGCTGGGACGACGGAAGCCTGCTCGTGAGCGCCGCCGACGCAATCGCGCCCCTGCTCGGCGAAGAACGCCGGTGTTCCGACGGGAAGGTCGGGCCCTTCGACTGTGACCGAGTCGACCTGTTGTCGTTCTTCCCGAACTCGATGTTGAAGGCGGCAGGGCATGCCCACGGCGTACACACAAACGACCTATGGGGCTGGACCGACCCGCTTGACGGACGCGAGTATGCGCTGGTGGGACGCGTCGACGGCACCTCCTTCGTCGACGTCACCGATCCGTCGAACCCGGTGCTGGTGGGGGATCTGCCCAAGCCCCCGGGCACGCCGCCGTCGCAGCTTTGGCGGGACATCAAGACGTACCGGAACTACGCGTACATCGTGGCCGACGGGACTGCGGACTACGGCATGCAGATCTTCGACCTTACGCGTCTGCGCGACGTGCCCAGGGGTGCGATGCCCGCTCTCTTCGATCCGGACGCGCACTATCTCGAATTCGCGGGTTCGCACAACATCGTGATCAACGAGGAGACCGGATACGCGTACGCGGTGGGGAACAGCGGCCCCCGCGAGAACTGCGGTGGCGGTCTCCACATGATCGACCTCAGCGACCCCCGTAACCCCGAGTTCGTCGGCTGCGGACCGACTCGCGGCATCCACGATTCGCAGTGCGTGGTCTACCGCGGCCCCGACGAGCGGTATCGCGGGCGCGAGCTGTGTCTGAATTCCGACGGGGACGCGTTCGAGATATCCGACGTGACCGACAAGACCAATCCAGTGAGCGTCGCACGGGCCTCGTCGCCGAACGCGGCCTACATCCACCAGGGTTGGCTCACTCCCGACCACCGTTACTTCTACCAGAACGACGAACTCGACGTCCTCGAGGGCAGCGTGGCGACGACCCGCACGTTGATCTGGGACCTTGCCGATATCGAAGACCCCATACTGGTGAACCAGTTCATGGGTCAGTTTCCCGCAAGCGCCCACAACCTCTACCCAAGGGACGGCTTCGTATACCAGGCGAACTACCGCCACGGCCTGCAGGTGCTCGATATCTCGGACCCCGTGAATCCGCGGGAAGTGGGCTTCTTCGACACGGCGCCGTATCACGAAGGTCCGGGGCTTAGCGGCGCTTGGGGCGTGTATCCGTTCTTCGTAAGCGGTACGGTCATCGTAACCAGCATGCAGGAGGGGCTGTTCATGCTGAAGAAGCGGTCAGCGCCGGAAATGACCAGCTAGCCAAGCCAGGCTAGGAGGACAGGCCGGCCAGACGCACGACCGCGACGCGCTGTAACTCCATGGAGTCCGTCAGCACGCCGATCGCCGCGGAGTCCGTGAAGCGATAGGAGGTGAACCCTTCGGGGAAGATGACCCTCTGGAATTGTGGCGCCGCGTCGGTCAGGGACACCGTCCTCCACGCCCTTCCATATCCGAGGGGATGAGAAGACGAACCATCAAACTCCTGAATCCAGATCCGTCCAGACGAGCAGCGCAGATCTACGCCGATCGGGGCTTCCGCCGGCAGGTCGTCGCCCGCGCGAGCCAGTACGTCCGCGGCGGCGCGTTCGATTTCCGCCTCGGTGATGTTCGTGCCTCGCGCCTCGTTCCGCATCATTCCCCGCACGTAGCCCAATCGCTCCTCGTGCGAGAGAGGCCGAGCGGGCCACGGCAACGGAATGTGACGGTCTTTCGTGCCTCCTGGGCCGTAGACACGAAGACTGCGGTCGACCGGGTCGAGCACGGCAACGACGCCACCGGCACAGCCGTCCCAGAGTGGCACGGGGGCGAGACCCATGACCGGAACGCGAATCGCCGCTCCCGGAAGGTCGGCCGCGAAGTCCACGAGCACGGCCGGTTCGGCATCGCCGTGCGTGATGCCGAGGATGTTGCCGCCCCAGAAGTCGTCGCCCCGGTTGATCCCGCCGGGATAGCTGGCCACCCGGACTCCGGTGCCGTCCTCGGCGACTCGGAACGGATCCCCGAAGGTCACGCTCCTGATATCGGCACGAATGGTCCCTCCCGGGGTGATGGGGACGGGCGTTGAAGTCACGAAGTTGCCTCGCGCATCGAACCGGGAACGCCTGCGAGTAGCGAGATCCCATGCGATCACTTCGCCGGGCGAAGGCGCCGTGGACAGGATCCAGGGGTTGAACCCGGATCCTGCGATCGTGGGCGCGGGGCTCGTCCGGGAGGGCGGCCGTAGCCGGGCCGTGGAGGCCTTGACGATAGTGAGATCATAGTTTCGGACTATGGAAAAGCACCGCCCGGGGCCCTACGTTCAGAGGGACTGAACAAGAGTTCACCCCGGAACGGAGGACACCCGAATGGTGCGTGGAAACGACTATACCGGACCGCGCCCGCACGTGCAAGGATCGGCGGCCGCGCTGAGGGTCCGCGGGGGCGGCGGGCGGATCACCGACGCGGGCGGCCTCGTCGTGGTTCGGAAGCTGTGGGACGCGCTGGGGCTGGGCGGCTGGATCGACCGGCGGAGCGGGAACGTCCCCGGCCGCTACCGGCCATCGCTCATGGTCGAGTCGTGGGTGGTGCTGCTCCTGTACGGCGGCGGGGTGATGGACGACCTGCCGCTTCTGGAGCGGCGGGGCGTGCGCCGCATCTTCGGCTGGGCGCGGGTGCCGCACCCGGCCACGTTCGGGCGCTGGTTGCGGGGTTCGGCGGCCGTGCTGTCGCCGCTTCTGGACGAGCTGTTGTGGCGGATGGTGCGGCGGCGCTGGGAGCTGGCCGGCGGGGCGCCGCGGTCGGCGACGATCGTCATGGACTCGACCGTCGTGGTGCGCTACGGGCTGAAGCAGGCCGGGGCGGAGCGGGGCTACAACCCGAAGAAGCGGGGCCGCCCCTCGCACCACCCCCTTCTGGCCTACGTCCTGGAGACGGGCGACTGCCTCGGGGTGCGCTGGCGGCCGGGGGGCGCGCACACGGCCCGGGGGGCGGAGGCGTGGCTGGCCGGGCTGGTGGCCCGCCTGAGGGGGGCGGGGGTGCGGCGGATCACCGTGCGGCTGGACAAGGGGTTCTTCTCCAAGTCCATCGCGCGGCGCATGGAGGAGCTCGGCGTGTCCTATCTGCTCAAGGTGCCGCGGCACGCCTGGCTCGACGGCTTCCGGGGCGCCTGGGAGACCGCCGCCCGGGACGAGGCCGGGGACCGGGAGCTGAGGACGGCCTCCGGCGAGCTGTGGGGCACGCGGCTTCTCTCGGTCGAGAGGCGGAGACGGGTCGGGCCGGACGAGGGAGAACTCGATCTCGCGGCGTGGGAGACCACGATGAGCGCCGACGTTCTGACCAACATCGGGAGCATCGGCCCCGTCGAGGCGTGGCGCGCCTACAACGCGGGCGCGGTCGTCGAGCAGCGGATCGAGGAGCTGGGCCAGCTCTCGGCCGGCCGCACCGCGGTGGACGACCTCGGCGGCAACGCCCTGCTCTGGAGCCTCGCCGTGCTCGCCTACCAACTCCTCCACATCCTGCGCGCGAACTTCCTCGGCGGTCGCTGGCGCGCCGTGCAGCCGCGCGGCATCCGGCTGCGCCTGCTGCGCGCCCCCGCCAGGATCACCTCCCACGCTCGCCGAACCTCGCTCGGGTTCGCGCGCGCCGACCCGGCCCTCGGTCTCCTGCGGCGGAGCCTCCGGACCATCGAGCGGGGTCTCCCGCCGCCCGCCCCCGCCTGACCGGTCCCAACCCCGGCCTTCCGAAGGCGCCGCGCGGCGGCGCCCACTCCCCGTGTCTCCGCGAGCCGTTCGGGACCCCTCCCGAGCCCCGCCGGCCCTCCGCCGAGGCCCGGTCCGGCCCCGAAAACGCCACCGCCCGCGCCAAGTCGCCACAACCGCCGGTCATAATCGCCCTCAGGCCGCCCGACTATGCGCCAACGCAGGATCCGGGTTGAAGAGTTCCCCCGGACCCTGGCCTGATCTGCCGAAGTCGGCGAGCACTCGGCCGGAGCGATCGTACGCCCGCAGAAAAGGTGCGGCTTCGGTCAGCGCCCAGATCACTTCGCCGGACTCGATGATGTCGCGCACCCCCCACAACGCTTCGCCTTCCTCGAAGGTCGTGACCGCTGAAGGGGCGATCTCGACCTCAACCGCCGCTGTGTCCGGGGGTGTGGGGGCGCATGACCCCATGACGAGCGTGCCGAGGACCAGCAGTGGGAGGATCGGGAGTCGCAGCGTCGATCGTCTGTGAAGGAGCACGCTTGCGAGGGCCGCGAGAGACGCGACTGCGGCGGCCAGGACCGGTGTCGCGACCGCACCCGGAGGTCGGAGGTCGCCGGTTCCACCCATGAGGAGCAGGCCGGAACCGAGCGTCAACGTGCACGTGAGAAAGCCGGAGACCATGCCCAGCCACTCCCGCCACGGAGTTGAGCGAGGAACGCCTCGCGTCTCTCGCTCCAGGGCGCCCATGATGGCGTCCACGCCGGACTCCGAGAGCGGCGAATCGGAGGCCCCGACTTGTCGGATCGAGGCGATCAGGCGCAGCAACTCGAGTGTTTCCTCGTCGGCGTTTCCGTCCGCCGGATCCGCGACCTGTCCTGAATCGCCTGCCACGACAGCCGAGACCAGACGGTCGGTTGCCTCCTTGTCCGGCTCCGCGCGCCCGCCGGTCCGCCCACCCGGTAGCCGTTGCGTCTTCTTGAGCATAGGGGTTCTCCGTCGTCAATGGATCCGTTCGATCAGTTCATCCATTTGGCGCAGCTTCTTGAGGCCCCGATGGATCAGCGAGCGCACCGACACCTCCTTGACAGCCAATATTCCCGCCACTTCGCCAGTGCTCCGACCTTCGAGAATGCGCAGCATGGCGTCCCCCTCCCGCGCCGTGAGCCGGTCAAGCGCCGAGTAGAGGGCGGCCGCCCTCTCCTGGCGTTTCAACTGTTCAGACGGGCCGGGTGTGGGGTCGGGGAGATCGCCGCGCTCGTCAAGGCGGGTCAGGGGGGCGCGGTGCCGCTTGCGCGCCTCCATCCTGCAGACATTCCTGCACACCGTCAGAGCCCACCCGAGAAAGGATCCGGTACCGGAGAAGCGCGCACGCTTCCGGTAGATCCGGATCCAGCAGACCTGCAACAGATCGGCCGCGTGGTCGTCATCCCGGGCGTAGCCACGGATCACTCGCAGCATTCGCGGAGACGTCTCGCGCACCAGATGGCGAAACAGCACGTGGTCTCCCGCATGAAACCGCTCCCGGTCGAAGCCGGTGTTGCCATCGCGGGGTGTCAACGGGCGGACCCGCGATCAGGGCGGACGACGGCGAACAGGATCCCTGCTGCCGCGAGAGGTACGCAGATAGGAAGCACGAACAACAGGCCTCCCCAAACCGCGTCATATCGGACCAATTCGTCGGCCACGGCCGCAGGAATCCAGAAAGTCGCGAACAGGAGTCCGCCCGAAAGCCACCGCGTCGCGTAGCGGGGCCAGGTGGACAACCTGCGGGTCGATCTTCCGGTCAGATCGCCCAGTACTGCCGCCAGCAACACGAACGCCGCGTTCGCCATCGGCACGAACAGCGTCGCCAGAGCGCTCGCCGCTCGCCGCAGATGCCTTGCGGCCTCGTTCCCGATCGCGGCCTCCGCGGCAGCGCGTGCGGACCTCGCGGATTCGAGCACAGCGGTGGGAAACGGCCAGTCGGAGCCGGTCCACTTCGCGAACACGGGCGTGACCAGGGACGGTAGGGCATATGCCGCCATGGCCAGCATCGCGAGCAAGACCCAGTGACGCCGTGGCGAACCGGCAGGTCCCCCGCCGAAGATGCCGCACCCGCTCAGAGCACCGGCGAACACGGCGGGCGGGAGAATCTGGGCCACCATGACGGGGAGACGTCTGGCCAGCATCGCGAAAAAGTCTGCGACCGCATCCGGCCGACCCCAGAAGTGGGTTGCCGAATACGCAAGGTACACCGCGAGAAGAACGATAACCCAGGTCGCGACGCGTCTGGCAAACTCGGATTCCGGCTGCGGACGGGACTTGGTCTCGATCATGTCCACCCCCGTGGCATAAGTGATTCTGCCCGGCCCGGGGCTCGTGCCGAACGCAGTGGTGCTACCACAGGGGATGCAAAATGGACGGTGTCCGTTGCGAAATGCCTTGGCACCGCCCGGATCGGGGGAACCCCCTCTTCACGCCTTGTCGGGCTATCTTCTCACCTGCTCTCGGCTAGCAGGTCACCGTGGCTCCGCCGGACGCTGAGGCCACGAACAGGGCACCGTCCACGACTCCTCCTCGGGGCGCGTAGAAGCGTTCGCCCAGCACGCCCTCTGCCCGGCTCTCCCGGCAGAGCGCGATGGCGCAGCCGCCGAATCCCGCGCCCCCGCCGCGCCCGCATCGAGGGCGACCCGCACGATCTCGTCCAGCGCCGCCGTGCTCACACCGAAGTCGTGGCGCAGGCTGGCGTGCGACGCGTTCATCTCCCCGCATCGATGACATGGCGGTCTCGGAGGTGACGAGCGCAGACGTGCTGGAGATCCTCGCTCCGAATTGGCACGTGAAGCCGCCCGTGGCTCGGCACGTAAGGTGGCGCATGTGGGCGGTGCTGGAATGGGCCGTGGCGATGGAGTTCAGAACGGAAAACCCGCGACCGGATCGGCCCGGTCCTCGGACCCCACGATGTCGTGCAGCACCGGCGGGCCCTGCCGCACCCGCGAGGTGGCGTCGGCCATCGAGACGGTGCGTGCGTCGGGTGTAGGGCCGGTCGTTGCGCTGGCCTTCGAGTTCCTGAGCTACCGCATGCGCCGCCACGCCGATTGCTCCAAGGCCATCCACCTCGGTGCCCCTCGGCACGTCTCCCCGCCTGGAGCGACCGCCTCATGACCGCTCGCACGGCTCATCGCCGCCTTCTCCCGAGGTGTGATACTATCAATGCCCAAAGGTGTGACATTTCGATGCCCACTGACATCCGGGAACCGAAGCCTGATACTCTCCCGGGTTACCTGCTGACGAAACTGCCTTGGACCCGGATTGTCGTGCTTACCGATAGGGACTACAGAGCCGTTTTCGAAGCATCGCCGGACGCGATGCTTATCGTGGATTCGAACGGCGTTATCCGGGACCTCAACCCGCAGGCCATCGCGACGTTCGGATGGAGCCGCGAAGAGATCGAGGGCTCGGGCGTGGAACGGCTGGTTCCCGCGGGCAGCCGCGGTCGGCACCGGCAGCACCGCCGTCACTACAGCGAGGCGCCGCGGGCACGTCCCATGGGACAGGGACTCGAGCTGCTGGCCTTGCGCCGGGACGGTACGACGATCCCGGTCGAGATCAGTCTGAGCCCCTGGAGACTGGCATCGGGGCGGGAACACGTGATCTGCACGGTCCGCGACATAACGGGTTGGAAGCGGATGCGGCAACTGTCCAGGACGATGGTGACGGCCGTCGAGAACGAGCGGAAGAGGCTGTCCCGGGAGTTGCACGACGAGTTCCTGCAGTCTCTCGTGGCTCTGAAGATCAGGGTGAAGCTCCTGGCGTCCGAGTCGGCGGAGGAGGAAAGGGAGCGGGCGCGGGCGCTGATCGCCGACGAAATCCATGACACGATCCAGGGCGTTAAGCGGATGATTCGGGGGCTGCTGCCCCCGGCCCTCGAACACCGGCGGCTTTCTTCCGCCCTCGCCGCCATGTTTCGCGACATCGGCGAGGTGTATGGATTCACGGTCCACGCGAGCCTTGGCCGGGTGGATGGCGATTTGGACGCGGACGCGGCCCTGGCCCTGTACCGGATCGTTCAGGAGGCCGTGACCAACGCCGTGAGGCACGCTGGGGTGAGGGAGGGTACCGTGACGCTCAGATCTGCGGGCGACGTGGTCGTTGCGGAGATCCGCGACGAGGGTCGCGGATTCGAGTTCCATGGTCGCGTCGGCCTCACCAGCATGCATGAACGGGCGGCGCTGGTCGGAGGCGGCATCACCGTGGATACGGCGCCGGGCAAGGGAACCACGATTCGGGCCACAGTGCCGGTCGTGGCTCTGGAAGCCAAGGGGGATTCCGAACGGTGGTGAGGGTGCTCCTCGTCGATGACCACCCGGTGGTGCGTGCCGGCCTGAAGGCTTTGCTCGAGTCAACCGAACAGGTGGAGGTTGTGGGCGAAGCAACGTCCGGCGACGAAGCGGTGGAGAAAGCCCGGACGCTGGAACCGGACATCGTCATCATGGATCTGGCGATGCCCGGGATGGACGGAGTCCATGCGACCCGGCGCATCACCGAACTTGGACTCGAAGCGAAGGTCCTGGTTGTCACGATCCACGACGAGGATGAGTACCTTGTGTCGGCCCTCAACGCCGGCGCGGCGGGCTTTCTGAACAAATCCGCCGCCGACACCGATCTCATCGGAGCCGTGGAAGCCATCGCGCGCGGGCACTCCTACCTGCCCCAGCACGCGGCTGCCCTGCTCGCGCGGCGGAACGCGCAAGGCGCATCGAGCCGCAAGCCGGGATCCGAAGTGCTCTCGTCGCGCGAGCTCATTGCGATCAAGCTGTACGCTAGCGGCTTTTCGGCCAGGGAGACGGGCAAGGAGATGTTTCTCCGTCCAAAGACCGTGGAGGGCTATCTCGCCCGCGCCAAGGCGAAGCTGGACTTGCACACCCGGCGCGACATCGTGCGCTTCGCTCTCGAGGCTGGGCTCCTGGAGGGCGAGCGCTAGGCCGTTCAGCCCCCCGCGCGGGAGGCCCACCAACCCATCCGGCCATCCCACCGTTTCACGGACGACCGCCCGTTCTCCTGGCCGCCTGTGCGACACGACCCCTTCGGGTTGGCCATCGCAGACCCCTCGTGCGGGTCTCGCGTACGGCGTCCGCCGGTAGGGGGTTTTCCCGGTATGGCTTGGGGGTGATTTCCTTCACGAATTGCAGGGTTTTCCCTCTATTGGGGAGTGGCATGCACTGCCGATTATGGAAGTGTCGGTCCGGACCGCCGAAGCGTCTGAACCCGCCCCCAGCGTAGGTCCGCGGGAGTCACGACCACAAGAAGTGATCGCGAAGCTGCGATCTCTCGCCATTTGGACTCGGGAAGCGTGCGCGGCCCGAAACTGAAGCTGAAGCGCAATGAAGTGGGATCTCACAGTCGACGGAGGCGAAGGCGCCGGCTGCACGGCCAGAGTTGTGCGGCCCAACAGTTCACCGTGTACCTTGGGAGGTCAGCATGAAACGCTCGATCATGGCAGTGGCAGGACTCGTGGCGTTGGCAGGTTGTTCGGACGTGGAGGGACCCGATATCGGATCACCTAGCTTTACGCGGCAGCAGGAGGTGCCGACCAATCACGTACGACCAGCTCGCGGTCGATCCGATGCACCCACGGCGGACATGGCTGCCCAGAACTGGTTCAGTATCGAGATCGACGTGGCCGGATCCCTGAAGCCAGCCGACCCCATCAATCTCACGGTGACGTACACGGCAAACTACTCTACGACCGACGCCGATCTACGGGTCACCCTTCCCGAGGTCGAATACGCGAAGTGGACCGAGTGGGGTCAAGCGTACAAAACGCCGATCGGACGTCAGGTGCCAGCCAAGATCGAATCGAGCCGGGGGTTCTCGGTCGGCGGAGAAGTTGCCCAGACGACGAGCTTCTCCACTCCGGTTTCGGGTATCTACCGGATCTACGCCAGTGCCAGATCCGAGAAGGTTAGGCCTGATGAGACGACCGATCGTGTCCGACCGGAAACGCACAAGACCGTGTGGATTCTGGTAGATGAGCAGGGCGGTCGTGTTCTCGATGATTTTGATCCGGATCTCGTCCCCGATGGGTTCCATCCTCAGCCCGGACCATTCCGCGAGGTCGATACGGGAGAACCCAAGCCGGGCCAGGACGGTGGTCTCCTCGCGCAATCCGGAGGTCTCTACAGAGCATCTTCGTGTGGTTCCGACGAGGTCTGCATAACCTTCGTGTACTATGACGAAGACCTGAACGAAACTCGACCGCTACCCGGCGTCCGGTACGAGTATGAGGTGGTCGACGCGCCTGACGGGTTCGAGGATTCCGGCAGTGGGTTCGCTGATTCCGATGGCAGGATAACGGTAAACTGTCCCGTCTACGGTGCCCACGGCGACGGCACCGCGACGTTCCGCGACTCCAAGGTTAGGATCGTACCGCGGTCGGATAACAGCTTTCAGTTCGGAAATGGCGACTGCGGTCAGGAAGTGGCGTACCAGCTTCGGTCTCTCGAGAGCCGCGTGTGGGTGACCTCGTGGCACTCCATCCGGGATTCCGAGACGATGTTCCCGGGACGGCCGATCGTCACCTACAAGGTGAATCCTCCCGTCCAAACCGGCTGCGTTTATCACCCCTCCGAAGATGCGATCGAGCTTGTCGAGAATGACGAGAAGATCTGCATCTGGGGCGGGTACGGGATCTTCGCCGTTGCGCACGAGTACGGCCATGCCATGCATGAGGAGTTGCTAGGCGGTATCGCGTGGTTCGATTCCGACCTTTGTGATGGGCATGAGCCTGACGTCCTGACCGATCTCGGGTGCGCGTACAACGAGGGCTGGGCCAACTACTATGGGATGGCGACTCAGACCACCATTTACGCCGGCTTGATTACACCTGACCCGCGCGTTACCGAGTCGCGCTTCGAGTCCAACTACTACTACGATGCCGGCGAAGACGGGAGTATCGACGAGGGAACGGTAGCGTCGTTCTTCAACGATCTTCTCGATTCGAGCAATGAGGGCCATGACGACATCGATCTGAGCGGTCAGGATCTCTACGAGGTCATGGGCACCTGCCGTGTCAGAGAAGGCAATGTTCTCATCGATCCGAGTGGAATAGATCACCTCATCTGGTGCCTCGAGGCAGAGGTGGATGGGGTGATAACGAGCGGCGACGATTACTTCCCAACCCGCGATCCCCACCCGACTCAGGAGAATCAGTCCGATCATGCCTGGGACGAGGACGACATCCGGACTCTCTGGTTGACCAACCTGTACGGCGGCGGCGGCTGACGCCGGACAGCGAAAGGGGGAGAAAGATGAATACCTGGGGATGTCTCGCTGTAAGCTGTATTGTTGCCGTGGGCTGCGGCACGGATCCGGCGACGCCTTCTCCTCCTTTGGTCTTGCCGCACGGCCAGAGCGAGCTGAACATCGCTGGAGTCGTCACCGATGTTGATGGCCGAGCGGTGTACGATGTCACAGTTGAAGGTTGGGTTGGCAGAGATTGCAAAGGTCCCAGCGCGTGGATCCCGACCGTGAAGACGTTCTCGAACGGCAGATATATCGTGAGGGTCAGGATCGGCATGTCTGGGCGCACCTGGCCGGGCTGTGTGTTCTTGACCTTCACGCCCCCCGAGGATTCCGGGTTGATGCCTGTATCGATCGACAGTATTCCCGCGTTGATCTACGATCGCCTGGATCCGAGGCTCGAGAGGGACACCTTGAAGGTAAATGCGGTGCTGCCGGCCATATCGGACTCGCAATGTGGGGAACGCTCTCGGGCCGTGGCGCGCTCTACGTGGCATCGCCACACCCGCCTTGTGCTGGCAGTCGGTGGAGGGGTTGGAGGCTGCGGGATAGTGGGTTGCGGCTTGATTTCGGGATGCTGACCGGCGATTGGCAGGGTTTCTGTGCTGCCGCCCTCGGTACAAGTACGGTAGTCACCTGACACCCGGCCTCGCCGAGCTCAGCGCTTAGGCTGCGGTCTTCACCCCCTTTCCGGCTGACTTCTTGCGGTTCTGGGGTTTCCAGATCCCTTTCTTTGAAGACTTGATAGGGTGTTCGCCCCCCATGCCGCAGACGGGGGTGCAACCCCTCTATCAGGTCACCGTGCTCCATCAGACGCTGCGGCCACGAACAGCGCGCCGCCGCCGACCCCGCCCCGGGGAGCGTAGAAGCGCTCGCGCAGCGCGGCCATCACGCCTTCCGCCCGGCTCGCCCGGCAGAGCGCGATTGCGCAGCCGCCGAATCCCGCCCCCGTGAGCCGCGCCCCCGCCGCGCCCGCGTCGAGGGCCACCTCTACGATCTCGTCCAGCGCCGCCGTGCTCACGCCGAAATCGTCGCGCAGGCTGGCGTGGGACGCGTTCATCAGCGTGCCGAAGGCGGCCATGTCCTCCCGGTGCAGCGCGGCCTCGGCCTCGATCACGCGGCGGCCCTCCGTCGCCACATGGCGAAAGCGCCGCCACAGCGTGGGCGGCAGCGACCGGCGCGCCCCGGCCAGGAGGGATGCGAACTCGGCCTCGTCGGCCACCACCACTTCCAGCCAGGATGCCCGGCCCAGCCGCTCGAGCGCCTCCGCGCACTGGGCCCGCCGCTCGTTGTACGGCTCGCGCGCCGACCCGGCCTTCTTCGCGCGCGCCAGCGACGACGCGACGACCCACCGCCATCCCTCGGGCACCGGCACCGGCGTCACGCGCAGCGGCCCGAAGTCGATCCTGAGCGCGTGCCCCTTCGCTCCGCAGAGAGACGCCGCCTGGTCCATCCCGCCACCCTGCAACCCGACGAAACGCTCGGCGCGGGCCAGCAGCGCCGCCAGCTCCAGCACCTCCACATGCTTCTCGTTCGCGTGCAACAGGGCCAGCGCCGACGCTACAACGAGGGCGGACGACGACGAGAGCCCCTCCGCCACCGGCACGGTCCCGGCGACGTTCCCCCCAATGCCTCGTCTCAGTTCCACGCCGTGGTCCAGCAACCCCCTGGCGGCGGCCCTCACGTAGTTCGACCAGTGGCCTTGGGGTGCGGGTTCGATCGGCCGGTCCAGGCGAAAGGCGAAGGGGCCATGGTCGGCATCGCCTGTGAGTTCGACCGCCGGTTGGCGCAGCACCTCGAATTCCAGGCGGATGTTCCGCTCGAGCGCCATCGGGAGCACGGAGAGGCCGTTATAGTCGAGGTGCTCCCCGATCAGGTTGATGCGCCCGGGAGCGATCGCGACCCCACGGGGCGGCGCCTGAGGCGGGCGGATGGGCGGGGCCTGCGCGCGCGGGGCCGACTCCGGGGGATCGGGCGGCGTCCGGAGATCGGCGGGATAGGCCCCGGCCGCAGTCAGCTGCCGGAGCGAGGCCGCGGCGCCCGCGCGGTCGCCGGAGAAGGTGAGGCCCATCCAACCCTCGCCCGCGCGCAGAAGGCCGCAGCGCGCCCGTCCGGCGGCGGCCAGGTGGCTCACGGCTTCGGAGAGGTAGAACTCGTCGTCGGCCCCGGGGCAGGCGGCGAGGAAGGCGCGGAAGCGTTCCGCCAGCAGCGGCAGGATCTCGGGGAAGAACCCCCACAGCCCCATGCACGCCTGGCTGTCCGCGTCGACGCGGATCGACGTCCCGGCGGTGGTGGTTCCAGTAACGGCACTGCGCCCGCCGGCGGCGGTGGCTTCGGCGCCGGAACCCGTCCGCGTCGCCTCGCGCTCGAGGCGGAGGTCCAGGCCCTCGGTCATGCGGAGCAGCGTGCCGTCCGGCTTCATTTCGCAGAGGCCGCGCGACACGCCGCCGAAGGCGGACAGGGTGCCGGCCAAGGGGTAGGAGACGGTGAAGGCGCGAACGCCCGGGGGAGGGGCCGCGAGCAAGCGCGCCAGGCTCTCGTAAGCGGCCCGCCCGTAGAAGTCGTCCGCATTGCAGACGGCGAACGGACCCCGGCGGGGCAGGGCGGCCGCCGCGGCCAGCACCGCGAATCCCGTGCCCCAGGGCCGGACGCGCCCGGGCGGGGGGAGCGGCACGAGGTCGGCGTGCGCGAGGCGCTGGCAGGCGAAGGAGAGCGCGACCCCCGCCGCCCGCAGCGGAGCCAGGCGCGCCTCGAACTCGTCGCGATGGCTCTCCCTCACCACGAGTACGAAGCGCCCGAAGCCCGCGCGCAAGGCGTCGTGAATCGCGTATTCGAGCAGCGATGCGCCGCCCGGCCCCACGGGCTCGAGCTGCTTGGCGCGACCGAACCGGGTGGACCGCCCGGCGGCGAGGATCACGAGCGTGGGCCGCTCCGGCCGTTCGGCCGGCTCCGTGCCCTTCATCGCGACAGCTCGACCGTCCGCGCCCGACCCGCCACGCGGAGCTCCTCGATGCGGGCTCGGCCGGTCGCCTGGGCGGCGACGAACGCGGGCAGCCGGGAGCCGATGCGCAATCCGCGCCATGGACAGGCGTCGACGAACTCCTCGATGGCGCCGAGCGCGAACAGCGGCCCCCAGCTCTGGAAGCGGCGGCCCCGCCCCCGCCCGCTGCGCGCGTCGAAGTTCTCCCGGCAGAACCCCGTGCGCCGGCGGTCGGCCAGGAACATGAGCGCTCCCTTCCACGCCAGCTCGCTGGCGAGTTCGTCGAACCCGTAGCGCCGCAATCCCTGCAGCACGAGGTAGTTCATGGGCGGCCAGATGGAACCGCGCCAGTACTGCTGGTCGTCGAACGCGGGGTCATCGCGCGAGATCGTGGGCAGCACCCATTCGCCCCAGAAGCGCGCGGGGTCGCGCAGCACGCCGACCATGCGCCGCGCCCGCCGCGCCGACGGCACGCCGGCAATCAAGGGAAGGAAGTTCGACGACGCCACGCGCGGAGACCGACCCGCAGGCAGCTCGTCCAGGTAGAGCCCGGCGGCCTCGGACCACAACACCCCGTTCATCGCCGCGACGAGGCGGTCGCGCTCGGCCTCCAGCCGTCGCGCGGCCGCCGGGTCGCCCAGGATGCGGGCAATCCGCGACAGGCACTCCAGGTCCAGGGCCCGGTAGCTGCACAGATCGACGGCGGACATGGCAAGGACTTCCCGCCCAGGATCCCATTTCGCCTCTTCCCACAGCGGCAGGTCGTCCTGGCCCGATTCCCACGCCGCGCGCTGATGGCCGTTCGCGCCCACTTCCCACTCCGGGAGTTGCTCGCGCCCCGGAACCAGCTCCGCATCCGAGCCCCACGCCAACAGTCCCGGCGAGAGGCCCTCCCGGCGCGGGCGTCCACGCTTGTCGGCCACCCACCAGTCGCTCCACGCGCGGAGCCCGGGCCAGGCGGCGGCCAGCGCGTCCACATCAGGGCGCGCAAGATGCAGCTTCAGCGCCGCGAAGGACCCGACCGAGGGCTGGGAGCGGTCGGGCGTGCCGCCGAGCCGACTCCTCCAGTTGGGCACGTTCCCGTTCGGGTAGCGCGACTCGAGCCCGGCGAGGAGAACGTCCCAGGCCAGGCGTCCCGACGCGGTGGCGAGCGCGAGGGCGTTGAAGAAGGAATCCCACCCGAAGACCGTCCAGTCGTCGGGAGCCGGCGCGCCCTCCCGTGCGCCGTCCCCCGGCTTCGGAAAAATCCAGCGTCGTCCTGCCGGCGCGTACAGGCGTCCGGTCTCCGGTTGCAGGAGGACGGTCCACATCAGGTTGTCCGCGACGGCTTCGACCAGTCCTTCCGCGGCCCCCGACGAACGCGGACGGCGGCGGTCCCAGTCGGCGCGCGCGTCGTCGATCCAGCGATCCAGCCCCGGGAGAAGGCGTCGGGCGCGGGCCAGGGCGGCAGCGGATCGAGACGGCGCCCCCCTCGGCTCCCAGGCGACCACGGTGGCCGCGCGTCCCCCCGCGCGAGGCCCGAAGGCAGCGGCGATCTCCACGCTTCCAAGCGCCGCGCGCCAGCCGTCGGAAGCTTCCTCCCACCGTGCCTTCCACCCCCACGGATCGTCGCCCACCAGCTCCACCCGGCCCGGCGCGCGCGCCACCGCCCGCAGCGCCACGGCGTCCTCGCGGCGCGACCACTCCAGAGTGAGTGTGCTCTCTCCGGGGCGGGACGCGGGCGACGGCTCGGCGGCGAGGTCGAACTCCATGCGCGCGTAGCATCCGTCCGGCGCGTGGGGACCGACGCGGGCGACCATCCAGTACCAGTCCTCCAACTCGCGGCGCTGGCCTCCGGGAGTCGTGAAGACGAGGCGGAGGCCGATGCCGTCGTCGGGTCCGGCCGCGAACACGAGGCCGGCCCAACGGCGCGCCTCGAAGGCCCCGACGCGCATCATGCCGGGCCGTGCCGGGTGCCAGCGTGCGCCACGCTACCGGATCCCCTCCAGCTGGATCCCCCGCACGAAATACCGCTGGGTGAACAGGAACAGGAGCGCGATGGGCAGCACCGCGGCGACGCCGGCCGCCATCTGGTAGGGCCAGTTGATTTCGTAGGTCGAATGGAAGGCGGCGATCCCCACCTCGACGACCCGCATTTCCATGGACCGGGTGACGAGGAGCGGCCACAGCAGGTTCTTCCACGCATCGACGAACGCGAACAGCGCGAGCGTGGCCACGGCGGGCTTCGCGAGCGGCAGGGCGACGCTCCAGAAGATGCGCAGGTGCCCGGCGCCGTCCACGCGCGCGGCGTCCTCCAGTTCCCGGGGCATCGTCCGAAAATACTGTCGCATGAGGAAGATGCCCCACACCGAGACAAGCTCCGTGGAGATGAGCCCCTGGTAGGTGTCGATCCAGCCGACCGCCTCGATCATGAGGAAGCGGGGGATGAGCACGACGACCGCTGGAACCATCATCGTCGACAGGAAGAGCATGAAGAGCCCATCCCGCCCCGGAAAGTCGAGGCGGGCGAAGGCGTAGCCGGCGGCGGCCGAGGTCGCGACCTGGCCCGCCGCCACCACGGTCGCGAACACCAGCGAGTTCACGAAGTACCGCCCGAAGGGCTGGATCGTCAGCGCCTCTGGGTAGTTCGACCACCGCGGCGCCCGCGGCAGGATGCCCCCGGAGAACACTTCAAGCTGTCCCATGAGGCTCGTCAGTCCCATCCACGCGAAGGGCGCCGCCATGACCAGGCACGCCGCGGCGAGCAGCAGCCCCCGCGCCGTCCGCGGCGCCATCGCGCGGTCAGCCATGGGCGCGGCGCGTGTCGAGGAAGCGGAAATGCAGCCAGGTGGCGGCGAACACGACCGCGAACAGCAGCCAGCTCATGGCGGCCGCGTTGCCGAAGCGCAGGAACTCCCACGCCTCCCGGTAAATGTGATAGACGGCCACATCGGTGGCGCCCAGCGGGCCGCCCTCGGTCATCACATAGACGAGTCCAAAGACCTGGAAGGATCCGATGACCGACGTGACGAGCACGAAGAACAGGGTGTGGCGCAGGCCGGGCAGGGTGACGTGGCGGAACCGCTGCCACGGCCCCGCGCCGTCGACCCGGGCCGCGTCGTACCAGTCGCGCGGGATGGCGGCGAGGCCCGCCTGAAAGACCACCATCTGATAGCCCACGACCATCCAGATGCCGATCATCATCAGGCTGATGAGCGCGGTGTCGGGCGAGGTGAGCCACGGGACGGACTCGAGCCCCGCGCGCACCAGAACCTGGTTCAGCAGTCCGTACTGGTCGCTCAACAGCCACTTCCACACCACCGCGATCGCCGCCACGCTGGTGATGCCGGGCAGGAAGAGGGCGAGCCGGGCCCAGCGCAGTCCGCGGCGCGACCCCTGGGTGAGGAGCGCCAGGGCGAGGGCGACGGCCATCGCGGCGGGCACGTGCAGCGTGAACAGCGCCGTGTTCCCGATCGCCGACCACCACTCGCGGTTCGAGAGCAGCGCCGCATAGTTGTCGAGTCCGAGGAAGAGGGGCGCGGGGTCGATGAGGCGCCATTCGTGCAGCGAGATCCATAGGGAGAAGAGGAGCGGCCCAAGGGTGAACGCGAGGATGAGGGCCGCCGCCGGCGCGAGGAGGCCCCACGCCGCCAGGGTTCGGCGCAAGGCGCGGGGGCGGGCCGCGAGCTGCGCGAGGTGGAGGACCAGCGCCAGCAGCAGGGCGGCGAGCCCGCCCGCGGCGGCCAGCGCGACGGCGGGCGAGGCGGTGCGCTCGTATCCGAGGAAGGCGAGGTGGACGTCGGCGACGCGGGCCGCGTGGTAGGTGGCGCCGCCCGCTTCCACCGCGTACGGCGTCACCACGCCTCGTTCGGGCGAGGCGGCGATGGCCGCCGCGACTGCGGCCGGCATGGTCCACTGCTGGTTCGCGGACTCCAGCGAGCGGTCCTCGGCCCACGGGAGGCCGGCGACCCGGGCGGCGCGGGCTGGATCCGCGCCAGTCGCCATGACAAGCTCGACGGCTCGCGCGCCCTGGGCCACCGTGGCGGCGCTCAGCGATCGGAGTTCGCGGTCCGCCCATCGCTCGGCGGCGACCGCCGTCAGGGCGATGCAGCCGACGGAGAGGAGGGCGATGCCCGCCGGGTAGCGCGAGCGCGTCGGACCGCGGCGCCGGGCGGCGGCCCAGCCCGAGATGAGCGCCACGCCCCCCAGCGCGATGGCGGTGGCGATGGCGGGGAAGGCGGTCCAGGGGCCGCCCGCGCGGCGCGGCGCGACCGCGATCCAGGCGGCGGGCTCGAGCGCGCCGGCCTCGTAGGCGTACGCCCCCGCCCCGGCGCCTCCGGCGCCCGCGCCGACGATCGTCGCCCGTTCGCCGAGCAGCCTGGCCACGGCTTGGGCGCCGCCCCCCTCCTCCTCCCACAGCGCGGCCGCCATGCGCGCCTCGGCTTCCGCGCCCTCCACCCGTGCGCCCTCCACCCGGCCCGCGCCGACGGCCAGAACCAACCCGAAGCCGGCGGCGAGGGCGAGGGCGGCGAGGGCGGCGAGGGCCGGCTGCCGCACGCCGCTCACCACCCGAACTCCGCGTCGATGCGGCGGGCCACGTCCGAGGCGCTCGATGCGAGGGACTCTCCCCGCACCAAGCGGCGGTCCATGATCTCGACCGCCAGCGCCTCGATGCGGGAAAAGTCGCGCACCCGGGCGCCCCACGTCATCCGCGCGCCCTCCACCAGCGCGATGAACGCGCCCTCGACCCCCGTGCCGTCCGCCGCGGCGATCTCCGCCGCCACATCCATCCGCGCGGGAATGGCGAGTCCAGACCGCGCCCGAATGCGCTGCGCTTCGGGCGAGGCGAGGAAGCCAGCCAGGTCGATGGCCCGGCGCAGGTGCGGCGCGTTGGGCGGCACGGCCCACCCCGACGCGTACAGTACGCTGGACGCCGCCGTCCGCGACGGATGGTGCGGAATGGGGACGATGGCCAGGTCCAGGGCGCCCGCCTCCACCAGATCGCGGAACACGGGGAGCGTCCAGTGGCCCGACAGCAGGAACGCCTGTCCGCCCGATGCGAAGCGCGCCTCCCGCGCGGGGTCTCCCTGCTGGACAAACTGCGCGCCCGGGGTGAGGCCGTCCTCCGCCAGGGCCGTGAGGAAGCGGTAGGCCTCCAGCGCTTCCGGCCCGTCCATGTAGCCCGCCGCCCCGCTGCCGTCGGGCGCCAGAATGTCGCCTCCCGCCGACCACACGAACGGAATCCACTGGTACAGGTTGCGCGGGAAGTCGAACCCGAACACGTCCTTCCGACCGTCGCCGTCGGTGTCCGCGACGACCGCCTCGGCGGCCCGCCGGAAGTCGCTCCAGGTCCAGCCGGCCGGCGGCGCGGTGGGCGACGGCGCGGCCGGCAGAAGGTCTTCGACGCCCGCGGCGGCGAGCGCGGCCCGATTGGCGTACAGGACCATGGGAGTGAAGTCCTTCGCCAGCGCGAACATGGATTCGCCCCGGCGAAACGCATCCGCCACCGGCCCGAACACGCTGTCCGGTCGAAAGCCGAGCGCCTCCTGCCAGGGTGCGAGGTCCAGCGCCAGCCCGCGCTCCACGAAGGTGGGGATGTCGGGTGAGTCCATGAGGTAGACATCGGGCGGACGCCCCGCCGCGATCGAGGTCAGCAGCCGCTCCTCGTATCCGTTGGGAGCCGATTCGAGCACGACCCGCACGCCGGGGTGCAAGGCCTCGTAGCGGTCGGCCACCTGCCGCTCGATCTCGAGTTCGTGGCCTCCGGCCCAGAGGGCCACGCGCAACGCGGCGCCGGACTCGCCGGGGCCGCAGGCGACCGCCGCGAGGACGACGGTGGCGCAACCGGTGGCGGCCAGAAGGGGCCGGCGCGCGCGCGGTCGAGGGCTCGTCATCGCGAGGCCGGCCGGCCCATCGGTCGCGGCGCGGCCTCCTCGCGGCGGCCATGTGGACCGAACAGGTGACTGCGGTCCCATGCGACGGAGACGCTCACGCGGTCGCCAGGGGCGACCCGCAGGGCGGGGGATGCGCGCGCCACCCACGCCGCGTCGCCGGGGCCGTCCAGGTGCACGCGCTGCTCGCTGCCCAGCGGCTCCACGCGGAGCACGGTGGCCCGGAAGTCGCCGGTCTCGGCCAGCGCGAGGTCCTCCGGCCGCACCGCCAGCGTGGCGCGGTCGAGGCGCGACGGCTCCGCGAGCGCGAACGGACCGCCCGCGAGGCGCCCCCCTTCGTCGCGGGACAGGGGGATGCGGTTGATGGGCGGCGACCCCACGAAGCCCGCCACGAACAGGTTGCCCGGTCGGCGGTAGACCTCCTGCGGCGTGCCCACCTGCTGGAGCAGGCCGCGATCCATGACCGCGACCCGCTGGCCCAGCGACAGCGCTTCCACCTGGTCGTGCGTCACGAAGATCATCGTCGTGCCGAGGCGCCGGTGCAGGGCGGCGATCTCGTCGCGCGTCCGCAAGCGCAGCTCCGCGTCCAGGTTCGAGAGCGGCTCGTCGAACAGGAACACGCCCGGATCGCGGACCATGGCGCGTCCCAGAGCCACCCTTTGGCGCTCTCCCCCGGACAGCTGGCCGGGCCTCCGCGACAGCAGCTCGGAGAGCCCGAGGGCGGCGGCGGCGTCCGCGACGCGCCGCTCGAGCTCGGCGCGCGGCGTGCCGCGCACGCGCAGGCCGAAGCCCAGATTCCGGGCCACGGTCATGTGCGGGTAGAGCGCGTAGCTCTGGAACACCATGGCCACGTCCCGGGCGCCCGGCTCGACATCGTCCACGCGCCGTCCTCCGATCCACACCTCCCCCGAGGTGGGTTCGTCGAGCCCGGCGATGAGGCGCAACAGGGTACTCTTGCCGCACCCCGAGGGGCCCACCAGCACCATCAGCTCCCCGGGCCGGACCTCGAGGTCCACCGTCCGCAGGGCCACGACCTTGCCGTACCGCTTTTCCACGCCGCGCAGCATGACGCCCTGCGTAGCGCGACTCACGGAACCCACGGAACTCGCAAGGCCTCGCCGCGCGGGCCGTCGAACCGCTCGCCGTCCACGGTGACGCTCACCCGCGCGGGTTCCAGGTCGACGCGCACGGTGCGACCCCGCGCGATTGCCGGTCCCAGCGACACGCGGGCGGGACCGTTCGGCAGCGGTCGCACCTCGATTCCCGACGCGTCCACATGGAGCCCGGCGAATCCGCGCGTCAGCAAATCGAGGATCCAGGAGTGCTGGTAGTCGTCGATGCCCCGGAAGTGGCACGCGCGGCCCGTGTGCGGGTTGTAGTGCTCGAAGCAGTTGGGGCGCGAGGGGTCGCCGTCGGTGAACATCATGCGCGCGAAGCGGTTGAGCATGTCGGCCGCCAGCATGCCGGCCCGCGCGCTCCCGCCGCGCCAGCAGCGCAGCAACCCTTCGATCACGTGGCTCGTCGTCATCGGCCATACCCGTCCGTTCCACGGGCAGTTGCGGCGCTTCCCCCGCCAGATGCCCTCCGCCGAGAATCGCGGATCGTCCACGCTGGACGAAGGCAGAGGGAAGCGCGTGCCGAAGCTCCCCGGATCTTCGAGGTGATCCAGCAGGGCGTCGAGGCGGGCGCCGCCCACCCGTGCCGTGAGCAGCGGGTAGAACCCCACCGCCGCCTTCACGCCGGTGCGCTCGCCGGTGCGCCCGTCCACGTCGGTGAACAGCCGGGCCTCCGCCGACCACATGCGTTCGTCGATCGCCCTCCAGCAGCGGGCCGCGAGCCCGCGCCACTCGGCCTCGTCGCCCGCCCGCTCCAGGCGGCGCGCCACCGAGCCGAGGGCGCGGAACAGCTGGTGCGCGTACACCGTGACGTCGATCCCCTTGAGGCGGAGGCGGGGACGCCACCCCGCCACGTCGGCCTCCTCGTCCACGGCCATGTAGCGCGACATGTACTCCTGTCCCGTCTCGAAATGGTTCGTGACGGTGAACATCCCCGACGCCTCGGGGTCGCGCGCCGCCGTCAGCCAGCGGGCGTAGCGCGACAGTGCCTCGTAGCAGCGGGCCAGCGACGCCGCATCGGGGTGCATGTCGTCGACCGCGAGCAGCGCGTCGCCCCAGTTGGCGTGGTAGAAGTCGGTGCCCTCGAGGCGCTCGGGATAGAGGCGCCCGTGGAAGGAGCCGTCGGGCTTCTGGTTGTCGACGAAGTTCAGGAGTGAGCCCCACGCCTCGCGCCCGCCCCTCCGCCAACGCATCTCCATCATGTGGCACTGCGCGCTGTAGGCGATCGGCACGTGGAAGTACTCCGGGCCCTCGGCGATGGCGGGGTGCCGCACCGGGCCCCATGGACCCTCGATGCGGTTCAGGCCAAGGCCGTAGATGCGGTAGTCGAAGTAGCGGTCGAGATATGGATCGCCGCACTGGAAGTGGGGAAACCCGCCGAAGAAGGACTCCCAGGCGGAGGCTGCCGGGGTCTCGCCGGCCGGGGGCGTCGAGGACGTTGGAGCCGGGCGCCGAGCTTCGACGCGCCGGAGGCGGAGGGTCAGCCGGATGGTCGGCGGGCCGCCGTCGTCGATCCCCGCCAGCGGAAGGGCGACGGCGATCCAGATGCACCCGGAGCGGCGTGCGTCCGGGTCGGAGTTGGGGTCGGGGGCCGCGCCGGGCGCGGGGTCGGCGCCCGCGCAAGCGGTCCCGGCGCTCCCCGGGCGGCCGCCGCCGTCTTCCGCGAAGGGCGAATGCCGCCATTCGGGCGCGCCGCGCCCCTCGGACGGGACGATGCGCCGCCACGCGGGCGAAACGGAGCCCGCGAGCTCCAGGCGCAGGACCAATTCCTGCCCGCGCCGGTCCGAGACGGCCCGCGTCCAGCCCACGCCGGCTGCCGTGGGTTCCGCCCCGTCGGTCGCGTCGGCCGGCTGCGCGGTGAAGCCGACGAGGTGGCCCTCGAGCTCGCGGGGGACGTGCCAGGATGATTCCAGGATTCCGCCCGGCAGCACCTGGCGGCGCTCCTCGACGATGACGCCTCGCTCATCCGACCACGTGGCGACCAGCCGCCCGGGCCGCCACCTGCGTGGCGTCGGCTCGCGACCGCTCGGGCCGCAGGTCGCTCTACGGAGGGGGTTTTCCAGCCCGTCGGGGCGCACGAGGGCCACCGAGAACCCCGGGCCGACCTCGTGCTGCAGCAGGTGCACGGGATCCCAGAACCCCGGCCGGTGAAGCCACTGCGGGAACGGCGGCGCCCACACCACGCCGTCCAGCCCCCCCAGGAACCACTTGTCATTGCGAGCCAGCGCCGCGATGCGCGCCCTGGGGGAAACGGCGGGACGGGACGGGGGGTTGTTCATGGCAACACCATCGAACCGCACGGGTCGCCGGTCAACGGCCCGACGGTCCGCCGCCGCCGCGCGACGCCTTAAGGATCATCGTCTTCTTCGCCGCGGGACTGGTTCTCCTCGCGCGCGTGGACGAACTGACACTTCCTCCCGGCGCGGCGCGTAGACGCGCACAGGCCCCCCGCAGCAGCCGGGGGCGCCCGCGCGGCGCGGTGTTCGCGGCCGCGCGACCTGTAGTGCCCTGCATTCAGCCTCTGGAGGAAGATATGTCCCGGAAGCGTCGTTCTCTCGGTTGCCCCTCGAGGCGGATCGCCCTCGCGGGCGCCCTGTTCGTGGGCCTGGTGTCGGCGGGTTGCTTCTTCATCGGGGACAGTGATTCGCGCGACGAGGCCGAGGAGGCGCGGGAGGACCTGCACGAGGCGGCGGAAGAATTCGCCGAGAGCGTGTCGGAGGCCGTGGAGGAGATCGGCGAGGCGATGTCCGAGTTGGCCGAGGAGTTGACCGCCGGCGGGGTCGAGAATCCGATCGAATTCCGCGAGTTCTACGGTTTCCTGCCCGAAGAGGTCGGCGACTTCCGGCGCACCTCACGGGACGGTAGTTCGGGCGGCGCGTTCGGGCTTCGGGTGTCTGTGGTCGAGGCCGAATACGAGGCCGGGAGCGGCGCCGAGATCGATGTCTCCATCGTCGATACCGGCGCCCTTGGGGCGATCGGGTTGGAGGCCTTCGCGGATTGGCTCGATGTCGAGGTCGAGGAGGAGAGCGACCGAGGGTGGGCGCGTACGACGGAATACGGCGGCCACCCCGCCTTCGAGGAGTTCGAACGCAGGAGGGGCGATCGGGGAAGCGGGGAGTTCACTTGGTTCGTGGCGAACCGCTTCGTGATCGAGCTGGAAGGGCGCGACATCACGGCGGACGAACTCTACGCACTGCGCGACGCGATCGACGCCGGCGGCATCGCCGACCTTCGAGACCGCGAGGGGAACTAGTTCGGCGGGCTATCGATTCCAGTCCGCGGGCACGGGGATCCTGCGGCTGACCAGCACTTCCAGGCCGGGGTCGAGAGACAGCGCCTCCGCCACACCCTGAGCGAGTGAGGCGGCCGCCAGCGCGTCGGGCGGCAGATCGCGGAAGATGCCGCGGATCTGACCGGTGGCGGGATCGCGCACGATGGCCACCGCCCGATCGCTCTCGGCATCCAGAGTGTAGGACCCGGGGGGCCCGGAGAGCGTGATGCTCGCCAGCTCGCCAGCCCAACCGGACTGAACGGGCAGAGCGAAAGCGAAGCTCGACCTCCCGTCCCCATCGGCCACCTCCGGCATGGCGAAGGTCAGCGAGAACAATTGTTCGCCGGTCGCCGTCCTCCCGCGTAACTCGTAGGGGCCCGCCGATCGCGGCTGGGTCGGCGGAGCATCGAGGACGAAAGCCGGCTCCAGGTACGGGGCGCCCGTCTCGTCGATGCCGCCCCAGAGCAGGAGCGTCCGGTCCCCCGCGGCGACCGTACGACCGGGGGCCGCGGCCTCCACCCGTTCCACGCGCAGCCGATGACGAAGCGCGTTGCCGAAGTAGTAGTCGCTGATCCACGGCGGGTGGCAGTAGGACATGATGTCCGGCGTGTCCGGCGGGATGAGCTGGTCGCCATCGCGAAAATCGTATCCCCAGGCGCCGATGGTCCCGTTGGGCTGCGGGAACCAGGGATCGGGTCCGGGAGCGGAGCACGGGGCGTGCTCAAGGCTCAGATTGTGTCCGAGTTCGTGGGCGACGATGTCCTCGCGCATATCGGCGAAGCTCGACCTCCCGCCGAGGTAGGCCAGACCGCCACCGTCACTCCCCGTCATCGTGCCCATGTAGTAGCCACTCGCGCCTTCCATGACCCGGATCGTGCTCGTCAGTCCGAGCAGCTCGTTCTGATTGTTGGTCGAGGCGGTCACGGGCTCGTGCACGCTCAGTACGAAGTCCCCGATCGGCAGCAGCGTGCGCGTCATCCACAGGAACTCGTGGTCCGGGGTCAGGCCTTCGACGAATGCGACGATCGACCGGTCCTGACTGCCCTCCCGAAGGAAAGGGATCAGCGTGAGATCGAAGGTGGGCATCTCCCGCACGTCGACGGGACGCCGTCCGGACGCGGGGATCCGCTGAGTGAGACCGAGGGCGGGGTCCACCGTACCGTCCGGGTCGACCTCGACGACCATTTCCAACCCCGGCTGCACGACGCGTGCCGGAACTACGGCGTTAGCGGACACCGCGAGAGAACTCTCGTCGAACTCGGTCGGGACGGGATTGGCCTGTGCGGGAATGTCCACTGAATATTCTTCCACGCCGTCCAGATAAAACCGGGCATTCACGGGCGGGAAGTCGACGACAGCGCCATCGGGAGCCGTGGGAAACACTCGCAGCAAGGCCGAATCGCCCGCCACGAGCGGGACCGGGAACTCGGTCGACTGCACGGCCTGGGTCAGATAGACGGGGAACCCTTCGCCCCCGCAGGGAGACACCCGGTGTTTCCAGATCCCGTCCAGCCAGTTCCGGAACGTGGGTTCGAGCGGCGCGCAGAGACCGGTACCCTGCAGCAGGAGCTCGCTGATGCTGGAGAGCGAGGTCACGGCACTGGGGAGCGCTCCCGACAACCCGGGGTTGTCTCTCAGGTTCAACAAACGCAGCTGTGTCAGACGCCCGAGTTCGGGCGGGACCGGGCCGACCAGCGCGTTCCCGAACAGCACCAGGTGCCGAAGGCTGGCAAGATCACCGAGGGTGGGAGGGATCTCCCCCGTAAGGCCGTTGTCGCCGACGTAGAGCTGTCGCAGCCCGGTGAGGTCGCCGAGCGCAGGGGGGATTTCCCCCGCCAGGTCGTTGTCCGCGAGATAGAGGCGCTCCAGCCTGACGAGGTTTCCGAGGTCGGAGGGGATCTCCCCCGTGACGTCGTTCTCGCTGAGGTAGAGGCGTCGCAGGCTGCCGAGGTTGCCGAGGGCGGCGGGGATTGCCCCTTCCAGCTGGTTCCCGCGCAGGTCCAGCTCGTCCAGATAGGCGATGTCGCCCAGGGCCGGCGGGATCTCACCCCCGATCCTGTTGTCGCGAAGGTCCAGCCGCCGGAGGTCCGGCAGGCCGCCGAGTTCCGGCGGGATCGCGCCCGTCAGTTCGTTTCGTGACAGGACGAGCGTTTGGAGGCGCGGGAGTTCGCCCAGCTCCGGCGGGAGCTGACCGGTCAGCCGATTCAATTCGAGGTTGAGCCCCACAACCCGACCCTCGCCGTCCACCTGAACGCCGTGCCAGACTTCGAGCGGGCGCGGGGTCAGCCAGTTGTCGTTGTTGGACCAGTTCGGTCCGCCCGTCGCCTCGTAGAAGGCGACGAGAGGGGCGTGGTCCTCCGTCCGCGGCGTCGGCACGAGAACGTTGAAGTCCAGCAAGGCCTGAAGGCCTCGAGGGTCCCGGGCCCGGATCGTGATCCTCGCCTCGCCCGGCGCCACCGCGACGACGGCGACAGAACTGCCGGCGAGCGATACCGTAACCACGCCGGTGTTCGAGGTCGCCGCCTCGAAAGTCAGGACATCCCCATCCGGATCCGAGAAGTATGAGGATGCCTCCACCGTGAGCGTGTCGCCCGCGGCGAGTTCCTGAGCCGGGATCGTGCTCGTCGCCACGGGCCGCTGGTTGGGAGAGGACGGGGGAGGCGCCGCCATGTCCTCGCCACAGGCCGCCGCCCAGGAGATGACGAGGACAAGCAGCAATGCGGGTAGGGCGGGGGAGTGTCTTCCGGGCATTAACGATTCCAGATCGACCTGTATATTCGTGTCGGCGCGAGGGGTGCATCAGCCGGCGGTCGAGATCCTCGATGGCGGTCCGCTCGCGGTCGGAACTCTCGATGATACGATCGGCAAGGTACTCGATGTTCTCGACCGGGGCCTCGCCCGCGAGCGACTTGATGCCCACGGTCGCGACGACCCCGAGTGCGTCGCCCATGGTCCGGGCCTCCGCGACGAACGCGCGAGCGAGGGACTCCATCACGCCTTCCGCCCGGGCGATGACGATGTCGGCCCGGCCCGACAGTTCCTCGAGGCGGCGCGACTCCTCCAGGTCCCGGTTGCAGCGGTCCATGACCGCCAGCCGGGCATCGCAATCGTTGTAGAACCTGCGGAGCGCGGCGGCCCGCGCGTCGAGCTTCCCGAGCGCCTCCCCGAGCTTCGCCTCGAGCCTGTCGGCGACGCGGCCCTGCGCACCCGCGAGTTCACTCTCCGGCTCCGCGCGCAGGCGTTCGCGCCAGTACGCGGCGGAACGCTGCGCCTCATCCGCCGCCTCCGCGAGCGAGGCCCGGGCCCGCCCCCATTCCGAGTCCGCCCCGATCGTGCGGGCGCGGTGCTCCGCGATCCGCTCCCGGAAGTCGGCCACCGCGAACTCGTGCACGCGCATCACGGCCCGGGGTTCTCCCTGGCGATAGGCGGTGATGCGGTGTGCTACCGACCGCCGGATCTCCAAGCGCCTCTGCCGGTTGGGGTAGTGCTTGGCGAAGGCGCTCCCCGCTCAGACCGACGCGGCCAGGCCCATGACAATCAGGAATCCCCCAATCCCGCCGGTGACGCCCGCGACGCAGGCCCCGATGAGCGCGAGCGGCAATGCCATGCCGATGATCCACTTGGCCTCCTCGGCCTTCGGTCGCGAACGGGCGATCTCCTTGTCGAGCCGGCGTTCCGCCGCCTGCGCGCTTTGCTCGAAGCAGCGTCGGGCGAGGACATCCAGCGAAACGTCGGAATCGGTCAACGGAGGGCCGCGCCGGCGGGCGCGCGCCACCTCTCGGGGTGCGCGCCCGCCGGGCCCCCGGAACGGTCCACGAGTCCGGCGATGCTCAGCTGGTGGCGCGGGGCGGGGTGCGCACGATCACGCCGGGGACGCCGGCCTCGCGCAGCCGGTTGTTGAACGCGGCCACGTCCGTGTCGATGATCTGCTGGAGCGTCCCCAGCCACTCGCCCAGTTCGGCCTCGAGTTCGTCGGCACGAACGCCCGCCACCTGGTTGGGACGGTCGTAGGTCGACGAGATGTAGCCGTACAGGTTCACGATCTCGTTGTCGAGCATGGGCGGGAAGTTGAGCGGATCCTGTCCCGCCCGGTTCTTCGTCTGGAAGAGTTCCTCCTCGACATCCGTGAGTTTCTCGCCCGCCGCTTCGGCCATCTCCGTGAAATCATCTCCGTAGCCAGCCTCCTCCACGGACGCCGCGACATCCCGCATCTGGGAGCGGATGGAGCGCGCGTCCCGCACCGCGTCGTGCGACTGTTGCAGGAGACCGCGCACGCGAACCATGAGGTCGTGCTGGGCCTGCAGGTCGGCGACCGTGACCTGGTCGGCCACCCGGGGATCGATGTGGACCTCCAGCGGCTGGGTCTGCGTCGCGTCACCCGCGGAGACACGCACCTCGTAGCTTCCCGGCACAGCGGGCACCCGGCCCGCGAAGCCCCAGATCCGGGCGCCCTCGACCAGGTCCGGCCCCTCGCCCTGAAGGTTCCAGACCAGACGGTTGAGGCCCGCGCTCATCTGCAGGCGGTCCGGCGACCAAGTGGACGAGCGCCCGACCGCCGCCTTCGCCTCGTCGTCCCACGAGCCGGGGTTCGAGGAGTAGACGCGCACCACTTCTCCACCGCCGTCCGCGATCTCGAGATTGACGGTCTCCTCCATCCCGTCCCCGAATCCATCTCCGAGCGCGAAGTGGATCACCGCGCCGTTGGGGAACACGCCCTGCGCGCGCACCGCGTCGCCCGGCGCGTAGAGGTGCATGGCCGCGGCGAGCGAGGCCGCGGACATCGAGCGCAGCGCCGAAATGTCATCGAGGATCCAGAAGGAGCGGCCCTGCGTCGCCACGACGAGATCGCCGTCGTGCAGTTGCATGTCGGTGATCGGCGTGATGGGCAGGTTCTGCTGGAAGCGCTGCCAGCGGTCGCCGCCATCGAAGCTCAGGTAGAGCCCGTACTCGGTGCCCGCGTAGAGGAGGCCCTCCCGCTCCGGGTCCTCGCGTACGACGCGCACGAAATGGCCCGGATCGATGCCGTTCGTCGAGAGGCGGGTCCAGCTCTCCCCGTAGTCGTCGGTCCGCCACATGTACGGCGTGTCGTCCTGCATCCGGTAGCGGTAGGCGGCGACGTGTGCCCGCCCCGGCCCGTGCGCCGAGAGGTCGATCATGTTGACGGTCGAGAACTCCGGCAGGTCCCCGGGGGTGACGTCGGCCCAGTTCCCGCCCGCGTCGCGCGAGACGTGAATGAGGCCGTCGTCCGAACCCGCCCACAGAACGCCCGCTTCGTGCGGCGACTCCTCGAAGGCGAAGATCGTCGCGTAGACCTCCACCCCGGTGTTGTCCCAGGTGATGCGGCCGCCCGCGAAGTCCTGCTTCGTGGTGTCGTTACGCGTGAGATCGGGGCTGATCGTCTCCCAGGAATATCCCGCGTCACTCGTCCGGTTCACGAACTGCGACATGTGATAGACGACATCGGGATCGTGCGGCGAGATCCGGATCGGCGCGTTCCATTGGAAGCGGTGCCGCATCATCTTCGCGGCGTGCCCGAGCTGCAGCTGCGGGTAGAGCAACATCTGCCGCACGTCGCCCCTCCCGCGGTCCACCCGGTTGATGCTGCCGCCGTAGCAGCCCGCGTACGTCACATCCGGGTTGCGCGGGTCGATCGCGATGTGCCCGCTCTCGCAGCCCCCGACCGCGGCCCAGTGCTGTGCCGGCTGCACCGCCGGCATCCCCCGGCTCGGCACCATGATCGTGGAGTTGTCCTGCTGCGAGCCGTACACCCGGTAGGGGAACTGGTTGTCGACGAAGACCCGGTAGATCTCGGCCGTGTTCTGGTTGTAGTACGTGGACCAGCTCTCGGCGCCCGTCGTCGTGACCTGCCCGCCGCCGTCGTCCGCCACCACCTGGAAGTCAGGGTCCTCGTAGTTGATCCAGAGGTCGTGCACGTCGCCGTGCGGGACGGAATAACCCTCCCAGGTCACCCCGCCATCGATCGACTTGTTGTAGCCGACGTTGAGGGCGTAGACCGTGTTCTCATCCACCGGGTCGGCGTAAATGTGCGTGTAGTACCACGCGCGCTGCTGAAGCCCGCGGTCGTCGTTGACCCGGCTCCAGCTGTCGCCGCCGTCGTCAGACCGATAGACGCCGCCGCGGTCGTTGGGCGCCTCGATGAGGACCCACACGCGGTCGGGGTTCGCGCGGGAGACCGTAACGGCGGCCTTGCCCACGAGGCCCGTGGGGAGTCCGCCCTCGAGCCGGTCCCACGTGTCGCCGCCGTCGGTCGAGCGGAAGATGCCGGACTCCTCTGAACCCGAGATCGCGGTCCACGGCTTGCGCTCGCCCCGCCACGCGGCGGCGAAGATGATTCGCGGATTGCCCGGGTTCATCGCGAGGTCGACGACGCCCGTGGAGTCGGAGATCGCGAGGACGTGGTCCCACGTCTCTCCGCCGTCGGTCGTGCGGAAGACGCCGCGCTCGGGGTTGGGACCGAACGGATCGCCCATCGCCGCCACGAAAGCGATGTCCGCATCGCGCGGGTGGACCTCGATGCGGCCGATCTGGCCCGCGTTCGGCAGCCCGACATGGGTCCAGGAATCGCCGCCGTCGGTGCTGCGGTAGACGCCGATCCCCTTCGACACGTTGCCGCGGATGCAGGCCGAGCCCGTCCCCACGTAGATGACGTTGTGGTCGCCGTCCGCCACGTCGATGGCTCCGATGGAGCCGGTCTCGAAGTAGCCGTCGGAGATGTTGCTCCAGTTGAGGCCGGCGTCGTCGGTGCGCCACACGCCGCCGCCGGTTGCACCCATGAAATAGGTCAGCGGCTGCTCGGTGATCCCTGCCACGGCGGTGCTCCGCCCACCCCGCGGCGGGCCGATGGAGCGGAAGCCGAGTCCGGCGACATCGGCGGAGTCGAAGACCACGGCCTCCTGCGCGGCGAGCACCGGAGTCGACGCGGCGAAAATCAGTGAGACGGCAACGAGCGGGGTCAGCGTGGCGAGCGTGAGAACATCCTGCTTGCGCATGGGGCTTTGGCTCCTGTTCCGGCGACACCTGAATCGGCTGTGGCTATGCGGGGCCGCCGGACGGGGCGCCGGTCAGGACCCGCGGGAGCGCAAACGTAGATCGATGATGGGCGTCCCGACAATCACAAGTCGGGGGTGCCGCCTGACGGATCCGGGATCACCGCTCCCAGGGGTCGACGAGGGCAATGCCCAGCCCCTCGAAGTCGCGGACGTTCCTCGTGACGATCGTGGAGCCACGAGAACCGGCAATCGCCGCGATCTGACAATCGGCCTGCGAGATGGGCCGGCCGGCCGCGCGCCGCGTGGCGGCGATCGTCGCGTAGTGACGGGCCGCCCTGCTGTCGAAAGGCAGGCTGCGGCTGGCGAAATCTTCCCTCAGCACCTGTTCGATAGCGGCGGCGAGCGCATCTCTGCGCACCCCCCGCGGCATGATCTCGACCCCGAACCAGAGTTCTGCCTCCCCGATTGCCGTGAAGAAGAGGCTGGCGGCGGGACGTCCTCCTACCCAGGCCTCGACGGCCGGACGGGGCACCGGACGCATCAGTTCGGACACGACGTTCGTATCGAGAACGAACATCAGGATGACGCGCCGTCGAAGGTGGGTGGCTCGCGCACGGGTTCCCGCGCCGGAAGTTCGAGTTCGACACCGCCGAAGGGTTCGAAGCGAGCGCGGATGGCCCGCGCCAGGTTTCGAGGTTCGGCCCGCTCTTCGACCGCCGCGCGCAGTATGGTCCGTGCCTCCTCCTCCATCGAGCGACCGTTGCTCGCCGCACGAATGCGAAGCCGGGTCTTCACTTCGTCGTCCAGGTTACGAATTGTGATGCTGGCCATGGGCTCTCCCTCGCGGGTCCACGGTTGATCTGCCGGGACGGACACACAACTTGTGATTGCAATGCAATCATGTCAACGAACGGAGGCCGTCGCGCGGAGGCCGTCTCCACGCCCGGCATGACGCGTTGACGGCATGGTTGGGGGAAGTGCCCCGGCGCGCACAGGCCTCGTGCGCGCCGGGCACACTGGGTACTGCGGGCCTAGCTAGCGTGAGATCCGCGTCGAGTAGGCCGACACGTCTCTCGGTTGGTAGTCCTCTCCCGTGACCTCGATCAGGCGGACCCGGTAGTGTGAACCGAGTCGCCGATCGGGGACTCGGAACTCCAGGATGCGCCCCGGGGAGAGCGGGCCCGCCACGATGACCTCCTTCCGGGTTCCATCGTCGGACTCGAACACCTCCGACCCTGGCGCACGGAGCGCCCCGATGTCCGGGCCTTCGACCGCCAGCCATGCGCCGCCGAGGCGCGCACCGGCCGGTGCCATCAACTCGACCGCAAGGAAACCGGGCTCCGGCTCCCCGGCGGAAGGCTCGATGAGGCCGCCCCCCTGATCGCAGCCCCACGAAAGGGTGACCACCGCGAGGAACGCGAGCGCGGTCCGGGTCCGGCTTCTGCGCCTTCGGCCACCCCTGTCCGGTCGATGGCCACGGGGATAGCAGCGAGACCGCCGTCTCCTCGGACGGTTGGACCGCTCAGCTCGCCGGCAGCGGACGGCCCAGGAGAGCATATCCCCCAAGTCATAGCGTCCGTTACGGTTGCCCAGACGGTCCAGTGCGTTCAGTTGCGCTTCGCCGAGGCCTCCTCCTCCGAGCAGCGCCGCCGCCGCCGCATCCGGTGTTACATCGCCGAGCAGCTTCAGCGCCTCCTCCGACCCAGGCTGCAGCGGGCCCACGACTCGAGGTTGGTCCGCCGAGGCCCCGTCGTCGTCCCTGATGTTGACGACGAGGTCCGCGCCGCGCCCGTCGTAGCCGCCGCCGGACGCCTTCACCCAGAGTCTCACCTGCTCGTCCGCGGTGTCGGCGTCGTGGGCCGCCGTGACCGTGACGGCCCAACCCCCGTTCCAATACGGGAGCCTGAACGTCCACGTCGACCAATCGACATCGAGGTCCGTGCCATCCGTTCCCGTCACCGTCACAGTCACAGGGCCCGTCGGCGCGCTCGTCGGCACGACTATAAAGGCGGCGCCGTCCTCATCCCCCTCATCGATGGTCAACTCGGTCGGCGCCACCATGAGGCGGTCCGGGGGCAGGTCGACCCACAGGCTGTTGACGCCGAGCTGGTTCCCGTCGCCCGTCGCCACCGATCTCGCGGCTCCAGGATCAACGCCGATCCACAGACGCCCGTCCTGGTCCGGCATCATCCTGGCCGTGTATTCCAGACCCGCGCGAACCTCCGTGTAGTCCCAGAGGAGCACGCCGATATTCGTGGTGTCCACGGTCGTAAGGGAGTGGGTCTGCCAGTCGATGTCCTCCCGCGTGAAGCCTTCGACCGGCTCGCTGAACATGAAGCGCGTGGTGAACGGACCCGTCGCGATCCCCGCGTCATACTCGTCCCGTGCCGGCTGGACCCCCTCGAAGGTGATCTCGACCCGCGGCCCCGGGAACCGATCCAGGATGCGGATGATCTCAGTGCTGGTCGCGACATCGGCGAGAGTCGCGGAGATCCTGATCCGCTCGTCCCCTTCCTCGCGTTCGTCGTCGCGCGCCGCGAGCGTCAATTCGACGGAACTGGAGCCCGTCGGCAGTTCGATCTAGTGGTCAGGATGCGCGATGTCGATTTCGCCGGAGGTGGGCTGCAGGAGCAACTCGAACGTCTCGGTGCCTTCGCGGACATCGTCGTCGAAGAGCGGCAGGATCAGGTCCGTACGCCCCACCCACCGGCCATCTTCCAATGCGTACTTCTCCCCCATCATGAGCAGCCCGCCGCTCACCGACTCATAGTCTTCGCCCGATGTCGCGGTGAGTCCGTCGATGGACGATTCCTCTCCTCTCGTCGCAACCAGGACGCCGACGGTCACCCCTCTGGGCATGCCGGGCGCCATTCGTGCGACGAACTGCGCGCGGGCGCGCCCCACGTCCTCCGCGAACGTGTAGGAGTCGCGGGACAGGGAGAAGCTCACCACCGGGGTTTCCTGCGCGATGACGTGGACGGCCGCCTTCGCGTGGGCCGTATCGTAACCGTCTACGTCATCCACGGTCGCCGTGAGAGCGCCGCTGTGGGAGACGCCTTGCTTGAAATCACTGCGAGGAATGGTCAGTACCGCGATCGTGTCGCCGGCGCGAAGAGTCACGTCGCGAAAGCTGTCGGCGAGCCATTCCTGCTCCTGCTCCAGCTTGACCCTCACCGGGAGTCAATTCCCCGGCGCGGTGCGCTTCACCGCGAGGTGCAGGTCCTCCAGCCTCGCGAACATCGTGTCGGGTTCGGCGCTGATGAAGAGCTCCGGCTCCGCTCTTCGGTCAGTGCTTTCGACCCCGAACAGCGGTCCGGCGGCACGGTTGCCGTCCGCCCACGTCGAACTGTTGGCTGCGGCGGTCTCCTCAGGAAGTGCAGGTAGCGTCTGAGCCTGTACGGGCGTGCCTACCGTGACGGCCAGCGCGGTCAGGAGCGACCGCATCGACACTCGTCGAAGGCGAATTCCCCGCCACCGACGGGTCCGAAAGGAAAGTTGTTCCAGGCGAAAATGATATATGGGCCAACGTCTGTATGCCGATTGCATGTTCGACCCCTGTCTTCATAGGTAGGCTCCGGTGTCGTTGCATCACGACGCCTCCGTTCGCGACCGGGGTCCGTCCCGCTGCGTTCACATCATCAGGATACTGGCCCAGCGCAGGAATGGTTCCTGGGTTCGTGCGGCGGGGAAGCGGTGGGCCGGAACGCCGGAGTGGCGCTCAGTCGGTGCGCGCGGCTCGCGTGAACGCTTCGCGCAGTGCGCGGATGACGAGGGCGTCTTCGCCTTCGCGGAGGAGCCGGGTCCGGATCGTCATCAGGTAGGCGAGCCGCGGCTCTGCGGCCATGAGGGCGGCTTTCGCCTCGTCGGTCGAGAGCGGGATGACCTCGGGATCCCAGGTGAGTTCCACGTCCTCATAGCCCGCGGTGTTCGTCACAACCTCCGCGGTGAGTCCGGGGACGTCGGCCAGTTCAGCGGCGATGCGTCCGGCCATCTCGGACCAGCCGGCGACCCAGGCGTCGACGTCACGCGCGACGTAGCGGTCCAGCGCGACGACGAGGCCGACGATCTCTTCCTTCCCGACCTTCATGCCGCGGCCGATGGCGTCGTTCGGCGAGGCGTTGAGGCCGGCCGCCTCGATGAGGTCGGCGCGGCCGGCGAGGATGCCGGACGACTGCGGTCCGCCGATCCCCTTGCCGCCGCTGATCACGATGAGATCGGCGCCCGCGCCCACGAACTCGCGCAGGCCGACGCCGGTCGGAAGGTCCGACGCCATGTCGACGAGGACGGGGACGTCCGCCTCGCGCCCGATCTCGATCTGCTCGCGAACCGTCATCACCTCGGGCCCCGGGGCGGGCGCCCAGTCGACGGGAGCGGGCGGCGCGAACATCGTCTGCCGCTCGGCCGTCGCGAGCGCGGCGATCATCGCGGTGCGCTCCGAGAGCTGCGCCCGGAAGTCCTCCCGGGTCGCGGCCTCGACGATCGTCATCCCCGCGTCGCGATACGCGCGGTCGTAGCCGAACCGGTGCGGCGTCTGGATCAGACATTCGCGACGCGGCCAGGTGGGGAGGGGGAGGGGGAGGGCGCGGACGCGCTCGGGGTCCGTTCCGGTCAGGCAGCCGGCCGCTCCCAGCACCATGGCCGAGAAGCCACCGGCGGTGACGAGCGCCGCCTCGGTCCCTAGCCGCTCGGCGATCCGCGCCCCCGCCGCCTCCAGCAACTCGTGCATGTCGACGAAGAACTCGTTCGCCTCGGCCATGGCCGCGATGACTTCCGGGTCCATGCGCCCGCCGCCGAGCCGGGAGACGTGCTCGTGGGCCGGAAGGTGAGGCCGGACGCCGAGGAGCCGCGTGTAGATGTTGTCGCGGTAGACCGCCGCGAGCGCCTCCGGGTCGGTAGGCCAATCGTCCTGCACCGGGCTCCGCGCGCTTCCGCCTGACCCGGGCTCGCACCCCGAGAGCCCCATGGTGAGGCCGGCGGCCCCGGCCCCCGTCCGGATCACGAAGCCGCGGCGGTCGACGGTCACGACCGGGTGGCGGCGGTCCGCTGCGGGCGGCGGCGGCGGCTCACAGCTGCTTCACCTCCTCTGCGATGCGGGCGAGGGCGTCCGCGGCGTCCCCGAAGAACATGCGGTTGTTCCGCAGGTAGAAGAGCGGGTTGTCGATCCCCGCGTACCCCACGGACAGGGAGCGCTTGATGACGATGCACGTCTTCGCCCGGTCCGTCTCGATGATCGGCATGCCGCCGATCGGGCTCGAGGGGTCGTCGCGCGCGAGCGGGTTCACGACGTCGTTCGCCCCCACGACCACCGCGACATCGATGTTCTCCATGTCGGAGTTCACGTCCTCGGGCTCGCACAGCTGCTCGTAAGGGACGTTGGCCTCGGCCAGCAGCACGTTCATATGGCCCGGCATGCGCCCCGCGACGGGGTGGACGCAGTAGCGGACCGAGACCCCGCGCGCGGTCAGCAAGTCCGCCAGCTCACGGATCCGGTGCTGCGCCTGCGCGACGGCGAGACCGTAGCCCGGGACGAAGATGACCTGCGAGGCGTAGCCCAGGACCATGGCCGAGTCCTCGGCATCGATCGGCGTCGCGACCCGGTCGCCGTCCGCGGCCCGGACCGCGGCCGCCGTGCCCGTGCCGAAAGCACTGAACAGCACGTTTCTCAGCGAGCGGTTCATGGCGCGGCACATGATGCCGGTAAGGATGAGCCCCGACGCGCCGACGAGCGCGCCCGAGATGATGAGCGCGTTGTTCTCGAGCACGAACCCGGCGGCCGCCGCCGCAAGCCCCGAATAGGAGTTGAGCAGCGCCACCACCACCGGCATGTCCGCGCCCCCGATCGGGATCACGAACAGGACGCCGAGGATGAGGGCGGCCGCGACCAGACCCCAGTAGAAGAGGAGGTTCGACTCGAAGCCGGCGAGGTAGACGGCCACGACCAGGGCGACCGCCAGGAAGAAGCCGGCCGAGAATCGCACGAACGGGTTCGAAATCGCGTTGCCCGTCACGAACCCCTGCAGTTTTCCGAACGCGATCATGCTGCCGGAGAAGGTCACGGCCCCGATCAGCGTCCCGGCCATGATCGAGACACCCGAGTCCACCGCGAGCGTCTCCGCCCCATTGAGGACCATCAGGTACTCGCCGACCGCGACCAGGCCGGAAGCGGCCCCTCCGAACCCGTTGAACACCGCCACCATCTCCGGCATGGAGGTCATCTTCACGGTCCGGGCCATGACCGCGCCGATGAGGCCCCCGATCGCGAGGCCGACGATGATCCAGGTGTAGCCGAGATCGCGTTCGAGCAGCGTCGCGATGACCGCGAGCAGCATCCCGATTCCAGCGAGCCGGTTGCCGCCCGCCGCCGTCTCCGGGTGGCTGAGTCGCTTGATCCCGAGGATGAACAGAACGGCGGACACCAGATAGGCGAGCGGAATCATCGTCGTCAGTCCTGTCGCGCCCATGGCTCAGCTCGCGTCCTTGCTCTTGAACATCTGGAGCATGCGGTCGGTGACGAGAAAGCCGCCGACCACGTTGATCGTGGCGAGGATCAGCGCCGCCAGCCCGATCCACCGCATGAGCGGCGCGTCTCCGGCCCGGCCGATGACGAGCAGGGCGCCCACGATCGAGATCCCGGAGATCGCGTTCGAACCCGACATGAGCGGCGTGTGCAGCGTCGGGGGAACCTTCGTGATGAGTTCGAACCCGACGAACATCGCGAGCACGAACACATACAGTCCGATCAGGAGCGTTCCGTCCATCCGTCAGGCCTCGTGTACGGGTTGCGCCGGGGGTCGGCAGGGTCGGCCAGCCCCCGTCTCGGGTCTCATGCGCCGAACCGGACCTCTCCCGCGTGCGCGACACAGCAGGGCCCGATCACGTCGTCTTCCAGATCCACGGCCACGCCGTCCTCGCCGATCATCGGCTTCACGAGCGCGGAGAGATTGCGGCCGAGCAGCTGGCTCGCGTGGTGGGGGAGCGACCCCGGGACGTTCAGCGGGGCGTGGATCGTCACCCCACGCTCGACGACCGTTTCGCCGGGCTTCGAGAGTGCGCAGTTGCCCCCGGCCTCGCCGGCGAGGTCGACGATCACGGAGCCCGGCTTCATCCGGTCCACCATGTCGTCGGTGATCAGCACGGGCGCCGCGCGCCCCGGGACCAGCGCCGTGGTGATGGCGACGTCCGCCCGGGCGATGTGCCGGGCCAGCAGTTCCCGCTGCCGCGACTGCTCCGCCGCCTCGAGTTCCTTCGCGTACCCGCCCTCGGTCTGCGCGTCCTGGGCGGCCCCCTCGTCGAGGTCCACGAACTTCGCCCCGAGACTCTTGACCTCCTCCTTCACCGCGGCGCGGATGTCGTAGCCCCATGTGTCCGCGCCCAGGCGACGGGCCGTCGCGATCGCCTGCAGCCCCGCGACGCCCGCCCCGAGGACGAGCACGCGCGCCGGCGACAGCGTGCCGGCCGCCGTCATCAGGAGGGGGAAGATCCGGCCCAGCGAGTTGGCGGCGATGAGGACGGCCTTGTAGCCCGCGAGGTTGCTCTGCGAGGAGAGCGCGTCCATCGACTGCGCGCGCGTGATCCGGGGGACGAGTTCCAGGGCGAGGACCGTGACGCCCCGCCCGGCCAGACGCTCGATGAGCGCCTCGTTCTCGTGCGGCCGGAGCAGGCAGGCGAGCACCGTCCCCTCCGGGAGCCGATCCACTTCGGCCTCCGTCGGCGGGGCGACCTTGAAGACGATGTCCGCCTCGTCCAGGAGCCGCCCCGCGTTGGCGACGATCTCCGCGCCGACCTCCTCGTACGATGCGTCCGGAAAGCCCGCCGACGCGCCCGCCCCGGCCTCGACCGCCACCGAGATCTGGTCGGAGATGAGACGCCTGGCGCCATCCGGCGTGAGGGCGACCCGCGTCTCCCCGGCGGCCGTCTCGCGCGGAACACAGACTCGAACGCTCAACGGCCGCTCCGATCCATGTGATGGGTCCATGTGACGTGCTTGTCACGTCGAAGCCGCGCCGACGTACGACCGACGTGACGGTCGGCTCCGCGTGCGTGCAGGGCGCGAATCTTGAGAGCCCGACGGCCGCGCGCAACGCGCCCCCCGCGCCCCCCCCTGCGGAACTTCGGGCTGCCGGCGCCGTCTCGATTGCGCCCCGGCCCCGGCGGGTGCCTATTCATCCCGCTCGCCTGCGCGCGCGCCGCGCCGCGGGAGGGCGCTGACCGTTCCTACCCAAGGAGGACCGCATGCTCCGCCGTTCGTTCACCGCGCTGGCCGCTCTCATCCCCGCTCTGTCCATCGTCGCCGCCGCGGAAGTGACCGCCCAGGACGCGGTCGAGCTCGCCGTAGCGCCCATCCCCTCGGAGTCCGAGCAGGCCGGCGCCAGGGTGATCCAGAAGCAGGGATCGGAGTGGGTGACGCTCCGCGAGGGTACGGGATCGTTCATCTGCATCGCGGACGAAGCGGGCGACGACCGCTTCCACACCGCCTGCTACCATGAGTCGCTCGAGCCCTACATGGCGCGCGGTCGCGAGCTCACCGCACAGGGGGTGACGGGCCGGGACAACGTCGAGATGCGGATGGCCGAGATCGAGGCCGGCACGCTGGAGATGCCGGGCTACGCCTTCCTCCACGCGATCTACGCGGCCGAGGGCTGGTCCGGCGACATGGACGCCGTTCAGAGGCGTCAATCCGTGATCTACACCCCGTTCGCGACCGCCGAGGCACTGGGTCTCCCCACCGTGGCGACCCGGGGCGCGTGGCTCATGGGGGCCGGCACGGCGAACGCGCACGTCATGATCACGCCCTAGGCGGATCCCCGGGAAGGTTTCGACGGGCCGTGGCCGAACTCACGCGACACCAACTGGGCGGACTCCTCCTGAGCGCGCTGCGCGACCGGGGGCTCGGTGTGCGCGACCTCTTCGAGGGCCGGCAGGAACCGCTCTCGTGGTTCTTCCGGGTGCTCGCGTACGACCAGTCGGAACTCGACATCCTCGAGTCCGGCGCGCTCGACACGCTCCACGCGCCCTCGGCCATGGTGGAACTGGCGGTCGACGAGATGGCCCTCGGGCTCATCAACATCGGGACCGAGGGCCTGGCCACCTACCTGGCGCAGCCGTCCTCGGACGTGCCCGGCGGCGACCCGCTGGAACTCGACGGCGAGGTGATGCTCGGGTGCGTCCACATCGACGTCGCGCCGCCGGTCCTGTGGCTCGACGAGCGGGAGTCGAACCCCTCCAGGAATGACGCGCTCGCCTCACGGCTCACCCGGGTGGCGCAGGAGGTGGGCGCGGTCTCCGACACGGTCGAGGTCCACATCGAGGGTGCCCTCGATCCCGGGGGCGGGTGGAACGATCCACGGGAAAGCGTCCGCCCCGCCGGGGTCGCGGTCCACTTCACCTTCGACATTCCGCTCGTCGGCACCGGCAAGCGGGAACTCGCCGAGGTGTTCACGCGGGTGGCGGAGGCGGCCGCCGACGCGGTGGAGGCGTTGCGGTCCGTCTTCCGCGGAGACAGCGAATAGCGAGCCCCGCGGCCGGCGGCGGACTCTCCGCCACGGGCTGCTGACTTGGCCGCGAGACCCTCCGGCCTCCGTGCCCTTCTCGCCTCGACTATCGGGGTCATCTTCTTCGGCGCCTGCGAGAACTCTCCGCCGCCCGTCTCGATCGATTGGATCGAGGGGGAGGGCGCCCGCGAGCGAACGCTCCGGTTCGAGGGTGAGCCCGGCGGCGGCTTCACGCGGCTCTCGCCGGACCGGACCGGGATCACGGCGACGTCCTCCGTCTCGCGGGAGGCACGGCTCGCGAACCGGACGCTCATCCACGGGGTCGGGGTCGCCCTCGGCGACGTGGACGGGGACGGGTGGGTCGATCTCTACCTGTGCATGCTCGACCGGCCGAACGTCCTCTACCGCAACCTCGGCGGGTGGCGCTTCGAGGACGTGACCGGACGCTCCGGGACGGCGCTCGCGGATCGGCTGTCGCGCGGCGCCGTCCTCGCCGATGCGGACGGAGACGGAGACCTGGACTTGATCGTGGCCGTCCACGGGGAGACGAACGCGCTCCTTCTGAACGACGGGAGCGGGGTCTTCGAGGAACGTGACGCGGGGTTCGAGGGCGCCTGGGGGAGCAGCACGGTGGCGCTGGCCGATGTCGACGGAGACGAGGACCTCGACGCCTACTTCGCCAACTACAAGACGATCCAGGGGGACGACCTGTTCGGCCCCGAGGAGCGGAGTCTGCGGGGGCTCGCGGAGCGGGTGGGGGACGAACTCGTGGTGACGCCTCCGTACGACGCGCACTACCGGATGCGCCTCGAAGGGGAGCGGGCGTTGCGGTTCGAACTCGCGGACCCCGACGAGTTCTATCTGAACGACGGGACGGGTCGCTTCGAGCCGGTGGACCTCGGGGGCGGCGCCTTCCGGAGCGCGGACGGTGAGGCGGTCACGGAGGTGCCCCGGGAGTGGGGACTGGCGGCGCGCTTCTTCGATGCGGACGACGACGGAGACGCGGATCTCTTCGTCGCCAACGACCTCGGGAGCCGGGACGGGTTCTGGCTCAACGAGGGCGGGATCTTCGTGGCCGCGTCGGGTCTCGCCTTCCGCACCGAGAGCACTTCGTCGATGGGGGTCGACTTCTCGGACATCGATGGCGACGGCGATACGGACTTCGTGACGACGGAGATGCTGGCCCTTGATCCGGTGCGGCGGCGCGAGCAGGTGTCGCTCGGGGCGGCGGTGCGGACGTCCCCCGGGGAACATGCCGCGCGGAGGTCCGCGGACCGCAACACGCTGCAACTCAACCGCGGGGACGGGACGTGGGCGGAGACGGCCCGCGCCGCCGGGCTCGACGCTTCGGAGTGGACGTGGGGGGCGATGTTTCTCGACGTCGACCTCGACGGCTACGAGGACCTCCTGATCACGAACGGGCACGGGTGGGACCCGCTCGACGGGGACACGCAGGAAGCGCTGCGGACCGGCCGCATCCAGGTGGACTGGCGCGAGGAACTCGGGGTGTTCCCGCCGCTGCGGCTGCGCAATCTCGCCTTCCGGAACCGGGGCGACGGCACCTTCGCCGAGATGGGCCGCACGTGGGGATACGGGGTGGAGCCCGACGTGAGCCACGGGCTCGCCGCGGCCGACTTCGACCGGGACGGGGACCGGGACGTCGTGATCACGCGGCTGGACGAGCCGCCCCTCGTGCTGCGGAACGACGCGGGGGGCGCGCGGGTCGCCCTGCGCGTGCGCGGGGAAGGGGGGAACACGCAGGCGATCGGGGCGCGGGTCGTGCTCGCCGGCGGGGGGGCGCTCCCGGCCCAGACCCGCCAGCTGACGTCGGGCGGGCTGTACCTGTCGGGTTCGGATCCGGGGCTCACCTTCGCGATGGGGGAGAGGGCCGCCGCGGAGGCGACGATCGTGTGGCCCTCGGGGCGCCGCCGGACGCTGCGGGTGTCCGCGAATCGCGCGTACGAGGTCGCGCCGCCCGGGGACGCCGCGGGCGGGGAGCCCGCGATGCGCGGGGCGGCCGGCGCGGGAGGCGGCCCGGCGCTGTTCGCGGGTCCGGAGCCGGTCGGCCGGCACGGCGAATCGACGTTCGATGAGCTGGCCCGGCAGCCGCTCGTGCCGCTCGAGCTGTCGCGGAGCGGCCCGGGCGTGGCGTGGGCGGACGTCGATGCGGATGGTGACCCCGACCTGCTCGTCGGCGCGGGGGCGGGAGGCCGCGCCCAACTCGCGATCAATGAAGCGGGTCGGCTCGCGGACCCGGTGCCGTTCGGCGCCCCGGCCGTCGGCGACCACACGTCGATCCTCGCGCTGCCCACGGCCGCCCGCCCGGTCATCCTCGCGGGCGTGAGCAGCTGGGAGGCTCGCTCGTCGGCCGACCTCTACGCGATCCCGCCCCTCGCCCGCCTCGATGCGGGCCCCCCGCCGGCCGTGCCGCCGAGCCCCCACGCGACGGGGCCCCTGGCGGCCGCCGATGTCGACGGAGACGGCGATCTCGACCTCTTCGTCGGCGCCCGCGCAACCCCCGGCGCCTACCCCCGGCCGGCCGACTCGAGGCTCCTGCTCGCCGACGGCGACGCCTGGACGGTCGACGCGGCCGCCGCCGCGACGCTGCGGGGGATCGGGCTCGTCTCGGGGGCGGTGTTCTCCGATGTCGACGGGGACGGCGACCCCGACCTCGCCCTTGCCGTGGAGTGGGGGCCCGTACGGCTGCTCGAGAACGACGGCGGCTGCTTCACGGACGTGACGGACGCCTGGGGCCTGGGAGCGCACACCGGCCGCTGGAACGGCATCGCGACGGGCGATTTCAACGGGGATGGGCGCTCCGACCTTGTGGTGACGGCCTGGGGCGACAACACGGGGCTCGTGGCGACCGCCGACCGCCCGGTCGGCGTCGTCGCCTCCGACTTCGACGGGAACGGACTCGTCGATCTCATCGAGGTCGAGACGGGGCAGGATGGGGTGGCGCGCCCCGTGCGCGACTATCTCACACTCGGCCGCACGCTCCCCTTCCTGCGGCGCGCGGCGCCGACGTTCGAGGCCTTCGCCCGAGCCTCGGTCGAGGATCTGCTGGGCGGCGGGCGCACCGGGCTGTACCGGACGAGCGCCTCCACCCTTCGCCACACGGTGTTCCTCAACCGTCCGGGAGAGCCCGGAAACGGAGGCGGGTTCGAGGCGCGCCCGCTCCCCGCCGGCGCCCAGATGGCCCCCGCGTTCGGCGTGGCGGTGGCGGACTTCGACCGGGACGGCCATGAGGATCTCTTCCTGGCGCAGAACTACCTCGCGACGCCCCGGGGGCTCCCCCGTCACGACGCGGGCCGCGGCGCGCTGCTGCTCGGCGACGGCCGCGGCGGCTTTCGGATCCTCGACGCCCCCGAAAGCGGCGTCGAGGTGTACGGGGACGCCCGCGGGGCCGCCGCGGCGGACTTCGACGCTGATGGGCGCTGGGACCTGGCGGTCGGGCAGAACGGGGCCGAGACCCTCATCTTCCGGGGCCGGGGCGGGCTGCCGGGGCTGCGCGTCCGGCTGTTGCCGGGCGGCGGCTCCCCCGGCGCGATCGGGGCGCGACTGCGCCCGAGGTACCGCGACGGCGCCGAGGGGCCTGTGCGTGAGATCCAGGCCGGGAGCGGCTACTGGTCGCTCAACGGCCCGGTACAGGTGTTCGGGCGCGCGGCGGATATCCGCGCAGTGACGGTCCGGTGGACGGACGGTACCGAGGAGGTGTTCGAGGTGGAGACCGGCACACTGGAGGTGACGTTGAGGAGAGGGGAAGGGTCGTGAGCCACGCCCGCGGGTCCGCGCGCGCGCGTCCCCTGAAGATGCGCGGGTCGCCGCTGCTGGCGGCCGGGGTGTTGGCGGTCGCGCTCCTGGCGGGCTGCGGCGAATCGGCCGAGTCGCCGGCCGGGGCCGCGCGGCAGACCGCCGAGATGGCCGTCCGCCTGCGGGCGCTGGCCGACTCCGCGGACCCGCTCCTTGACGAGCAACTCAACACCGCGCGCCTGCGTTACTACACGAGCCTGCCGCCGTCGGCGGACCCGGCGGAGATGCTGGTCCGCGTGGCCAGCGCCGCGCGGGAACTCCTCAACGCGGGGCTCACGCAGCCGGCGCTCGAACAACTCATCTTCCTCGATCAGACGCTGGAGGAGGTGCCGGCCGAGCCGGTCCCGGGGTTCCGCCGCGAGGTCGAGGAGCTGATCGGGGTCGCGTTCCTGCGGCTGGGGGCTGAACTCGTCTGCCCATCCAATCGTCCGCGCGCCGGAACGGTCGCCGAGATCGGGCAGCGGTTCCCCTGCTGGCCGGCCGTGCCAGCGGCCGCCCCGGTCCTTGTCTCCGACTCGGCGCGTGCCGCCCTCGCCGCCGCCAGAGGGTGGCACCTCTCCCTCCTGGCGCTGCGCCCCGACGACCTCCGGGCCCGCTGGATCCTGAACCTGGCCGCGATCACCCAGGGAGTGTGGCCCGACAGCGTCCCGCCCGGGTATCGGCTCGACGCAGCCGCGCTGGGCGGTCCGGGCGACCTCCCCCGCTTCGAGGAAGTCGCCCGCCGCGCCGGCCTGGACGCGGTCTCCCTCTCCGGCGGTGCGATCGTGGACGACCTGAACGGCGACGGCCTTCCCGACGTCATGACCTCCTCCCGTGGTCTCCTGCACCAGCTCCGCTACTTCGAGAGCAACGGCGCGGGGCGGTTCGTCGACCGCACCGAGGCGGCGGGGCTGGAAGGGCTCCTCGGCGGCCTCAACCTCGTTCACACCGACTACGACAACGACGGTGACGCGGACGTCCTCGTCCTGCGCGGCGGCTGGCTCGTGCAGGCGTATCCCAACTCACTCCTCCGCAACGACGGGGGATTCTTCACGGACGTGACCCGCGAGGCGGGACTCTACTCCGAGCACCCGACCCAGACCGGCGCGTGGGCCGACTTCGACGGCGATGGCTGGCTCGACCTCTTCATCGGTAACGAGTCGAGGGACAGCCTCACGCACCGCAGCGAACTCTACCGGAACCGGGGCGACGGCACCTTCGAGGAGGTGACGGCAGAGGTCGGCCTGGACGTGGCCGCATTCGTGAAAGGTGTGACGTGGGGAGACTACGATGACGACGGGCGCCCGGATCTATATGTGTCGATCCTCCACGCCCCCAACCGTTTGTACCGGAATCTGGGTCCGGACGCCGGCGGCGGGTGGGGGTTCGAGGACGTGACCGAGCGGGCCGGTGTGGGAGAGCCGCTGGCGAGCTTCCCCACCTGGTTCTGGGACTTCGACAACGACGGGCGGCTGGACATCTACGTGGCGGGCTACGCCGCGCAGACCGCCGACCTCGTGCGGGAGATGACGGGGGAGTCGCACTCCGCCGAACTCCCCCGCCTGTACCGGAACCTGGGAGACGGCACCTTCGCCGACGTCACGGCCGTGCAGGGGCTCGACCGCATCATGTACGCGATGGGCTCGAACTACGGCGACCTCGACGGCGACGGCTGGCTGGACTTCCTCGTCGGCACCGGGGACCCCGACCTCCGGCAGCTGATGCCGAACCGGATGTTCCGCAACCTCGGCGAAGGGTTCGTGGAAGTGACCGGGGCCGGCGGGTTCGGGCGCCTCGACAAGGGGCACGGCGTCTCCTTCGTGGACATCGACAACGACGGGGATACCGACGTCCACATGGAACTCGGCGGCGCCAACGAGGGGGACCTCTCGCCCAACGCCCTCTATGAGAACCCGGGGTTCGGCAACCGCTGGATCGCGCTCACGCTGGAGGGCGACCGGGCCAACCGGCCGGGGATCGGGGCTCGCATCACCCTGACTGTCGAGGGCCCGGACGGCCTGCGACGGATCCACCGCTCGGCAGGCACCGGCGGCAGCTTCGGGTCGAACCCGCTCCGCCAGGAGATCGGGCTGGGCCGGGCGACACGAATCGAGTCGGTCGAGATTCGCTGGCCGGGTTCGGGCACGGTGGACCGGCTCACGGACCTCGCCCTGGACCGCGCCTACCGCATCCGCGAGGGCACCGGCACCGCCGAGCCGCTGGAGCGACCCACCATCCGCCTCGGCGGCATCTGAACGCTCTGCAAGAACGCGGGATCATCCTCCCCTGATTCTGGGGGCGCCGCCGGTTCGATGATGGTCGGGCGCTCCTCCTCCCGCGGACCGCTGATCCTTCACATCAGTCCCGTGGGCGAGCAACAACCACATTGCCAGGCTCGGCGGGTCGCGGCGCTCATTCTGGTCCTGGATCCAGCCACCCCCGCACCGATCGATCCGGCGCTCGTGGCGGCGGCCCTGGGCCTCACCACGACGGAGAGCGAGTTGGCCGTTGCCCTGGCCGCCGGCCAAACCGTGCGCGACATGGCCCTTTCGACGGGCCGCACGGAGCAGACCGTACGCTGGCACATGAAGCGGATTCTCCGAAAGCAGGGCATTTCACGGCAGGTGGATCTGGTGCGGCGGGTGCTGATGTTGGGGGGCGCCCCCGACTCTCGCGGCTGAATCCGTCGCCGGTTGTGGCACGCCGACCGACGGGTGCCCGTTGCGAACCTTGGCAGGTCTGCGGTGGTACGACAGATCACGCGGCGCGCGGTTTCTTTGGCGAACCACTGCGGGGCGGTGGACTCCCCCCCCATTGGTGAAAAAACACCTCAACCGGGTGGCATCCAGGGTCCAGGATGTGACGTGCCGGGCGGGGAACCGCTGGCGAGCAGCCCCCTAATGTTGGGGGCGTTTTCCAGGCGCGCGATCCCCAATATTAGGTAGCATAAGGAAAGATGCGCACTCTAGCTCTAGCGCGCCGTCCTCCCCGGGCAGACGAGGCTTTATGAGTTCCGTGGATGTGTTCGAGCGTACCGTGAGGCAGCTGCAGGATGCGGCCCTGGGCCACGCCGCCTGGCCCGAGGCGGCTTGCCTGATCAGTCGGGCCATCCGGACGCGAGGCAGTGGCTTGTCGTTCTCCACCGGGTATTCACAGTCCGACGCGGAGATCTTCTACGCGGAGCTCTGTCTCGGTCGGGAACCCCGCGAGGACTGGGTGTGCAGGTATTTCGAGGACTACTGGCCCCGGGATGAACGCATCCCGCGCCTCTTCCGACTGCCTCACGGCCAGCTGGTGCACACCGGCGAAGTGTACACGGATCGCGAGAAGAAGACCTCCCCCACCTACAATGAGGCGTTGCGCGACATCGAGGCACAGGACGGTCTCCACATGCGCCTCGATGGTCCGGAGGGATCGCACATCGCATGGGTTACAGCCGACTCCACCGAGCCGGGGGGCTGGGGGGCCGATCAAGTCGAGATGATCGAACGTCTTCAGCCGCATGTGCGCCAGTTCGTGATCGTGCGCCAGGCGCTTGTCGAAGCCGGAGCGCTGGGTGCGTCGCTCGGCGAGCTGCTCGAGAGCACCCGCTTCGGCCTCATTCAGCTGAATCGGGCCGGCGGCATCGTGGCGGCGAACGACCGGGCCCGGAATCTGCTTCAGGAGGGCGATCGCCTCAGGGACGACCGCGGGTTCCTCGGGATTCGTGTGCCGTCAGAGAACGCCGAGTTGTCGCGGTTGGTGGAGTCCGCGGTGCCTCGGTTCGGCACCGGGGGCGCTTCCGGTTCGATGATGGTCGGGCGCTCCTCCTCCCGCGGGCCGCTGGCCCTTCACGTCAATCCTGTGGGCGAGCAACAACTGCAGTCACAGCCTCGGCGGGTCGCCGCGCTCGTGCTGGTCGTGGATCCCGCCACCCCTACCCCGATCGATCCTGCGATCGTGGCCGTGGTCCTGGGCCTCACGCCGACGGAGAGCCGGCTGGCCGTTGCACTCGCCGCCGGCCAGACCGTGCGCGAAATTGCCCTTTCGACGGGCCGTACGGAGCAGACCGTACGCTGGCACATGAAGCAGATTTTCCGAAAGCAGGGCATTTCCCGGCAGGTCGATCTGGTGCGACGGGTGCTGAAGCTGGGGGGCATTCCGGAGTCTCGCGGGTGAATCCCGGCTACCCGATCCGGGCTATGTACGTGGGGCACCCGGGGCTCTTACGATTGGCTGGATCATCGACCGGAAGGGGAGACTCGTGAGGGCACAGGATCCGTTGAATCGTACTCTGGCATTGCTGCACGAGGCCACGCTCGACGATACGCGCTCGTTCGATGCAGCTTGCCAGTTGAACGAGACTTGCGGGACGCGGGGAAGTGTCCTGCTTCTCCTTGACGGGTGTTCTCCGGCCGACATGGAGGTCTCATTCGCCCGGTTCTGGTTGAATGGACAACGCCGCGAGGATTGGGAGCGCAAGTATTTCGAGGACTATTTCCCGTGGGATCCACGCGTCCCGCGCGTCCTTCGACAGCCTGGCGGTGAACTGTTGCACACGCCCGATCTGTACACGGAGCGGGAGAAAAGGAACTCACCGGCATACGAGGCGCTCCTCGATACGGAGGCGCAGAACGGTCTCCATGTGCGCCAGGCCGGGCCCTCGGGCTCCCACGTCGCGTGGATCCTTGCCGACTCGTTGGAAGAGGACTGGACGTCTGCTCAAGTCCGCCTGATCCACCATCTTCAGCCGCATGTATTCCGGTACGTGAGTATGCGCCAACAGCTGGCTGAGGCCAGGGCGCTCGGGACATCCCTCAGCGGGCTACTCGACAGCACCCGTCTGGGGGTCATCCAACTGGACCAGCGCGGGCGGATCGTGACGGCGAACGACCGAGCGCTGACCTTCCTCAAGGAGGGCGCTGGGCTGGGCGACGAGGGAGGATTCCTGCGCGCCTCGTTGCCGATGGAGAACTCCGAGCTGTCGCGCTTGCTGGCGAACGCGTTGCCGCCGTTCGGTGCCCAGGGCCGCGCCGGCTCGATGTTGATCACGCGCTCCCTCGCTCCAACGCCTCTGGTCATTCACATCAATCCGGTGGGCGAGCCGCATCCCGAATGGCATGGGCGGCAGGTCGCCGCACTGGTGCTGGTCGTGGATCCGGCCCGCCGCAGCCGGATCGATCCGAAGCTCGTCGCGGCGGCTCTCGGCCTCACGCCGATGGAGAGCGAGGTGGCCGTGGAATTGGCCGCCGGCCATACCATCAGGGACATTGCCCGGTCGAAGGGCCGATCAGAGGGGACCGTGCGCGCGCACGCGAAGCGGATCTTCCGTAAGCAAGGCATTTCGCGGCAGGGGGATCTCGTGCTTCGGGTAATGACGCTGGAGGATATTCCCGACTCGCGCGACTGAGACGGCCGGCGTCGGCGCGGCGCCGGCGGGCCGGCGCCGGTTCTGACGGTTATGGCGTGCCGCCGCCCTTCAGCACCAGCAGGGTGTCGATCGCCGACGAGAAGGTGCCGAAGTCGGCGGCGCCCCGGATGGCCACGCTGTCGCCGAGGATGAAGTAGGGCGTGCTCGAGATCCCGGCCTGGGTCACGCTGGTGTAGTCACGCAGCACGAGCGGGGCCAGTACGCTGTTGCGGACGCACGAGCCGAACGACTCGGTGTCGATGTCGATCTCGTCCGCGTATTCCATGAACTGCGCGTAAGGGTCCGGCACGCCGCTCCACTCGTCCTGACGCTCGAACAGGATGTCGTGCATGGGCCAGAACTTGCCCACGGCCCCGGCACAGTAGGCGGCCTCGGTCGAGACGAAGGCCTGGGGATGTCCGGGGTTGGCGTACGCGATCCACAGGTAGCTGACCTTGCCCGCCTCGATGTACGCGCTGTCGATCCGCGTGAGCGTCTGCTCGTGGAACTGCCGGCAGAAGGGGCACTGGAAGTCGGAGATCTCCACCACCCGCAGGGGGGCGCCCTCCTCGCCCTTGATCCGGCTGCGGTCCGCGCGTTCGCGGGCGACCTCGGCGTTGGCCGGTACGACCGAGCTTTCCTGCGTACTCCCGGCCTCGGCCGCGCAGCCCGCCCACGCGAGGGCGAGACCCGGCAGGAGGGCCGCGACGACTCTGATGCGTGATGTGGCGTTCATACCCGGTCCTCCCGGTGAGAGTTCGTCGGCGGCCCGGTGCAGCGCCTCCAACACCTCGTCAAGGTGGCGCTCCTCCGTGTGAACGCTCCCGACGGACAAACGGAGAACATAACGTCCGGCGAGTTCCGTGTGCGAGATGAAGGAGCGGCCCCCCGCGTTGACCCGGGCCAGGATCTCGCGGTTCCAGCCATCCTCCGTCGCCGGATCGCCCCCCGACGCTGCCCGGAAGCAGATGGTGCTGAACGACACCGGGGCGGCCAACTCGAACACGCCGCCCCCCGCGAGCCGGTCCGCCGCCGCCTCGGCCATCGCGATGTGCCGCCGCATCGTCCCGGCCAGACCGTCGGTACCCACGCACCGGAAGAGCATCCACAGCTTGAGCCCCCGGAAGCGGCGGCCGAGCGCGAGGCCGATGTCCATGAGATCGATCTCGTCGTCCTCCGATTCGAGGTAGGTGGGGGTGAGGGCGAGCGACTCCCGGAAGGGAGCCACGTCCCGGTACAGGAGCACCGAACAGTCGAGCGAGGTCCCGAGCCACTTGTGAGGGTTAAGGACGATCGAGTCCGCCGCCTCCCAGCCGCGGAAATGCTCGCGCTGTTCGGGGACCATCGCCGCGGGCCCGGCGTAGGCTGAGTCGACGTGCAGCCACACGCCGTGGCGCCGGGCCACCGCCCCCAGCGCCTCCACCGGGTCCACGCTGCCGGTGGACGTCGTGCCGATGGTCGCGCACGCCATGGTGGGCCGCACGCCCCTCGCCAGGTCCTCCGTGATCGCCGCCTCGAGCGCCTCCGGCCGCATGCGAAAGGCGTCGTCTACCGCGATGCGCCGCACGGAACGGTGCCCCAGCCCGGCGGCAAGCGCCGATTTCTCCACCGACGAATGCGACTGCTCGGAGGTGTAGACCGCGAGGGCGGGGCCTCCCGCGAGCCCATCTGCCCGGACTCGCGTCCCGGCCAGTTCACGCGCGGCCAGGAGAGCCGTGAAGGTGGCCGTCGACGCCGTGTCGAGGATCAGGCCCGAGAAGGACGCCGGCAGGCCGACGGCCTGCCGCAACCAGTCCACCGCGGTGCGCTCGACCTCGGTCGCGGCGGGCGAGGTCCGCCACAACATTGCGTTGACCCCGACCGCGGCGATGAGGAGTTCCGCCACGATGCTCGGCGCCCGCGTGGAACTCGAGAAGTACGCGAGGAAGCCCGGATGGTTCCAGTGCGTGAGACCGGAGACGATATGCTCATCGAAGTCGGCCAGCACCCGCTCGAAGGGGTCCGGCTCCCGGGGCGGCCGGTCCCCGAGTGCGCGCCGCACCTGGCCGGGTTCGATGGCAGGGAAGACGGGGAACCCTCCCACACGGCGCCGGTAGTCGATCGTCCACTCGGAGGCGCGCCCGAGCGCCGCGCGCAGCGTTTCGGGGCTCCAGTCCGCGGGCGCGGGGTCCGTGCGGGCGTTCTCGCGCGCAGGATCCGCCCTCTTCGTATGGTCCGGCATGCAAACTCCTGACTCGCTCGAGTCGCTGTGGCTTCTCGTGGCCGACCTCCGCCTCGCGGTCGAGGAAGAGATCGAGGCCGTGACGGCGGACCTGGTCCGCCGGGGGCTGGACCGGCCCGTATCGGCGCTCTCCGGGCGTTCGCGCGGCGAGGCGGGGACGGGTTACCGGTACGCCTTCCAGATCGCGGGCGGAATGTACGACATCCGGGCGGACGACCGCGTCCGGATTCACGCCGGCGCACGGGACGTGCTGGGCGTCGTCCAGCGCTTCGACCGCACGTTGGGTCTCCTGCAGGTGGTGAGCCCCGAATGGCTGGGCGAACGCCTCGACGGCGCGGAACTGGAGTTCGATCCCACCTGGCTTCTGCGCGAACTCTCTCTCCGGCTGGCCGAAGTGGCCGAGGACCCGGACGAGTTCTTCCCGGAGACGGTGCTCGAGGCGTTCGGCAGGCTCCCGCCCCGGCTGGGCCGGGATGCCCCGCGCCTCGCTTCGTCCGAAGACCTCAACGAACCCCAGCGCGACGCGCTCGAGCGCGTGTTGGGAAGCAGCGCCCAGCTCGTCTGGGGTCCGCCGGGAACGGGCAAGTCGCGACTCGTGGCGCGGGCCGCGCTGGAACTCGCCCGCCGCGGACGGGTGCTCGTCACGGCGACGACGAACGGCGCGGTGGACGAGATCGCGCGCCGCCTCGCGTCGATCGCCGACCCGGCCCTCCTCGACGGGGATCGGATCATCCGGGTGGGGTTCGACCTCGGGAGCGCCCCGGACGCGCGGATCGACTTCGGGGCCGCCGTGGCGCGGCGGATCGAAGGCGGGGCCGGCGGTGTGGATCGCACGCTCGCGGGTCTGGAGGGCCAGTTCGGGGCGATCGCCCGCCCGGGGGCGAATGCGGGGGCCGGGAAGCGCGGGGACGCCTCCGCCTTCAACCCCTACGCCCGCGCGGGCCGCCTGCTCTCGCTCGCCAGGTCGCGCGGAGACGCGGAGGCCGCGCGGACCCTGGGCCGCGCGCTGCTCGGGATCACCCGACAGGCGGAGCGCGTGCTCGAGGAGGCCGACATCGTCCTCACCACCTTCGCCCGCCTCTCGATCCGGGAGGAACTCCGCCGGCTGCGGTTCGAGTCCCTCCTCATCGACGAGGCCAGCACGGCGCCGCTCCCCTACGTGGCGCTCGCGGCGTCGCGAGTGGCGGGGCCCGCGATCGCCGTGGGAGACTTCCAGCAACTGCCGCCGGTCGTCACGAGTACGGCCGCGACGGCGGAGCGGTGGCTCCGGACGGATCTGTTCCGGGAAGTCGGCGTGGTGGATAACGTGCGCGACGCGGGTCTGCCGTCCGCGAGCGACGGACTCTGCGCGATGCTGGACCTCCAGTACCGGATGGCCCCCGGCATTCGGGAGCTGGTGAGCGAGTTCTTCTACGGCGGGCGCCTGCGGGACGCGCCGGAAGTGCGCGACCGGGCGACGAAGGGCCGCCCGGTGACGGTGCTCGACACGAGCGGGCTCGACCCCCGGGTCGAACGGGCGGACGGATCGCGCCGCAACCGGACCCACGCGGAGGTCGTGGCGGACTTCCTCGCGCAGGCCGCGAGAGAAGGCTTCGCCGAAATCGCCGTGGTGTGCCCCTACCGGGCGCAGACGCGGCAGCTGCGGGACCTCGTCCGGCGGCGGCTCGGGCGCGCGGCCCCGGCCGATCTCCAGATCAGTACCATCCACCGCTTCCAGGGCCAGGAGAAGAGGCTCGTCGTCATCGACACCGTGGACGCGCCGCCGGGACGCAGCTGGTTCCTGGACGAGCGGCGAAACCGCGACTTCCCCCGGCTCCTCAACGTCGCGCTCTCCCGCGCCCGGGACCGTCTCGTCATCGTGGCCACCGTGTCCGGACTCAGGCGGACCCTTCCCGCGGACGCCCTCCTGAACCGCCTGCTCGAACACCTGGTGCGGTCGGGTTCGCGCGTATCGGCGCGCCCCGCGGACCTCTGGTCCGGACGATGAGCCCCTATCGAAACCCGTGCCGACGGCAGCGACGAAACGCAAAACAGAGAATTCTGTTCCCGGATCGTTAGGGGAATCGCGCATCTCGTTGACGAACTTTTTGAAAAACTGCGACTCGGTCCCATCGGGGATTGACGATGGAAAAAAATCTTTTTAGTATTCGTGTGTGCCAAGGGAGGCGGTACCGACCTACCGGAGGTCGAGGCCGACGACCGCACCGCGAGTCGCCCGATGCGGGATCGCGAACCGGGGCGCGCACCCCGGGGTTCGGAGGCGGCGGAGTTCCGGCGACGGAACGAAGTGGCCAACGAACGAGGGATCACGCACAGCTGGATCGGGCAACGGGTACCGAAGCTCGCAGAGATCCTGAAGGACCGCGCAAGCTAACAGGATCGGGCGGTTGATAGCTGTAAACAAGCCTCCTCGCTCAGCCCCTGACGCCCTCTGGGCGGCTAGGGGCTGAGTGCATCTACCCCCTGTGGCTCCGAGGTCCCGTGCGCCGGGAAGCGGGCGGGAACACCGGGGAGGATTTCCCTCGGGAGGCGCCACTCCCCCACACCGGCTCCCCCCCATCGCCGGTTGTTCCGTGTGGGAGAGGGCGTCGGTCGCACCGGCGATATTTTTCCAAAAAAGTGCGTCCATAAAATGTGGATATAATGTCCATATAAAGTCGATTTGTCGTGGACGCAGCGGCACCGTCGCTCGACGCCCAAACTCGACGCATCTTTTTGCGGGCCCGGGTTTTCCACTTCCTGTGGACAAGTCGGCGCACTGAGAACCGGGGGAGGTCGCATAATTGCGAGTCGTGATCCAGCGGGTCAGCGGGGCCCGGGTGAGGGTCGGAGGCAAGGTCGTGGGCCGGATCGGCCTCGGCCTGGTGGTCCTCGTGGGGTTCGCGCCGGAAGATTCCGAGGCCGGGATGCGCTGGATGGCGGACAAACTGTGGGGCCTGCGCGTGTTCGCGGACGACGAGGGCCGCATGAACCGGTCGGCGCGCGACGCGGGGGCGGCGCTGCTCGTCGTCTCACAGTTCACCCTCTACGGCGATGCATCCCGCGGCAGGCGCCCCTCCTTCGTCGGTGCCGCGCGGCCCGCCGCGGCCCGCGCGCTGTACGAGCGATTCGTGGCGCTGTGCCGGGAGGGTGGTGAGGTGGCGGAAGGCGAGTTCGGCGCGATGATGGAGGTGGAGTTGACGAACGACGGGCCGGTGACCCTGCAGCTGGAGCGCTGAGCTTGCGTCCGCTGAGGATCGGGATCATCGGCTCGGGCGTCGCGACCGCGCGGGAGGCCGACCTGGCGCGGGCCGCGGGGGCGACCCTCGCCCGCGCCGGCGCGATCGTCATCTGCGGCGGCATGGGCGGCGTCATGCAAGCCGCCTCGGAGGGCGCCGCGGCCGAGGGAGGTACGGTGGTCGGGATCCTGCCCGGTTCCGATGCGGCCGGTGCGGCGAGCGGGGTCACGATCCCGATCCCCACGGGACTCGGCGAGGCGCGCAACGTGCTGGTGGCGCGGGCCTCGGAGGCGGTCGTCGCGATCGCCGGGGAGTGGGGGACGCTGAGCGAAGCGGCGTTCTGCCGGAAGTTCGGTATTCCCGTGATCGGACTCGCCTCGAGGCTCCCCGAGGGCGTCACCGACGAGACCGCGGACGGCGCGGTGGAGGCCGCGGAGCGCGCCCTCGAACTCGCCGCGGGCCGGAGGGCGAGGCCCGCGTGACCGGGTTCGTGCTCTTCGGCGGCATCCTGCTCGTGCTCCTCGCCACGATCATCTGGGCCGCGATACGGGCCGGAGAGGACACGGGGGCGGCGCTCGGGGCCGCCGAGCGCCGCGACGCCGCGATCGAGGCGCTCCGGGATCTCGAACTGGAGTACCGCACCGGCAAGCTCTCCGACGAGGAGTACACGGCCGTCCGCGAGCGCCTGGAGCGGGAGGCCCTGGAAGCGCGTAACGCCGCGGCCTCGGGGGCGGAGGGCGGCCGTGCCCGCGGCCCCGGGGATGGCCCCGAGCCCCCGGGAAGCTGCCCGGGTTGCGCATCGCCGCTGGGCGGCGATGAGGCCTTCTGTCCCGCGTGCGGGGCCGCCCTCGCGACCCGCGGTTGACGTCCGGTTGAGACCCGCCCGCACACTGGTCGGAAGCCAGCGGACGGCGCGGTCGGAAGGAAACCGAAGAAATTGCGAAAGGTCGAGAATCATGGTATTCTCAAGCTCCGTCGCGACGGGCCGCAACCGAACCGACGAAACCCCCGGCCATGGGCGGTCGGGTCGTCGCATACGCGGACCCTCGGAATCCGGGAGAGTGAAATGGGTGTGGAGATGAACCAGGAGCGGAAGAAAGCGCTTGCCGTCGCCCTCAACCAGATCGAGCGGGCCCACGGAAAGGGGGCCATCATGAGACTGGGGACCGATGGGGCCCGGGTCCGCATCCCGGCCATCTCCACCGGGGCGCTGAACCTGGATCACGGCACCGGGATCGGAGGGATTCCGAGGTCGCGCGTCAGCGAGATCTTCGGCCCGGAATCTTCCGGAAAGACGACCCTCACGCTGCATGTGATCGCCAACGCGCAGAAGGACGGGGGCGTGGCGGCCTTCATCGACGCCGAGCACGCGCTCGACGTGGGGTATGCTCAGAAGCTGGGCGTCGACATCGAGAACCTGCTCGTCTCGCAGCCGGACACCGGCGAACAGGCGCTCGAGATCGCGGAAGTGCTCGTTCGGTCCGGGGCGCTGGACGTCATCGTGATCGACTCCGTCGCGGCGCTCGTCCCGCGCGCGGAGATCGAGGGCGAGATGGGGGATTCCCACGTCGGCCTGCATGCGCGGCTCATGTCGCAGGCGCTCCGCAAGCTGACGGGAGCGATCGGCCGCTCGAACACCGCCGTCATCTTCACGAACCAGATCCGCGAGAAGATCGGCGTGATGTACGGGAGTCCCGAGACGACGACGGGCGGCCGGGCGCTGAAGTTCTACGCGTCGCTCCGGCTCGACATCCGCAGGATCGCGTCGATCAAGGAAGGCACGAACCTGGTCGGCAACCGGACGCGCGTGAAGATCGTCAAGAACAAGTGCGCGCCGCCGTTCAAGCAGGCCGAGTTCGACATCATGTTCAACCATGGCGTGAGCCGGGAAGGCCTCCTGGTCGACATGGGCGAGCAGCACGGCATCGTGAATCGCGCCGGAGCCTGGTACTCCTACGGAGACGACGTCCGGCTCGGCCAGGGCCGTGAGAATTCGAAGGCCTTCCTGCGGGAGAATCCCGACATCGCGGAGGAAATCGAGGCCCGGATCCGCGAGGAACTCGGGATGACGGTGCCGGAACCGGACGGTGCCGCGAAGGGTGCGCCCTCGGACAAAGCCGCCGGCAAGGCCGGCGCGTCGATGAATCAGGCGGCGCGCCGCTGAATCGCGGCACCGGCCGCGGCCCATCGCCGGCCGCGGCCGGTGCGGGAAGAGGACGCTGTCCTTTCGGCCCGTCGCACCGCCCATGCCTGAAGTAACCGGTCTCTCCCCGGCGAAGCGCCGGTCCGGCTGGACGGAGATCCAACTCGACGGGGCCGCCCCCTGCCTGCTTCCCGATGAGGACGTGTACCGCCTGCGGCTCGAGGTCGGGGCCGACCTCGGCGAGACCGCACTCGCCGCCGTACGCGCGTCCGCGGCCCGGGCCGAGGCGATGGGAGTGGGGCTGCGATACCTTTCCGTCCGTCCGCGGAGCCGCCGGGAAGTAGAGCGACGGCTGGGGCGGGCTCGCATCGATCCGGCGGGGATCGAGCGCGCCCTGGAACGGCTGGAAGCACTGGGGTATCTGGACGACGGGGAGTTCGCGGCCGCCTTCGCCCGCGACCGTATTCGGCTGCGGCCGTGCGGGGTTCGGAGGATGCGGTCCGATCTCCTGGCGCGAGGCGTGTCGCCCGAGGCTGCCGAGCAGGGGATTCGCGCCGCGATGGCCGAAGAAGGGGTCACGGAGGGCGCGCTGCTCGAGCGCGTCGCCGTAAGGCGGGCGTCGAGGCTGAAGGAGACGGAACCGGCAGCGGCGCGCCGCCGCCTGTTCGCCTATCTGGCGAGGCGGGGGTTCTCCGCGGGGAGCGTTCGGGCCTGGATCGAGGCATATTGGCCTGAGGACGATGGCGCGGGCGCGTAGGGCGGGCGGGGCCGGCGGCTGCCGCCGGGCCGGCCGCCGGCAACGGGAAAACCGAATACAGCGGGTCGGAAGATCAGACGATGAAGGCGGACGAACTCAGGGGCCGGTTCATCTCATACTTCGAGCGACAGGGGCATCTGCACCTGCCCAGCGGTTCGCTCGTCCCCGCGGGTGACCCGACCCTCATGTTCACGAATGCCGGGATGGTGCAGTTCAAGGGCATCTTCACGGGGGAAGCGGAGCGTCCGGGCCCGAGCGCCGTCACCTCCCAGAAGTGCCTGCGCGTCAGCGGCAAACACAACGACCTCGAGGAGGTGGGGCGGACCGCCCGCCACCACACCTTCTTCGAGATGCTCGGGAACTTCTCCTTCGGGGACTACTTCAAGCGCGAAGCCATCCAGTTCGCGTGGGAGTTCGTCACCGACGATCTGGGGCTCGAGCCCGAGCGGCTGTGGGCCACGGTGCATCACGACGACGACGACGCGTTCAAGCTGTGGCTCGAGCTGACGGCGATTCCCGAGGCGCGCATCCGCCGGATGGGCGACAAGGACAACTTCTGGCAGATGGGGGACACGGGTCCGTGCGGCCCGTGCTCCGAGCTGCACTACGACCGGCGGGCGGATCTGGACGACCGGATCACCGATGACCAGTTCGAGGCCGCGGGCGAGACGGACCGGATCATCGAGTTCTGGAACCTCGTGTTCATGCAGTTCGACCGCGCGCCCGACGGGACCGACACCCCGCTCCCGGCACCCTCGATCGACACGGGGGCCGGGCTCGAGCGCATCGCGGCCCTCCTGCAGGGCGTGGGTACGAACTACCACACGGATCTCTTCCTCCCGCTCATCGAGGCGGCACAGGAAGGGCTCGGGCTCGAGTACTCGCTCGCGCCGGAGGACTGGGAGGACGGCGTCGCGTTCCGGGTGCTGGCGGATCACGCGCGCGCCGTCGCGTTCCTGCTCGCGGACGGCGTGTTCCCGTCGAACGAGAAGCGCGGCTACGTGCTGCGCCGGATCCTCCGCCGCGCGGTCCGGCACTACTGGCTTCTGGGGCGCCGCGACGCGATGCTCCACGACCTCGTGGGCGTCGTGGTCGGCCAGATGTCGCCCACCTTCCCCGAACTTGAGGCGCGGCGGGAGCACCTGCTCGCAACCACCGAGGCGGAGGAAGAGCTCTTCCTTTCGACGATCGAGGGAGGGATGAGCGAGATCGACCGCGCGATGCCCCCCGGCGGCACGGGGACGGTGGCGGGCAAGGTCGCCTTCAAGCTCAAGGACACCTACGGCATCCCCGAGGACCTCACCGGCCTCATCGCCCGCGAGCGGGGCTACGACGTCGACTGGAAGGGCTTCGGCGAGGCCCTCGAGGCCCAGCGCGCCAGATCTCGGTCCGGCTCCGGCCAAACCACCAGCATGGACTTATCGGCCGGAAAGGCGGGAGGCACGAAGGGCCCCGCCCGCTCGCGATCCGGTGCCGGCCAAACCCTCAACGTGAACCTTGAGCTCTCACCAGCGGTGGGAGTGGTCGGTCCGGGCTGGGACAAGGCTCTGAGGCAGGAGTTTGTGGGCTACGCGGACCTGGACGTCGAGACGGACTGCCGACGCTGGGCCCGTGGCGGCGTGCACGCGTTCCTGCTGGAACGGAATCCGTTCTATCTCGAGAGTGGCGGCCAGATCTCGGACACGGGGCGGGTGATCGGAGATGGGTGGGCCGTAGATGTGACCTCCGTCTCTAGCGATGAGGGCCGCACCGTGGTGGCAGGGCGGCTGGCGGAGGGATCGCTGCAAGACACCGAGGGTGTGATCGAGGACTCGGTGCTCGCGCAGGTCGACCCTCGGCGGCGCGAGACGGAGCGGAACCACACGGCGACCCACCTCCTGCACGCGGCGCTGCGGCGCCGGCTCGGGGAGCACGTCTTCCAGGCTGGCTCGCTGGTAGCTCCGGATCGCCTCCGCTTCGACTTCAGCCACCGGGGTCCGCTCACCGAAGAGGAGCGGGCGGATATCGAGGGGGAAGTCACCGGGGGGATCCTCGCGAATCCGGAAATCCTCTCCTCGCTGCGGGGGTACGACGAGGCGATCGCGGCGGGGGCGATGGCGCTCTTCGGGGAGAAGTACGGGGATGTCGTGCGGGTGATCGAGATTCCCGGCCTGAGTATGGAACTGTGCGGGGGCACGCATACGCGCACGACGGGGCAGATCGGGTCGTTCAGGATCGTCTCCGAGACGGGGGTCGCGGCGGGGATCCGGCGCATCGAGGCCGTGACGGGGCATGGGGCCTACGAGCGCGAACTCGAACGGGACCGGCTGCTCGCCCGGCTCACCGAGCAACTGCGGTGCCGGCCGGACGACCTGGCGGCCCGCATGGAGCGGCTCCTCGATGAGCGCGACCGGCTGGCGAGCGAGGTGGAGGGCCAACGCGGCGAGGCGACGGTGCGGCAGATCGAGACTCTCCTCGCCGCCGCCGGAACGAACGGAGCCCGGTTCGTGTCGGGGCGCATCGAGGTGCCCGCCGGGACGGATCTGGGCGACCTCGCCGATCGCGTCCGCGGGGGGCTGGGGTCGGGGGCCGCGGTCCTCCACATCGTCTACCCCGACAAGGACCGTCACGCGTTCATGTCCGTGGTGTCGGACGACCTCATACAGCACGGACTCAAGGCGGGCGATCTGGTGCGCGCCTCGAGCCGCGCGACGGGATCCGGCGGGGGAGGTGGGGCCCGCTTCGCGCAGGGCGGGGTGGGAGACCCCACTCTCGCCGAGGAAGGGCTCGGGGCCGCGAGGGCCTTGGCGTCCGCCCGGATCCCGGCTCTGTCCGGTTGATCGCATGAACCTGCCCCACGTGACCGGCCCGTCGATCACACTCGAGACGTGGTTGCAGGCCCGGCTCCGGGAGGCGCCGCCGGAGCTGGCGGACGCGATCCGCTCGCTGGTGGTTGGCGTCCCGAGCGACGACGAGGAGGGGCTCGTGTCCGTGGCCCTCGACGCGTTGGAGACCGTCGCCAACGGGGAGGGAACTCGCAGAAGTGCGATCAACCTGCTGGCGGCCGACGCGATCCTTACGTACGCGCTCGAAGCCGCCGCCGAACCGGGCCTCGGCGGGAGCGCGGCCCGGGCGCTCCGCCTCGCGCGTCGGATCGGTCCGCGCGGCGTGATCGGCGAGCGCTTCCACACGCGCGCCGAGGCGCGGGAAGACGCCGGATGAGCGGGAGTCTGCCCGGGCTGGCGGGCAAGCGCGTACTCGTGACGGGCGGCTCGCGCGGGATCGGCCGCGCGACGGTGCGCTGTCTCGCGGCCTCCGGCGCGTCCGTCGGGGTCGCCTACTACCGGGCTTCGGATGAAGCGCGGCGGGCAGTCGAGGAGGCGCGAGAACTGGCCCCGCGAGGGACCCACTGGTGCGCGGGGGGCGACCTCGCCGAGCCCGCGGAGTGTCGCGCGCTGTTCGAGCGTGCGGACGCCGAGTTCGGCGGCCTGGATGGCTTCGTCGGCAACGCCGGCATCTGGAACGTGGACCCGAGGCCGATCGAGGCGCTGGGTCCGGATGAATGGCGCCGAATGCTCGACATCAACCTCACATCGATCTACGCCGGCACGCGCGAGGCCGCGCGCCGAATGGGCCCGGACTCCCGCATCGTCCTCGTCTCCTCGACCGCGGCCCAGCGAGGGGAGGCGGAGCACAGCCACTACGCGGCATCGAAGGGCGCCATCAACGCGTTCTGCAAGTCGATCGCGACCGAACTCGGACCGCGCTCGATCAACGTGAACGCCGTCGCCCCGGGGTGGGTCGCCACGGACTTGTCCGCGCCCGCGCTCCAGGGCGAGGCGGGCCGTGCCGCCCTGGCCCTGATCCCGCTCGGGCGCGTCGCGACGCCCGAGGATATCGCCGGGCCGATCTGCTTCCTCCTCTCCGACGCCGCCCGTCACATCACCGGCGAGATCCTCAACGTGAACGGCGGCAGCGTGCTGTGCGGCTGAGTCCCGACCGCCCGCGCGGGAACGCTGCGAGGCTCGGGGTTTCAACGGTCCTCCCATGACCGGATTCGATCCGGGCCGCCTCGCGCCGCCCGAAGGTTTTCGGCGGATCGCCCGGCGGCTCGAGCGCGCGGGCCACGAGGCCTGGGCCGTCGGCGGCTCCCTCCGCGACGCCTTCGTACAGCAGATCGGGGGCGGTGCCGATCCGAAGCGGGCGGACTGGGACCTCGCGACGGACGCGCGTCCGGACGAGGTCATGGATCTCTTCCCGCGCACCGTCCCCGTCGGCGTGTCGCACGGGACGGTGGGCGTGCTCGACGGCGGGGTTCTGTACGAGGTCACGACCTTTCGGCGCGACATCGAGACCGACGGCCGGCACGCCCGCGTGGTCTTCGCGTCGTCGATCGAGCAAGATCTGGGCCGCCGCGACTTCACGGTGAACGCGATCGCGTGGCGGCCGGCGTCGGGCCAGGTCCGGGATCCGTACGACGGCCTGGCGGACATCGAGTCCGGGATCCTGCGCGCCGTGGGCGATCCCGGGGCCCGCTTCCGGGAAGACTATCTGCGGGTGCTGCGCGGGTTCCGGTTCGCCGGACGCTTCGGCTGGGCCGTGGAGCTTGGCACGGACGCGGCCCTGCGGGAGGCGGTCGACGGCTTGGCCGTGCTGTCGGCCGAGCGCGTCCGGGAGGAACTGCTGAAGGTGCTCGGCGACCTGAAGCCGTCCGCCGGGCTCGACCTGTACGCGACGCGCGGGGCGCTCGCCCACTGGTACCCGGAGATGCTCGGGCTCGCCGCCGACCGCGACGCGTGGCTGACCGCGCTCGGCGCCGTGGATGCCGTCCCGGCGCAGACACTGAACGTACGGCTGGCTCGGTTGGTCGTATCGGCGGCCGACACGCCGGAGGGGCGCGCCGGGGTCGCAGAGGCGTTGCTGTCGCGGCTCAGATTCTCCAACGCCGACCGGCGCCATGTCACGCGGCTGGCGCGGCTCTTCCTCCCGTTCGTGGGGCCCACGGGCTCCGCCGCGGAGCACCGGCGCTGGCTCGCCTCCGCCGGCAAGGCGTGGGAGGACGTCTTCGCGCTGCACTTCGCCGGGGCGCGCGCCGAAGAGGCGGAGCGGGCGGAGCAGGCGGAGCGCTACCTGGAGGCGACCCGCGAGCGCGTGCGCCGGGAGTGGCTCGAAGCGCCGCCGCTCAGCCTCGCCGACCTCGCGGTCAAGGGCGACGATCTCCTCTCGCTCGGGGTGTCACCCGGTCCTCTCGTGCGGCTCCTGCTCGACGAACTGCTGGAGCAGGTGCTCGAGGACCCGGGCCGCAACGACCGCGGGAGCCTGCTCGGGGAGGCCCGGCGGCTGATCGAGATAGGCGCGCTCACCGAGGCATCCCGGCCGGGCCGCGGATCCGGCCCCCCCCCCCGCCGGCGATGAGCCACCAGGAGCCGATGCCTGACGAACCGAGCTTGTTCCCGGGTCTGGAGCCGCGCGCGCAGCGCTCCGGCGCCGCCGCCGCGCCTCTCGCCGCCCGTGTGCGGCCGCGCTCGCTGGACGAATTCGTCGGCCAGTCGAAGCTCGTGGGGGAGGGCCGGCCCCTGCGCCAGCTCATCGAGAGCGGCCGCGTGCCGAGCCTCATCTTCTGGGGTCCGCCCGGGACCGGGAAGACGACCCTCGCCGGGCTGCTCGCCAGCCGCATGGAGGCCGCGTTCATCCCCTTCTCGGCGGTCACGGACGGCATCCCCCGCGTGCGAAAGATCCTCGAGGAGGCGAAGGCGCGCCGGGTCGCCACCGGCCGCGGTACCGTCCTCTTCGTGGATGAGATCCACCGCTTCAACCGGGCGCAGCAGGATGCCCTCCTCCCGCACGTCGAGCGCGGCGCGGTCACGCTGATCGGAGCGACGACCGAGAACCCGAGCTTCGAGGTCGTGGGGCCGCTCCTCTCACGCACCCGAGTGTTCGTGCTCGACCCGCTGGCGCCGGAGGAAGTCGGCGAGATCTGCGCCCGCGCCCTCCGCGACCCGAAGCGCGGGCTCGGGGCCTACGGTCTCACGATCGATGCGGACGCCCTCTCTCGCCTCGGGATCGAGGCCGACGGGGACGCCCGGAGGGCGCTGAACGCGCTTGAAACGGCGGCGGACCTGGCCCGCGCCAACGGTGCGCCCGCGATCGCCGTCGAGCATGTGGCAGCCGCGCTGCAGAAGCGGTTCGCGCGCTACGACAAGTCGGGCGAGGAGCACTTCAACCTCATTTCCGCCCTCCACAAGGCGGTGCGCGGCTCCGACGTGGACGCGGCCCTCTACTGGCTCGCCCGGATGCTGGACGGCGGGGAGGACCCCCTGTACCTGGCACGGCGTCTCGTGCGCATGGCCTCCGAGGACATCGGCCTCGCCGACCCCGGCGCGCTCGCCGTCACGATCGCGGCGCGGGATGCGTACCACTTTCTCGGCAGCCCGGAAGGTGATCTCGCGCTCGCCCAGGCCGTCGCGTATCTGGCCATCGCCCCCAAGTCGAACGCGGTCTACCGGGCCTTCGGCGCCGCATCCGGCGCGGCCCGCGAGACGCCGGCCGCGCCCGTGCCCCTCCACATCCGAAACGCACCCACGCGCCTCATGAAGGAACTCGGCTACGGATCGGGGTACCGTTACGATCACGACGAGGCAGACGGCGTGGCCCGCCAGTCGTACCTTCCCGAGTCGCTGCGCGGGAGAATCTGGTACGATCCCGGGGACCGCGGGTGGGAAGTCGAGGCGCGGCGCAGGCTCGAGCGTATCCGTCGGCTCCGGGACCGCGCTCAAGTCGGGCCGGGGGAGGCCGCGGAGGAGGAGCTTTCATCGACAGAATGACATCGAACGACGCGACCGAGCGCGCGATCCTGGTCGGCGCGCCGCCCCGCGACATGCCGCAGGAAGCCGTCGACGAGCACCTCGAGGAACTCGCCCGGCTCGCCGGTACGGCGGGTGCGGACGTCCGCGGCGTCGTGATTCAGCGTCTTCGAACGCCCAGCGCCGCGACGTATATCGGCAAAGGCAAAGTCGAGCGACTGGCCCGGATGCTCCACGAACACGAGGCGACGCTCGCCATCTTCGACGAGGAGCTCTCGCCGGCCCAGGGGGCCAACCTCGAAGCCGCACTCGGCATACGCGCGCTGGACCGAACCGAACTCATCCTCGACATCTTCGCGCTCCGAGCCCGGACCTCGGAGTCGAAACTCCAGGTCGAACTCGCCCAGCTTCAATACATGCGGACGCGGCTCAAGCGCATGTGGACCCACCTCTCGCGCGAGGGAGGCGGCATCGGCGCCCGCGGGCCCGGCGAGCAGCAGATCGAGACCGACCGCCGCCTGATCGACCGGCGGTTGGCCCGGCTGCGGCACAAGCTCGACCACATCGCCAGGGCGCGCGTCACCCAGCGCCGCGCACGGAGCGAGCAGTTCAAGGTGGCGCTCGCCGGGTACACGAACGCCGGAAAGTCGTCCATTTTGCGCGGCCTCTCCGGCACCGAGGTCTTCGTGGAGGACCGGCTGTTCGCCACGGTCGACTCGGCGACGAGGGTTTGCGATCTCGACGGGCCCGGCCCGATCCTGCTCACCGACACCGTGGGCTTCATCCGGAAGTTGCCCCACCATCTGGTGGCTTCGTTCAGGGCCACGATGGAGGAATTGTCCGAGGCCGATCTCCTGTTGCACGTGATCGATGCGTCGTCGCCGAACTGGGAGGCGCAGCGGGATGTGGTGGAGGCGGTGCTGGCGGAGGTCGGCGCGGCGGACCGCCCGGTCCTGCACGTCTTCAACAAGATCGACCGGCTCACGCACGAGGAGGAGCGGGCTCTCCGCGAGCGGGCGGTCGCGGCGGCGCGTCCGCACGTCCTGACCTCGGTTCTCGAGGAGGGAGGACTGGACCCGCTGCGCGAGGCGCTCCAGGCCGCGATGCGGGCTCGGCTGGAGACGGTGCGGGTGAGCCTGCCGGCGGGAGATGGCGCCCGGCTCGCTGAAGCCTATCGCGAAGGCGAAGTGCTGGAGCGGGCGTACGAAGAGGGCCGGGTCGTTATTCTTGCGCGCGTGCCGGCCGGCGTGATCGGCCGCTGGCGCGAGAGCGGCCTGGCCGTGGAACAGGCCGACGCCGCCTAGCAACTGCCAGACCCTTTGCCGCGGGCCGCCAGGCCAGGCCAGGACCGGAGCACACCATGGCGAACACCAGTTTTCTGCACCTGATCGACTGCCGGCTCTGCGTGAACATCGACCACGTGGCGACCGTGCGGCAGGCGCGCGGCACCGACGAGCCGGACCCCGTGCGCGCCGCCGTGCTGGCCGAACTGGGAGGGGCGAACGGGATCACCGTGCATCTGCGCGAGGACCGCCGCCACATCCAGGACCGCGATGTCGAACTTCTGCTGAGCACCGTCCGCACCTTCGTGAACCTCGAGCTGGCGGCCCAGGAGGAGGTCCTCGCCCTGGCCGAACGCTGGGAGCCGGGCCAGGCCACCCTCGTCCCGGAGAAAAGGGAAGAGCTGACGACCGAGGGCGGGCTCGACCTATCCGCCGATCCGGCTCGCATCCGCGCCGCGGTGGCGCGGATGCAGGACGCCGGGATCCGCACCTCGCTCTTCATCGACCCGGACCCCGGGGCCGTCGACGCGTCCGCGGAACTGGGTGCCGACGCGATCGAACTGCATACCGGCGAGTACGCCAACGCGCCGGACCAGACCAGCGCCGACCACGAACTGGCGCGGCTGGAGGATGCGGCGACGCGGGCCGCGGCGGTCGGCCTCGGCGTGCACGCCGGGCACGGGCTCACCTATGAGAACGTGCGGCCGGTGGCGGCGATCGGGGAGTGCGAGGAACTCAACATCGGCCACTCGATCGTGAGCCGCTCGGTGCTCGTGGGCATGGAACGCGCGGTGCTCGAGATGTCGGATCTCGTGCGCGAGGCGCGGGGGTGAGAAGCCGGATCACGGTTCTCGTCGGCGTTCTCGTCTCGATCGCCCTCCTCTTCTATGCGCTCCGGGACGTCTCCGCCGCCGAACTCCTGCGACACCTCGGCGAGGCCGATCCGTGGCTGCTGCTGGCCGCCACGGTCGTCGCCACGCTCACCTTCCACCTGCGTGCGATCCGGTGGCGGATCCTCCTCCGTGTCTCCGACGGGCACCTCCCGTTCGCCTCGAGATATGCCGCCGTGTGCATCGGGTTCATGGCCAACAACGTCCTCCCGGGACGTCTCGGGGAGTTCGCCCGCGCCTACTCGCTCACGCGCATCGAACCGGTGTCGCTCAGCGCGTCTCTCGCTTCGCTCGTGGTAGAGCGCCTGCTCGACGCGATCGTCCTCATGGTGTTCCTGGTCCCCGCCTTCCTCATCGGCGGCGTCGACGAGGCCGCGTCGGGCACCCTGAGGGACTTCTTCACGGTGGTCGTCATCCTCGTCTCGCTGAGCCTGATCACGTTCGGGCTGCTCGTCCGTTTCCCGGGCCGCTTCCTGCGGCTGGCGAGGAAGTGGTCCCACCGGCTCGGCCCCGACCGCATGGCGGACCGGATCAACGAGATCCTCACCGCGTTCGTGGAGGGACTGGGCGCGCTGCGCCACGCGCACGTCTTCGCCCGCGCGATGCTGTGGTCGTTCGCCGTCTGGGGCTGGAACGCGTTCTCCTTCTACCTCGGGTTTCTCGCCTTCGACATCCGCGAGCCGGGCTTCGAGGGCGCCCTTGTCCTCCAGACGACCATCAGCTTCGCGGTCGCGATCCCGTCCACGCCGGGCTTCTTCGGACCGTTCGAGACCGCGGCCCGCCTGGCGCTGGAACTGCATCAGATCGAACCGGCGCGCATCATCAGCTTCGCGGCGGGCTACCACATCCTCACCTTCATCCCCATCACCGTGCTCGGGATCTGGTACATGCGGCGGCTGGGGATCAGCCGGAAGGAGTTCGGTCGGAGCGCGGCGCCGACGCCGGAGGCCTCGGGATGACACCCGCCCACGGTGCGCCCGGGCTCATTGGGACCGCCGAGGCGCACGCGAAGATCAACCTGCGGCACCGGGTGTTCGCACGGGACGAGACGGGCTTTCACGGGGTCGAGACGCTGCTCGCCCGCACCAGCCTGACCGACACGGTCAGCCTCTTCGAGGCCGGGCCGGAGGCGGCCGGTGGTGGCGTGAACCTCTCGCTCGAGGGACCGCGGGCGGCCGGCGTGCCCGAGGGACCCGAGAACCTGTGCTGGCGTGCGGCGGAGAGGTTCCTCGAGCGCGCGTTCCCGAAGCGGGGGCGCCCCGCCGTCCATATCCGTCTCGAGAAGCGGATCCCCATGGGCAGCGGCCTCGGCGGGGGGAGCGCCGACGCCGGCGTGACGCTGCGGCTTCTTGCGCGCCGCTGGCCCCGGCTCGAGGAGCGGGATGTGGTGGAACTGGCCGGGGAGATCGGGAGCGACGTGCCGTTCGCGCTCACCGGGGTGCCGATGGCGCTGGGGTGGGAACGCGGCCGCCGCCTCCTGCCGCTGCGGCCGCCACGGCCCCGCCCGGCGCTCCTCGTCTGCTCCCCGATCCACGTCTCGACGCCCGAGGCCTATCGCTGGCTGGGCCGGGGCGACGCGGACCCCGGATCGGCTTCGGTGCTCCCGGGGGCCACCCGTCTGGCGGGCTGGGAATCCCTCGAGCGGCTCATTCGCAACGACCTCGAGGCGCCGGTCCTCGCCCGCCACCCGGAGCTGTCGGAGACCCTCGAGCGGCTCCGGTCGTGCGAGCCGGAGGCGGCCGGGATGACGGGATCGGGCTCCGCCCTGTTCGCTGTCTTCCGCAACGAGGCGGAACGCAGCCGCGCCCGGCACCAACTCTCCGTTGCGGCGGGCGGGCGGATGCCGGAACTCGTGGACGTCCAACTCCCCGTCTAAGGCGTCGGGACGCCGTTTCAGCGATTGACTCGGTCGGGCGCCGCGCGCCATCTTCGGCGCTTCTGGCCCCTCGTCTAATGGCAAGACACCGGCCTTTGGAGCCGGTGATCCAGGTTCGACCCCTGGGGGGCCAACTTATGTCCGACTCCGACTCCGACTCCGACTGCGACTGCGACCCGGCGCCCCGGGACGCCGGGCACCGGGCCAACCGGCTCGCGCGCGAGAAGAGCCCCTACCTCCTCCAGCACGCCTTCAACCCAGTGGACTGGTATCCGTGGGGCGAGGAGGCGTTCGAGCGGAGCCGGGCCGAGAATCGTCCCATCTTCCTCTCGATCGGCTACGCCACCTGTCACTGGTGTCACGTGATGGAGCACGAGTCGTTCGAGGACCCCGACGTGGCGGCGCTCCTCAACCGGGACTTCATCTCGATCAAGGTGGACCGGGAGGAGCGGCCGGACATCGACGGGGTCTACATGACGGTGTGCCAGTTGATGACGGGTCAGGGCGGCTGGCCGCTCACGATCGTGATGACGCCCGACAAGCAACCCTTCTTCGCCGGCACGTACTTCCCGCGCGAGAGCGTGGTCGGCCGCAGGGGGATGCTGGAACTGCTGCCCCGGCTCGCGGGGCTGTGGCGGGAACGGCGGGCGGATGTCGAGGCGGCCGGGGCCTCGGCGCTGCAGGCGGTGCGGGAGGTCGAGGCGCAGGGCATCGGCTCCGCGGACGGGTCGCTGGACGAGGAGACGTTGCGCCGGGGGTTCAGCGATCTGCTGGCGCGCTTCGATCCTCACCAGGGCGGGTTTTCGCGCGCCCCCAGGTTCCCGGCGCCACACCAGCTCCTCTTCCTCCTCCGCTGGAGCGACCGTACCGGCGATCCGCGCGGCGTGAAGATGGTCGAGAAGACCCTCGTGTCGATGCGGCGGGGCGGGATCTTCGACCACGTCGGGTACGGGTTCCACCGCTACTCGACCGACGCGCGCTGGCTCGTCCCGCACTTCGAGAAGATGCTGTACGACCAGGCGCTCCTCGCCATGGCGTACACGGAACTTTGGCAGATCACGGGTGACGAGGCGCACCGGCGCGTGGCCGGGGAGATCTTCGAGTACGTGGCGCGCGATCTCACGGACCCCGGCGGCGCGTTCCATTCCGCGGAAGACGCGGACAGCGAGGGCAGGGAGGGGGCGTTCTACGTCTGGACCCGCGAGGAACTCGACGAGGTGGTCGGCGCGGCGCTCGGCGAGGAGGCGGCACGCCTCGCGCGGCGCGCGTTCCAGGTCGAGGCGCGCGGGAACTTCGCCGACGAGGCGTCGGGACTCCGGACGGGCGAGAACATCCTTCACCTGAGGGAGACGCCCGCGGAGATCGCGGCGGCGCTCGGCGAGGAGGTCACCACCGTCGAGGAGAGCCTGGAGGAGGTCCGGCGGGTCCTGTTCGAGAGACGCGTGACCCGCGTCCGACCGCTGCTCGACGACAAGATCCTCACGGACTGGAACGGCCTCATGATCGCCGCCATGGCCGGCGGCGGACGCGTCTTCGGGGACGAGCCGCTCGTCGAGGCCGCGGCGCGGGCGGCGGACTTCATCCTCGAACGGCTGCGCGACGAAGACGCGCGCCTGCTCCATCGCCACCGGGACGGCGAATCGGCCATCCCGGCCGGGGCGGCGGACCACGCCTGCCTGGCCTGGGGACTCATCGAACTGTACGCGGCCACCTGGGACCCGCGCTGGCTCCGCGAGGCCCGCGGTCTGCTGGACGAACTGCTGGAGCGATTCTGGGATCCGGACCGGCACGGCGTGTTCAACGTGGACGCGGAGCAGCGCGATGTCCCGGTGCGCCAGAAGGAGGTCTACGACGGGGCGACGCCCTCGGCCAACGCGGCCACCTGGTACGCCCTGCTCCGGCTGGGCCGGCTCACGGGCGACCTCGAGCTCCTCGACCGGGCCGAGTCGCTGCGCCGCGCGCTCGCCGGTCCCGTCGGCGGCGCCCCCTCCGCGCACACGATGTCGCTCGTGGCGCTCGATCTGGCGCTGGGGCCGGCGCACGAGGTGGTGGTGAGCGGGGAACCGGACTCGACCGATACCCAGCACATGCTCGCCGCGCTGACGGACCGCTACGGGCCGCGCACGGCGGTCCTCTTCAAGCCGGCGGATGGCGCGGCCGGCGGGCGCGCGGCGGCCGACCTCGAGGCGGTCGCCCCCTTCACCGGGGCGTACGACGTCCGCGACGGACGCGCGACCGCGTACGTCTGTTCACATTTCGCATGCCGCCGTCCGACGACCGATGTAGCGGAGATGCTGAACCAACTTTCCTGATACACCTGATACAGAGGAGTCCGGCGCATGGGCCTGGACCAGACCATCTACGGAAACACCCTTGGCGGGTGGCTGAGCGCCGCCGGCATCTACGCGGCGACGACGCTGGGGCTGTGGGTCCTGGAACGTTACGCGCTGCGGGGGTTCGTACGCTTCGCCCGCGGCACGCAGACCTCGATCGACGACCTCGTCGCCGACGTGCTCGGCGAGACGAAGTTCGGCCTCATCCTCTTCGTGGCCCTCTTCGTCGCCTCGCTGGCGCTCGAACTCGACGCCACGGTGGCGCTCATCATCCGGCGCGCCGCCGCGATCGCCATCGTCGTCCAGGGCGGCATGTGGGCCAACGCCGCGATCGCCTTCTGGGTCACGCGTTTCGTGGACCACACGGCGGGCGAGGACGCGGAGGCCGTGACGCTGGTGAGCGCCCTCTCGTTCGTGGGCCGGCTCGGGGTGTGGTCCGTCGTCCTCCTCCTCATCCTCGACAACCTCGGCGTCGAGGTCGCGGCCCTCCTCGCGGGCCTCGGGATCGGCGGCATCGCCGTCGCCCTCGCGGCCCAGAACGTCCTCGGAGACCTGCTCGCGTCGCTGTCCATCATCCTCGACAAACCCTTCGTCATCGGCGACTTCCTCGTCGTCGGCGACTACATGGGCACGGTGGAGCGCATCGGCCTCAAGACGACGCGGCTGCGGAGCCTGGGGGGCGAGCAGCTCATCGTCGGAAACAGCGACGTGATCAACACCCGGATCCGGAACCTCGGACGGATGGAGGACCGGCGCGGGGTGCTGAAGGTCGGGGTCACCTACGACACGCCGCGCGAACTTCTGGCCAGGATCCCGGCCTGGATCGAGGAGATCGTCGGGACGCAGGCGGAGGCGCGTTTCGATCGCTGCCACCTCTCCGGCTTCGGGGAGTCGGCCGTCGAGTTCGAGGCGATCTTCCATATGACCGTCCCCGAGTACGACCGTTTCATGGATGCGAAGCAGGCGATACTACTCGCCCTCCACGAACGCTTCGAGCGGCACGGAGTGGCGTTTGCGTATCCAACGAGGGTCGTGTACACGATCCCGGCCCCGGACGCGTCGGCCGGGGAATAGCGGCCCGCGCGCGACCAGTGCCATCTCGTTGACAGAAACACGCTTCCACCGGTAGTCTAGGCGGCTGTCGCCGGGGTGTGAGGCCCCGCGGCGCACGGGTTCGGGACCCACATGTTTTTCCTCCTTCCGGCATGACCTCCGTGTCCTCGTGGACGCGAGCGAGCCGGAACCAGATCAGCGAGCCAGGTCGACACGCATGGACACCACGGACTTCTCGTTCCACACGAGTCCGATCATGCTGCTCTCGGGCAGCGCGAATCCCGCTCTGGCTCAGGGGATCGCGGACGTGCTCGACGAGCCGCTGTGCGACGTCACGATCAAGCGGTTCGCGGACGGAGAGATCTTCGTCCGCATCAACGAGAACGTGCGCGGGCGCGATGTCTTCCTGATTCAGCCCACGAACCCGCCCGCCGAGAACCTGCTCGAACTCCTGATCCTGATCGATGCGGCGAAGCGGGCTTCGGCGGAGCGAGTCACGGCGGTCGTGCCCTACTACGGATACGGGCGCTCCGACCGCAAGGATCAGCCCCGCGTGTCCATCGCGGCGAAGCTGCTCGCGAACCTGATGACGGCCGCCGGCGCGGACCGGGTCCTCTCCATCGACTTCCACCAGCACCAGATCCAGGGCTTCTTCGACATCCCGGTGGACCACCTGTACGCGGCTCCGGTGTTCCGGCGCTACTACGAGATGAAGAAGCTGGACAACCTGGTCGTGGTGGCGACGGACGTGAGCGCCGCGAAGATGGCGAGAGGCTATGCCCGCCGGCTTGGTGGTGAGATCGCGATCATCGACAAGCGGCGGCCGGCGCCCAACGAGGCGGAGGTCTCGAACATCGTGGGCGACGTCGAGGGAAAACACTGTATCGTCCCCGACGACATGATCGACACCGCGGGCACCATGGTGTCGGCGGTCGAAGTCCTCAAGGAACGGGGGGCGCTGGACATCTACATCCTCGCCACGCACCCGCTCTTCTCGGGACCGGCGCTGGAACGCCTCGCCGGCGCCGACGTGGAGGAAATCACGGTGACGGACACGGTGCCGCTCCGCCCCGGGGTGCAGGAAGCACTCCCCAACCTGACGGTGCTCTCCGTGGCGAGCCTGCTGGCCCAGGCGATCGAGAGCACGCACACGAACAGTTCCGTGAGCAAACTGTTCAAGTGATGCATCAAGCGAACCGAATCGATGGAAGCGAGTCGAGAGAGAGATGACGAAGGAAATTTCAAGGCTGACGGCGCAGACCCGCACCACGTCGGGGAAGGGCGCCGCGAGGCAGCTCCGCCGGAGCGGCCGGCTGCCCGCCGTCGTGTACGGGCGCCGCGACGAAGCCGAAGCGCTCGAGCTGAACACGCAGGAACTGACGCGACTCCTGGGCCGGATTCGCGCGGCGACGACGGTCATCGACCTCGAGGTCGACGGCGGAAAGCCCCGTCCGGTGCTGATCCGCGAGATTCAGCGCCATCCGTTCCGGCCCGAGTTGCTGCACGTCGACTTCTTCGAGATCCGCTCGGACGTGAAGATCCGCGTTCAGGTTCCGATCCATCTGGTCGGGACCGCGACCGGGATGGAGATGGGCGGGATCCTGCAGCAGCATCGGCACGAGATGGAGGTCGAGTGTCTGCCCGGCGAGATTCCGTCCGGGTTCGAGATCGACATCTCGGAGCTCGACATCGGAGACGCGATCCACGTCTCGGACGTCGACGCCGGTGGGGTCACCGTTCTCGGCGATATGGATGAGACGATCTGCACCATCGTGCCGCCGGCCGCCGAAGAGGTAGAAGAGGAAGTGGAAGTCGAGGAGGGCGAGGAGGAAGAAGCCGAAGCCGAGGAGGAAGCCGAGGGCTAGCGCCGATCGGGCGCGAGACCGGTGCGGCTGGTTCTGGCGCTGGGCAATCCGGGTCGCGAGTACCGGGATACCCGGCACAACGTGGGCTGGTGGCTCGCGGATCGATTGGTGCGGCGCTGGGGTGGCGGCCGGTTTCGCGTCGAGGGAACCACGGCATGGGCCGCGGCGGCCACGCGCCCGGACATCGAGGTCCACAAGCCGCTGACGTACATGAACCGGAGTGGCGCGGCCCTGGCGGCGCTGCTCTCCACGCGATGGTTCGACCCGGGGGCGGACATGCTCGTCCTCGTTGACGATGTGGCCCTGCCCGTGGGGCGCTTTCGCGTGCGGCGAAGTGGTGCGCCGGGGGGGCATAACGGGCTCACGTCGCTCTCGGCGACGCTCGGCCACGACGGCTACCCTCGCCTGCGGCTGGGCGTCGGGCGGCCCGCGGACGACCGGATCGACCTGGCCGCCTGGGTGCTGGCACGCATGCCGCGGGCGGAGGAGGAAGCCGCCTTGGGCGCCTTCCCGCGGGCCGCGGAGGCGGTGGAGCACTGGCTCGAACATGGCGTCGAAGCGACGATGAACCGCTTCAACCAACCGCTCGGATAACCGCTCAGAACAAGGAGCGAGACCAACGTGGTCGAACTTATCGAATTCGCGATCTGGCTCGGAGTGATCGGGCTCTTCTTCTCCTTCGCGCTCTTCATGTACGTGAAGAGCCAGCCCGTCGGGACCGAGAGGATGGCCGAGTTGGCGGAGGCGATCCACTCGGGGGCGATGGCTTTCCTGAGGCGCGAATACACCGTGCTCCTGCCCTTCATCGTGATCGTCGCCGCCCTCCTCCTGTGGCTGGTGGGCGCGCGGACGGCGGTGGCCTACGGGCTGGGCGCCGCCTGCTCGATCATGGCCGGCTTCGTCGGCATGCAGGCCGCGACCTCGGCCAACGTGAGGACCTCGGAAGCGGCGCGCTCGGAGGGCCAGGCCAAGGCGCTGCGCGTCGCCTTCTCCGGAGGCGCCGTGATGGGCACGGCCGTGGCGGCGCTCGGTCTGCTCGGGATCGGCGCCGTGATCGCGATCTACGATCCCCGGGCGACCGGGTTCCGGCCCTTCGGCGAGATCATCTCCGGGTTCGCGATGGGCGCCTCGTCGATCGCCCTCTTCGCGCGCGTCGGCGGCGGGATCTTCACGAAGGCGGCCGACGTCGGCGCGGACCTCGTGGGGAAGGTCGAGGCCGGCATCCCCGAGGACGACCCCCGCAATCCCGCCACGATCGCCGACAACGTGGGCGACAACGTGGGGGACGTGGCGGGCATGGGCGCGGACATCTTCGAGTCCTACGTCGGCTCGGTCATCGCCACCATCGTCATCGGCGTGACGAGTACGATGATCCTCGACGAGTCGCGGCTCGCCGCCGTGGCGCTTCCGATCCTCTACATCATGGCGGGCTTCCTCGCGAGTGCCATCGGTATCCTCGCCATCCGCGTACTCGAGAGGATGAGTCCGGCCGCCGCGCTCCGGTGGGCGCCGATCATCGGCGCGGTGGTGTTCTGGGTCATGGCCTACGCGATCACCGTCAACCTCCAGTTGTTCGACGCCTCGGCCGAGGGCAAGTGGATCTTCATCCACCCGAACGCGGGCCCGTTCTGGGCCATGCTGTTCGGGTCGCTGGTCGGGATCGCGATCGGGCTCGTGACCGAGTACTACACGGCGGAGGGGCCGATCCGGAGGATCGCGCAAGCCTCCGAGACGGGTTCCGCCACGAACATCATCACCGGTCTCGCGGTCGGGATGGAGTCCACCGCGATCCCGATGCTCCTCATCTCCGCCGCCATCTTCATCGCCTACAACTTCGCCGGTCTGTACGGGATCGGGATCGCCGCGGTGGGGATGCTGGCCACCGTCGGTGTGACGATGTCGGTCGACGCCTACGGCCCGGTGGCGGACAACGCGGGCGGGATCTCGGAGATGGCCGAACTGGGCCCGGAAGTCCGCTCGATCACCGATTCGCTCGACGCCCTCGGCAACACGACGGCGGCGATCGGGAAGGGGTTCGCCGTCGGCTCCGCGGCGCTGACCGCCCTGGCCCTCTTCTCGGCCTACGCGAACGCCGTCGGCCTGCGCGAGATCGGGATCAACCTCGTCGACCCGCTCGTCGTCATGGGGCTCTTCGTCGGCGGCGCGACCCCCTTCTTCATCGCCGCGCTCACGATGACGGCGGTGGGCCGGGCGGCGGCCGGCATGGTGGCCGAGGTGCGGCGCCAGTTCCGCGAGATCCCGGGGATCATGGAGGGCACGGCGAAGCCCGATTCGGCGCGCTGCATCGACATCTCCACCCGGGCGGCGCTGCGGGAGATGGTCGTGCCGGGGCTGGTGGCGATCATCGTCCCGATCGTGGTCGGCCGCTTTCTCGGGGTCGCGGCGCTGGGCGGCGCGCTGGCCGGGGCGACCGTGACCGGCGTGTTGCTGGCGCTCTTCATGGCCAACTCCGGCGGCGCGTGGGACAACGCGAAGAAGTACATCGAGACGGGAGCGCACGGCGGAAAGGGCTCGGAGCCGCACAAGGCGGCCGTGGTCGGCGACACCGTGGGCGACCCCTTCAAGGACACGTCCGGCCCCTCGATGAACATCGTCGTGAAGCTGATGAGCGTGGTGTCGCTCGTCCTCGCGCCGTGGTTCGTGGAGGTGCACGGGATGGCGGTGGCCACCGCCGAGAGCGTCGGGCCGGCCCTGGCGGCACTGGGCGCCGCGCTCCAGGCGTTCGGGCTCTTCTAGCCGCCGGGGGCGCCGCCGGCACCGGTCCCCGGCCGTCTCGCGGCCTCCTTGACAGCGAGGCCGCGGGGCCTAGCTTTCATCGGCCTTCCGGCCCCCCGAGGGGGGGGCACGACGGAGTATCCGCCGGGCGCCGGCGGGACAGCAACAAGCGAAGTTGGAACGAGACTCCTGCTCCGACCGCGAGGGTCGGGGCCGATGAGACCGAAGGAGCATGTCGATGCGCGATTACGAGATCGTGTACATCTTTCGTTCGAGCCTGACCTCCGAGGAGATCGAGGCGAAGCTCGAGCGCTACCACGCCGTCATCGCCGGAGATGGATCGGGCGAGATCACGGCGTCGAGCCACTGGGGCAAGCGGCAGCTCGCCTACCCGATCCGGAAGCAGAAGAACGGCTACTACGTGGTCGTTCAGTTCACCTCGGACCCGGCTCCGCTCACGGGCCTGGAGCGCGTGCTGAAGCTCGATGACGACGTGCTCCGCTATCTGGTCGTGATCGCCGAGCGTCCACTCCCCGCTCCCGAGGAACCGCCCGAGGAGTCCGCGGAAGCCCCCGCGGATCCCCCGGAATCGGCGGACCCCCCCGAGGACGAGGAAGCCTCCGAGGCGGGGGCCGCTCAGGAGGAAGCTCCCGAGGAAGCCGAAGCAGAGGCTCCCGGGGACGAGGACTCCCAGGAAGAGGCTCCCGAAGCAGAGGACGCCGAGTCAGAGGACGCCGAAGACGACGACTCCGCGGAAGAAGCCGCCACCGAGGAGGACCCGAGCCCCGAGGCACCGGCCGCGGACGCTGACGCCGAGACGAAGGAGGACTAGATGGCCTTTCGAAAGGCGTGCCGCTTCTGCGAGGGCCGGATTGCCCGCGTGGACTACAAGGATGACCGCGGGCTGGACCGCTACATCTCGGATCGCGGCAAGATCCTGCCGCGGCGCGCGACCGGGACGTGCGCGCGGCACCAGCGGCAGATGGCGACGGCGATCAAGCGGGCGAGGTACCTCGCGCTGCTGCCGTATATCCGCGGCTACTACGACTAGCCGACGGGGGTTAGGTCGCTGACGGAGCGTCGGAGGGGCCTCTGGCGGGCGGGCGGACTCATCCTGCTGGTGATTCTGCTGTCGCCCCTCAATTCGTCGCCCCTCGGACTCATGGCCATCGTCGGCGTCCCTACGGCCGTCGCGATCCTCGCGTTCGAGCCGCCGCAGACCGGAACGGCCGTTCTGGCGCTGCTCCTGCTCGCGGGAGCCGCGGCGGGGTTCGGGGAGGCGACGCCGCTGTGGTACATCGAACGGGGCTGGGCCGTCCTGCTCGCGGGCGGGTTCGCCATCAGCACGACGCTGGCACCGGGGCGACCCATCCTCGATCGGTCGCTGATGGGGGTCGCCATCGCGGGAGGCACCGTCGGCGCCATGGGAGCGTGGCGGCCCGACCTGCCGGCGGCGCTCGACCGGCACGTCTCCGGGCAGTTCGACAGGGTCCTCGCGATGTACGACTCCCGGGCCTTCGGCAGTCCCGTGGTGGACGCGGCGGTCCGGCAGTTCGTCGGTGTGTGGGAAGCCGTGTACCCGGCGATGCTCGTACTCGCTTCGGTCTCGGCGCTGGCGCTCTGCGTGTACCTTCTCGGCCGGATCCGGGGAGAGGAGGCCGCGTTGCCACCGCTGCGGCACTTTCGGTTCAGTACGCATCTGGTCTGGGTGCTCATCCTGGGGCTGGCGCTCCTCGTCCTCCCCGCGGGGGACTGGGCCGACCGCGCGGGGGGCAACATGGTGACGGTCATGGGTGGCCTGTACCTGCTTCGGGGCGCCGCGGTCCTCGTGTGGCTGGGGGCTGCGGTGATAAGCTCGGGCTGGGTGATCGCCGTGTGGGCGATCGCCGCGCTGGCCCTCTATCCCGTGACGATCGGGACGGCCCTCGTCGTGGGCGTCAGCGATACCTGGCTGGACCTCCGGTCGCGGCTGGGGGTGGAAACAAGAGAAAAGTGAACCCCCGCGCGCCGGTGGGTTCGAATGGAGGGAATCGATGGTGGAAGTCATCCTGAGAAGAGACGTCGCCGACCTCGGCCACGCGGGCGAACTCGTGACCGTTCGGCCGGGATATGCGCGCAACTACCTGATACCGCGGGGGATCGCGCTCGCCGCCACGGAGGGCAACCGACGTCGGTTCGGGGAGGAGCGGCGTCAGATCGAGCAGTCGGCCGCGCGGGACCGCGAAGCGGCCACGCAACTGGCGGGCGAACTCGAAGGCCGTTCGGTGACCTTCACCCGACGAGCCGGCGGCGGCGGGCGTCTGTTCGGGTCGGTCACGGCCGCGGACATCGCCGACGAACTGGAGAAGGCGGACGTCCCGGTGGAACGCCGGGCGGTCGTCCTCGACGAGCCGATCAAGGACCTCGGCGTCTACGACGTCCCCCTCCGTATCCACGCAGAGGTGGAGCCCACGCTCAAGGTGTGGGTCATCGCGGAGGAATGACGGCCGCCGGCCGCAGAGCATGAGCGCACTCCCCCTGGACGAAGTGTGGCGCCAGCTCGCGGAGCGGGGCGATCCGTCGCCCGAACTGCGCAGCGTGACGGAGGCGGCGCTGGAGAGGAACGCGCGCGTCGCGACCGTCCTCGATCTGCGCGGGCTGTCGGACGTCACCGACTTCTTCGTGATCGCGACCGGAGACTCGGACACGCACGCACGCGCGATCAGCGAGAATATCCTCGAGCGGGCGCGGGACGACGGCTTCCGCCCCGTCGGCGTGGAAGGGCTGAGCACGGGACGGTGGGTCCTGATGGACTACGTCGGTCTCATCGTCCACGTCTTCCTGCACGAGGTCCGGGAGTTCTATCAGTTGGAGCGCCTGTGGGGCGATGCCCCCCTGTTCGAACTGGAGTGAGCCGTTCCCGGTGCCCGTCGCCGCCCGCCGGCGCCCCCCCGCCAGCCTTTACTTGCGGCGCTTTTCGAGGTTCCGCTAGCTTATGATCGAACCCCCAGGGCGGGCCGGTGGATGTGGCTGATGTGACGACTTCATTGGGACTTTCTTCCTCTCGCTTCGTCGCTCGCGTGGCGCGTGTTCGGGCGGCTCTCCCCATCACCCTGTGCGCGTCCCTCGCGTGCGGAAGCCCTCCGGCCGACCAGCCCGAACCCCTCGAAGGGACGCCCCTCGTATCCGGCTCTTCGTTGCCGCGCTACGGGCTCCTCGTCATCCCGAATCGGGGCGGGGTGGCGCAGTTTCGATCGGTCGCGAACCCATCCACGGTCCGCTGGACCGGTCGTCTGGCTCTGGGGCGCGTCACCGCGGCCTATTCGCTGGGGTCCGCGGCCGTGCTGCGTGACGGGTCACGGCTCCGTCTCTACGCCACCTCTCCCACGGAAACCATCAACCCGCTCCCCGACGCGCCCCCGGACGCGCGGTGGATCCCCTCGGTGTCGGGCGGCGCCTTCGTGGGGCGTGGTCGTATCCTGGCCCTCACGGCCGAGGTCACGGCCGAGGTCACGGCCGAGGGCGACGTCCTCTGGGCGGCGGTGGCCGCCGGGGGACGGGTCGTCGCGCTGATCGAGGCGGAGGAGGGGCCCCAACTCGCCGTGTGGGAGCCCGGCGAGGCCGAGCCCGCGGTGACGACGCGGGCGGTCGGCGCGCGCGGGCCGGCCGTGCTCACGGGCTGGGGGGGGCAGGTCGTGACCGCGTCCGAGGACGGCAGCGGCTTGACCGCCTGGTCGATTCCCGAACTGGAGCCGGGCGCGGCTGTCGGGCTCGCCGGGCGGCCGGCCGCCCTGGCGACGTCACCGTCCCAGCACCGCGTGTTCGCCGCTTCCGCCGACCGCGCGCGGTTCGTGAGCATCGACCGGTACGACTGGCGCGAGGTCGGATCGTCGAGCGTCGAGGCTCCCATCGAGGCGCTGCGCCCGGGCATCGCGGGCGACGGCCTCGTCGCCTTCGATGGCGTGCGCGCGTGGGCGGCCAGGGTCGGCGAGACCCGCCTGGAGGCGATCCCCGGTGAGTGGCGGCCCGATCTTCCCCTCGCGCTGCCCGGCGGGGGCATTCTGGTGTCGACCGGGGACGGGCTCGGGTTCCTCGCTCCGGCGACGGGGGAACTCGAGACCGTGGACGGTCCCGTCGATGCGGTATGGCTCCCGTTCCGGTGGGGACCCCGCCTCCCGGTCACGATGGTCGCCGTGGCGGCCGACGACACGACCGGAGACGCGGAGGAGGCCCTCGATGCGCTCGCCGACAGCCTCCCGCCCGCCCCCGGCCGCATCGGGCTCCTGACGCTGAGCACCCCTCCCGGCCGCGCCGCCGTGGCGCTGGAGGCCGAAGCGCCGGCCGGACCCGCCGCCGTGTCCGACCCGCCCGCCGAGCCCGAACTGCCCGGCGGCTTCTACGCGGTCGCGATCTCATCGCGGCAGCTGACGAGCCTCGGGAGGATGCGGCAACTGCTCGACGGGTCGGGATATTCGACGCACGTGCTGCGGCGGCTGGACGAGGCGAACGACATGTGGTACCGGCTTCTGGTAGGCCCCTACGCGTCGCGCCCGGATGCCGAGGCGGTCGCGCTGGAGCTTCGCCGGAAGCGTGGAATCGACGCGTGGATCCATGAGGAATCAGACGATCAGGTGAACCGGAGGCAGCCTTGACGGAGTCGGACTCTTTCTCCTGGGATCTCCCGGGTGACGCGCGCATCGTGGCCCTCGTGCACGAGAGTGCGGAGAGGGAGAGAAGCACCACCGTTGTGGACGCGATTGCGACCGCGATCGGGTGCCGCCGCGAACACACGCTGGTCCTGAGCACCGAACCCGGGCCGAACCCGCTCGACGAACTCGCGGGGGGCCTCGAGTCGGAAGGCTGGTCCGCTTTCTTCGCCGGCCGTGCGCGCCTCACCGAGGTGGCCGTTCAGCGGCCCGAGTGCCCCTACCTGTACCTCCCGGCGGGCAGGGATCCGGAGGAGGTCGCCGAGTTACTCCTGGACGACAGGTTCACGACCTTCCTCGAACGCGTCCGGGAGCGCGAGGGGACGCTCTTCCTCGTCGTCTCCGAGCGGACGCCGCTCGCGCCGGACCTCGGCAGCCATCTCGACGGGTACGTCGCGCTGGGGGATGTCCGCCGCGCCGATTCCGCCGAGTTCGCCTACTACGGTCGCGTGCGGTACGAGGCGGCCGACCCGGGGGCGGCCGACCCGGAGGACGAGGCGAGCGCCGTGGTGGAGACGGCCGTGGCGGAGACGGCCGTGGCGGAGACGGCCGTGGCGGAGACGGCCGTGGCGGACGAGACGGCGGCCGTGGACGAGACATCGCCGGCGGATCCCGTCCCCCCCCGGCGCCGTTTGCGCGCTCGGTCCGTGGTCTGGCTGCTCGTCGTGGCCGCCCTCCTGCTGGGTGGCTGGTGGATGTACCGAAACCCGGGGCCCGTCGAGGGCCTCCTCACTCGGTTGCGTTCCATGGTAGCGGAACCCGACGCCTCCGCCCCGGCGCCGGAGTCCGTCGCGGTGCCGGAGCCCGCGCCGCTGGAGACGGCAGAAGAGACGGAACCGGAAGCGGGCGCGGAGAGGGCTGATACGGTGCCCGACGCTTCTCCCGGGACGCCGCCCGATTCGCCGGCCGCGTTCGACGCGGCCAGCGCCGGGCTCGCGTTCGACGGAGCGGCCGAGCGGCCGTTCTCCGTCCTCATGGGGAGCCTCAGAGATCCGGCCGACGCGGACAGCCGAATCGCCGAACTTCGCGCGGCGTCGCCGGGCTCGCTTTTCTTCGCCGCGCCGACGCCGGTCGACGATGTCCTCTATCACCGGGTCTTCGCGGGGGCGCTCGGGAGCGAAGCCGAGGCCGCGGCCCTGCTGGACGCGCTCGTGCGGGCGGAGGCGTCGGGGGAGGCGAATCCGTGGCAGCTTCGTCCCACCCGGCTCGCGTACGATCTGGGATTGTTCGCCGAACGGGCCGCTGTGGAGGCCCGAATCGCCGAACTCTCGTCGCGCGGTATCCCGGCATACAGCCTCGCAACCCCCCTCGAGGGACGCGCCGTTTTTCGCGTCTACGGGGGAGCCTACGAGGATGAGCAGGCCGCCCTGCCCATGGCCGGGATCCTCGAGGCCGCGGGCGAAGCCGCGACGCTGGTGCCGCGACGCGGTGACGAAACGCCCTCGACCTTCTGAGCGCGTGAAGATCAAGGCCCTGACGCTGCGCGGATTCAAGTCGTTCGCCGACCGGACGCGGATCGAGATTCACGACGGCGTCACCGCCGTCGTGGGCCCCAACGGCTGCGGAAAGTCGAACATCTCCGATGCGCTGCGCTGGGTCCTCGGAGAGCAGCGCCCGACGGCGATCCGCGGTTCCCGCATGGAGGAGGCGATCTTCGGCGGGACGGAGGTACGCAAGCCGATCAGTCGGGCGGAGGTGCTGCTGGAACTCTCCAACGAGGATGGGGCCCTGCCCGTGTCCTACGCGGAAGTGGCGATCGGCCGAACGGTGTACCGCGGCGGTGAGAGCGAGTACACCCTGAACGGCGCGCCCTGCCGGCTGAAGGACATCCTCGACCTGTGCCGCGACACCGGCCTCGGCGCGAACGCCTACGCGCTCATCGAAGGGCGGATGATCGACGCGATTCTCTCCGACCGCGCCGAGGAACGGCGGGCGCTGTTCGAGGAGGCGGCCGGGGTCGGACGCTACAAGGACCGGCGCCGGATCGCGACGCGGCAGCTCGATCAGGCGGAGAGCGACCTGGAGCGCCTCGACGACGTCCTCATCGAGGTCGGATCGAAGGTGCGATCGCTGGCCCAGCAGCGTGGCCGCGCGGAACGTCACGCGAGACTTCGGGATCGGCTCCTTCAGCTCGAGGTTGCGGTGGCCGGCGCCCGCCTCGAACGGACCGGAAGGCGGCTGGCCGAGGCCCGGGCCGAACGCGAAGGCCTCGAACGGGAAACGCCGCCCGGGCAGGTGGACATCCGGACGACGGAAACCCGGGCGGAGACGCTCCGGATCCGGCACGCGGAGCTGGAGCGGGAACGGGCCGGGCTGGCCCGCCGGGTCGAGGAGGCCCGACGCGCTCTCGAGGAGCAGGAGCGCGCCCTGCTCCTGGCGCAGGAGCGCATCACGAACGCACGCGACCGGCTCTCCGCCGTCGGTGCCGAAACGCGACGCCTGGAACGCCGGCGGGCGGATCTCGTCGCCGGGGGTGCGGAAGCCGAAGCCGCACTCGAGGCGGCGCTGGCCCTCGCCGCGGAAGGGAGCCGGATCGAGGCCGAACTCCGGGAGGAGGCCGATACGCTGGCCGCCGCGGCGCGCGCCGCCGCCTCCGGGCGCGATGCCGCCCGGGAGGCCGTGGAGCAAGCGCGGCGCGAGGCTGAGCGCTGGAGGCTGGAGCTGGGCGTTACCGAGGCGCGGTCGCGCGACCGGAGCGAGGAACTGGAACGCCACCGACCGGCGCTCGACTCGCTCGCCGGCCAGGAGCGCGAACTCCGGGGACAGGCCGCGAAGGCGGCGGAACTCGAATCCGGGCTGGCCGAACGCGCGAGGCGCGCGAGAGACGGTCTGCAGGCGGCGCATGACGCCGCCGCCGCGGCCGAGGAGGCGCTGCGCCGCGCCCGCGAGGCGCAGGCGGCCCTCGAGGGGCGGCTTGCCACGGCCAGCGCACGGGCTTCGAGTCTGGGGTCGCTCGTCGGGTCGAGCGCCCTGCTGCCGGAGGTCGTGGCCAGGCTGCTCGAGGACCGGGCGGAGATCCCGGGCCTGCACGGAGCGCTGTCGGAGTTCATGGAAGCGCCCGCTCCCTGGGCAGCCGCCGTCGAGGCCCACCTCGGCCCCTGCCTCCACGGCGTCGTCGTCCGCGATTGGTCGACCGTGCGCGCCGTCGAGGCGTGGCTCGAGCGGAGCGGTGCGGAAGAAGGTGTCCTCGTGCTTCCGCTCGATCCCGGCCCCCTGTCGGTCCCCGCCGCGGTGGACGCGCCGCTTCTGGACAAGGTGGAGGCGAAGGGGGCCGGCGCCGTCTGGGTGACCGCGCTCCTCTCGGGCGTCGGGGTCGCGGACGACGGCGAACTCGCCCCCCGGGCCCACCCGTGGGTCGACGCCGACGGCCGGCATCAGGATCTGCGGGGCGCCGTGTACCTGGGGCGCGGCACGGGAGGCGAGGGCGTCCTGAGTCGACGGGCCGAACTCCGGGCCCTGCGCGAGGAGGTCGCCGGGCTGGAGCGCACGCGGGCTCGGTCGACGGAGACCCTGCAGCGGCTGGAATCCGAGGTGACGGCGGCCCGGGAGCGGGTCGATGGGTCCCGGACGGCGGCCTCGGAGGTGGAGTCCGCGCGGCGGGAGGCCGAAGCCGACGGGGCGTCCGCGGAAGCCCGCCTGAAGCGGCTCGACCGCGAACGCCGCGAACTCACCGGCCGCATCGAGCAACTCGAGGCGTTCGGCGACGACGAAGTGGCGCGTTCGGCGACCGGCGAGACGCGGGGGCAGGAACTGGAGCGGCTCGCGTCCCGCTCGGAGTCCGCCTGGAGCGCCGCGTCCGACACCGCCCGGGAGGCCCGCGATGCGGCGGAGGCCGGGAGGGCCGACCTGCACCGTGCGCAGCTGGAGCAGGCTCGCAGGGAGGCGGACGTGGAGAACCGGCGCGCAGCCGCTGCACGCGTCGCCGAGAACCTGGCGGACGCGGAGGAGCGCTCGCGCGCGCTGGCACGCGAAGAGACGCGCCTCCACGCACTCATCGCCGAGAGCGAGCGTCTGTCGGAGGAAGCAGAGGCAGCCATAGGGCAGGCGCTGGAGATCCGGGCGCAGCGCGAGGCGGAGCTGGCGGGGATCGAAGGACGGATCGCGGAGGGGAGGGAGCTTCTGGAGCGCTTCGACTCGGAGCTGAGGGAGGCGCGCCGGTTGGAGCGGGAGCGTGTCGAGGCCCGGCACCGGCTCGACCTGGAGATCGCGCAACTCGAAGCGGCGGAGTCGTCCGTCCGCGGACGCCTGGAGGCGGAGTGGGACGCGCCGCTCGCGGAACTTCGCGGCCGCGCCGCGCCGGTCGACGACGCGGAACCTGACGAATGGGAGGCGGAACTCGAGCGGGTGCGGCGTTCGATCGCGCGTCTCGGCCCGGTGAATCTGCTCGCCCAGCAGGAATACGAGGAAGAGCGGGCGCGCCTCGAGTTTCTCACCGGCCAGCGCGACGACCTCACCGGTGCGGGCGACGACCTGCGCGTCTCCATCCGCCGGATCAACCGGGAGGCGTCCGCCACCCTCTCCGAGACGTTCGAGGCCGTGCGCGCGAATTTCCACCGCACGTTCGTTTCGCTGTTCGAGGGTGGCGAGTGCGACGTCTGGTTCGAGGACCCCGAGGACCCGCTCGATTCGCCGATCGAGATCTCGGCCAGCCCGCGAGGGAAGAGGACACAGCGCATCCACCTCCTGTCGGGCGGCGAGCGCGCCCTCACCGCGCTGGCCCTGCTGTTCGCGATCTATCTCGCGAAGCCGAGTCCGTTCTGCCTTCTCGACGAGGTCGACGCTCCCCTGGACGAGACCAACATCCTTCGCTTCGTCCGGATGTTGAAGGAGTTCAAGCGGGAGACCCAGTTCATCGTCATCACCCACAACCCGCTCACGATCGAGAACTCCGACTGGATTTACGGCGTGACGATGCAGGAGGCGGGCGTCTCGTCCATCGTCGGCGTGGAATTCGACTCGGCCCCACAGGTGGCGTGACCGCCGGCTGGGTTTCGGCCGACGAACTCATCGTCGCCGGCTGCGGTACGGTGGTCCCCGAGGGAGACCGGGCAGCCTCCGCCTACTGGGTGTCCATGGATCGCGCGCGCGTCCTGTTCGACTGCGGTCCCGGGGCCGTGCAGGCGCTCGCGCGGCTCGGGCTGCCCTGGGGCGGTCTCACGGACCTCGTCATCTCCCATTTCCACGCGGATCACGTCGGCGCTCTCCCCGGTCTCTTGTTCGCGTTCCGACACGGTCTGGAGAGGCCCCGCGCGCGTCCGCTCACGATATCGGGGCCGAGCGGCACGCGGCGCTTCCTGGAGCGGCTCGCGGACGCGTACGGCGACTTCGTCCTCGATCCGGGCTTCCCCCTGCGGATCGAGGAAGTGGCGCCCGGCAAACCCCGTGCCCTGGACGGCGGGCCGCTGCTCGAAGCCCACAGCACGCCGCACACCGAGGAGAGCGTCGCGTGGCGGCTCGACGGCGCGGCGTCCAGCTTCGGCTACAGCGGCGATACGGGCCCCTCCACGGAGCTGGGACCGTTCATGCGCGGGGTCGGCGCTCTGGTGTGCGAGTGTTCGCTGGACGACGCGGACGTCCCCGACAACCACCTCTCGCCCCGCCGCGTCGCGGCCGTCGCCGTCGCCGCGCGGCCGCGCCTCCTCGTGCTCACGCACATGTACCCCGACTTTCGGATGCGGTGCGATGTCGCCCGCCTGGTGGCGGAGGCCGGGTATCCCGGCGACGCCTGCCTGGCGCGGGAGGGACTCCGGGTCACGTTGACGAACGGTTGAGGCAGGCCGACTATCCTGCTCCTGCCGCATCCGGCCCATCCGGGCCGGCCGGGACATCGCCCACGCACGGGGGGGACCAATGCTGGTGGTCATGAGGCACGGCGCCACGTCCGGACAGATCGCCGAGGTGGTTCGCGCCATAGAGGACATGGGGTATCGGGCGCGTCCGATGCCGGGGGCCCAGCGGACGACCGTCGGACTCGTCGGCAACGACGGACGCGTCCAGGAGAGCCGGCTCGTCGGGCTCGACGGCGTCCTGCGCATCATCCACGTCTCGCAGCCGTACAAGCAGGTGAGCCGGGAGTGGTGGCCCGAGGACACCGTCGTCGAACTCGACAACGGGGTGAAGATCGGGGGCGAGGATGTCGTCATCATGGCGGGTCCGTGCTCGGTCGAGTCGCGCGAACAGATCCTCGAGTCCGCGCACCGGGTGGGGGCGGCCGGGGCGACCGTGCTGCGCGGCGGAGCGTTCAAGCCGCGGACCTCGCCCTACTCGTTCCAGGGACTGGGCGAGGAGGGGCTGCGGCTTCTCGCCCGGGCTCGCGAGGAGACGGGGCTCGCCATCGTCACCGAGGCGCTGGACACCGACAGCATGGGTCTCGTGGCCGAATACGCCGACATCATCCAGATCGGCGCCCGCAGCATGCAGAACTATTCGCTCCTCCGCGCCGCGGGCCGGGCGGGCAAGCCGGTGCTCCTCAAGCGGGGCATGGCGGCGACGATCAAGGAACTGCTGCTGGCGGCGGAATACATCGTTGCCGAGGGCGAGCCGCGCGTGATGTTGTGTGAGCGGGGCGTGCGGAACTTCGACACGCACGCCCGGAACCTGTTCGACCTCACGGCGGTGGTCACGATCCAGGAACTGTCGCACCTGCCGATCGTGGCCGATCCGAGCCACGGGACGGGCGCCCGCGCGAAGGTCGGCCCCATGTCGCGGGCGGCCGTGGCCGCGGGCGCGGACGCACTCATCCTGGAGGTGCATCCCGATCCCGCTTCCGCGGCCTCGGACGGGCAGCAGTCGCTCAACCTGGATCAGTTCGACGCCCTCATGGTCGAACTGCATGCCATCGCCGACGCGATCGGTCGCCGCATCGCCCGGGCGGTGGTCCCGGCCAACGGCTGAGCGGGCCGGCCGCGTCCCCACCCGGACGACCGGCGACCTCGGCGAGCGGCTCGCGGCCCGGTATCTCGCGGCCGAGGGATACGACATCCTCGACCGCAACTGGCGGGCCGGCCGTCTGGAGATCGACCTGGTGGCCCGCACCGGCGATACGGTGGCCTTCGTCGAGGTGAAGACGCGCCGGGCGGGCGTCCAGCCGCCCTCCGAGGCCCTGGCGCCCGCGCAACGCAGGAGGATCCGCCACGCGGCGGGGGCCTGGCTGCGGCGGAACCCGGGCGTCGGCGCGGAATTCCGGTTCGACCTCGTGGCGATAGAGTTCGAACGCGACGGGGGCTGCCGGATCGAGCACATCCCCGACGCCTTCTACGGCGAGGATGCCTTCTGATTTTTCTGGCCGCTGCCCCGGCGGGCAGCTAAGATACCCGTGCCCCAGGCCCGTGGGGCCGAAGCGCGTGAATCCCGTCAGGACCGTGAAGGTAGCAGCGGTAAGCGTGTGACGGTCGCCACGGTCCGCCTGGGGTCCATAACCCGGCCGGCCCACAGCACCCACGAGCCCGTGTACCGTACCGCGCTTGCCAGAACCTATCGGCCCCGCCGCTTCGCCGATCTGATCGGCCAGGACCACATCGGGCCCACGCTCAAGGCCGCGGTCGAGTCCGGCCGGGTCGGTCACGCGTACCTCTTCTGCGGCCCCCGCGGCGTCGGCAAGACGACGAGCGCCCGTGTCCTCGCCATGGCGCTCAACTGCCCCGGCCAGGAGGCGGGTGAACCGTGCGGCGTGTGCGAGTCCTGCGAGCGGATCTGGTCCGGCGGCGCCTCCCTCGACGTGGTGGAGATCGATGCGGCCAGCCATCGCGGCGTCGAGGACGCGCGCGACCTGCGGCGCCGGGCCGCGTACGCGCCCACGAGCGAGGACCGCTACAAGGTCTACATCCTCGACGAGGCGCACATGCTCACGCGCGACGCGTGGAACGCGCTCCTCAAGATCCTGGAGGAGCCGCCGCCGCGGGTCATCTTCGCCTTCGCCACCACGGAACCGCAGAAGATCGAGCGCGGGGCGGCCCCCGTCATGTCGCGCTGTCAGCGGTTCGACTTCCGGCGCGTCTCCGTCGGGGACATCACCGGACGACTCGAAACGGTCCTCGAGCACGAGGGCATTCAGGCGGAGCCCGGAGCGCTGCGGGCGATCGCCCGCCGGGCGGAAGGGGGGGTGCGCGATGCGCTGTCGTCGCTCGACCAGGTACTCTCGTTCCGCGGCGACGCGGTCGAACTGGTCGACGTGCGGCGCATGCTCGGGCTCGTGGACGAGGATCGATACCTCGAGTTCTTCGACATCGCGGCGCAGCGCGACCGGGCGCGGGTGTTCTCCTTCGTCCAGACGCTGCTCGACGACGGACACGATCCGGCGGAGTTCCTGCGCGGGTTGGGCGACGCGCTACGCACGCTCCTCGTCCTGCGGCTCGATCCCGAAGCCGATTCCGTCGAACTCCTCCCCGAATCGCGGCAACGCTTCCTCGCGGCGGCAGCCGCCGTGGTTCCCGCGGATCTCCTCAGGATGCTCACGGCGCTCGGCGACTTCGAGGCGTCCGGCGCCCTGCAGCGGTCCTCTCAGCCGCGGATCCAGCTCGAGGTGCTGCTCCTGCGCCTCGTCCGCATGGAGTCCACGGTGGAACTCGAGGAGCTCCTGGCGGCCCTGGGAGGAGGGTTGGAGGAGGACCCCGCCCCGCGTCCGCCTTCGCCGAAGCCCCCGGCGCCGAAGCCCCCGGCGCCGAATCCGCCTTCGCCGAAGCCCCCTTCGCCGAAGCCCCCGGCGGAGGCTGCGCCCGCCCCGCGGGCTCCGGCCCGGTTGCGTGACGCGTGGGCGAGCGCCGTCGCCGAAACGCGCGGTCTCGGGGGCTCCGCGATCTCGCTCAGGGGCGCCGAGGTGCAGGGGCTCGTCGACGATCTCCTCACCCTCCGCGTGCCGTCCGGGTTGCGGGGCGACCTCGAGGCGCTGCTCGCGGACAGACGGCGGTCCGATCCGCTGCGCAGGAACCTCGCGAATCGCCTCGGACGGGAGCGGCTCGAAATCGAAATCGTCAACAACGAAGGCGGGAGGATGACGGCCCGGGAAGCCGCCCGGAGCAGGGCGGAAGGGCTGATGGACGGGAATCCGCACCTCAGAGAAGCCGTGAAGGCGCTTGATCTCACCTTGAAGGAGTAGCCGTCGTGGAAGGAATAAACTTGCAGCAGATGATGCAGCTCAGCCAGCAGATGCAGGCCAGGGTGGCCGAGATGCAGGAGAAGCTCGAACGTCAGACGATGGTCGCGGCCTCGGGCGGCGGGATGGTCGAGGTCACCGCGGACGGGAAGGGGAACATCAAGGGCGTCTCCATCGACCCCGCCGTCGTCGATCCGGAGGAAGTGGAAATGCTCGAGGACCTCATTGTCGCCGCGGCTTCCGAGGTGCAGCGGCGGGCCCGTGAGCGGCTGGAAAACGAAATGCGCAGGGCCGCCGGCGGCCTCCCCCTCGGGGGGCTCGGCAATCTGCTCGGCGGGCCGTGAACGCGATCGAGGCCCTCGTCGGCGAGTTCGCGCGCCTGCCCGGGATCGGCCGCAAGACCGCGCAGCGGCTCACCTATCATCTCCTCAGGGGGTCCAGGGACGATGCGAGGCGGCTGGCGCGCGCCGTCGACCGGGTGGCCGCGGAGGTGCGCGTGTGCGGCGCGTGCGCCAATCTGAGCGACATGGATCCGTGCGAGGTGTGCCGCAGCCCGCGACGCGACCCGGCGCTTCTGTGCGTCGTCGAGGAGGCCTCGGACATCCCGGCGATCGAGAATTCCGGGAACTTCGGCGGACTGTATCATGTACTGGGTGGGCGGTTGTCCCCGCTCGACGGGGTGGGGCCCGAGGACCTCAACATCCGTGCCCTGTTTCGGCGGCTCGGAGACTCGGTGCGGGAGGTGATCATCGCGACGAACGCGAGCGTGGAGGGAGAGGCGACGGCGACGTATCTGCAGCGCCTGCTGTCGTCGGCCGCCGACGTGCGGGTCACCCGGCTCGCGCGGGGGCTCCCGGTGGGGGGCGACCTCGAGTACGCCGATGGCGTAACCATCGCCGAGGCCTTCGCCGGCCGGCGGGACATGTAGAGGCACGATGACGACCCGGATCGAGTACAGAGACCCCGAGCGCGACACCTCGACGGCGTGGAAGATCGCCGCGGCCGCCCTCCTCGGCGCCGCCGCCGCGGTCGGCCTCGGGATATACCTGGCGCGCGACCAGATGCGACGACACCGTCGCGAACTGTTCAGCCCGCATCCGCTCCGGCGTCTGGCGGCGCTCGGCTATCTCAAGTCACACCCATCGGTCGACGACCTGCCGCTGCTTCGCGACTACCTGACCTGGGAGGAGCGCCCCCTGCTTCGGAAGCGGGCCTCCACCATCCTCAGCCGTCTCGAGGGCGCGCTCGCGGGCGATGGATTCGTCGGAAGCGGAGAACCATCCTGAATCTCCCGAACGCCATCACCTCGGCGAGGATCCTGGCGGCGCCGGTGGTGACCGCGCTGCTCCTGCAGCCCAGCCCGCTGCCGCGGATCATCGCCTTCGCCGTCTTCCTCGCCGCCGCCCTCTCCGACCTGTGGGATGGGCATCTGGCGAGGGCGCGCAATCAGGTCACCTCGTTCGGGAAGATCGTCGACCCCCTGGCCGACAAGCTGCTGCTCGTCGCGGCGCTGCTTCCGGTCTACAGCATCAACCTCGGCCAGTCGGGAGCGGGATCTCTCCCCCTGTTCGACGTCATCCCGCTCTGGGTCGTCATCGTGCTCCTCGGGCGCGAACTCCTGATCACCCTTCTCCGGTTCCTCGCGGCACGGCGGGGCCGGGTCGTCGCGGCGCTGACACTGGGTAAGAGAAAGACGCTCGCCCAGAACATCTTCATCTGTTCGGCGATCCTCTGGGTGGCCTTCCTGACGCCGGGATTCGCCGCGCCATCCGGCCAGGCGTGGCGCTGGTTCTCCGCCTTCCTCGGCTGGTGCACCACGGTCTTCCTCACGGTCGCGGTCGTCCTCACGCTGATTTCGGCCGTTACGTACGTGGCGACCTTCTCGCGCGTCATTGCGGGGCGCCATTCGTAACGACGGCCGCGCGCTGTTCGACGCGGCCGCCGCGCTCATCGGGCGCCTCGACCGGAGGGGCCACACGCTGGTGCTGGCCGAGAGTTGCACGGGGGGGCTCATCGGGGCCGCGCTCACCGCCGTGCCGGGCGCCTCGAAGGTGTTCCGGGGCGGGCTGATAAGCTACGATGCCGCCGCCAAACGGGCGCTTCTCGGCGTATCGGAAGCGTCGCTCCGCCGACACGGCGCCGTGTCGAAGGCCGTGGCCCGGGAGATGGCCGCCGGAGCCCGGTGTGCGGGGGACAGTACCTGGTCCCTCGCCGTCACCGGGATCGCCGGACCATCGGGCGGGACCGCCGAGAAGCCCGTGGGCACGGTGTGGATCGCCCTCGACGGTCCTTCGCGCGCCGTCCGGTGTCACCACTTCCAGGGCACCCGGGAGGAGATCCGCGAAGCCGCCGCCGAGGAGGCGATGCGCTGGTTGGGTTCGCGTGTACCAGGAGACTGACCGTTAGCCAGATCTTGCGAGGATAGTCGATGGTCAAGCGGGACAAGAGACGGGATACGAAGAGCGAAGAGCCGGCGGAGGCCGGCCCGGGCACCTCGGACGCCGCGGCCGGGGATGCCGAGGAGGCGGAAACGCCCGGGCACGTCGATGAGGTGGCCGCGCCCAGGGCCCGGGAGGAGGGCGGCCCCGCCGACGAACTCGCCGCGCTCCACGACCGCTATCTCCGGCTCGCGGCCGAGTTCGACAACTTCCGGCGCCGGACGCGGCGGGAACTGGGCGAAGCCGGAGAGGGCGCCCGCGCGGGACTGGCGAGCACGCTGCTCGAGGTCATGGACGACCTGCAGCGCGTGGCCGAAACACCGATCGATGGCGCGACGAGGGAGACGCTGCACGAGGGGATCGGGCTCGTGGCGCGCAAGTTCGCCAAGGTTCTGGCGGACGGCGGGGTGGAGCAGGTCAACCCGGCGGGCGAGCGCTTCGATCCGAAGCTCCACGACGCGCTCATGATGACGCCGACGGACGACCGCGAGCAGGATGAACTCGTGTCGCACGTCGTCCTCGTCGGATATCGCCTTGGCGACAGGCTGCTCCGCCCGGCCCGCGTCACGGTCTTCCGTCACGACGAAGAAGATACCTGAGCCGATGTCGACGCAGGCGAAGGACTACTACAAGATTCTCGGGGTCGCCGAGAACGCGAGCGCGGACGAGATCCGGAAGGCCTACCGCTCGCTCGCCAAGAAGCACCATCCCGACGCGAACGCGGGGGACCCGGCCTCGACGGAGAAGTTCAAGGAGGTCTCCGAGGCGCATGGCGTCCTGTCGGATTCCGACAAGCGCCGGAAGTACGACCGGGTGCGCAAGTACGGCGCCCTCGGCCCGTTCGGCCCGGGCCCGGCGGGGGGCGCGCCCGGGGGTGCGGGCGGCTTCAAGTTCGAGGACCTTTCCGACCTGGGCGGGATCGGCGGGATCTTCTCTTCCATCTTCGACTTCGGGAAGAAGGCGAAGCCGGAGAAGGAAGGGCCCAAGCGGGGGCGCAACGTCGAGTACCTGGTCACGATCCCCCTGCGTACCGCCGCGCGCGGCGGCAGGGTCTCGGTCACCGTCCCGATCAGCGAGGAATGCGCGACGTGCGACGGCAACGGCGCGGCCCCCGGTACGTCACTCGAGCGCTGCTCCGAGTGCGGGGGGAAGGGAGAGGTCACCTTCGGGCAGGGCGGGTTCTCCGTCACCCGCCCCTGTCCCGTGTGCGTGGGGCGGGGCATGGTGCCCGAGACCCCGTGCTCCAGTTGCTCGGGCCGCGGGCAGGTGAGTACGCGCAGGAAGCTGAGCGTAAAGGTGCCGACTGGGGTCGAGACGGGTTCGCGCGTGCGTCTGTCGGGCCAGGGCGAGCGCGGTCCCCGCGGCGGCCCGCCCGGCGACCTCATCATCAAGTTCCAGGTGGAACCGGACCGCTTCTTCACACGCGACGGGCTGGACCTCGCCTGCGAGGTGCCGATCAACGTCGCGCAGGCGATCCTCGGCTCGAAGATCAGGGTGAGGACGATCGACGGGAACAAAGTCGTGCTGAGGGTTCCGCCCGGCACACAGAGCGGCACCGCGTTCCGCATCCGCGGCCAGGGCCTCCGGCGCGGAGAGAACCGCGGTGATCAGCTCGTCAGGGTGGTGGTGGAGACGCCCGACCTCTCCACGGAGGGCCTCAGGACCGTCAAGGAACTCGCGAAGCAAGAGGGCCTCCCGCACTGACGATGATGCCGCCCCCGAGGACGAGGTCGCCGCGGTAGAGCACGGCGCTCTGGCCCGGGGTGATCGCCGCCTGCGGCGTCGGCAAATCCAGCGAGAAGCCCGTCGACGTCGCTTCGAGCACGTCCGCGTTGACGATCGGTGCCCCGTGCCGGATGCGCACGCCGATCCGCTCGCCGGCGGCGGGGCGGTCGGCCAGCCAGTTCACGCCTCCCGCGACGACGCGCGAACGCGCCAGAGACATCCGCGGTCCGATGACCACGTCGCGCGACGACGGCCGGATCTCGAGCACGAACATCGGCTCGGCGAAGCCCCCCGGCAGGCCTTTGCGCTGGCCCACGGTGTAGTGCGCGTAACCGGGGTGACGGCCGGCCTCGGAGCCGTCTTCGAGCCGGATCGCGCCCGGTGAGAGGGCGGGGTGGTCGTCGGGCAGGTAGCGGCGCAGCACCCCGGCGTAGTCGTTGTCGGGGACGAAGCAGATCTCGAACGACTCCGGCTTGTCCGCCGTGTCGAGACCGAGCCGCCGCGCCTCGGCGCGCACCTGCGGCTTCGTGAGGTCGCCCACCGGCAGCAGGAGGCGGTCCAGGGCCCGCCGGGGTATCCCCCACAGGAAGTAGGTCTGGTCCTTGCGGTCGTCCGCCCCGCGGCGGAGTTCCGGCCGGCCGGCCCCGGGTCGGACGACGCGCGCATAGTGCCCCGTGGCCAGCCAGCGGCAGCCCAGCCCGTCCGCCCGCCGCAGGAGGTCGCGGAACTTCGTGAAGCTGTTGCAGCGCACGCAGGGGATCGGCGTCCGCCCCGCGGCGTACTCGGAGACGAAGTCGTCGATCACGTCCCGCGTGAAGTCCTCCTCCACATCGAAGACGTGGTGCGGCATGTCGAGCTGGGCCGCGACGGACTTGGCGTCGGCGATCCCGTCCAGACCGCAGCAGGTGCGGCTCGGCCCCTCGACGCCGGAGTAGCAGAACGTCTTCATCGTCACGCCGATGACCGGGCGGCCCTCGCGCGCCAGGAGCGCCGCGGTGAGGGACGAATCCACGCCGCCGGACATGGCGACAAGCACGGAGTCCGCGAAGCGGCCGAGGCGGGATGGCGCGATCATGCGGACGACCCCGTCAGGCGGTGAGGGCGAGGACCCGCGCCGCGACGCGGGCGAGCGCGTCCGCGGCCCGGTCGACGTGCGCCCGGGTGGTCTCGTGGCCGAAGCTGAATCGCACCGCCGCATAGGGCGCGTCGCCGGGAACGCCGATGGCGTCGAGCACGCCCGAACCGACACTCGAGTCGGACCCGCACGCGGACCCGCCCGAGGCCGCGATGCCCTCGAAGTCGAGGGAGACGAGGAGCGCCCCGCTGTCGCACCCGGAGATCCCCACGCTGACGAGGTTGGGCAGCCGCAAGGGCGCCTCGCCCCCGTGGATGCGGGCGTCCGGTATCTCCGCCAGGAGCCGCCCCTCGAGGTGGTCGCGCAGCGCGGTCCAGCGCGCCACCTCCGCCTCCCGCTCCACGACCGCGAGCGCCAGCGCGGTCGCGAAGCCCGTGGCGCCGATCGGGTTCTGCGTCCCCGGCCACATCGACCGCTCCTGGCCGCCCCCGTAGCTCAATGGCTCCAGCGTCACCCCGGGCCGGCGGTAGAGCAGGCCGATCCCGACCGGTCCGCCCAGCTTGTGGGCGGTGGCGGAGAGCAGGTCGACCGGGGTGCGCTCCAGGTCGACGTCGACCTTCCCCATCGCCTGCACCGCGTCCGTGTGCACGAGGGCGCCGTGTTCATGTCCGAGCGCGACGAGATCGTCCATGGCCTGCACGGTGCCGATCTCGTTGTTGGCCCACATCACGGAGATCAGGGTCGGCGCGGCCGGGTCGGCCTCGATCCCGCGCCGCAACCATTCGAGGTCGAGGGTCCCGGAGCGGTCCACCGGGATGCGGGACACGCGGGCGCCCTCCAGCCCGCCGCGATCCGCCGCCTCCAGACACGCCTTGTGCTCGATCTCCGACACGAAGACGCGCGGTCCCGAACTCTCGTGCGCCCGCACGAAACCGAGGATGGCGAGGTTGTCGGACTGCGTGCCGCCGCCGGTGAAGTAGATGCACGATCGGGCGCAGCCCAGGAGTTCCCCGATCCGCCCCCGGGCGAGTTCGAGACTGCGATGCGCCATGCGTCCCGGCGCGTGCGCGCTGGCCGGGTTGTAGCCGTGCCGCAGCTCCGCGCCCATGGCCTCCCACACCTCCGGGCGCATGGGCCAGGTCGCCGCGTAATCGAGATAGAGACGCTCCTGGTCCGCCTTCATGATCGTCATCTTCAGCGTGGGTTCGCCCGGGATCCGCCCGAGATTCGCCCGGTCGGCAAAGACGGTCTATTGTGTCGAAGCTTGGAACGACGACGCAACTCGGGATGGAGTGCATGGAACCACCACCGTCCGCGTCGGGGCCGACCCCCCCGGCGCCACGACCCCCGGGGCAGACTCCCGACGACCAAACCCTGCCGCCGCTCGGGGCCCCGGTGTTCCGGGCCACCGTACACGGCCTCGCCTTTGAAGACCGCGCCCGCCACCTCGACACCGTCAGTCCCCGGGAAGAATTGCTCCTCATCCCCGATCCGCCCGGCGGCCAGCCCGATGACGTGTGGGTCCACGTTCCCGCCGGAGACCCCGTGGGCCACCTTCCGCGTGAGATCGGTGCCTGGCTCGCCCCCTGGATGCGTCGGGGCGGGTCCGCTCGCGTCCAGGTGCTGAAGGTAGGCCCGGAGTCGGAGCCGAGCTGGAGGCGGCTGCTCGTCGAGGTTCGCTGCGGCGGCTGATCCCGGCGGCGCCTGATTGCGCGGCCGAAAGGGCCTACAGCGACCGGACGCCGAGCGCCATCACGTCCTCCACCCGCATCGTCTCGTCCGTATGAAACGGCTCGCCGTGCGGGGCCCGGATCAGCGAGCCGTAGTGCCGCGAAGCCGTCTCGATCCGCTCGATGAGCGACTGCCCGGTGGGGAAGATCTCGCCCGCCGCCGTCGACCCCTCGAACTGTGACGCGTAACAGCGCGCCGCCTCGATCTTGCGCTCGAACTGCGCCTCCGTGAGCGGCACGACGAAGGTCGGCTTCACCGCGTCTTCGCGGTACGCCATGGCGTAGAGCACCTTCTCCGGTCGCCGTGCGGGGCCGCCATCGTAGCGGCGCAGTCCCGCCAGGAAACAGGCGTCGCGCGCCAGTTCCGAGGCGATCCGGTGGTCGGGGTGCCGCCCGCGCGGGTAGGGCAGGATCACGGTCGCGGGCGAGAGCCGGCGCAGGTGCGCGACCACGACCCGGCGCGCCTCCTGCGAGTTCTCGAGGCGCGCGTCGGGGAGTCCGGCGTTGGCTCGCACCGCGACCCCCAGCGCGGCCGCCGCCCGGGCCGCCTCCTCGGCTCGGATCCCGGGACTCCCGCGCGAGGCCATCTCGCCGCGCGTCAGGTCGAGGATGCCGGTCCGATAGCCCTGCTCGGCGGCACGAGCCAGCGTCCCGCCGCAGGTGAGTTCGGCATCGTCGGGGTGGGCCGCCACGGCGAGGAGGTCCAGCGGCGTATCGGTCATCGGCGTGCGGACGCGCTACTCGTAGCGCAGTGCCTCGATCGGGTCCAGACGCGCGGCCCGCGAGGCCGGGTAGAGCCCGAATCCGATACCGGTCAGCGCCGAGGCCGCGAGTGCGACGAGGATCGACCACAGCGGCACGATGGCCGTGAGGGGTGTCAACTGGTTCACGACCCAAACGAGGCCGCCGCCGAGCAGCATCCCGACCGCTCCGCCGAGCAGCGTGAGCGTGGCCGCCTCGACGAGGAACTGCCACATGATGTCGCGCCGCCGCCCGCCCATCGCCTTGCGCAGCCCGATTTCCTTCGTCCGCTCCGTCACGGAGATCATCATGATGCCGATGACGCCGATGCCGCCGACCATGAGTCCGATGCTGGACAGGCCCATCATGGCCGCGAACAGCACGCCGGTGAGCCGGTTCCAGAGGTTCAGCAGCTGGTCCTGCGTCATGATGGCGAAGTCATCCTCCTCCGCAGGCTCCAGCCCCCGAAGCTGGCGCATCCGCGCGTACGTGACGTCGAGCGCCGCCTGCGGATCGGCCCCGGGTTCCGGCCGCACGATGAAACTGATCGTCCGGTCCCAGATACTCAGCAACTTGTCCGCGGTCGCGAACGGAACCCACACGTAGTGCGTGGCCAGCCCGGAGAACAGGTTCGCCGGCATCCGGTAGACGCCGATCACCCGGAACATGGCCGCGTTGCGACCCGCGCCAATCCGGATGTCCCGGCCGACCGGGTCGCGCTGCCCGAACAGGTCGACCGCCACGGCGGAGTCGATCACGACGACCGGCACCCGACGCTGGGCTTCGGAGTGCGTGAACCAGCGGCCCTGGGCGACATCGCCGCTGTAGATCTCGAGGTAGTCGGCGCCCACGCCCATGAGGGAGATCTCGGCGCGGTCCGACCCGACGCTCGCCTCGTACCCCCCGTTCATCTCGACCATCGGGGCCGCGCTCTGGATTCCCGGGAGCCGTCCGAGATCCCGGGTCCACTCCGGATCGAGCGGCGGATTCCTGAAGAAAGCCGGCTCCTCCTCGTCGAGGGGACCGCCGATGCCTCCCGACGTGAAGTCCCAGTGCGAGACGTAGAACGTCGTGATGCCGCTGGGCGACATCGCCGCCTCGAAGCTCTTGTTGATGCCCGTGATCACGGCCGCCATGACCATCACCACGAGGACCCCGATCGTCACGCCCAGGATCGTGAGGCCGCTTCGGACCTTGTTGGCCCCGAGGGAGTCGAAGGCGACCGCGATCCCCTCCGCCATCGTCGCGAAGAACCCCATGCCGGCACCTCCACGCGGGCTCATGCTACTCGAATCTCAGCGCTTCGATCGGGTCCAGCCGGGCGGCGCGGTAGGCCGGATAGAGCCCCGACGTGATGCCGACGCCGAGCCCGAGCACGAGGGAGATGATCATGGCCGGCACGGAAACGGCGGCCGGCAGGGGCGAGACACGTTCGATGAGCAGGGCGAGGCCGAATCCCGCCCCGATCCCGAGCGCCGCGCCGACGATCGAGAGCATCGATGCCTCCGTGAGGAACTGGAAGAGGATGTCCCGGCGCCGGGCCCCGAGCGACTTCCGGAGCCCGATCTCCCGCGTCCGGTCCGTGACGGAGAGCAGCATGATGTTCATGATCACGATCCCCCCGACCACCAGCGAGATGCCGACCAGGCCGGGGAGCGCCGTCATGAGGACGCGGTTGATCGTCTCCCAGGCTTGCAGAAGGCCGCTCGACGTCTCGATCCCGAAGTTGTTCGGCTGGGCCGGACGAAGGCGGCGCTCGCTGCGCATCGCGCCTTCCACCTCGGAGATGGCCGGATCCAGCTCTTCCGCGCGGTTCACTTTTACCGTGATCCCATCGACCTCGAGCCGCCGTCGGCTCAGCGTGCGCTGAAACGTCTCGAACGGAATGAGGACGGAGGCATCCCGGATATTGCCTATGAACCCGCCCTGCTCCTCCAGCACACCGATGACCCGGAACCCGTGCCCGCCCGCGCGGATCCGCTTCCCGATCGGGGACGTGGTCGGGAAGAGCCGTTCGGCGACCTGAGCCCCGATGACGGCCACGGAGAGCGCCTGCCGGTCGTCGATCGGCGTAAGACCGCGGCCCTCCTCCACGGTCCACCCCTGCACCGTCCCGTAGTCCGGCGACCCGCCGACCAGCCGCACGTTCCGCCGCTCGAGCTGGGCGTAGCGCACCGAGGACACACCGGTCTGCGCGTAGTACGCCAGATAGCGGGCTTCCGGCACGGCAGAGCGCACGACCTCCACATCCCGCATGCTGAGTTCCGGGTTGCTCCGCCACCGCCGCCGCTCGGCCTCGTCGATGCGGCCCGTTTGCATCGTTGGCCGCCGTACGACCGTGAACGTGTTCACGCCGAAGATCGAACCCGCGAAGTCCTCGCGGACGTAACGGTTCATCCCCTCCACGATCGTGATTACCGCGATGAGGAAGGTGATTCCGATGATGATGCCGAGAAGCGCGAAGAAAGACTTGAGCTTCTGCGCCCAGACCTGCTGCAGCGAGAGGCGGATGCCCTCCCAGAATCGCATCGTCGAAGCTCCTTACTGGCGCTCGACGCCGCTCTCGAGGGGTGGCTCGGGGGGAGGTGCCCACGGGTTGCGGAATGGCCTCCCGAGACCGCCGGGCCCCCCGCCCACGGATGGCGCCGCCGCCGCCGGGGGTGCGGCCGCCCTCTCGCCCGCGGCCTGCGCCGCGGGCGCCTCCCGCGCCGCGGCAGGCACCGCATCGGCTTCTCTGTCCGGCCGCGCAGCGGCCCGGCCGCCGCCGAACGGCCCGATGCCCCGCGTGAGGTAGTAGTCCGGGGACATCTCCGCTTCCACCTTCCCGTCGACGAGCGAGATCACGCGCTGCGAGCGGGCCGCGATGTCGTACTCGTGCGTGACCATGATGATCGTCTGGCCGTTCGCGTGCAGCGTGTCGAACACGTCCATGATCTCCTCGGAGGTCGAGGAGTCGAGGTTCCCCGTCGGCTCGTCGGCGAGGAGGATCGAGGGTTCGTTGACGAGCGCCCTCGCGATCGCGACGCGCTGGCGCTGGCCGCCGGAAAGCTCGTTGGGCTTGTGGTCCATGCGGTCGGACAGCTGCACGATGTCGAGTGCGTGCGCCGCCCTCTTGTGCCGCTCCTTGCTCGATATACCGGCGTAGATGAGCGGCAGTTCGACGTTGTGCAGGGCCGTCGCGCGCGGGAGCAGGTTGAAGGTCTGGAACACGAATCCGATCTCGCGGTTCCGGATCCTGGCCAGGTCATCGTCCTTCAGGTGCTGCACCGGCTGCCCGTTGAGCACGTACTCTCCCCCGCTCGGTGAGTCGAGGCAGCCGATCATGTTCATGAGCGTCGACTTGCCGGAACCCGACGGTCCCATGATCGAGACGTACTCGTTGCGCGGGATCTCGATGTCGACGCCCGCGAGCGCGTGCACGACCTCGGCCCCCATCACGTAGTCCTTCCTGAGGTCGCGCGTGACGATCATCGCCGGTGTCGGCCCGTTTCCGCTCATCGTCCGTTCTCCCCGCTGCCGTCACTGCCGCTCGCCGCGGCCGCGGCACCCGCCGCCCGGTCGATTCTGACCCTGTTCCCGTCCTCGAGTTCGCGGATCGCCTGGAACGAGCCCGACACGATCGTCGCTCCGGCCTCGATCCCCGAGATCACCTCGAAGTAGCTGTCACCGGCGATCCCGATCTCGACGGGCCGGAAGCGGACCTGGTCACCCTCGACCACGAACACGCCTTCGATGTCCCGGAGGTTCTCCGACTGCGGCCGGGCAGGCAGGTTCTCGGTGGGGATCTCCTCGTAGTCGTCCGCGTCCATCAGGGTGAGCGCCGTAATCGGGATGCTGGGCACGTTGTCCCGGGTGTCCGTGATGATGTCGGCCGTGGCGGAAAGGTCGGGCCGGATCCCCTCGGGCGGTGCGCGCAGTTCGATCTTCACCTCGAAGTCGATCGCCTGGGCCGAGCCCGTCTGGGAGGGGTTCCGCGGTACGATCGAACTGTTGCCGATCTCGGTCACGGTTCCCACGAAGCGCTGGTTCGGGAACGCGTCGATCTCGATGTAGGCGGAATCGCCGATCACGATGCTGGTCACATCCGTCTCGTCCACCTCGATCACGGCCTCCATCACGGACAGATCCGCGACGGTGAGGAGCACGGTCCCGGGGTTGTTCATCGTCCCTACGATCGCGGTCTCGCCACGCTCCACGTTGAGCCGGGTGATCTTGCCCGACATCGGCGCCTTGATCGTCGTCTTCCCGAGCCGGTCCCGTTCCTGATCGAGGCTCGCGACGGCCTGCTCGACCTGGTGTTCCGCGGCCTCGAGGAGCCGTTCCTGGACCACCGCGCCGGTCACCGCCTGTTCGACCTCGGCTTCGGTCACGAAGTCCGTGCCGCGCTCCTGCAGCGTCGTGAGCCGGTCCGCGTCCCGTTGCGCCTGGTCGTAGGCGGCCTGCTGCTGGGCGAGGCCGGCGCGCGCCTGAGCGAGGCCGGCCTCGGCCCGGTCCACGGCCGCTCGGAAGAGGGCCGGATCGATCTGGAGAAGAAGGTCCCCTTCCGCGACGTCCTGCCCCTCCTCCACGGGGAGGTCGATGATCCGCCCGGCGACATCGGTGGTGATGTCCACGTGCGTCTTGGGCTCGATGTGTCCCGTGGCGGAGACCTCGGCCACGAGACTGCGAAGCCCCACCTGGTCGACCCTGACTTCCACCACTCGGCCCGCCTCACGCTGCGTGGCCAGATATCCCATGGTCGGCGAGCAGTCCGAGAACGACCACCGCGATGAAACGCTTTCAGCATCCTGCACCACAACCTTTATTTCGAGACTTGGCGGGCTGTCCGCACGATTCCGTGATTCACTGTGCAAGGGTACGTCCTCGCCACACGCTTGGTTTCGCCCGCGCAGCGGCGGTGTGGCGGGCCCCGGATCAGCCCATGAGACCGGCCAGCGCCGCGAAGACGGCCACCACGAGCAGATAGAGTACGAGAAGATATGTCGTGCCGGCCGCCGCGGATCGCTCCGGGTAGATGCGGCTCACGGCTACGCCGAGCACCCCGCACGTCCAAACAGAGAAGATGTTGATTCCGTTTAGGAACCTGCCGATGAACCCTGCCACCTCCGGCAGGAAGAGACCCGGCGTCAGCAGGGGCTCGTGGGAGCCGAGCGTCATCAGAGCGAGCCCGACGATCGATCCCGCCGTGGTGACGTAGCTCGCATGGGCGGCGGCGCTGAACAGCTGCCTGAACCGGCCTTCGCCCCCCATGATGACGTTGAACGCGATGAGGAGAGGCCCGCGATGAGCGACAGGAAGATGGGTGTGGCGATCACCACCGTGGCGATTCCGGCCGCCGGACCCCGGGACATCGCGGACTCGACCTGCTGCTCGAGCAACTCGGGATCCGCCCCCGGCGGGATGAACCTCCCGATCTGACTCTCGAACATCGCCCGCCGCACGTCTTCGGGGACCACGACCGGAGTCAGGAGTTGCACCGCGGCGCCCAGGACGACGAGGCCCACAACGGCCCCGAGCCACGCGGGCCGCTCCCGGATCGCGTCGAACAGCTTCGCCGGCGAGACGAAGACCTGCAGGATGCGGACGGGAAGGGGGGGGATCGCAGCCTTCTCCGGCGGCGCTTCGGACGACGCATGCGTGTGTTCCATCTTCCTCTCCAGGTTTCTGTCCCGGGTTGAACCGTCGGCGCTTCCCGGCCCGAGTCGGTCAGCCTTCCACCGGCGCGCGGATCGCCTCGCGGCGGGCTCCGGGTTCGACCACGCGCAGGAGCTTGTCGTCCGCATCCAGCCAGACGCTCAGCCCGGCGCCATCGACTTCGAGGTCGTAGCGCGTGGCGGCCACGGAGCCCTCACCGATCTCGACGCTGTCCGGACCCTCACCCGTCAGCCGTGCAGGAACGGATCGCCCCGCGAGCGGGAGCAGCACCTCCAGACGCCCCTCCGGCGCCTTCCTCATGGTGCGGACCAGGAGAAGATAATGGTGCGCCACGCCCGGCTCGACGATCGCCCCCACCTCCTGCACCATGTACTCCTTCCAGCCCTCGCCCCCGGCGGTCGCGAACTGGAAGCGGACCCGGTCCGCGAACCGTTCGCCGCTCACCAGGACCGAGCGCCCCTCCTCGACCTCGTACTGCATCGGGAGCAGGTCGGGATCCATCTGCAGCCCCACCTCCCGCGCCGGCCTTTGCACGATCTCGATTCTGGCCACGGCGTTGACGGTGGATCCGGCGCGCCAGACCCGGAAGCGCTCGCTCCCCACGCGCCGCCCGTCCACATGTATCTGGAGGTGGCCCGCGTCGAGTTCCTGAGCGCCTGCCGGGAGGGGACTCAGGAGGAGAACCGAGACCGCCAGCGCGCGCCCTTTCGATCCCAGGGCTCTTTTCCGCAATCGCCCGCCTCGTTTGAGGGTCGGTTGAGATGAATGTCGATCATGACCCTCTGGGAACGTATAAGAATGTCGGGGCGGGAGCGAAGAACGGTATGGCGAGGTCAATGGGATCGGCGTCGGTGATGTCGGCCGCGGTCATGGGGCTCGACGTGCGGCCGGTGAGCGTGGAAGTGTCCCTCATCACCGGGACGCCCATCATACAGATCGTAGGTCTCGCGCAGGGTGCCGTGCGGGAGGGCCGCGAGCGGATCCGGGCCGCTGCGGCGCAGATGGGGCTGCACGTTCCCGGACTGCGGATCACGGTCAACCTCGCGCCGGCGGACCTCCCGAAGACGGGTGCGGCGCTGGACCTGCCGATCATGCTCGGGATCCTGTGCGCCAAGGGCGACATCGCGCAGGACGCCCTGCGGGGGACGATGGCGGTGGGCGAACTCGGGCTCGACGGTTCGCTGCGCTCGGTTCGGGGCGCCCTTCCCATCGCGCTTTACGCGGCCGCGGATCCGAACGTCGACCGGCTCCTCCTGCCGAGCGCCAACCTGCGGGAGGCCTCGGCGGCGGAGGGCATAGAATTGGGGGCGTCGGAGTCGCTGGGCCGGATCCTCGTCGCGTTGAAGAACGGCGGCCGCCGCCTGACCCCGGCGTTGCTGTCGCCGGCCCGGGGGCTGCCGCAGGATGAGACGCCCGCCGCCGGGGAATTCGATCTCTCCGCCGTGAAGGGCCAGCCGGTCGCCAAGCGGGCGCTCGAGATCGCCGCGGCCGGTGGTCACAACCTCCTTCTGTCCGGCTGTCCCGGCTCCGGCAAGACGAGCCTGGCCCGTTGCCTTCCCGGGCTGCTCCCGCGACTCGCGCTCCCCGAGGCCGTGGACGTGACGGCGATTCACAGCGTGGCGGGGCTCCTGTCCGACGGGGCGGGGCTGAAGCGGACGCGCCCGTTCCGGGCCCCGCACCACTCGATCAGCGCGGCGGGCCTGATCGGAGGCGGAAGTCGCCCGCGACCGGGCGAGGCTTCGCTGGCGCATCACGGCGTGCTCTTCCTGGACGAACTGCCGGAGTTCGGCCGGCGTACGCTCGAAGCGCTCCGGCAGCCGATCGAGGAGGGGCAGGTGCGCATCGTCCGCGCGGCCGGATCGGCCAGCTTTCCGGCCGAATTCACCCTCGTGGCCGCGATGAACCCCTGTCCGTGCGGCTACGGGGGCGTCTCCGGCCGCTGCCGCTGCCCCGATGAGTCGGTGCGGCGCTATCGCCAGCGCGTCAGCGGGCCGCTCCTGGACCGGATCGACCTGCTGGTCGACGTGCCCGCGGTGCGCTGGGAGGATCTGGCCGGCAAGGGCCGCGTCGAGGCGAGCGCGGCCGTTCGGCGGCGGGTGTCGCGTGCGCGCGCTCTCGCGGCCCGCCGCCAGGGGAGCACGAACGGGCGCATCGCGCCGGCCCGGCTCGAGCGGGTGTGCGCCGTCGACCGGGGCGGCCGCGCGCTGCTGCGCAAGGCCGTGACGTGCCTCGACCTGACCGCGCGCGGCTACCACCGCGCGCTCCGCGTCGCCCGGACGATCGCGGACCTCGACGCGCGGGCGCGGGTGTCCGAGGGGCACGTCGCTGAAGCGATTCGCTTTCGCGGATCGATCTAGCGTGCGGCTACTTCGCGAGGGCCCCGGGGGGGAGTTCCGGGCAGCGCTCGGCCTCGACCGGGGCCGCGGCCGGGGCCGCGCCCCTCCCGAGCGCGAGAAAGTTGCCCAGCAGGCGGTGTCCCCCGGCGGTCAGCACCGCTTCCGGGTGGAACTGCACCCCCCACACGGGCCACGCGGTGTGCTCGATGGCCATCACCTCGCCCGCCTCCGTCTCCGCCGTCACGCGGAGGCCGGGGCCGGGATCGGCGGGGTCGACGACGAGCGAGTGGTACCGGGTGACCTCCAGCGGCGAGGGCAGGCCGGCGAACAGCCCCCGTCCCGAATGGCGGATGTCCGAGAGGCGGCCGTGCATGGGCCGGCCCGCGCGGATGACCCGTCCGCCGACCGCGGCGGCGATACATTGGTGTCCGAGACAGACGCCGAGGATCGGGATCTCCGCGCCCACGGCGCGAATCACCTCGACCGAAGCCCCGGCCTCGGCCGGCGTGCAGGGGCCCGGAGAAATCACGATATGCGAGAGCCCTTCGTCTCGCAGCGCGCCCGGATCGACCTCGTCGTTACGCCGGACGCGCACCGTCTCGCCCAGTTCCTCGAGATAGCGCGCGAGGTTGAACGCGAACGAGTCGTAGTTGTCGATGAGGAGGATCATGGCGGCAGGCATCGGGTCGGCTGGGTCGGCTGGGTCGGCGCGGTCTTGACCGGCCCCGCAGGATACGGCGCCACTCCGGCGCGGTCGAGGCTCTTCGTCGCGCTTCGCTTCCCGCCTCGGGTGCGCGAGGGCATCGCGCGCGCCACGGATGCCCTGCGGGCTCTCGAAGGCGTCCGCCCCGTACCCGTCGAGCAGTTGCACCTCACGCTGCGCTTCATCGGCGAGACGGAGCGGAGCCGCGAGGCGCCGCTCGCGCGGGCGATCGCTGCCGCCGCGGCGGACCTTCCCCGCTTCGACCTCCGGCTGCGCGCCGCCGGCGTCTTCCCGTCGCTACGCCGCGCCCGTGTGATCTGGGTGGGCGTGGAGGACGCCTCCGCGCTCCTCGATCTCCACGGCTCCGTGGAAGCCGCGGTCGTCCGGGCCGGCATCGCCCCGGAGCCCAAGCCCTTCCGGCCACATGTCACCGTGGGACGCATCCCCCGCCCCCCCGCGCCCCGCGGTCTGACCGACGCGATCGCCCGGGTGCGTTTCGAGACTACCGTGGCGATGCACGAAGTGTCCCTCATGCGGAGTAAACTTCTCCCGCGCGGTGCTCGTCATACGGAGGTGGCCTCCTGTCCCCTTGCGGGCACGGGCGCCTGACGCGGCCCGCGGGCGCGGGTGCTACGTTCCACCCCTGTACCGATTCACGTCGGAGGCGGTCGACCAGATGGGCATCTTCCGAAGACTCTTCACAGGACTTGGCTTCCTCGTCTTCCTGCTGGCCCTGCTGGTCACCGGCTGGATCCTGCGGGAGGACATCGAGCGGTGGCTCGCGAACGTGGACGGCGAGGACATCGCCATGCCCGAACCGAGTCCCGAGGCGGCCGCCCGCGTCGAGACCGTCCTGCGGGAGCTGGCGTCGGGCGGCGGCGCCGCCGAGACGCGGTTCACCGAGACGGAGCTTCAGAGCTACGTCGAATACATCCTCGCTACGCAGCTGCCCGCCGGCATCGGGGCACCCGCGATCGAACTGCGCGACTCGATCGTGGCCCTCTCCGCCCAGGTCGATTTCACCCGGCTCACGATAGCAGGGGACGCGGCGGCGAGCCTCGGGCGCATGTTCGGGGATTCGGCTCTCGTCGCGGCGGAAGTCTTTCCGGAGGTGGGCGAAGTGGGCGAGGGACGCATCCATCTCGTCAGCCTCCAGGCGGGGGTCATCCCCGTGCATCCCCTCCTGCTCGGCATGGCCGGGCAGCAATTGGGGTTGCGCATGAACGGGCAAGCCCTGCTCTTCGACATCCCGGCGGCCGTCGCGGACGTGCGCGTGGAGAACGAGGAGATCATCCTCCTCCTGCATCGCTGACGAACGGCGCCGAGGGCGGTCGGTCCGTCGACCCTTCCACCCGGCATCCCTTGCCGGACACCCGAACCACGGACCCAGAGCGGAGTCTTCCCGGCATGACTGAGAAGTTCCCGAACCACATCGCGGGCGGATGGTCGGCGCCCGCCAGCGGCGAGTACATGGAGAACCGGAACCCGGCCCGCACGTCGGATCTGATCGGGCTCTTCCCCGACACCGGCCCGTCGGAACTCGACGCGGCGGTCGCTTCGGCGCAGCGCGGATTCGAAGGTTGGTCCAGGACGCCGGCGCCCGAGCGAGGGCTCGTGCTGAAGCGGGCCGGAGACCTCCTCACCCGGCACAAGGAGGAACTCGCGCGGACGATGACCCGCGAGATGGGGAAGGTCCTCGAGGAGACGCGCGGCGATGTCCAGGAGGCCATCGACACGGCCTACTACGCGGCGGTCGAGGGACGCAGGCTGTTCGGGCGGACGGCGCCGTCCGAGCTCCGGAACAAGTGGGCCATGTCCTTCCGCCGCCCGATCGGCGTGTTCGGGATCATCACCCCCTTCAATTTCCCGGTCGCGGTCCCGAGCTGGAAGATCTTCCCGGCCCTCCTGTGCGGGAACAGCATCATCTACAAGCCCTCCGAGGACGTGCCCCACAGCGCGCACCGGTTCGTGGAGATCCTGCTCGAGGCCGGCCTCCCGCCCGAGTGCGTGCAGCTGCTGCACGGGCGGGGCGAGACGATCGGGCAGGCGATCGTCGAGCACCCCGGGGTGCCGGGTCTCTCCTTCACCGGCTCCACCGAGACCGGCAGCCGGATCGGCGAGATCGCCGGGCGCATGCACAAGCGTCTGTCGCTCGAGATGGGGGGCAAGAACGCGCAGATCGTCCTCTCCGACGCGGATCCGGATCTCGCCCTGGACGGTGTGCTGTGGGGCACCTTCGGCACGACCGGCCAGCGCTGCACGGCGACGAGCCGTCTGCTCCTGCAGAGCGACATCCACGACGAGTTCGTGGAAAGGCTGTGCTACGAGGCCCGATCGCTGCGGCTGGGCGACGGGCTCGAGGCCGGCGTCGACGTGGGCCCGCTGGTCCACGAGGCGGCGCGCGACAAGTGCGAGCGGTACGTCGCGATCGCCGAAGCGGAGGGTGCGACGGTCGCCACCGGAGGGCGCCGGCCATCGGACGGGGGCCTGGGCGATGGCTGGTTCTACGAGCCGACGGTCCTCACCGGGGTCGAGAGAGGACACCGAACGGCGGTCGAGGAGATCTTCGGCCCCGTGCTCTCCGTGATCTGTTTCGATACGCTCGAGGAAGCCTTCGAAATCAACAACGAAGTGCGCTACGGGCTGTCGTCGTCGATCTACACCCGGGACGTGAACGCGTCCTTCCGGGCCGTCGAGGAACTCGACAACGGGATCACGTACGTGAACGCCCCCACGATCGGGGCGGAGGCCCACCTCCCCTTCGGGGGCGTCAAGGCCACGGGCAACGGGCACCGGGAAGGGGGGTGGGAGGTGTACGAATTCTATACGGAAACCAAGGTCGCGTACATCGACTACAGCGGCACGCTGCAGCGCGCGCAGATCGATGTCGATTGGTGAGGCCGGGTGGGTGAGAGCCCGTTGAGGCCTTCCCTCAAATCATTGGGAGAAGGTGCCGGAGCGGAGACCGGAACGGGTGGGCCGATCGGCGGAGCGTGGAGAAGGGACGGCGGGCATGAAGGCGGGCATGGAGGAACGACCGGCTGAAAAAGCCGAGCCGATCAGGGGCGGGGCGCGGAAGCTCCTGACGCCCCCGCCGCGCGCCCGCGCGGGCCACGACGCGTCCGTCGGCCGATGGATGTGGGAGTGGACGAAGTCGATCTTCATCGCGCTCATCCTCTTCCTCTTCATCCGCACGTTCGTGGTCGAGGCCTTCCAGATCCCGACCGCGTCGATGGAGAACACGCTCCTCATCGGCGACTTCCTGCTTGTGAACAAGATGGTGTACGGCGCCGAGATCCCGGGCACCGACCTCGAACTCCCGGCGTTCGATACGCCGACCCGCGGGGACGTGATCGTGTTCGAGCCGCCGGAATCCGCCGATCAACCCCCCCGCACGAACTACGTGAAACGCATCGTCGGGATGCCCGGGGATACGTTGCGCATGCGGCGGGCGCAGCTGTTCGTGAACGGCCTCCCGCTCCAGGAGCCCTACGTGCAGGCAGCGTCGAACTTCCCCGATGCGCCGAGCCCGAAGTTCGAGTGGCAGCGCCGCTTCCTGACCGGCCGTGCGCGCCGCGCGGGGTACCTGCCGACCCGGAACAACTGGGGACCCCTCGTCGTCCCGGGCGACCACTACTTCGTCATGGGCGACAACCGGTCGAATTCCGAGGACTCCCGCTACTGGGGCTTCGTTCCGAGAGATTCGATCCGGGGCCGGCCCATGCTGGTGTACTACTCGTACGAGCGCGAGCCGAAGGGCCACTGGTCCTGGCTCACCGACATTCGCTGGAGCCGCATCCTGCGCGGCATCGACTGAACCTCCCGCCGCCCCGGCCGGCGGCAACCCAGACGCGAGCGAGAATGGTTCGAACCTTCGAACGATACCTGGCGGACATCGGGCGCGAGCGATTGCTCGACATGGAGGACGAGGCGGAACTGGCGCGGAAGATCCGGGCCGGCGACCTGGCCGCACGCCGCCGCCTGATCCGCGCCAACCTTCGCTTCGTCGTCTCGGTCGCGCGAAGCTATCGCGGGCGCGGAGTGCCGTTCGCGGACCTCGTCAACGAGGGGAATCTGGGGCTGGTCCGCGCGGCCGACCGGTTCGATCCGGATCGCGGCGTGCGCTTCGTCAGTTACGCGCATTTCTGGGTCCGGCGGGCGATGTTGCAGGCCATCGCGGGCCAGGACGAACGCCCCTCGCCCGGCGAACCGGCGCCGCTCCGGCTGTCGCTCGATCAGGTCGCGCCCGGCGCCGCCTGCACGCTCGAGGAACTGATCCCGGACGAGCGGACGCCGGAGCCGGGCACCGGCGTGGTGCGAGACCGGCTTCGCGACGCGATCGAGGCGAGCCTCACCGATCTGCCGCCGCGCGAGCGCGAGGTCCTGCGCCGGTACTTCGGACTGGGGTTCGAGGATTCCCAATCGCTTTCCGACATCTCCGTCGAGCTCGACGTCTCCCGTGAACGGGCGCGCCAACTCAAGGAGCGCGCGCTGTCCCGGCTCCGTGCCGGCGCCGAGAGGCACGGGCTGCGCGGGTTCGTGGATTCCGGCGGTCCGGGCGGCGCGTGGCGGTTTCCCACGACGAAACCGGAGAGGTGAGGCGGCCGCTCCCCGCCGGATCCGTGCCCATGTCCGCCGTGATTGACTTCACACGAACGCCGGGGTAGCATTACGGGCTATCGCGCAACCCGCACGGGTTCCGCGGTCGTCACACGCTCGGCAACCAACCTGCCGGGCGGTTTTTTTGCGATAGGCAGAACGGATGAAGACGTATTCGGTAAAGGCGGGTGAGATCGAGAGGGAATGGTTCGTGGTCGACGCCACGGATCAGGTGCTCGGTCGTCTCGCGACCCAGGTCGCGACCGTCCTTCGCGGAAAGCACAAGCCGATCTACAGCCCGCACCTCGACACAGGCGACTACGTCGTCGTGATCAACGCCGGGCGTGTGCGGCTGACCGGAAACAAGGCCGACCAGAAAGAGTATTTCCGACATTCCGGATACATGGGCGGCGAGCGGTTCATCCCCTTCCGGCGCATGCTCGCGCGGTATCCCGACCGGGTGATCCGGCTGGCCGTGAAGGGCATGCTCCCCAAGAACACCCTCGGGCGGAAGATGCTCGGGAAGTTGAGGGTCTACGGGGGGCCGGAGCATCCCCACACGCCGCAAGGTCCGCGGCCCCTCGAGACGGTCGCGGGCTAGCGGACGAGTCGGCTCGCGCGGAACGGTCAGGGAGAAGAGAGTTGGCGGCAACGGAACAGGTCCAGTCGGTGGGACGGCGCAAGGCGTCGGTCTCGCGAGTTACGATGAAACAGGGTGCGGGAACGGTGCGCGTGAACGGTCGGTCGTTCGATGAGTATTTCACCATACCGCGGCACCGCTCCCTCGTCTCGGCGCCGCTCGAGGTGACGGAAGCGGCGAGCCTGTACGACATCACGGTTCGGGTGCGGGGGGGCGGAGTCACCGGCCAGGCGGAGGCGACGCGTCTGGGTATCGCACGCGCCCTGCTCGCGATGGACGAGGACCGGCGACGCACCCTGCGTGCCCACGGCATGCTGACCCGGGATCCGCGGGTCGTCGAGCGGAAGAAGCCGGGCCGTCCGAAGGCGCGCAAGCGCTTCCAGTTCTCCAAACGATAAACGGAACGATAGCGGGAAGGCGGAAAGCCGAACGCATGGGCGTCGCGTTGAAGGACCTGTTGAAGGCCGGAGTGCATTTCGGGCACCAGACGCATCGCTGGAACCCGAAGATGCGGAAGTACATCTTCGCCGAATCCGGCGGGATCTACCTGATCGACCTCAAGAAGACGCAACGCGAGCTGGAGCGGGCGCACGAACTCGTCAGGGAGACGGTGGTGGCCGGCAAGTCCATCCTCTTCGTCTGCACGAAACCGCAGCTCGCGCGCGTCGTGCGGGGAGAGGCCCAACGGTCCGGATCGTTCTACGTCACGGAGCGCTGGCTGGGCGGGATGCTCACGAACTTCCAGACGATCAAGAAGAACATCACCCGTCTGAAGGAACTGGAACGCGGCACCGAGGAAGGGGCCTTCGAGTTCTATACCAAGAAGGAGCGACTCCTGCTCGAGCGCGAGCGCGAGAAGCTCGACCGCTATCTGTCCGGGATCAAGGACATGACGCGGCTGCCGGGGCTCGTCTTCGTGGTGGACTCCAACCGGGAGGAGATCGCGGTGCGCGAGGCGAACCGTCTCGGGATTCCCGTCGTGGCGATCGCCGACACGAACGCCGATCCGGATCTGCTCACGATCGCGATCGCGGGGAACGATGACGCGATCCGCTCGGTCTCGCTCATCACCAGTTCGGTCGCGGATGTCGTCGAAGCGGCGCGTCGCGAGATTCCCGAGGTCGGACGGAAAGAGAAGGAATCGAAGGCGTACACCTATTCGAGCGATGCGGGCGGCGTGGCCGACACGCCCGCGACCGGCGATTCGCGCCGCAAGCGGCCGAGGCGCAAGCCGCGTCCGGAAGTCATCGCGCAACGACGGCACCACCCCCCGGTGATCGACGCCGACGAGGGATCGGCCGACCCCGCCGCGGGTGAGGGTGAGTCGGGGGCGAGCGGGGAAGAAGCCCCCGCGCCGGTGGCCTCCTCCGCGGAGGCGGTGGCTGCCGACGAGGGAGAATCAGGCCGCGAGTGAACCGGGGGCCACTTCGGTGGCCCTTTTTTTTGCCATCACGCGCCGCGGAGGTGCGGGGCCAGCGAGGAGCGCGAGAGGAGGAGGCGAGGGATCATGACGCAGATCACGGCCGGAGCGGTGAAAGCGCTCCGCGACCGGACAGGCGCCGGGATGATGGACTGCAAGAAGGCGCTTGTCGAGGCGCGGGGCGACGCGGAGCGCGCGATCGACCTGCTGCGGAAGGCGGGGGCCGCCAAGGCGGACAAGCGCGTGGGGCGCACCGTATCCGAGGGGACGATCCGGGTCGCGAAGCGCGACGGGTCCGCCTCGATGGTCGAGGTGTTGAGCGAGACGGACTTCGTGGCCCGCAGCGAGGCGTTCGAGAGCTTCGCCAGGGAGCTCGCGGAGCGCATGTTCGATCTGCCCATCGGCGACGGGGAGACCTTGGAAGGAGAGGCGCTCCTCCGCATCGAGGGCGGCGGCGAGGTCGAGAGCCGGCTCAGCGAACTGAGGGTGCAGGTCGGCGAGAACATCCAGCTGGGGCGCGCGGTGCGGTATGACCTCGGTGAGGGGGGCGCGTTCGCATCGTACGTGCATTTCGGCAACCGGATCGGCGTCCTGGTCGAAATCTCGGACTCCGGCGACGCGGCGGTGGAGACCGCACGCGGGGTCGCCATGCATGCCGCGGCCACGAACCCCCGTGGCGTGTCCACGGACGACATCCCGGCGGAGCTGGTCAAGCGCGAGCGGGCATTGCTCACCGAACAGGCGCTCGAACAGGGCAAGCCGCCTTCGATCACCGAGAAGATCGTCGCGGGACGCATGCGCAAGTTCTTCGAGGAGAACGCTCTTCTCTGGCAGAGCTATGTGCGCGATCCCGACCGGACGGTGAAGGAGCTGCTGGCCGAGGCGGGCCGGGATCTCACCGTCCGCCGCTTCGTCCGCTTCGAGGTGGGCGGCTGAGCCTCCCCGACCTGAAGTACCGTCGCGCCGTCGTAAAGCTCTCGGGCGAGTCGCTCGCGGGGCAGCGCGGGTTCGGAATCGATCCGCCCGTCATCGAGGAACTCACCCGCGAGATCCGGAAGGTTCACCGCAGCGGCGTCCGCCTCGGGCTCGTCGTCGGCGGAGGCAACATCGTGCGCGGCACGGTCGCGAGCGAGCGGGGGATGGACCGCGTGAACGCCGACTACATGGGCATGCTGGCGACGGTCATCAACGCGATGGCGCTCCAGGACATGCTCGAGCGATCCGGGGTCGAGACGCGGGTGATGTCGGCGATCCGGATGGAGGCGCTCGCCGAGCCCTACATCCGGCGCCGGGCCCTGCGTCACATCGAGAAGGGGCGGGTCGTCATCTTCGCCGGCGGAACGGGGAATCCGTATTTTTCCACCGACACGGCGGCCGTGCTCCGGGCCATCGAGATGGAAGCCGACGTGATCCTCAAGGCGACGCGCGTGGACGGCGTGTACACGGCGGACCCGGAGACCGATCCGAGCGCCGATCTGATCGAGGAGATCAGCTATCTGGAGGTGATGACGCGGGAACTCGGCGTCATGGACTCGGCCGCGATCTCCCTGTGCAAGGACAACGGCCTGCCCATCGTCGTCTTGAACATCAAGCGGCCGGGTGCAATCCTGGCTGCGTTGCAGGGCGAGAGGATCGGGACGCTCGTCGAGTAGCTGGAACGCGACCCGTGTCCGGGCGCGTGAAAGATCGGAGGGGACGGTGCCGGAGGAGACGCTCGAGAACGCGATCGAGGCGATGGGCAACGCGATCGACGCCATCGCGAAGGAATTCGCCACGGTCCGTACCGGCAAGGCGACGCCGGCGATTCTCGACGGGGTGCGCGTCGATGCGTACGGGGGGCTGATCCAGCTCAGGCAGGTGGCCAACGTGAGCGCCCCCGAGCCGACGATGCTCGTGGTGCAGCCGTACGATCCGAACATCGCCACGCAGGTCGCCAAGGCGATCCAGAGCGGTGACCTCGGACTGAACCCCTCCGTGGATGGGGCTCTCGTGCGCGTGCCCATCCCGCCTCTGACCGAGGAGCGCCGCCGCGAATTCGTGAAGGTTCTGCACCGGATGGCGGAGGAGGGCAGAGTGTCGATCCGCCGCGCGAGGCACGAGGCGCGGGAGCGGCTCCTCCGGATGCAGCGGGAGGGGGATGTCGGCGAAGACATCTGCCGGCGCACGATGGGCGAGGTGCAGGAGTTCACCGACGAGTACGTGAAGAAGATCGACGAAGTCCTGGCCCGGAAGGAAGCGGAGGTGATGGAGGTTTGAGCAGAGCGCACAACGTCGCCGGGGCCCTCCGCGCCTACGTTCAGGGGCGCGACCGCGTGTGGGAACACGCGCGCAAACGGGGGGCTGCCGGGAGACCCCCGTCGGAGATCGAGTTCGGGCGCCTGCCCGAGCCGCCGAAGTTCGGAGTCGCGGTGGCCGAGGAGCTGGACTTCCGCCGCGGCCCGGCGGCCTGGCGGGATCGTGGCCCGCCCACGAAGTCCTAGCGCCCCGCGGACCGCGGGCGACGTCGGCCGCGACGTGGAGGAGCGGTTCCGACGCGCTCTGCTGGCCGCGCCGGATCTCCTGCCCGGGGGCTCTTCGGTCCTCGTCGCGTTCTCCGGCGGCTCCGACTCGCTGGCCCTGCTCCACCTGCTGTGCGGGATCCGCGAGTCCCGGCGTCTGCGGTTGGCGGCCGCCCACTTCGACCACGGGTTGCGGGCCGGGAGCGCGGACCGGGCGGCGCGGGCCGCCGAACTCTGCCGACTCGCCGGGGTGCCGTGCCGGATCGGCCGGGCTCACGCGCTGCGCGGGGGGCAGGCGGACTACCGGGCCGCGCGTTACGCCTTTCTCGCCGCTGCACGGCGTCGCGCGGGGGCGGCGCGGGTCGCGCTGGGGCACCAGCGTGACGACCACGTCGAGACCGTGCTGCTGAACCTGCTGCGGGGGACCGGTTTCCGGGGTCTGGCCGGCATCCCGGCCCGCCGCGGCGCGTTCGTACGCCCGCTGCTCGGGTTCGGGAGCGAAGAACTCCGGGACTACCTTCGGGCCGAGGGCCGCGAGTGGATCGAAGACCCGGCCAACCTGGATGCCCGCTATCGCCGCTCGAGGGTTCGCCATGGCCTCGTGCCCGCTCTGTCCGAGTACGCCGGGGAGGGCCTTCGCCCGTTGGTGGCCGAACTCGCCCGCCACGCGCTCGAGGCCGACGTGGGTCTGGAGTCGCGCGCCCGGCGTCAGCTCGCAACCGCCGGATACCGAAAGACCCCCCTCGGGGCTCAAATTGCCCGCTTCGGGTTGCTCCGGTATGATCGAGCGGCGCGCGCGCGCATGCTGCGGAAGGTCGCGCGCGACGCGGGTTTTCGTCTCTCGCGGCGCGGGACCCGGGCCGGGGTCGCGTTCATGAGCGGCGGTACGAGCGGGCACGGCGTGGACATCGCGGCCGGCCTTCGCGTGGAGCGCGAGTTCGACTGGCTCCGGGTGCGGCAGCGCCGGGACCCGCGGCCCGACCTGGAGGTGGAGATCGGCGAGACGGGCTCGGGACGTGAAGGGGCGCGGATCGGCGGCAGCCGTTACGAGGTCCGGTGGGGGACGCTCGAGGGAACGGAACGCTGGGCGACGGCGCTGCCCGGCAGCGCGATCCGGTTCCCGCTGCGCGTACGGGGACCGCGTCCCGGGGACCGGATCCGGATGCCGGTCGGCTCCCGAAAACTCACGAAGCTCCTGAATGAGCGGCGCGTGCCCGCATCGGAGCGGCCGGGAGTCCCGGTCGTCGTCGGCGCCGACCAGAAAGTCCTGTGGGTCGTGGGCCACGCCACGAGGGCCGTCGAGTCCCCCGACCCCGAAGGAACATGGTTCGCCATTGGCCTTATCGAGCGCTGATCCGGCCCGTCCGGATGCACGGGAGGCTGCGGAGCGACAGTTCCTCGCCTGCGCGGGGGGCCGTCCCTTGGGGCGGGTGGTCTACTCCGCGTCCGAAATCGCCGAGCGTGTCGCCGAAATGGGAGCCGAGATCACGGCCGCGTATCCACCGGAGTCCGATGTGCTGCTCCTGGGGCTGCTCAAGGGTTCGTTCGTCTTCATCGGCGACCTCGTCCGCCGCATCCGACGGCCTCTTCAGGTAGACTTCCTGGTGGCGTCGAGCTACGGCGCCGGCACGGAGTCCTCGGGCGCGGTGGAACTGCTCTACGATCCCAGGGCGCCGGTGGAAGGGCGGCACGTCATCATCGTGGAAGACATCGTGGACAGCGGGACCACGCTGAATCAGCTGTGCGGCGGGGTCGCCGAGAGAGGCCCCGCCTCGCTCGAGATCTGCGCCCTCCTGCACAAGCGGATCGCGAAGGACCTGGCCTGGGAACCGCGATGGGTTGGCTTCGATGCACCCAATGACTTCCTTGTGGGGTATGGACTGGATTACGCGGAGGATTTCCGCCACCTGCCGTTCATAGCGAGTCCCGGCGCGTGAGGACGCGTTCGGATCCGCCGGAGTCGGGATAGATCGAGATGCGCCAAGACGAACCGCAGCGCCCGGAGAAGAACGATCCCTCGGGGCGGATGAACCGCCTGCTCAGGACCGCGTCGTTCTGGGCCCTCATCATCCTCATCCCCGTCGCCATCCTCCAGTTCATGGGGGCCGGACGTGAAGCGCGGGAGCAGCTCAGCTACACGGCGTTCCGCGAGCAGGCGGCGCAGGGGAACGTGGCGTCGATCGAGGTCCGCCTCGGCACCGGGGAAGTGGCGGGCCGGCTCAGGCAGCCGATCGGTTCCGACGAGGCGCGGATCGACGCGTTCCACCTCCTGCTCCCGACGCGGGAGATCGGCGATGAACTGATGGCCGAACTCCTCGCGGCCGACGTGACGATCGAGACGCTGCCGGCCGGCAGCAACTGGGTCGGCATCCTCATCTCCATCCTGCCCTGGCTCCTCATCATCGGCCTCTGGCTCTTCGTCTTCCGGCAGATGCAGGCGGGGGGGTCGAGGGCCTTCAGCTTCGGGAAGTCGAAGGCCCGGCTGCTGAGCGGCGACACGCCGAAGATCACCTTCGCCGACGTGGCGGGATGTGACGAGGCGAAGGAGGAACTCCAGGAGATCATCGAGTTCCTCAAGGACCCCCGGAAGTTCTCGCGGCTCGGAGGACGTCTCCCGAAGGGGGCCCTCCTCGTGGGACCGCCGGGAACGGGCAAGACCCTCCTCGCGCGGGCGGTGGCGGGCGAGGCCGCGTGCCCCTTCTTTTCGATGTCGGGGTCCGATTTCGTGGAGATGTTCGTCGGCGTGGGCGCCTCGCGCGTCCGGGACCTGTTCGAGCAGGGGAAGGCCCAGGCCCCCTGCATCATCTTCATCGACGAGATCGACGCGGTAGGGCGCCACCGGGGGGCGGGCCTCGGCGGCGGACACGACGAGCGCGAGCAGACGCTCAACCAGCTGCTCGTGGAGATGGACGGGTTCGCGTCGAACGAGGGCGTCATCCTGCTGGCGGCCACGAACCGACCCGATGTGCTGGATCCCGCGCTCCTTCGTCCGGGCCGCTTCGACCGCCAGATCGTGGTGGACAACCCGGACATCAGGGGGCGCGAGGGGATCTTCCGCGTCCACACGCAGGAGATCCCGCTCGCCGAGGACGTCGACCTCTCGGTCCTGGCCAAGGGGACGCCCGGGCTCTCGGGCGCGGACATCGAGAACGTCGTCAACGAGGCGGCGCTCCTCGCTGCGAGGGACGACAAGGACCGCGTGTACATGGAGGAGTTCGAGCGTGCCAAGGACAAGGTCATGCTCGGCACCGAGCGGCGAAGCATGGTCATCTCCGACGAGGAGCGGAAGGTCACCGCCTACCACGAGGCGGGGCACGCGGTGGTTGCGCTTCGCGTTCCCGGACTGGACCCCCTGCACAAGGTCACGATCATCCCGAGAGGGCGGGCCATGGGGCTCACGGCGTCCCTGCCCGAGGAGGATCGCCACAACTACACCAAGGGGTGGCTCGAGGGCCAGCTGAAGATGCTGTTCGGCGGTCGCGTGGCCGAGGAGATGAAGTTCGGCAACAGCAAGATCACGACGGGCGCGGGCAACGACATCGAACGCGTGACGGATCTCGCCCGCCGCATGGTCACCCAGTTCGGCATGTCGCCTGCCGTGGGCGCCATGACGGTGGGCGACCGTGAACACGCAGTGTTCCTGGGGCGCGATCTCTCGCAGCGCCGGGAAGTTAGCGAGAAGACGGCCGAACTGGTGGACAGCGAGATCAAGCGGATCCTCGATGATGCCTACGCGGCGACGAGGACGGTGCTCGAGGAGAACCAGGACCTGCTCGAGAGAATCGCGGAGGCCCTGCTGGAGCGGGAGACGCTCGACTCGGAGGACACGAAGCGCCTCGCGGAGGGCAGGGAGTTGCGGGCTCCGGCGGTGGCACCCGCTCCGCCGGCCCCGGAACTCGCCGCCGAACCGGTCCCGCGGCGCGAGCGTCCGCTCGAGGGCGCCGGAGGCGAGCCCGCCCCGGCCCCGGCCTGACCGTCGGGCGCGGACCGTGTTCTCGGCGACCGGGCCGGCGCGCAGTTGGCGACTGCTGGATCGCGAGATCCCGCTCGACAGACCCGCGATCGCGGGAGTCCTCAACGTGACGCCCGATTCGTTCTCCGATGGAGGGTGTTTCGTGGACCCGGGCGCGGCGGTCGCGCGAGCCTGGGAGATCGCGGAGGAGGGAGCGGCCGTTCTCGACATCGGAGCCGAGTCGACGCGGCCCGGAGCGGCTTCGATACCCGCCCGTGAGGAGTGGGCCCGGCTGGAACCCGTCCTCGGGGGGCTGCGGGACCTGCCGATCCCGATCTCCGTGGACACGTCAAGGCTCGTGGTGGCGGAACGGGCACTCGACGCGGGCGCGGCCGCGATCAACGATGTGACGGCTCTGCGGCGGGATCCGGGACTCGCCGCGCTCGCCGCGCGGACGGGGGCGGGCCTCGTCCTCATGCACATGCGGGGGACGCCGAGGACCATGCAGCGGGATACGCGGTACGGCGATGTCGTGTGCGAGGTCCGAGCCGCTCTCGCCGCCGCCCGACGTGCGGCGCTCGAGGCCGGCTGCGCCCCCCGGCAGGTCGCGGTCGACCCGGGCCTCGGGTTCGGCAAGTCGGTCGAGGGTAACCTCGAACTGCTGGCCCGGCTCGATGAGATCGCCGCGATCGACGCGCCGGTGTGGATCGGACCTTCGCGGAAGTCCTTCCTCGGCGCGCTGCTCGCTGTCCGGCCGCGCGACCGGGTCGCGGGCTCGGTCGCCGCCTGCCTGGCCGCCGCGCGCGGAGGTGCGGATGTGCTGCGGGTCCACGATGTCCGGGAGACCCGCGAGGCGCTGACCGTCGAGGCAGCGATCGCCGCGCGGAAGGCTCCCGGGCCGAGTCGTGCGCGGGCGGCGGGAGGACAGGGCTGATGGGCGCGATCTGGAACTATGTCCGGCTCCTGCAGATCGACCTGCTGGATCTCTTTGAGATCACGGTCGTCGCGGTGCTCATGTACCGCGTGCTCATCCTGTGGTCCGGGACGCGCGCGTTCCAGATGCTGTTCGGCCTGGTTCTCCTCGTCGCGGTCTATGCGACGGCGGGCTGGCTTCGCCTCAGTCTCATCGAATCCATCCTCTCCCAGGCGTTCACGTACGGCGCCTTCGCGCTCATCGTCGTCTTCCATCCGGAACTGCGGAGTGCGCTCGCCCGGATCGGTCGCAGCCCCGTTCTCAGCGTCCTCACCCGGCTCGAGGAACGCAGCCAGGCGGTGGCCGACGAGATCGCGAAGGCCGCGGCGGAACTGTCCCGCGCCGGGACCGGGGCCATCATCGCGATCGAGCGGGAGCTGTCGCTGGAGGAGTACATCGAGAAGACGGGCACGCGCCTCCGGGCCGACGTCTCGGCCAGCCTGCTCGTCTCGCTCTTCACGCCGCGGTCTCCCCTGCACGACGGGGCCGTGGTCGTGCGCGGCGGAGAGATCGTCGCGGCCGGCGTGCACCTGCCGCTCACGCAGTATCCCCTGAGCGACAAGACGCTGGGCACGCGCCACCGGGCGACGCTCGGGCTGTCGGAAGAGACGGACGCGTATGTCGTCGTCGTGTCGGAGGAGACGAGCCAGATCTCCCTCGCGCGGCGCGGCGTCCTGCGCCGGAACCTGACGCCCGGGCAGTTGCGGGATCGCCTCGCGGCCGGCGTGGCGGCGCCGGAACTGGGCCCCACCGCGCCGGAGGCGGAGTCCGAGACTTCCGACCTGCCGGGAGCGGACGGGGACGTGGTCACGGCCCGCGAGGAGGAGGCGCCGCAGATCGTTTGACGCCGGTCGGCCGCATCCCTAAACTTGCGTGTTACGGCAAGGCCACCCCACCCCCACGGGCAGATCACATGGACAATCAGTACGAACTGCTGACACTGTTCACGGACGGCGGATTCATGATGTACCCGCTGATCCTCTGCTCCCTTATCGCGATCGGCGTGATGCTGGCCAAGGCGTGGACGCTCACGGTCGCCCATCGCGACTCGCGGAAGCTCCTTCGCGAGATGGAGACACTGGGTATGAGCGGCCGGTTGGGCGAGGCGATCGCGACGGCCGAGGAGACGCGCGGGCCGGTCGCCGCGATCCTCCTCGCCGGGCTTCGCCGGCTCCGCGATCGGCGCGCCGGCGCCCGGGCGGACGGGAAGGATATCCAGAAGGCCATCGCCACGACGGGCGTGATCGAACTCGACTTCCTGGAGCGCGGTCTCACCGTTCTCGGCACGATCGCCAACGTCGCCCCCATGCTCGGTTTCCTCGGGACCGTGATCGGCATGATCCTCGCCTTCCAGGCCATCGAGATCGCGGGTCAGGTCGAGCCCGGCCTCGTCGCCGGCGGCATCAAGGTGGCGCTGATCACGACGGCCACCGGCCTCTCGATCGCGATCCCGGTCAACATCGGCTACAACTATTTCGTGACCCGGATCGACCGCCTCATCCTCGACATGGAGGAGGGCGCGCAGGAAGTGCTGGGGCTCATCTGGGACCTCGAAGACCGCGGCCATCGGCACACGGCCTGAGACAAGAGACCACCGAAAAAGAGACGACCACATGGCGATCATGAAGCGCAAGCAGAAGGTGTCGGACGAGATTCCGACCTCTTCGATGGCCGACATCGCGTTCCTGCTTCTGGTCTTCTTTCTCACGACGACCGTCTTCAACGAGGAACGGGGGCTCCCGATCGTGCTTCCGGAGCAGTCCGAGGAAGTGGATGTCTCCGGGAGGAACCTGATCTTCTTCATCGTGCAGCCCGATGGGCGCGTGGTCGTGCGACGGGGAGAGAGCGAGCAGGAACAGGTCGTCGCGCACACGCAGGTGGCGAACATCCTCCGCACCGAACTGGCCGGCAACGCCAACCTCATCGCCGCGATCCAGACGCATCCGGATGCCGCGTACCGGCACATGGTCAATGTGCTCGACGAGGTCAAGCTTTCGGGCGCCGAGAGAATCTCGCTACAGGAAATGGAGAACTAGATGGCCATCAAGGACAGCGGGTTCAAGAAAAAGTCGGGATCGGACAGCGCGATCCCCACCTCTTCGATGGCCGACATCGCGTTCCTGCTTCTCATCTTCTTCATGGTCACGACCGTCTTCCGGAAGGAACGCAACCGCGACATCGAGTGGACGAATGCCGAGGCCACCGAGAAGATCGACGAGAAGCGGAAAAACATCCTCCATATCTGGATCCAGCGCGAGGGCTCCGTCTGGATCAACGACGTCCTGACGCCTTTCGAGGAGATCTCGGAGGTGGTTCGCCCCATCTACGCCGAGAATCGTGAAGTCGTGGTGGCGATTCGGGGCGACGCGGAGGTCCCGTACCACCAGATCAACACGATCACCGAGGAATTGCAGGCGGCGGGCGCGGTTCGCGTGACGTTCGCCACTCGACTCGAGCAGCGCGCCATACGGGCTCGGCGCTAGGGAACGCAGCACGGCGCTTGCCACGAGCTGCCAAACGATCGGGAGAAGATTCGATGGAAGACACCGGCATTCGGCTCACCGCGAACGACCAGTTCAAGCGCGTCAGCGCGAACTGGACACAGATCGGCCTGCTGGCCGCGGTCGGGCTCCACTTCGGCCTGTTCGTCCTCGTCCGGCCCTTCGAGGCCGCGGATCTGGGCACCGTCTCCACCGAGATCGAGGCGGTGAATTTCCCGCCGGAGGTCAAGATTCCGCCTCCGCCGGAGGCGATCGCCCGTCCGGCCACTCCGAGGGTCGCCTCGGTCGACATCTCCGAGGACATCACGATCGCGCCGACGACCTTCGAGTCGGTCCAGACCGAGAATCTGCCCCCGCCTCCCGCCGGGAGCAGCCCCGCGGACCGGCCCTCGTTCATCCCGTTCGACACGAACCCCGTGCTGATGAACCAGGCCGAGGTCACGCGGATTCTCGAGCGGGAATACCCGCGCACGCTGATGGACGCCGGGATCGGCGGCAAGGTCGAACTGTGGCTGTACGTGACCGAGGACGGGACCGTCGGGAACTTCGAGGTCAAGACGTCGTCCGGGAACGAGTTGCTCGACGAGGCGGCGGGGAAGGTCGTTCAGGCGATGAAGTTCACGCCGGCCAAGAACCGCGACAAGGTGACGGCGGTCTGGGTCTCGCAGGTGGTGGCGTTCGAGGTAGTGTAGCAGTCCGCAGGGGGTCGGACCCGCCGGTTCGACTTGGCGCCCGGCGCCGCTCCCGCGGCGCCGGGCGCTCTTTCTTGTGGCTGCGGACGCCGGCTCCCGGAGGGCCCGCTCGCATCGGCGCGCGCGCGCGCGTAGACTGTGCCGCGTGACGAGAGACGACGTCGAGGCCGGGCTGGCGCGGGTGTTGCAGCGGATCGAGGCGGCGGCCGGGAGGGCGGGACGGCGCCCCGACGATGTCGAGATCCTGCCGGTCACGAAGGGCCACCCGGCCCGCGCGATCGAGATCGTGGAGGAACTCGGCCTGGCCCGGATCGGCGAGAACCGGGTGCCGGAAGCCGAAGCGAAGCGGTCGGCGCTGGGCGCGACGCCGGGTGTCGCCTGGCACCTGATCGGTCGGCTGCAGCGCAACAAGGCGCGGCGGGCCCTCAGGTTGTTCGACGTGGTCGAGTCGGTGGACAGCGTCATGCTGGCGAGGACACTCAGCCGCATCGTCGAAGAGGAGCGGCTCGGTCCGGCGGAGGTGCTCGTTCAGGTCAACCCGTCCGCTGAGGCCGTGAAGGCGGGGTTCGCCGGCGAGAGCGCGGTCGACGCCGTGCGCGAGATCTGCGCTCTGCCCGGGCTGCGCGTCCGGGGCCTCATGGCCATGGCACCGTTCACGAACGACGAGGCGGTGCTGCGGCCGGTCTTCCGGGGTGCCGCGAGCCTGCTGGCCCGCTGCCGGGACGAGATTCCGGAGTTCGGGGGCGATGCGCTCTCGATGGGGATGAGCAACGACTTCGAGATCGCGGTCGAGGAGGGAAGCACTCGGCTGCGGCTGGGGACCGTGTTACTGGGGGAGCGATGATCGACCTGACACCGCTCGACGTCCGCAACAAGAAGGACGACTTCAGGCGCACCCTGCGGGGGTACGACCCGCGGAAGGTCGACGCTTTTCTCACCGTCGTGGCCGACGCCCTGGAGCGCCACATGCGGGAGAGCGCCACGTCTGGCGCCCGGGTCGAGGAACTGGAGCAGCAGCTCGAGACCTACCGCACGCGCGAACGGGCCCTGAACGACGCGTTGCTGGCCGCGCAGGAGTTGCGTGAGGAGACCAGACTTCAGGCGGAGCGGGATGCCGCCGTGCGGCTCCACGAGGCGGAGGCGCGGGCGCGCGCCGTCCTCCACGACGCGGAACAGGCGGTCCGTCTCTGTCAGGACAAGATCGAGGACCTGCGGGCGACGCGCGGCCAGTTCCTCGGATCGCTGCGGAAGTTGTTCGAGCGATTCGACGAATACCTCGATTTCGAGGACGCCCGGTTCGGAAGCGGGAAAGACGATCTCGGCCATCTGGTCGAACGGCTGCGGTCCGATCCGGATGAGGTGTCGACGGGGCAGGGTTCGACCGCAGCGGGGGATGTCGGATCGCGCGCCGCGTCCTCCGCGCCCCCCCCCATCCGGAACCCGTCGATTACCCGGGTCGACGCCGGCGGTTCGGGCACGGCGTCGACCTGACCGCAGTCCGCGGGATCGCCACGCCCGCCGTTCCCTGGACTACCTTAGCAGATTCGATGGAGCACCCCGATGGCCTACCGGCCAATACCGGAGTCCGTACGCGGGCTCGAAGCCGAAGTACTCGGACGCTGGGACGAAGAGAAGACGTTCGAGCGGACCCTCGCGGCGCGCGCCGACGCGAAGGACTTCGTGTTCTACGAGGGTCCGCCCACGGCGAACGGCGAACCCGGTGTCCATCACATCCTCGCGCGTACGATCAAGGACACCGTCCTGCGATACCGGACCATGACGGGCCGCCACGTTCCGCGGAAAGCCGGCTGGGATACCCACGGGCTGCCGGTGGAACTCGAAGTCGAACGCTCGCTCGGGATGTCCGGAAAACCGGACATCGAGCGCTTCGGGATCCGGAAATTCAACGACGCGTGTCGCCGCAACGTGTTCCGATACCAGGACGAATGGGAACGGCTGTCGCGGGACATCGGCTACTGGCTGGACTACGGCGACCCGTACGTCACGTATTCGTCGGACTTCATCGAGTCGGGCTGGTGGGCTCTGTCCGAGATCGAGAAGCGCGGCCTGCTGTACCGCGGCTATCGCGTCATCCCGACCTGTCCGCGCTGCGGAACCGGACTCTCGAGCCACGAGGTCGCGCAGGGCTACCAGGACGTGAACGAGCCCACCGTCTACATGAAGTTCCACCTCGTGGACGACCCCGATGACGCCCGGATCCTGAGCTGGACCACGACGCCGTGGACGCTGCCGGGAAACCTCGCGCTCGCCATCGGTCCCGACATCGCGTACGCCCGGGTGCGCGTCCTCGCCGACCCCGAGGCCGGTACCGCCGCCCTCCGGGCTCACGACGGACCCGGGGGTGCCGCGCCGGGAGAGGTCCTCATCCTCGCGCGCGACCGGATCGAGGCGGTCCTGCGACACCCGTACGAGATCGTGCGGGAGGTGCGCGCCGCGGAACTGGCCGGGCTGCGCTATCGGCCGCTCTTCCCGGGCGCGGTCGACGGCGACGGGCACGAGGCCGCGTGGACGGTGGTCGAGGCGGACTTCGTGACGGTGGACGAAGGCACCGGGGTCGTCCATACGGCCGTGATGTACGGGGAGGACGATTTCCGGCTCGGACAGCGCGTCGGGCTCCCCATGCAGCACACCGTGGGGGAGGACGGCCGGTTCCTCGAAAGCGTGCCGGGCGGGCTCGCCGGGCGGCACGTCAAGGACACGGAGACGGAGCGCGCGATCCGCGAGTGGGCCGTGGCCCGCGACCAGCTATATCTGCGCGAGATGTACGAGCACAGCTATCCGCACTGCTGGCGCTGCGACAGCGCGCTCCTCTACATGGCCCGCGACTCCTGGTACATCCGCACGACCGCGGTGAAGGACCGGCTCCTCGAGTACAACGCGGCGATCGACTGGCACCCGCCCGAGACCGGATCCGGGCGCATGGGCGAGTGGCTGGAGAACAACGTCGACTGGGCCCTCTCCCGCGAACGCTACTGGGGCACGCCGCTGCCCATCTGGCTCTGCTCGGAGGATGAGGAACACCGGACCGTTCTCGGATCGTTCGCCGAACTCGGTCGGCGGACGGGCGGGCTGCCCGACGACTTCGATCCCCACCGGCCGGGCATCGACGGCTACGAATGGAACTGCGAGTTCGATGGCTGCGCCGGACGCATGCGCCGCGTCCCCGAGGTCGCCGACGCCTGGTTCGACTCGGGGTCGATGCCGTACGCCCAGTGGCACTACCCGTTCGAGAACCGCGACACCTTCGATCGGTATTTTCCGGCGGACTATATCGCGGAGGGGATCGACCAGACGCGCGGCTGGTTCTATTCGCTGCTCGCCCTGTCCACGATCCTCTTCGACCGGGCGCCGTTCAGGGCGGTCATCGTCAACGACCAGGTCCTCGACGCGAAGGGACGCAAGATGTCGAAGTCCAGGGGGAACGCGGTCGACCCCCGGGACGCGCTCGATACGTACGGTGCGGACGTCACCCGCTTCTACTTCCTCTCCTCCTCCAACCCGTGGGTGTCGAAGCGGTGGGATCCGTCGGCGCTTCGCGAGACCGACCGCAAGCTGTTCGCGACGCTCCGGCACACGTACCGGTTCTTCGCCCTGTACGCGAACGAGGAGGGTTGGTCCCACGCCACGCCGCGGGCGGCGCCGGTCGCCGGGCGGAACGAACTGGACCGCTGGGTGCTGGCCCGCCTCGACGGCGTCGTGAGGACGGTGGACGAAGCGCTGGCCGGGTTCGATCTGACCGCGGGCGCTCGCGCGATCCAGGAATTCGTGCTGGATGACGTGTCGAACTGGTACGTCCGCCGCAGCCGCGACCGGTTCTGGGCGACGCGGCCGGATGCTTCCGCCGCGAGCGCGGACGCCTTCGCGACGCTCCACGAATGCCTGGTCACCGCGGCGCGGCTGCTCGCCCCCTTTGCTCCGTTCATGTCGGACTGGCTGCACCGCGCCCTCGCGGACGACCGGTCGGTGCACCTGGCCGACTTCCCGAAGGCGGAGGGCCGGGGCGAGCCGGAACTCGAGCAGGCGATGGGGGACGTCCGCCGCCTCGTGGCCCTGGGCCGGGCCGCCCGGGACAAGGCGGGGATCCACACCCGGCAGCCGCTGCGCGCGCTCCAGGCCGTCCTCCCGGGGGGGCGGAGGCTCCCCGACTCGATGGCGGCGCTCGTGCGGGAGGAACTGAACGTCAAACAGGTTGTGTCGTTCGGGGAAAGTGAAGACTTTATCGGGCTGTACGCGAAGCCCCGGTTCGGGGTGCTGGGTCCGAAGCACGGGGCGCGCACGCCGGCCGTGGCCAGAGCGATCGGCGAGCTCGAGACGCCGGTGCTGCGGCGACTGAAAACGGGTCGGACGATCGAGATCGAACTCGGTGGAGATCGGATTCGGGTCGAGCCCGAAGATGTCGCGATCCTCGAGGAGACGCGCACGGATCTGGCCGTGGCGAGCGACGGCGGGTATCTCGCGGCGCTGGACACGGAGATCGACGACGGCCTGCGCGCCGAGGGCTACGCGCGGGAGATCGTGAACCGTGTGCAGCGGCTGCGGCGTGAGGCCGCGCTCGATGTCGCCGATCGCATCCGGCTCGGGATCGCGGGCCCGGAGGCGTTGGAGGGTGCGGCCGCGACGCATTCCGGATACATCGCCGGCGAGACGCTGGCGGTGGAGGTGAGGATCGGGGCGGATGGCCTGGGCGGCCTGGAAACGAGGCGGATGAAGATCGGTGAGTTCGAGGTCGGCATCGGAGTCGAACGTACCCGCGTCGACAGCCGCGACATCGATGACTGGGGATGAACAGGGAACAGCGGAAGCACCTGGAGAAGAGGCTGCTGAAGGCACGCTCGCGCGCGACGAGGGAGATCGGGCAGTACGACGAGTCCTTCGCGAGCGCGCTGCGGGGTGGCGACAGCGATCTGGCCGCCTACAGCTTCCACATGGCGGACCAGGGAACCGATGCCATGGAGCGGGAGAAGGCGTTCCTCTTCGCCAGCAAGGAGGGTCGGCACCTCTACCACATCGATGAGGCGTTGAGGCGACTCTATCAGGCCCCCGAGGCGTTCGGGCAGTGCGAGCACTGCGGTGAGGAGATCAGCTTCGAGCGCCTCGATACCCTGCCGCATGCGAGGCTCTGCATCCGCTGCAAGGAGAAGGAAGAAACGAGTGCCGGCTGACCCCTCCGAGAGGGTGGACGGCCCCACCCCGGATCCCGGCCTGCCGGGCGCGCCCGGCACGGGAATCGCCGTCAGACTCTGGTTGACGCTGATCCCGATCGCGGTCGTGCTCACGCTCGACGTCATGACCAAGGCGTGGGTCATGAACACGTTCGAGCTCTACGAACAGGCGCCGGTGATCGGCGACTTCTTCCGCTTCACCTACACCCACAACCGGGGCGCGGCGTTCGGTCTCGACATCGGCGAGCATTCCCGGATCTTCTTTCTCCTCCTCTCGCTGATCGCGCTCGGCGTGCTGGGCTTCATCTATCGCGGCACGCCGTCTTCGGACCGGCTGCGGGTCCTGGCGATCTCGCTCGTTGCGGCCGGCGCCATCGGCAACATCTGGGACCGCATCCGGCTCGAGCAGGGTGTGGTGGATTTCCTCGACTTCGGGATCGGTATCCATCGCTTCCCCGTCTTCAACATCGCGGACTCCGGCGTCACCGTCGGTGCGGTGCTCCTCCTCATCTCATTCTGGCTCGAGGGTCGCCGGGAAGCGCGCGAGGCGGCCGGGGCGGTGGGGACGGACCAGGGGTGAGGTGAGTCCGGCCGACTCCGGCGCGACAGGGGACGGCGACCGGCGATTCATCGAGATCGAAGACGCGTCGGCCGAGCGGCTCGACCGGTTTCTGTGCGAGCCTCTGGCGCTGAGTCGCACCCGGGTCGCCCAACTCATCGCCGCCGGCCACGTGACGGTGAACGGCCGCGCCACGAGAAAGGGATACCTGCCCCGGGGCGGCGATCGCATCGAAGTCCATCTGCCGCCCGCCGTCCCCACCCGCCTCGAGCCCGAAGACATCCCCGTCGAGATCCGGTACGAGGACGAGCATCTGGCGGTGGTGGAAAAACCGGCCGGGCTCGTCGTCCACCCGGCGCCCGGGCACCCGCGCGGGACGCTCGTGAACGCGCTCCTCTTCCATCTCGACCGCCTCTCGAACATCGGGGGCGACCGCAGACCGGGGATCGTGCACCGTCTGGACCGGGACACGAGCGGGCTCATGCTGGTGGCCAAGCGGGATGGGGCGCATCGTCGACTCTCAGCCGCCCTCCGGCGCCGCGAGGTCGAACGGGGATACCTGGCGGCGGCCTGGGGGCACCTGGAACGAGACCGGTTCACGGTCGATCGGCCCATCGGCCGCGACCGCCGCAACCGGAAGCGGATGGCCGTGCGGGAGGCCGGCCGCCCCGCGACGACCCACTTCCGGCGACTGGAGCGGTGGAACGCGGCCGACCTCGTCGCGGTACGACTCGGGACGGGACGGACCCATCAGGTGCGCGTACACCTGAGGTCCGTCGGACACCCGGTCGTGGCGGATCCGATCTACGCGCCGGGTTGGGAACGGGGGTTCGGCGGCGCGGGCGGCCGCTGGGCGGGGGAGTTCCGGCGCCGGGCGGCGCGACTCTTCCTGCACGCCGCGCATCTGGCCTTCGAGCACCCCGTCACGGGCGAGGAACTATCGTTCGCATCGCCCCTGCCATCGCCCCTGCTGGAGGTCGTGGAATGGGCCCGTTCCACTTCGTGACGCGGTTGACGAGTCCGGGAAGGGCATCTAGGGTGCGCGCATGACACAGGGACGACGCGACCAGAAGACGGGACGGACCCCCGCCCGCGGGCTCCAGTTCGGGCCTGCCAACTACGCGGCGTTCGCCCTCGGCCTGGCATCGATCGTGCTGGGGTATGTTCTGCTCGACGGCGGATCCGTGACCGCCGCGCCGCTCCTCCTCGTGCTCGGCTACGCCGTGTTCCTCCCCGCCGGACTGATTCTCGGCTGGCGGCGACTCGGCTAGCAGCCCGCCGGCGGGAGACCCAGGGGGCGAATAGCTCAGTCGGTTCAGAGCGCCTGCCTTACAAGCAGGAGGTCGGGGGTTCGAATCCCTCTTCGCCCATCCGCCAGAAAGAAAGCCCGGGCCCGACATGTGGTCGTTGATCGGAACGGTATCGCGCTGGGCGCTGTTCGCCGGCCTCCTCGCCGCGGTGGGGGCGGTGACCTTCCGGCTCCTGGTCCTCAGGCGGTTCCCCGGGTTCGGCCCGCCGAGCGAGGGTGACGCGTCCGTCGACCCGGCGGCACTCGCGGCCCGGATCGGCCGCCTGGCGCTTCTCGCCGTCGCGCTCGGGGCGCTGGGCCGGCTCGCGGCGGAGGTCGCCGTATTTCGCGATCCCTTCGAGCCGCTCTGGGCGGAGATCCGTCTGCTCGTGACACGTACCTCGTGGGGCCGGGCCTGGATCGCCCAGATCACCGCGACCGCGATCTCGGCGTTCGCGTTCACGCTCGCCTCCAGGCCCGGTCGCGTGGCGGAACCCGGCTGGGTGCTGGCCACCGCCGGCGTCGTTCTCCTCGCCTACACGCCGGCGCTCTCCGGGCACGCGACGGGCGCCGAACACTACGTCACGGCCGCGATCTCGGCCGACGTATTCCATGTCGCGGCGGGCGGCGTCTGGCTCGGTACGCTCGCCGTCATGGCGGGTGTGCTGCACCTGGGCCGACGGCACGGCGCCGTGGTCTCCCGAACGCGGCTCGTGGACTGGATCACGGCGTTCTCGCCGCTCGCCCTGGGCTCCGCCGCGGTCATCGGAGCCACCGGCCTGTTCGGGGCCTGGCTGCATCTGGGGGCGGTGTCGTCGCTGTGGACGGAACCCTACGGCCGGCGTCTGAGCCTCAAGCTCCTCGTCCTGCTCGTGGTCATCGGTTGCGGCGCGTACAACTGGAGGCGGTCCCCGGACCGGGTTCGGGCGTCCGGCGAGCCGGCTCGTCTTCCGCCGACCGTCGCCCTGGAACTGGGAGCCGCGCTCGCTCTCCTCCTCGTCACGGCGGTCCTGACCGTGACCCCGCCGCCCGCACACGAGTGACCCGTGGCGTCGATCCCTGACCTCCGCGTCGACGGCGGACGGCTCTGGCGGCGACTCGAGGAGATGGCGCGCATCGGCGCCACCGCGGCCGGTGGCGTCCACCGCCTCGCGCTGAGCGACGAAGACCGCCGGGCGCGCGATCGGTTCCGCGCCTGGGCGGTGTCGCTGGGTCTCGCCATCTCGATCGACGGAATCGGCAACATGTTCGCCCGCCGCGCGGGCACGGACGATGCGCGTCCGCCGGTCGTTCTGGGGAGCCACCTCGACAGCCAGCCCACGGGGGGGCGGTTCGACGGCCCACTCGGCGTCCTCGCCGCGCTCGAGGTCGTGCAGACCCTCGAGGAGCACGGCATCGCGACGGCGGTCCCCATCGAGGTCGCGAACTGGACGAACGAGGAGGGCGCGCGTTTCGCGCCGGCCATGATGGGGTCGGGCGTATTCTCGGGCCGGTTCGAATTGGCCGACGCCCTGAGGACGAGCGACCCCGATGGGGTCACGGTGGCCGATGCCATCGATCGGATCGGCTACCGCGGGCCGACGCCCGTCGGCGGACGCCTCCTGGCGGCGCACCTCGAGCTGCACATCGAGCAGGGTCCGATCCTCGAGGAGCGCGGCTGCGAGATCGGCATCGTGACGGGCGTCCAGGGGACCCGCTGGTTCGACCTCACGCTGATCGGCGAGGAAGCACACGCCGGACCCACCCCGATGCCGAGCCGGACGGACCCCGTGGCGGCTCTCGGCCAGGCGCTGGTCGAGCTGTATCGCCGGGTCGAGAGCGAGTTCGCGCCGCACGGACGGCTGACCTTCGGCGTCCTGGCGGCGACGCCGGCCTCGCGTAACACGGTGCCCGGCCAGGTCCGCGTCAGCGTGGACATCCGTCATCCCGAAGACCGCGCGCTCGACGACATGGAACACTGCCTGCGGGAGGAGGCGGCGAGCGCCTGCGCCGAACGCGGCGCCGAATGGCGTCTCGACGCGGTATGGCGGTCACCCGCGGTCCGCTTCTCCGATCGCTGCATCGAGGCCGTGCGCGCCGCCGCCGAGCACTGCGGCTACCGTTCGATGCCGCTCATGGCCGGGGCCGGCCACGACTCCGTACACACGAGCGACATCGCGCCGACGGGCATGATCTTCGTCCCCTGCGAGGGCGGCGTGAGCCACAACGAGGCGGAGCGGATCACCCCGGCCCAGGCGGAAGCGGGGGCGAACGTGCTCCTCCACGCGGCCCTTCGCCTGGCGGGCGGCCGGCGCCGCGGTCCCGTATCTTACCCCGCGTCCAACACCAGCCCCGGAGGCAGCGCGTGACCGCGATCACGAACACGGCTTCGACCGACACCGCCACCTGGCAGGAAATCGATCGACGCCACCACGTCCATCCCTTCGTCGACCCCCGCATCCTCGCGGAGAAGGGGACGCGGGTCATCGTCGGGGCCGAAGGCCGCCACCTGATCGACTCCGAGGGCCGCCGCATCCTCGACGCCATGGCGGGCCTGTGGTGCGTCAATCTCGGTTACGGGCGCGAGGAACTGGCCCGCGCGGCCTACGACCAGATGGTCGAGTTGCCCTACTACAACACCTTCTTCCGGACGGCGTCTCCCCCGACGATCGAGTTGTCGCGCGTGCTCGCGGAACTCGCGCCGGGCAGCATCGCGCACGCCTTCTTCTCGAGTTCCGGCTCCGAGGCCAACGACACCATCGTCCGCCTCGTGCGCCGGTACTGGGACCTCCAGGGGAAGCCCGCCAAGAAGACGTTCATCAGCCGCACGTACGCGTACCACGGGAGCACCATGGCCGCCGCCAGCCTGGGCGGATTCGAGGCCATGCACGCGATGGGAGACCTCCCCCTGCCCGGGTTCGAGCACGTCATGCCGCCGTACTGGTTCGCGATGGGGGAGGCTGGAGAAACCCCGGAGGAGACGGGGGCGCGGGCCGCGAAGGCGCTCGAGGACAGGATCGCCGAACTCGGCGCGGACCGGGTGGCCGCCTTCATCGGGGAGCCGGTCATCGGCGCGGGCGGCGTCATCGTGCCGCCCGACAACTACTGGCCCGAGATTCAGCGCATCTGCCGAGCGAACGACGTCCTCCTCGTGTGTGACGAGGTGATCACGGGCTTCGGCCGCACCGGCGAGTGGTTCGGCGCTCAGAAGTTCGGGATCGACGCCGATCTCATGACGATCGCCAAGGGGCTCACCTCCGGCTACCTGCCGATGTCGGCCGTCCTCATGACCGACGCGGTGTTCGATGTCCTGTCCGAGGGAGGCGTGATCCCGCACGGCTACACCTATTCCGGACACCCCGCCGCCGCCGCCGTCGCGCTCGAGAACCTCCGGCTCATGAAGGAGGAAGGGGTCGTGGAACGGGTCCGGGAGGACACCGGGCCCTACTTCCAGGGCCGGCTGCGGGAACTGGCGGACCACCCTCTCGTCGGGGAGGTGCGGGGCGTCGGACTCCTCGGGAGCCTGGAGCTGTCGAAGGACAAGGCGTCGCGGGCGCTGTTCGACCCCGTCGGCCAGGTGGGCGCGCTCTGCCACGAACACCTCTACGACGAGGGCGTCATCTTCCGGTCCATGCGGGACGTGATGTGCACGAGTCCGCCGCTCACGATCACCCGGGAAGAGATCGACGAACTGGTTGCGAAGGCCCGGGCGGGGATCGACCGCACGGCGCGGGACCTCGGCATGATGTGATGGGGGCCGGCCGACCCCCCGCACGGGTGGCCCTCGCGGCGGCTCTCGGCGCGAGCGTCGCCGCCTGCGCGACGGCGCCCCGCGACGCGGGGCCGGGGGTCACTCCGGGAGCGGAAGCCCCCGAATACGCCTACCGCGTCCAGTACTACGTCTCGTGCAGCGTGAGCGATGAGTGCCGCGTCCAGTACATCGACGAGGAGGGTGTGCTCCGGGCCCGGGACATCGTCGGCGAATGGGACATGGACTTCGGCGCCGACCCGGGTACACGCCTGTGGCTTCGCGCCGGGGCCGGAGGCTGCCCGCCCCGGCCCGTCCGGGCCGAAATCCGCATGGAGGGCGAGATCGTCGCCGAGCACCTCGCGCCGTCGCCGAGGCGTTCCCGCTGCAGCTGGATCCTCGCCGAGACGGAGTTCCGCCTCCCCTGATCAGAGCCCCTCGACCGTCTCCCCGATGAGGTGCGTGACGACGTCGCGGATGTCGCCCGTCTCTTCGAACACGGCGAGCTGCCGGGCTGAACTCGACCCCTCCTTCAGGATGTGGAGCGCGTATTCCACTTCCGCCCGGCTGCCCAGTTCGTCGATCACGTCGTCGAGGAACCACTCGAGCATCTCTATGATGAGGTCGGCGGCCGGGTGTTCGCTCTGACGGCCGAAGTCGATGAGCTTGCCCGTGAGCCCGTATCGGGCCGCGCGCCACTTGTTCTCGGCCACGAGGACTTCGGGATAGAGGCGGAACGTGAGGTTGTCGCGCCGCAGCTTCCACAGTTTCGCGACGATGGCCTGGAAGATCGCGGCGATGCAGACGACTTCCTCCACGCGCGTGCACATGTCGCACACGCGGAACTCCAGCGTCGGGAAGCTGTGATTCGGGCGCACATCCCACCAGATCTTGCTCGAATCCTGGATCGTGTTCGAGCGGACCATGGTCTCGATGAAGTGGCTGTATTCGCTCCAGCTCCCGAAGCTCATGGGGATGCCGGTGCGCGGGAAATTGCGCCAGATGATGCTCCGGTACGAGTGGAGTCCGGTCTTCGACCCCTCCCAGAAGGGCGAACTCGTCGAGAGCGCGAGCACGTGCGGGAGGAAGTATCGCGACACGTTCATGGCGTCGATCAGGAACTCGCGGTCCTCGATCCCCACGTGGATGTGGGTGCCGAAGATGAGATTTCGTTCGGCGACCTGTTGAAGATCCTCCCTGAGTCCGGCGTACCGCTCGAGCGGCGTGATGGCCTGCTGCTGCCAGTTCGAGAACGGGTGGGTGCCGGAGGCCACGATCCGGAGTCCCTTCGCGGTGACCTTCGCGGTGACGAGTCGGCGCATGCGCAGGACCTCGGCGCGGACCTCGCCGGCGTCCCGGCAGACGCGGCTCGCCGTCTCCACGCAGGCCTGGTGCAGCTCCGGATGGATCTCCTCGCGAGTCTCGTCGTCCCCCTCGAGGATCTCCGTGATGAACGACGTGAGTTCGCCGGTCTCCGGATGAACGATCTGGTATTCCTCTTCAACGCCGAGCGTGAGTGAAGGGGCTTTCATGGCGAGCCTCTCGAGTGGAGAGATTCATGCGTCGGTGGCCGGCGGAGCGTCGCGAAGATAAACGTCGCGTCTTCGGCCGTCGACACCCGCGGCGGACTTTCGACGATCGCCGGAAACGCCGTATCTTGCCGTGCCGCGATTCCATCCCGTTTCCCGACACGGAGGCTCCATTGATCCACTGGCTCATAGCAATCTGCGTCTTCTGGCTCGTGAGCGCCGTCTTCTTCGGCGGCGTGTACGACGCGGAGACCGGCTCCGCCGGCCGGCAGGCGCTCGGCCTGCTGCTGAACTTCACCGTCTTCCTCGGCATCTTCGCCCTCTTGCGATTCGCCCTCGTCGGGCTCTTCGGGCTCGGGGGGGAGAGCGGCTTCCTGAACACGGTGTGGGACACAATCCTTCCGACCGCGATCCCGACCATGCTCCTCGGGCGGATCGGCAGGTTCGTCTTCGGGCTGGTCGGCGTGACGATGGCGCGGAAGGTGTTCTCGACCGACATGCACTAGCACTAGCCGCGCGGCACCGCGCCGGGTTGCGAGGGCACCGCCGCCTTCCCGGGACTTGCATGATGCGGTGACAGCGAGAATTATGGGCGCTTCGTTCGCTCGACGAAGAACCTCTTTACAGGAGAAAAAAGGATGACCAAGGACGATTTTGCGGCGAAGCTCGCCATGCAGACGGGGCTGAGCAAGGCCAAGTCGCGCGAGGTTATCGACTGCATCTTTGCGACGGATCCGGGCGCGGGAATCATCGCAGTCGAACTCGATGCGGGCCGCGATTTCACGGTCACGGGTTTCGGCACGTTCGGGAAGCGACGGCGCAACGCGCGCATGGGCCGCAACCCGCAGACCGGTGCGGCGATCGAGATTCCAGCCATGAACGTTCCGACCTTCAAGGCCGGGAAGGGCCTCAAGGACCGCGTTCGAGCCTAATGCCGGGTCCCGGCGGGGCCCGGTTCGTCCGGGCCACCCCACCCCACCCCTCTGTCCTCCCTACAACCTCAACAACCCGGGGAGCGCTCGCAGCGCTTCGAGGCTGTGTCCCGACTGGAAGTGATCCACGTACGGGAGGGCGGCGCGCATGCCGCGCGCCTCGGGTGCGTAGCGTGAGCTCTCGAGGAGCGGGTTCAACCAGATCACGCGCCGGGCCCCGCGCTGGATCCGTCGCATGGCGCGCTCGAGCGGCTCGGTCTCGCCCTGGTCGAGTCCGTCCGAGAGGATGAGCACCAGGGTTCGCCGCCCCAGCATGCGCTGGCCGTGCCGGGTCACGAACGTCTCCAGACACTCCCCGATCCGGGTCCCGCTCGACCAGCCCCGTGCGCGCAGACGGTCCAGGGCCGGGTCGATGTTCTCGCCCGCCAGCCAGGGCGTGAGGTGCGTGAGGCGGGTGCTGAACGCGAAGGTCTGGATGTCCCGTGCGCGACCACACCCCAGCAGGAAGCGCAACAGGAAGCGGCTGTAGCGCTCCATGGAGCCGCTCACGTCGCAGAGGACGACGAGCTGCGGCGGGACGTGGCGCCGGCGCCGTCTCGCGAGGCGGACGAGTTCGCCCTCGTGCGCCACGACCGAACGGAGCGTCCTGCGGACGTCGATCGGGCCGCGCCGGCCGCCGGGCTCGAGACGCCGGCTGCGCCGGGTCGACAGCCGGACGATGAGCCGGTCGAGCCACGCATCGACCTCGCGGAGTTCGTCCCTGCCGATCGACGCGAACGAGCGCCGGGCGAGCGAGTCGGCCGCGCTGTACGCCGCGCCGATCGGCCGGACGCGCGAATCCGGATCGTCCCGGTCCGCGCCGCGCTCCTCGTCCCGCGCCGCGGCGCCCGGTCGATCCGGCGTCGACAGCCCGCCGGCGGATGGCGCGGGACTCGGCGCCGAGCGGGCCTTCGACAGGAGGTCATCGGCCGGCGTGGGCGCGCGCTCCCTCCGCCACCAGGGCCAGAAGCACCGTTCGAAGATCGCCAGGTCGGCGGGGCTCGAGCAGAACGCGGCCCGGAGTCCGACCCGCACGTCCTCGGCATCGCCGCCGTCGAGGTGCTCGAGCGCGGCGAGCGCGGAGGTGGATTCGGAGAGCGCGCAGTCGACGCCCTCGCCGCGCAGCCGCCGGCCCAGCTCGGCGACCCGCTCCGGCGTCACCTCTCCGCGTCTCGCGAGGGGGCGAGCAAGGCCTCGAGGCGCTCCACCGTGAGCCCGGCGAGATCGTTCGGGTCCTTGACGAGCGCCCCGATCGCGTCGCGGGCCGTCTCGGGCCCCAGCCGCTCCGCTCCGAGCGCCTCGAGGGCAGCGGCGAAGTCGAGGGTCTCCGCCACGCCGGGCGGCTTGGCCAGCCGCTCCCGCCGCAGCCGCTGGGCCAGCCCCACCGCCTCGTGCGCGCGAGTTCGTCCGATCTCCGGCCGCCGTCGCCTGAGGATCTCCACCTCGCGCTCCGGCTCGGGATAGTCGATCCACAGGTAGAGACAGCGTCGCCGCAGGGCGTCGGACAGTTCGCGCGTACCGTTGGAGGTCAGGAGGACGACGGGCCGCGTGCGGGCCGCGATCGTGCCCAGCTCCGGGATCGACACCTGAAAGTCCGACAGGAGTTCGAGCAGGAACGCCTCGAACTCTTCATCCGCCCGATCCACCTCGTCGATCAGCAGGACCGGCCGCTCCTCGCAGCGGATCGCGCGCAGGAGGGGGCGTTCGAGCAGGAATCCGGGCCCGAAGATCGTCCGCTGCACCGCGTCCGCGTCCCCCTCACGGCCCTGGAGACGGATGTGAAGGAGTTGCTTCTGGTAGTTCCACTCGTAAACGGCGGTGGGAAGGTCGAGCCCCTCGTAGCACTGGAGGCGTATGAGTTCGGCTCCGAGCCAGGACGCCATGGCCTTCGCGATTTCGGTCTTCCCGACACCCGCCGCGCCCTCGACAAGGAGGGGCTTCTCCATCGCGAGGGCGAGATGCACGGCCGTGGCGATGGTCCGGTCCGCGACATAGCCGACCGACTCGAGTCCCTCGACGATCCTCGCGATATCGGGTCGCAAAGCTCCGTCCTCCATCTCGCGTTCACAGGGCCGGGCGGGATGCCAAAGGCCGTCGGAGGTGCGTCGCCGGTTGCGGACGCTCGGCCGCAAACTCAGCTTGCTCGGGTCTCCGGCTCGCGCGCCGCCCGTGTGCGGCAATATAACCGCTCCCCCGCACACCTGTCGGGACCGGCGCGCCGATCGGCGCCGCCCCTTCCCGAGGCATACGCGATGGCGATCGAGATCGAAAACAGCTTTGACGTTCCTCAGCCCGTCGACAAAGTCTGGGGGTTCCTGACGGATCCCGAGCGGATCGTGGAGTGCCTCCCGGGCGCGAGGCTGATCGAAGCCGTCGACGAGCGCACCTTCCGGGGCGAGATCGGCCTCACGCTGGGGCCGATCGGGATGCGTTTCATGGGCCGGATCCACTTCGAGGAACTCGACGTCGAGCGCCATCACATGGTGATGACGGGTGAGGGAAGGGACAGACGCGGGAGCGGTAACGTGCGGATGAAGATGGAGAGCGATCTCCGGGAGCGTGAGCAGGGAGGGACCCGCATCCGGGTCTCACAGTCGATCGCGCTCACCGGGCGGCTGGCCTCGTTCGGGCGCGGGGGGGTGATTCAGTCCGTCGCGAATGTTATGTTCAACCGCTTTACGGGGTGCCTGCAACGGAAGCTGGCGCAATGAACGTCGGACAGGCACCCTGCGCCCGGCGCGGCGGCGACGACGCCATGTGAACCACGGCGACGCTGCGGGGTATTCAAGGTGTGGCCGCGTCTTGCGCACAGCGCCGACTCACGTTAATCGACCTTGATCCTCCTGTTGCGAGGTGTCGCTAGATTGAGTTGTGTTGCACGGCATTCCGGTCCGTGCGCTGTGTTCCGTACGAACGGTCAGAGGTACTCGATGAGAAGCACACGCAACATCCTGTCCTGGGTGGCAGCCGGGGTCGCCGTCCTCTCCGTCCCGACGGCGCCTCGCGCCCTCGAGGCTCAGACGGGCGACTACACCATCCTGGTTGCCACCGTGGCCGTGACCGAGCCGGTCAACCGTCGTTTCGGCGAGCGGATCGCCGAAGAGGTCCGGGAGGCGCTCGAGACCTTCCCCGGCTACATGGCGATCGAACGCGACGATGCGCGGGATCTGATCGACCAGTTTGACCTCGACGAGAGAGCCATGACCGCCATCGACTGGCAGCAGCTGGCGATGCGGATGAACGCCAGCCTCGTCATGCTCGGGACCGCGGCCCAGGCCGACGGCGGCGTCGAGGTGGACATCACATTCACGGAGCCGTCGAGCGGGGACGAGTTGCCGATGCGGTCGTTCGTCGTGGCGGACGACGACTCCCACGAGGAAGCTGCGCAGGAAATTATGCAGCAGTTCGGGAGCGGGGTCGAATACCTTCGCTCGCTCGCGTTCTGCGCCGACTACGTCGCCTCGGAACAGGCGAGCGAGGCGATCAGCAACTGCAACGCGGCGCTGGCGCTGAGTCCGGACAGCGAGCGGGCCCACTACTGGCGGGGGCGGGCGTACATGTTGGACGAGGCGTGGGGCAGCGCGGCCGCCGACCTCCAGCGGGTCGTCAACGGCAACGCATCCGACCTCGATGCCCTCGAGTCGCTCGCATTCACGTACGCCCAATTGGGCGATGGCGTCAGGTCGCTCCAGTATTACCGGCAGTTCCTCGACTTCCAGCCGGACCGGGTCGATGTGCGCATGAGGATCGCCTACGACCTCACGCAGGCGGGGCGCTGGGGAGAGGCCGTGCAGCTCCTCAAGGACGGCGTGGAGCGGGCCCCCGACAACGAGGACCTGCTCGAGTACCTGGCCGGCGCGGCCCTCCAGGCGGGGCAGACGGCGGGCGAGGTCACGGATGCCGATATGATCCGGGAGGCCGTTGACGCGTCCGGCAAACTCGTCGAGCTCCAGGGCGACGCCGTGAGTCCCACCACGCTGTCGAACGCCACGAACGCCTACATGCTCATCGAGGAGTACGACAACGCGCTCGCGTTCTCCGATCGGGCCCTCGAGGCGATCGCGGGATCGGACGGCGCGAACGGCGAAGGCGAGATGTCCAGAGAAGACCTCATGGCCCAGGTCCACTCGTCGCGCGCCAGGATCTACGATCGCCTGGAGGACCCCGCGACCGGCGTGGCGGAACTCGAGCAGGCGCTCGAATACAACCCGGACGTGCCGAATGGGCGCCAGCAGCTCGCCACGCTGAAACTCAAGTCGGGCGATGCCGCCGGGGCGGTGGAGGATTTCCGCGCGGCGGTTGCCGGGGGGGGCGATCCGGAGCAGGTGGCCAACGCCATCTTCAGCCTCGCCCACGCGGGACACTTCCAGGCCCAGTCGCAGCTCCTGGCGAATCCGGTGGCGATCGATGTGGGCGAGGTCTCAAGGGCGGTCGAACTCTTCAATGCGGCGGCCGAGTTTGCCCAGACGCCCCAGACCTCGGAGCAGATCCACTTCTTCCTCGCCTTCGGCTACTATCTGCAGGGAAGCGCCTACGATGCGCGCAACGAAGCCGACGAGGCGTGCGGGCCGGCCCGGAACGCGCTGACGGCGTTTCAGGGCGTGACGCCGCACCTGTCCCAGTCGGGCAGCTATCAGGCGGACAGCCAGCAGCAGATCCGCGATGCGATCGATGTCCAGCTGTATCGGCAGGAGCAGATCATCGAGTCCGCCTGCAGCCGCTAGGGCAAGGCGGCGCCCGTAACGGGGCGCCAGCCCGGCGCCCGGCTCGCGTTCTCCGCGGGCCGGGCACTTTTTTCCCTCCGTGATGGTACGAGATGGGGAGGATAGGGGTTGACACCCATCACATAGGGGCCTAGAGTGGCACTCGGTGGGTGGAAACGGGGCGTTCTGGGAGGGACAACCCAAGCGAATGTCGAAGGCACGATTTGCCGGGCTTTCTGGGGAGTTATCGACATCAGCTCGACTCGCAGGGTCGGGTCAGTCTACCGGCACCCTTTCGAAAGGGTCGGGAAGGCGAGCCGTTCGTCCTCCTCCAGACCGAACCCGAGGCGCTGTCTCTCTATCCCGAGCAGGCGTGGCAGGACGTGCAGGACGACCTGCGGGAGATGTCGAGTCGGGAGCCGCGTTTCCGGCACCATGTGCTGCGGGTCACGGCGAGCGCCGTCCAGGTCTCGCCGGACGCGCAGGGGCGGATCCTGATCCCGGAGAGGATGCGGAAGGCGGTCGCGCTGGGGACGGAAGCGATGGTGGTCGGCGCGATCAACCACGCCCAGATCTGGGATCCGGAGACGTTCGAGAACGTGACGAGCGCGAGTGACGAGGAGTTCGAGCGGCAGATAGAGAGAGTGTTCGCCTGACTCATCACCCGATCACCGCACGGTGGGGGCAGTCGAGGATAGGCCGACGGAGTGACGGAGGAGACGTTCCGGCATACGCCGGTGATGCCGGACGAAGTATTACGGTGGCTTCGCCCCGAACGGGGGGGCGTCTTCCTCGACGCGACGATCGGTGGTGCGGGGCATGCGATCCGGCTGCTGGAGACCGGGTCGGCCGTGCGAGTGATCGGAATCGACCAGGACGGGGAGGCGATCGAGGCCGCGAGGAGGCGGCTCGCGCCGCTGAGCGAACGGGCGAGGCTGATACGGGCGAATTTCAGGGACCTCGGTCGCCCGGAATTGGCGGGAGAGTTGGACGGCGTGGCGGGAGCCCTGATGGACCTGGGCGTCTCGTCGCACCAGATCGACACGAAGGCGCGCGGATTCTCGTTTCGTCCGGGTACTCCGCTCGGGATGCGGATGGATGAGACGAGGCGCGCAAGGTCTGCCGCCGACCTGCTGAATCGGGCGGACGAACAAGAGTTGGGCCGGGTCTTCCGTGATGGGGAAGAGCGCAGGTGGCGGGTGCTCTCACGTGAGGTGGTGCGGCGGAGGAAGATCCGGCCCTTCAGCATGAGCGACGACCTGGTGGCTGCGCTGTCCGCGGTGTTGGGTCGTCCGGTGCAGGAGAAGCGGAAGGCCCGGCTGTTCCAGGCCCTTCGGATCGCGGTCAACGACGAACTGGCCGCGCTCGGCGAGGGGCTCGAGGGCATCCGCGGCCGCCTCGCCCCCGGCGGACGGCTCGCGGTTCTGTCGTACCACTCGCTGGAGGACCGCGCGGTCAAGCGGGCGTTCCGCGAGTGGTCCGCGGAATGTCTCTGCCCGCCGGGTCTGCCGGAGTGCCGGTGTCGGGGAGAGTCGCTGGGGCGGGTGCTGACGCGCCGGCCGTTGCGGCCCACGGAGGAGGAGGTGGCCCGGAACCCCCGGGCGCGGAGCGCGCGTCTGAGAGCGTGGGAGAAGCGGCTGGCGGATGGGTGACGGAAGGAGAGGCGCCCGGATGGTTCGGCGACGGACCCTGCTCCGGTGGTCCGCTACGAGCCTCGCGGTTCTGGCGCTGGCCGCCTCTCTCGTGACGGTGGTTCGTCGCGGAGAAGAAGGGCGGCAACTGACCGCGGAGCTTCGAGGTCTCGAAGCCGAGGTGCGGATCGTCGGAGATCGGATCGATATGACGCGCGCGCGGGTCGACTCCCTGACGACGCCGGCCCGGATCGAACGCGCGGCGGGCGCGCTGGGACTGCAGAGGGCGGTGGAAGAGCAGTTGCTTCAGGTCGATGCGGCGAGCTCACGGGATGAAGAGGGGGGGAACAGGTGACGCGGTTCGGCATTCACGCCACCACGGAAGTCGCGGAAGTCGCCGGTGACGCGCGGGAGGCGGCCCTCTCCCGCACCCACCGCATCAGACATCGGGTACTCAACGTCGCGATCACCCTCGTTGCGGTCGGATACGCCGTACGTCTGGGAGAACTCCAGATCGTCGAGGCGGACGAGCACCGCAGGGCGCAGCTGGAGCAGAGCGCCGAGTGGGAGCCGCTGCCGGCGCCACGGGGCAGGATCATGGATCGGCGCGGCCGCGTGCTCGCGGCGCCCGATACGCGCTACCAGGCCTTTCTGGCCGTAGATGAACTGAGGCTCGGGCGGAGTGCCGCCGTCGAGGCGGTCGCCGCCGTCGTTCCCGTACCGCCGGATCGCCAACGGACCGTCGCCGAGGCCGAGGGCGGATGGTCGCTCGTCGCGAGCGACGTCAGCGACGAAGAACGGGTGCGCATGCAGCGGACGATCGGGCGCGGCATATACTTCGAAAGCCGCGCCGCGAGGGACTACCCGCGGAGCATGGGCCGCCGACTCATCGGCGCCGTGGGGGCTGACGGGCAAGGAGGTACGGGGCTCGAGGCCGCGCTCGACGACTGGCTGGCCGGCCGGGCCGGCCGGGCGGAAGTGCGGTTCGACGGCCGCCGGAACACCTACCGTCCGCCCGGCGGGCAGGTCATCGAGCCGGTCCCCGGACACGATGTCGTCCTCACCATCGACGCGGAACTGCAACGGATCGCGGAGAACGAACTCGCCCGCGCCCTGACGAAGACCGGGGCCAGCGGGGGCGACATGGTCCTGCTCGATCCGCGCACGGGAGAGGTCCTGGCGCTGGCCAGCGAACACGCCGACGGGGCGCCCGATCAGGTCTCGGCGCTCTCCGATCCCTATGAGCCGGGTTCCACGGCCAAGCCGTTCCTGCTCGCCTCGCTTCTGAGCGAGGGCGTCGTCGATCTGGACGAGGTCATCGACGTGGAAGGCGGCGTGCTGCGGATCGGGTCCAGAGTGATCAGCGATGTCCACGGCTACGACACGCTCCGGGTTCGGGAGGTCATCTCGAAGTCGAGCAACGTCGGGGCCGCCAAGCTGTCCACGCGGCTGCCGCCCGCCGTCCAGCACCGATACCTGCGGGACTTCGGGTTCGGCATGCGAACGCAGGTCGGGCACCTCGCCGAATCCCCCGGGCGTCTGAGCCGGCCGGAATCGTGGACCGCGCTCAGCCCGGCTTCCCACGCGATCGGCTACGAGATGTCGGCCACGTCGCTGCAGCTCGCGGCCGCCTACGGGGCGATCGCCAATGGCGGGATCCTGCTGAAGCCGAGCCTGGTACGAGAAGTGCGGGACGCATCGGGACGCGTCGTCGAGCGCTTCGAGCCTCAGGCCGTGCGGCGCGTGATCCCCGAACACGTGGCGGCCCAGGTTCGCGACGTGCTGGAAGAAGTGGTCCGCGACGGGACCGGCACGCTGGCCCGGATGGCGCGCTTCGCCGTGGCGGGCAAGACCGGGACCGCCCGTCTCGCGGTCGACGGCCGCTACGCGCTGGGCCGCTACCGGGCCTCGTTCGTGGGCTTCGCGCCGGCGGACGACCCGAGGATCGTGATCCTCACGCGGCTTGAGGATCCGAAGGGCGGGGTCTACTACGGCGGCGCGATCGCGGCGCCTACGAGTCAGGCCGCGCTCGAAGCGGCGCTGGCGGCCGATGGCGTGCAGCTCGATCCGCGCCTCGTGGTCTCGGACCCGCGCCCACGGCCGTGGTCGGACCCGTCGCGCGCGGCGGAGGGGGCGGAGCGGGCCATCTTCGCCGCCAGCGGCACGGGCGGCCCGGGGGAGCCGTGGGGAGGGGATCTCGGGACCGAAGGCCTCGTCTCCCTTCCGGACCTGACGGGCCTGTCCGTACGGGCGGCTGCGGCGCAGCTGCACGGACTCGGCCTGCGGGTGGCGTGGCAGGGAAGGGGCGTGGTCGCGTCGCAGAGCCCGCCGCCGGGCAGCGAATTGGCTCGCGGCGAAACCGTCGTGCTGAAGTGAACGGATCGGCCGGCCCGGCGGCCGGCACGGTGGAAGAATCGGCCCTTGCCGCAGCAGATCATCACAAATGACCAAGTCGAACGGCGACTGGCCCGCGCGGGTCAGGCGCCGCGATGGCGGGGCCTCCCGCCGGCGGCCTTTCCAGGCCTTCGCTCCGACTCCCGGCGGGTCGGGGTCGGCGATCTGTTCTGCGCCATCCCGGGAATCCGGGTGGACGGTCACACCTTCGTCGGGGCCGCCGCGCGCGCCGGGGCGGCCGCCGCCGTCGTCGAACGGATCGTCGAAGCGGAGATCCCGCAGCTGGTGGTCCGTGATGCCCGCGCGGCCGTATCGCACCTCGCCGCGCTCTTCGCGGGAGACCCCGGCGCCTCGCTTCGCCTGATCGGCATCACCGGTACGAACGGCAAGTCGACGACGGCGTGCCTCACGCGGTGGATCCTCGCGGACGCGATCCCCGCGGCGGCCCTGGGCACGCTGGGCCCGGTCTCGGTCGATGGCGAGATCGGAACGCCGAGGCTGACGACGCCCGATCCCATCGACCTCGCGCGGGAACTCGCCGAACTCAGGGCGGCCGGGGCGAAAGCCGTCGCGCTCGAGGTCTCCTCGCACGCCCTCGACCAGCGGCGCGCGGACGGCTTCTCCTTCGATGCGGTCGCCTTCACGAGCTTCAGCCGCGAGCACCTCGAGTACCACCCGGATCTCGAGGCCTACCGGGCCGCCAAGCTCCGGCTGCTCGAACTTCTCGCACCCGGCGGGGTCTGTGCAGTCAATGACGATGAAGAGGCCTGGAGAGGTATCGGACCCGATGGCGCGAAGACCCTCCGCTACGGCTTCGAGCCCACGGCGGACATCGGCGCGGACCGGCTGGTCCTCTCCGCGGACAGTTCCCGCTTCCGGCTGCGGGCCGGGGGGGAGACGGCGGAGGTCTCGCTTCCGCTCCCGGCCGACTTCAACGTTCGGAACGCGCTCGCGGCCGCGGCCATCGCGCGCGGCCTCGGCCTCCCGCTCGAGCGCATCGCGGCCCGGCTGTCCTCGGCGCCGCCCGTTCCGGGGCGGATGGAGGTGCTCTCGCGGAAACCCGTCCTCGTGATCCGGGACTTCGCGCACAACCCCGACTCCTGCGAGCGGGCGCTCTCCACGCTGCGTGCGATCGTGCCCGGGCGGGTCATCGCCCTCCTCGGTTGCGGCGGCGACCGCGACCGCGGAAAACGGCCGCTGATGGGCCGGATCCTGGCTCGACTGGCCGATGTCCCCATCGTCACCAGCGACAATCCGCGATCCGAAGACCCGGAGGAGATCTGCCGCGACATGGTCGCCGGCCTCCCGGCCGACGCCTGCGAGATCGTCATCGACCGCCGGGAAGCGATCGCCCGCGCGATCGCCCGGGCCGGGCCCGCCGACGCGGTCGCGCTCCTCGGCAAGGGGCATGAGACGACCCAGATCATCGGGGACGAGAGACTCCCGTTCGACGAACGTCAGATCGTGGCCGAGATCGTCGCGGGCTCCGCCGGGGCCAACGCGAACGGCGGCCCCACATGAGCGCGACCACCCAGGCCCCGGCGCTGAGGTCCGGGGAGATCCGGTCGGCGCTCGGGCTCCGCGGGGGCGCGCCCGAAGAGCGGGCCTACACCGGAGTGTCGTCCGATTCGCGGACGTTGAGGCCCGGCGAACTGTTCGTCGCGCTGGGGGGAGAGCGGCATGATGCCGCCGACTTCCTCCCCCAGGCGGCGGCCCGCGGGGCCCGCGGCGCCATCGTTCGCGCCGGACGCGAGGAGCCCGGACTGCCGCTCGAGTACTTCGCCGTGCCCGATCCCCTGCGCGCGCTCGGCGACCTCGCCGCCGCGGCCCGCCGGGAGTCCGCCGCCGCCGTCGTCGCGATCACGGGGAGTTCGGGCAAGACGACCGTCAAGGAGATGCTCGCCTGCGCTCTCTCCGAATCGCGGCGCGTGTACCGGACGGAAGGCAATCTCAACAGCCAGGTCGGTCTCCCGCTCACCATCCTGCGCGCGCCCGCCGACGCCGATACCTGGGTGCTGGAGGTCGGCGCGAGCGAGCCGGGCGAGATCGGCCGCCTCGCGGAGATCGCGAGGCCCGACCACGTCGTCATCACGACCATCGGGGCCGCGCACCTCGAGTTCTTCGGCGACGTGGCCGGGGTGCTGCGCGAGAAGATGCGGCTCGCGCACGGCGCCTCCGGGCGCGGCGTGCTCGTCGTGGGCGAGGAGCCCGGCGTGCTTCCGACCGCCGCGCGCGCATACCGTCCCGACGCCATCGTGGCCGGCATCGGACCCGGGGCCGACTTCACCCCCGACGCGTATGCGACCGGGCCGGATCGCATCGAGTTCCGCCGCCGCAGCGAGCGCTTCGTGCTCGGTGTCGGCGGCGAGCATCACCTCCGGGACGCCCTGATCACCGCCGCCGTGGCCGAAGCGCTGGAGGTGCCGGCGGCCGCGGCCGCCCGGGGACTGTCGCGCTACGAGCCGCTCGGCATGCGTGGCGCGATCCGGCGCATCGGCGGACTCACCGTGCTGGCCGACTGCCACAACGCCAACCCGGACTCGTTTCGGGCGGCGATCGTCCAGGCCCGGCGTCTGCTCCCCGGCCGCCGCCGCGCCGCGTTCGCCGGCTCCATGCTCGAACTCGGTTCGGAGGAGGCCCGGGCGCACCGGGAGATCGGGGACGAACTGCTCGCGGCGGGGTTCGACGTCATCGCCGCGACCGGACTCTTCCTCGACGCTCCGTTCGACGGCGCGGAGGCCCCCTTGATCATCCGGGAGGAGGATCCCGCCGCGGCCATCGCGGCGTTCGGCGACGCCCTCAGGGGCGATGAGGTCGTGCTCGTGAAGGGCTCGCGCGGCGCGCGGCTGGAGCGGGTCATCGACGAGCTGGAGGCCCGTTTCGGAGGGCGCGCCTGATGCTCTATCACTTCCTGTTCCCGCTCGCCGACCAGCATATCCTGTTCAACGTCTTTCAGTACATCTCGTTCCGCGCCGCGGGAGCGATGGTGACGGCCCTCCTCACCGCGTTCCTCGTAGGCCCGGGCGTCATCTCACGGCTTCGCCGACACAGAATCGGCCAGGTGGTCCGGGCCGACGGGCCCGCCACGCACCTCAAGAAGGCCGGCACGCCGACGATGGGCGGTCTCATCATCCTCGCCGCCTGTCTCGTTCCCACGCTCCTCTGGGCCCGCCTCGACAACACCTACGTATGGATCGCCTTCGGCGTCACCGCGTGGATGGGCGCGATCGGGTTCATGGACGACTATCTCAAGATCGTGCGGCACCACTCGCGCGGCCTCATCGCGCGGTACAAGCTCATCTGGCAGTTCGTGCTCGGTCTCGCGCTCGGCGGTTTCCTCCTCTGGCAGCCCACGTCGGCCTACGGCGCGACCCAGACCATGCTGCCTTTCTTCAAGGACCTGACCGTCGTCCTGGCGCCCGCCGTCTTCCCCCTCTTCGTGGCGGTCGTGGTGGCGGGGACGGCGAATACCGTGAACCTGACGGACGGGCTCGACGGACTCGCCACGGGGCTGGCGGCCATCGCCGCGCTCACCTTCGGCGCCTTCGCCTACGCGATCGGGCGCGTGGACACCTCGGCCTACCTCGGAGTCCTGTACCTGAACGGAGCCGGCGAGTTGTCCGTCTTCTGCGCCGCGCTGGCGGGGGCGGCGATCGGCTTTCTCTGGTTCAACGCCCACCCCGCGGACGTGATCATGGGCGACACCGGCTCCCTGGCCCTCGGGGGCGCGATCGGCGCCGTGGCCGTCCTCCTCAAGTCGGAGTTCCTCCTCCTCATCGTCGGCGGTGTGTTCGTGCTCGAGGGGCTCTCGGTGATGGCCCAGATCGGCTGGTTCAAGTTCAGCCGCTGGCGCTGGGGAGAGGGTCGCCGCCTTCTCCGCATGGCTCCGCTGCATCACCACTTCGAGAAGCTGGGCTGGCCCGAGCCGCGCGTCGTCACGCGCTTCTACATCCTCGGGATCATCTTCGCCCTCGTCGGCCTCGCGACGCTCAAGATCCGCTGATGGCGCGCAACGGCCGACCTCCGCTCTTCGCTCCCGGCGACCCCGTCGCCGTCCTCGGGCTCGGCGTGTCGGGCACCGCGGCGGCCCGTCTGGTCCATTCTCTGGGAGCGGAGGTCTACGCCAGCGATGCGTTCGAGGGACCCCGGCAACAGGAGGCCCTGGAAGCCCTCGCGGCCGAGGGCATTGAGGCGGAAGTGGGGCGGCACGACGTCGACCGCATTCTGGACGCGCGCCTCGTCGTCACCAGCCCCGGGATCGCGCCGAGCGCGGAGATCCGGCGGACCGTCGCCCAGGCCGGTGTTCCCACCGTGGCCGAGATCGAGGTCGCGTACCGGCACCTCACGTCCCGCGTCATCGGCATCACGGGCACGAACGGCAAGACCACGACCACGGCGCTCTGCGGTCATCTCCTGCGTAAGGCCGGGATCGACGCCATGACCGCCGGCAACATCGGACGGCCTCTCTCCGACATCTCGATGATGAAGCGGCAGCCGGACTGGGTCGTCGTCGAACTGAGTTCGTTCCAGCTCGCCGATCTCCGGGCCTTCCGGCCCACGATCGGAGTCCTGCTCAACCTCGCCGCGGACCACCTCGACTGGTACTCGAGCATCGAGCGCTACTACGAGGACAAGGCCCGTCTGTTCGCCAACGCGGACGGGGATAGCCGCTGGGTGCTCAACGGGGACGACGCCGGGGTGCTTACGATGGCGCGCCCCGCCGCGGGACAACGATACCTGGCCTCGAGCGAGGCGCACGAGCAACCCGGGGCCTGGCTCGACGAGGCGGGGAACCTCGTCCAGCGCCTCGAAACGGGGGCGGCCCCGGAGACGTGGATCGCGGCCGAGGATCTCCCGCTCGTCGGCGCGCACAACGTGATGAACGCGCTCCTGGCCGGGCTGGCCGCGGCGCTCGCCGGGTGCGATGCGGCCTCGATCGGCGCCGCCCTCACTTCCTTCCGGGGACTGTCGCACCGTCTGCAGCGGGTGGGTGAGTTCGACGGCGTGGAGTGGATCAACGATTCCAAGGGGACGAACGTCTCCGCGACCAAGGTCGCCCTCAACGCCTTCCGGAGGCCCCTCGTGGCCCTTCTCGGAGGCCGGCACAAGGGGGAGTCGTATCGATCGCTCATCCCCGCGCTGCGGGAGAACGCGCGGGCCGTGATCGTGTACGGCGAGGCCGCGCCGCAGATCGTGCGGGAACTCGGTGACGCGGCGCCGATCGACGTCGCCGGCAGCGTCCGGCAACTCGTCCGCCTCGCGCGCGAGGCCGCCGAACCCGGCGATGTGGTGCTCTTCTCACCGGCGTGCTCCAGCTACGACATGTTCCCGGACTACCGGGTCCGGGGGCAGGCCTTCGAGCGCTGCGTGCTCGAGTCGTACGGGGCGCTCGAAGCGGAAGGAGGGGAAGGGTGACGGATCACACCCTCGACTGGGAGCTTCCGCGGGTCCAGCGGACCGCGGGATCGCCCGCCTGGGTGCGAAACGCACTCCTCGCGATCACGCTCGTCCTCGTCGTGTTCGGGCTCCTGTCCGTCTATTCGGCCAGCTCGTTCGCGGCGCGGCAGAGCGGACGGCCCGGCAACTACGTGCTGCTGAGCCAGCTGGCGCGCGCCGCCGTCGGCGTCGTGGCGCTGATCGTGGCGGCGTTCGTCGACTACCGCGTGTACGAACGGCTGGCCTGGCCCATTCTCGCGGTCGTCGCGGCGCTGCTCCTCGTCCTCATCCTGCCCGGTACGACGGAGATCGCGCCCGTCCGGAACGGGTCGCGCCGCTGGCTGGAGTTGGGGCCGGTGACCTTCCAGCCCTCGGAGCTGGCCAAGGTGGCCGTGGTCGTCTGGACGGCGGCGCTCGCCGTGCGCAAGCAAGAGGCGTTCGACCGCTTCCGCGGCGGGGTGCTCCCGTTCCTCCTCATCCTCGGGCCGGTGCTCGTGCTGATCGCCGCGGAACCTCACCTCTCCGCGACGCTCATCACGGGCGGGCTGCTGGCCACGGTGCTGTTCGCGGCGGGGATGCGCATCCGGCACTTCCTGCTCCTCGCGCTGCCGGTCGTCCCCGCCCTGTGGTGGCTGGTGCGCTCCAACAGCTACCAGCTCGCGCGCATCCTCGCGTTTCTCGACCCCGGGAAGGACACCTCCGGCATCGGTTACCAGCTCCAGCAGGCGGAGATCGCGATCGGCTCGGGCGGCGTGACGGGCGCCGGATACGGCGAGAGCACGCAGAAGCTCCATTACCTGCCCGAGGCGCAGAACGACTTCATCTACCCCATCATCGCGGAGGAATGGGGGTTCGTGGGCGCCGTCGCGGTCCTCGCGCTCTTCCTCGTCTGGACACACCTCGGCCTCCGGATCGCCCAGTCGGCGCCGGACCTGTTCGGGCGGCTGATCGCGATCGGGCTGACCGCGATCGTGGCGATCGGGGCGTTCGGCCACATCGGGGTCACGCTGGGGCTCCTGCCCACGACGGGGGTCAGCCTGCCCTTCATCAGCGCGGGCGGCACGGGCCTCGTCACGGCGCTCGGGATCACGGGTGTGCTGCTCAACGTGGCTTCGCGGCGGAGGCGCTGACGGTGGCGGCGACGCGCATCCTGCTCGCGGGCGGCGGCACGGGAGGCCATCTGTATCCCGCGCTCAACCTGGCCGAAGCGTTCGGGCGGCTGGCGCCGGACCTCGAGTGCGTGTTTCTGGGTGGCCGGAGGGGCCTGGAGGCGCGTGTGCTGCCGGACGCCGGGTACCGGTTCCGGCTCTTGCCGCTGCAGCCGCTGTACCGTCATCGCCCGTGGCGAAACTGGCGTCTGTTCGCCTCCGCCCCGGCCGTCCTGGCGGGAGTCCGGCGGGCGTTTCGTGATTTCGATCCGGCGCTCGTCGTGGGGACGGGAGGTTATGTCGCGGCCCCGGCGCTCGCCGGCGCCCGGCTCCGGCGCGTCCCCTCGGCGATCCAGGAGCAGAACGCGGCCCCCGGGCTCGTGACGCGCCTCTTCGCGCCCGGGGTCGATCAGGTCCACCTCGGATATCCGGAGGCCGAGGCCCGGCTGCGCGTGCGGGACCGGAAGCGGCTCCGTGCGCTCGGGAACCCCGTCGCTCCGGGCGGAGGCGGGGGGGGCGCCGTCGGCTTCGATTGGCCTCCGGGCCGGAACCTGCTCGTGTTCGGGGGGAGCCAGGGGGCGCTCGGGCTCAACCGGGCCTTCCTGCGCGACCTCGAATGGGCCGCGCAGCGCTCCGAGGCGTGGCCGGACGGCGTGTCGGTGGTGTGGATCGCGGGTCCGGCGCATGCGGATCGCGTCTCCGCGTGCGTCTCGGCGCTTCCCTTCGCGGACCGGGTGCGTGTCGTCCCCTACATCGACGACCTCGGGCGACAACTGGACGGCGTGGCCCTCGCGCTGTGCCGGGCGGGCGCGATGTCCCTGGCCGAACTGTGCGCCGCCCGTCGGCCGGCCGTGCTCGTGCCGCTGCCCACCTCGGTCGGCGGCCACCAGCTGACGAACGCGCGGGCGCTGGCGCGCGCGGGCGCGGCCGAGCTTCGCGAGGAGACGGCGCTGGAGCCCGGCGACCTGTGGTCGACGTGCCGCGCGATCCTGGCCGACGATGCCCGTCTCGACGGCATGTCCGCGGCTGCCGCGAGCCGCGGCCGGCCGGACGCGGCGCTCGCGATCGCGCGCGAGATGCTGAACCTTCTCGACCGGGCCGCGGCATGATCGGGGCGACGGCGGACGCGCGTCGTCCGGCGGGCAGGGCGGACCTCCCGGAGCCCGGGGCCCGCGTGCACCTCATGGGTATCGGGGGCGCCGGCATGCGGGGTCTGGCCGTGCTGCTGCAGGACGCCGGCTACCGCGTCAGCGGCTGCGACCGGGCCCCCGGCGACGCGTTGCGCGATCTCACGTCGCGCGGCATCCGCATCGAGGGCTCGCACGACGCGGCGCACATTGCCGGAACGGAGCTGCTCGTGCGCAGTTCCGCCGTCCCCACCGACCTCGCGGAAGTCGCCTGCGCCGCGGCGGCGGGCGTGCCCGTCATGCGCCGGGCCCGCGCCCTCGGCGCCCTCCTCGGCGACCGCACCGTGGTCGGCGTCGCCGGGACACACGGGAAGACGACGATCACGGCCATGACCGGCCACGCCGCGGCGGCGGCGGGCCTCGACCCGCTGGTCCTCGTCGGGGGCCGCGTCTCCGCCTGGGACGGCTTCGGCCGCCTCGGGGAGGGGCCCGCCATCGTGGAGGCCGACGAGTACGATCGCTCGTTCCTCGAACTCCGTCCGACCGTCGCCGTGGTCAGCTCCCTCGAAGCGGAGCACCTCGACACCTACGGAGACCTCGCCAGCCTCCGCTCGGCCTTCGCCGACTTCGTCGAGCGCGCGCGCCACGCCGGCGGCCTCATCTACTGTCACGACGACGACGGCGCCCGTGCACTGGCCGAGTCCACGGGGTTCGGCTTCGGGTACGGCTTCGGGCCGGGCGCCTGGTGCCGAATCGAGACGGCGGGGCCGGGCGCGTGCCGCCTGAGATGGCCGGACGGCGTCGCGGAGATCCGGCTCCGGGTTCCGGGTCGCCACAACCGGCTCAACGCCGCGGCGGCCTTCCTCTCCGTCCTGAGGCTCGGGGGCGATCCCGGCCGGGCGGCGCGCGGGCTGGCGAGCTTCCGGGGCGTCGCCCGCCGGCTCGAACTCATCGCAGACTGGCCGGGTCTGAAGGTGTTCGACGACTACGCGCACCATCCGACGGAGGTCGCGGCGTCGATCGCGGCGCTCAGGGAGGCGCACCCCGATGCCCGTCTCACGGTCGTCTTCCAGCCGCACCTGTTCACGCGAACGCGCGACTTCGCGCGGGCGTTCGCCGACGCCCTCTCCGCGGCGGACGAAGCGCGCGTCCTCCCCGTGTATCCCGCCAGGGAGGCACCGATCCCGGGCGTCGGCTCCGGGTTGATCACCGGCGCGGCCCCCGCGGCCGAGGCGATCGAACGCGAAGCCGCCCTCGAACTCGTCTCGCGGAAGCGCACGGCCGGCGATGGGGAGGCGGTCCTGGTTTTCATGGGCGCCGGCGACGTCACCGACCTCGCGCACGCGGCCATCCAACGACGGACGGGCGATGCGGTGGGAGCGTGATGTCCCGCTGGGGCCACTCGCCCGGTACCGCATCGGCGGGCCCGCCGCCCGGCTCGCCCGGCCCCGCTCCATCGGGGAACTCGCCGCGGCTCTGCGGGACGCGGCCGGACGGGAACACCGCGTACTCGGGACCGGCGCCAACGTCCTCATCGGCGACGCGGGGTCCGCGGAGCCCGTCCTCGTCCTCGATGGCGAGTTCGCCTCCCTGCGGGTCGACGACGGCACGATCGAGGCCGGGGCCGCCGCCCGTCTCCCCGCTCTGGCCGGCGCCGCGCGTCGCGCCGGCCGGGACGGCTTCCACTTTTTCGAGGCCGTGCCCGGCACGGTCGGCGGCGGTCTGCGCATGAACGCCGGATCCCGGGAGGATTGGCTCTGGGACCGGGTCCGCTGGGCGGAGGCCGTGACCCCCGAGGGTGAACTCGTGCGACTGCGTCCCGAGGAAGCGGCGCCCGCCTACCGCCACGTCGAGGTGCCGACCGACTGGGTCTTCGTCCGCGCCCTCTTCACCGCGACCCCCGGTGACGCCGACGCCATCCGCCACGCGCACCTGACCTTCCGTGAGCGCAAGGTGCGGGATCAGGTGTACGAACTCCCCTCGGTCGGGTCGACGTGGAAGAATCCCGGCCCGCCGCACCCCGCCGCCTGGAGGATGGTCGAAGAGGTGGGGATGCGGGGGGTTCGGGTCGGTGGAGCCCAGGTCGCGGAACGCCACGCCAACTTCATCGTGAATCTGGGCGGGGCGCGGGCCGGGGACGTGCTCGCGCTCATGGCCGAGACGCGCCGCCGCGCGCTGACGCGGTTCGACGTCGCGCTCGAGCCCGAGATTCACCTGTGGGGGTTCGCGCCCGAGCAGCGCGCCCGCGTGGGGGCCGCGTGATTTCTTCCGTGTGGGACCCGGATGATCTCGCCCGTCCGGCGCCCGATGAGGACGGAGAGCGCAGGGCGCCGCGCTCGCGGCGCATGACCCGCCGGGGACGCCGGCAACTCCTCGTCGTCCTCATCGCCGTCGCGACGGGGTTCTCGGTCCCGATCTGGGTCCCGCGCATCCTGGCCACCCTCCCGGCGTTCCGAATCGAAGAGGTCCGGGTCGTGGGGACGAACCACGCGCGGCCCGACGAGGTGAGAATGCTCGCCGCCATCGCCCCCGACGCGTCGGTGTGGGACGACCCCCGAATCTGGGAGTCGCGGGTTCGCGAACACCCGCTGGTCCGCGAGGCGACCGCCCGGCGCAGCGGCTTCCGGGCCCTTGAGATCTCCGTGGTGGAGGAGCGTCCGGTCGCGCTGGTTGCGACGCCCGAGTTGCGTCCCGCGAGCCGTGACGGCCGGCTGCTTCCGCTCGATCCATCGTCCGCGCGACTCGATCTCCCGATCATCCCCGGCCCCGTCGAGACAGACGGAGACTTCGTGGCCGATCCCCGCATGCGCGAACTCATCGCCACCCTCGAACGGATGGATCGAACCCGTCGCGACTTCATCTCCCTCGTCTCCGAGGTCGGGCCGGCCGACGAAGGCGGCTACCGATTCCTCCTGCTACCCGGTGCCGGGGCGGATGTCGTGCTGCTGCCGCGGGAGGACCCCCTCGGCGCGCTCGACCGGGTCTCGATCGCGCTCGGTCAGATCGAGGATCGACGCATCGCACGTGCGGACGCGCGCTTCAGGGGCCAAGTTGTGATGACGCGGGCGGAGGCGAGATGATCCAGGGGGTGGGGAGCATTGTCGGGGTGGACGTGGGATCGACGAAGACCGTCGCGGTCGTCGCCTCCGTGCCTCCCGGCCGCGAATCCACGGACCCGCTCGAGATCCTCGGGCTCGGCGTCACGCGATCGGAGGGCCTGAGCGGGGCGTCCGTCACCCATCTGGAGGCCGCCACGCGGGCCGTTCGCGCCGCCGTGGGGCAGGCGGAGGCCGTCGCCGGCCGCGAGGTGGAGGTCGCCTACGTGAGCGTGCCCAACGCCTGCGTGCGGACCGCGCGGTCGAAGGGCGTGCTCCCCATCTCCGGCTCGGAGGTCACCGCCGCGGACGTGAAGCGCGTGCAGGAAGTCGGCCGCGCCGTCCCGGTCCCGTCCGGCCACGAGTTGATCCACGCGCTGTGCCGGCAATACGCGGTCGACGGTCGCGATGCCGTACGCAACCCGGTCGGGATGACCGCCGCCCGCCTCGAGGCGGACCTCTGCATCGTGACCGCCGAGGTCGCGATCCTGCGCGACCTCTCGAAGATCGTCGACCGGGCGGGATACCGTGCCGACGAACTCGTCATGGGGCCGCTGGCCACGGCGCTGGCGGTGCTCGATGAGCGGGAGCGGGACGCGGGCGTCGCGCTGATCGAGATCGGCGGGGCGACCACGGATGTTCTCGTGTACCGCGACCGCCGGATACTCCACGCTGCCACGCTGCCCTGGGGAGGGTCGACCGTGACGCGGGATATCGCGCGCGGCCTCGGGGTTCACGAGGATGAGGCGGCGCACCTCAAGGAAATCTTCGGCGCGGCCCGGCGGGACGCGGTCGATGCCAGGGAAATGCTCGACGTGTCGGGGGCGCGCCGCGGCGGCGCCCGGCGCGTATCGCGCGAATTGCTGGCGCACATCATAGAACAGCGGCTGGACGAGATCCTGGGACTCGTGTACGAGGAACTGGAAGGGAGCGGGACGCTCCACCGCCTCGAGGCGGGGATCGTCCTCAGCGGCGGCACCGTCTCGCTCCCCCACATGGATGACCTGGCCAGGTCGGTGTTCAACCTGCCTGTGCGCATCGGCGTTCCGTCGCTGGGCATCACCGGCATGGTTGAAAGCGTCGGGCGCCCGTCCTACAGCACGGCGGTGGGGCTGGTCCTCTACGGCGCGGCGCGGGTTCCGGTTCGTGGGCTCGCGGGAGCGACACGGGCGTTCGCAAGGGTTGGAGGGTGGATCAGAGGATTCTTCTGATGGGAGAGGGGGGACACATGGTATTCGAATTCGACGACGGGATCCCGCGCAACGCGCGGATGAAGGTGGTGGGCGTGGGTGGCGCCGGCGGCAACGCCGTCAACCGAATGATAGACGAGGAACTCGAGGGCGTCGAGTTCATCGCGATCAACACCGATACCCAGGCGCTCAACGGGTCCGAGGCCCACCTCAAGGTCCAGATCGGGAAGGCGCTCACGCGCGGTCTCGGAGCCGGGGCGCGACCCGAGATCGGACGGCAGGCGATCGCGGAGAGCGAGGAGGAAACGCGTGCGGCGATCGCCGGGGCGGACCTTGTCTTCGTGACGGCGGGGATGGGTGGAGGCACCGGTACGGGGGCCGCCCCCGCAATCGGCCGCATGGCGCGCGAAATGGGCGCGCTCTGCATCGCGATCGTCTCGCGGCCCTTCCACTTCGAGGGCAAGAAGCGGATGCGGCAGGCCCAGCTTGGCCTCCGCGAACTCCGCCGCGCCGTGGATACGATGATCGTCGTGCCGAACGAGCGCCTGCTCGCGGTGGTCGGCAAGGACACGACGTTCGGCCAGGCGCTGAAGAAGGCGGATGAAGTGCTCCTGCAGGCGACGCGGGGGATCTCCGACCTCATCTCGGTCACGGGCGAAGTCAACGTCGACTTCGCCGATGTGAGGACCGTGATGTCGAACCGCGGCGCCGCGCTGATGGGGACGGCGACGGCGAGCGGAGAAGAGCGGGCCGTCGAGGCGGCGCAGCAGGCCATTTGCTCCCCCCTGCTCGACAACGTATCCATCAACGGTGCGACGGGCGTCCTCATCAACATCAGCGGCGGCCCCGACATGACGATCGACGAGGTGACGACCATCAACTCGATCGTCCACGAGGCCGCCGGTGAAGAGGGTGAGTTGATCTTCGGCGTCGTGCATGATCCTCAGCTCGAGGGTACGCTGCGCGTGACCGTGATCGCGACCGGATTCGGGGAGACGGAGGAGGAGCGCGAGGAGCCCCGCGCGGCGGCGACGGTCGCGCCGGCGATGGTCGCGCCGCCGACGGTCGCGCCGGCGCCGCCGAACGGCCGGATCGTGATCGGGTCGATGTACCAGGGGCCGCGCCTCTTCGACGACGAAGTGGAGAAGGTCGCGCCCCGGCCCGCCGAGGTGGCAGAGGAAGTGGCGACCGAGGACGTGGCGACCGAGGACGTGGCGACCGAGGCAGTAGCGACCGAGGACGCCGCGGAAGAGTCGTGGGTCGGCGCCCGCCCCGATTTCGAGGATCTGGAGATCCCGACCTTCATTCGACGGCAGATGGACTAGCGCGGTTGAACACGAGATGTCTCATAGCGGGCGGAACGGCCTTCGCGTGCCTTTCCGCCATGGGGTGGACCGCGCTCCGTTTCCGCGCGGACCCCGCCGACGAGGTCAGGGTCGTCGAGGTCCCGACGCCCCCCGCCCCGGTCGCGCTCGTACACCGTCTGGCGTGGGGCGAGACACTCGGCGGCGTGTTCGAGAAGTACGGGCTGGATCGCGGCCAGACGCACGGGATCGTCGAGGCCATGGGCGCCTTCGAGAACCATCGCCGGTTGCGCCCGGGCACCGAAATCCACTTCGTCCGACGGCCCGGTGAGACTCCCGCCCGGATCCGGATCCAGCTCGACCCGGACCGCATGCTCCACATCTGGTCCGAGGGTGAGACCGCGCGGAACTGGGCGGCGCGGCTCGACTCGGTCGCGGTCACCCGCGACACCATCCTCCTCGCGGGACTCATCGAGACGAACCTGTTCGATGCCGAGTTGTCGGGTGACGTGGACCGGCTGGGCGACGGAGAGCGTTTCGAGGTGGCGCACCGGCTCTCGCAGGTCTTCGCCTGGCAGATCGACTTCTGGCGGGACCTGCGGAGGAACGACGCCTACCGGATCCTCATCGCGCGCGAGGTGCGGCCGGATGGTTCCGTGCGCAACGCCACGGTGCTCGCGGCCGACTTCCGCAACGACCGGCGTACCCTCGCCGCGGTCGGATTCCAGCCCGCAGGGCTAAAGGGCGGGCTCGCGGGCGTGGAGTATTACGACGCTTCGGGGGAGGCGATGCGGGGGCAGTTCCTTCTCGCGCCCCTGGACATCGTCCGAGTCACGAGCCGCTTCAACCAGCGACGCTTCCATCCCGTTCTGAGGCGTACGCGACCGCACCTCGGGGTCGACTACGGTGCCCCCAGCGGCACGTCCGTGCGGGCGACGGGAGCCGGCCGCGTGAGCCGCGCGGGCTCGTGGGGCAACTACGGCACGGCGATCGAGATCCGCCACGCGAACGGCATCCGCACCCGGTACGCGCACCTGAGCGGGATCGCCCGCGGCATCGGGAGCGGGACCCAGGTGGAACAGGGGCAGGTGATCGGGTACGTGGGCGCCACCGGCCTCGCCACCGGGTCTCACCTGCACTACGAATTCCTCCGCAACGGGGCGCAGGTGAATCCGGCCCGGCTGCAGCTGCCGCGCGCCGAACCCGTCCCGGATGAGCTGCGCGCCCTCTTCGGGACCGTGCGCGACGATGTCTTCTCACGCCTGCAACGGGTTCCGATGCCGCTCTACACCGAGCCGCGCCTTCGCCGCACACAGGATTGACCCCCGGCCTCTGGGTTCTGGTCGCGCTCGGCGCGGTCGCGATGGCCGGCTGGGCCTATGGCACGCGCGAGGAGCGCGTGGCGGGGCGAAGCGGCCCGGCCGCGGTTCGGGCGGTGGCGATCTTCCTGATCCTCGGTGGCCTCGCCCTCCCCGCGCTGCGCGGGACCGGCCTGGGCGCTCCCGAACGCGTCGTGCTGCTCGACCTCTCGCGGAGCATGACGCTCCCCGTCCGGCCGGGCGATCCCTCGGCGCGGACCCGGCTGGACTCGGCCCTGGCGGTGCTGTCCTCCTTCACGCCGGACCGGGTGTACCTGTTCGGCGAGAACCCCGTGCCCGCGCCGCTCGACTCGCTGACCGCGCTCATCGCCGGACACGACGCGAGCCGCCTCGAACCGGCGCTGCAGGTCGCCCGGCTGGGGGGGGCCGACAGCGTCCGGGTGCTCACCGACGGCGACCTCTCCGACCGGGCGGCCGCCATCGAGACGGCGGAAGGCCTCGGGCTCGGGGTGCGCGAGATCCGGGTGGCCGCCCCGGCGCCCCGCGTCGGCTTGGCCGCGCTGCGTGCGCCGGAACGGGCCCGGGCCGGCGACACGGTCCGTGTCACGCTGGAGTTTCGGTCGGGTGGAGGCGGGGCTGAGCTGCCCGACAGCGTGAGCCTCCAGCTGGAACGCGAGGGCGAGGTCGTCGCCTCCTCGCTGGCCCCGCGTCCCGCTCCGGGGCGAACCGGCCGCGCCGAACTCGCCTTCGTCCCGCGGGACGAAGGCGGCGGGCCGGCCTGGCGGCGCTACGAGGCCGTGCTCGCCGATCCCCCCGATCCCTTCGGCGTCTGCGGCCGGATCGGAGCCTGGATCGAAGTTTCCGAGGCTGCCGCCGGCGCGGTGCTCGTCTCGACCGTCCCCGACTGGGAGGCCCGCTTCCTCGTCCCCGCGCTGGACCGGCTCGTGCTGGGTGGGGCGCGGGGCTACCTGCGGCTCTCGGACGGGCGCTTCCTGGAGATGGGAGCGACGCCCAGGGTCGTCGAGGAGTCGCGGGTGCGGGCCGCGGTCCAGGGCTCGCGGCTGCTCGCCGTGCAGGCCGTCCCCGGGGAGATGCCGGCCTGGCTGGCCGGGGCGCTCGCCGCGCACCCGCGGACGCTCTTCTTCGCGGAGGGAGCGGGCGATGTGCCGGGCGTGGGCTCGCGGCTGACCGGGCCGCTGCCCGGCGAGTGGTACGCCGCCGGCCCCGTGCCCGCGAGCCCTTCGTCGGCGCTGCTCGCGGAGGCCGATCTCGACCTCCTGCCGCCGGTGCGCGAACTCTACGCCGTCGAACCGCCGGGTCGCTGGTCCGTGCTCAACGCGAACCGGAACCGACGCGGCGAGGGGCGGCCTCTGCTCACGGCGGGAGAAGACGGCGCGCGCCGGTGGGCGCTCTCGGCGGCCTCGGACTGGTGGCGCTGGTCGCTGCGCGGCGGCGACCCGAGACGCGTCTACGAGGGCGTGTTCAGCGGGATCGTCGGGTGGCTGGTCGAAGACGCCACGCCGCGCCTCGCTTCGCTCATCCGGCCGCCGGCGGTCGGGCGGCCGCCGGTGTGGCGCATCCGCCCCGGCTCCACCGACCTGTCGATCCGCCTTCTCGACGGGGAGGGCGCGGAAGTGTGGAGCGAGTCCGCCGCCGATCCGCCCCCCGAGGTCATCGGGCCCGCGCTGCCGATGGGGAGCTTCGAAGCCGTGGTGACGGCCACGGGCCCGGACGGTCCCGTCGAACTGCGGCGCCCCATCGACGTCACGGCGGATCCGGCGGAGTTCCTGCCCGGCCCCGTGGTCGAGCCCCTCGCCATCGCGGCGCAGGCGCCGCCGCGGCCGCCGATGGAGGTTCGCCCGCCGCGGCCCGTGTGGCCGTTCCTCTTCGCCGTGCTCCTCCTGTGCGGGGAGTGGGTCTGGCGTCACCGGATCGGACTCCGATGACGCCCGCCGTGCGCCGCCGCAAACGCGGCCTGTGGCGCCGGATCGTCGACTTCGTCCTCACCGATGTGAACACACTCGTCGACGGGGGGCTGGACGACGCCGCGATCGAAGGTCTCGAGCAGGTGCTGCTCGAAGCGGACTTCGGGGTCGACATCACGCTGGAGCTGGTGGAGGAGCTCGAGATGGCGGCGAGTCGCGGCGCCATCGCTACGGAGGACGATCTGCGAGACGTGCTGCGCGCCCGCCTCACCGAGGTTCTTGCGGCCGCCGATCCCGCCGCAGCGCCCGCGGGACGGGCCGGACTGTGCGGAGGAGGGGAGGGGCCCGGCGTCGTCCTCGTCCTCGGCGTGAACGGCGTGGGGAAGACGACGACCGTCGCGAAGCTCGCGGCCCGCCTGCGGGGGGAGGGCCAACGCGTGCTCCTCGCGGCCGCCGACACCTTCCGGGCCGGGGCGCAGGCGCAGCTGCGGACGTGGGCCGAGCGACTGGAGGTCGACTTCGTGGGCGGCCCGCCCGGGGCCGACCCGGCGTCGGTGGCGTTCGATGCCGTGACGGCGGCGCGGGCCCGGGGCGCGGCGTGGGTCCTCGTCGACACGGCCGGCCGTCTGCACACGCAGGACGACCTGATGCGGGAACTCGGGAAGATCGACCGCGTCCTCGGACGGCAGGTGGAGGGGGCGCCGCACGAACGGCTCCTCGTCGTCGACGCCACCTCCGGGCAGAACGTGGTGCAGCAGGCCCGCCGGTTCGGCGAGTTCCTCGATCTCACCGGGCTCGTGCTCGCCAAGTTCGACTCCACGGCGCGCGCGGGCACCGTCGTGTCCGTGGTGCGCGACCTCTCCGTGCCCGTCCGCTTCCTCGGGGTGGGAGAATCCCCCGCGGACCTCGATGCCTTCTCGCCCGGCCGCTACCTGGACAAGATCCTCGTCGCGGACCCGTGATGCCGTGACTCCCGCGAGATCCCTCCTGCGGGGACCGGTCCAGTACCTGAAGGGCGTGGGCCCCAAGCGGGCGGAGCGGTTCGCGCAACTCGGCGTGGACACCGGGCGTGACCTCCTCTACCACCTGCCGTACCGCTACGAGGACGCGACGACCGTCGACGCGATCGCGGGGCTGCAGGTCGGCCAGGACGCGACCGTCATCGGGCGCGTGGTCTCGAAGGGCGTCATCCCCACCCGCCAGCGCCTGCGGGTGTTCCGGGCGGTGATCCGCGACGACAGCGGGCACATCGAGTTGGCCTGGCCGGGGCGGCCGTGGCTCGACCGCACGATCGACAAGGGCGACCTGCTCCTCGCGGCCGGGCCGGTGCGCTTCTACCACGGCCGGCAGCTCCAGCCGCGCGAGCACACGGTGCTGGCCCGAAGGTCCGACGATGCCGCCGCGTCCGACGATGGCGCGGCGGCCGCCGAACGGCCCGCGGCGGGCCGCGTCTTCCCGGTCTACGGGGCCACGCGGGGGCTCACGCACCGGCAGGTCCGGGCGGTCGTCCGGCTCAACCTGTCGAGCCTGCTCGCCGAACTCGGGGATGACGACCCGATCCCGCGCGCCTGGCTGACGGAGCTGTCGCTCCCGCCCCTCGCCGAGGCGCTGCATACGCTCCACCGCCCGCCCGCCGTGGACCGGGTCACGCCATCGCAGCGCCGCCTCGCCTTCGAGGAACTGTTCTTTCTGCAGCTCCTGCACGCCCGGGCCCGGGCCCGGCTGCGGCACGAGAGCGAGGGGATCGCCTTCGACGCCGCGCCCACGCTGACCCGTGCCCTGCCGCGCGCGCTCCCCTTCGAGCTCACCCGCGCCCAGCGGCGCGTGTGGGCCGACATCGAAGCCGACATGCGCCGGCCCACGCCCATGAACCGCCTCCTCCAGGGCGACGTCGGGAGCGGCAAGACCGTCGTGGCCGCGCTCGCGATGCTCAAGGCGATCGAGGGAGGCCGCCAGGCCGCGATCATGGCGCCGACCGAACTGCTGGCCGAACAGCATCAGCGCACCTTCGTCGACATGCTCGGCCCGCTCGGCGTGGAGCCCGTCCTCCTCACCGGATCCGTCACAGGCAAGGCCCGGCGGGACGCGCTGGAGCGCATCGCGGACGGCCGGGCCCGCTTCGTCGTCGGCACCCACGCCCTCATCCAGGACGCCGTCGAGTTCGCGTCTCCCGGCCTCGTCGTCATCGACGAACAGCACCGCTTCGGCGTCGAGCAGCGCCGCCGCCTGCGCGAGAGCGGCCAGGCCTCCGACGCGCTCGTCATGTCGGCCACGCCGATCCCGCGCAGCCTGGCCCTCGTGCTCTACGGCGACCTCGACCTCTCCGTCATCGACGAACTGCCACCGGGCCGCCGCACGATCAGGACCGCCGTCCGCGGCCCCGGGAGCCGGGAAGCCGCGTTCGACTTCGTGGGAGACCAGATGGCCGCGGGCCGCCAGGCGTATGTCGTCTACCCGCTCGTCGAAGAGTCGGAGACCCTCGAAGCCCGCGCCGCCACCGTGATGTTCAAGCGTCTCCAGGCCCGCTTCCCCGACTTCACCGTCCGTCTCCTCCACGGCCGGCTCTCCTCCGCCGAGAAGGAGGAGGTGATGCGCAGCTTCCTCGCCGGCGACACGCAGCTGCTCGTCGCGACGACGATCATCGAGGTGGGGATCGACGTGCCCAACGCGACCGTGATGCTCGTCGAGGACGCCGAGCGCTTCGGCCTCGCGCAGCTACACCAGCTCCGGGGGCGCGTCGGCCGCGGAGCGGAGCAGTCGTACTGCATCGTGTTTCACGCCGCGGCGGAGCCGTCCGAGCGCCTGCTCGCCTTCGAGAAGACGTCGGACGGCTTCAAGCTCGCGGAGGACGATCTGCGGATCCGCGGGCAGGGCGACCTGTTCGGCAAGGAGCAGCACGGCACCCCGCTGCTCAGGTTCGCCCAGCTGGACCGCGACCACGATCTGCTCGAGGACGCCCGGCGGCGGGCCCGCGCCATCGTCGCCGCCGACCCCGGCCTCACGAAGCCCGCCCAGCGCGCGCTCAGGCACGCCCTCGACGCCCGCTACGCCCAGCGCGAGGCGCTCTATCACGTAGGCTAGGAAGAGGCCGAACTCGTGGCCAGGCTGGAAGCCGCCATGTGCACAGGCTTCGTCACGGGCTTCCCGACCCGTCCGGGCGCCTGAGGCCCGCGAAGTCGTTGTCCGGATCCCGGCGAGGGAGATTGCTCCGTCCGGGGGAGGGGACGCAACTTGTCGCCGGCTCGAACCCCATCCCTCGATCATCCCTCAACGGAATCATTCATGGGAGAATACTCCAGCGCCATTCGCGGGTTGCCCGCGCGGGTCGGCCATGAGGTGCGGCTCCGCGGGTGGGTCCGGCGCCTCCGCTCCAGCGGCAGGATCTCCTTCCTCGTGCTGAGGGACGGGACGGGCGAGGTCCAGTGCGTGTTCGTGAAGAACGAGGTTTCGCCCGAGGCCTGGGAGCGGCTGGCCGAGGCCGGACACGAGGCGTGCGTCGCGGTCACCGGTACCGTGCGCGCCGACGACCGGGCGCCGTCCGGCGTCGAACTCACCGCCTCCGACATCGAGGTGCTCGGGCCGTCGGAGGATTTTCCGATCCAGCCCAAGGAGCACGGGGTCGAATTCCTGCTCGAGAACCGCCACCTGTGGCTGCGCAGCCCCCGGCAGATCGCGATCATGCGGGTCCGCGACGAGGTGATCCGCGCCATCCACGCCTTCCTGCATCACGAGGGCTTCGTGCACGTCGACACGCCGATCCTCACCGGGGCGATCGGCGAGTCCGCGGGGACCTTGTTCGAGACCGAGTACTTCGACCTCGGCACGGCCTACCTCGCGCAGACCGGCCAGCTCTACGTCGAGGCGGCGGCCGCGGCGCTGGGGAAGGTGTACTGCTTCGGACCCACCTTCCGGGCCGAGAAATCGAAGACGCGCCGACACCTGACCGAGTTCTGGATGGTGGAGCCCGAGGCCGCGTGGCTCGACTCCGAGGGCAACATGGCGCTCCAGGAGCGGTTCATCTGCTGGATCGTGATGCGCGTCCTCTACAACCAGCGCGAGCAACTCGAGATCCTGGGCCGCGACATCTCGAAGCTCGAGGCGATCGCCCCGCCCTTCGACCGCATCAGCTACACCGACGCCGTCGCGTGGCTGCAGGCGCGCGGGAGCGAGATCGAGTGGGGGGCGGATCTGGGGGCCACGGACGAGACCCGGCTGGTGGAGGGCCGCGAGAAGCCGCTCTTCGTGTTCGACTATCCGAAGGGCGTGAAGGCCTTCTATATGAAGGAGAACCCGGAGGATCCCCGCACCGTGAAATGCAACGACCTGCTGGCGCCGGAGGGATACGGCGAGGTCATCGGCGGAAGCCAGCGCGAGGACGACCACGACAGGCTCCTCGCGCGGATCCGGGAGGAAAAGCTCCCGGAGGCGTCCTACGACTGGTATCTCGACCTGCGACGCTACGGGACGTTCGTCCACAGCGGCTTCGGGCTCGGGATCGAGCGCACCGTGACCTGGATGTGCGGGATCGAGCACCTGCGCGAGACGATCGCCTTCCCCCGGATGATGACTCGTATCACCCCATGACGAGGAGGACGCATGACGCGGAAACAGCTTCTGGTGGCGACCCTGGCGCTCGGCGGGGCCCTGGCGCTCGCAACGCCGCTCGCGGCGCAGGAACACGACGCGATGGCCGAGATGATGCACTCCGTCGAATACCTCGGCGGGCGTCCCAACTCGCCGTTCTCCGAGGCCGTGCGGGTCGGGAACGTGCTCTACCTCTCCGGGAAGCTCGGCACCGTGCCCGGCCAGGGCCTGGTCGAGGGCGGCATCGTCCCCGAGACCGAGCAGACGCTGCGGAACATCGCGGACGCGCTCGAGCGCTACGGCTCGTCGATGGACGAGGTCGTCAAGTGCACCGTGTTCCTGGCCGACATCGCCGACTTCCGGGACATGAGCCAGACGTACATGGGCTTCTTCCCGAACCATCGACCGGCGCGCAGCGCGGTCGCGGTGGGCGCCCTCGTGCTGGACGCGCGCGTCGAGATCGAGTGCATCGCGACGGTCGGCCTCCCGGGCAGCCCCTAGCCGCCCGGCGCGTCGCCTCGTGATTCGGCTCACCTGGCTCGGTTTCGTCGTCGGGGCGATCGTGTTCGCGGTGCTCGGGATGTGGATGAACACCCAGATCGGCGCGCCGATGTTCTCGAACCCCGGCCCGGTCGGGATCCTCGCCCTCATCGGAGGTACGACATCGGGCCTCGTGAGCCCGCTCCTCTTCCGGCGCGCGGGCGCCCGACATCGTCGCCGCGGGGACCGCGACCCGGAGCGCTAGCTCGAGACGTTCCCGCGGGAACGTCCAGATCTGGAGTTCACGGCTCTCGAGGACAGGTCCTAGGGGGTGCGAGAAAGGTCGAGCCAGATGCTCGTCGTGTACCGGCCATTCCAGATGTTCCTCTCATCCGGTTCCCCTTTTCGTCAACAAACCCCCCGTAACGGGCTGACGAGCCGGTCAGGGCCATCACCACCTCGCGCGTGCTCGGGCTGTAGAAGCCTTCGACAGGGTAGCGGCGAGTGTTGTCGATGCTCTCGGAACCGGGGTCGACAAGTATGGACCCGGTGAACCTCTCGGCGCCTATCGCCGGACGGTGCGCCGTCACCGCGAGCCTTAGCCTCGGACCCGTCCCCGTACCCGGACTCCCCCCATCGTCTCCCAAGCTTCCCGGCCACGTACCGTTGAGTACTACTTGGCGGGAGGTGGGCTCGTGAACGCCGCCACAACTCGAGGCGAGGAATGCCCCGATCAGCACCAGGGAGCGCGTCGCCCTCGGGCGCGACACGGTTTCGGAACGTACGCGCTTGAACCTGAGAAACTCGCGCGCTGTCATCCTCTGACTCCTACCAGCCGTGTGGGTCAGCGCTGGATTCGGGTGGGAAGCTAAGTGCCGTTCGTCTCTCCAGGCAGGGTGAGGCCCCGCAGGACGCCCGCGTCGAGGCGGTGTCCGCCCGAAAAGGTGTGGGGCGTGAAGTCAACGCCCGCCTGGCGGAGCCGCGCCTCGTGGGCGTCGACGGCGGCGGCATCGTAGTACTCGTCCTGCTCGCCCACGACGAGGTGGAGGTCGGCGGCCGAGAGCGTGGCCCCGTGCTCCGCCAAGTCCAGGTCGGGCGGAACCGTCGACCCCCACAGCACTGCGCGGTCGATCCGCGCGCGGCCGAACGCGAGCCAGCGGCAGAGGGTGTGGACGCCCTGCGAGAAGCCGAGGCCGACAATCCGCACGGGCTTCGATCCTCCCGTCCTCGGTCGCGACTCCTCGGCGAGGATGTGCGCGTGGAGCCGGTCAAGATAGCCAACATAGTCCTCGATATCCGTGAGGCGGTCCTCGCTCGTCATCCACGAGGCGCCCACCCTGCGCGACTCGTGGTCGATGTACTGCCGGTGCAAGCCCTCCGCGGCGACGATGCACCGCGCACTCGTATGGATCGGCTGGAAGTAGCGCAGGAATCGATGGGCGAGCTGGTTGTAGCCGTGGAGGACGAACCAGATCTCGCTGGCCAGCCGCTCGTGCGGCTCGAGCACGGCGTATCGCACCCTCCGTTCGATCGTGATGTGTTTGGGTTCGACCGCCACTTCACCTCCCGGCTCAACAGGAGTGATAGATTGCCACTCCCGAGGCGATGGGGCCACGGCCGCCCGCCGGGCCACCCCGGGAAACCAGTCCAACGAAGAGCGACGGGACGAGAATGTCTTCGGAGTTCGTCTACACTCGACGCGTGGAGTTCGCGGATACCGACACCGCGAACCTGATCCACTTCACGGCGCTCCTGAAGTTCATGGAGGAGGCGGAGCACGCCCTCTACCGGTCGTTCGACTTCGTCGGCTATCGATGGAGCGAGGACTCGGTGTTCGGGATGCCGCGCGTCTCCGTCTCGTGCGACTATCTGGGCGCGGTCCGCTACGGCGATGAGGTCGATGTACGGCTTCAGGTGCGCGAGGTGCGCCGCAAGGCGATCCGCTACACCGCCGAGTTCGCGATCGAACGCTCCGGAGAAGGAGAGGTCGTGGCCCGCAGCGACTGGACGGTCGTCTGCGCCCGTCGTGACCACGGCAGCCTCGACTGGCGCGGCGTGGAGATTCCCCCGCGGCTCAGGGCCCGGCTCCAGGCGATGATCCCGGCGTAGTCGGACTCAACAGCTTGACCCCCGCCGCCTCCGCAGCCCGCGCGCGAGCTTGCGGTCCAGCGTCGCCAGAGGACGGTTCTCGCGCAGCGCCAACTCCAGATAGAGGGCGTCGTAGACGGTCAGGTCGTGCTCTCTCGCGAGCCGAAGGACCATGGGCCCATGCGGCTTGCGGTCCAGCCGAACGGGGAGGGCATCAAGGGCCGCCAGTGCCGCGTCCGTGATCGCGGGCGTCGTGCGGCCTCTTCGCTCCGCGACCAGCAGGGCGTTGCGCAATTCCGCCCACCAGAGCTGCGGCGCCACGCCGCCGGCGACCTTGAGTTGTTCGAGCGCGAACTCCGCGACGGCCGAGGACTCGTCCATCATCGCCCAGGCCATGGCGGTGGAGCAGTCGATGACGGGCGACCTCACCGCCGACCTTCATCCCGGAAGGCGAGGATCTCCGACACCGAGAGGTTGCCGTGTCGGTCGCGCAAGGCCCTCAGCCTCGCGACCGCGGCGTCCACCGCCTGCCGATCGGGTGTGTCCGGAGGAACGAGTCGCGCCACCGGACGTCCCCGCTTCGTGATCAGCACGCTCTCGCCCGCAGAGACCGCCTCGAGGAGGGCCGAGAGGTGCGTTTTTGCTTCGAACGTGCCGACTTCGCGCATTTGTCTGCCGCCTTCCAACAGCTGTATCAAACTAGTCAACAATCTAGTTAGATATGGCTTGTTGCGTCAACCGGGCTGGGCGGCGTCGAGCACGGTCGCGACGTGGCGGCCGCGGGCGTCGGCGAGGTCGGCGATCTGGTGGCGGCAGCTCGTGCCGTTGGCGATCAGCCACTCGTCCTCTGCGAGGGCGCGGACGGCCGGGAGCAGTTCGAGTTCCGCGACCCGGCGGGAGACATCCGCGTGCTCGGCCTCGTAGCCGAACGAGCCGGCCATGCCGCAGCACCCGGCGGAGATGGGCTCGACCTCGAGGTCGGGGATCGCGCGCAGGACTTCCAGCGTCGGGCCGTCCGCGCCGAACGCTTTCTCGTGGCAGTGGCCGTGGACGCGGACACGCCGCACGGGCAGGGGCGCGAGTTCCAGCCGCTCCAGCGCGCCCGCCTCGACGAGCCATTCGGTGAGCAGCCGGGCCCGGGCGGCGACCTCCGCCGCGGCGGGGCCCGGATCCAGCGCGGGCAACTCGTCGCGCAGGGTGAGCAGGCACGACGGCTCGAGCCCCACCACCGGGATGCCGCGCGCGACGAAGCGGCCGAGCGCCCGCACGGTGCGGTCCAGTTCGACGCGCGCCTCCTCGACCAGGCCGACGTTGAGGAACGTCCGCCCGCAGCAGAGCGGCCGGCCCGCCGTCGACGCCTCCTCCACACGCCAGCCCGCGCGCGCCAGCACGCGAACGGCGGCATGGGCGATCTCCGGCTCGAAGTAGCGGGTGAAGGTGTCGACGAAGAGCGCGACCCGTCCCCGCGGGGGTGAGCGGACTTCGGCGGCGTGTGAGCGTAACGGCCCGGTGAAGGGCCGCGACGACCAGCGGGGGAGGGGACGGTCGGCGGCCAGGCCCGCCACCCGTTCCCCGAGGCGTGCGAGCGCGGGAACCCGGTTCCGGAGGTTGACGAGCGGGGCGAGGCGCGAGGCCAGCGGCGCGTAGCGCGGGAGCCAGGCGAGCGCCCGGTCGCGCGGCGAGAGCGGCCGGTCGGCGCGCACGCGGTGCAGGAAATCGATCTTCATGCGGGCCATGTCGACCCCGGTCGGACACTCGCGGCGGCACGCCTTGCAGCCGAGGCAGAGGTCCATCGCGTCGTACAGCTCCGGCGATGCCCAGGGATCGTCCCCCAGCTGTCCCGAGAGCGCCAGCCGGAGCGCGTTCGCGCGCCCCCGCGTGGAATGGCGTTCGTCGCTGGTGGCGCGGAACGACGGGCACATCACCCCGGGGCTCCGCTTCAGACAGGTGCCGTTGTTGTTGCACATGTCGACCGCCCGGGAGAAGCCGCCCCACTTCTCCCAGTCGAGTACCGTCGGCAGCTTCTGGGTCTCCAGCCCGTTGCGGGCCCGCAGGAGCGAGGCGTCGTTCATGCGCGGCGGGTCGACGATCTTGCCGGGGTTCAGGCGGTCGTCGGGGTCGAAGCGGCGCTTGATCTCTCCGAAGGCGGAGACGAGGCGCTTCCCCAGCATCGGCTCGAGGAACTCCGACCGGATCCAGCCATCGCCGTGCTCGCCGGAATGCGAGCCCCCGAGGTCTCCCGCGAGCGCGAACGCATCGGCCGCGATCGCGCGGAGGCGCTCCACGTCGTCGCCATCGCGCAGGTCGAGCGCCGGCCGGACGTGGAGACAACCGACGGATGCGTGCGCGTACCACACGGCGTGCGTCGCGTGGCGGTCGATGATCTCGGTCAGCCGGCGGTGCCATTCGGGCAGACGCTCGAGGGGGATGGCGCAGTCCTCGATGAAGGCGAGCGGCTTGCGCGCGGTGGGCCGCGACATCGAGATGCTGAGCCCCGCCTTGCGCAGCGACCAGATCCGCGCCTGGAACTCGGACGACTCCGCGCGGACGACCCCGGCCGCGACGCCCCCCATCGTCGATTCCAGGGCCGAGAGCGATGCGGAGACCCGGTCCGGATCGTCGTCGGCGAATTCGACCACGAGAATGTCGCGTGGGCGGCGGCCGCCGTCCTCTCCGAGCTGCCGGAGGGCTCGCTCGAAACGGGGGATCTGTGCCGCGAGCTCGAGGAGCGTGGCGTCGACGAGTTCCACCGCCGTCGGGCCGAGCGCGACGATCGCGGGCACCGCCGCCAGCGCCGCCCGGACCCGGTCGAATCCACACACGGCGAGCGTGCGCACGGTCGGAATGGGCTGGAGGTCGAGTTCGAGCGCCGTAAAGACCGCGAGGGTCCCCTCCGAGCCCACGAGGAGATCCGAGAGCCCGGCGCCGGGCCGTCCCAGACGGTGCAGCGCGTAGCCCGCCACGTGTCGCGGCACGTCGGGGATGCGCCGCGCCAGCTCATCCGCCTCCCGCGCATGGAGCGCCCGGAGGTCGGCTTCGAACGCGCTCGGGAGCGGGCCGGACCGGCCGGGCGGGGCGCCGCCGTTGGTGTCGCGGGCGAACCAGGCGCGCCGGCCGTCGGCGAGCACCGCCTCGATGCCGCTGACATGCTCGACCATGTGGCCGTAGCGCACCGACCGCGCCCCCGCGCTGTTGTTGCCCGCCATGCCGCCCAAAGTCGCGCGGCTCGCCGTGGCCACGTCGATCGGGAAGAAGAGCCCGTGCGGTCGCAGGAACGCGTTCAGCCGGTCCAGGACGATGCCCGGCTCGACCACCACCCGCCGCCCCGCCGGATCGAAGTCCAGCACCCCGTTCAGGGCGCGGCTCGTGTCGAGGATCACGCCGCGCCCGATCGACTGGCCGCTCTGCGACGTCCCGGCCCCGCGCACGACCACCGAGGCATCGTGCTCGCCCGCGAGTTCGATCGTCCGCCGCACGTCCTCCGCCGATTCCGGGAACACGACCCCCAGCGGACGCACCTGGTAGATCGACGCATCCGTGCTGTAGAGTCCGCGCGTGAAGCGGTCGAAGCGGACTTCCCCCCGCTGTCCGGCGCGGAGCCGCGCCTCGAGTCGGGGCCGGGGCCGTTGCGTACCGGCGCGGTCGTGAGAGATTGGGCGAGTCACGAGCCAAGTTGTATCGGCGCGGCCCCCGGCCTGACAAGAGCGCCCCAAACGAAAGAACCCCCTTGAACTACCGCAGCGGCAGGCACTTCCTCCAGCTTCCGGGCCCCACCCAGGTCCCCGGTCGCGTGTTCCGCGCCATGACCCGGGCGGTGATCGACCACCGCGGACCCGGGTTCGGGCGCATGGTGCTCGGACTGTTCGAGGGACTGAAACGGGTGTTCGGCGACCCCGCGCACGTCTTCATCTTCCCCTCCTCCGCCAGCGGCTGCTGGGAGACCGCCCTCGTGAACACGCTCGCGCCCGGGGACCGCGTCCTCCTCTGGAACCACGGATTCTTCGCCTCGAAATGGGGAGACTTCGCTCGCGAACTGGGGTTCGACGTCGAGGTCCTGACCGGAGACTGGCGACAGCCCGCCGACCCGGAGCGGATCGCCGCCCGGCTCGCCCAGGACCGGAAGCGGCAAATCCAGGCGGTGCTCGTCGTCCACAACGAGACCTCCACCGGCGTGACCAGCGACATCGCGGCGGTGCGCGCCGCCCTGGACGAAGCGCACCACCCGGCGCTCCTCATGGTCGACGCGGTGTCGTCGCTCGCCGCCACCCCCTACCGGCAGGCGGAATGGGGCGTGGACGTCACCGTGTGCGGATCCCAGAAGGGACTCATGCTCCCCCCCGGACTCGGGTTCTGCGCCGTGAGCGAGAAGGCGCTCGACCGTCACCGGGAGGCGGCGCCGGTGCCGCGCGCGTACTTCGACTGGACGGCGATGCTGCGGGACAACGAGGGCGGCTACTTCCCCTACACGCCGCCCACCACCCTCCTCTACGGGCTCGAGGCGTCGCTCGCGATGCTGCGGGAAGAGGGAGCCGACGCCACCTGCGCCCGGCACGCCCGCCTGTCCGAGGCGACGCGGCGGGCCGTCGCAGGGTGGAGCCTCCGTAACTACTGTCAGGACCCGAAGGCGGTGTCGAACGCCGGGACCACGGTGATGGTGGGAGAAGGAGAGGACGCCGAGGCGTTCCGGCTCGCGGTGTTGGAGCGGTTCGACATGTCGCTGGGGACGGGTCTCGGCCCCCTGAAGGGGAAGGTGTTCCGGATCGGACACCTCGGGGACCTCAACGAACTCATGCTGATGGGGGCGCTGGCCGGCGTGGAGATGGGACTGAAGACCTCCGGCATCGCGCACACGACGGGCGGGCTGGCCGCCGCCGCCGAGTTTCTGGCCCAGGCATGAGGCGGCCCATGAGGAGAGGCTTGCTCGTGCGGCCGACGCTCGCCGCCGCGCTGGCGACTGCGGCCCTGAACTCCATCGGGTGCGGAGGGGGCGCGGAATCCGGGCTGGTCGAACTGTCGCTGGGCCACGTCGGGTCGCCCGGCTCGCTCTACGACGTGACCGCCAACGAATTCGCCCGCCGCGTGAACGAACGCCTCGCCGGCCGGGCCGAACTCCACGTCTACGGCGCCAGCCAGCTCGGCGGCGATGACGCCATGCTCCAGCGGCTGCGGCTCGGCACGCTCGACATGTCCCTCCCCTCCACGATCATGTCGTCGATGGTCGACGCCTTCGGGCTGTTCGAGATGCCGTACCTCGTCCGCGACCGCGAGCACATGAAGCGGATCGAGGAGGCGGTCGTGTGGCCCGACCTCGCCCCGCGCGCGGAGGAGACCGGCTACCGAATCCTCGCGGTGTGGGAGAACGGGTTCCGTCACATCACGAACTCCCGGCGCCCCATCCACGGGCCGGAGGACCTCAGCGGGATCAAGCTCCGCACGCCGCGCGGGGTATGGCGCGTGAAGCTCTTCCAGGCGCTGGGCGCGAACCCGACGCCGATGCCGTTCTCCGAGGTCTTCGTCGCGCTCCAGACGGGGGTGATGGACGGCCAGGAGAACCCGCTCACGCAGGTGACGAGCGCCAAGCTGCACGAGGTCCAGGACTACCTCTCCCTCACGGGCCACGTCTACAGCCCCGCCTTCGTCACGACCGGCGCCGGCCGGTGGGAACGCCATCCCCCGGAGATCCGAGCCGAAGTGGAGGCGATCGCGCGCGAGATGCAGGCCTTCGTGTACGAGACGGCGGCCCGGATGGATGAGGAACTGCTCGCTCAACTCGAGGCTACGGAGATGGCGATCAACGAGGCCGACCCGGCCCGCTTCGAGGCCGCCAGCGAGCCGATATACGAGGAGTTCGCGACCGCCGTCGAGGGCGGACGGACTCTCATCGAGAAGGCGCGGCGCTGAGGACGGGCGTCCGCCGCTTCCTCGAGGGGGCGGTCCTCGTCCTGCTGGCCGCGCTCGCGGTCGCCGTCGTGGTCGGCGTAGGGTTCCGCAAGGCCGGGGCGTCGCTGGTGTGGTACGACGAAGTCGCCTCCATCCTCCTCGCCTGGCTCACCTACTACGGAGCCGCGCTCGCCGCGCTGCGGCGGGCGCACATCGGCGTGCCCACGCTGGCGCAACGGCTGCGTGGACGGGCCCGGCTCGCCGTCATCCTCGTGGCCGAGTCCGCGGTCATCGCGTTCTTCGCCGCGGTGGCGTGGGCCGGGTGGCAGGTCGTGCGCGTACTCGAGGGGACATCGCTGGTGAGCCTGCCTTCCGTGCCCGCCGCGCTCGCGCAGTCCGTGATCCCGATCGGGGCCGTCCTGTTCATCGTCGCGCAGCTTATGGGGCTGAAAGACGCCCTCGCCGAGGGAGCGGGCCGTGAGGGGGAGCCGTGACGCTCCTCCTCCTCTTCGTGGGGCTGCTCCTCCTGATCGCGATCGGCATCCCCATCGCGGTCGCGCTCGGCCTCGTGGCGCTCGTGGCCATGCTCGCCTCGGGCGGGGTCGCCATGCTCCCCAACGCGGGACTCGTCCTCTTCACCGGCGCGACCTCGTTCCCGCTCATCGCGATCCCGCTCTTCATCCTCGCGGGCGCGATCATGAACGCGACCGGGATCTCGCGCCGGCTCATCGCCTTCGCCTCCGCGCTCGTGGGGTTCATCCGCGGCGGCCTCTCGATGGTCAGTATCTCCGCGTCGCTCTTCTTCGCCGAGATCTCGGGCTCCGCCGTGGCCGATGTGGCCGCGCTCGGTTCGATTCTCATCCCCGCCATGAAGAAACGCGGCTACCCGACGCCGTTCGCCGCGGCCGTGATGTCGTCGTCGGCCACGCTCGCCGTCATCATCCCCCCGTCCATTCCCATGATCCTGTACGGCGTCATGGCCGAGGCCTCGGTCGTCGAGCTGTTCGTCGCCGGCATCGTGCCCGGGGTGCTCGGCGGGCTGCTGCTGATGTTCGCGGCCTGGCTCTACGCCCGCCGCCACGACTTCCCGGTGGAGGGCAAGTTCGAACTCCGCCGCGTGTGGACGACGTTCCGCGAGGCGGGGTGGGCCCTCCTCCTGCCGGCGATCATCCTCGGCGGGATCTTCAGCGGCTGGGTGACGGCCACCGAGGGGGCGGGGCTCGCCATCGTCGCGGCACTCGTCGTGGGCGGGCTGGTGTACCGCGAACTCGACCTCGCCCACCTGCGCGAGGCGATGCTGGAGGGCGGCGTCCAGACCGCCGTCGTCATGCTCCTCGTCGCCACCTCGGCACTCCTCGGCGACTACCTCACGGAACAGCGGCTCCCGCAGCAGGTCGCGGCCGGGATCATGGACCTGACCTCGAACAAGTGGCTCATCCTGGCGCTGCTCAACGTCTTCTTCCTCGTGATCGGGCTCTTCCTGCACTCGGCCGCCGCGATCATCCTCGTCGTCCCCATCGTGATGCCGCTGGTGCGGGCGGCCGGCATCGACCCGGTCCACTTCGGGCTCATCGTCACGCTCAACCTGGGGATCGGCCAGCAGACGCCGCCGGTGGCGAGCGTGCTCGTGACCGCGTGTTCCGTCGCCAAGGCGGACATCTGGGAGGTGAGCAAGGTCAACGTCCGCTTCATCGCCGTCCTCGTCGCCGTGCTGCTGCTGGTGACGTACGTGCCGGCGATTCCCCTCGCGCTGGTGGACGTCTTCTACCACTGAGGTCGAGCCTCGGCATCTTGGAATTGATTTTCCACGACATGTGGGTATTGTAATGGTTTCGCCACCTGCGTAACCGTCTTGCCACGGCGGACCCATGAGCAACGAAGCCCGTAGACCTGTCGGTCAGGCCTGGTTCGTCCGCCACTTCGATCTGGCGGTTCCGAGGCCAGCCGTTCGGAGCTACGTCGTCGCGGGTGCCCGGCGGACCGAGACGGATGGCCGCCGGACTACGGAAATCTATCCGCTGCGGTACGCGACGGAGGACTCGATCGTGCCGCACCTCCGCTTCGCGCTGCGCCATGAGGCTTTCGACCTCGGTGTCCTGGTCGCTGCCCTCCGCGAGATCGACCCGGCGGTACTCGAAGCCTGGGTGCGGGCGCAACCGACGGGCGCCTTCAGCCGGCGGGCGTGGTTCCTGTACGAGACCTTCACCGGCCGAACGCTGGACCTGGAAGACGCGAAGGCGGGAAACTACGTTGGTGCCCTCGATCACAACCGGCATGCGGTCGCCACCCGCCGTAACTCCAGGCGTCACCGGGTCGCCGATAATCTCCTTGGGGGGTCGGAGTTCTGTCCCGCCGTGAGACTCACCTCGAGGCTCCGGAAGGCGATGAAGTCGGGTCTGGACGAGGAGGCCCGCGACCTAATGGAGAGCTACGACCCATCGATCCTCGCCAGAGCCGTTGACTACCTCTTCACCAAGGAGACGCGCTCGTCGTTCGCGTTGGAGGGTGAGACCCCGAGCGGAGGGCGCGCCGAGAGGTTCGTCGCGGCGCTGAAGTCGGCGTCCGCGTTCGACCCCGCCGACAAGGCGGACCTCCTGCGCCTGCACGCAGCCATCGTCGATCCCCGTTACGCCGCGGACGACTGGCGCACGGTCCAGAACTTCGTCGGCGAGACCATCGGCGGATACCGTGAACGGGTTCACTTCATTTGCCCCCGCCCGGCGGATGTCCCCGGCCTCATGCGTGGCTGGACGGCGTTGACCGGGCGCGTCGTGAACGGCGGCGTGGACCCGGTTGTCGCGGCGGCGGTCTCGTCGTTTGCCTTTGTTTTCGTCCACCCCTTCGAAGATGGCAACGGGCGCATCCACCGCTTCCTGATGCACCACGTCCTCGCCAAACGCGGATACGGTCCCCCCGGCACCATCCTCCCCGTCTCCGCGGCCATCCTGCGCGACCGGCAGGGCTACGACGACACCCTCTCGGGCTTCTCGCGGTCTCTGCTGGACCTGATCCGATGGGGATGGTCGGGTGGGGGCGCCGATTCTCCCAGCCGGGAGATGGTCGTCGAGAGCGACAGCGCCGACCTCTACCGCTATTTCGACGCCACCTCCTTCGCCGAATACCTCTACGACCGGGTGGCCGACTCGGTGCGCCGTGACCTGAAGGAGGAACTCGGCTTCGTGGCGGTCTTCGACAGCGCCCTCAGGGGTGTCCGGGAGATCGTGGACATGCCCGACCGGCGTGCGTCGCTGCTCGTGCGCTTGTGTATGCAGAACGGCGGGCGGCTCGCGGCGAGGAAACGCGCGAGCTTCGCCGAGCTGACCGCCGACGAGGTCCGCGCGATGGAAGCTGCGGTCCAGGAGGCGATGGCCGCCGGACGGTCCGCCTGACGTGTCCTTAGTCCGGCATCCGGTGTGGACGCGGTCCTCGCCCCGGACCGGGCAGCGTCCGGCCTGTCCGGAACGGTTCCGCCGCCGATGTGACGTTCTTCCGACTCGCCGCGTCACCCAGCATGGAGCGGTCCGCCTTTGCAGAGGGCGCAACAAGCACGGAGGGACGGATATGCCGACAGGTGCCACTCGCTCGTTCCTTCGTGCGACGCTCGCCGCGCTGCTGCTCGCTGGCACCGCCGATCGCGCCGCTTCATTGCAGGACACACCCCAGGATGCGCCGTCGGGGGACGCAGGCTGCGGGGCCGCGATCACGGTCACCGTCCTGGATGACACCGGGCTGATTCGGATCCCCACCGCCACTGTCCTCGTGCGCTGGACGGACGCGGTTGAGAGGCCGGTCCGTGAAGCGGTGGGCTCCGAAGGACGGCTCCTTCTGTGCGTGCCGCCGGACGCCCGGCAGGCCGTGCTCTGGGCGGAGTTCGGCGACGCTTCGAGCGAGGAGCAGATCCTGGCCCTCGAAGCGGGACGGGCGCATGAAGTCGAACTCCGGCTCCTGTTCGCGGAGGCGACGACGGGACGGCTCGTGGGCCGGGTGCGGGATGTCCGGAGCCACCGTCCCGTGGCGGCGGCCGCCGTATCCGTTGCCGGTCGCCGGGAGGAGGCGCAGAGCAACCGGAGGGGCAACTTCGTCCTGAGCGCGCTACCTGTAGGAGAGTACGAAATCTCGATCCGGCACCTCGGCTACGCGCCGTTGACGCACACCGTGACGGTGACCCGGGGCCACACCACCGAGGTCGACGTGCGCCTGTCTCCCGACCCGGTGGAACTCGAGCCGTTGGTGGCGACGGTCACGAGGATCCGTCGGCTGGAGACACAGGGCTTCTACGAACGCAAATACTGGGGCGAACTCATCGGTGGCGGCACGTTCTTCACCGTCCAGGACATCGAGCGCCGGAACCCATTCCTCATCACAGACCTGATCGCGGACGCACCAGGGGTCCGCGTCAGGTGCGGCGGCAGGGCACGGTCGTGCAAGGTGTACAGCAGGAGGATCTCGACCGGATTCGGAGGCCGCGGCTGCGAAATGACCGTGTACGTGGACGGGACGCCCGTCATTCAGCCGGGCAGGTCAAACGTCACGACCATCGACGAATTCGTCCTCTCCATCGAGGTCGGGGGGGTCGAGGTGTACCCGGGCGCGGCGTCGCTCGCCGCGGAATTCTCCGGCTCCGACGGCCGGTGCGGCGCCATCGCGATCTGGACGAAATAGCGCCGACCCAGGCGCCGGGACCGTCAGCGGCTCCCGCTATCGCATGGCGGAATTGGTTTTCCACGACATGTGCGAATTGTAATGGTTTCGCCACCTGCGTAACCGCCTTACCAGGGCGAACCCAGGAGCAACGAAGGCCCGCAGACCTGTCGGGCCCTTGGGAACTTCCCCCAACCCGGGGCGTATTGAAATGAAGGGCATGTCTCCCCTTGCCCCCACGCGCCCGCGAAGGAGTGCCCATGGGTTACGAGCCGGCACGACCTCGATCTCTCGTGGCCGCGCTGCTCCTTGCAGTGAGCGCCGGCCCCGCCGCGGCACTCCAGGCCGAACCGCCGCAGCAGGAGACGGACTGCGGCGAAAGCGCCTCTCTCGCCATCACCGTCCTGGACGACTCCGGGTTCATTCCGATCCCCGGCGCCACGGTCGTGCTGCGCTGGACGGACGCGGTCCGGAGACCCGTCCGCGAAGACGCCGACGGCGAGGGATGGCTCTCCCTCTGCGTCCCCAGGGACGCCGGCCAGGCCACGCTGTGGGCGGAGTTCGGCGACGCGTCGAGCGAGGAGGCGAACGTTCGTCCTCGTACCGGGTTACGCGCACGAGGTGGAACTCCGGCTCCTGTTCGGAGAGATGCGGACCGGGCGGCTGATCGGCCGGGTGCTCGGCGGCCGCACCCACCGGCCCGTGGCGACGGCCGCGGTCTCCGTGGCGGAACGCGAGGAGGCGGTCGAAACCAACCGGAGAGGCCATTTCATCCTCAGCGGCCTGCCCGTCGGCGAATACGAACTCTCCGTCCGGCACCTCGGATACGCTCCGATCTCGTATCCGGTCTCCGTGAACCGGGGTCTGACCACCGAAGTCGAAATCGACCTCACGCCGGATCTCGACGGCAACATCGCCATCCGGGGGAGCAAGGAGCGCTGGAGCCTCACGTCAGGAGTCACGCCCGACGCCCAGCTCCGGGAATCCATCAACGATCTCGTCCTCCCGACCGAAATCGCGGGAATCGAGGTGTACACGGGCGCCGCGGCGCTCCCGGCCGAGTTCGGCGGCCACGACGCGCGCTGCGGCGCCGTGGTGATCTGGACGAAGTAGCTCTCGAGGTGGCGATACGGTGAATTGCTGCCGAATACGTCCTTAGCCGCCCGACAGCGGCGCGACCGGTAGGCCACCAACGGATGTAAGGTTTCGCCCCCTCGTGTCATCTAAACAAATATGTCGGTATGTCTGGACACGAGGAATCATGGCAAGGGGACTCACGAGGAACGATCGAGACACGCAGCGGAGTCGTTTCGAAGCCGTGGGGATCGAGCCGCAAGTCCTGGGGAGAAACTGGTCATGGCTGGATTCGAGGTGTGTGAGGGCCTGTATCTCCTTCCGGCCAGGTTCGGGGGTCGCGATTCGCCCTGCGGCGCGGCTGACGACCGGAAGAAACCGTGGTGATCGAGGCGAATCGGGAAGGGCGGCTGGCCCGACGGGCCGCCGCCGGGGACCGCGAAGCGCTCCGCTCCCTGTACGAGGAGTACTCGGACATGGTGTTCGCGGTCGCGTACCGTCTCACCGACTCTTCGGCCGATGCACGGGACGTGCTGCAGGATGTCTTCGTCTACCTCCCAAGGGCCCTCAAGAGCTTCGACCAACGGAGTTCGCTCGGAACCTGGCTGCGCGTCGTCGCGACGCGCCAGGCGCTGCAGTTGATCCGGGCGCGCCAACGGCGTCGCGAGATCCCGATCGGCGATGACGTGCCAACCCGTCCCCCTCACGCACTGGACACCATCGCGCTCGAGCGAGCGTTGGCCACGCTCTCGGACAAGCTCAGGGCGGTGATCATTCTGAAGGAAATCGAAGGCTACTCGCACAAGGAAATAAGCAACTTTCTCGAGATTACGCCCACGGCGTCCGCGGCCCGACTCTGTCGAGCCCGGGCCTCGCTGCGGGCCACGCTGGGAGAACGATAGGCATGCATATCGACTATCCCACCCTCAGCGCTTTTGCCGACGGTGATCTCGACCCGGCGTCCTCGGCAGACGTGAGCGCGCACCTGCTCGCATGCGCGAAGTGCCGCGGGGAGGCCCAGTTCATTCGGGAGCTTGGGGATGGCCTCAGGGCCCTTCAGACTCCGTCGGCGCCACGCCACGCCTTCGACAGAATCTGGCCCGAAGATCGAGAGGCGGCACCCGTCTCCGAGCTGCGAACACACGGGCGTGAGCCCATGCAGCGAGGCTGGCGGATCGCCCTGGCGGCCGGTGTGGTGGGGCTCATGGCCGCCGCCTTCGTCTTGACCTTCGGCGCGGACCGCGTCATGGCGGGCGCGAGCGCGCTGACGCTCGAGCGGGCCGACGGCGGAGCGATGACGCTTCGCTACGAGACCATCTCCCCGCTGGGGGCGGAAACCAGCGTCCGGGCGCGGATCCGGTACTGGATCCCGGACTCGCTCCGCTTCGCGCAGAACGAAGGTCGTTTCAGCGAGATCGAACTCTCCCGGGAAGCTCCCGGGAGGTTCGAGGGCGTCGCCGACCTGCCGCCCGGCACCGTCTACGCGGTCGCCACGGTCGAGGACCGCGAAGGAAACTACCTCGATACTGATTTCGGTCGGTTCTGGGAGTATCTGGAGCCGGATGGCCGGGGCCGCCCGACGCTTGACGCGCGACGCTACCAGGTGCTGGCGGCGCTCGAACTCAATGCTGGAGCCGCGGCGATCGCCCAACGGGCTGCCGCGGAGTTCCCCGGGCAGCCCGAGTTCTGGTTCTGGCTCCTCTCGTTCGAACTTGCCGCGCTTCCGGCGGACTCGATCGACACCCTCCTGCCGATCCACGAGGCGCGTCTCAGCGCCCTCGACCGCGCGGCCCGGGACGGGAATCCCGGGCCCGTGGAGATCGACGCGCTCAGCCGCTACGCCAGACTTCTCGAGCGCTCCGACCTCGCGGACTACTGGCAAGGTGAACTGCGCGCGCGCTACCCGAGCCACGGCGCAGCCGCCGCGGCCACCCTGCAGGAGATCTTTCTCTCCCAGGCCACGACCGAAGAGAAGCTGGCTGCTCTCGAGGAGGATTGGGCGAGGGTCGGGGCGCCGACCACGGCGCGTGCCGGGTTGCGATACTCGTACGAGTTCGCCGACCCGATCCTAACCGAGCAATGGCTTCGCAGGCACGAGGCCAGTTCCTGGGGTCGGAGTCTGAGCTTCGATACGGAAGTGGCGCGCAGCCTGATGGACGTGCCGGCGCTGTGGCCACTGGCCGAACGTTGGATCCTCGACCGCCTTGCCAACAGCCGGGACTGGGTCGGTCCCGAACGTCGGCTTGACCAGTCGCGTTACAGCTTTGAAATAGGGACGCGCCAGAACCGGGCGAATCTTTACCTCCACCTGTCCCGCCTACGCCTTGATCGCGGGGATTTGACGGGTGGGATCGATGCCGTGGAGCGGTCGGTCGAAGAGGCATGGAATCCACGGGTCTTCGCGCGCGCGGCCGAGATCCATCGTTCGCTCGGTTCCGACGCTCGTGCCGCCCAGTTGACTTCGCTCGCGCGGGTGGACCCGGTGGTCCCTTTGGAGCCGTACCTCTCCGACGAACACGAGGCGGCGCAGCGCACGCCGGCTGATGCCCAACTGGCTGCGGCGCGGGCCGCCATGCAGGAACGGGTCGTGGCGGGGATCCTGAACGAATACGTCAACTTCGACGGAGGCCTGCGGACCGAAACCGGGGGCGAGACAGCCCTCGACCAGGCGGCCGGTGCCGGTCGCGGCGTGACGCTGGTCCTCTACACCAGTCGGCCGGACTTCGTCCCCGATGAGGACTTCGCACTTCTGACCCTGAATGCCGAACGACTGAATTCGACCGGAGTGCGGACCGTTCTTGTAACCCAGCGGACGGATTCGTCGCCGGGGGACCGTCCAGAGATCGACGCCCAGTTCCTTCACGATCCGGACTACCGGGTCTGGGAAGAGCTTGGGGCATGGCGCACGCTGCAGTACTTCGTCCTTGATCGTGGCGGCCGGCTTCGCCACCGGGGGGAGCAACTGGACACGGCTCTCCGCATTTCACTCGTGCTCGCGATGTGACGCTTCACGTCTCCCCAGTTCAAACGAAACGGAAAGGACGATCCATGACCAGAAGACGCTTGCTCGCAGCTGCCGTGATCGCGCTTGCCTTCGCCATCATCCCGATCACGCGCGACACCGAGGCGGCCGTCGGCCTGGGACTCTCGACGGCGTCGTGCGAGTCGGGAGACTGCGGCCACCGAACGATGCTGGACTGCTATTGTGTCAAGCCACCGCTAACGAACCACGCACCACAATGCAAAGATGAGGGCGGGAAATGAGCGCCCGGGGCATGGCATTGCGTCGCCGGGGGATCTGGTCGCTCGCAACCGCTTCGATCTGGGCGTGCGGTCCCGGAAACGGGGCGGGGGATGCGAGTCACGAGCAGGGGGCAGCGCTCGCCGCCGAGACCGTGTTCTCGGACGATGCGCTGGGGTGGATCGTGGATCTCGCGCTCGTCGAGGACCGGGTCGTCGCGATCGACGCAATGCTCGAACCGAGTGTCCATGTTTTTGACCTGGACGGTCTGCGACGCCTCGGTTCCTACGGCCGCCGGGGCGATGGCCCGGGAGAGTTCATGGATCCCGAGCAGATCGTGACCGGGGCCTCGACCTCGCCGGACGAGGTGTGGATTCTGGACGGCGCTCATCAGCGCCTGACCCAGCTGTCTCTGGACGAGATCGAGACGGGCGGCGTGGTTTCCCCTCACACGCTCCCCATGAACGGTCCCAACGCGGGGTCGCTCGTCCGCGTACCGGATGGTCGCTGGTTCGCCGGGGGCTGGGTCACGGGAGGGCGGGTCGCCCGCTACGACGCCGAGCGGAGCTTCGACCGCACCATCGTCGGCTTTCCGCCCGAAGCCGGTGAGGCGCCGGGCTCCACGCTCCTCCAGGCCTACGAGAGCCGGGTCGTGGCCGATCCTGCGGGTGATCGCCTGGCCGCCGCGACGCTCCTCGGAGGATTGCTGGAGATCTTCGACTCCGATGGCCAGGTGATCGCTCAGGCGGCCGTGCCGGACCCCTTCCAGCCCTCCTGGGAGCAGGGAAGATCGCGGGAGGGCAGGGCCGTGATGTCCGTGGGTCCCGAGACGCGCTACGGGTTCACGGATCTGGCCGCGACGGATCGCCGCCTGTACGGCCTCTTCTCCGGGGGGAGGGTGATGCAGGACGGGACGCCGTGGGCCACGAAGGAGGTCCAGGTCTTCACGTGGGACGGCGAATACCTCACGACCCTGTACCTCGACAGGACCGCGGAGACCGTCGCGGTGGACGCTTCCGATACGTGGCTGTACGCGAGCGGGCCCGAGCCGAGCCCGTGGGTGGCCCGCTACCGGCTGCCCGCGCTCTAGCATGGGCCAGACGATTTCCTTCGCGGACTGGGTGGACTGGCTCGCGATCGAACTGACGTTCACCGAACTCTATGAGTCGGCAGCGCCGTCGGTGAAGCGTGAAGTGACGGCGGCGGTGCTTAGACTCGCGGAGGGTCTCCCCGAAGCCGACCGGGCTGCCTTCGTGTCGCGGGTTCCCAACTTCGACCGGGCGTTAAACAGCTTCTCGGTCGAGGAGCGGACCCGCTTCGATTCCCAGTTGTCCAGGGCCGTATCCGAGCTTGCCTGTCACGTCGCTTCGCTCCCTGAGCGTGGCAGGTAAGCGGTGAGCTGATCCCGGGCTCCACACGGGGTGAAGCAGCAACAGCCCGCCTGAGTCGTGTCCACCTCGCAACGGCGGGGGCCTCGTCATTCAAGGGCGCGGGCCCCGGGGTGACTCGCCGGGGATTCCGGGGCGCCCGGGATCCCTAGTCTTACCTCCTGATCTGTGGCAAGTCATGTGCTTACGACCAACACGTCTCGGACGATACGCCGACCGGGATTACGTGTAACGGACTTATGTAAAGTTCCCCAGGGTCGTGGCATATAGTCGTAGATCGCGCAATTCACTTGGACGCACATGGAATTCAAGCGCGGGAGGCGCTGCGAGTGCGACGGATCGATCACAGGGCATGGCAGGATCCGAACACCGGATCTGGAGTTTGGGCCGAGCCGCCGGTACGGCCGTGCCTCGTCGTGCACGGGCGTGACCCGTGGCGACCCGACGCTGAGCCTCCCCGTCTGTGCCCGGTAGTGTGATCGAGGCGAATCAGGAGGTGCGACTGTCTCGAATGGCCGCCGCGGGTGACCGCGACGCCCTGCGAGAGCTTTATGAGGAGTATTCGGACCAACTCTTCGCCGTCGCGTACCGCCTCACCAATTCCACCGCCGACGCGCGCGATGTCCTGCACGATGTGTTCGCGCGTCTGCCGGAAGCCCTTCGGACGTTCGATCAAAGGAGCTCACTGGGGACGTGGCTGCGAGCCGTGACGACGCGGGAGGCGCTGATGCACCTGCGCGTACGCAAGCGGCGTCGCGAGGTCCCAATCTTCAGCGAGCACATGCCGAAGCGTCCACCCCAAGTCCTGGATTCCATCGCCCTCGAGCGAGCGCTGGCCTCGCTCCCGGAGAAGCTGCGGACCGTGATCATTCTGAAGGAGGTTGAAGGCTACTCGCACAAGGAAATCGCTGAAATCCTCAAGGTCTCCTACTCGGCATCGGCCGTCCGCCTGCATCGGGCAAGAGCGGCGCTCCGGGCCGCGTTGGGCGAGAGGTAGCGGATATGCACGAGGACATACACGAGAACACGCAGGTCGACTACCCGACGCTGAGCGCCTTCGCCGACGGCGACCTGGACGGGGCCTCGGCGTCCAAGGTCCGTATGCACATCAGGATGTGCATGGTTTGCCGGGAGGAAGTGCAGTTCATCCGGGTGCTCGGCGATGGACTCAGAGCCCTGCCTAACCCGAAAGCCCCCCCCGAACTCATCGATGAGATCTTCGCGGCGCGACCGGGCAAGACAGAAGTCGTAGCCCTCTCGGTCCCTCCGCGACGGATGTTGAAGTCGCTCGTGGGTGGCGCGTTGCCCTCCCTGGCGGCCAGCGCCGCGGCGCTCGTTGTGATCGCGCTGGCACTGACGCTCGGTGCCGATCGGGCCATGGCGGGCTCCAGCATCCTGACGCTCAACAAGACCCGCAACGGGGCGATGGAACTCCGCTACGAGACCGTCTCACCGCTGGCCGCGGAACCCAGCCTCCGCGCCCGCATCAGGTATTGGGTCCCCGATTCTCTCCGCTTCACGCAGACCGCGCCGGGGTTCAGCACGATCGAACTCTCTCGCAGTCACCCAGGGCGCTTCCAGGGCGTCGCTGACTTGCCGCCGGGTACGGTCTATGCAGTGGCCACAGTCGAGGACCTCGAGGCAGAGCGGATCGACACCAACCGCGGGCGATTCTGGGAGTTCATCGAGAAGGATGAACTCGGCCGGCCGACGCTCCAAGGTCGCCTCTACCAGATGCTCGCGGCCAAAGGAATCGGCTCATCGCGCGTGGTCGAAGTAGCGGAAAGAGCGGCGTCGGAGTTTCCCGACCGCCCCGAGTTCCGGGCCGAACAACTGCTCTTCACGAGGATGACCGCGCCTTCCGCCGGAAGGGACACTGTCCTGGAGGTGCTAACCGAGCGTCTCGACCGGTTCGATTCTGCGGCGCGGCAACGCGATCCCGGACCCCTTGGCATCCACGCGCTGAGTCTGTATGCCGGGCTACTCGAACGCGATGACTTGGCGACGTATTGGCAAGACGAGCTGACGTCGAGCTACCCTCGGCACGAGTACGCGCTACAGGCCCGCTTGCGGTGGATCGCTCGCTCTTCGATGTCGAATCGTGAGAAGCTGAATGCTCTGGACCGAGTTTGGGGCCTCGCCCCGGCACCCGCGATTGCCCAGATCGGACTGCCGCTCGCGTACGAAACTGCCGACTCGGTAATGACCGAGATTTGGCTCGACCGGTATGCCAGTGAGCCTGTGTTCCGTGACCTCTGGCTCGATGTCGAGATGGCGGGCCGGATGATCGAAGTGCCCAACCTCCGTTCGCTTGCCGAGGCGTGGATAGTCGACCGGCTCGCTCACAGCCGGAATTGGCACGGTGTCGCGCGGCCCCTCGACCAGACAAGAGCCAACTTCGAAACCGAGACCGACGAGAGCCGGGCCCGATTGAATCTTTACCTCGGACGGGTGCACTTGGCCCGCGGGGAGGTAGCCGCAGCGTTCGAAGCCGTGGGACGTGCCTACGAGCAGAGCTGGAATCCGGAGGTGGTGCTCGAGTTGGCTAGGCTCCACCGCACTGCTGGTTCTTCGGATCGCGCCTCACAGTTGCTCGCTCTTGTGTTAGTCGACCCTGTAGCACCCGTCGAACCTTACTCCGCATCGGTCAAAGAGTGGACACCGCTCGTCCCGACCGAGGCCCAGTTGCGCGCGGCCCATTCTGCCTGGCGCGAGCACATCACGTCTTCGTTGCTCGACGAACCGGTCGACATGGCCGCGAGCCTGCGCACCCCCTCGGGGAACCAAGCCACGCTGCGTGAGGTCACCGGCGGTGCGTTGACACTGGTCATCCAGCGTCCGTGGCCAAGCCTCGCACCTGTCGAACACTTGGATCTTCTCGAGGTGAACGCCGTAAGTCTTGAAGCTGCGGGCGCGCGGACGCTCTTCATTGCGGTCGATCACGGGGCTGAGTCCGACATCGTGGCGGGACCGGTAACGAGCCCTCCGTCCCATTACGACGAGCGCTTCGAGGTCTGGGATGCCCTCGGCGCTTGCAGGGGGAGTCAGTACTTCGTTCTGGACACCCGTGGCAGCCTCAGATATCGGGGCGAGGACTTGGCGACTGCGATCCGAAGCACGCTCGTTCTGGGAGACGATTTCCGAGCTTTCCGTGATGTGACTGAATCACCCTAGCGAAGAGGAAGGCACAAATGAAACTGAAGCGCTTCGCAATTACGACCCTGTTGGCCATGATCGCCGCCTCCGTTCCGATCTCGGGAGGTGCCAATACGTCCACCGGGCTCGGCTTGTCCGCAGCCTCATGCGAGGAAGGTTCGTGCGGCATGGTGTCGAAAGGGGACTGCATATGTCCGGATCGAGTAGAGAAGAACCGTGAGCCACGATGCTTTGCCTAGCCTGCTTGAAGGGCTCCGCCATGAAACCAATAGCTGTCGTCTGCGCGTTCGCGACCCTCACCAGCCTTGCCTGCCGACAGGCGGGCTCGCTCGCTGAGAAAGCCGGCACCTTTCCCGCAATGACGCCGGATGTGGTGTTCGAGGACGACTCACTCGGCTGGATCGTGGAGATCGCTCTGGCGGGCGACCGGCTCGTGGCGCTCGACGCAATGCTTGCCCCGGCCGTCCACGTTGTGGACCTTCTGAGTTCACGGCGTCTCGGGTCCTACGGACAGAGCGGAGATGGGCCGGGAGAGTTCCAGGATCCCGAGCAGATAGTAAGCGGAGTCTCGCGATCGGGCGAAGAGGTATGGATTCTCGACGGCGTCCATCAGCGTCTGACCCGACTTTCCTTAGTGGATATCGAACGAGGTGACGCCGCGGAACCGGAGACTTTCCGCATGGACGGCCCCAACGCCGGGTCCCTTGTCCGAGCGCCGGACGGCCGCTGGTTCGCCGGGGGCTGGATCACAGAAGGTCGCGTGGCTCGTTACAACGCCGACCGGAGCTACGATCGCACAATCGTTGGCTTTCCGCCCGAAGCCGCTGAGGCGCCGGGGATGACCCTCCTCCAAGCTTACGAGAGTTGGGTCGTGGCCGACCCTGGAGGTGGCCGTTTGGCGGCGGCGACGCTCTTCGGGGGATTGCTGGAGATCTTCGACTACGACGGCATCCCGATCGCCCGAGCGGCGGTGCCGGACCCATTCCAGCCCGCGTGGGTGCAGGGGCGATCGAGGAATGGAAGGGCGGTAATGGCCGTGGGGCCCGAGACGCGCTACGGCTTTACCGACTTGGCAGCGACGCGCAGATATCTGTACGGCGTCTTCTCAGGCCGGCGACTGGGTCGGGAACAGTTCGCTTGGGAGTCGCGAGAAGTGCACGTCTTTACCTGGGCCGGCGAGTATGTGAAAACACTGCACCTAGATCGAGCCACGGAGGCCATCGCTGTGGACGAATCCGATACGTGGATCTATGCGAGTGGGTCGGAGCCCAGCCCATGGCTGGCGCGTTATCGGCTCCCCGAAACCTTGACTCGCTTGGCGGCCCCCTCTGTGACTACGTGTCCGACCTGCCGGAACCAAAGGTGCAACGGATAGCCTGCGTTCCGGAAGGCGCCGGGCGGCGATCGGCCCTTGGCGCGCGCGCCGTCCTCGTGTGCCTGGCTTGTCGGGAGGGCGAAGAAGGGCTGCGGAACGTCGGGGCGACGGTGACCCTGACGCCGGATGCGATCTTTGCGGACGACTCGCTCGGCTGGATCGGCGAGATCGCGCTGGTCGGGGATCGCCTTGTAGCGCTCGACGTGATGGGAAGCCCTGGCGAGGTCGTGCTCGGTGAGGCCCTCTCGGACGGACGCGGGGCGTTCAACCTGCCGATGCCGGCACCGGGGGTGTATCGCCTCCGAATAACACGCATCGGCTATGAGTCCTGGGCGTCGGATACGCTCCACATCGCCACGGGAGGAGCGTCGCGAGCCCTCCGTCTCCACGTCCCCGTGCAGCCGATTCCGCTCCCGGAGCTGTCGGTCTCGGAGCAGAACGTCTGCCCAACCACCCCCGAGGAGCGGCGCCGAGCCTTCGCCCTCTACGAATCCGTCCTCCCGATCCTCGCCACGGTGTCGTCCACTGCGGATCTCGGCACCCTGCAGATGCGGATGATACGGCCGTCCGTCGTGTGGAGACGCGGTGCGCATCGCTACCAGCAGGATACCGCGACCTCGTGGTGCGAGAGTCCCTGGTCAACGCGTCGCCGGAGCACCTCGAAAGGTATGGGTACGCCGAGGTGATCAGCGACTCGCTGACCACGTTCTACGCCCCCGATGGAGACGCGCTGGCGTCGCCGGGCTTTCTGGCGACGCATTGCCTGCGGCCGGTCGAAAGCCAGGATGAGGGAACCGTTGGATTGGGGTTCGAACCGAAGCCCGGCCGGACACTCGTTGACATCGAGGGTGTCCTCTGGATCGATACCGTCGAGGTCGGACCGCGGGAACTGGAGTTCCAGTACACGTCGCTGCGTCCCTTCCTGCGACGGCACCTGGAGCCGGCGTTGCGGGCGCACTTCATGTCCCGTGACCCCCGCACCCGGTTCCACCCGATCGAGATCGACGAGGCCGAATTCGGCGGCGTCCTTCGGTTCGAGCGGATCACTCGCGGTCGATGGCTGATTCGCGAGTGGAGCATTCGACGTCCTGTGCTCACGCAAAAATACCTGTGGCGCGTCAATCACGGGACAACCGTCTGGCCTCGGGCCTATCCTCTCACCACCAGCGGGGAGGTCCTCGCGCTCCATCGGCCATCGGACATCGACTGGTTCGAGGACAGCCGGACAGCATCTCAACCTCGCTGCCGAGTCCCCACGAAGGAGTGCCGTCCGAGGGCGCGTTTCGGCGCAGGAGTTGAGGGAGGAACTGTTCCGTGATCGGTCGACCGCGACACATTGAGGGGGGACCGCTGATCTGTGCGATCCTCGCGACCCTTGCCGGTGGGATGAGCCCTTCGGGGCTTGCAGGCCAGGAGCCGAGTTGCGACGGGCGCGGGGTCCTGCAGGTCGTGGACGAGTCCGGGGCTATGCCGATTCCGAACACGCGAGTGCCGTCGGAGTTCACGCCCGGCGGCTGTCCGATGAGTATCTATCTCGACAACACGCAGGTGCGAGGTCTCGGTGGACGGGACGGACAGACGATCGACGACCTGGTGAGACCCCATGAGATCGCGGGTGTCGAAATATACATGAGTGTCGCCTCTCTCGCGGCGGAATTCGCCGGATCCGCTTCCCAGTTGCGGCGTCATAGCGATTTGGACGAAGTGAAGGAGCCAACCGATCGGACCTGGTTTTGGCGTACCCATGGCGTCTCCGGGCTCTACCGGAGGGGTTGCGTTACCGTGCCTCGTTCGGGCGGATTGAGATCGACGAGTCCCTCCTTGGCGGTGAGCTTCAGTTCGAACGCATCGCAGACGATCGGTGGCTGATCCGCGAGTGGACGATTCGCAGGCCCAGGCTCGGTCGCTTCTCGCTGACCGAACCGGGGCGGCACACGGTTTGGCCCCGAGCTTTACCTCTGACAGTCAGCGACGAGGTTCTGGCGATCATTCCCCCGTAACTGCGCGTCGGGGGCTGCCGCTATCCGGTGCTTGGAGGGAAGTTCTACGGCACGAGATTGTCGGCGACGTTGTGGACGGTAGACCGAGATCCACTGGGTTGCCAAGGATTACCGGGTGGGCGTATGAGTCCAGCGAAACGGCGGAAGGGTGATCACATGGGAGGCCGTTTGAGTGCCGCAGGAGGGCTGTTATCGACGGGCAGGCCACGACGCGCTCGATCTGCCGGTCGTGACGGGGTGGGCCGCAGTGGAACGGGAAGATCGCAGAGAGGTCGGACCAAAAGGTGTGTAAAAGGCATCAGGCGGCGATCCTCCGCCGACCTTGAGGGACGGGCTTTCCGTCCTCGAACCTCTTCCCTTCGTAGACATCCCCGAGCAACTGGGGAGCGTTCAGCTTCCGGAAGCGCTTCTCGGCCACCAGCAGCAGCCTCCAGATCAGCGCGGTGGCGTTGTCCACCCGCTTGAACCGCTTCGCGGCCGTGGTGCGCAGCCGAACCGAGGCGAAGGGGCTCTCGACGATGTTGGTCGTCCTCAGGTGCCGCCAGTGCTCCTCCGGATAGTCGTGGAAGGCGGTCATGCGGTCCCAGTCGTCCTCGAGCACGGACACGGCGTCCGGTTGCGCGGCCCCGTAGCGGGCCCCGAACGCGTCGCGCGCCTCCACCGCCTCCGCCCGCGACGGCGCGTGGGCCACCGCCCGCAGCAACGTCTTCGCCTCGGCCTGTTCTCTTTTCGGCAGCCGGTCCAGCACGCCCGTCGTCTTGTGGTTCCAGCACCGCTGCTCGGCCGCCTCCGGCCACACCTCCCGCGCCGCGCCCCAGATCCCCAGGTTCCCGTCGGCCACCAGCAGCTTCGGGGTTCCCAAGCCCCGAGACTTCAGATCCCTCAGCACCGACGCCCACGACTCGGTCGACTCCCGGTAGCCGGGGACGACCGCCAGCACCTCCTTCGTCCCGTCGCTCATGGCGCCGATCACCACCAGCAGCGCCGCCTTGTCCCGCTCCAGGCCCGCCTTCACGTAGATCCCGTCCGCCCACGCGTACACGACCTTCCGGTCCCCCAGCGGCCGCCGGCGCCACCTCGTACTCCGCCGTCCACTTCACGCGCAGCCGGCCCACCGAGGTCTTCGACAGCGGCGCCCCGTCGCCCAGAAGTCCCCTCAGCGCCAGCTCGAAGTCGCCCCCGGCCAGCCCGTGCAGGTACAACTCCGGGATCAGATCCCCCACCTCCCGCGTCCGCCGCGCGAACAGCGGCAGCACCCGGCTCTCGAACCGCTCCTCCAGACCTCTGGCCCGCGGCCGCCTGACCTCGATCGTCCCCGAACTCATCGCCAGACGCCGAGGCTTGCCGTACCCGTTCCGGTAGCCCGGCGGCGCGTCCACCGCCGCCCGCCGCTCCGACTTCCCACGGCCCGGAAGCTCCGTCAACTCCTCCTCCAGAGTCGCCTGGATCATCTCCCGAACCCCCTCCCGAACCCACCCCTCCAGCGTCTCCCACGCTGGCACGCCACACCTCTCCCGCGTATCGTTGCCCATGAGGCGACGTCCTTTCTCCGGGTCTCACCCCGGATCCGCTGTTATTGGTCAGCTGAAAGGTACGTCGCCTCCCTTTTTACACACCCTTTGGTCCTACCTCATCGCAGATGAGTACCCCGGGAGCTGGCCGTGGCGGTGGGGGCGAGGGTCCCCTGCGGGCGGCCATAGTGTCTTCGTTGCTGTTGGCGACGGGTGTGGCCGGCGTGGCGGGACAGGAAGAACCCTGCCGCGACCGGGCTTCTCTCGAAGTCACAGTCCTGGACGAGTCCGGGACCATAGCGATGCCGGGCGCCATGCTCGTACTCCACTGGTCTGACGTGGAGGAGAGAGCGCTGAGAGAGACGGCAGAGGGGGACGGGAGGTTCTTCATTTGCGTACCTTCAGGTGCGCGAGAGGCGGTGTTGTGGGCCGAGTTGGGTGACCACTCGAGCGAGCAGGCGACCCTCACGTTCGCGCCTGGAGAAGCGCACGAGGTCGAGCTCCGGATTCTGCTCGCGGAGGTAAGTCCGGGCCGGCTCATCGGCCGCGTCTATGACGCACAGACGAACGATCCGGTGGCCACGGCGGCCGTATCCGTCATGGTGAACGGGCGCCACCGCGTGGCCGAGAGCAACAGGAAGTGCGGCGGCTCGGCTACGCTTCGCTCCATTATCCGATCGCGGTGAACCAGGGCCTCACGACGGAGGTGGATATCGGTCTGGTGCCGTCGCCCTTGGAGCTGGAGCCGATCGTTGCCACGGTTACGAGGTTACGACGACTTGAGATCAAGGGGTTCTACGAACGCAAGCACTGGGGAGAGTTGACCGGCAACGGCTACTTCTTCACCGCCGACTATATCGAACGGTGGCGGCCCGGCAGCCTCTACTCGATGGTGGCGATGGTCGTGCCTGGAATCGGACCGGACTTCCAGAATCGGAGAATGAGTTCGGGGTTTTCCGATAAACCCTGCAGGATGCGCGTGTTCCTCGACGGCATTGAGATCCGACGCCTTGGCGTGGGAGTGTTGATGATCGAAGTCGCCGGGGTCGAGGTGTACAAGGGACCCGCGTCCCTCCCCGCCGAGTACGGCGCCGCCGATGCACGCTGCGGCGCCGTCGTGATCTGGACCAAATGAAGGATGGCCACGGATGCAACGTCGGATGAGGGCACACCGTCGGGCTTCGCGGGTCTCCGCCATTGGCCTCGTGTCCCTGTTCGCGACCGGCTACGGCCCGGTGGCGGCACAGGAGGCGGACTGCGGTGACCGGGCCTCTCTTCTCGTCACGGTGCTGGACGAGTCCGGGAGCGTCGTGCTGCCCGGGGCCACGGTGGTTCTTCGCTGGACCGACGCGGAGCGCATGCCGGTGCGCGAGGCGACGGACACGGCTGGCCGCGTGCTTGTCTGTGTTCCCGGGGACCCGAGACAAGCGGTGCTGTGGGCCGAGTTCGGGGACGACTCGAGCGGGCAGGTGACGACATCGGCGCTGGAACGCGGAGTGGAGCGTGAGGTCCAGTGCCGGATCCTGCTATGGACGACGATCCACGACGAGTTCGGCCTGCCGACGATTACGGGCTGGCGGCCAGCGCGGCCCGGGAGGCTTGAGTGACCGCTCGCGGAATGATGCGTACGGCCCGGAGTCCCCGGTTTGTGAGGAGGGTGGTCGCCTGCGCTCCGATGTGGGCAGTGGCCGGGGCCCTCCCCGTGTGGGCGCAAGAGGACGTAGACTGTGTGTAGGGAGCAAATGAAGTTGTCCGGTTTGGTAGCACGTAACATGTCCGGTTTGAACACGGCCCCCGCTCCGGCTCGCTACGCTCGCCTCCGCGGGGGCCGTGTCGCGCGTCACGCCGTCCCTCCCGCCCCGTTCGAGGTCGCCAGCGGACATCCCTGCCGGTCGTAGCGGCCCAGCCGGAGCCTGTCGTGGAACACCGACATGCTCCCGTCCTCGTACTCGTGTACCCGGACCTTCGCCCGCACGTAGTGGATCCGGTGCGGCTGGGGCGCGATCCGGAGCCGCTTCCCGCGGTACGACACGCAGTTGTCGTTGCCCACCGTCCGCGCCTCCCGCAGGCACAGGATGTCGTCCAGCCTCACGTCCGACAGCGGCACGAACGCCGTCCCCTCCCCGGCCGCCTCCACCCCGAACGCCGCGTTGAACCGGGGCCAGTACGCCCCGAGGTACTCGTTCGCCTCCCCCATGTCCGCGATCCCCTCGCGCGCCAACTCGTTGGGCAGGCGTCCCTGAAGCGTCCGGAACAGGCGCTCGCACCGCCCCCGCGCCTGCGGCGAGTACGACGGGATCATCTCGATCCCCAACTCCCCCATCGCCCGCCCGAACTGGGTCGGCCTGCTCCGGTCCACCTTCTCCCCGGCCTTGGGGGTGTGCCAGTAGTGCGAGCCGCGATCCGTGTACAGGCTGGCGAACAGCCCCTTCGCCTCCACCGTCTCCCGCACGCCCCGGAAGCTCGACCACGTCCCCTCCTCCGCCACGCAGAACCCGGAGTACACCCGCCCCGTCGCGTCGTCCGACGTCACGATCAGATCCCACACCCGCCCCGGCACCCACTCGTGCGTGGAGCCGTCCTGGTGCACCATCAGCCCCTCCAGGGGCTTGCGGGGACGTCTCAGCCGGTGTCGGCCACGACGCCGGCCACGCTTCACCAGGCCCGCCCCCTGGAGGCGGTTCTTCACCCACGTGTACGACCGGCGCCCACCGTGATCCTCCACGTACCGCTCGTGGAAGTGCCGCACGCTCCAGCCCTCGTACTCCTGCCCGTACAGCGCCTCCAGCGCCGCCACCTCCGCCGCCGGCGCCCGCCGGTGCGAGCCCCCGGCCACCCGCCCGTCCCGAAGCCCCTCCGGACCGCCCGCCTCGTACCTCGACGCGTAGCGCCGGAACGTCCGCTCGCTCACCCCCAGAACGCCCGCCGCCCACCCCTGCGTCATCTCCCCCCGCAGCCACGCCCGGTACAACTCCTCGAACCTCAACGTCCGCGCCGCCCGCGGCAGCTCCGTCCGGTCCATACCGCCTCCTCCGAGACCATGTTGAAACCGGACAGGTTATGTGCTAAAGAACCGGACAGATTATGTGCTCGTAACAGAGGACGTAGACTGTGGCGGCCGAGCGGAACTGGCCGTAGCCGTCACGGACCAGTCGGGGAGTACTCCGCTGCCGGGGGCCACGGTGGTCATCGAGTGGGGCGACTCAGCCGCGCCGCCCGTTCGGGCGTCCACGCGGGCCGATGGCTTGCTGCTCCTGTGCGTACCGCGTGACGCCGAACATGCCACCCTGCGGGCGGAGGTCGGCGATAATACGAGCGCCGAGGCGTCTGTTCTGTTTGAGCCCGGGGCGACGCCCCAGATTGAACTCCGCATCCCGTTTGACGTTGCGACCGGTATCCCGGGGCGCCTTATCGGCTCGGTGCGCGACGCCCTGACAGATGACCCCGTGCATGTGGTGGCCGTTTCGCTGGTCGGCGAGACTACATGGGTCGACACGGATCGCCAGGGCCGGTTCTTCATGAGCGGCGTGCCGGCCGGCAAGCATGTACTGGAGGCCCAGCGCTTGGGCTACGCGCCGGTTCATCACGTCGTTGCGGTAGAGAACGGCCACACGACGGAGGTCGACATCGCCATGGTTCCGGCACCAATCGAGATGGACCCGCTGGTGACCACGGTGCTCCGGTCGCGCCGCCTTGAGATCAAGGGGTTCTACGAGCGAAAACGATGGGGCGAACTTCTTGGGCTCGGAACGTTCATCACGGAGGACTACATCGAGCGCTGGCGTCCACTGGAAGTCGCCAACTTGGTCAGCATGCTCGTCCCGGGCATTTCGGCGGACCGTTCGGGGCGTATCATCAACAGAAGATCGTCCTGTCCCATGGTCAACTATCTCGATGGCATTCGTGTTGGGAGTTTCAAGGGATGGGTAAAGCCTCACGAAGTCTCCGGGATAGAGATCTACAAGGGTGCAGCCTCTCTTCCCGCGGACTTCGGCGGTTCGGCATCGCAGTGTGGCGTCGTTGCGGTCTGGACAAAATAGCCTCGCCTGGAGCTGCTCCCGCCGGCCCTCGTCAGGCCGCGTCGAGGCTGTCGGCCGTTGTCAGGGGCGAGCCGCACACATGACGGTCGTTCGGGGATGGACGGGCATGGCGGATCGGATCGATCTCCAGACTCGGCCTACTGAACCTCGGAATCTTCTCGGCTTGGTGCGCAACTACAGTACGGTTGCGGCTATGGGTCTCGACGTAAGTCCGCCGCGGACAGCGCTGGTCAGCCGACCCAGCCATGCCGGGATCGGCCCCGCGGCGGACTGTATGCGAGCAAGTGGTGTGAGTAGCCTGGGTTAGCCTGGCGGAAGCTTCGGAGCCGACCCCTCGCCGCCGTCCGCGTCACCCGAGCCCACCGCCCGATCGAGGACCTCCTGGATGTCGAGCCCCAGCACCGACGCCAGCCCCTCCATCGTCCCGTAGGCCCCGCGCACGCGCTGGTTGAGGGCATTGGACACGCCTTCGCCCTGGCCCCCGTCCATGACGACCACCCGGTCGATGTCCACGCCCTTCACGGCGCCGACGGCGATCTCGAGCAGTTCGGGGAGCTTCTCGGCCATGAACACGGCGAACGCCGTGTCGCCGCCCGTCTGGACCTCCGCGTAGAGCCGCCTGAGCACCTCGACCTGGGCCTTTCCGCGCTCCAGGATCGGGGCCGCCTCGGCCTCGGCGCGGGCGAACGCCGCCTGCTTCTCCGCCTTGGCGGGCTCGATCACGTCGGCGCGCAGGCGCTGCTCCTCGCGCTCCACGCGCTTCATCTCGAGGACCTTCTCGGCCTCGACCTCGGCCTCCTGCGCCTTCACGCGCGCGATCTTCTCGGCCGTCTCGCCCTCGCGGTCCAGTTCGGCCTGGCGCACGCGCAACTCGTTCTGGGCTTCGGCGACCTTGATCGAGGCGGCGGCCTCCCGCACTTCGGCTCGCCGCCTCGCCTCGGCCTGGGCCTCCCGCGTGTCGGCCTCCGCCTGGGCCTCCGCGATCTCCGCGGCCCGGATCGCCTCGGCCGACTTCTCGCGCCCGATCGCCTCGAGGTAGCCGCGTTCGTCGCTCACGTTCTGGATCTTGAGCACGTCGAGGTGGAAGCCCAGCGAAGCGAGGTCCTCCCCCGCGTCCTCCGCCAGCGCCTTGGCGAACCCGAGCCGGTCCTCGTTCACCGCTTCCGGCGTGAGCGTGGCGAGCACGCCGCGCAGGTTCCCGGTGAGGGTGTCCTGGGCCAGTTCACGGACTTCCGTCTCCGTCTTCCCCAGCAGGCGCTCCACCGCGTTGTTGAACACCCACTCGGGCTCCGAGGCGATCTTCACGTTCGCGATCGCCTCGACGTTGAGCGGGATGTTCCCCTTCGAGAACGCGTTGGTGACGGAGACCTCGATGGGGATGGTCTCGAGGTTCATGTGCTGGACGGCTTCGATGATCGGGATCCGGAGGGTGCGTCCGCCCGAGATGGAGCGGTAGCCGACGGACTGGCCGTCGGTCAGCATGCGGTTCCGGCCCGTGATCACGGCGGCGCGGTTGGGGGGGACGATCACGATCAAGCTCTTGATGGTGATGATCGCCACGAGTACGACGCTCATGAAGACGGCCGCCACGACGACGGGGCCGGCCAGGGAACTCAGGAACTCTCCCATCTCAACCTCTTTTCTGTCGACCCGACTCGGGCCGGATTCAGTCCTCGAGCAGCTTCATGTTCACGGGCACGACGGTCGCGATGCCGTCCGCCATGCCGACCACGACGACCGACTGGCCGGGGCCCAGCGGCCCGTCGTCCGGACCCGTGGAATCCAGGCGGGCCCGAACGCTGTAGCGCCGCTCGCCCCGCAACACGTTCACCGTACCCGCGCTGTCCGGCCCTATTTCCATCGACACCTCCCCTGTCAGCCCGACAAACGACCGCGCGCCGAGCGCCGTGCCGGCCCCCGAGCGCTTGAGATAGCGGAACACGGTGCTGATGAGGGCGCCGGAGGCCAGACCCGTGACGCCGGCCACGACCGCCGTCAGCGTGGGACTCGCGCCCCCCCAGATGGCGTGCAGCAGGGCCCCCGTCGCCCCGAAGCCGAACAGCGCGTACACGATCGTGCGCAGCGAGAGGAGCTTCGCCACGTCGGCCCCGCCCCCCGCGTCGATCTCCCCGTCAACGTCGACATCCACATCGATGTCCATCCCGTCCAGGAAGTCGCCGAACACGGACAGCGCCAGGAAGCCGCCGCCCACCAGAACACAGAAGATGTATGCCGAGAGCATGAGCGATTTCCCTTTTCCCAGCGCCCAGCGCGTCGCGTTCGACGCGGCGTGCATGCTTCGTTCAGCATACGGAACCTACCGGGCCGCCCGAAGTTGCCGAAAGCGGCACGCGCAACACTCGAGTCGGTGACGCCTCCTGCGGGTACAACCCCCACTCGCGTGCGGTCGCCGCCGTACGTAACCCATTGTTAAATCTGCACTTGGCTGCTGCGGCTGGAGAAGACGGTCCGGGAGGGCTAGTTCGAGCCAAGCAAGGAGCAGATCGAGGCGCTGGAGCGCTTCGATCCGGAGTACCGTGAGCGGCACATGGAGGTGAAGAAGACGGGGGCACTCGCGGCCGCGGGATACCTCTTCGCCGGGCACGGCCGTCCAGATCCTGAAAACCACGTGTCAGCCGGAAAGGGGTAGGGGGCCACAGCGTGGCGTGCCCAAGAAGTTTTTAGAAGGGCGATCTCCACCTCCTTCTTGCCCAGGAGTTGCTCCAGGTCCCGGATCCGGCGCTCGTACTCGTTCACCGCCATGTCCCCGGCGAAGACCTCCGGCGCCCGCTCCACGAAGCGCCGCTTCCAGAGCTGTGCCGAGTTCGGGTGCACTCCGTACGCCTTGGCCACCTGGCCGGGCGTCTTCCCGCCCGTCAGGACCTCCAGCACCACCTGCGCCTTCAGCTTGGGCGTGTACCGCCGCCGTGCCATGTCAACCTCCTTCCGGTCTGCCAGGCTCTACCCCGCGCAGCACCGCGCCCGGAGGTCAAACGTCACAAAGGTGGGGTGTCCAACTCTTGGGGGTCACTTCATCCCCTCATCATCTTTCCCCTCATCATCTCATGTAAGGTTCGGCTAGTTCGTGGCATCCAAGACAACGAGAGCAAGGAGTTTGGATCGGAGACTCTTAAAAAGATAGAGAAACCCATGTCCACTGCCACGCGCGCCAAGGCTACGGCGCTCTCTTCACAGGCCTTGGTTTGCGCCGACTAGGTGTGAAGGATAACCCCGGGGCGAAGGTCATGAGACCCATCCGTCGCCACGAGTGGACCGGCCAGCTGCTGTCGGCGGGCGCGCGACTCTCCTACGCCCTCCGCGGACCGAGGGACAACCCGGAGATGGAGAGCTTCTTCCCTCGGAGACCGGCCGCCCCTGACTATCATCGAGGACTTCTACCGCGAGGGCTGAGCAGCACAATAAACCCGGAGGTCGGGTGTCCAACTCTTGGGGGTCACTTCAAATCGAAATCCTGGGGTTGACCTGACGACGTAGAGGGCCTGCCTTGCCGCCGTCCACGGCCGGCGGCTCCGCCAGTCTCGAGGGCTCACGCCGTTGTGGTCGCGCCGATGGAGTTACAGTAGGTAGATGTGCGATGTCGCTTCCCAATATAAGTAGTGACGCGAGGTAACATCGCTCCGGATCGACCTCACGAGGCTTGAGTTCAAAGGTCAAGAGTTTGGTGCGGCGAATGCAGCGTCAGGTGACGGCACGTTCGTTGATCCTCGTTTGAAAGCCCTCTGGGGCTGGAGCCCCCGACTCCACCACCGCCTGAGCCCACCTTGGTGGAACTCACACAGGCAACGGCAACCTTCGGGGCGCTGGGCGACCGATGACGATCCGTGCTGTCGTCCGTGACCAGTTCGGCGCTGCATTGCCGGATCTCGACATAGTCTGGATCACGGATGATGCCGAGGACCCCGGGCGGACCGATGCGATTCCACGGACATGATCCGCCCGGATTCAGTAGCATCTGGCGGGTAACGGGCCCGTCGGCAACACGAAGTAGGAGCGATTAGATGGGTAAGCTACAAGATGTACTGTCGCGTCGAATCCTGTGGTTCGCGCGACGGCGATTCATGCCTGCGGAGGCGCATGCACGGATGAAACAATGTCCCAAAAGGCCGGGGCTGGCTCTTGCTCTGGCTGTAACGGTCGGTCTTGCGTGCGCTGAGACTGAAGCCGTGGCACCGAGCGAGGTGCCGGCACCCGGCTCAGTGAATGCTCCCCAGAAGGACACGGCGAACGTCTCTGTTGCTGTCGGGGCAACCTACGTTGTGGAGACTACGTCACCGTATGGACCGCCTTTTGTTGTCAGCGGTAGCGGTGATCCGTTGATCGCCACGGTTCGGGGCATGACGACCGATCCGGGTGGTGTCCATTCGGTGGAGGTTACCGGAGTCGCGGAGGGCTCTACCACATGGGATGTCGTCTGGGACGATTATTCCACTGCTCCATACTCGTTCGGCTTGAGTGTCAGTATCACGGTCACGGCGGGCTCTGGAACGCCGCCGGTGGCTGTGCCTGTGGAGCGGGCTCTGGTGACCGTAGGTGCGACGCACACCGTTGATGTCGGGTACCAGCCGACGGTTTCGAAGACCGACGGTGATGATGGACTGGTGACAGCCACTCCAACGACCACCGGAGCGACATTCACGGGAGTTGCCGCTGGATCAGCAACCTTCCGGCTGGAGTGGACGAACGGAGATGCTGAGACGCAGCAGCGGGATGTGGTGATCACGGTCACGGATGGAAACGTACCCACCGACACTCTGGAGCTTGAGATCGGTGGGCAGATAGATGTTCCATCAGGTGGCATCTCGGCGGTGACGGTCACACATCTCGGCGGTGACGAAGATGTGGCGACGGTGACTGCCTATCACGAGAACAGGGTTCATGGCGCACGGGCTGCGGGGAATGAAACAGGCGTGGCGACATGGCGGATGACGTGGCAGAACTACGGTCAGGGAGAGGTGGCTGGTCTTCGCCACCTGTACATCGAGGTTCTTGCCGAGGCCTCTACTGACTCGCTGACCGTTGCAGTGGGTGCGTTTGATACGGTCACGGTAGGCCATCAGCCGACGGTGGAACACACAGGTGGGGATGCGAACTCTGCTCGTGTCACGGCGACGAGTACGGGAGCAGAGATTCTTGGTCTTGCACAAGGAACATCCGAACACCTGCTGACGTGGGACGATCCATCCCTGATGCCCTCGAAACAGAGGAAGCGTCTCACGCTCACGGTTCCGGAACCGCCTCCACCTCCCGTTGACAGCATCAAGCGTCTCAAGATCGGACGCTCCCATGAGGTGAATGTGGGCTACGAACCGGTATCGGTCTCTTACACCTCTGGTAACGAGAGGATCGTCACGGCGGCGGCAACCAGTACGGGTGCGACCATCACGGCGGTGGGAGAAGGAACAGCCAGCCTCCGGTTGATGTGGTTGGACGCGAATTCAATCACATGGATGCGCGATGTCGTCGTGACGGTTCCGCCTCCACCGCCGCCGATTGCTGATTCGCCGATTCTCGCTCTGGGTGACACGATCTTCTGGGACAACAACGGTCTGCCGAGAAACGACGTGCGTCATGTCTCCGGTGATGCGGGAATCGTGAAAATCGAGCCCTATATTGAAAGCGGCAGAACTGGAGTGCGAATCGTCGGCCGATCAGCCGGGTTTGGGGTCTACGAGATCGAGACGTTCGTGACCTCACCGCGGATCGCCTTCGTGAAGCGTAAGCTGTACATCACGGTACTTGCATCTCTGCCGGGCGGTAAGCAGGCGCTGGATCTGATCGATTCGGACAGGTCTGTACAGGAGGGCGACACGGTCTATGTCCGTGCGATTCTTCAGGCACCGGCCGATGGGGAGGTGCGGATTCCTCTCACTCTCACTGCTCAGCCGCTGCCGGCCTCGGTGGGTCGACATGGATACGCTGAGGAAGCGCTGACAAACCGAGATGCCGCGTTCCTCGACTCGAACGCGACGACGATCGTGATCGCGGACGGCGATCAGTATGGAACGGTCGGGGTTGTGGTTGTGGATGACGCTCACGTCGAGCCTGCCTCATCGGAGGTGGTGAGGATCACGGCTATCGTTCCGAATGATGTGGAACTCGCGTCGCGTGGCTCATATGCGGATCTCCGAATTGCCGAGGGTGTCTGTGATCGGCACCCGGGCCTCCACCGCAGCTACCGTATCGGAGCTATCCAGGATGCGCGCTGGTATGGTTCGGAGTGCTACGAACTAACCGATGGGGCGATCTCGTCCATCAAAACGTTCGCGGCGAATCTGGGTAACTCGCAGAAGACGGCGGACTTCAAGTTCGGAGACTTCGCTGGTCTAACTGCGGTGAAGCGCTTCACGCTCGCGGGCTTCGAGGGTGAGGGGTCGGCGTGGAGCAATAGCCTGTTCCGGGACCTGAATGCCGTCGAGCACCTTACGCTCAGCGACTGGCAACTTCACACGATTCCTACCCAGATGTTCCACGGGATCAACGCGGCTGTGAAGTCGGCTATGCTGCATATGGATGCCCATGGCAACGACGACCCGACCCGAGAGGTGAACGCTGTCGTGATTGCGGCTGGAGCCTTCGGTCCGCTGTCAGGTGTGGATCGCATCGAGCTCGGTGGTTTTCATGCCACGCGGCTCACGAGGTCGTCGATGAGAGTTTTTGCCGGCGTGAAGGATGTGAGGATCAGAGACTTCCCGCATCTGACCACGATCAATGATGACGCGTTCAAGGACTTGTCGAATCTCACCCAGCTGCGTCTGGTGAACCTTCCGCAACTGGGAGACCGTGGTCTTCCTGATGGACTGCTCAGAGCCCAGGTAGCAACGCTTGAGGGCCTGTATCTGAACAATCTGGGTCTGGTCGCGAAGCGTATGCACAGGCTCTTCTCGGGCGTCACACCCCCGACGGCGCTCATCAATCTGGATCTGACGGGGAATAGGTATGCGACGGCCCGGTATGTCGCTCGTGCTCTGACATTCCCGAATCTCCGTGGTCTGCACTTCGAGAGTAATCGGATCGCAACTCTCGATCCTGCGGCTTTCGAGGGCATCAACCTGACGACACTACACCTGAACAAGAATCCGGGCGCACCGTTCCAGATCGCGTCGAGGTTGCAGGTAAAGGATGACACTCTGGTCCGTGTGCGTACGGATGCTTCGCTACCGGCAGCGCTGTCGTTCCGAGTGTATGGACAAAACTTGGATGGAGATGAGCTCTCTCTCTCGATCCCGCCGGGTTCGAACTACTCGGATTGGACGTCCGTGACTCGAACCGATCAGTCGCAGCAAGTCCTTCTGCGAGCGACTCTGGGCGAGAGTCTCTCGGATGATATCACGGGCTTGGCGCTCGCATTCTCGGAGCAGGGTGCTGGCGAGGCGATCCTTTACAGACAGCCGGGACAGGGCGGTAACAGACTGCCGGTCATCGTGAAGGACTTCGGTGATATCGGTCTCTCTCTGGGCAGCACGACGCGTCCGGAGGTCGCTACATGGACAGCAGACCTGACTAGCTACGTGCGTGGCGAGGTCGCGACTCGCGCTCTCACGTACTCGGCAAACTCGGCCGATACTACAGTGGCGACGGCTGTTGTGGACGGAGCGGAACTGACGGTTTCAGGGGTAGCGATGGGCACGACCGTGATTACCGTTACTGCTGCTGATGGACCGCAGAGTCTGTCCTTGACGATCGCTGTTGAAGTTGAGCAGATCGATGGAACGAACTTCAATATCCAGATTGTCAAGGTGGGGGATGCGCAGCGTGAACCTCTGTCGAGCGTGATCGATCGAGCGGCAGCTTATTGGGAGTCGGCTCTGCGGGATGCGCCGGATGTGCCACTTGATCCGAACGGATCGCGGCTCAGCTGTAGGGGTTTCAGGCTCCCCGAGAGGCAGTCCGTGGTCGACGATATCATCATGATCATCGGCGCGATCTCGATTGATGGCGACGGAGGGACTCTGGCGAGTGCTTCCGTGTGCGTGGAACGCGACGGCTCATACGGCAATGCATCGGAGCTCCCGGTCATGGGTCGATTCGTGATGGATCGCGCGGACATGGACTATCTGAACAGCACTCCGGGTGGCACATACGGAACGGTGCTGCATGAGATGGGCCATCTTCTTGGTATCGGCTGGACGTGGTACGATAAGGCGCCGATCGGTGGTCTGTCCTACGACCCGGGTGGTGACAGGTATCACTCGGCGAGCAGATATCCGTTTGTAGCTGGATTCTCTCCGAACAAGCTTCTGAATGGAGCTGATATCGCCTATCTGGGCGTACAGGCTTTTGAGGGCTGGAAGGATTCAGGCGGAACCCGTTCTCTGTTCCCGCTGGATGGCGCACCTATTGCGACTGAGGGTGGTGGAGGTTCGTTCGGTGTCCACTGGTCGGAGGCTCGCATGCGTAGCGAGCTGATGACGCCTTACAAGAACCATCCATCTCCGCTCAGCGCGGTCACCTTCAACTCACTGACGGATCTGGGCTGGACGGTGTCCACGGACTTCACAGCTGAGGCGTACAGAGTACCGGGAGCTGCTCCCGAAGTGTCCGCGGATGCTGCGGCTGACCAAGGGACAGCGATCGATCTGTCGAACGATGTTCTCTGGGTGCCGGTCACGCGGGTGAGTCGGGATGGTCAGGTAACGGACCTTTACGAACCACCTCAGATGAACAGCCCCGAGAATCTGCGAATTCTCGACCTGATCGATGCCGCGCTGCGGCGAGCAGGTCTCCGGCTGGATGATCCGTTCTGATTTGAAGTCCTGACCCCCACGGGCGATTCTGCCCGTGGGGGGTCAGGTATGCAGGTATCGGAGTGATGGTAACCCGCTGAGCAGACTCCCACGAAGAAGACGACATCGCGTCGGGGAACAGCTTGGGTTCGTTCGGTGATGGGGGTTTTCTCGGCATCGTTTGCATGTACTGTAGCATCACTTACATTAGGCATGACCTGCTTGTCGTCCTTGAGCCGGGTAGGATCGATGGTCGGATCTTCCGGTTGGATGGTTCTCCGCCGCGAAAACCGCCGCTCTCGGGCGTCTCCTGTTACCCCAGGGCGCACCGCTTCATGCCTTACCGGCGTATCGCCGCGAGCGCACCGATTCGAGCGTGCACGGACGGATGAGTGAGGCTCTCTCGGTCCGTGGTCTATCCATTCACGTCGGCGGGACGGCGGAGCGCGGAGGCCGGCGAACTCGGATCGCTCCGCAAGCTGTTCGACCGCGACTCGATCCGCACGATACTCGGAGGGGCGGCTTATGAGGCCGGGCAAGAGCCGAAAGCCTCGCGGCGGCGACGAGCCTCAGCCAGCGACCTTCACCGGACCGCGCCGTCCGTAGTTACGTAAGCCAATACGGGAAAGTATGTTACGGTCGATAGTCACATCGGTGCCCGGGGGCAGCGCCTAAATCTCCGAGATCGCTTCATGTAATGTCCCGCCGACTCGAGCCATCTAACGCCAAGTACAGCCATAACGGCCTCGCAACAGCGCGGTGTTCGTCCTTGCTCGGCAACGGAGGGGATCCAAAACATGAGTGAGATCACGGTGACCGACCTCGCACTCGACGATCTTCACCTCAAAGACGTTCGTCTGCAACTGAGAAATCCCGTCATGCAGAGACCGTACCTGACCATGGAGTTCGCGCTGGGGGTACACGACAAAGATGATTTCCTCGCGGCACTGGATGCACATGTGCAACGCGAGCGATTCACGGACATCACGGTGGACCTGAACCGGAGGACGATCGCGATCGGCAGTGAGCGTTGCGGCGTCGAGGAGGGAACACTCAGGCATTTCCAGGAGATGGCGTACAACCTTCTGCAGCGCTTCAAGCCCTAGCGCTCTCTCGCTGCGGTCCGCCGTCAGCGCCCCAGTTCATCGAAGGTCGCGTTCTGGATCGCGTAGGAGCGCCAGTCGTCGTGGTCGAAGTGCCACCACTCGGCCTCGTACACCGTGAACCCCTCTGCCTCCATCGTCCGCCGCAGCAGTTCGCGGAGCCAGCGCTGCCGGGAGGTACCGCCCGGATAGTTCGGGAACGAGCGCGGGGAGAACTCGTCGTACGTGCCGACCATGTCGACGGGCTCGCCGGTCGCGAGGTCGAACAGGTTGAGGTCGATCGCCGAGCCGCGGTTGTGGCGCGAGCCGCTGGCGGGGTCCGCCACGAAGATCCTGTCGGACTCGGGCGTCGCGTCCCAGAACATCTTCGTCACGTACCAGGGCCGGTATCCGTCGTGGAGCAGAAGCCCGTATCCGTGCTCGGCTAGCGCGCGGTGGGCCCGGGCGACGGCCTCGGCGGCGGGGCGCTGCAGGAAGACGCGCGGCTCGTCGTAGAAGACGGACGACATGAAATTGTTCGTCGTCGCGTAGCGGACGTCGAGGCGGATGCCGGGTTCCAGGGACGTGACCTCGACGAGTTCGGACTCCCGGAACGACCCGGTCTCGGCCGGGGGTGAGGCGGCCTGGGCTTCGGCCCGCAGCTGGGCCACCGGGCGCACGGGGTCGATCCGGAAGGTGCCGCCCGCTTCGGTCCCCACCTCGCGGCGCGCGAAACGGACGGAGGCGGCCTCCACTTCGGTGGCCCGATCCTCGGCGTCCCGCGTGAAGACGAGCCGCTCGCCGTGGTACAGCCCCCAGTCGGGGAAGGCGAACGCGTCGCGCGACACCTCCTCGAGAGGATAGAGGAAGAACCACTCGATGAGCGCGTGGAGGCGGCCCTCGCGCTCCAGGATGTACAGCACGTTGTGGTCCCACCCGTATTCCCCGATGAGTCCGGCCCAGCGGGCGGGGACCTCGGGGGGAGGCCCGGTCTCGGTGCGCCGCGCCAGGCGCCGCGGTTCGTCGCCGGGCGTGGTTCCCGGCGCGGTTGTCGGCGCATCCCCGATGGCGAGCAGGTCGTCGCCGTCCCGCAGGTAGCGGGCACCGAACGCGAGGCGATCGTCGACGATCAGGGTGTCGCCCCGGGTGCGGACATTGAGGGTCGCGCCGCCACGGAGCGGGGTCAACGCCAGCCGGCCACCTCGCGCGTCGAGTTCAACGCCGTCGTCTCCCTCTCCGTAGACGCCTTCCAATTCGAGCGCGAGCGCCGGATCGATGGGGTCGGTGCCGAGGAGCGGCGCCTCGGGGAGCGGCCCGCCCGCCTTCGCCGCGAGCATCAACTCGAGCGCGGCGTCGGCCACGCGTCCCGTCACCGTGTTCGTTCCGTCGACCGCGGAGACCGCCACCACCCCGATCCCGGACTCGGGCAGGAAGGCGAGTTGGGTCGAGAAGCCGTAGATCGCCCCGCCGTGGCCGAGCCGGCGCTGACCGGCGCGCTCCTGGACCGCGAACCCGACGCCGTAGCCGCTCGTCGCCCCCACCGCCGCGAACTGCGGGGCCCACATGGATTCGAGCGTCTCGGGCTGGAGGATCCGGCCGTTCTCGCCCTCGCCCCCGCGGAAGAGGGCGGACATGAAGCGGGACAGGTCGAGCACGGTCGAGTACATGCTGCCGGCCGGGGACATCCCCAGTTCGAAGGTGGGTGCGTCGAACAGGCCGCGGTCGAAGCCCCACATGTACGCCCTGGCGAGGTCGTCGACGACCTCCGGTTCGGGCGTGAACGCGCTGCTCGTCATCGCGAGCGGCTCTAGGACGGCGCGGCGCACGTAGTCGGCGAACGGCTCGCCCCTCGTGACCTCGAGGGTGTAGCCGACGACCGCGATCCCGGCGTTGGAGTACTTGGTGCGCTCCGTCGGCGGGTAGATCTGCGGCGTCCCGTTCAGGCTCGCGACGGTGGCGGCGAGGTCGGTGCCGGTGTCGTCGAAGTAGTGGCCGGCGGGGGGCTCCCGGATCAGCCCGGAGCGGTGCGACATGAGCTGGCGCAGCGTGATCCCGGTGCCGGTCGGGTTCTCAGGCGCGAAGTCGGGCACGTAGTCCCTGACCGGCACGTCGAGATCGAGTTCGCCTCGCTCGACGAGCTGCATGACCGCGATGTCGGTGAACAGCTTGGACACGGAGCCCACCCGGTACACGGTCTCCGCCGAGGCGGGGATGCCGCGCTCGGGATCCTGCGCCCCGAAGCCGGCCGCCCACACGACGTCGTCCCCGTCCACGAGCGCGATGGAGAACGCCTCGAGTCCCTTCTGCTCGCGCTCCCGCTCGATCATCGAGGTGAGCGCCGCGGCGACCTCGGCGTAGTCCGCCCGCGGTTCGACGCCGGCGCCGGAGCCCGGGGAGCCGGGTCCCCCGGCATCGGGTGCGCACGCGGCGGGGACCGCGAGCAGGGCTGCGAGGAGAGCCGCGAGGAGGTCTCGGTGCAGGCGGGCGCCGCCCCTCGGGAAAGCGCCGTACCGGCCGCGGGTCTGGCCGTCGCCGCCGATGACGAGACTCCCAAAGTACGTGGTGATCATCTGCCAACTCTCTCCTGCTCGGAACCCGGGACCCCGGAACCTACCGGCCCGCCCGAAGCACGGGAAACCGCCACCCGGTCGTCCATTCCGGTCCCTGTCGGGGCCTGATGACGCTGCGTTCACGAGCTGAAGCAAGCTGGCGTGTGGACCTCGGGAGGCGGAGGACGGAGGGCCCGTCCCGGAGGATCGCGGCCGGCCACGGTGGCGATCCGCGATCCGGCCTTCCCGACCTGAAGATAGGAAAGATCATGCGAAAGCGACGATGGGTGCTGTTGGGCCTCAACCTCGTGCTCGGCACCGCCATCCTGGCCCAACCCGGCCAGGCGGCGTCGGCGTCGGCGTGCTACTCCGGCGACTGCCTGTGCGAATGTGCGCAGGAATGGGGCGAATGCGTCGTGAACGGTGGCTGGGACTGTAACATCCGGTTCTCTCGGTGCATCGCCAAGAAGTGCGTCCTCGTCTAGTCTAGGCGCGCACGCCGTCACGGGCGTGCGACGAGAAGGGAGGTGAGAACTGCGACGCCGTGTACGCCATCCCCGGGTTCTCCTCGCGACATCGGTGCTACTGGCGGCGTGTCTGGAGGGGAGTCCCGACCGCGGGGGTTCAGCCACGACCGAGGCGGACGCCGCGCCCCTGCGCGCGGGGTTGCCGCGGCTGAGTCTGGGAAGCTGGACCGGAGACGGGCACACGGACTTCCATGATGTCGTGGGCGCCATCGTGGACCGGCGGGCCGGGATTCTGGTCGTGGCGAACGGCGGCGACGCGACGATTCGCACCTTTGGCCTCGATGGGGGGTGGCGCCGTGCGCGCGGCGGGACCGGACGCGGCCCGCAAGAGTTCGGGGACCTGACGGCGCTGTTCGAATATCGGGGCGATTCCCTCCTCGCCTTCGATGAACGAAGAGACGAGGCGTCCGTGTGGTCGTACGCCGATGGGGACGTGCGTCGGATTGCGGCCCCGAGTCTCCCGGAGGACAGCCTGCGGTACCCGAAGTTGTACGGTGCCCTGGCCGACGGGCGACTCGTGTGGACGGCCGAGAAACCGTACCGCCAGCCGGACGAAGTCGGCGAATCGCATCCGGATACGATGCTCATCTTCCTGACGTCGCCCGGGGGAGGGGGCTTCGACCCGATCGCCCGGACGTTGGGCAGGCGGCACTTCAGTTACGCAGCCTCCATCCACCAGCAGGGGAGGGCACCGTTCTCGCCGGAGGAGTTCGTGCTCCCTCGGGACTCGGTCATCCTGTTCGGGTCGACGGAGCGGGCTCGGGTGGAGCGCGCCTCCGGTACGGGGACCCCTCTGGAACCGATCATGTTCTCCCTCCCTCCGCTCCCGGTGACCGGCTCCCATCGAGCGTGGGAGATCGCGGAGCGTCGCCGAGTGTTGAACAGCCGTCCCCTGCCTCCCTCGCTGGTGGAAGGTCAGACGGCGGTCCTCGACATCCTGCCCTTTCCCGACTCCTTCCCGGTCCTGGGCGAGGTGGTTGCCGGGCACGACGGACGCGTCTGGGTGAGGGGTTACCGGCCGCCGGAAATGGACTCCACGCGTGTTCGGGATGAACCGTCCGTGTGGAGCGTGTACGCGGGACCGGGCAGCCGAGGCCGGGACATCGAGTTCCCCCCGGGGTTCGACCTGATGTGGGCCGATGAACTGGAGGCGGTCGGTATCGTGCGAGACGAGTTCGACGTGGAGCAGGTCCTGATCGTGCCGCTCCCGGCGGCGGCCCGGGGTAGGCGAGAGCCGTGAAGCGGCCAGGGATCCAGGACATCGGACTCGGGGTGTGCTTCCTCCTCCTGGCCATCATCGCGTTCCGGCCTGCGGGGGTGCTGGGCAGCCGCCTCCGGGCGTGGAACGCCGAGCGGCAGGTGCTGGCGCGCCATCGCGCGGAGTGGGAGGAGGCCGCTTCCGGCAGGAGGAGTACGCTCGGGAGCGGCGGCGCGCCCGTGATCTTCGAGTTCAGCGACTACCAGTGTCCCTTCTGCCGGGCCTCGCACCAGACCGTGAGCGGGTGGGCGACCGCCGGCCGGGCGACGGTCGTGTTGGTGCACGTCCCGCTCTCGGACCGCTCGAGGGAGGCGGCCCGGGCGGCCATCTGCGCGGAGGCTGGAGGCGCGTTCGCGCGCATGCACGACTTCCTGATGACGAACGAGGACTGGCAGGCGGCGGAGGTGGACTGGGAGGCCGCCGCCGAGGCGGCCGGCGTTCCGGCGGGAACGCGTTTCGCTCGCTGTCTGGAGTCGTCGGCGACGGACGAGCGCCTGGCCCGGGACTCCGCGCTCGCCGTCCGCTGGCTCGTCACAGGTACCCCGACCTTCGCGTCCGACCACGCGAGGATCGTCGGACAGGCGTCGCAGGCCGACCTCGAGAACCTGCTCGGCCGGTAAACCCGCCGACTTCCTTGTTGAGACCGGGTTGACGCGCCGGGCCATTATGGCGCGGACCTCGGGGCGGCAGGGGACGGAGGGACCGTCCCGCATGGTCGGGCCCGTGTTGCGTGGGGCTCGAAGCGGCGCCGCCCGAATGAAAAATGGGAGGACGATGATGAAGCGACGATGGGCACTCCTGGGTTTCAATCTCCTGCTGGCCACGGTCATCCTTGTTCAGCCCGGCCAGGCGGCGTCCACATGCGACTACAACGCATGCACATGCGCATGCCTGGAAGTGTGGGACGCGTGCGGGAGCGGCGAGACGTGCGACCGCAGATACAACAAGTGCATGAAGAAGACGAAGTGCAAGCCGAAAATCGAAATTCTGTGAGGGACCACACGGCGAGGGCCGTGGTCGTCGTGCCGGCGGCCGCGATCCTCGGCTCCCTCGCGGGCTGCGGCGAGCCGCCGGTCGAGTGGCCGGAGTCGAGTCCATTTCCCACCGAGGAGATTCAGCTCGGCATGACGCTTGCCGATCTCCGCATCGCGCGTCCCGACATCGTGATCGATCCGGACGAAGGTTCAATCGAGGATGCCTACTACGGCAATTGGCTGCACTACGGCTTCACTTCGTGGGGCGCGAACGGTCCGGTCCCGCGGTCGAGGCTCGTCTATGTCGACCTCGTCCAGACCGACCTGACCCGGGAGAGGGCCGGAAGCTGGTGGTCCTCAAGGGTCGCCGACCTGTCCGCGGATCTTGGCGTGGAGCCCCGCTGCACGACGATGGAAAACGGACGCCTCACCTGGCGGCGCGCGACGCTGCGGCCCCTGGACTCACCGCTCGCCGCCGCCGTCGAAATGCACGTCATGGCCGACGCGCCGGGATCCGCTACCGCGGAGCTGACCACGCGGATGTGGCTCCCCGAATACGCGACCCCGCTCGCCGACGCCACGGACCCGTCCGGAGGGGGGAATCAACTGCCCCGCTGGAGGCCTTGCGCCGGCGAGTGACGTCGACTGCGTCAGGGCGTTGAGCAGTTCATTCGACTCATACATCCTTGCAAATCCATTAGTATATACTGCAAATTGCAAGGATGCTGATACCGAGAAACGCCCTGCACGACGTAGAGCGGGCGCTAGGCCGCCAAGCGGCCGTCGCTCTCCTCGGGGTCCGGCAGGTGGGGAAGACCACCCTGGCCCTCGACATCGCCCGGCGGATGGATGCCGTCTATCTCGACCTGCAGACCCGATCGGACCGCGCCAAGCTGTCCGATCCGGGGTTCTTCCTGAATCAGTACGAAGACCGTCTCGTGATCCTGGACGAGGTGCACCGGGTGCCCGCGTTGTTCCCGGAGCTTCGCGGCCTCATCGACCGGGGCCGCCGCCGCGGACGGCGGACGGGCCGGTTCCTCGTTTTGGGCTCGGCCTCCGTCGAGTTGCTCAGGCAGGCCGGGGAGAGCCTCGCCGGCAGGATCGAGTTCGTGTCCCTCGGTCCTCTCGGCGTGCTGGAGGTGGCGCCCGGCGCCGCCACCTCCACGTCCCTCTGGGTCCGGGGAGGGCTGCCCGACAGCCTCCTGGCCGGGAGCGACGAAGACAGCTTCGCCTTCCGGAGGAACTTCATCCGCACCTATCTGGAGCGCGACGTGGGGGAGTTCGTCCAGAGACGCCTGCCGCCAGAGACCCTCGGCCGATTGTGGACGATGCTCGCGCACTGGCAGGGCGGGCTGCTGCGGGCCTCGGAACTGGCCAGGAGCCTGGGGATCAACACGGCGACGGTGGGGCGCTACATCGATACGCTGACGAGCCTGTTCATCCTGCGGCGGCTTCCCCCGTTCGTGGCGAACGTCCGCAAGCGGCTCGTCAAATCGCCCAAGGTCTACGTGCGGGACAGCGGTCTCGTGCACGCGCTCCTCCGCATCGGCGACTTCGATACGCTCGCGGGACACCCCGTGTCGGGCACCAGCTGGGAGGGTTTCGTGATCGACAACCTGCTCGCGGCCGCGCCGCCGGACACCGGGGCGAGCTTCTACAGGACGGCGGCAGGAGCGGAAATGGACCTCGTACTGGAGCTTCCGGGCTTCACGAAGCCGTGGGCCGTCGAAGTGAAGCGAGGCCTCGCGCCACGCTCGAGCCGGGGGTTGCGGAGCGCGATGGAGGATCTGAAGCCGGAGCGCACCTTCGTCGTCTACGGAGGCAACGAGCGCTTCCCCCTCGGCCCCGGGATCGAAGCGATCGGCGTGCGGGAGATAGCCGAGCTTCTCGCCGGCCTGCGGACGCGGTCCGCGCGGGAGCCGTAGCCATGCCCACTTGTCTGCGCGGGCCGATGAATCTTGTCGAGCAGCCCCGTATCGTGATCCGGAACTATTTCGCCACCGGGAGCTATGGTCATGCACGATCCGCCCCATCCCGGGGAATGGCCCTGACGCAGGCTCGTCGAGCCCGCCTCGGAGAGATCGACGATCCCGGTACCATCGGACTCCCGTCATGGATCACGCGGCTCGGGTCCGGTGATTTCGTCCTCGCCACCCCCGAGAACGGTGCGGAGATGTTGGTCTACGACGCCGAGGGTCGTTACCGGGAGAGCTTCGGCCGGAGTGGGGAGGGGCCGGGTGAGTTCGTCGCCCCCGGCATGGGCAGGCTTCGCCCCTCGCCCGACGGAGGCGTGCTGATTCTGGATCCCATGACGCGGCGGATCACGAGCCTGTCAGCCACCCGGGAGCTGCTGGGGGCAACGCAAATCGGCGACATGATGGGGATGAACTTTCTCCCCGCGACCTCCGGGTCGGGCTTCATCGTCGGGGGTTGGGGCGGCTCGGCCGACGGGACTCCGGGTGGCGTTACGAGGATGATCGACGCGGAGGGTGTTACGCTCGCGGACGTCGGCGACCTCCCGCACGAGCGATGGCTGCAGCAGTTCTTCTTCTTCCCCATGACGACCGATGGGGAGGGCAGAGTGTGGCGGGCGCGGCCGAACGAGTACGTCGTGGAAGCGTGGGATCCCGAGGACTCGGCCGTGGACATCAGGCTGGAGGGGTCGCCCGACTGGTTCACGCCCGGTCCGCCGCAGCCGGGCTACCCGCTCGAGGCGCCCGGTCCATCGGTCATCGGGAGCCTGGCGTACGACGAGGGGCTGCTGTGGATCGCGACTTGGGTGGCCGACAGCGAATGGGCGGAGGTCGCCGGTGCGCGCTGGGAGGACGGAGCCCTGGATGGCAACAAGCTGATGGACACGGTCCTCGAGGTGATCGACCCCCGCACGGGCGCGCTGGTCGCCCGCACCGTGCACGACGAGTTCCTCTGGAGGACGGGTGACGGCGCCTTCCTGTACGCCCTCCGCCAGGATGGCCTGGTTCCGCGGGCCGTACTCTACTCTCCCTCCTTCGAGGGCGAGGAGTGCCCGCCCCAAGATCTGTCCGTACCTCCGCGTGCGTTGTCAGCGGCGGTGGTGCAGGCTCGTCGAGGCCCGGGAGCGGACGAAGGCCGGCGTCCACAGTCGTTGACGACGGCGGGGGAGGACGCAAGCCACCGCACGATCTTCCCGACGGCGCGGCCGGTCAGATGGACTGCCTGAGCAGTTCGACGAGTTCATCGGCGTCGAGGCGGGCGGGCGCGTCCGTCCCCTCGAGCAGGCGGTCGGCGAGGTCGCGCTTGCGGCTGTGGAGGTCGACGATCTGTTCCTCGATCGTGCCCTTGGCGACGAGGCGGTAGATCGTTACGGGTCGCGTCTGGCCGATCCTGTGCGCCCGGTCGGAAGCCTGGTCCTCAACGGACGGGTTCCACCACGGGTCCATGTGGATCACATAGTCGGCCGCGGTCAGGTTTAGCCCCACGCCTCCGGCCCGCGTAGAGATCAGGAACGCGTCGCCGCGGCCCGCCTGGAAGTCGGCGATCCGCTTTGCCCGCGATTTCGCCGGCGTGCTTCCGTCGAGGTACTGGTAGGGGACGCCGGTCTGCTTCAGGTGGTCCTCGATCAGCCGGAGGTGCCGGACGAACTGGGAGAAGACGAGCACCTTGTGGCCGCTGCGGCGCAACTCCGCCAGGATTTCGGCGAAGGCGTTCATCTTCGAACTCGCAGGTGCGTGGCCGGGCGCGACGAGAGCCGGGTTGCAGCAGGCCAGCCGCAGCCGCATCAGGTGGGCGAGCACCTGCATCCGCGCCCGTTCCGCGACGGTGCCGTCCCGGGCTCCGGCGGCGAGATCCTCCAGCGCACGCTGCCGCAGCGCCTCATAGAGCGCGGCCTCCTCGGGCGACAACTCCACATGGTGCGTGATCTCGGTGCGCGGCGGGAGGTCGTCGAGCACGTCGGACTTCAGGCGTCGCAGGATGAACGGGGCGGTCAGACGGCGCAGCCGCGCCCTGGCGTCGGCATCGCCGTCGCGTTCGATGGGGACGGCGAAGTGGCGGCGGAACCGGTTCAGCGATCCCAGCATCCCCGGGTTCAGGAAGCTGAAGAGAGAAAACAGGTCGATCACGTTGTTCTGGATGGGGGTGCCCGTGGTCACGAGCCGGAACCCCGCCTTCAGACCGCGGGCCGCACGGGCGCGCTTCGTGGCCGGGTTCTTGATCGCCTGGGCCTCATCGAGCACGACCGTGCCCCAGTCGACCGCCGCCAGCTTCTCGGCATCAACCTGCAGGACGCCATACGTCGCCACGACGAGGTCGAAGGCGTCCAGGCCCTCCAGGCGCCGCGCCCTGCTGGCGGCCGGGCCGTCGTATGTGGCGATGTTCAGCGTCGGGGCGAAGCGGCGCGCCTCGTCAAGCCAGTTGGCGACGACCGACGTGGGCACCACGACGAGCGCCGGCCCGTCCGGAGCGCGCCGCAGGAGGACGGCGAGCGCCTGAACGGTCTTCCCCAGCCCCATGTCGTCGGCCAGGCAGGCCCCCGCCCCCAAGTCGCCGAGGCGGGCGAGCCACCGGAAGCCATCCACCTGGTAGGGGCGGAGCTCGCCGCGCAGCGTGCCCGGCGTCTCCGGCTCGTCGGCCAGCGCCTCCCGCCACCCCTGAAGCCGGCTTCGCCACCCCGCGTCGGCCGTCAGCTTCGCCCCCTCCACGAGGTCCTCCAGCGCCGGAGCCGCCATCGGATGCAGCCGCAGCGTACCGCCGCGGCGAACCGGGGCGGCAAGCACGCGGAGGTCTTCCAGCGTACGGCGGAAGGCGGCGGTCAGAGCCACATAGGTGCCGTCCTCCAGTTCGAGAAAACGCGAGCCCGGGCTCCGGTCCATCATCTCGAAGATTCGCCGCAGCTCGTAGCTGCGCTCCTCGTCGAAGTCGATCCTGCCCGAGGCCCGGAACCAGTCGCCGGCGGACTTGACGGACAGGCGAAGCGATGGGGTGTCGGCGCGGGCGACGATCCGGAACGACTCGCCCTCGGGCCACAGCGAGCGAACCTCCGCCGCCGCAAGCTGCTCCACCAGATCCAGGCTCTCCGCCGCGCCGGACACCGTCATCGCGTATCCGGGGTCCAGTCCCGCCAACATCGGACACGCGGCCACGAGCTCCCGGGCGGCTGCGGTTTCCGCCGCCAAATCGCGCTCGGCCCGCACCGCCTCGCCGTCTCGGTGCGCAAAGACGCTTGTGCCGCCGGTCCCGGGCGTGAAGTAGGCCGCCGATCCCGGGGCGGGCTCCACCACGACGTCCACCGCCAGACCCGCCCCCCGGGGCGCCAGCCGCACCCACGGCGCAGAGTCGGCCGTGACCCGCGCCTCGCCCGCCGCCGCCATCGTCCCCTGAACGCGGAACTCGCCGGCCAGACCGGAGACCGCGCCCACGAGCCGGTCCCTCGCCTCGACCGGGAGTTCGATGCCCTCCGGCGGGATGACGTCCATCATTTCCTTGTGGGCCGCGCCGAACCGGGTCACCTCGTAGCGCGTCTCCCCCGCCCGCGCGAAACGATAGTCGCCGTCGCCGCGCTCTCGGTGAGGGGCGACCCGCACGCGTAGGCGTCCCTCCTCCTCCTCGACGAGAAGCTCCGGTTCGCGGCGGATGAGGTCGACCTGGGCACCGTCCTGATTGAACAGATGCGGGTGACCGGCCAGGGCGTAGACGCCGGCCATGCCCAGGTAGTGATCCGGTCCCGCGTTCCAAGGATTGCGGGAGTGGCGAATCCCGGCCGCCACCGCCCGGTCCTGCTCGGTGAGAAAGTCCATCTCTCCCGCCTGCTCGGCGAGACGCTTGAGTGCCACCGGCCGACCCTTGCTCCATTTGCCGCTCTTGGCGGCCACCTGCTGTCGGGGCTGGAAGGTGATGTCTCCGAAGTGGCCCGTCCCCAGTATCCAGACCAGGCGGCGCGCGCCGGAACTCGACCGCTTCCTGGGTGTTCCGCCCTTCTGCACGCCGCGGGCCACCTTCTCGATTTCCCTCAGCGGGTACTCCCAGTCCTCGGCGGGCTCGATCAGCGAGACGAGGGTCTCCGGGCCGAGACCCGCCCGCAACTCGGCCTCCCGCGCGGTGATCGCCTGCCAGGCGTCCCCGCCCCGGGCGTGCAGACGTTCGATCCGGTCCAGGACCGCGAAACACTCCGCGGCCAGCCACCTGTAGCCGCTCGTGTCGGCCCGGACCGCGAACTCCACGAGAGCGCGGGCCCGCTCCTCCTCCTTGAACACGTCGAAGCCGCCCACCCAACAGCCCAGCAGACCCTCGAACAGCCGCAAGATGAAGGGCGCCGCGCCGTCCGGCGCCACCCACGCGCCCTCTCCGCGCCGTACCGCGGCCGCATCGCCCACGAACTCCCCGAAGAGCGGCTGGGCCTCCTGCTTCGCGCCGATGCGCAGGAAGCGTTCGAGCGCCGCCGTGTTGCCGGGCGTGTCGGAGCGCACCAGCGCGAGAAGCGACAGCGTGAAGGCGCGCAGGGGCGGGAAGACGTTGCGCTTCCGCGTGCCCGCCTTCTCCGCCGCGACGGCCTCCGTTATGCAGCGGGCCGCCTCGCCATCGTCGCCGCGCAGCATCGCGAGCAGGGCGCGCGTCGCCGCCCGCCCCGTCCTCGCCGGCTTCCCGTCGCGAGCCCCCGCGGGAAGCGCGTCGAACACCGCGAGCGCATCCTCCGGCCGCCCCTCCAGGATCCGGATGAGCGCGATGTCCGCGGCGTGTTGGGCCGGGTCGCGCGAGCACTCGCGCCAGGCCTTCACGGCCAGGTCCGCCGGAGCGGCCGTCTCAATGGCCGAGTCCAGCCAGCCGGCGAGAGCCTCGTCCACGTACGGCGGCGGGAGCCGCCACATCAACTGCCCCGCGTCGGGGTGGGCGAGCCAGCCCCAATCCCGGTACTCCGGCTCCTCCAGATCATGCGCGATCGCGTCGAAGCGGCCCGCGACCACGTGACAGCGGAGCCGCATGATGTCCGGGGCGTCGGGCACTCGCGGGGACCGCCCGGCCGATTCCCGCGCGAACTGCTCCTCGATCCGCGCCAGGTTGCCGTCCTCGAACGCCGCGATCGTCAGGCGGGGCGCCCAGGCCGGATCGGCCGACAGCCCCGTATTGGACCCGGGCCGGTACACGATCCCCGCCTCGTGGACCTCCTTGACCGCCGCCATGAACTCCGTCTGCGTGAACGTGCGGCCGCGCACGGCGACCCGCGTGCGGTAGAGGATGCTGGCCACGCGTCCCCGCCCGAGGTCGTACGGACTCACTACGCCGTACGCCTGGGCCACGAGCCGTCCCGGCGGCGACAGCCTCTCGTAGGCGTCGGGGAGCCTGTCCGCCTCGGGACTGGCGAAGCCGAGGAAGCGCTGCGTTTCGCCTGAAGGGTCGGGGGTCATCGGGGTGCGCTATTCACCGTAGCCGGAATCGGTCGCCGTCACGCCATCGGGGGGCAACACTCGCACCACCGACCCTCCGGAGCAAACCCGGCAGCCATGTGGCAATCGTTTTCGTCGAGATCGCCCGCATCGGACGGGCGGTCCCGGCCGCCCTCTCAAGACCGGGAGAACCTCACGCAGTGATCGCAGGCGCGCCCGAAGGACACCTTCTCGCCCTCCCTCTCGCAGTGGCCGCACCCGTGGCGGCCGAAGAACCAGAGCGCCGGGTCGAGGGCCGCTGTGACGCCCAGATTCTCCGTCGCGCGCCGCACCTGCACATCCACCGCGACGGTGATGGTCTCGATGCGGTCGATCACGGCCCCATCCGGGTTGGCCATGATCCGGATCCACATCGGCCCGACCTTCAGACCGCGGAGCATGGGGAAGCGCGCGCGCCCGTCCTCGTCCCGCGTCTGGAGATCGCGACGAAGTTCCCCCGCGTCGCCGCAACCTTCGTCGATCACGCGCCGCACGGGAGACGCTGGGCCATCTGCCAGGCTGGTGGCGATCCGGAGCCACTCCCAGTCGCTCTTTGGACTTCACGCACCGCACCAGCACCATTCGGGCTTCCTCATCCGGTGGTCTCTTACCCGAGGAAGGTTGGCCCGGGTGCCACCGAAGGCCATATTTCGCGAATGACCGCAACCATCAACGAACGGAAGCAAGCCCGGTGGGTCGGCTATGAGCAGCGGTACCAGCCGGACGCGGGGATCGAGCATCTGGACCTTGAGTTGGCCGCGTCACTGCTACGGCGCACACCCGCCGGAGAACGGCCCGTGCACGAGGCGCTCGAATACTACGCGCTCATCGATAAGGATGCCGGTGACTGGAGAATCACGAACGCCGCTCTGCTTCTCTTCGCCCGCCGCCCGGCGCGCCGTTGGCATGAGGCAGCAGGGATACGCGTGTTCCGGGCGGAGGGGAACGAGCGCCTCCACGGGCGGGAGCGGAACGCCACCCGGATCGGTCACATCGATCCACCGCTGGGCCGCGCGATTGAGGAGGGCTGGTGGATGGTCCGCCGCGCGGCGGGTTGGGCAACCTCCCGTATCCCCTCGTCCGCCCACGCGCCGACGTGTCCAGACATCCCGCACGTCGCGGGCATCCCGGCGACGGTGTGGCGGGAGGCTTTGGTGAACGCCATCGCTCACCGCGACTACGAGGTCGAGACCCGCGAGACCGAGATATGGCTCTACGACGACCGGGTGGAGATCTCGAACCCGGGCGATCTCCTCCGACCCGCGACCCTCGACGCCCTGCGCCGGGGGCGTCCCGTCCACGCGTCGCGCAAACCCCTCCTGGTCCGCGTCCTCACGGACGCCGGAATCATGCGAGACGAAGGCTCGGGCATCCCCACCATCTTCCACCAAATGAAGACGAACTCACTTCCCCTTCCCGTAATCATCCTGAAGGACGGCGTATTCCGCCTGACGCTCTACGGCCAGTACTCTCCGCGAGCGCAGAGTTCGCACAAAGCTGCGCCCGATAGTGGTTGCCTGGAGTTCTAGCAGTCCGCGAAGCGAGGTTCATGCGCGCCTCGACTGCTACGTTGAGTCCGGCGGTACCGGGTTCGGAAAGATGCTGATCGCGCGAGCCGTCAGCGCAACCAGCACGTCCATCTCGCAGGTTTGACAGTTCTCATCTTCGAACCTCACGGGCTCTTGGTACTCCGGCTTGTCCCGGTCTTCCCAGATCAACCTGTAGAGGTCGACTAGCGCCAGCGTCAGTCGACCGAGCTGAGGGAGCGTCTCTTCCGGGTCCCGTTGCGCGAAGGCCTTCAGTCGAATCACAGTGTCGTTGGCGTCTGCGAAATCGTGCTCTACGTGGTTGCCGTGCACGAAGAGCGAACTCCCTCCATACTCCAGATAGTACGCGTTGGCCATCCCGGCTTCCTTGAAGGCTTCTTCTTGGTTGGCAAAGCCGTGCCCAAGCGTCGGCCCTTGCTTCAACTCTTCAGCAACATCGCGGAAGGCCTCCGACTCGAGCCATTCGCGGAAAGAGCGACTCCTTTCTCTGAACCATCCGAAGAAGGCTGTATTGCCCTGAATGAACTTGAGAGTGTCGGGATTCTTGGGTGCCTTGTCAAAGTTGCGGCGGCCCTTCACTGGGAGAAACGCGGCAAGTCGGCGGGCTCTGGTGTCGGAAGAATCCGCAATCACCAACCGGAAATCTCGTTCCAACTCTTGAAAAGTGCGAGAGGTGGCAAACGCTGGCTCCTCCAAGCCTCGCGAAAGGAGGGACCTGACGGCCTCGCCCGTGATCAGAATCCGGCGGAACAGAGCTTGGACAACCAAATCCCGCAGCCCCAGTTCTTGCCGGTAAGAATCCAGCTTCTCGAAGATACAGCAGCCGTGATCGATTACGATCCGCACGAACTCCCAGGCTTCGGGAGGACCCTCAAGAGACGCTGGACACTCACGAGCAAACAGATTGCGCTGACATGCCTTTCCAGAGAAGATCCCGCGCAGCACACCGTCTGAGGTCTCCACCGCTGCTGGCGTGTGGATGTCAGTCTCAGTGGCGTGCCAACACAAGGCCCGACATCGCCATCGCCGGAGGAAGTCGGGAAACCTCGACTCACGGAACGAATGCACGAATCCCTTCAGACGGATCATACCCGGAAGACCTTCATGACCTCGTCGCCGAGGTGGTTGATGACCTTGACGGCGATGCGGCCGGACTCGGGTCTGGGGAACGGGCGAGAGACGTTGCTGCGCAGGGTGGCCCACGCATCCGGGTCGATCTCCGCCTTTAGCGTGGTCTTGAGCGCCTTGTAGGGATCGTTCGCGCCGAGGAAGTATGCGTGGCGCACGAAGAAGCTCTCCTCGTTGTAGTCCGTGTCGATGAACCAGCAAGCGATTCCGTCAGTGTCGTCGGAGCGAACCTCCCCGGTGCTTGGATGGAAGACGTCGACTCCCTTGATTTCCACCTCGATCTGCCCGTCGTCCACGCTCCGGATGTCGATGTCGGGCTCACCGAAGATCACGAAGAGGTTGCCCTTGCCGGTGTTCTTGAGTTCCTCCGCCATGTGGAGGTCGGCGTTCATGCGCGCCTTGAGGATCGGTACACGGCCGAGCTTGGCGAAGTTGGCCGACTGGGCATCGTAGTTGAATGCACATGCGATCAGAACATCGAAGCCGGCATCCGCGGCTTCCCGTGCGGCGGCCGCCAAGTCAGGCTGCGAGATTGTGCCAAACTCGGGTCCGATTAGGATTCCGGCACGTCGGACTCGTTTCTTCTCCGTGTATTGCCCCATCGCGCAGACGTAATCGCCCGGCCATCCCGTCAGCGACGTAAACTCGATCCGGTCTTCCTTATGCGCCTGCTGCACCCCGGCGTTGCGGAGTTGGTCGAGGATCATGGAGGCGAAATCCTGCCTCTCGCCGTATTCCGGTCCCCTCTCAGCTGCCCGGTCGAGCAGTTCGTCGTCGACGCCCACGCTCAGCACTTGGTGGGGTGAAAGGCTCTCGACCGTGAAGGGGCCGGCGACCCTAACTGTTTGCCGATCCTCATAGGGTTTATCGTATAGGAACTCGAACGGCGCCTTAGCCGCGATGGACGCGTCAATCTGTGCCTGCCGCGCGATACGCTCCTTCCACCATGCGGCGTGCGCTGTCTTAGCCTCAGCAGGCCACTCTTCGTCTGCCTCCTTATGGATCTCCCAGTGCTCCCAACATACACCTAGTAGTCCATTCAGCCTCTTCCGCCACGCTTCCAGTCCCTCTTGAAACTCGTCCCAGATCACGTCCACTTCTGCGTTGTTTGCGATAAGCTTCAACGTGATATGCGGAACTCGTTCGTAGACAAACCCCTGACGCACATCGCCGTGAACTCGTACATCGGATTGGGGGGCTTGCGTGACCTCGACCTCCTTCCGCCGTCCCTCCACGCTATCCGCGAGCATGTAGTAAGGATAGCGAGCGCCCATTACGCGGGAGCGGGCAAGAGCGAGCGCTACTCGTGACGTATCGATTGTAATCCACCGGCGCCCCCACTTTTCGGCCGCGTAGGCGGTGGTGCCAGATCCGCACGTCGGGTCAAGCACGAGATCCCCTGGATCCGTAGCCATTAGAATACAGCGTTCCACGATTCGCTCGTTTGTTTGCACGACGTAGACTTTGCCCTGAGCCCCAGCCAATTCCTGCGTCCAAATGTTTGCTGCATTCGTGGATGGCGAATCATCGTACCCTTCAACATAAAATGGTCGGGAAGTACCCGCGTTAACACGCCCTGCCTTTAGTAGTCTCTCCCGGCCGATAGCGTGGGTTCGCCAATGTCGACCCTTACCGGGGAAATAGTCTCGCCCCTCCACATGCCAAGGTACTTGGTTATCGCCCGACTCACCTTGTCGAGTAAGCGTGATGTCACTTCGAAAGGGACGCCAGCTGTGGTCAATCAGCTGCGGATTGTCCCGCCAATGCTTCGGGATGAGTCTCGCACCCGTTGGCGTAAAAGCTCTTCTGTACTTGTTGTAGTCTACATCGGAGAGGTTGGCCGGTGTATAGAGCTTGCGGTATTTGTTGTTTGCAATGTCGTTTGCGTAGGCCAGCAGGTAATCGGCTATATTCGACATCCTTTCAGATTCTTGATAATGTGTCTTCTTGAAGGTTATGAGTGAAATGAAGTTCCGATCACCAAAGATTTCGTCCATTAACGTGCGTACTCGATGGACGTTTTCGTCTCCGATCTGCACGAAGATGGAACCGCTCTCTGTGAGTAGATCCTTAGCAATGGCCAGGCGGTCCCGAAGATAGCTCAGATACGAGTGAATCCCGTCGCGCCATGTATCGCGGAACGCTTTGACCTGTTCGGGCTCGCGCGTGATGTGGTTGCGGTTTCCGTCCTTGACGTCCCGGCTCGTCGTGGACCACTGGAAGTTGGAGTTAAACTTGATGCCGTACGGCGGATCGAAGTAAATGCACTGAACCTTACCTCGGAGCCCCTCGCGGTCCGCGAGCGATGCCATCACCTGGAGGTTGTCACCCAAGATCATCCGGTTTGACCAATTCGCGCCGTGCTGGTAGAAGTCGGTCTTTGCGGCGGTCTCGGGGAGGCCGTTGAAGTCGGCGAAGAGATCGATGACCTCGTCCGGGGGCGCCGCGTCCTTCGAGTGACGGGCGAGGTCGTCGATGAGGACCTTGGGATGCACCTTATCTTGGATGTAGAGCGGGGGCGCTTGGACGACGAGATCTTGCTGGTCCTGCTGGTCCTTCCCGCGCCACACGAGTTGCGGGTCGAGGTCGCGGTTTCGCCGCTCGTAAGCGACCTGGACGGGACTGCGTTCGTCGTCGGCCATCACGGCGCGGTATTCGGCCGTGGGGATGTTCTTTCGTTCCGCCGCGCGGTGGGTCAGGGACTCAACCTTCTTGGGCTGTTTCTTCGCCATATGTGTGACCCTTATGCGCCGGGTTCGGGAAAAGCTGCACCGAAGTGCGTAGCGAGGGAGCGGAGAGATCGGTCTCGGGTCCAGAGCTTCGCGTTTCCGCAGAGGGCGGAGAGAAGGATGTGGGCGTCGAGAAACCCGATGCCCTTACCCGCCAGGGATTCGGATTCGATCCAGTCGACCACCTCGTCGTGGTCCAGGCTCTCGATCCGGGGAAGCCCGCGCCATTCGCGCAGGCGCTCGGCGCGATCCCCCATGCCGCCGCACGCGAGTTCGCCGAGGATCATGGGATGCATCCGTATCCGCCGGGCCTCCATCAGCCGCAGCAGGGCAGTGTCGGGCCGCCGGAGGTGGTCGATCCACACGCTCGTGTCGACGAGGATCACCCCCAGGGCCGCCGCCGCGGAATGTACTCCGCGTCGGGGTCGGAACCGCCCGCTTTAATAAGACCTTCAGCAGCAATGGCCAGGGGATCGCCCAGCGTAACGCGCACGAGGTGGTCGAACCGGTTCTCGATCACGGTATTGAGATCGGCCTCGAGTTCCAGCACGTCGCGGAACTCGGCGAACGCCCAGCGGCCGTGCCCGTCGTGCCGGTTGACGCCGGGCACCCAGTAGTTCTCCATCGTGGCTTTCTTGTCCTTCGCGTCCTCTCTTCTGTAGCCCTTGATCTCCACGACGAGGTACAGGGGGTCGTCCGGGCCTCGTCCGTCATCGAGGCGGACGATGAAGTCGGGAATGTACGTTCGCTTCTCCGAGCCGTGCAGGTATGGCACGTCGAGGCCGAGGTTGTGGTTCTTGACGTAGGCCAGAACCTTCGGGTGCGCCTCTACTACGCGGCAGAACTCGCCCTCCCAGCTGCTGTCTAGGATGGCCCAGTTGACGTGACAGCGGCGCGGGTCGGTCTCGTAGCGGTGCGTCTTCGTCGTCTCGAAGCGGACGTGTGCCGTGGAGCCCTCCGAGTTGTACGGATCGAGCAGGGCTCTCACGTGCCGCCCTCCCTCCGATCTCAGGATGGCCGCCGTGATGCGCTCGCACGCGATGTCCGCCAGCTCCCGGTACAGGAGTTGGCCCGGATGGGTATCGCCGGTACAGACGAGGCACGACTCGAGCCACCGCCGCGAGATCTGCTTGAGCTGCCCGAACAGGTGCAGCTTGGGCGTCTCCCCCGCGTCCCGCCACTTCGTGTAAAGAAGGTGCTTCGTGAGGTGATAGGTCACGGTGGCGCGTCGGCCGTTGAGGTGCTCTAGGGTCAGGTCCACGCCCTTGCCCACGATCCCCTCGTTTTTTGTAACGGACGGTCCCACGAGGTCGGGCGTCAACCTGAGGATCGAGTCCTCGGTGAAGTTGGCGGTCAGCCTCTCCTCGGGCAGCTCCACACGGTATCCGATGACCCGCGGGAAGCGGATCTCGAGCTTGTCACGCTCGGGTCGTACGGCGCGCACGGTGATCGTCTCCTTGGGCGGCGTCGGGCGCACGACGACCGGCTTGGCCGTGAAATCGAACGGAATCCCGAGCACGTCGGCGTACTCTACGTCGAAACAACCCTTCTTGTTCAGATCGTAGGACTGTCGGCGCAGCGCGCGCCCGACCGCCTGCTCGCAGAGCAATTGGGTTCCGAACGCACGGACCCCGAGCACATGCGTGACGGTGTTTGCGTCCCAGCCCTCGGTCAGCATCGAGACGGAGACGACGCAGCGGATCGAATCGCCGAGACGGTCTTGCTTCCCGACGGTGTTCATGACCTCGCGAAGAAGATCCTGGTCGGTGATGTGCTCGCCAGCGTGCCGGTCGCCCGTGCGGGCGATCCTCTCGCGGCGAAAGCGGTCGATCTCCGCGGCCGCCATCTTGCGGAACTTCAGGTCGAGTGCGTCCCCGGATTCGAGCTGCCGGCTGTCGATGAGGAGCGTGCGGGGTCGCGGAATCCGCTTGTGGTTCTCGTCGAAGTTCCGGAACAGGCGCAGCCGCCCGTTCTCCACGGTTGGCGCGCCGTTCTCCGTCGCGCGCTCGAAGCCCGACACGTAGTCGTACACGAGCTTCGACGTCGACGTGTTGTTACACACGATGATGAAGCACGGCGGCACGCTGATGCCCGCGTTCCGCCATTCCTCGAAGGTCCGTTCGTAGTGTCCGTAGAGGGCGTCCAGCGCGGACTTCAGGTCCAGCGGAAGACTCAGCGGATCCAGCGTCCCCGCCTTCCCGCGGCCCTTCTTCGGCATCTTCGGGCCTATGTGCTCCCACAGGTTGCGGAAGCGGGGCATGTCCGCTCCGGGGATGTTGTCCGCCACCGGGACTCGGGGCAGCTTCACGATCCCGCACTCGATCGCGTCCATGAGAGAGAAATCGCTCATCGTCCACGGAAAGAGCGTGCCCTCCGCGTAGCCCGACCCGCGCAGGAAGAAGGGGGTGGCGGAGAGGTCGATCACGCGGTTGATGCCGAGTTTCCTCTGCACGGAATCGAGGCCGGAGATCCATAGCCGCGCCGCCTCCGTATTCTCCCTGGCCTCCTTCTTGTCGTCGCCCTTGAGCGGTCCCTCGTCGTCCTCCCCAGGCTTCTCTCGGTAGCAGTGGTGCGCTTCGTCGTTCAGGACCATGACCCGCTTCATGCCCATCAGTTCGGGCATCACCCGCCGGATCATCTGGCCGGTGCTCTCGGTCGTGTCGGGCGCGGGCCCCCGTCCCTGGAGCAGGGCGCGGCTGCCCGTGGCGAGCTTCATGCGCTCGCGGTGCTTGAAGGCGTGGTAGTTCGTGATGACGATCTTCGCCTGCATCAGATCGGGCAGCATGTCGCCGGGCACCAGCTCGCGGTCCTTGTAGTAGCTGTCCGGATCGTTCGGCTGAATCACCCGAAGCCGGTCCCGGATCGTGATCCCGGGCGTGACGACGAGAAAGCCCTTCGTGAACCTCTGGCTCCGGGGCCTCCGAACCCAGTTGATCGTCTGCCAAGCGATGAGCATGGCCATGACCGTGGTCTTGCCCGTGCCCGTCGCCATCTTGAGCGCCAGCCGCGAGAGGTTCCGGTTGGCCTCCTCGCTGGCGTCCTCCATGTGCCTCAGAAGATCCCGGCCCGCCTTTCGGTGAGGCGCGACCTCCGCGAGCCAGATGGCCGTCTCGACCGCCTCGATCTGGCAGAAGAAGGGACGGATGCTGGAGAACCGGTGTGACCGCCAGTGGCGCAGCAGGCGCGCCGTCTCGGGCGTGACGCGCCAATTCGCGGGATCAGGGATGAGCCGCCATTCGTCCACGCGCTCGCGCACGCGGTTGATGATGGCGGCCAGGTACTGCTGCTCCTCCGTCGAGAGCCCCTTGCCCTCGTCGAGCACCAGCCCGACCTGCTCGACCTTCGGCCCCTTCTTGGCCTTCCGCTGCTTCGGCTTGGGAATCGGCGAGATGAACGAAGCGGGTCGCCGGTAGTTGAGGATCTTGTGCGTGGGCTGCCCGGCCGCGTCCAGCTCCCAGTGCCGCGAGGGGTACTGGTACGGCGAGTTCAGGATCGGCCGTTCGAAGAAACGGTCGACCGAGGAGGCGTCGCCTATCCCCGCCGTCCCGCCATCGGCCTTAGCCTTGGCCTCGGAGTTGCTCATCAGCCTCCGTTCTAGAACCGAGAAACCACCATCGAGCCGTGCAGTACGAGGCCATGACAGCTGCTAGCCCCGCTTGCGCTTGCCCCGTTGCGCCCGGCAAGACTCGCACGGCTCCACGGGCAGGGCAACTAGACGATGAGATCCGTCTCGGCACCGAGGCTCGATCACACTCTTAGCACGTGCATCTGCCCGCCCTTCGCCGGCCGACCTGGAAGACGGAAGATCGAAGGGGATCGAGATCAGCAAGTGCACGAGCGCCAAGTATGTCCCAGCGGGCACATGAGCATGCGGAATCCGCCGCATCCAAGTTAGCATCAGGACGCACTGCTTAGCCCCAGATGGCTTGAACGTGACCGTTGGAGTGGAGCTGCTGGCGCCCCCCGTCACACGCTCTCGCAGGTGCCGAATGGTCGGGCCGCGACCTCTCCAGCGCGAGCGCTTCGACTAGGTATGGAACGGGTTGGTGCAACAGCGAATTCTGGCTGAGGCCCGGGGGATCTGCGAGGAACCCTGGGCACGTTAAGCTTCCGAGTCGGTCCGGTGCTGATCGCCGAAACCTGGAGGCAGATGTTACAGTTGGTCGAAGTTGGCTTCAGGCCATTCGAATTGTCGGGGGGTTGGCGACATTTCCCAATGCTCGCCCATATCTCTCGTAAGGCTCGCCTCAAAGCGCGCCGATGACCGCTCGAGAAATCTGATGAACCGCGCCGCCGGCTCCACCTTGTCAAAAACAGGCACGAGAACCGTGTGCATGTGCCGACCGGTTCGGACGAAAACTGCGATGGCCCAAGGTCCCTCGCTATCCATGCACACGTAGAACAGTCCATCCGTCACCGTTCCGGCAAAATCCGTCGCCGGCGATACCATGGGGCGGACAAGATTGCGAAACTCTTTGAAGTGATTCCGTGCTTCAAGCAGAACATCCGTTCGTGACAGTCCCACCGTCCGTTCAAAAAAGTCGCCCAACACCTTGCGACCCAGGAAATGCCCGCCCGACGACAGCGCGTACTTGTATCCCATTCGGTGGAAGAGCGTCAGGTGTGCCGCCTTCAGCAGCGCGACCAACGCAGGTAGTCGAAGGTCCTGCTCAAAGGCGACGTCCCATTTCTTATCCTCAGCCGCCAACAGCTCCTCGGGCGACAGCTTAAGGACCAGTTCGACGGGCTCGAACTCATGGTCGACTAGGACGGGCGAGAACTGATCCGGTACAGGGCCGTTGATAGCGTAGTGACCCACCTCTTCACCCTCGAGAGCAAACTTGGGTCGGAGCTGCCTTGTCAACTCAGGGTCCGCCAAGACATCCAATACCCTGAGCCTCTCCCGGTACTTCAGCCTGACGAAATCGGCTTCGAACATAGAACCAAACCAACTGTCGACGTCAGCTCTTTGGATGGTCCATGTCCGATCGGATTCGGGGAATGACTCGTTGACGACGTGAGCCTTGCACAATTCAACGTTCTCGTCCCGATACAGAATCGGGCAATAGAACGCTTCGGGTTCACGACCCTGAACCCTCCGGTAGTCGGTGTTGATCAGCTCTAGCCTTTCCTTTCCTGCAGAATCCATGAGGTTCTTCTTCTTCCCGCTGGGTATGTTCATCTATTCAAGCAACAGCCGAAGAGCCTACCGACTTACTTCGCCTGGGCTGGGCTGTTTCGGTTGATTCGTGACGGAAGATGGGGCGCTACGAAGCTCGCCGCCAACGGGGCAGGAATCGCGGAAACGAAGGCGCGATGCGGGTCAGGGCCTCGCCCAGGTAGGTCATGTAGCATTCCACGTCGGCCTCGGCGATCGGCGGGCCGTGGATCGGCGCGATCCAGGCAGGGGGGTACCGCTCCAGCATCGCGTGCAGCGCGCCCATGACGCGGGCCGGGTCCGCGTAGCGCAGCGAGGGCAGCGTCTGGGCGTGGACGTGCACGCCTTCCGCACGTCCGCCCTCCGCGATCCGTCCCCAGTCGATGTCGCAGGCGCCGGGGGCGTGGAGCGTCCCGAACCCGTCCGCCACGGACAGCGTCCGCGAGACCTCGTCGTACACCCACATCGTGTGGTTGCGGTCGGCGAGCGGCGGATCGAGGACGTGAAAGCGCTGGCCCAGCACCTCGGTGACGTCGCCGATGCGGGGCGGCGGGCGTATGGGAGTCCCTGGAGGCGGGGTCGCCGCAAGATGCGACGATCTCGAAGTCGCCCCATTGCGGCGGAAGGTGGGGATGTTCCCCGAGTGGGGATAATCGGAGTGGAACAGGATGATGGCGCCGATCCCGCGCCATGCGGTCGCGTCGCTGATCCAGTCGGAGAGACGCTGCCGGTGATGAAAGGAGCCGGAGTCGATGAGGATCGCTCCCTCCGGCGAAACACTCGTGCATCCACTGGTAGAGTACCGCAACTATGGTCATGGATGATCCGCCCGTACAAGTACGGCAATTCCCCGAAGCCCGGGCCTGTCCGAGGACACCGGTCGGGCTGCCGTCGCCAAGTCCTTCTTGTCTGGCTGCTGCCGGTGCCTGGCGCCCTGAAGTAGGCGTTGAGCGAGCGGGTCTCGCTCCGACTACGGCACCCGGCTGCGTAGTCGTCGGTCACCACTGCTCCTGCGGTCGTTGATACCGGGATGATCTCCCGCGCAACCCTGGAAGACACATCGTGGCCGACCGGGCTTACCGCCCTGCCTCGATAGGCCACGGTCGGCAAATCCGACGGAGTGGTACGGCTACGAGCGGGATCGACAGCGGCCGTACCCCCTTGACCCGTCGGCGCAAGCTCCGGGAGCGGCTGGAGCGCTCGAAAGGCGCTTGCCGGAGACGCGAGGTGGTGCGTTACTACAAGATACACCGGTTCGGGAGCCGGGAGGGCGGCAATCACACGGTGCGCCGGTCCAGGAGAGAGACGCAGCGATGAGCGAGTCTGACCGATACATGGCACTGCCGTACACGATTGAGATCAAGCGCGATGAGCGCCGTCACGGCGCCTTCCACGTTGCTCGCATCGTGGAACTCGAAGGGTGTATCGCCCAAGGGCGGACCGAGGCGGAGGCCCGGATCGAGTTGCGTGGCGCGCAGCGCCTGTTCATCGAGACGATGCTCGATAACGGCGTCCCCGTACCCGAGCCCACGGGTTCGCGCGCGACTGCCCGGCGCGTCGCCCGGTCCTCGCCCTCCCCGGCCTGACCCGGGCCCCAGGATCTGTCCGTCCCTCCGCGTGCGTTGTCAGCGGCGGTGGTCCGCGGCGATGCGGGCCAGGGCGGCGTCGAGGTCGGCCATGTAGCGGCCCACGTCCGCCTCGGCGATCGGGGGGCCGTGGATCGGCGCGATCCAGGCCGGCGGGTGCCGCTCCAGCATCGTATGCAGCGCGCCCATGACGCGGTCGGGGTCGGCGTAGCGCAGCCAGGGCAGCGTCTGGGCGTGGAACTCGTGTACGCCCTCCGCGCGTCCGTCCTCCGGGATCCGTCCCCAGTCGATGTGGCAGGCGCCGGGGGCGTGGAGCGTCCCGAAACCGTCCGCCACGAACAGCGTGCGCGAGGCCTCGTCATAGACCCACGTCGTGTGGTTGCGGTCGGCGAGCGGCGGATCGAGGACGACGAAGCGTCGCCCAAGCACCTCGGTGACGTCGCCGATCCGGGTGCGGCGCGCGTAGGGGAGTCCCTGGAGTTCAGGGTCGCCGCAGGAGGCGACGATCTCGAAGTCGCCCCAGTCGCGGCGAAAGGCGGGGATGTTCCCCGAGTGGGGATAGTCGGAGTGGGAGAGGATGATCGCGCCCACTCCGCGCCCCGCGGTGGCGTCGCTGATCCGGTCCGAGAGACGCTGCCGGTGATGGAAGGAGCCGGAGTCGATGAGAATCGCTCCCTCCGGTGCGTCGACGAGGTAGACGGAGACGTGGATGTGGCCGTCCGCTTCGGCGAAGCACTCGTGCACCCACGAGACCCCGCCGCCCAGCCCGATCGCGCTCACGGGGCGCTCACAGCACGCCTCCTCGGCCGCTCGCGGACACCCGCCGCACGACCTCGTTCATGCGCTCGTAGCAGGGGGCCGCATCCGCGCCCGGGATCGGGAGGCCGTGCGCCGGCGCGAACCCGTAGCCGTCGAAACGCGCCGCCAGGTCGTCCGTCGCCGCGATGACCTTGGGCGGGTCCACGTACTGGAACCAGAACATGACGCGGCCGTGGAACTCCTCGAGGCGTCCCACGTCCACCGGCGTCTCGATCTCGTCGGTCCGACGCAGACACTCGCCGCCCTGGTGCGGGAACCCCATCCAGTCGACGGTGAACAGCGTGCGGGTCGTCTCCTCGCTCATCCAGGTGTGGATCGCGGCATCGAGGAACGTCGCCTCGGGGAAGCGGACCCGGAGCCCGCCGAGATCGATCTCGTCCTCCGGGCCCACCTTCATCGCGTCGTCGAGGTGGTACAGCGCATGCGTCTCGCCCGCGGCCGGCGCCACCAACTGGCACCCCGGATAACGCCGCAGCACCTGCATCGTGTTCCCGGCGTGGGGGATGTCGGGATGAGAGAGGGCGAGATAGTCGAGCGGTCGGTCTCCAAGCAGTTGCTCCAGCGCCGGCAGCAGGATGTGGCCCGAAGCCGGGGAGAGGGTGTCCCAGAGGAGGGTCCGTTCGCCCGTGAGCAGGTACGCGTTCTGCGGGACGTGAAGCTCGCGGCCGGGCGTGTACCAGTCCGCGCCGCTATCCAGCACCGCCCGCGCGATTCCGGCCCGGTGGCCGCCGCATTCCTGGATCCAGTGGATGCCGGGCCACACATCACGCCGCCAGCCGGCGCCGGTTCGCGCCGTCATCGTCTCGCTTCCGGGCTCGTCCATGCGCGGCAGTCTACGGAACGTCCGCCCGCCGCCACCAGCCCGGAAGATGCATGTCCGCCAACCTTAACGGAGGCGAAACTTCAGCGCCGCAGCGACCTGCGCCTGTCGTTCGTCAAGGGTGATGAACGAGACATCCGATGGCTTCGGCGCGACGTGCAGGGCACAAGCCACATGCCAGAGATCCGCGCCCCGCAGGTAGCCGGCCCGGAGGGCGGCCCGCATCTCCCTCGACAGAGGCCGGCTCGGCTGAATCCAGCGGAAACCCGAAACGAGGATCTCCCGAAAGGGCTTTCCCTCTCTGGCGCACGCGGATCGCAACTCTGCCTCCAGGAGGTTGGATGAGATCAGATCCCGGAACCCCTGCAATCGGCGGGCGAGTTCGTCCGAGCCCGCTTCGGCAAAAGCGACCGAGACGATCGCGGACGTGTCCACATAGGCCGTGCTCACTCTCCGCGGTCGGCCAGGAACCGTTCCAGCGCGCCCGGAACCGGCGCACCGGGCGTCAGTGGCTCCCGGTGCCTCGGACGGGGCGTAAGGACCCCTCGCCGCTCCAGCTCCGCCAGACGTTCCTCGAGATTCGTGGTCCTGTGCCTGAGCGGACGGATCTCGGCCACCGGCTCTCCCCGGTAGGATATGGTCACGGTTCTGCCCTCCCGGACGTGACGTAACACTTCAGAGAAACGGGCCTTCGCCTCATAGGTCGAGTAGAGAAGTCGCATCGGTCGAACATAACTAGTCAGACCAGTCTTTTCAATCGGCTTCGAGTCCCCCGCCGTGGCCCGTTCCAGACGGAGACCGCAGATTCCTCCCATGGATACCAAGGGATCGTCTCGTCCGTCATCCCGACGTCAACGCATGGTCGCCGCGAAAGCGATCGTGCGGACGCCGTGCTTGACCGCTGTGGCCATTGTGGCCGCCGGCTGCTCGCCGCCCGGGGAAGAGGCGGCGTTCCCGAGCCGTCCGATCGAGATCGTGTCGTGGGCGACGCCGGGCGGGCCGACCGACCTCCTCTCGCGGGCCCTGGCCGAGGCCGCGCCGCCGCACTTCGAGGGGCAGCGCGTGACCGTCATGACCCGGCAGGGCGGGGCGGGCGCCGCCGGCATGCAATACATGCAGGGCCGGGAAGGGGACCCCCACGTGCTCGGCGTATTCACGGCGAGCGGGACCGTGAACATGGCCACGGGGCGGATCCCCTTCGCGCCGGAGGACTTCACCCCCATCCTCCGCATCCAGATCGACCCCTTCCTGATCGCGGTGCGGGACGACAGCCCCTTCCGCACGCTCGGAGACCTGTTCGAGGCGGCCCACGCGCGGCCGGGCGAAGTCTCGATGTCGGGGTTCGGGGCGGCGTCGGCCCACTTCCTCGGCTTCGCCCGCTTGCGGTCCATGGCGGGAGACCCGGACGTCCGCTGGATTGCCTACGAGGGGTCCGCCGACGCGGTGGTGGCGGCGCTCGGCGGCCACACGGACGCGGCCCACACGAACTACAACATCGTGCGCGAGCACCTGCGCGCGGGGACGATGCGGGTGCTGGGGGTCGCGCTTCCCGTGGAGGCGTTGCCGGACACGCCGAGCTACGCGGAGCAGGGCTACGACCTGGCGCCGGTTCACTGGCGGGGTGTCGTCGGACCGCCGGGGCTGGCGCCGGAAGCCCGCGCCGACCTTCGCGTGCGGCTGCTGGCCGCGATCGAGGATCCGGGGTTCCGCGAATACATGGAGCGGGCCGCGCTGGAATACGCGACGATGGAGGACGCGGACGCGTTCGCGGTCTGGATGGCGGAGGAGGTGACGACGAGCCGGGACCTGCTGAGGCGGCTGGGGCTCCTCCATGAGTAGCGCTGCGTAGCGATGAGTAGCGTTGGGTAACTCCGCCGCGCGCGCGGCCACGCCGCTGCGCCTGCTCGCGGAGGCCGCGTTCCTCGCGGTCCTGGCGGTGGGGGTACTCCTGGATTCGCGGAGCTACCCGGCCTCGCTCGCCGAGGGGGCGCCGGGTCCGGCCTTCTTCCCCCGTCTCCTCGCGACGCTCCTGATCGGCTGCGCGGTCTGGCTCGCGGTCCGCGCCAAGCCATGGTCCCCGCCGTCGGAACCGCCGCCGGACGTGAGACGTTCCCGCGGGAACGTTTTTTCGGGTTCCGGGGCCGGCCGCGGCGCCCGCCTGTGGCTCGCCGTGGCGTGGATCGCGGCTTTTCTCCTCGTCTGGCCCCGGCTCGGGACCGTGGTGTCCGTTCCACTCCTCGTCGTCGGGCTCATGTGGCTGACGGGGGAGCGCTCGCGGGTGGCGCTCGCCTCCGTTCCGCTCGTCTTCGCGGGGTTCATCTATCTCGTGTTCATGGTCGCGCTCGGCGTGCCGCTCCCCGCCGGGTTCTGACGGGCGGCGCGGCGCGTGACCTCCTTCCTCGACGGCCTCCTGACGGCGCTCCAGCCGGGCAACCTCGCGGCGCTCCTCGCCGGCAGCCTGCTCGGCGTGTTCGCCGGGGCGATGCCGGGGCTGAGTTCGACGGTGGGACTCGCGCTCGTCCTCCCCGTCACCTTCGCGCTCGATCCGACGCCGGCGCTCCTGATGATGGTCTCGATCTACATGGCGGCGGAGTACGGGGGATCGATCACCGCGATCGCGATCGGCGTGCCGGGGAGTTCACCCGCGCTCGCCACCACCTTCGACGGCTACGCCATGACCCGCCGGGGCGAGGCGGCGCGCGCGCTCGGGATCTCCCTCTTCTCCTCGATGATGGGCGGGCTCCTTGGGACCGTGCTCCTGGTGCTCGCGCTGGGGCCTCTGTCGCGTGCGGCGATCGTCTTCGGGCCGGCGGAGTATTTCGGGCTCGGCGTGTTCGGGCTCTCGATCGTCGCGAACCTCGTGGGGAACGACCCGCTCAAGGGGATCATCAGCGCGCTGCTCGGCCTCCTCTTCTTCATCGTCGGGCTCGACGTGCTCACGGGGGCGCCGCGGCTGACGCTGGGCACGAATGCGCTCATGGACGGGCTCGGGCTGGTGCCGATGCTGATCGGCTTCTTCGCGATCGCCGAAGCGCTGAAGGCGGCGACCGGCCAGCGGAAGGCGACGGCCCCCGGCGGCGGGATCACGGGCCGGCTCCCGAAGGCCCGCGAGCTGTTCGGGCTGTGGCGCCCGATCCTGCGGGGATCGGCGATCGGCGGGATCATCGGGGCCATCCCCGGCGCGGGGGCGACGATCGCCTCCATCGTGGCGTGGAACGAGGAGCGGCGGGTCTCGAAGACGCCCGAGCTGTTCGGGACGGGCGTTCCGGCCGGGATCGCGGCGCCCGAAGCCGCGAACAACGCCTGCGTGGGGGCGGCGATGATCCCGCTCCTCGCGCTCGGGATCCCGGGGTCGGCCAGCGCCGCGGTGCTGCTCGGCGGTCTGACGGTGCAGGGCGTGGCGCCGGGTCCGCTGCTCATGACCGAGCGCGCCTCGCTCGTCCATACGCTGTACGCCGGGTTCGTGGTGGCGGTGCTGCTCATGCTGGCGGTGGGTCGGCTCGGCATCCCCCTGTGGACGCGGGTCGTGCGGCTTCGATCCTCGATCCTGATGCCGCTCGTCGTGGCCATCTCGCTGGTGGGCACCTTCGCGCTGCGCGGGAACCCGGCCGACGCGTGGGTGGCGCTCTTCTACGGGCTCGTCGGCTTCGCTATGCTGCGATACGGATACCCGCTGGCACCGGCGGTGCTCGGCCTCATCCTCGGTCCCATGATCGAGACGAACTATCGCCGGGCGCTGACGCTGTCCTCGGGGTCGCACTCGGTCTTCCTCGAGAGTCCGATCAGCCTGGTGCTGCTCGTGCTGGCGGTGGTCAGCTTCGCGGCGCCCGCGGTCCGCAGCCGGCTGATCTCCGCACGAACGCGGAGACAAACACAACCACACAGACACGAGGAGCACGAGTGAGCGCGACGCGTGCGGTCATCGACTTCATACTCGATACGACGATCGACGATTTTCCGGAGCGGCTGCTGGCCGAGGGGCGGCGCTGCGTCACGGACGGGACGGGGGTGATCCTCGCCGGGTCGACGGACGCCTGCTCCCGGGTCGTCCGGGATCAGATCGCGGTCCAGGGCGGGCACACGGAGGCGACCATCCTCGGGCCTCCCGACACCCGCGCCCCGGCCTCGCTCGCGGCGCGGGCCAACGGCACGGCCGGCCACGCGATGGACTTCGACGACACGCAGCTCTCGAACGCGCCCGACCGGATCTTCGGGCTCCTCACGCACCCGACCGTGGCGCCGCTCTCGGCCGGGTACGCCGCCGCCGAGCGGGCGGGGGCGACGGGGGCCGAGTTCCTGGAGGCGTTCCTCATCGGCTTCGAGGTGGAGTGCAAGATCGCCGAGGCGATCGATCCCCGGCACTACATGGAGGGGTTCCACTCGACCGCGACGATCGGGACGCTCGGCGCCTGCGCCACGGCCGCCAAGCTGGCCGGGCTCGATGCGGACGAACTCGCCATGGCGCTCGGCATCGCGGCCAGCCTCTCGTCGGGGATCCGGCTCGGGTTCGGCACCATGACCAAGCCGCTCCACGCCGGCCGCGCGGCCGAGAACGGCATCCTGGCCGTCGACCTCGCGGCCCGCGGCTACACGGCCGGGCACGATGCGCTGGAGGCGCCGTGGGGCTTCTTCCGCGTGTTCGGCGGCGGCTTCGAGCCCGAGCGGCTGGTCGGCGCCCTCGGCGCCCCCTACACCCTGCTCGACCCCGGCGTGTCCGTGAAGCCCTTCCCCTCGGGGAGTCTCGGCCACCCCAGCATGGCCGCCATGCTCGAACTCGTCACGGAGCACGACCTCGCCCCCGACGACATCGCCGAGATCACCTTCCGCGCCGGGCACAACATCCTGAACCCGCTCCGGTATCCGGTGCCCAACAACGAACTCGAGGCGAAGTTCTGCATCCCCTTCGTCCTCTCGAGCATCGTGCTCCGCCGCCGGGCCGGGATCCGCGAGTTCCACGACGACTTCGTCCTCTCCGACGAGGCCGCGGACATGATGCGGCGGGTCACGGTGCAGTTCGACGCGGAGATCGACGCCCGCGGCTACGACCGCATGCGAAGCGCGATCGACGTCCGCCTCCGAGACGGCACCGAACTGCACACCGAGGCGGACACCTATCCCGGCGGTCCGGAGCGTCCCCTCAGCCGCGAGGAGCTGCACGCCAAGTTCCGGGACTGCGCGAGCCTCGTGATGGAGGACGAGCAGATCGACGCGGCGCTGGCGAACCTCGAGCGGGTGGACGACCTGGGCCGCATCGACGAACTCGTGGCCGCGCTCTCCACCGCCCTGGCCGGAGTCCCGGCGTGAGTCCCGGCGTGGCTTCTCGCGGCCTCGTCCTGCTGGGGGCGCTGTGGGTCGCGGCCTGCGGCGACTCGGCCGGCTCCGGAGCTCCGGACGCGGACGCCGAAGCGGCGGGGCGCGGTCCATACGACGCGCTCCAGGTGGAGACGAACCGCATGGTGGAGATGCGGGACGGCGTGCGCCTCGCGACCGACGTCTACCGTCCCTCGCGCGACTACGAGCCGGTCGACGAGCGCTTTACCGTCCTCCTCCAGCGGACCCCGTACGACAAGACCTCGCGCGGCCTCGTCGACCAGGCGCGCTGGTTCACGACCCACGGCTTCATCGTCGTGCTGCAGGACACGCGCGGCCTCTACGCCTCCGAGGGAGAGTTCCAGAAATACCACGAGTTCGACGCGCCCGACGGCTACGACACGATCGAGTGGATCACCGGACTCGACTACGCGGAGCCTTCCATCGGGATGTGGGGCACCTCCTACGGCGCCCACACGCAGGCGGACGCCGCCAAGCTGAACCCGCCGGGCCTCGAGACGCTCGTCCTCACGATGGGGGGCCTCTCCGACGCCTGGACCCACAAGGTCCGCAACCACGGCGCGTTCGAACTCGGACAGCAGCTCGGGTGGGCCCACCTCCAGCTCGCCGCCGTGGCGGACGACCCCGAGATCCGTCTCCGGCTGCAGGAGGAGCCGCCCTCGGACTGGTTCCGCGACACTCCGTTCCAAAAGGGGGAGAACCCGCTCTCCGTCGCCTCCAATTTCGAGGACTATTACCTCACGATGCAGAACCACGGGGACTATGACGACTATTTCCGTGGTATCGGCCGCAACTGGGCGGAGTACTATGACCAGACGGCGGACATCCCGATGCTGCACGTCGGCGGCTGGTACGACTCCTACGCCCCCGGGACGATCCAGAGCTTCGTCGAACTGTCACGCCTGAAGTCGTCCCGGATGATGCTGGTGATGGGGCCCTGGACCCACGGCGGAAACAGCCGCTCGACCGCCGGCGACATCGAGTTCGGAGCCGAGGCCGCGATCGAGGACTTCTCGCGCGAGTTCCACCTGCGCTGGTTCGACCGGCAGCTGAGAGGACAGCGCGCGAGCGGTCTGTTCGAGGACGCCGCGCGACTGGGAGGCGAGGCCGTCGGCGCGGTCACGATCTTCGTCATGGGCGGCGGGGACGGGCACCGCGACGAGAACGGCCGTCTCTTCCACGGCGGCGAGTGGCGCACCGCCGACGCGTGGCCGCTCGAAGACACCGAGTTGACGCCGTACTACCTCCGCGCCGGGGGCGGGCTGACCCCCGAGCCGCCGGGCGCGGACGAGGGATCGAGCGCCTATGCCTACGACCCCGAACACCCGGTGCCCACGATCGGCGGCGCCTTCTCGGGCGCGCTCAAGAGGGGCGGCTACGACCAGCGCGAACGGACGTTCCGGTCGCTCGAGGGCGGGTCGGAGAACGGGTTCTTCGCTTCCGAGGTGGACGGCCGCCGCACCGCGGACCGGTCCGATGTCCTCGTATTCGAGACCGAACCGCTGGCCGGGGATGTGGAGGTGATCGGCCCGGTGAGCGTCACCCTGTGGGCCTCCTCGAGCACCCCCGACACCGACTTCACGGCCAAGCTCGTCGACGTCTATCCCCCGAGTGACGACTATCCAGAGGGGTTCGATCTCAATATCACCGACGGGATCCTCCGCGCCCGCTACCGGGAGTCGCGTGAACGGGAGACGCTGATGACGCCGGGCGAGGTCTACGAATTCGAGATCCGGCTGTTCCCGACCGCCAATCTGTTCCAGGCGGGCCACCGGATCCGGGTGGAAGTCTCCAGTTCCAACTATCCCCGCTTCGACGTGAACCCCAACACCGGCGAACCGCTGGGCCGCCACACCCGCATGACGCCGGCCGAGAACACGATCCACCATGCCGGCGCGCGCGCGTCGGCGATCCTCCTCCCCATCCAACCCATCCAACGGAGATAGTCATGCATGACGTCAACTGGCTCGCCGTCCTCGTCGCCGGCATCGTCCCGATGGTCGTCGGTTACCTCTGGTACGGGCCCGTGTTCGGCAAGCAGTGGCTCGCCCTCATGGAGACGACCGCGGAAGAGATTCAGGCGAATTACAACCCGCTGAAGACACACGGCCCGAGCTTCATCATGGCGCTGATCACGGCGTACATCCTGGCGCAGCTGCTCGCCGACATGGGGGGATCCGGGAGCGCGATGGCGGGCGTGCACGTGGCGCTCATGGCGCTGATCGGTTTCGTCCTCCCGGTCGCGTCCCAGTCGGTCACCTACGAGGGGCGGAAGACGGGGCTCTTCGTCCTCGGTCTGGGCTACAACGGCGTCGCCCTCATCGGCCAGGCGGTGGTCCTCGCCGCCTGGACCTGATCCGGGTGGCACTCACCCGATCCGGCGGTAGTAGCTGAGATGGTCGGAACGGGCGGGAGGTCTAACCTACGATCTCCTTGAGCTCGGCTACCAACTCCGTGCCCGTGACAAGCTCGCTGGGGTCAGCGTTGACCTTCGCGAGTCGTTCACGGACGATCTCCGCGTCCAATGCGTCTTCCTTCGACTCGCGACGCCGACGCGTAACAAGATCCCGCGAGTACTCGATCCATCCGTGCAAGAACATTTGCGTCACCCTGTTCCGACGTGGTTTGTCTCGGCCGGATACCACGCCGAGGGTTACACGGTTCCACTATCTCGTCCTACCTGACGGCGGGCTTGCCGCAAGCTCACCCCCGCCAGTTCCGGATCTGGCAGCGATGGAACTCGGAAGTGCCGTGAGCCTCGTTGCTTCAGAGTAGATTTCCGAGTAACAGGCCTCCACGAACGACGCTCGTCCTTGAGTCCGGTATAGGTCCGGCGATACGCAGCAGACCTACGTCGGATCGTCGGAGGACTTCCGGGGCTTCACGACGAAGCGGTAGATGAGATAGCCGACGACGCTGAGGACGAGGATCGCCGGAATCCAGGGCAGGAAACTGAAGATCGCCCACCCGGCCGCGACGGCGACGCCCCCCTCGATGCGGCCCAGCGTCCGCTGCCGCCGCCGCGTCTTGTCCAGTTGCCGCTGGGTATAGAGGTCGGGCAGGAGATCCGAATCCACGTCCTTCATCAGGCGTCCTCCGGGCTGGGGCTGGGGGTTCCTACGATGCCGCGAACGGGGAGGATTCCGCCATTCCCCCCTCTCCCGTTTGCGCTCGATTCGGTAAGTTCAGGCCGCGCGCCGGGCTACGTTCCCGGTCGCGCCCGGACGCTGGATACGGAACGGAGATTCGAGATGCGCTTTCCGATTACCCCCTCCTCGAGGTTGCCCCGCCGTGCGCTCGCGGTCTGGGCGCTGCTCGGCGGCCTCTCGCTGACGCCGGGACCGACGCCGGGACTGACGCCGGGACTGTCCCCGGGGGCGTCTCCCCTCGGGGCGCAGTCGGCGATGCCCGCTGCCCACGGCGGCTTCGCGGACGCGCAGCGCACGAACGGGACGATGCCCGTCGTGCTTCCGCTGCGCGAGCGGGCGGCCGTCATCGACCGCTGGCTGGAGCGGCGGCTCGAGACCGTGGCGCCCGAGATCATGCGGCGCGAGGGGGTCGACCTGTGGATCGTCGCCGCGCGCGAGTACAACGAGGATCCGGTCATCGAGACCATGCTGCCGTCCACGTACATGGCGGCGCGGCGGCGCACGGTCCTCATCTTCCACGACCCGGGGCCGGGGCAGCCGCTCGAGCGGCTCGCAGTGGCCCGCTATGACATCGGTCCCTTCCCGCGCGCGTGGGATCCCGACGCGGAGCCCGACCAATGGGGGCGCGTGGCGGAGATCATCGCGGAGCGCGACCCGGGGCGGATCGCCGTCAACCGCTCCTCCACGTTCGCGCTGGCCGACGGGCTCACGGGGACGGAATACGATGCCTTCATGGCCGCGCTCCCGGCGAAGTACCGCGAGCGGGTGGCGGGGGCCGAACGGCTCGCGATCGGGTGGCTCGAAACGCGGACCCCGGAGGAGATGGAGGTCTATCCCCAGATCGTCCGCATCGCGCACCGGATCATCGCCGAGGGGTTCAGCGCGAAGGTGATCCAGCCGGGCGTGACGACGACGGAGGACGTCGTGTGGTGGTACCGCGAGCGGATCCTCGACCTCAGGCTCGGCACCTGGTTCCAGCCCGGCGTCTCCGTCCAGCGCCACGAGAAGGCGGGCGGCGCGCGAGAGGGGGAGGGGGATTTCTCCGCCCGCCCGGAGGAGAACGTGATCCGGCCGGGGGACCTGCTCCACGTCGACTTCGGGATCACCTACCTGCGGCTGAACACGGACACGCAACAGCACGCCTACGTGCTGAGACCGGGAGAAGACGCGGCGCCCGCGGGGCTGGTCCGCGCGCTCGCGGCCGGGAACCGCCTCCAGGACATCCTCACGGAGAACTTCGCGCCGGGGCGCTCGGGGAACGACATCCTGGCGGGCGCGCTGGCGCAGGCGGGGGCCGAGGGGATCGACGCGACGATCTACACGCACCCGATCGGCTTCCACGGGCACGGCGCCGGCCCGACGATCGGTCTGTGGGACCAGCAGGGCGGGGTGCCGGGGCGCGGCGACTATCCTCTCTTCCCGAACACGGCGCACTCGATCGAACTGAACGCGGCGGTTCCGGTCCCCGAGTGGGACGGGCAGACGGTCCGCATCATGCTGGAGGAGGACGCCTTCTTCGACGGCGCGCGCACATGGTACATCGACGGCCGCCAGACCGATCTCTGGCTCATCCCGCGATGACTCGCGCGGTGCCGGACGCGCGGACGAGGCTCCGAGGGCTGGCGGCGGCGGCGCTCGCGGCGCTCGCGGCAGGGGGCGGGAGCGGGCTCTCCGCCCAGATGCCGGACGCATGGGTGCTCGTCGGCCCGGACGAGGCGGACTACCGGCTGCGGCTCGACCGGGAGGTCGCCCACTCGGGGGCCGCGAGCATGCGGCTCGAGGCGAGGGGGAACCGCCGACGCAGCCAGTGGGTAGCGAGCGTCCAGATGGTCGACGCGACCGCCTATCGGGGCCAGCGCATGCGGCTGCGGGGGTACCTGCGGGCGGACGACGTGGATTCGGGCGGGCTGTGGGTGCGGGTCGACGGCATCCTGGAAGGCAAGTACGCCATGCTCGCGCTCGACAACAGCGAGGACCGCCGGGTCGAGGGCACCCGCGACTGGGAGCCCCGCGACATCGTCGTCGACGTTCCGCCCGAGGGCGTGACGATTCTCCTCGGGGCGATGATCACGGGGGACGGCGAACTCTGGGTCGACGACCTCACCTTCGCACCGGTCCCCGCTGACGTACTCCTCACGACGGAACCCGAAATCGTCGTCACCGACCAGCCCTACGAGCGGCCGCTCGGCGTCTTCGCGACGCCCACGAACATGGATTTCGAACGAGAGATGGAGGACGCGATGGAGTCGAACCGGGAGTCGAACCGATGAGGCCCCGGCGACCCGCCCACGCACGGGCCGTGCTGCTGCCGGCGCTGCTCGCCGCGGGGCTCGCGGCGGGGTGTGGCGAAGGGGGGCGCGGCTCGTACCGGCCGCTCCCGCCGCTGGACGTGACGTATCTCGACGGACAGCCGGCCGACCTCGCCCAGTTCAGAGGCCGCGTCGTAGTCCTCAACCTGTGGGCGACCTGGTGCATCCCCTGCCGCGACGAGATGCCGGAACTGGAGGAGATGCAGGCCCGCTACCCGTCGGACGACTTCACCGTGGTCGGGATCTCGATCGATGAAGGGGATGTGGCGCTGGTGGAGGGGTTCCTGAACGAGTTCGGCATCACCTATCCCAACTTCATGGGCGATGGTCCCGCGCTGACGGAGTTGCTGGACCTCTACCCGGGCGTGCCGCACACGCTGCTGGTGGACCGGGAGGGCCTGATCCGGGCGTACTGGGGCGGACGCTTTCACCCCTTCGAACCGGAGACGGAGGCCCTCGTAGAGCGCGTACTCGCGGCTGCCGAGTAGCGCGCGGACCCCGCCGCCGGGTCGATGAGGAAGGAAGCGACGATGCCGAGCGAGATCCAGCCGCTCCTTCCGAAGGACTGGAACCGGGTGCGGGCGATCTGCGAGGAGGGGATCGCGACGGGAGACGCGACCTTCGAGACGGACGCGCTAAGCTGGAGTGAGAATCATCTCGAAGGTTGCCGGATCGTAGGCGTAAGCGGCGGGCGCATCGGCGGGGTGGGCGGCGCTCGCCCCGGTCTCGGAGCGGTGCGTCTACGGAGGCGTGGCGGAGGTCAGCGTCTACGTAACGGGCGAAGCGGCCCCCCTTGACGCGCGGCCCACACTGCGCGATCATTGCGTCCGTCCGGACCTACCCGGTCGTATGCCGGAGGTCACGGGCTGAGAAGGCAGCATCGCAGAATCGGGGGGGCCTCTCAACACGGCCGCCCTTTTTTTTAGGTTCGCGTGGCGAGTGCCACGACCTTGGCGCGGGGGAGACCGCGTCGAACTGGTCAGCGGTCGGCAGGTACGGTTTTTCCGAACTCCGACAGTGACTACAGCAAGGAGTACGGAATGCGCACGACAGGTACAGTGAAGTGGTTCAACGACCAGAAGGGCTTCGGTTTCATCACGCCCGAGGACGGTGGTAAGGACTGCTTCGTACACCACACGGCGATCCAGTCAGACGGTTTTCGCACCCTCAAGGAGGGCGAGGCCGTCGAGTTCGACGTTACGGACGGGACCAAGGGCCCGGCCGCGGAGAACGTGACCCGAGTCGCATGATCGCCGATCGCCACCAGGCGTAAGGTGAGATCAGAAAGGGCCGCCCGGCGACGGGCGGCCCTTTTTTTGCTATGATCCGGGGGTTCCCGGCCAGCTAGGACCCGATCCACGGAGAATGACATGAGCGCCCGGCGAAGCAGCACCCGTTTCTCCCCTTGGCTCGTCGCGACCCTTGCCCTCCTCTGCGCGTCCCCGACGGCTGCCGGGCAGACCGGGGCCGAGTCCGGCCCGCTGCGCATGGGGGACATCTTCGAGGTCGAGATCGCGGCCGACCCTCAGATATCGCCCGATGGCCGCTCGGTCGTCTACGTCCGGCAGCGCGCCGACATCATGACGGACAGCCGGTTCTCGAACCTGTGGATCGTGGGCGCCGATGGGTCGGGCCACCGTCCCCTGACCACGGGGGACTACTCGGACGGCTCGCCCCGCTGGTCGCCCGATGGCACGCGGCTCGCCTTCATCTCGAACCGGAGCGGGGATTCGCAGATCCACGTCCGCTGGATGGACTCGGGCGAGACCTCGGCGACCACGAACGTGACGGAACCGCCCCGGTCCTTCGAGTGGTCGCCGGACGGGACGCAGATCGCCTTCAGCAAACTGGTCCCGAAGCCGGCGCCGACGATCGCCGGGATGCCGCCGCCGCCGGAGGGAGCGGAGTGGGCCGAGCCCGCCCAGGTCGTGGAACGGCTCGTGTACCGCTTCGACCAGTTGGGCGATCTCCCGCACGGGTTCGTCCACATCTTCGTGGTCCCGGCCGAAGGGGGATCGCCGCGGCAGATCACGAGCGGCGACGTGCATTGGGGCGGGAACGGGATCGGCGGGGCGCACGTCTCCTGGACCCCGGACGGCATGGGTCTGGTCATGTCGCGCGACCCGCGCGGCGGCGACACGGAGAGCGTGTTCGTGGCGGACACGGAGGTGTTCGAGGTCTCCGTCGCCGACGGCACGGCCACGCGGCTCACGGATCGGCGGGGCCCGGATGACGGGCCGATCGTCTCCCCGGACGGCCGTCACATCGCCTATTTCGGGATGGACGACCGTTTCCAGGGCTATCAGCTCACGCAGCTCTACGTCATGAACCGCGACGGGAGCGACCCGCGCTCGATCTCGGCCGGGCTCGACCGCGAGGTCTACAACGCCACGTGGGCCCCCGACGGGTCGGGGTTGTACGCCCTCTACGACGACGAGGGGATGACGAAGCTTGCCCTCTTCGGTCCGGAGGACGACGGGAGCGGCCACCGGGTGCTCACCGAGAACGTGGGGGGCGTCGCCCGGGCGTACGCCGGCGCGGACTATTCGGTGGCCGGAGACGGCAGCTTCGCGATGAACTACACGACGCCGGCCATCCCCTCCGAAATCGCGGCGGGTCGCCCCGGGAGCGATGTCCGGGTCCTTACGGGCATCAACGACGATCTGTTCGCGAAGCGCGACATCGGCGAGGTGGAGGAGATACGGTACGAGTCCTCGCACGACGGCCGGCCGATCCAGGGCTGGATCATCAAGCCGCCCGGCTTCGACCCGTCGCGCGAATATCCGCTCATCCTCGAGATCCACGGGGGACCGTTCTCGAACTACGGGGCGCGCTTCGACCTCGAGAAGCAGCTCATGGCGGCCCAGGGCTACGTCGTCCTGTACACGAACCCGCGCGGGAGCACGAGCTACGGCGAGGAGTTCGGGAACCTGATCCACCACGCGTACCCGGGCGACGACTTCTACGACCTGATGTCGGGCGTCGACGCGGTGATCGACCAGGGCTACGTGGATGAGGACCAGCTCTACGTCGTGGGCGGCAGCGGCGGCGGGGTGCTCACCGCGTGGCTCGTGGGGCGGACGGACCGCTTCCGGGCCGCGGTGTCGTGGTATCCCGTCATCAACTGGTACAGCTTCGTGCTCACGGCCGACATGTCAGCCTCCGGGGTCAAGTACTGGTTCCCGGGCCTGCCGTGGGACCACGTGGAGCACTACGAGTCGCGCTCGCTCCTCAGCGTGGTGGAGAACGTGACCACGCCGACGCGCATCGTGACGGGCGAGGAGGACTACCGCACGCCGATGTCCGAGTCCGAGCAGTACTTCAAGGCGCTCAAGCTGCTCGGCGTGGAGACCTCGCTGGTGCGTTTCCCGGGCGAGCCGCACGGCATCCGCCGCCGCCCGAGCCACCACATCGGCAAGATGCTGTCGACCCTGGAGTGGTTCCGCCGCTACTCGGCCACGACATCGTGAGCCGAGGAAACGCGGGATTCAGACCGGAGAATTGTTGAATATCGAAACCTGAAGCCTCCGATATTCAACAATCTCCGGGTCCTGCAGAAGGGTCAGCGGGCGACCTGGAAGGGGACCGTCGCGACCTGGTCGTCCCACCAGATCGAGAACACGCCGCCCTCCTGCGTCATGTCCATGAACGAGATGGAGAGCTGGTCGGCCGACACCATGATCGTCGACACGTCCATCGTCGTGCGCAGCACGTCCCGGTCGGGCGTGTAGCCGTAAGCGCCCCACAGTGCGTCCGGGTTCTCCTCCCGGAAGGTCTCCTTCGCGCCCCAGTTCGAGAAGATCAGCGTCCACTCGTCCTCGGTGAGCTCGGCGAACACGCTGTATTCGCCCGCCGGCAGGCGCTCGCCGCCGAACATGAGGTCGGCCTCGGTCATGAAGCGCGTGGACTGGTCCGCTCCGACGCGCCACAGGGGCGCCCCGCGCAGGAACGACTGCCCGTACTCCGCGCCCGAACCGAACAGGTCCCGGCCGCGCAGAATCGGACGGCCGTAGGTCACGACGACCCAGGAGCCACCCTGATAGCCGCCCTCCGCGTCGAACGAGCCGCCGACCTGGGTCGCGGCCTCGCCGCGAGGGCTCATGCGCCGGTCCTGGGCCTCCGCGGCGGAAGCGAAAGCGAGCGCCAGGCCGAGGGCGATGGCGAGGCAGGGAATCGAGCGAAACATCTTCTTCATTCGGACCTCCAGGGGGGTGCACGGGGCAGCTTCGTCCAACGGCGCGGCGGGTCGTTCCTGCGGCGCGCGCCGCCATCCTACCTCCGCGTCCCCGACGGGGAAAGCGGCATGCGTCGCCGTCCCATTCCGCCGCCGATACAATAGGGCGCATGAACAAGAGATTCCGGTGGCTCGTGGCGGCGGCTGGCCTCTTCGCGGCGGCGTGTGGTGCGGGATCCGACGCGGGCGAGGCGGGACGGTCCGGCGCGGCGGGACGGTCGGCCTATGCGGCCGCGGTCCGGACGGAGATCGAGGCCGTGACCCGCCGCTGGGAGGCCTCGCTGATCGCGGGGACGCCGGAAGCGGCGGTGGCGGAAGTGTTCACGCCGGACGCGGTGCGGCTGCCGTCCGGCGAGCCGGCGGTGCGGGGGCACGAGGCGATCGCCCGCGCGCTCGAAGGCTCCGCCCCCCTCCTCGAGGCCCGGTTCACGATCGACGATCTCGAGGTGGACGGAAGCCTGGCGTTCGCGAACGGGACGTACCGGGTGCGAGGCCCCGATGGCACCGAGCTGAGCGGAAAGTTCCTCGAGGTGTGGAAGCGAACGGCAGCCCGGTGGCGCATCCACCGGGTGATGTGGGACTAGGGCGCGCTCGATCCCGCCCCGGAAACGTTCCCGCGGGAACGTCTCGGGCGCTGTCGGAGAGCAGGAAGCCTGCGGATGGAGAGGCGGAAAACGTTCCCGCGGGCACGCGCGGAGACCTTCAGGATCCCTTGATCGCGGCCTCGATCCACTTGCGATCGGCCTTCCGGAGCGGATCCCGGCCCGGCGTCGGGCGGACGGCGTCGGCGGGGTCTTCGGCCCCGTCGCCCTCGCGACGGCGTCGGATGCGGCGCGCGACCACCAGCCCGCCGAGGGCGAACGCCACGGCCGGACCGATGTAGACGAAGAGGTTGATCCCCTCCGCCCGCGGCCTCAGCAGGATCCACGGGCCGTAGGCCTCGACGAAGTAGGCCTCGATCTCCTCGGCGGTGCGGCCGTCCATGAGCATGGTGCGGATCACGCCCTGCATCTCTCGCGCGATCCGGGACGAGGACTCGGCGACGGACTGCTGGCGGCAGATGGGGCAGCGCAGCGTGGCGCCGATCGCGGCCGTCTGCGCGTCGATCTCGGCGCTGGGGACGGCCTCGCCGGGCGCGGGCGGCCGCTCGGTTCCGTCCAGCGCGCCATCGACGGTCTGGGCCTGGAGCGTTCGACCCGAGAGCCCGAGGGCGAGTAGCGGAAGGAGAAGCGTGAGCGCCCCGGCCGGCCTGCGCAGCGGCCTGCGCAGCGGCCTGCGCAGCGGCCTGCGCGACGTCCTGCGCATCAGCCGCCCGCCCCGGAAGCGCCCGCGCGCCGGACCACGAGTAGCGAGTCGACGGTGCGTGTGACGAGGTCCCAGGTCACGGCAAGGTCGTGCCGGAGCGCCACGATGCCATCGGCGCCGATGAAATACGTCTCGGGCACCCCGTACACGCCGTACTCGATGGCGGTCCGGCTGCCCGGGTCGAGGACGAGCGGCCACTCACCGCCCAGTTCCTCGATGAAACGCTTCCCGTTCTCCGGCGCATCCTGAAAGAGCACGCCGACCAGCGCCACCTCGTCGGGGTCGTAATGCTCGCGCAGTTGCACGAGGACGGGGTGTTCGCTGATACACGGGATGCACCACGAGGCCCAATAGTTGAGTACGACCACCTTGTCCTCGAGATCGTCCAGACTCAGCGAATCGCTCGGGTCGTAGAGGTTCGCGAGGCGGAAGGCGGGTGCCTCGCGGCCCTCCAGCGCGGACGGCAGCCGGCGCTGGTCCTGCCCCAGTCCCCAGTAGAGGAGCGCCAGAACGGGGACGGCCCAGAGCGGGAGCGACCACCGACGCCACCCCTTCACGCGACCCTCGGCCGCGCGTCCGCCGCCGGTTCGGCCATGAGTTCGGCCCCGGCCGCCTGCATCCGATCCCGGCGTCGGGGCCAGATCGCGAGGAGGGCGCCAAGTCCCATGATCATCCCCCCGATCCACAGCCAGACGATGCCCGGGTTCACGATCGCCCGCACCGTCACGTGCTCGCCGCGCTCCGGCTCGACCGCCATCAGCGTGAGATAGAGATCGCTCGTCAGCGAGCTCTTCACCGACGGCGTGGCGATCGTCTGCTGGGTCGCGGTATAGAAGTTGAGCCGCGGCTGCTCCTGTCCGATCTCCCGCCCGTCGCGGTAGGCATCGAACGTCGCCCCGATCACATAGCGGTGCGCCTCCTCACGTCCCCAGGCCTCGACGAACTCGATCTCGTAGTCCGCGATCGCCAGTCGTTCCCCGGCCCGGAGCGTCATCTCGCGCTCGGCCTTCCACGTCCACGCCACCGAGATCGCCAGCGCGATGACCACGACCCCGACATGCACCACGTAGCCCCCGTAGCGTGCCCCGTTTCGGGTGAAGAGGTCCGCCAGCGCCCCGCCTACGGAGCGCTCCGCGATCCGGCGCCGCGCGGCGATCCCCTTCTGGAACTCCTGGAAGATCGTCGTGAGGACGAAGGCCGCGAAGACGATGGTGAGGATCGGGAGGAAGGCCCGCATCCCGAACGCGAGCGCCGCCACCCCGGCCGCGAGGCCCATGATCACCGGCCCCGCGAACGACCGCGCGATCTGCTCGCGGCTCGTGCGCCGCCACGGGAGCGCGGGACCGATCCCCATGAGGAAGAGGAGCGCCAGTCCGATCGGGCTCGCGACGCTGTCGAAGTACGGCGGTCCGACCGAGATCCGGTCCCCGCGGAGCGCCTCCACCACGAGCGGCCACATCGTCCCCAGCAGGACCGTGAAAGTGAACCCGACGAGGAGCAGGTTGTTGAGGATGAAGGCGGACTCCCGCGACACGGCGCTCTCCACCTGTCCCGGCGCGTGCAAGCGGTTGCTCCGCCACCCGATCAGCGCGAGCGACCCGAGCGCCACGAACGCGATGAACCCGAGGAACACCGGCCCGATGACTCCCTCCGTGAAGGCGTGTACAGAGTCGATGACGCCCGAGCGGGTGAGGAACGTCCCGAACAGGGTGAGGAGGAAGGTCCCGATCATCAGCGACAGGTTCCACGTCTTCAGCATCCCGCGCCGCTCCTGGACCATCGCCGAGTGCAGGAAGGCGGTGGCCGTGAGCCAGGGGAGGAAGGACGCGTTCTCCACCGGGTCCCACGCCCAGGCGCCGCCCCAGCCCAGGACCTCGTACGACCACCAGCCGCCCCCGATGATCCCCATCGTGAGGAAGGCCCACCCGGCGACCATCCAGCGCCGGGAATCGCGCAGCCAGCGCGCCTCGACGTTCCCGCGCACGAGGCCGGCGATGGCGAACGCGAACGGGATCGTCATCCCCACGAAACCGAAGTAGAGCATGGGCGGGTGCAGGCCCATGAGCGGGTGGTTCTGGAGCAGCGGGTTCGGGCCGGGCCCGTTGAGCGGCGCCGGGTCGACGAGTCCGAACGGGTTGGCGGGACCCACGAGGAGACCGAAGAAGAAGATCTGGACCACACCGATGACCGCGAGGACGAGCGGTGTCGTCCGGAGTCCGTGCGAGAGGCCGCCCCCGATCGCCATGACCCGGGCGCCGGAGGTTCGGTGGGCGCTCGCCTCGCGCCGGCGCGTGAAGGCGAACAGGGCGCCGTAGCCGGCGAGGATCCAGGCCCAGAACAGGATCGACCCCTCGAGGCTGCTCCAGAGCGAGATCGCCGTGTAGTAGGTGGGGGTCTCGAGGCTCCCGACGCGCGCCACGTATTCGACGCTGAAATCGTGCGTGAGGAGGGCGACCTCCATCACGGCCATCCCGCCGGAGAGGGCGAAGAACGCAAAATACGCGGCCCGTCGCGCCAGCGTCGCCGACATCTCGCCGCCCGAGCGGCTCAGCCCGGCGTGGGCCCCGGCGGCGACGGCCAGCAGCGCGCCCAGCAACCCCGCGATGACGGAGGCGTATCCGAGCGTGCTCAGCATCGGAGGGCTACGTCCCTTCGATCAGGGACTGGTACGTCTCGCTCGCGTCGCCCGCGTGGTCCGGCGGGGCGTACTCGTTCGAGTGCTTGACCATGAGGTTGGTGGCGCGGAAGATCCGATCGTGTCCGTACACGCCCTCCACCACGACCCCCATCCCTTCCTGAAACATCGCCGGCGGCGCACCGGTGCTCTCGACGGAGATCTCGACGCCCTCCTCCGTGAGCACGAAGCGGAGTTCGGTCGCGTCCGCGTTCCAGTCCACGCTCCCCGGCTTCACCTGGGCGCCGAGCCGGATCGGCTTCCCGGTCACCTCCTGCGCGCGCTCCTCCAGTTCCACGGGCGTGAGGAAGAACACCATGTTCTCGCTCAACCCGCCCGCCGCGAGCACCGTGATCGCCCCCGCGATCGCAGCGAGGCCGACGAGCCTCCAGATCTTATTCTTCAGCATTCTTCAGCATTTCTCGACTACCATCTCCCGCCTGCGAATCAACTCCGCCGGAACTGCCTCCAAGATGCACGCTCCGCGCCGCCCCTGCCACGGCGCGCGCGGAGGTCCTCCGCTCGCTGGACCCCATCTTCGATTGCCCCGTATACTTTCCCGCGATTACGTCCCTGGAGAACATGAGGCGAACGTGACTCCGGCAACACCGAAATCCACGAAACGACGGAGGGCGCCAAGCGCTGCGGAGTACTGGTTCAAGATCGATGCGTTCACACCGGACACGCTGCCCATGGCGCGTCTCGCACAGTATCTCGCGAGGTTGGCGGATATCCTCGGTGAGCCGAAGCATGTCCACCTGTTGGGGATCGAGGATGGCAGCGTTGAGCTCGTGCATGCGATCGATGCCGCCGCCGCCACGAAGGTTCGTGCCCGCGTAGACGCGGTCGGCAAGGGCCGGGGTCCGCGCGACGCACAAGCTGCCTATCTGAGCGTGAACGAATACCTGCGAGAGGACGGCGCACGGGCTGTGTTGAGAGAACGGACGACGGGTCCAGGAATCCTCGAATTCCCCGGCCGGGAGCATGCCGAGGAGGCGTTTCCCCTGGTGAATCAGCCGGGGCACATCTTTGGTATCGTCGTGCGGGTAGGCGGAACCGGGGATCGGATTCCCGTACTCATCGAGTCCGAAGGCAGCAGGATCTCCGGATGCCATACGGACAGGGAGATGGCCAAGACGCTAGCCCGGTACCTGTTCGAACACGTGCGATTGAAGGGGAAAGGCTCCTGGCTGCGGGATGCCGAGGGGCGGTGGAGTCTCAATCGTTTCAGAATCGAGGGTTTCGAGCCTGTGGCGCGAACGAGCGTTGCCGAAGCCCTTGACGAGCGTCGAGCTGCGGCGGGAGACTGGACCGAAGAAGACTATCGGGACGTAGAGCGCATCCGAGGTGGGCGGGCAGACAATGGTGGTGATTGGACGCCCAGGGGAGGCCTCTGCCCTACGCCAGACAACGCATCCAACACCTTGTAGCCGGGCTCGACGATAAGCCCGGCGAAATCATTGCCATCCCCGCACCCGTTCTTTCTTGAAGTACTCATAAAGAGAAGTCCGCTCGAGACCCGGCAGATCATCGCTCTCCTGAATAAACGAGGCGTGTTCAGCATCGAACCTTTCGACCAACGAGCCGCGATCGAGTTGGCTCAGATGCTGAAGAAGAGATCGAGAAAGGGTCCGGAAACGTGGGCCAAGTTGAAGTTCGACTGCCAAATCGTGGCGATCGCGAAGGTAGGCGGCGCGACCACGATATACTCGGATGATGACGACGTTTACAAACTGGGAACCGCCGCAGGCATACCGGTCGTGCGCACGCGCGACCTCGAACTGCCGCCCGACGCCGATCAGGCTGAACTCTTTCCATACGACGAAAACGACTCCGGAGAACGGGAGCCGCGTGCGTCGCATTGACGACGCGGCGGTGGACTCTCGGCCCTGAACCGCTCGTCCCGGGGTTGAGCCCCCCCTTCAGATCTGCGGACGTGTCCCAACCTCACCCAAATCCTCTTGATTCGTGGAGCAAGCGAGCGAGCCGAAGGTGGTAAGGCGCCGGTCACGCTACCTTGCACGCCGTCAGTTGGGCGCGGTAGCGTCTCAGCTCAGACGAGGCCCTCGGCAGCGGACGCCCGAGCGGCCGTTTCAAGCAAGGAGAAGTTCCTCGTAGTGTTTCTCGTTACCCTCGTTCTCGAACCCCAGCCGGAAGGCGGCTATACCGTCAAGTGCCCCTATCTGCCGGAACTGATCACCGAGGGAGACACGCGGGACGAAGCCATCGCCAACTCGTATGACGCGCTGGCGGCGGTGATCGAACTCTATGCGGAAGCTGAACAAGGGTGTGGTTCGGGCAGTCCTGAGCCGCAGGGCCAGCCACGACGAGCAGAAAAGTTGAAGGAACAATGACCCGGAAGAGTTACGGCGTACTAGGCGCCATCCTCGTGTGCGCGGGCGGGCTTCAAGCGCAGCAGGCGGGCGGAGACGCCGCGGATTGCCCGGCCTACCCGGCACGGCTGGGTGCGCCCGTGGAAACGGTGCGGTACCTAGCGGATGACGCGCTGGGGGGCCGATTCTCGGGCACGGCGGGGGAGCGGTGCGCGGGAGAGTTCATCGCCGCCATGTACGCCTCGCTCGGGCTCGATCCCGCGGGGGAGGACGGCTACTATCAGGAGGTGCCGCTGGCGAGCGCGGCCCAGCCGCACGCGCCGCCGGGGCGGGGGCGCAACGTGGTCGGGCTGCTGCGGGGCGCCGATCCGGCCCTGAGCGAGACGGTGGTCGTGATCGGCGCGCACTACGATCACCTCGGCCTCGGCGAATTCGGGAGCACGGGAGAAGCGGGGGAGATCCACAACGGGGCGGACGACAACGCCTCGGGCGTGGCGGCGCTCCTCTCGGCGGCGCGGGCGCTGACCGGGGGGCCACAGCCGGCGCGCTCCGTTCTCTTCATCGCCTTCACCGGCGAGGAACTGGGGCTCATCGGGTCGTCCTGGTACACGAACCACCCCGCGTTCCCGCTGGAGCGCACCGTGGCGATGATCAACCTCGACATGGTCGGCCGGCTGGAGGACGGCGAGATGATCGTCTACGGGATGGGGACGGCCCCCGAGTGGCGCGAGATCGTGCCCGCCGCGAACGCCGGCCTCGATATCCCGCTGGCGTACGAGGAGTCGGGCTTCGGCCCCAGCGACCACACCTCCTTCTACGCGAACGAGATCCCCGTTCTCCACTTCTTCACGAACGTGCACGGGGACTACCACCGTCACACGGACGACGCGGAGAAGATCGACGCGGAGGGCCTCGGCCTCGTGGCGCGCCTCACGGAGAACGTCGCCCGCCTCGTGGCGACCCTTCCCGAGCGGCTGGCCGTCATCCCGGGAGTCGGGGAACGCACGGAGAGCCCGCGGGGATCCGGCGCCTGGCTGGGGACGGTGCCCGACTTCACGCCGGTCGATTCCGGCGTCCTCCTCGCCGGGGTCACGGAAGGGTCTCCCGCGGAGGGCGGCGGACTGCAGCGGGACGACATCCTGGTCGGCCTCGGGACCCACGAGGTGGCGGACCTCCAGGGGTTCACCGATGCGCTGGCCGCGTACCGACCCGGCGACGAGGTCGTGCTGCGCTATCTGCGCGATGGCGAGGAGCGCGAGACGACGGTGCGGCTCGGCGACCGCGCGGACCGGCCGTGATGACCACGCCCGGCGAGTGTCCGAGCTGTGAGAGCGAAGGGGCGGGGAAGTTCTGCTCCCAGTGCGGGGTGCCGCTGGGGGGTGCCGCCTGCGGGGGGTGCGGCGCCGTGCTCAAGCCGGAGGCGCTCTACTGCACCGAGTGCGGCGAGCCGGTGGGGGCCCCTGAGGCCAAACCGGGCTCGGCCCGCATCCCCTGGTTTTCCTCGGGACTCGCGCTGGTTGCGTTCTCGATCCTCATCGCGGTGCTCGTCCAGCGCTGGAGCGTGGAGCGGGTGGGGGAGATGACGATGACCGGTGGCCTCCCCGGGGAGACGTCGGGCGGCGCGCCGCCCGCGGGGGCACCGGGCGGAGGCACGGCGGGGGCCGGCATGCCGACGGCGGAGGAACTCGCGGCGATGACCCCTCGCGAGGCGGCCGACCGGCTGTTCGAGCGCGTCATGCGGGAGCACGAGAGCGGGAACTTCGAGCGGGCCGCCTTCTTCATCGGCATGGCGCTCCAGGCCTACGACGCCGTCCCGCCGGGCGAGGTCGACGCGGACCTGCGCTTCCATGTGGGACTCCTCAGCCTGATCTCCGCTGATTCGATCGCGGCCCGGGAGGGGGCGCAGGCGATCCTCGCCGAGGACCCGGCCCACCTGCTGGGGCTGCTCCTCGCCTCGCGGGCGGCCGAATTCGCGGGTGACGCGGCCGCGGCGCAGGGTTTCCGGGACCGGATGCGGGAGGAGGTGGCGGAGGCCGGGGGTATCCCCGAACGGGCCGAGTACGACGCGCACCGGACGTTGATCGAGGGGACGCTGGCCGAGGAAGGGGACGACGGCTCGTGAGCGGCGCGGGCGCGAACGGCCGGGGACGCACGACGGGTGGATTGCGCCCGGAGGGTCCCGCGGCCGCGCGGGCGGTCCTCGCGCGAATGGGCGAGTTGCGGTCTGAGTTCCTCGACTTCGTCCAGCAACTCGTACTCGAGGAGTCGCCGTCCACGGAGCCGGACACGCAACGCGGCATCCAGGCGCTCCTGACTTCGGCGCTGGGGGACGTCGGCTTGGACGTCGAGCGCATCCCGGGCCGGCGCACCGGCGGGCACCTGCTGGCCCGGAGCCCATCGGCCGAGGCGGGCGGGCAGCAGCTTCTCATCGGTCACATGGACACCGTGTGGCCGGTCGGTACGCTTCGGCGCATGCCGGTCGTCGCGGACGACGGCCGGCTCAGCGGCCCGGGCGTGTTCGACATGAAGGCCGGGCTCGCGATCGGCGTGTTCGCCCTGCGCGCGCTGCGGGATCTCGGGCTCGACACGGGCGTGGCCCCCGTCTTCTTCATCAACTCGGACGAGGAAATCGGCAGCCCCGAATCCGAACCGCTCGTCGTCGACTGGGCGCGTCGCGTCTCCCGGGCCTTCGTGCTCGAGCCCGCCCTCGGCCCCGGCGGATGCCTCAAGACGCGGCGCAAGGGGATCGGCCACTACAAGGTCGAGGTCGAGGGTCGGAGTTCGCACGCCGGACTCGCGCCCGAGGAGGGTGCGTCCGCGATCCTGGAACTTGCCCACCGGATCCGGGAGATCGACGGCCTGGCCGATCCCGACTCGGGGACGACGATGAACGTGGGCGTCATCCGGGGCGGCTCGCGGGCCAACGTGGTCGCGCCGGAAGCGAGCGCGGAGGTCGATGTCCGCGTCTGGAACGCCGCGGAGGCCGAGCGCATTCGCGCGGCGATGTTCGGTCTCGAGCCCACGGTTCCCGGGACCAGGATCACGGTCACGACAATCGCGGCTCGCGGCCCCTTGGAGCGGACGCCGCGCAACGTCGAGTTGTGGGAACGGGCGCTTGTCGTCGCCGGAGAACTCGGCCTCGAGTTGGAGGAGGGATCGGCGGGTGGCGGCTCGGACGGTAACTTGACGAGCCAGTATACGGCGACGCTCGACGGTCTCGGCGCGGTCGGCGACGGAGCGCACGCGGTGCACGAGTTCATCTACGTGGACCGGGTGATCGAACGCGTGGCGCTGCTGGCGGGGCTGCTCGTCGCCCCGTAGGGGAATCCGAATGTTCTTTCGACAGGTCTTTGACGAGAAGCTCGCGCAGTACGCGTACCTGATCGGGTGCCAGCGTACGGGGGACGCGATCCTCTTCGATCCGCAGCGGGACATCGACCGTTACGTCGATCTCGCTCGGCGCGAAGAGCTGCGGATCGTGGCCGTGGCCGAGACCCACATCCACGCCGACTTCCTGTCGGGCGCGCGGGAGTTCGCCGAGCGCTTCGGGGTCCGGCTCTATCTGTCCGATGAGGGCGGCCCGGACTGGCGCTACGAGTGGGCGGCCAACGAGCGCTACGATCGCACGCCGCTCACGGACGGCGCGCGGTTCGCGATCGGGGAGATCGAGTTCGAGGCGGTGCACACGCCGGGACACACCCCCGAGCACATGTCGTTCCTGGTCACCGACCTGGGCGCGGGGGCGACCGAACCCATGGGCCTGCTGTCGGGGGATTTCGTGTTCGTAGGCGACCTCGGCCGCCCCGACCTGCTCGAGACGGCGGCCCGCGTCAAGGGCGCGATGACCCCGGCCGCGCGCCGTCTGTACGGCTCGGTCCACCGCTTCCTCGACCTGCCCGATTTCCTGCAGGTCTGGCCGGCCCACGGCGCGGGTTCCTCGTGCGGGAAGGCGCTGGGGGCGGTGCCCGAGACGACGGTGGGTTATGAGCGGCGCTTCAGCCCGGCCATCGCGGCGGCGCTGGAGGGGGAGGATGTCTTCGTCTCCCATATCGTCGAGGGGCAGCCCGAGCCGCCGATGTACTTCGCCCGTATGAAGCGCGAGAACAAGCTCGGCCCCGCCGTCCTCGGGGCCCTTCCGGACCCCCCGCGGCTATCGGAGCGGGAACTGGCCCCGCTCGCGCGTCCGGGCGCGGGCGCGGCGGTTGCGGCGGCTGACGTGGTGATCGACACGCGGCCCGACCGCTCGGCCTTCATGGCACGCCACCTTCCGGGGTCGATCTACGTGCCGCTCACGAAGTCGTTCTGCACGGCCGTGGGGTCCGTGGTCGTGGACGAGACGGCCCCGATCACACTCATCGTCGCCGAGGACGCACTGGGCGGAGTGGTTCGGGACCTGGTCCGGATCGGGTTCGACAACATCCGGGGGTTCGTGGAGCCGGAAGCGCTCGACCGGTACTTTGCCGAGGGCGGGGCGGCGGCCGCGATCCCGGAGATCGACCTCGCGGCGGCGAGCCGGCTGTCGGAGGACGGGAGGGGCGAGGTGCTCGATGTGAGGTACGCCTCGGAGTACGCGGCGTCGCACCTGCCCGGGGCCATGAACGCCTCCTACACCCGGCTGCCGGACTACGCGGACCGGCTGCCGGCGAACGGTTCGCTGCTCGTCCACTGCCTGAGCGGGGCGCGCGCGGCCGTCGCGGCGAGCTATCTGGCCCGCGAGGGGCGCGACGTCCATTACATCAACGACCTGTTCACCGCCTACGCGGGATCGCTGGAAACCGGAGGACCGTAGTGATGGTCACAGACATGAAGATTCGACCGCTGGCCGTCATGGCCGCCTTCGCCGTCCTCGCCGCGCTGGCCGGGCTGCCGGGTTCCGCGCCACTCGTCGCGCAGGGATTCGGTAGCTCGGTGTTCGTCGGCGAGAACGAAGTGCTGGTGGGAGAGCCCACCTCCGAACGCGAGCCCGGGAGCGTGCGCGTCTTCCGCGCCGGTGACTGGGGCGAAGTCCAGGCGCTCTACGCGCCGGACGCCGCCGTGCGGGACCGGTTCGGAGCGGCGCTCGCGAACGACGGCTCCCGGTTGTTCGTGGGGGCCCCGGGGGCGGGCGCCGTGCATGTGTTCGAGCGCGCGGGAGCCGAATGGCGGCACGCGGCGGAGATCCCCTCTCCCGGCCTCGATGAGTTCGGTCGTTCGCTGGCCGCCGGGGGCGCACACCTCCTCGTGGCGGCTGCGGACGGCTCGAGCGGGCAGGACATCGTCGTCGCCTATCGCCGCGGGGACGGGGGTGGATGGGTCGAGGAAGCGCGTCTCACGGCGGACCGCGGGCCATCGGGGTTCGGGGCCTCCGTCGCTCTGGACCGAAACCTCGCGCTGATCGGCGCGCCGCTCGCCGGCGAGGGTCGCGGCGCGGCGTACCTCTTCCGCTTCGAAGCCGGGGCCGGCTGGGATCGTGTGGCGGAGTTGGGGAGCGAGGGCGGGGACGCGGGGCGCGCCTTCGGATCGGCGGTGGCGCTCGCGGGCGGCGAAGCGCTGGTCGGGGCTGCGGGACAGGATCGCGGGCTCGGCGCTGTCCACCGGTTCCTGAGGAGCGCCGACGGCGGCTGGCAGCTCACGGGCATGGTGCAGCCCGACGCCCCCGCCCCGGCCGCGTTCGGCGCGGCGCTGGCCGTCGACGGCGCGGTGGCCTGGGTCGGCGCACCCGCGGCCGCGGGCGGCAACGGCGTCGTGTACCGACTCGGCCGTGCCGGGGACGGCTGGGCGATCGAGGACGCCTGGGAGATCGAGGGCGAAGGGCGAGTCCAGGCCGGCCGCGTGGTGGCGGCGGGCGGCGGCCGCGCGGTCGCGGGTCTGCCCGCGGACGATTTCGGCGCCGGGTCCGCCGTGGTCCGGGACGTCGCGGCCGGCACAATGGTGCGGCTGGTGAGCGAACAGGTCGGGCTCCCGGCGATCGCGGGCGGCCAGATCGACTGCGAGGACGGCGTTGCGGAGGGCTTCGACTGCGACAAGGTCGACCTCCTCGGCTTCCTGCCGCGCGAGCAGCTCGGCGCGGGCCGCGGCGCCCGTCTCAACGACGTGTGGGGTTGGACCGATCCGGCGACCGGACGCGAGTACGCGCTCGTGGGCCGCATGGACGGGACGGCCTTCGTCGACGTCACCGACCCGTTCAACCCGCGCTATCTCGGGAGCCTCGCCAAGACCGACGGCAGCCAGTCGAACACGTGGCGCGACATGAAGGTGTTCAGGGGCCACATGTTCGTCGTCGCGGACGGGGCGGGGCAGCACGGGATGCAGATCTTCGACCTCGCCCAGCTCCGGGGCGTGACGGAGCCCCGGGAGTGGGAGCCCACGGCGCTGTATGAGGGCGTCGCCTCCGTCCATAACGTCGGGATCAACGAGGAGACGGGATTCGCCTACCTGGTGGGTGCGTCGGGCGGCGGCGAGACGTGCGGCGGGGGGTCGCACATCGTCGACATCAACGATCCGCTGAACCCGGTCTTCGCCGGCTGCTTCGCCCACCCCAACACGGGCCGGCGCAACACCGGCAACTCGCACGACACGCAGTGCGTGAGCTACCACGGTCCCGACGAGGACTACGCGGGCCGCGAGATCTGCGTGAACTCGAACGAGACGGCGCTCTCGATCGCGGACGTCACGGACAAGTCGAACCCGGTCGCGGTGGCGCGGGCCGAGTATCCGAACGTGTCGTACGCGCACCAGGGCTGGTTCACGGAAGACCACCAGTACTTCTACTCCAACGACGAAGCTGACGAGGTGAACGGTTCCGTGGAGCAAACCCGGACGCTCGTGTGGGACCTGCGGGATCTCGACGATCCCCTCCTGGTGCGGGAGTACTTCAGCCCGACCAGGGTCACGGACCACAACCTCTACGTACGCGGCGACCGCCTCTACATGTCGAACAACCGCGCGGGACTGCGGGTGCTCGACATCAGCGACCCCGAGAACCCCGCCGAGGCGGGGAGCTTCGACACGACCCCCTGGAGCGAGGACTCAGCGGGGTTCGACGGCACCTGGAGCGTCTATCCGTACTTCGAGAGCGGGACGATCCTCCTCTCGAGCCGGCGTGAGGGTCTGTTCCTCGTCAAGCCGAGGGCCGAGAGACTCGTCCCCTAGCCGGGACGCGCGCTTCTCATCATGTGTTCCGTCCTCGGCATCTTCGAGATCGAACCCGGCGCGGCGGGTCTGCGCCGCAGGGCGCTGGACCTCTCGCGGCGTCAGCGGCACCGGGGTCCGGACTGGAGCGGGATCTACGCGGGGGAACGCGCGATACTCGCCCATGAGCGCCTCTCGATCGTCGACGTGGAGAGCGGGGCGCAGCCGCTCTTCGGCCCCGACCGCAGCACCGTACTCGCCGTCAACGGCGAGATCTACAACCACAAGGCGCTCGAGGACGGCGTGGCGAACGGCTACCCGTTCCGCACCCGCTCCGACTGCGAGGTCATCCTCGCCCTGTACGAGGGGCGGCCGGATGACCCGGCCGCGTGGCTCAACGAACTGAGCGGGATCTTCGTCTTCGCCCTCTACGACGAGACGCGCGACCGGTATCTGATCGCGCGCGATCCCATCGGTGTCATGCCGCTCTACACGGGGCGGGATGTCGAGGGGCGGTTCTACGTTGCCTCCGAGATGAAGGCGCTCATCGACACCTGTCCCGAGATCCACGACTTCCCGCCGGGGCACATGCTGGACAGTCGCACCGGGAAGCCGGTCCCGTACTACCGGCCGGGGTGGCGGGACTACGAGGCGGTGGCGGACGGGCCATCCGACCCCGCCCTGGTGCGTGACGCGATGGAGGAGGCGGTCCACCGGCAGCTCATGTCGGACGTGCCCTACGGCGTACTCCTGTCGGGCGGCCTCGACTCATCGGTCATCTCCGCGCTGACCATGAAGTTCTCTCGGCGCAGGGTCGAGTCGGACGACGCGGAGGAGGCGTGGTGGCCGCGGCTGCACTCGTTCGCGATCGGACTCGAGGGCGCCCCGGACTTGGCGGCGGCCCGCGCCGCCGCCAACGCGATCGGCACCGTGCATCACGAGATCGTCTACAAGCTGGAGGAGGGACTCGACGCCATCTCCGACGTCATCCGGCACCTCGAGACGTTCGACGTGACCACGGTGCGGGCGTCGACCCCGATGTACCTCATGGCCCGCCGCATCAAGGCCATGGGGATCAAGATGGTGCTCTCCGGAGAGGGCGCCGACGAGGTGTTCGGGGGCTATCTCTACTTCCACAGGGCCCCGGACGCGCGGGCCTTCCACGAGGAGACAGTCCGCAAGCTCGACCAGCTCCACAAGTACGACTGCCTGCGCGCGAACAAGTCGATGGCGGCGTGGGGGGTGGAGGCGCGGGTGCCTTTCCTGGACCGGGAGTTCCTCGACGTCGCGATGTCGCTGGACCCCGAGTCGAAGCGTCCGGCGGACGGCCGCATGGAGAAGCACATCCTGCGCGAGGCGTTCGAGGGGCTCCTCCCGGACGAGATCCTGTGGCGCCAGAAGGAACAGTTCTCCGACGGCGTGGGCTATTCCTGGATCGACAGCCTGAAGGAAGTCGCCGAGGAGGAAGTCAGCGACGGACAACTGGAGCGGGCGGCGGCGCGCTTCCCGACGAACACGCCGCTCACGAAGGAAGCGTACCTCTACCGCTCGATCTTCGCGTCGCACTTCCCCGGCGAGCCGGCGGCGCGGTGCGTCCCCGAGGGTCCGAGCATCGCGTGCAGCACCCCTGCGGCCATCGCCTGGGACCCCGCCTTCGCGGGCATGGCCGACCCGTCAGGCCGGGCCGTGCAGGGCGTCCACGCCCACAGCTACTGAACTTCCCCCCAAAGCTTGATCCTGGACTACGTACGCTACTGAGGTTCGGAGTCGATCTTTTCATTCACGGTACGAATGATTATCATTCACGCCATGAATATATCTCCTCTCCCACGTTTCGTGGCGCAAGCTCTCGAGGCCAGGATGCGGGTCATGCCCGCCGTCGTCGTGGCCGGGGCGCGCCAGACCGGGAAGAGTACGCTCGCGCGCCAGTGCGGGCCGGAGGGGCGTCGCTATCTGTCGCTTGACGACCTTGACCTGCTCGATCTGGCTCGGCGCGATCCCGACTCCCTGGTGACGGGAGCGGAGCACGTGACGCTCGACGAGGTCCAGCGTGAGCCAGGGCTGTTGAGCGCCGTCAAGCGCGCGATCGACCGCGGACGACGACCCGGGCAGTTTCTGCTCACGGGCTCGGCGAACCTGCTCATGATGCGACGCGTCTCGGAGTCGCTGGCGGGGCGGGCCAGCTATCTGACGCTGTGGCCGATGACGCGCGCGGAGCAGCTGGGACGGGGACTGTGTGGCGCTTGGGAGGAACTCATCGCAGCGCGCGATGCGGACTGGCTCGAGGTCCTCGCGGCGCAGCCGGACGAGCGGGCTGACTGGCGAGCCCTCGCGCTGCGCGGTGGCTTCCCGGTCCCCGCCGTTCACCTCCGGAATGCCGAAGAGCGGGACATCTGGTTCGATGGTTACGCGCGCACGTACCTGGAGAGAGATCTGCAGGCGCTGTCCTCGATCGCCGCCCTCCCGGATTTCCGGCGCCTGATGCGCGCGGCCTGTCTGCGTATCGGCGGCCTCGTCAACCAGACTGCCCTCGGGCGTGACATCGGACTTCCACAACCGACGGTCAGCCGGTACCTGAACCTGCTGGAGACGTCGTATCTCCTCGTGCGGGTGCCTGCCTACTCGGTCAACCGTACCAAGCGGCTCATGAAGTCGCCCAAACTCTATTGGGGGGACACGGGCCTGGCGCTGCACTTGGCCGGGGAGAGCGAGCCCCGTGGCGCGCATCTCGAGAACCTCGTGCTTCAGAGCCTGCTGGCCTGGCGCGACGCCCGACTGGGCCGGGCGGAGATCCTGCACTGGCGCACAACGGTAGGGGAGGAGGTGGACTTCGTGATCGAGACGGGGGACTCGCTGCTGCCGATCGAAGTCAAGGCCACGACACGACCTCGCCTCCGCGACGCACGGCACCTGAAGACGTTCCGGGACGAGCACGGCGAGATGGCGCGCGCCGGCCTGCTGCTCCACGCCGGGACCTCGCTTGAGTGGCTCGGCCCGCACGCACTCGCCGCCCCGTGGTGGCGGGTCGTGTAGCGTATGAAGAGCGATGGTCGCACTCCGCTTGGTGGTATCACCGTTGCCGCGTGCGCGTGGACGCTCGCCGTCGCGCCCGCCGTCGCGCAGGTGCGTTGCGAAGACGGTATGGCCGACGGGTTTCCGTGCGATCGCGTGGATCTGCTCGCCGTCGTCACCCCCGAACAACTCGGCGGCGGTGGAGACACCCTGCTCAACGACGTGTGGGGCTGGGTCGATCCCGAGACGGGGCAGGAATACGCGATCGTGGGACGAACGAACGGGACGGCGTTCGTCGACGTCAGCGACCCGCTCCGGCCGCGTTATGTGGACGACCTCCCCGCGACCGAGGGCAGCGAACCCAGCCAGTGGCGGGACGTCAAGGTGTTCCGGGATCACCTGTTCGTCGTCGCGGGAGGGCCGGTCCGCCACGGCATGCAGGTCTTTGATCTGACGCAGCTCCGGGACGCGCGGGAGGCGCGGGAATTCACCGCCGCAGCCACGTACGATGGGGTCGAGTCGAGCCACAACATCGCCATCAACGAGGAGACCGGCTTCGCCTATCTGGTCGGCTCCGCGGGGGAAGGCGAGACGTGCGGCGGGGGTTCGCACATCGTCGACATCAACCAGCCGCTGAACCCCGTCTTCGCGGGCTGCTTCGCACATTACGGCACGGGTCGCCGGGGCACCGGCTATACCCACGACGCGCAGTGCATCATCTACCGCGGTCCCGATGAGGACCGTCAGGGCCGGGAGATCTGCGCGGGCGGGAACGAGACCGCGTTCTCGTTCGCCGACGTCACGGACAAGGCGAATCCCGTCCCGCTGGTGGATGCTTCGTACCCCGGCGTCGGGTACGCGCACCAGGGGTGGTTCAGCGAGGACCGCCGCTACTTCTACGGTAACGACGAACTCGATGGGCTCGTCCGGGAGATGGCCGGGCCTCGCGTGCTTGTGTTCGATGTCGGCGATCTCGAAGACCCCGTGCTGGTGACCGAGTACTTCGGCCCGGCGAAGGCCAGCACCCACAACCTGTACGTGCGGGGCGACCGGCTCTACATGGCGAACAACCTCGGCGGTCTCCTCGTGCTCGATCTCTCCGATCCCGAGGCCCCGGTCGCGGTCGGCAGCTTCGATACGACCCCGTCGAGCGGGGACGAAGAAGGGTTCGGCGGCGCCTGGAGCGTCTATCCCTTCTTCGAGAGCGGGACGATCCTCCTCTCCAGCCGGCGCGAGGGCCTCTTCCTACTCAGGCCGACCGCCGGCTAGCGTTAGATCGTCATCGACGCCAGAGTCCCCGGGCGGGGAGCCCGCGGCTGGTCAACACCTCGAGGCCGGAGCCAAGCCCCAACTCCCGCGCTGAAGCGCGGGTCAGAGCCGTGGCGCCGTTCTCCGGCCCGGGGTCGAAGGGAAGATCGCGCAGTATCGCACGGACCTGCCGAGTGAGCGGGTCGCGGACAATCGCGGCCCATCGATCGGTGTTCTCATCCAGTGTGGCGGAACCGCCGGGCCCGGAGAGCGTGATGCTGGCCAGTGATCCGGCCCAGCGCGGTTCCACGGGCAGCGTGAACGCAAAGCCCGCCCCGCCACCGCCCGCCACCTCGGGCATGCCGAAGCTCAGCGAGAACAGGACCTCGCCATCCGCGCCACGGCCCAACAGTCCGAAATCACCGGCTTCGCTCGGCAGGGTCGGGATCGCATCGACGACGAACGCCGGATCCAGGAACGGCGCGCCCGCCTCGTCGATTCCTCCCCATAGGAGCAGCGCCCGGACCTGAACGGCACGGGCCGCGGCATCGACAGCCTCGGGCCCGAGCCGGTAGCGGAACGCTTGGGTGAAGTGGTATTCGCTGATCCACTTGTCCGGCCCACAGCCCCACATCAGGTCCAGCGTCTCGGGCGGGACCAGCGTACCGTCCCGGAAGTCGTACCCCCAGCTACCGATCGATCCATCGGTGCCGGGCACGGTTTGACATGATGGCCCGACCCCCATCTGCATGTTTCGCCCGAGTTGGTGCGCCATGACCCAGGGATCCGGTATCGCGAAGCTGGTCCCCACTCGGTTCGCGGCGCCCTCTCCGATCACGCTGCCCGCCATGGTGCCCATGTAATAGCCATGCCCGCCCTCCATACTCCGGATCGCCCAGACCTCCCAGAACATACCGCCGGCGAGGTTCCTCGACGTGACTACGGGTGCGTGCACATCCACGGCCAGGGCGCCGACGGGCAAGAGCGTGCGTGTCGGCCAAAACAGATCGTCCTGGCCATCCAGCGTCTCGGTAATGTCAAGGATGGATGAGTCCGGCGCCGCGCTGTACAGGAATGGGATCAGTGTCAGGTCGAGCCCGGGCAGGGTCTGAACATCCACCGGGATCCGTCCCACCCTCGGAAGCCGCTCGGCCACCCCGAGTGCGGGGTCCAGCTCACCCCCGGGATCGATGTCAACGATCATCTCCAAACCCGGCTGAATGACCCAACCCGGGACCTCGGCGTCGGCCGAGGCTCCGAAAGAGCCCTCGTCCCTCTCGGCGGAGATCACGCTGGAGGATTCCGGGATGTCGACGACATACGTTTCCGCGTCGCCCATGAAGAACCGAGCCCGCACGGGCGGAATGAGTTCGCCGGCCGCGAGCGCGGACGTCACGAACACCCGGAGGAGGGCCGGTTCGCCTGCGACAAGGGAGACAGGGAAACTCAACGACTGGATCGCCTGGATCAGATAGGCACTCGATCCGGAGCACCTGGGCATCCCCTCCGCTCCGGTCCCTCCCAGCCAGACCAGGAATCCGGGGTCGGAGGGAGCGCAGAGGCCCGTGTGGGCGACCAGCAGCTCCTCCAGAGAGTTCAGTCCGGTCAGGGTCAGGGGCAGGTGTCCGGCCAACATGCGGTTGTCCGCCAGGTGCAGACGCTTGAGCCCCGACAGTCCTCCGAGCGCGGCCGGCACCGAACCCGTCAGCCTGTTGCTGGAGAGCAGTAGCTCGCGAAGGGCGGAGAGGCTGCCCAATGCGGACGGGATAGTATCCTGCAGACTATTGTCCTTCAGGTCCAGCACTTCCAGTCGTGAGAGTTGGCCGAGTTCGGGCGGGATCGACCCCGTGAACCGAAACTCGCGCCAATGATCCCTCGCCCGTGGCGGCGACCCCTCATGACTCAGCTTCAGCACCCGCAGATTGGAAAGGTTGCCGAGTTCGGGCGGGATGCTTCCCCAGATATCGTTCCCGCTAAGGTCCAGCACTTCAAGCTTGGACAGGTATCCCAGCTCGACCGGCATCTCGCCGCGGACGCGGCAACCGCTCAGATTGAGCACCCGCAGATTGGGGAGGTTACCGAGTTCGCGTGCAAGGCCTGCGGTTGGCATGTCATTGCCGCTCAGGTCCAGCACTTCGAGGTCGGTCAGGCTCCCGAGTTCATCGGGATAGCCGCTGAGCTGGTTCCCCTCGAGCGTGAGCCGCCGCAGGTTCGACAGATCGCCGATCGCCGCCGGAATCGCGCCCGCGAGGCCATTGTGGCCCAGCGACAAGTCCGTCAGTTCGCGCAGGTCGCCGAGTTCACGCGGGATCTCCCCTTCCAGGCGGTTTTGGTTCAACGACAGACGCGAGAGAAACGAGAGGGCGCCGATCTCGGGTGGGATGCGGCCCGCGAGGTTGTTGGCGTCGAGCGCGAGGCCGACAACGCGTCCCTGTCCATCGGTCTCGATCCCGTACCATCGACCCAGCGGTGCGTCGCTCAGCCAATTGTCGTTCCTCTCCCAGTCCGCTCCACCCGCCGCTTCATACAGTGACGCCAGCGCCTCCCGGTAGGCCTGTGACGTACACTCGACGCCCGTACCCTCGCGCGACGGGATGCCCGCCAGCCATTCGCGGAACGAAACGTCGTCCGGCGTGCACAAGTCGGTGTCGGCGAAGTGAAAGACCCGGAGAGCGAGGGATGCCAGCGACAGGGGCAAGGGTCCGGCGAGTTCGTTTCCTCCGATCCGAAGTTCGTTCAGCTCCGACAAACGCCACAGGTCAGATGGGATGCGGCCGGAGAGACCGTTACCGCTCAGGTCGAGTCTCCGAACGCGGCCGAGGGAGTCTGCGGAGATTCCGTGCCACTGATCGAGGCTGGCGGTGATCCCGCCTGCAAGGTACGGCACGTCTTCCCAGCGGGCGGCGTTCGTCCAGTCCGCGCCGTCCGTGGCTTCATACAGCGACACGAGGACACGCACGTCGGACGCGTTGCAGAACGGCCCGTCAAGGAGAGCTGCCCCTCCCCCGAAGTCGCGAGCCCTGACCTCCCTCGCCCACCCGATGAAGTCGGCCGTGCCGGGCAGGCAGAGTCCGTCGTTCCCCCAAAACAGCAAGGTTCGCAACTCAAGTTCCAGGAAACTCCGCGGCATGGAGCCGGTCAAGCGGTTTCCGCCAACGCCCAGATCCGTCAGTTGAGCGAGGTCTCCAAGTTCAGGCGGGATGGGCCCGGAAAGGTCGTTGCCCGAAAGACCCAGATCCGTCAGTTGAGCGAGGTCTCCAAGTTCAGGCGGGATGGGCCCGGAAAGGTCGTTGCCCGAAAGACCCAGATACGTCAGTTGAGCGAGGTTCCCGAGTTCAGGCGGGATCGGACCCGTCAGTTCGTTAAGCCAGAGGTTGAGATATGTCAGGCTTTCGAGTCTGCCAACTTTCGGAGGCACGGGGCCGGCCAGGCGGTTTTGCGAAAGATCCAGCACCTTCAAGCCGGCAAGCTTCCCGATCTCCCGGCTGATCGGACCCGTGAGATCATTGCTCCGCAACCAGAGGTCGGTCACGCGCCCCGATCCATCGACGGTGACGCCGTACCAGTCGCCGAGCGGCGCGTCCGTCGCCCAGTTGACGCTGTTCCGCCAGTTGGGGCCGCCCGCCGCCACGTACAGCGCCATCAGCGCAGCGCGGTCCGACGCCGGTCCCGTCACGGTGACCGTTGCGCTCCCGAGCGCGCTGCCCGCGGCCGCCGTAATCTCGGTCGAACCCTCGCCTGCGCCGAACACGAGGCCTGACGAGTCCACCGTAGCCACCGATTCGTTCTCCGACCCCCAGAGAAAACTCGCGCCAGGGACCGGGTGCCCGTTCGCGTCGGTGGCCTCTGCCAGTAGCCGCAGTGTATCGCCTTCCGAGATAGCGCTCGAGGCCGGGTGCACCGTGATCGTGCTCGCTTCCTGCGCGACGCGCACGGTCGCGTTCCCGGAGGCCGTGCCGACCGATGCGGTAACGGTCCCCTCGCCCGGTCCGGTCGCCGTGGCGAGTCCGGCCGAGTCCACCGTCACGACCGATGCGTCGCTACTCGTCCAGGTGACGGTCGCTCCGGTGATGATCTCCCCGCTCTGGTCGCGCACCTCGCCCATGAAGCGGATGGTATCTCCCAAAGCCCGCAGGTCGGCGGTGGCCGGGCTGACCGTGAGACTGGCCGGGCGTGGGGGCTCTACCGTCGGATCTCGCGGTGGCCCCGCGGGATCATCGAGGCATGCAAGGATGCCGCCCAGCCCCGCGAGGACCCAGAGCCGGGTCCGCCCCGTCCTCATGTCGCCTGTCCTCATGTCGCCCCCCCAGGGTTCGCTTGCCTCCATCGTGCCCTAATCTAACGTGCGGCCCCCTCCGGAGGCGGACAAGCAGCGTCCGTGTCTGTCGGCGCCAGATGAACTCCCGGAGCGACGCTTTGGTGAATTCTCCACGACCCTGGCCTGTTCGCGCCTTGATACGTGGCCGCGGCCATCTGAAGTGACCCCCACAGTTGGACACCCGACCTCCGGGTTTATTGTGCTGCTCAGCCCTTGCGGTAATAGTCCTCGATGAACGGCTCTAGTGTAGTGTCGCTAAAGCGTGATGTACAATCCGTGGAGGATATGCTATCTTTCCACGCATGCCCAAGATACGGAGGATCCGGTTGCGACCCGGGGACCGCAAGGAGCTCGAGAGCTGGGTTCGAGCCCGCAAGACCCCGCAGCGGCGCGTCGAGCGCGCCAGGATCGTGCTGGGCTCGGCCGACGGCCTGTCGGCGCGCGCCCCGCGCCGGGAGGTGGGCGTCTCGCTTCCGACCGTCAAGCGCTGGCTGGACCGGTACGAGGCCGGAGGTCTCGCCGGACTGGGGGACCGGCCGCGCCGGGGCCGTCCCCGAACGAGCGTCACCGCGGAGGTCGAGGCGGAGGTCGTGCGCCGGACGCTGGAGGAGGATCCCCCGAGCGGGACGCACTGGAGCACGCGCCTGATGGCCGGGGCGGCCGGGCTCCACCACGGCCAGGTGGCGCGGATCTGGCGGGCGCACGGGCTGAAGCCCCACCTCGCGCGGACCTTCAAGCTCTCCACCGATCCGGAGTTCGTGGAGAAGCTCAGGGACGTGGTGGGGCTGTACGTCGACCCGCCGGAGCGGGCGGTCGTGTTCGCCTTCGACGAGAAGAGCCGGATCCAGGCGCTGGACCGCACGCAGCCGGGGCTTCCCATGAAGAAGGGCCGGTGCGGGACGATGACGCACGACTACAAGCGGCACGGGACGACGACGCTGTTCGCGGCGCTGGATGTCGCCACCGGGGAGGTGATCCACGAGTGCATGCCCCGTCACCGGCACCAGGAGTTCCTCCGGTTCATGAACGAGGTGGAGAAGCGGACCGATCCGGACCTCGACCTGCACGTCATCCTCGACAACCACGCCACGCACAAGCACGCGAGGGTGGAGGCCTGGCTGGAGCGGCATCCGCGCGTGCGGTTCCACTTCACGCCCACCTCGGCCTCGTGGCTGAACCTCGTCGAGCGCTTCTTCTCCGAGCTGACGCAACGCCAGCTCAAGCGGCTCGCAGTGAACAGCGTGAAGCAACTGACCGACACGATCACGGCCTACATCGAGAACCGAAACCGGGACCCGGCGCCGTTCAAGTGGACCGCCGCCGCGGAGGAAATCCTGGCGAAAGTGAGCCGTGCGAATGCCACTTTAGCGACAATACACTAGGCCGTACGCTTCGCGCGCTCCGGAGACGAGCGCCACCTTCTCGGCCACGCTCAGCCGGGGCATATCCCGGGCGGGTCAATCCTTTGGAGTTGCCGCCGTTTCACGGACACAATCTTGGCCAACCAAGATGTGGGGCAGCGGCGGGAGCGAGGCGGTACGCGCCAGGGTACCGGGAGCGGCTCGTCGAGCTTGAATCCGGTCGTAGCCCGCGTTCGCTGGCTCAGGCGCTTGAGCGCTTGAAGCGGACGATTCGCAGCTGCGTCAGAACAGTCGGAGCTGGAGGTGTCTTGGGACGAGTCGAGGCATCGGGCTATCGGCGAGGAGGGTTCGAGTTTCCTGCTCTCACGTCCCGATGACCAAGCTCCCCCCGGTTGGGGGGGGGGGCGGGCGGGCGGGGCAGAGAGCTACCATCTTGCTGCAGGTCGCTGGACAGCAGCGACGGATGGCACCTTGGGCTAGCGAGACGCAAATGAGTCTGCGGCGGTTCCCGGCATTGCTATTGTCCGTCTGGGTCCTTTCGTGCGATCACGGGGCAACGGCTCCTTCCGGCCCGAACTCGGCATCCAGGGACCGAGGCATCCTAATGGATCTCTTCCACGCGACGGACGGCCCCGGGTGGTACACCCGTGGCAACTGGGCAACCGACGAACCGCTATCAGCCTGGGTTGGCGTATCAACGACCGACGGACGAGTAACGGAGCTGACGCTGCAGGACGTAAACCGGGACAGCGCGGGGTTCGTAGGGCACATGCGTGGACATCTTCCGCCCCGGCTTGCCGGGCTGGATGAACTCACGGGGCTGCGGATCAATCAGGGCCATATTGACGGTCCGATTCCGTCTACGTTCGGCACCATGCACAGACTGGAGACGCTTAACCTCGACAATTCCGGTGTGGACGGTGCGATCCCGCGAGAGCTCGGCGACTTGTCCAACCTGAAGACCCTGAGCTTGGTCAATACCGGGCTGAGCGGGCCCCTTCCGCGCGAACTGAGCGACCTCGCGAACCTCAAGTCCTTGAGCTTGGGGATCTCCCCCATAGAAGGGCGTCTGCCCGATTGGCTTGGAGAACTCTCCAGTCTGGAAGCTCTTCGCATCCTTGGCAACTATATGTCCGGTCCGATCCCTCCCACATTTGGCAATCTCGTGAACCTCAAGAGATTGAATCTGTTCGATATTGGCTTGGGCGGTTCAATCCCACCAACTCTCGGCAATCTCCACAATCTCGAGAACTTGGGTCTCGTGCGGCTGGGGCTGAGGGGACCCATTCCGCACCAGCTCGGCAGTCTCCGCAATCTCAGAGGTCTGGGGCTGGCGGATAACGAACTGTCGTCCACTATCCCTCGCGAACTCGGCAACCTCGCGAACCTGAGGGTACTGAACCTCTATACGAATCAACTGACGGGCCCGATACCTACGGAACTCGGAGACTTGGCCGGCCTGGAGGTCTTGCTGCTCTCAAGGAATCGTTTGACCGGGCCGATCCCGGCGAGGCTCGGACAACTCGGAAATCTCCAGCGGTTGTACCTGGAAAACAATGACCTGACCGGCCCGATACCCCCCGAGTTCGGCCAGCTCCGAGAGCTCGAACTACTCTCGGTGGTCGGCAACAGGCGCTTGGCGGGGCCGTTGCCGGCTGAGATCACGCAACTGACCGCGCTCAAGTATCTTCGCATCGCCGCAACCGGCCTCTGTGTCCCGGCGGATTCCACGTTCGATGCATGGCTGGCGAGATTGGAGGAGTTCGACGGAGGTCGCTGCGGCTAGAACGTAGCGGTCGAGTTGCGCCACGGTGATAGACGTGGCGAGCAACTTCTCCGCCCACGTCATAAACAAGTCGTGCGTTGGCAATCATATACGTCCCGTCCTAACCTCAGCCTTGGACATCCCCCGTGCTACCTAGGCTAGTTGTGCGTTTCAGGGACGTTGGTCACCCTGAGTGCAGAAGATCACCCCACTCTGCAGTTCAGGAGACATGCAGTCTTACGAACTTGGTGAGTTGACGGGACCGCCGTGAGCGGTCCCCCCTCCGGATCGACTCGCGATCGGGAGGCCAGGTGCGATGAAGCTGAGCAAGGAGGCGGTGATTGGTGGCGAAGGGGATGTCGGAGCGAGGGACGTCGGTCAGGCGGCTGGCCGGCCAGCTCGGGGTGATCGAGGGAGCGCTGCGCTACCGGCTGAAGAAGCTGGAGGCCGGACCGGCCAGAGACGGGAGGTCGGACCAGGTGACGCTGGGGGACGGTCGGCTGAGGGGTGAGGGTCGCCCGGCTCTCCCGGTAGACGACCCATCAGGTCGCGGTCTCTGTGGGCCATGCCCCCGTTTGCGCGGTCCCTCGCCGGGCGGGCATCTTGCGCTCATTCCGGCGTGCCGTGCCGGATGGCGAACTCCCGGATGACGAAGGCCGAACGATGAAGACTCCCGCGCGTCTTGCCCGTCTCACGCTCACCTCCTTCCTCGCACTCTGCGCCGGTGGATTCGCGGCGGGTGCGCCCGCCGCGGCGCAGGAGGCGGTCTCGGTCGAGATCGTGCCCAGCGCGCTTTCGCTTCAGGTGGGGGAGGAGGCCACGCTCGAGGCACGCGTCCTGGACGCGGACGGGAACGCGCTCGAGGCACAGATCCTCTTCTTCCCGAGCTTCGCGGACGGGCGGAGCGGGAGCGCGCGCCAGAGCATCGACGTGGATCGCGCCACCGGGCGCGTGCGGGCCGTGAAGGGGGGCGAGTTCCTCATCTCCGCGATCGTGGCGACGGCTCGGAACCTGCGCGGGGAGGCCATGGTCAGCGTGGCGTACCCCCCGCTGGACCGGATCGCCGTGACTCCCTCGGGCGGCTCGACGTATGTCGGCGTGGCGACACGCCACCGGGCGACGCTGCTCGACGAGGCCAACGACGAGCGCGACGGCGAGATCCGCTGGTCGACGTCGGACGAGGAGGTCGCCACCATCGACCGCTTCGGCATCCTCACGGCACACGGCACGGGCCAGGTCGAGCTACGGGCGGAAGCGGACGGCATCGCCGAGGTGGTCCGCTACGAAGTGCGGGAGAACCCGGCCGCCCGCATGACCGTGTCGGCGAGCCAGGAACTCGCGCGGACGGGCGACGTGGTGCGCTTCGCCGCGGCGGTCGAGGACGCCACGGGCGGTGCGGTGGGAGACCTGCCCGTCACCTGGACCGTCACGGCGGACCCCTCCATCGAGGCGACCGCGGACATCCCCCCGGCGGAGATCGATGAGCAGGGCCGGTTCGTGGCCTACTTCCCGGGCGTGTACACGGTGGTTGCCAACGTGCCGGGCCGCGCCGCGCGCACCTCACTGGAGGTCCACCCGCGACACGCCTCGCAGGAAGTGACGTTCGTCGGGCAGGGACAGGTCAACAACGAGCGCACCTCGGACCTCTGGGTCTGGGAAGGGATCGACGGCCGCGATTACGCGATCACCGGCACCCACGCCGCGGCGGGCGCCGTCTATTTCTGGGATGTGACGGATCCGGCGAGCCCCGTCATGACGGATTCCATCGTCGTCGACGCGCGCACGACGAACGATGTGAAGGTGAGCGAGAACGGGGAGATCTGCGTGATCTCGCGGGAGGGCGCCTCCAACCGCCGAAACGGGATCGTCATCCTCGACTGCCGGAACCCGGGGGACGTGACGCAGATTTCGGTGTTCGACGACGAACTCACGGGTGGCGTCCACAACCTCTTCGTCTATCAGGACCACGTGTACGCGGTGAACAACGGGCGCCGCTTCGACGTCATCAACATCGAGGATCCCGCGAATCCACACCGGGTCGGCCGGTTCGAACTGGACACGCCGGGCCATTCGATCCACGACATCTGGATCGTGGACGGGGTCGCGTACACGTCGAACTGGGGTGACGGGGTCGTGCTCATCGACGTGGGCGGCGGTGACCGCGGCGGCTCGCCGTCCAACCCGGTGGAGATCGCGCGCTTCCGCGACATCGGAGGCCGGACGCACGCGGCGTTCCCGTACCGCAGTCCCACGGGTCGCTTCTATGTGTTCATGGGAGATGAGGCCGGACGGCCGGGGTTCGACGGACAGGACCGGGAGCGGACGCCCCAGTTCATGTCGGGCTACATCCACGTCATCGACATGACGGATCCCGGGAATCCGGAGGAGGTCGCGCGCTACGAGATCCCTGAGGCGGGGTCGCACAACATGTGGATCGAGGACGACAAGCTCTTCGCCGCCTTCTACAACGGCGGATTGCGCGTCCTCGATATCTCCGGGGAACTCAATGGGAACCTGGGCGAGCAGGGGCGGGAGATCGCCCGCTACAAGGCGTACGATCCGGACGGGGTGGTGGCGAACGCGCCCTTCACGTGGGGGCCTCAGCTGCACAAGGGGAACCTCTTCTTCGCCGAGTACTTCAGCGGGCTGTGGGCGGTGAAGCTGGAGCCGCGCCAGGAGCTCGTCCCGTAGCCGGCGAGCGGACCGTCTCGGCGTGAGCGAGTTTCGGATCTCCGCCCGCATCAACGGGGCGGAGTGGACGGGCGCGGTCGAGCCGCGGCTGCTGCTGTCGGACTTCCTGCGCTCCGTGGTCGGGCTCACGGGGACGCACGTGGGGTGCGAGCACGGGGTGTGCGGGGCGTGCACGGTTCTTCTGGACGGGGAGCCGGTGCGGGCCTGTCTCATGTTCGCGGTGCAGAGCGACGGACATGAGGTGACGACGGTCGAGGGGCTCGCCGCGGCGGGGACCGGGGCCGCGATCTCGGTCGACGAGTTGCATCCGATCCAGCGGGCGTTCCACGAGACGCACGCGCTCCAGTGCGGCTTCTGCACGCCGGGGATCCTCATGACGACGGTGGCGTTCCTGGCCGAGAACCCCGCGCCTTCACGGGACGAGATCCGCGAGGCGGTGTCGGGACACCTGTGCCGCTGCACCGGCTACCACAACATCGTCGAAGGGGTGGCGCTGGCGGCGGAGCGCCTCGCGGCGGACGGGGAGGGCGAGCCGTGAGCCGGGCGGGTGGGACGTGGGTCGGGGCCCGCGTGCCGCGCAACGAGGACGCGCGTCTGCTGACCGGCCGCGCGCAATTCGTCGAGGACGTGGAGCCGCCCGGCGCACTGCACGTCGCGTTCGTGCGCAGCGATCTGCCCGCCGGGCGACTCCGCGGGCTGGATGTGGACCGCGCGCGGGCGCACCCCGGCGTCGCCGCCGTCTTCACGGCCGCCGAGCTTGGCCCGCTCTGCCGCCCGGGCGCGGTGCTCGTCCCGCCCCCGCCGATCGAGGGGTCGGTGTTCCACGCGCGCACCGCCCTGCCGCTCGTGCGCGACCGGATCCGGCACCAGGGCGAGGCGCTGGCGATGATTGTCGCGGATAGCCGCTACGTGGCGGAGGACGCCGCGGCGCTCGTGGAGGCGGACATCGAGCCGCTCGACCCCGTGGTCGATCTCGAGGGCGCGCTCGACGCGGACGCGCCGCGGGTCCACGACGACCTCCCGTCGAACCTCGCCGCGCACGTCCGTCAGACGAAGGGGGACTACGCCGCCGCCCGTGAGCGGGCCGATCTCGTACTGGGCCGGCGATTCCACTATGACCGCGGGATCGGGGGCGCGATCGAGAACCGGGTCGTGGTGGCGGACTGGGACGCCCGGGCCGACCGCCTGCGGGTGTGGGATACGACGCAGGCCCCCATCCCAGTGCGCAACGTCGTGGCCGCCGCGCTCGGTCTGTCGGAGTCGCAGGTGCGGGTCATCGCGCCGTTCGTCGGCGGAGGGTTCGGGCCCAAGATCATGTTCTACGCGGAGGAGATCCTCGTCCCCTGGGCCTCGATGCAGCTGGGGCGTCCCGTGGAGTGGGTCGAGGACCGCTACGAGAACTTCTTCGCCACGACGCAGGAGCGCGGCCAACTCCACGACTCCGAGATCGCGGTCACGCGCGAAGGCCGGATCCTGGGGGTGCGGGACACGTTCATGCACGACTCCGGGGCGTACGATCCGTACGGACTCACGATCCCGATCAACACCCAGTGTACGCTCCTCGGACCCTACCGGGTGCCGAACTACGAGAGCGAGTTCCGGGTCGCGTTCACGAACAAGCCGAGCGTCACGCCCGTGCGCGGGGCCGGCCGGCAGCACGGCGTGTTCGTCATGGAGCGGCTGCTCGACCTGGCGGCGCGCGGCGTCGGCCTCGACCCGGTCGAGATCCGCCGCCGCAACGTGATCGGCCCGGACGAGTTCCCCTACAACCACGAGATCCTTTACCAGGACTTCGCTCCGCTCAGGTACGACAGCGGGAGCTACGAGGAGGCGCTGGAGGAGGCGGTCCGCCTCGTCGGCTACGACAAGACGTTCCCGCGGGAACGCGAACGGCTGCAGGCGGACGGGCGCGCGGTGGGGGTCGGTGTCGTCAACTACGTGGAGGGGACGGGGATCGGGCCCTACGAGGGCGCCCGCGTCACCGTCGAACCGAGCGGCACAGTTCGCCTCGCGACCGGCGTGGGCACGCAGGGTCAGGGGCACTTCACCTCCTTCGCGCAGATCGTGGCCGACGCGATCGGCGTCGCGCCGTCGGACGTGCGCGTGGTCACCGGGGACACGAGCGAGTTTCACTGGGGCACGGGCACCTTCGCGAGCCGCGGCGCCGTGGTCGCCGGGAACGCGATCCACGCCGCGGCCCGGGCCGTCCGCGAGAAGATCCTGCGTCACGCCGGGGAGGCGCTGGAGGTGGATCCCGATGACCTCGAACTTGCCGATGGCGTCGCGCGTGTGAAGGGCGCCCCGGAAGTTTCCGTCGAACTGGGCGCTCTCGCCCTCGCGGCCAACCCCCTGCGCGGGGCGGTGGCGCCGGGGATGGAGCCGGGCCTGGAAGCGACCTCGTATTTCGGCCCCCCGTACGGCACGACCGCGAACGGGACGCACGCCATCGTCGTGGCGGTGGACCCCGAGACGGCCATGGTCGAGATCCTGCGCTACATCGTCGTGCACGACTGCGGCACGGTGATCAACCCGATGATCGTGGAAGGGCAGATCCACGGCGGCGTGGCGGCAGGGATCGGGAACGCCTTCTACGAGGAACTCGTGTTCGACGAGTACGGGGGGACGAGCAACGCGTCGTTCATGGACTATCTCCTCCCGACGGCGACCGACGTGCCCCCGATCGAGACCGCGCACCTCGAGACGCCGTCCCCGCTCAACCCGCTCGGCACGAAGGGCGTGGGGGAGGGGGGAGCGATTCCGGTGGCGGCGGCGTTCGCGCAGGCGGTCGAAGACGCGCTGGCCGACATCGCCCCCGGGCTCGAGATCCTCGACATCCCGCTGAGCCCGGGCCGCCTGTTCGAACTCCTGCGGACGCATCCGAATTCGCGGCCGGAGTCGTCGGGCGGGCTGTCGTGAAGCCTCCGCGTTTCGACTACGTGGCGGCGGCCAGCCTGGACGAGGCGCTCGAGGCGCTCGCGGACACCTCGGTCGAGACGCGCCCGCTCGCGGGGGGACAGAGCCTCGTCCCGCTGCTCAACTTCCGTCTCGCGGCGCCGGAACGTCTCGTGGACCTGAACGGGATCGCGGAACTGGCGCGGGTCGAGGAGATGGAGGACGGAGGGCTGCGTCTCGGCGCCATGACGCGGCATCGCCAACTGGAGCTCGACCCGCTCATCGCGCAGCGGATTCCGCTCCTGGCGGAGGCGGCGCGCTTCATCGCGCACCCCCAGATCCGCTCGCGTGGCACGGTTGGAGGCTCCGTGGCGCACGCCGATCCGGCCGCGGAACTGCCGGCCGTGCTCCTCACGCTTGGGGCCCGGGTCCACATCGCCCGCCGGTCGCGCGATGGTGAGCCCGGCTCCCGGGTGGCGCGAAAGCTGGATCTGGCCGGCTTCTTCCTCGGTCCCTTCTTTTCTGTGCTCGATCCGGATGAACTCCTGACCGCCATCGAGGTGCCGCCGCGCGCCGCGGGCGAGGGGTCGGCCTTTGACGAGGTGGCGCGGCGCCGGGGCGACTACGCCATTATCGGCGTGGCGGCACGGGTGCGGCTCGACGCCGCCGGGGTCTGCCGGGAGGCCGCGATCTCCCTCGTGAACGGGGGATCCACTCCCTGTGTCATGGAGGAGGCCGCGGATTCGCTCGTGGGCGCGGGGCCGACGTCCGGCGCGATCGCCTCGGCCGCGGCGGTCTGTGCCGAGACGGCGGATCCGGCCGCCGACATGCACGCGAGCGAGGCATACCGCCGGCACCTGATCCGGGTCCTGACGCGCCGCGTTCTGACTCGCGCCATCGCGCGGGCCCGGACGCCGGGCCGGCAAGAAGCGCGGACGCGGACCCGGTGAGGAGAGGCCCGGGGATGTACTCGCGCGTGGTCCTGTGCGCCGCTCTGGCTCTCGCGACTTTCTGCTGCGCGAGCGGTGGGGCGGGTGCGGTTCCCACGGACCCCGCGATGGCGCCTGCGGCGTTGCTCGCCGGGCGGGGATCGTCCCCTCAGTCCCCGGACTCGTTGTTCGAGCCGCTGCTGCGCGATTTCATGGAGGGGCACGGTATCGGCGCCGCCGCGCTGGCCATCATGAAAGACGGCCGCGTGGTCTACGAACTGACCATGGGCTGGAAGGACAGGGAGCGTACGATCCCTCTCCCGAGCAACGTGATGATGAGAATCGCGAGCCTGACGAAGCCGATCACCGCGGCAGCGATTCGGAAACTCGCCGACAACCGACAGCTCAGGCTGGACGACCGGGTCTTCGACGTGACTGGGGACGGCACGGGATTGCTCAGGATCCCGCCGTTCCCGGTGCTGGTGGATCCTCGCATCGCCGACATCACCGTGCGCCACCTGCTCGCGCACCGCGGGGGCTGGGACCGGGACAGCGTCGGCGACTTCGCGCTGCAACACGAGATCCGGATCGCGGAGGCGCTGTCCGTTCCGAGTCCGCCGGGTTCACGGAACACGATGCGCTACGTGCTGGGAAGGCGACTCCAGTTCGACCCGGGCAGCCGCAAGGCGTACTCGAATCTAGGGTATCTCGTGCTGGGCCTCGTCATCGAAGATGTGTCCGGCCAGGACTACATGACCTACGTCCGCGAGAATATCCTCGCGCCGCTCGGCGTACCGGCAGGCGACGTCATCCAGGGTCGCACCTTTCCCGCGGACCGCGACCCCCGGGAGCCGTGGTACGATCCGGCCGGACTGTCAAGTCCGAACGCGTTCGACCCCTCGGGTCCAAGGGTGCCCGTGTCCGATGGAGGGTGGGATCACGAGTCGACGCTTTCGTTTGCCGGGCTGGTGGCATCACCGCGCGCGATCCTTCGGTTTCTCGCCGAGTATGAGGCGTCCGGGGACGACCTCGGGACCCGCCGCCAGGGGCGCGAGGGGGCCGGCTGGTGGCGGTATCACACAGGACGTCTTGACGGTTTTGAAGCCGTGGCGTTCCAGCGCGGAAACGGCATTAGCTTCGTCGTTTTCCTGAACCGGGCGATCTACGATGACTCAAGCTATTCCGACCAGATCGGGATCATGATCGATCTCATCCTGAGGAGCCGCGAGATCAAGTGGCCGACCGGTTCCTGAGGTGACCGGTTCCGCGCTTCTCCATCCGCCCCGGGAGTGGTCGGCGAGCCTCGCGGTGCTGGCGGGCGGCGCCGCGCATACGTACGGAGATCTGGACGCCCGGTCGAGGCTGAGGGCGCAACATCTCCTGGCGGAAGCGGCCACCCCGGACCTCGACGGGGCCCGCGTGGGATTCCTCATGGCGCCGGGGTCCGAATACGTGGCCACCCAGTGGGCTGTCTGGCGCGCCGGCGGGATCGCCGTCCCGCTGTGTCCCGACCACCCCGCGCGCGAACTCGAATACGTGATGGACGACGCCGACTGCTCGGCGCTCATCGGGGCCGGAGAGACGGGGCGTCGTATGGAGGGTCCCGCGTCGGAGCGCGGCATCCCGTTCCACGATGTCTCCGCCACGAACGAGGGCCGCCTCGCGCTCCACTCACCTGACTCGGGTCCGTTACCGCGGATCACGGAGGATCGGCCGGCGATGATCCTCTACACCAGCGGCACGACGGGTCGTCCCAAGGGGGTCGTGACGACGCACGGGCAGATCGAGGCGCACATCACGTCCCTCGTCGGGGCGTGGCGATGGACGCGCGACGACCGGATCCTCCACGTCCTCCCCCTCCACCACACGCACGGCATCGTCAACGCCCTCTGCTGTCCGCTCTACGCCGGGGCCACGGTCGAGTTCGCCGGGGGCTTCGATCCGGCGGTCACCTGGGAGCGGCTCGCCTCGGGCGAAATCAGCGTGTTCATGGCCGTACCGACGATCTACGCCAAGCTCCTGCACGCCTGGGACGCGGCGGAGGGCCCCACCCGTCGCCGATGGGCGCGGGGCGCGGGCGCCCTGCGGCTCATGGTGTCGGGTTCGGCGGCCCTCCCCGTGCGGGTGTTCGAGCGCTGGGAGGAGATCACGGGGCACCGTCTCCTCGAGCGCTACGGCATGACCGAGATCGGAATGGGGCTCTCAAACCCGTATGACGGCGAGCGGCGGCCCGGCACCGTAGGCCAGCCGCTCCCCGGCGTCGACCTGCGCCTCGTGCGCCCGGCCACCGGCCGCGTGCTGGCAGACGGCGTCGAAGCCATGGACCCGGGAGCATCGGGTGAGATCCGGGTGCGCGGTCCGATGGTGTTCTCCGAATACTGGCGTCGTCCGCGCGAGACCGAGGCCGCGTTCGTGGACGGGTGGTTCCGGACGGGGGACGAAGCGGTCCTCGAGGACGGCTACTATCGGATCCTGGGGCGGCGGTCGGTCGACATCCTCAAGAGCGGCGGCTACAAGATCTCCGCGATCGAAATCGAAGAGATGCTGCGCACCCATCCGGCGGTCCATGATTGCGCCGTCGTCGGAATACCGGACGAGGACTGGGGAGAGCGGGTCGCGGCGGCGGTCGTCCCGGCGCCGGGGGGCTCGCTGCGGTCGGACGCGATCGCGGCTCTGCTGGACCCGTGGGTTCGGGAGCGGCTGGCGCGGTACAAGGTCCCTCGCGCGTGGCGCTGTGTCGAAGATCTCCCCCGGAACGCGATGGGCAAGGTGCAGAAGCCGGCGGTTCTCGTGCTATTCGGAGTCGGGGCGGGGCCATTGCATTCCCCGCCCGGATGAGGGAGCGTATCCATACGGGCCCGGACCGCGCGCGCCGACGCGCCCCCTTGAACCTTGATCCCGGCGGAGTCGATCGCCCATGAAACTCTACGACCTCTCGCAGCCCCTAAACCAGGACTGCTTCTTCTGGCCGTACTATCCCCCGTTTGAAGTAAAATATATAAAGCGCAAAGTCGAGCACGGCGTGAACGCGCAGTATATTCAGACGTCGAACCACATGGGCACGCACCTCGACGCGCCGCGTCATTTCGTCACCAACGGGATGACGATCGACGAGATCCCGCTCGAATGGCTGTACGGAGACGGCGTGATCGTCGACCTGCGCGACGAGATGGGCGACCTCGCCGTGTACACGCCCGAGATGATCGAGTCGCGGGTGGAGATCCGGGACGGCGACCTCCTCATCCTCCACACGGGGTGGGAGCGCTTCGCGCAGTTCGGGGCCGAGGCGAACGAGGAGCGCTACGTCCACACCCACCCGGGCGCGCACCCCGACATGGTGCAGTGGCTCATCGACCGGAAGATCAAGGTCTGGGGCGTGGACGTGATCTCCACCGACCATCCCATGAACCTCCCCATCGGACGCTTCCTCGGGAAGGGCACCTTCGGACACTGCGACCGCGTGCGGGCGATGGCGGAGCGGGTATTCGGCGGCGCCGAGGCCGTGGACGAGCTGTTTCCTGAGGAACACTATCAACTGACCCACAATGCGCTCTTTCCCCACGAGTGCATGCACATAGAGAATCTCGGCGGACAGATCGCGGCCCCGGAACTGCAGAACCGGCGGCTCACGGTCGGGTGTTTCCCCTGGAAGTTCAAGGGAGGGGAAGCCGCCTTCTGCCGCGTGGTGGCCTTCCTCGAGGACTAGAGAAATGGAAGAGAAAGAAAAATGAGAGAGACGAGGAGAGAGACGAAGAGAGAGACAATGACTGTCGCCAAGTCTTTGAGAGCCGTCGTACTGTCTGCGGTCCTGCTGCTTCAGGCAGCGGCCCTGGCCGGCCAGAGTTATTCGTACGAGGGGCTGCTCGACTACATGGAGCAGATCCGAAACGACAACGACCTGCCCGGGCTGTCGGTCGCGGTCGCGGTGGATGGGGAGATCGTGTTCTCGGAGGGCGTGGGCGTCGCCGAACTCGACAACCGCACGCCGTCCACGGGCCGGACGGTGCACAACGTGGGATCGGTGTCGAAGGTGCTGGCCGTGGTCGGTCTCATGCAGCTCGTGGAGCAGGGTAAAGTGGACCTGGACGCCACGCTCCAGACCTACATGCCCTGGTATCCCGAGCGGGAGTTCCCGATCACCGTGCGCCACATCCTCACGCACACCTCCGGGATCCGGCACTACAACGGGGTCGAGTTCGGCCCCCATGACCTGCTCAGCCTGCGGCACTACGACGACTTCCAGGAGGCGACGGAGCTGTGGCGCGATGATCCGCTCGCCTACGAGACGGGGTCCGGCTGGATGTACTCCTCGCACGCGCACAACCTGCAACACGGCATCGTCGAGGCCGCGTCGGGGATGGATTACGAGGAATACCTCAAGCGCTTCGTGTGGGAACCGGCGGGCATGATGGCGACCCAGTTCGACATCCCGTCCCGGGTGGTGCAGAACCGGGGCCACGGCTACGTGCGCGGGGAGTCCGGGCGCTTCATCCATCCGCCGCCCGAGGACCCGAGCTACAAGTACGCGGGCGGCGGGATCATCTCGAATGTGGACGACCTGGTCCGCTTCGCGCTCGCGATCAACGACGGGCGTCTGCTCGGCCCGGAGACGGTGGCCGAGATGCACCGGCCGCAGCTCGATCCGGGGATCCGTCAGATCGATCCCTCGTCCCCGGACGGACTGGGCGAGCCGATCGCGCACGAGCAGGCGCTGGCGTGGTTCATCCGCACGGACCAGGCAGGGCGGCGCTACCCCAGTCATACCGGAACCGTGAAGGGGACCCGGTCGTTCCTGGCCAACTTCAACGACTACGGCGTGGTGGTGGCGCTGCAGACGAACGGGCTCCCCTTCGACTCGGCCCGCTACGGCGAGGCGATCGCCCAGATGTTCCTTCCGTAGCTTGTGGGCAACCGGGGACGCTCGTTCGCCGTGACGGACTTCCGCGATCCGGCGCTGCTCCCGGCCCGGGAGCAGGCGCGGCGCATCCGCGCGGGAGAACTGACCGCGACCGAACTGCTCGCGGCGTGCCTGGCCCGGGTCGAGCGGCATAACCCCGAACTCAACGCGGTCGTTACGCTGAACCCTGCCGCCGAGGCGGAGGCGGCTGCGATCGATGCCGCCCTCGCCGCTGGCGCCGACCCGGGGCCTCTCGCCGGGCTCGTCGTCGGCGTCAAGGACGTGACGGAGACGGCGGGGCTCCGAACGACGTACGGCTCGCCGCTGTTCGCGGATCACGTCCCCGAGCGCGACGCGGTCGTCGTGCGGCGGCTTCGCGAGGCCGGCGCGGTGATCCTCGGCAAGACGAACACGCCCGAGTTCGCGGCGGGCGGGAATACCTGGAACGAGGTGTTCGGCGTGACGCGGAACCCGTGGAACCCCGCCCTCAGCGCGGGAGGATCCACGGGAGGGGGAGCGGTCGCTCTCGCCACGGGGATGGTCTCGCTCGCGCATGGGACGGATCTGGGAGGCTCGCTGCGGATTCCTGCTTCGTTCTGCGGAATCGCCGGGTTGCGCCCCACGCCGGGGCTCGTCCCGACGGTGCCGGCCGCCTACCTGTGGGACGACCTCCAGGCGACGGGCCTTATGGCACGGGACCCGGAAGACGTGGCATTCGGGCTGCGCGCGATCTCGGGGCCCGATCCCGCCTCGCCGGTGTGCGCGCCGGAACCCCGCTGGGACGACGTCGAGGTCGATCTCGCCGGCAGCCGGTGGGCGTACGCCGGGGACGTGGCGGGCATCGGGATCGACGCTGCGGTGGGGGCGGCATGCCGTGAAGCGCTGGCGTTTTTTCGGGCGGGCGGCGCGCAGGTGGACGAAGTGGATCTCGATCTCTCCTACGCGTGGGACGCGTTTCTCGTCCTCCGAGGGCACTGGTTCGTGTCCCACTTCGAGGCCGAACTGCACCGGGTCGACGCCTTCGGCCCCAACGTATCCGCGAACCTCCGCTCAGGACTCTCCCTGACCCCCGCCGAGATCGGGGCGGCGGAGAACGTGCGCCGCCAAGTGAGGGAAGAGCTTCTCACCCTCCTCCAGCGCTACGACGCGCTCCTTACGCCGTGCATGGCGATCCCGCCCTTCCCGGTGGAGCAGAACTATCCGGAGACCGTCGGGGGCCGCCCGATGAAGACCTATGTCGACTGGATCGCCCCGACCTTCCTGCTCTCGATGCCGGGTCTGCCCGTCGCCTGCGTCCCGGCCGGACTGGATGCGGCCGGGCTTCCCGTCGGGTTGCAGGTTGTCGGACCCCCGCGCGGCGAGGGGCAGGTGCTCGCCGTCGCTTCGGCCATCTCCCGGGTCCGGCCCATCGGCCTCCCGCCCCTGGTCGCGGAAGCGTGAGTCGGGGTGGCAGGACGTTCCCGCGGGAACGCGTCGCGCTTGACGGAACACCGCCCGACCCACATTGAGATGCTCCCACGGCCACCGCCGCCCAGGACCCGAAACCCCCGAGGACCGATCATGATGAGTTCAAGCGACCACGCCGTTTCGGAGTTGTCCGGCGACGGGTTCGATGCCTGCGTCCGCTTCCTCCAGCGGCTCATCCGCACCCAGTCGATGCCCGGCGAAGAAGGCGATATCGCGATGCTCGTCGCCTCCGAGATGCGGGCGCTCGGCTACGACGAGGTGGAGCACGACGCGGCCGGCAACGTCATCGGTCTCCTCCGGGGGCTGGGCGAAGCTCCTTCGGTGATGTTCAACACCCACCTCGATCATGTGGACGCCGGGGATCCGGCCGACTGGCCCCATCACCCGTACGGCGGCGAAATACACGACGGCCTCCTGTGGGGGCGCGGCGCGATCGACATCAAGGGCCCGCTCGCGGCGCAGGTGCACGGGGTCGCCCGCCTCGTCGCGGCCGGACAGCGGCCGCCCGGCGATGTCTACGTGACCGGGACCGTCCAGGAGGAAGTCGGGGGCCTCGGCGCGCGTTATATGGCGGAGACGCTGCGACCCGATCTGGTCCTGATCGGCGAGCCGAGCCGCAACGAGGTCCGCCGCGGACATCGCGGCCGGATCGAACTCCGCGTTCAGGTGCGCGGGAAGATGGCCCACGCCTCGATGACCGATATCGGCCGCAATCCGCTGACCGTGATCGGGCGCTTCCTCGCGGTGCTGGAAGATGTCGACCTCGCGCACGATCCCGATCTGGGCACCTGCTCCATCGCCCCGACCCTCATCGGCACGGACCAGACCAGCGGCAACGTCATCCCGGGCCTGGCTGAGGTCACGCTCGACTGCCGGACGGTGACCGGTCAGGACGCGGCGTCGCTGCGGGCGCAACTCCTCCCCGTGCTGCGCTCGTGCGAGATCGAGGGGTCGAGCAGCGACATCCTGATCCCGCAGCACGAGCGTTCGAGCTACGCGGGGTACGAGATGACATATCCGGCCGACAACCCCGCCCTCTCGCTCCCCGCCGATCACGACGCGGTCCGGACGGCGGTCGAGGTCCTGGCCGGCCCGCTCGGGGCCGAGCCGCCGGTCGACGTCTGGGATTTCGCCACCGATGGCGGGCACTTCGGGCTCGCCGGCATGACCGTGGTCGGCTTCGGGCCGGGCGACGACCGTCTGGCCCACACCGTCAACGAGCACATCGTCGTCGACGAACTGGCCCTGGGAATCCGCGGCAACGCGGCTCTCGCCTTCCACTGGCCGGCCGCCTACGCCCGTGCGAGTTGACCCTGCACTGTGACCTGCCCGTGACCCACGGCGTCTTGGGAACAGCTTCAGGCGAGCCGATGATCCAGGAAACGGAGGTCAGGGATGGAAGGGCATAGGACGGAGTACGTGACGCGTGGGGCGCGGCCCCCCGTATCGACGGCCGCGACGGTGGCGGCCTTGGCAGCGCTGCAGTTCGCGCTCGGAGCCAGCGCGTTGGCAGGCCAGGAGGAGCGGAGTTGCGGGGACCGCGGCTCGCTCGAGGTCACGGTCCTGGACGAAACGGGAACGGCGGTACGAGGGGCCACCGTGAGCGTCCGCTGGACCGATGTCGTCCGGAGGCCGGTCCGCCGGTCCACGGGCGCCGACGGCCGCCTCGTGATCTGTGCGCCGAGGGACGCGAGGAAGGCCACCGTGTGGGGGCAGGTGGGCAGCGGCTCGAGCGAACAGGCCGTCGTCGCGTTCGGACCCGGGGAGACGCGTGAGATCGCGCTCCGCGTTCCCGCCCAGACGACGAGCCCGGGACGGCTGATGGGGCGCGTGTTCGACGCGCAGACGAAGGACGCGATCAGAACAGCCGCGGTGACCGTGGCTGGCCGCCCGCCCGCCGTCGAGAGCGACAGATGGGGACGTTTCATCCTCACCGGCGTGCCCGCGGGACCGAACGAACTTGAGGTTCGGCGCCTCGGCTACGCGCCTCTCAGCCACACGATCAATGTCAAGCCGGGACTCGCCACCGAGGTGGAGATCGGGCTCGTTCCGGACCCTGTGGAGATGGAGCCGCTGGTCGCGACGACGACCTGGTCGCCCGGGCTCGAGGCCAAGGGCTTCTACGAGAGAAGGTACTGGGGCGAGATGCTGGGCATCGGAGAGTTCATCACCCAGGACTACCTTGAGCGGTGGCAGCCGTATCACATTAGCCAGCTGCTGTCGAACCACACCAGGCTGCGGCCACGCCTCCTGTCGGCGCGGAGGGGGGCACGGGTGCGAGCGGCGGACTGCCTCACCATCTACCTGGACAGCATGAACGTCTCGAACCTTCCCATCAACACGATCGTGGTCCCGAGCGAGGTCGCCGGTGTCGAGGTGTATCGGGCGCCGGTGTCGCTACCGACCGGGCTGATGCGATTCCATTCGGGCTGCAACCTGGTCCTGATCTGGACTAAATGATCAGCCAGTAATCGCCGGAACCTCCGCGGACGCCTCCCCGGCGCCGCGGAGGTTCAGCGGTCGGTGAACTGCGCCACATGCGCGGGGGCGAGGCGCTTAGTGTGGCGCGAGACCGCGACCATGACGATGACGTTGCCGGCCATGCCGTAGATACCCGGGTGGATGCCGGCCGTCGCCGCTGCCGAGATCAGGTCCAGGCGCAGGGCGAGGTCGAGCACGAACGCGATTCCGCCGCCGGTCACGAGGCCCCATAGCGCCCCCGCCCGCGTCACTCCCCGCCACAGGAAGGTCACCACGGTGAGCGGGAAGAGCTGCGCGATGAACCCGTAGCTCAGGAGCAGCAGCTCCACGAGGCTGAGTCCCGGGATCAGTGCGAGGCCGTATGCGACCGCCCCGACGGCGATCACCATCCTGCGGATCCACCTGCGTTGGGCCGCGTCGTCGAGCGCGCCGGGCTTCAGATTCCCCCAGAAGTCCCTTACCGCCACGGACCCCGCCGCGTGCAGGAGCGCGTCTCCCGTCGACATCGACGCCGCGAGGGCACCGGCACAGAACAGTCCCACGATGAAGGGCGGAAGCCCAATCTGCGCCGACGTCACGATGGTGGGGAGGATCGCGTCGGCGGGCTGGACCCCGGGGAAGGCGAGGACCCCCGCGAATCCGATGAAGAGGATGGGGACGAGGAAGAGGGCGAAGGTCGGATAGTAGACGACCGTCCGCTTGAGCGTGTCCACGTCGCGGGCCGTGTAGATCTTCATGAAGTAGTGCGGCCACACGCTGAACCCGAACGCCGAGATGGCGACCGAACTCGAGTACGCGCCCCAGCTCCACGGCTGTCCGTCCGCCCCCAGCCCAGCCCCCCGCAGCATGTCGGGGAGAGCGGCGGCGATCGCGTCGAACATGGGCCCCACGCCGCCGTGCAGCTTCCACGGCAGGTAGAGGCCGAGCCCCCACGCGAGCACCATCATGAACATCCCCTGGAAGGTGTTCGTCCAGCCGACGCCCAGGACGCCGCTCCGGAACACGTAGATGAGGACGACGCCGTAGGCGATCGCCGAGCCGGCCCACTCCGGGACGCGGCCCTCGGTGACGACGTTGAACACGTAGCCCGCCCCCTTCATCTGGATCACCAGATAGGGGATGAAGGCGAAGATCGAGAGGATCGCGAGGATGGCGGGGATCGAGCGGCTGTTGAATCGGTGCGCGAAGAGTTCGGCCTGCGTCACGTAGCCGAAGCGGCGGCCGAGCGCGGCGACGCGGGGGCCGAAGAAGTACCACGGGACGAGCCCCACCGAAGCGTAGGCGAGGATGTAGAAGGCCGCGGCCCCGCGCGAGTAGGCCCAGCCCGGCCCGCCGAGGAAGGCGAAGGCGCTGAAGACCGAGGCGCCCATGATGAAGTAGAGGACGAGGAAGTTGAGCGAGCGGTCGCCGGCGACGTAGCCCTCGGTGCTCTTCGATGCGTGCCGCCCGGAGGCGAGCCCGATCGCGAGCGAGGCGAGCAGATACCCGATCGTCACCAGGAAGACGACGAGCCAGGCGGGCATCAGCCGCGTCCTCCGCCCGCCGCGCCCGCGTCCCCGTCGGCGGGGGCACCGGTCTCCGCCGCGTCCCGCTTCCGTTCCCACAGATAGAAGGCGAACAGGGCGAAGAAGGAGAGTAGAAGACAGACGACGACGTAGAAGAGCGAGAACGGCATCGCGAGCACGCGCGGCTCGATGGTGGCGAAGAAGGGATAGACGGGCCACACGAGCGCCACGAAGAGGAGCACGTAGAATCCCGCGACGGCGACGGCGAGGGGACTGCGGTCCTGCGTCACGGCGCGGGGTTGGCGTGGATCGTCCATCGCCGAAAAAGGGTGGCTCGGTCCGGCCGGGTCAAGACTCCGGTTTTGCCGCCGTCGGCCGGCAACGGTTGAGCGCGGGCGCGACGCGGCCGATCTTGGCTCATGCCCGCCACGCACGGAACGCGCCATCGCTTCGCCGTCGTCGCCGGCCTGCTCTGCGGCGGGCAGGCCCTGGCATCCGCCGGCTGCGTGCCGGCGCCTCCTTCGTCCGGAGCGGCGGACGTCTCCGTGAACGGCGAGGCGACGCCATCCGCTGAGGATGCCGCCGCGCAGAGCGCGGATCTCTCCACCGGAATGCACGTCGTGCTGCTGGGCACCGGCACGCCGAACCCCGAACCGGCGGCCTCCGGCCCCGCCACCGCGGTGGTGGTCGACGGCCGGGCCTACCTCGTGGACGCGGGCCCCGGGATCGTGCGGCGCGCGGCGGAGGCCGCGGAGCGCTACGGGGTGGACGGGCTCACGGCGGCGCGCCTCGACGTCGCGTTCCTCACGCACCTGCACAGCGACCACACGGTGGGTCTGCCCGATCTCATCCACACGCCCTGGGTGGCGGAGCGGGAGGCGCCGCTGAAGCTGTTTGGACCCGATGGCACGGCGGCGATGGCCATGCATGTGACCGCGGCGTGGGAGGCGGACTTCGAGAACCGGCTCAGCGGCAGCCAGCCCGCGACGCCCGACGGCTGGCGGGTGGAGGCGGTCGACATCGACCCGGGCGTTATCTACGAGGACGATCGCGTCCGAGTGACCGCCTTCGCCGTCCCGCACACGGGCTGGCCGGAGGCCTACGGCTACCGGTTCGACAGCGGGGGCCGCACGGTCGTCATCTCCGGGGACACCGCCCCGACCGAGGCGATCGTCGAGATGTGCGACGGGTGCGACGTGCTGGTGCACGAGGTGTACTCGGCCACGACGTTTCGCGACCGTCCGCCGGAATGGCAGACGTATCACGCCCAGGCGCATACCTCGACCGTCGAACTGGCGGAACTCGCGACGAGGGCGCGGCCGGGGATCCTCGTGCTCCACCACCAGCTGGGCTGGGGGGCGACGCCCGAAGAGATGGTCGCGGAGATTCGCGCCGCGGGCTACGACGGACCGCTCGCCTACGGCCGGGATCTTGACGTGTACTGAGATGCGTGCCGGTCGGAGGGTCGAGATCCGCGCCGCGTCCGCGGCGGTTGCCCCGGCGCTCGCGCTACTCGAGCTCGCGGGGTCGGCGGTCGCCGCGCCCGCGCCGGCATACTCGGCCCCGGGGCCGGCCCGTGCGGTCCGAGCGGACGCGGTTCAAGGGCGCGAGCCGCCCGCGCCGCCCCATGCCGCCGCGGCGATGCGGATGGCGCGCGAGGCGCAGCGCGCGTTCGAGCACGTCCGGCGCCGCAACTTCCCGCGCGGTCCGCTGGTCAACCCGCAGTGCGGCGAGGGGATCGGGCGCTTCTGCCTCGTCGAGGGTTGGGACGACGACGATTGGGAGGCGGTCCCGGAGGTGCCGGAGGTCGCAGCGGAGCGACTCGCCCTGATCGCGGTCCTCGACAGCGCCGCCCGGCTCGTGCCCGGTGACGAGTGGCTCACCGGGCAGCGCGTCGCCTATCGGCTGGAGGCCGGCCGCGCGGACGAGGCGCTCGCGCTCCTGGACGTCTGCCACATGGAGGGTTCCTGGTGTGAGGCGTTGGCCGGATTCGTCCACCACGAGAGCGGCCGCTACGCGGAGGCGGAGGCGGCCTTCGAGCGGGCGCTCGGCCGGATGACCGAAGAAGAGCGCTGTGGGTGGACCGAACCCGGACCGGTATTGGACCGCCGCTCGGAACACCTCGCCCGCCGCGTCCGCGCCGCCATCCAGGCCGACGCCGCGAGCCCCTGGGGACTGCCGTGGGGCGACGATCTCACCGAGATCACGCTGCGCTTCGGCTGGCCCGCGGGCTGGGAGCGGGCGCGCCACCGGATCGTGGGCGTGCGCACCGACGAGGTCGTGTGGTCGCACCGCCTTCCGGGGGCGCAACGCTTCACGGTGTCGCGCCTCGGGACGGCGGAGGAGGGGCCGCTGTGGAAGCTGGACGAAGCGGACGCCCGCACGAGCTGGGCGCCGGTCTTCGGCGAAGTTCTGGAGCTGCCCCACCAGGTGGCCGGCTTTCGGCGCGACGGACGCCGGCGCGTGGTGGCGGCGTTCGCGTGGCCGGACTCGTTGCCCACCTGCGATCTCGAGAGCGGTCTCTTCCTCGCCGACGCCCACGGCGTGACGGCCTCGCGCACCGGCCGCGGCGGTGGACCGCTCGCGATCGCGGAGCCCCGGGCGGCCGCCGCCGTCACCCTCGTCGGCGTCGAAGCGCGCTGCGAGGGGCAGCCCGGCGCCGCCCGCGCACGGATCCCCCTCGCCGCCGGCCATCCGCTGCTGTCCGACATCCTGCTGCTGCACGCCGGTGGCGCGTCTCCCTCCACGCTCGCGGGGGCGCTGGCCCGCGCCCGGGGCGACCGTGCCGCGCGGGCGGGCGAGACCCTGGCCGTCTACTGGGAATGGTACGGCTCCCCCTCGCCCGCCGCCCTCGAGGTTACGCTTTCACTGGCGCGCGAGGGGAAGGGGTTCTGGCGCAGGGCTCTCGAGTGGAGCGGCCTCGCCGGCAGCGACACGGAACAGACCGGCATCCGCTGGCTTGAGGCGGCGAACCCCGGTGCCGAGGGCCGCACCGTCGAACTCCGCCTCCCCCTCCTCGACGAAGGACGGTACCGGCTTACGCTCCACGTCCTTTCCCCGGCGCACGGAGAAGCCGAGTCCGGCGCCGAAATCGAAATCGTCGCCGCGCCTCCGCCCGCCGCCGCGCGGCGAAGCGGGACCGTCGGCGCGGGGCCCCGGCTCGTTCCCGGCCCAACCCACTCCACTCAAGGAGCCGACCCGTGATCCGCACCAAGATCGTCCCGGCCGTCGTCCGCGTTGTCGTCCCCGCGGTCGTTTCCGTCCTCGCTGCCGCCGTGCTGGTTTCGGGGTGCGGCCAAGCCGGCGAGCAGGCGGACCTGGACGCTGCGGCCACCACCGGGCGCACGCCGCAGTTCGAAAACGAGCACGTGCAGGTGTGGAAGAGCGTGATCGTGCCCAACCAGCCGCTCGAGATGCACCGCCACGACAACCCCCGCGCCATCATCGCGCTCCAGGGCGGTACGCTCACCGTGGTCAGCGACGCAGGGGAACGGCGCGAGATGACGTGGGAGACGGGCCGGGCCTATTGGCTCGACGCCGATCCTCCGGGCGAACTCCACGGAGACGTGAACATGGGGTCCGAACCCGTCGAGGTCGTCGTCGTGCAGCTGAAGGGCGTGGGCCCCGGGCCACCCAGGCCGTGATGGACCCGCCCGGCGCTTGTGGCCGCGATCTCGAGAGGGGAGAATATTCCGGCCCCCGCGCGACGACACGATCCACCCGCAGCCGATACCGGAGGCCCCTATGAACCCCCGCGCCCAACTCCCGCGACGCCCCGGCCCCGCCCTGGCCATGGCTCTTGCCCTCGTCGCAGCCGCGTCCGCGGGCTGTGCGGAGGACGGTTCGTCTCCCGCGGCCTCGACCGCCGGTCTCGAGCCGGACGAAGTGCTCGCCGATTCCCTGCTCGGAGCCTGGCTCGAGGCCGTGGGAGGCCTCGCCGCCTGGGAGAGCATCGAGTCGGCCCGTTACACGATCACGACCGTGTGGTACGACTCCACCGGCGGGATCGAGCGCATGCGACCGCGACGGGTGGAGTACCGGAAGGTGGACGGCGTCGAACAGACGAGGATCGAACGCCCCGAGGCCGAGGGGCTCTACGTCCACACCTTCACGGGCGACGACATGTGGGCCACGCTCAACGAGCGTCTCCTCGAACCGGGGATCCGGGCCTGGGACGAGTCCGAATACGTGGGGCGTGACGTGGTCTACTGGTTCGGGCTCCCCTACAAGCTGTTCGATCCGGGCGTCAACCGCCGGGCCGGCCCGCGGGAGGGCGGCGGGTACGAGGTCCGGATCACCTTCGGCGATGGTGTGGGGCTCCAGTCCGGAGACCGCTACTTCTACTACTTCCTGGACGACGACCCCTACCCGGAGCAGGTGCACTACATCTCCCAGGGAAGAGGCGAGGAGAGCCGGGCGCGCATGTACTGGGACGGATACGAGGAGGTCGGCGACTTCACGTACGTCATCTCCCGGCTCTATCGGGATACGGAGATGAACCCGACCCGCGAACTCCGCCATGATGACGTCGAGCTCAACCCCGTGCTCCCGGATTCCATCTTCCAGCGTCCGGCCTTCTAGGACTGCCGGGAGCCACCGCCGAATGCCCGACGGAAGAACCCCCGACCCGAGCCGCGCGGTCGAGGACTACCTGAAAGCGGTGTACAAGCTGCAGGCGGAGGCCGGGGGCGCGGCGGTGTCGACCACGGCGCTCGCCGAGGAGCTGGATCGCTCCGCGGCGTCGATCACCCGGATGGTTCAGGGGCTGGCGGCGCAGGGGCTGCTGAGCTACACGCGCTACCGCGGTGCGCGGCTCACCGCGCTGGGCGAGGTGACGGCGCTCCGGATCATCCGCCGGCACCGGGTGATCGAACTCTACCTCATCGAGAAGCTCGGGTACTCCTGGGAGGACGTGCACGCCGAGGCCGAGCGTCTGGAGCACGCCGCCTCGGATGTCCTCATCGACCGCATGGCGGAGGCGCTGGGAGAGCCGTCCATCGACCCGCACGGGAGTCCCATCCCCACGCGCGATGGGGAGCTCGCGGAGACCGCGTGGGTTCCGCTCGCCGATCTGGGCGACGGAGGGCGGGGCGTGGTGCGCGAGGTGTCGGACCAGAGCCCGGAGACGCTGCGGGAACTCGCGGCGCTGGGGCTGTTCCCCGGGACCCGCATACGCTGCCTGCGCGAACGCGACGGCGGCGGAGCGCTGCTCGAGGTGGGCGATCGTTCGTTCGAGGTCGAACCCGCGCTCGCCGGCGCCGTCTTCGTCGAACGCGATCCCTGACTCGGCGAACGCGTCAGTCGAGGAGCGCGGGGAGGACCGTGCCGGCCTCTCCGCGGACTGCCGCGGTCGCCGCGTCGGTGAGGGTCGTCCGGCGCACGTTGACCTCCACGATGTGGCCTCCGGCCTCGAGCGTCGCGAGCGGCAGCGCGGCGGCGGGGTAGACGACGGCGCTCGTCCCGATCACGAGGCAGAGGTCGGCCTGCTCGGCCAGTTCCCGGGCGCGGTCGAGGACTTCGGCGTCCAGCGGCTCGCCGAACAGGACGACGTCCGGGCGGCGCAGGCCGCCGCACGCGCCGCAGCGGGGCAGGGCGTCGCCGAGCGGCTCCGCCGGGAAGCGCGTCCCGCAGCCGTCGCAGCGGTCGCGGCCCACGGCCCCGTGAAGTTCGATCGGGAGGGCCGGGTCGGCGGAGGCGTCTCCCGCCTCCTCGAGGGCGGCGCGCGTGTGGAGGCCGTCCACGTTCTGGGTTACGAGACCGGCCTCGCCGCGGCGCAGAAAGAAACGTGCCAGCGCCCGGTGTCCGGCGTTGGGCCGGCAGGCGGCGAGCGCGGAACGGCGCCAGGCGTACCACTCCAGGACGGTCCGAGGGTCGCGCGCCAACGCCTCCGGCGTGGCGAGTTCCTCGGGCCGGTACGACCTCCACAGGCCCCCGGCATCGCGGAAGGTGGGCACGCCCGACTCGGCGGAGATGCCGGCGCCGGTGAGCGCGATCACCCGCCGGGCTTCGCGCACGAGCCTGCGCGCGGTCCGCCATTGACCCTCTTCCATCGCCCGCCGATCTTTGTGGTGCCGACCCCTGCCTCGGCGCGCCGCGCCGCCCGCCCGCCGCGCCGCCCGCGAAGGACGCTGAGCCATCCTGCGAGACGGACCAACGAACGGACGATGAGCGCGTGAGTACGAGAATCAAGGCCGACGGAGGTACCTGGCGTGCCACGCTCGCCGAGGAGGCTGGCGAGAGCGTGGTCGTTTTCTTCTGCACCTCGACCGACCAGCGGCCCTATCGGGTCGTCCGGGTGGACGCGGACCGATACGCGGGGAGCGGGAGCTTCGACGAGATCCCGGAGGAGGAACTCCGGGCGCTGTTCGACGCTTCGGGTTCGATGGGGATTCCGCGGGACTACCCGACGTACGGTCCTTGAGCGGCGGAACCGCGGGCGGAGCGACGCCGGGCGCGGGAGCGGCTGCGGGCGTCGATCTCCATCTTCACTCGACACACAGTGACGGGACGCTCCCCGTCGACGAGGTCGTGCGGACTGTCGCGGAGGCCGGCCTGGCGGGCTTCGCGCTCACCGATCACGATACGACCTCGGGACTCGCCGAGGCGGAGGCCGCGGCCCGGAGGCACGGCCTCCGCTTCCTGCCGGGCGCGGAGTTGTCGGCCAACGAGCCGGTGCGATCGGTGCATCTCCTCGCGTTCGGCTTCGACCGCGAGCACCCGGGGCTGCAGGACTTCCTCCACCGGTATCGGGAAGACCGGCGCCGGCGCGCGCGACGGATCGTCGAACTCCTGCAGGCGGCGGGGGTAGCGTTGACCGACGAGGACGTGGAGCGGCAGACGGGCGCGGCGGCCCCGACCCGGGCGCACGTCGCGCGCGCGCTGGTCGCCGGGGGGCACGTATCGGACCTGAATGCGGTGTTCCGGCTATATCTTTCACGGGGCTGCCCCGCGTTCGTTCGCAAGAAGGAGACGCCGCCGAAGCTGGTGTTCGATCAGGTGCATGCGGCGGGCGGGGTCGTATGCGTCGCGCACCCGGGGACGATGCACGGCGTGGATGATGTCCGCCGGTGGGCGGGCGAAGGGCTCGACGGGGTCGAGGTCGTGCACCCGGCGAACAATGCCGCCGTGCAGGCCCGCATGAAGGCCGTGGCCGACGAACTCGGCCTGCTCACATGCGGCGGCTCGGACTGGCACGGACCGAACACGGGGAGACGGAGCCCGGGCTGGGCGCATGTGCCCGCCCGCTGGATGGAGGCGATCCGCGAGCGGACGCACTTCGGTCGCGCCGCCCGCCGGAATTCGGTTCGGCAATGACCGGCAGGACGGTTACCTTGTCATATGTCGGCGGGGAGGTTCCCGCCCCGGAGGTAAAGGCGGTATGAGCGAGACGACACAGGCCACCGAACCGATCGTCACCCTGACCCGGGAGGCGGCCGGGAAGGTGAGAGAGTTCCAGGCCGGAGCGGAGGTCGAGGCCGTGCTCCGGGTGAGCGTCATCCCGGGCGGCTGCTCGGGTTTCGAGTACGGGCTGGACATGGACACGACGATTCGCGACGACGATTTCACTTTCGAGTCCGAAGGGGTGCCCGTGGTCATCGACCCGTTCAGCGCGCAGTACCTCGCCGGTCTCTCGATCGGATACCACAGTTCGTTTCAGGGCACCGGCTTCACGTTCGAGAATCCGAACGCGACCGGGAGCTGCGGCTGCGGGACGTCCTTCGCCGTCTGAGCTGCGGGGCCTCGGCGTCCGGCCGGGCCCGGCGGTGCGCGTGAGCGCGCCCGTCCCCTTCCGGGTGGGCCTCACCGGCACGGTGGCGGCCGGGAAGAGCGCCGTGGCCCGCCGGCTGGCCGCGTTCGGCGCCACTGTCATCGACTCCGACGAACTCGCCCGCGAAGTCGTGCGGCCGGGCTCGCCGGCCTTCCGGCAGATCCGCGACGCGTTCGGCGAAGGCGTGATCGGCCCCGATGGGGCCATCGACCGCGCGGCGCTCGCGGGGGCGGTCTTCGGCGACGACGAGGCGCGGGCGCGTCTCGAGCGCATCTCCCACGCGGCCATCCGCGAACTGCGAGCCCGTCGCGTGGCGGAGGTGACGGCCGCCGGCGAGCGCGTGATCGTGGAGGAGATCCCGCTCCTGTTCGAGGTCGGCCTGGAGGGCGACTACGACATGATCGTGGCGGTCGACGCGCCGGCGGAAGCGCGCGAGGCGCGGGCGCGGCATTCGCGGGGCTGGAGCCCCGAGCGCTTCGCGGCCGTCGATGCGGCCCAGCTCCCGGCCTCCGAGAAACGGCGGCGGGCGGACCGCATGCTCGACAACGCGGGCGATCCGGAGCGGCTCGACCAGGCGGCCCGGGAACTGTGGGAGGGCATCCTGGCGGCGGCCCGGTCCCGGGACGGGGGCGCCGCCGCGGGGGCGGAAGACGATGTCTGACGGCCGCCTCGTCGTGCCCCGGATGTCTTCCACGCGGGCCGCCGCTCTCCAGGCGGTTCGGAGCCGCCTGCACGAGGCGTCGTCCGTCGTGCTGACGACGCACGTGAACCCGGACGGCGACGGCATCGGAAGTATGGTGGCGCTGGCGTCGCGGCTCCTGCGGCGTGGTGCGGAAGTCGCCATCGTCACACCGAGCCCTCCCCCGCGTTCCCTCCGCTTCCTCCTCACGGAAGTGCCGGCGTTTGTGGAGCGGGACCCCGCCGCCGCGGATCCGCTGAACCGGGCCGACTGCCTGGCCATCCTCGATACGGCCGAACCGAAGCGCCTCGGCCGTCTGCCGGGGTACGCCGCCCGAGTCGGGGGCGTCCTCATCGACCATCACCCGCCCTCCGGAGCCGCCCTCGTGGACCCCGCGATCCGCGACCCGTCGGCGTGCGCCACGGGGGAACTGATCTTCGATCTCCTGTCGTTCGATGAAGACCCGCTCACCCTCCGCGAGGCGGAGGGTCTGTACGCGGCCATCTCGACGGACACCGGTTCCTTCCGTTTCTCCAACACGAGCCCCCGCACCCATGCCATCGCGAGCGTGCTGCTCGGGGCGGGGGTGGACTCGGGGGCGATGTTTCGCGCCCTGTACGGCGTCTACACCCGCGGCAGGCTCGGGCTGCTGCGGCTCGGTCTCGAGCGGCTCGAGGTCGACCCCCGCGCGCCGATCGCCTGGATCGCCCTCGATCACCGGGCGCTCTCGAGGGTCGGGGCGCGCGGCGAGGACATGGAGGGCCTGGTCGAGTTTCCGCGCCGCCTCGAGGGGATCGAGGTCGGGCTCTTCTTCCGCGGTCTGGCCCCCGACCGGACGAAAGTGTCGCTGCGTTCCAATGGAAGCGTGAATGTGTCCGGCGTGGCGCAACTCCTGGGGGGCGGAGGGCACACGAAGGCGTCCGGCGCGATCATCGAACTCGATCTGGAACAGGCGGTCCGGGTCGTGCTGGATGCGTTGCGTCCGCTCGTGGAGGCGGCCACCGAGCCGGAGCCGCCCTCGCCGCACTGACGGGGGTCGATTGCCTCCGGAAGGGCGTCGTCCATATCTTCGAAGCGCGCCGTTTGCGTTCGGGGACCCGTTTGGGGGTCCCTTGGGAGGGGTCTTGGTGGTGGAGGTGAGATGGACGCGAAGGTGAGGAAGAACATGCCCGGCCCGCGGAACGGGGCGACGGTCGATCCTCGGTCGCGCGCGGCCCGTCTCGGAGACTTGAGCCGGCGGGTTCCCCCGCCGAGCATCGCCGATATCTGGCTTTTCCCGCCGCTCCCCCAGCTCGAGGATTCGTCCGAGTTTCTCCTCTTCACGCGTATCCTCGAGGACGGAAAGCGGGCGCTCTACAGCGCGCGCATGGTCCCGGCCAACGGGACGCCGGCCCATCAGGTGGTGGTGGAGCACGGCCGCGCGCCCGCCGACCGCGTCCCGAGTCTCGTCGCCGGTCTCCAGCGGCGGCTGAAGCAGCCGACGCCGGCGCGACATGTGTCGATCGACGGCGACGACGAGCGCTGGGAGGCGTTTCTGCGGCAGTCCCGCGAGGCCGACGCAACCGATTGATCGCCTCCGGGCGGGACGTTAGCTTCGGAGGTGATCCGAGGATCACCCCCCGGGGTCGATCCGTCTCTGCTTGTTTCTGGACGGTGTGATATTGCAGTGAGCCCTCCGAACACGCCCACCCGAGGCGTGACTCCGGAAGAGTTGCGCCGTGCCCTGGAAGCCCGGGGGCAGCGGTTCACGACCCAGCGCGCGGCCGTGTACCGGGTGCTGTCGGGTACAACGACGCATCCGACCGCGGACGACGTGTTCACCTCGGTTCGGGAGCGCGTCCCCGACATCAGCCTCGCCACGGTGTACAAGGCGCTCGAGGCGTTCGTCACCTGCGGGGTCGCCCGCAAGCTCTCGCTCGGCGCCGGCCCGGCGCGGTACGACGGCCGCACCGACGAACACGAGCACATCCGCTGCCTCTCGTGCGGGCGCGTGCAGGACATCGAGGGTCTGCGCCCCCGCGACTGGATGCAGGGTCTTTCCGAGATGACGCCCTTCGACGTCGTCGGCTATCGTCTCGAGCTGGAGGGCTACTGCCCCGACTGCCTCCACTGACCGGAACGGATCTGCCCTCCGCCCTCGCCGGGCACGAGTGGACCGACCGGCACAACTTCCTCGACCTCCCGCCCTCCCTCTCCGGATGGGACGCGTCCGCCGTCATCATCCTGCCCGTCCCGTACGAAGCCACGACGAGCTGGGGGACCGGTACGCGGGAAGGCCCGGCGGCGATCATCGAGGCCTCCCGCTACATCGAGTGGTACGATGAGGAACTCGATTCCGAGCCGTACGAAGTCGGCGTCTGCACGCTCCCCTCGATCGACCTCGGTACGGAGGGGCCGGAACTGGCGGTGGCGAGGCTCCGCGCGCTGTACGACGATCTCCTCGAGGCCGCCGGGGACCGCTTCGTCATCGGGCTGGGCGGAGAACACTCCATCTCGAGTGCGCCGGCCACGGCCTGGCTGGACCGGCTCGGCGGCGACGTGACGATCCTCCAGTTCGACGCCCACACCGACCTCAGGGATCGTCACCACGGCTCGCCGTGGAACCATGCCTGCGTGATGCGGCGCGTGCTGGAACGCAGCGCGAACATCGTATCGGTCGGCATCCGGGCGCTCACCCTGGAGGAGCGCGACATCATCCGCGACCGCGGACTCGAGGTCGTCTTCGCGCACGAGATGCGGCGTCCGGGGTGGGTCGAGCGGGCGCTCCGGGCGCTGGGGGAGAACGTCTACATCACGTTCGACGTGGATTTCTTCGACCCGTCGCTCATGCCGGCCACGGGCACGCCCGAGCCGGGCGGGGGCGGGTGGTGGGACGCCCTCGACCTCCTCTCCCGGGTCTTCCGTGAGCGCAACGTGGTGGGGGCCGACCTCGTCGAACTCGCGCCGCGCCGCGGCGAGGAGGCCTCGGCCTTCACGGCCGCGAAGCTCGCCTACAAGATGATCGGGTTCCGGGCCGCGCGAGGCTGAGTCAGGCGCCGGCGACGCGCCGCCGCTCGAGGCTCTCGAGTTCCTGCTCCACGAGCTGGCGCCGGAGCAACCGGGCGTAGGTACCCTCGGCCGCGATCAGATCCTCGTGCACGCCGCGTTCCACGAGCCGTCCATCGTCGAGGACGAGAATCAGGTCGGCGGTACGGACCGCGGATACCCGGTGCGACACGATGATTGACGTCCGCCCGGACATATAGTCGCGCAGCGCCTCCAGGATCGCCGTCTCCGTCTCCGAGTCCACGGCCGAGAGGGCGTCGTCGAGGATCAGGATCGGCGCGTCGCGGTGGACCGCGCGGGCCAGCGTGGCGCGCTGTTTCTGCCCCCCCGAGAGGTTGATGCCGCGCTCGCCCAGACGGGTGTCGATCCCGGTGGGGAGGACGGCGAGCGTCTTCTCGAGCTGCGAGACGGCGAGCGCGCTCCGCAGTTCGTCGGTGAGCGGCGCCCCCGCCGCCTCCTCGCCCTGGCGCAGTTCGATGTTCGTCCTCAGCCGCATGCTGAAGAGGAAGGGTTCCTGCGGGACGAAGGCGATCGCGTCCCGGAGAGCCTCGAGCCGGATCTGCCGGATGTCCGCGCCGTCCACGCGGATCGTGCCCTCGGTCACGTCGTAGAGGCGGGGGATGAGCGCGGCCAGCGTCGACTTCCCGCTCGCCGTGGCCCCCACGATGGCGACCGTCTGGCCGGGTTCGATGCGGAACGAGAGGTGGTGGAGGATGTCGCGCTCTCCGCCCGGATACCGGAAGGAGACGTCATCGAACTCCACCGCGCCGCGCGGAGCGGGGAAAGCGACCGGCGTCTCCGGGTCGCGGATCCCGGGCGCGATCCCGAGCAGTTCGTTGAGCCGCCCCATCGACGCGGCCCCGCGCTGGAAGAGGTTGGTCACCCAGCCGAGCGCGATCATCGGCCACATGAGCAGCGTGAGGTAGAAGGAGAAGGCGACGAAATCGCCGAGGCTGATCGCCCCCCGGAGTACCTGTCCGCCGCCGAACCAGAGCACGACGACGGCGCCGACGCCCGTGAAGAACATGAGCGAGGGATGGAACATCCCCCACACGCGGGCGATGCTGAGGTTGAGCGACTTGTAGTGCCGGTTCAGGGCCTCGAAACGGTGTGCCTGCGCGTCTTCGCGCACATACGCCTTCACGATGCGGGCGCCGGCGAGGTTCTCCTGCGCGAAGTTGGACAGCTCCGAGAACTGGGCCTGGATCTTCTCGAAGCGCTGATGGATCTGCCGGCCGAAGATGAATACGACGGGGGGGAGGACGGCCATCGGGATCATTGCCCACAGCGTAAGCATGGGGTCGATCCAGATCATCAACCCGAGGGCCAGCGTGGCGACGGTGGCGGTGTTGACCGCGTACATGATCGCGGGGCCCGCGACCATGCGGACCGCCTGCACATCGTTCGTGGCCCGGCTCACGAGGTCGCCGGTGCGCCACGCGTCGAAGAACTGCGGCGGGAGACGCATGAGGTGACCGAAGAGATCCCGCCTCAGATCGGTCTCCATCCGACGGCTGAGGCCGTTGAGGAGCTTCCGCATCCAGAACCGCGTGACGCCGGCCAGCACGGAAATCCCCGCGAGCAGCGCCGCGTAGCGCAGGATGAGTTCGGGGCGGAGTTCCTGTTCCAGCGTGTCGATCGCCATCTTGAGTACATAGGGGGCCGCGACGGTGAACAGATTGCTCAGGATGACGAGGACGAGCCCGGCCGAGATTCCCAACCGGTACGGGCGGAAGTAGGGTAGCAGCGTGCGAAGGGATTTCAAGGCATCTCCGGTGGACCGGCCGAGCGGACGCGGCGGATGGCAATGGTCGCCCGGCGCGCCGTCGAACGTACGCGCGCGCCGGGGGCCGTACAATGACAGGAAGGAAGCTTGATGACTGCAAACCGGGGCATTGAACGCCTCTTCGCGTCGGGCGCGGCGACGCTCGCGACGATCGCTCTCGCGGCGGGTTGCGCGCCGGAGATCGTCCCCGATCGGGCGCAGACGGAAGGGGATGCGGGGGAGAACCCGCCCCCGGCGTCGCCCGTGCGGCGGGCTCCGGCCGCGCCGGACACCGAAACGACGGAAGGTGGAGCGCCCGCCGCCGAGGGCGGGAACGAGGCCGAGGTCTCCTTCACGATGATCCAGGTCAGAGCCGGCGCCGAGTTCGAGATCGAACTCATCGATCCGATCCGCGTGGGTGAACAACGCCCCGGGGACCGTTTCAGGGCGGGGGTGATCCGGCCGCTGATCGAGAACAACATGGTTCTCGTGCCTCTGAACTCGCTCGTCGAGGGCGCGATCACCGCGATGGAGATATCGGGCGACGGGGGTGAAGCGATGGTCAAGCTCCGCTTCGTCGACGTGCTCTTCAACGGGCGGAAGTGGCCGATATCGGCGTCGGTCGTCGCGATCGATCCCGCGGGGTTGGGCGCGTGGGCCGACGAGGCGGCGACGGAGCCGATCCTGGGTCGCGTGATCGGGGGCGGTCGTCGAGGGTTGGTCGTCGGAGCGGCGGCCGGCGTGGCGCCGGGCACGGCGATCCTGCTGTCGGCGGGGGACGCGGCCCCGGGGCTCGAGCCCGGGGCGATCCTGAGGGTGCGGCTGGACGAACCGTTCGTGTTCGGGATCCCCGCCATGTGAGTCCGTTACTTCGCCATGGGCGTCCGGACACCCACCCTGGGGCAGTCGGGCTCCAGCGGGCATTCGCCGCAGCGCGGGGCGCGGGCCAGGCAGAGAGCGCGCCCGAAAGTGATGAGGAGCATGTGCATCCGGAATCGATCTGCGGGGGGCACCCGATCGGCCAGGATCGCGTGCGTCCGGTCGGCGGAGGCCCGCGGAGGGGCCCATGCCAGGCGGCGGGCGATGCGCAGGACGTGCGTGTCGACGGGGAGCACCGGCCGCCGCAGCGAGAAGCAGAGCACGCAGGCGGCGGTCTTCACGCCGACGCCGCGGAAGGTCGTCAGATAGGCGATCGCCTCGTCGTCGTCCATCTCCCCGAGGTGGTCGAGCGACAGCCGGCCGACCTCGGCGGCGAGTCGTTCGAGGGCGTGGAGGATGGCCGGCACCTTCCGGTTCGCCAGCCCCGCGACGCGGACGGCGTCCTGCAGCGCCTCCGGGCCGGCGCGCAGCACGGACTCCCAGCAGATCGAGACGGGTTGGCCGGAGTGTCCCGAGGGGTTTTCGCCCCCGGGCGGCGGCTCGCGCGGGAACCGTTCGGCGAGGTTGCGCCAGGCACGGTCCCGGTTCCGGTCGGTCGTCGACTGGCTCAGGATCGTCAGGATGAGTTCGTCGAGCGGAGCGAGTCGCGGCTTGTCGGGGACGGGGAACCGTCGAGCGAGGCTCCGGAGGACGAGACCGGCCTCCGGGCCGGGAGGTATATCCCGTGCGGAACTCACCCTGGCGCGTCCCTCCTCTCCGGGCCGTCGCGACTCCCGCGGCCACGGCGAACCTTCTAGGTTGGCCCGCAGTGTACCCTGACGCCGGATCCCCCGGCAACGAATCCCGAGGTCGGATACGTTGGATCCCCGCCTCACGGAGGCGCGCAATCCGCGCACCCGCGCGATCGATCGGGCCGACAGCGTCACGATCGTCCGCCTGATCCAGGCGGAGGACCGGGCGGTGCCGGAGGCCGTCGCCTCGCAGGCGGAGGGGATCGCGCGTGTGGTGGACGACATCGTCGAGCGCTTCCGCCGCGGGGGGCGCCTCGTGTACGCGGGCGCCGGGACGAGCGGCCGACTCGGGGTCCTCGACGCGGCGGAATGCCCGCCCACGTTCGGCGTCGACCCGAGCCTCGTGCGGGCGATCATCGCCGGAGGGCCGGGCGCGCTCGTGCAGAGCGCCGAGGGGGCCGAGGACTCGCGGGCGGGCGGGGCGGAAGCCGTTCGCGAGCTGGGGGTCGGGCCCGCGGATCTCGTGCTCGGGATCGCCACCTCCGGGACGACCCCGTACGTCCTCGGGGCGCTGCGCGAGGCGGCTTCGCTCGGCGCGGGGACGGCCTTCCTCGGCTGCACGGAGCCGGCGCGGGAAGTCGCCGACCTGGTGGACCACCTCATCCTCCCGCTCGTCGGTCCCGAAGTCATCGCCGGCTCCACGCGGATGAAGGCGGGGACCGCGACGAGGCTCGTGCTGAACGCGATCACGACGGCGGCGATGGTCCGCACCGGGCGCGTGTACGAGAACCTCATGGTGGACCTGCGGGCGCGCTCCGCGAAGCTCGTCGACCGGGGGATTCGGATCTTCACGATGGTGACGGGCGCGTCGCGCGCGGAGGCCCGGCGCGCGTTGATCCGCACGGGCGGCGCCGTGAAGACGGCGCTCGCGATGCACGCGCTCGGCGTCGATCGGGCGCGTGCCGAACGGTAGCTGGATTGCGTCGACGGCTTCCTCGGCCTGGCGATCGAGCGTTTCGGCGGCGGCCGGCGACCCCGCTATAGCGGCTACCCGCCGGCGCCGGGCTGGCCCGATGGCCCTGAACTCCTCGCCCGGCTGGGCGAGGCGCCCGCCCGCCTCGCCGCCGCCCGGGAGGCGGACGCGGCGGCGGACGCGGCGGGCCGGGGGGTGCCCGCGCGGCGAACGGCCTGGAGCCCGGGCCGGCACGCCGCGCACCTGGCGGCGTTCGAGCGGGAGGCGGTGCGGCCCCGCATCGAGGGCTGGCTCGGGGAGCCGGGCGACCCGGCGCACCCTCCCGCTTTCGACGGCTGGAGGGGGGAGGAACCGGCGCCGGAAGCGGCGTTCGAGGCCGCGCTCGAGGCCTTCGCCGAACAGCGGAGGGCCAGCCTCGCCGCCCTCCCGCAGCCGCTCGAGGCCGCGCTCGGCCGCCGCGCCCGGATCGGAGACGAGACGCTGACGCTGTACCAGTTCCTGCGCGGGGTCGCCCAGCACGACGCGGCGCACGAGATGAGAATCCGGGAGCGGGTGCATCCGGCGCTGCTGGCGGGGGAGGACGCATGACGATGTGGGTGGGGGTGATGTCCGGCACGTCACTCGACGGGATCGATGTCGCGATCGTCGAAACGGAGGGGGGTCGCGAGCGGCCGCGGAACTGGCGCGTCGTCGCCTTCCGCACCGAGCCGTACGAGGCCGCGACACGGCGCGACATCGAGGCCGCGATCATCTCCGGGAGCGCCGCCTCGATCTGCAGCCTCGACTTCGAGCTCGGTGCGCGGATCGGCGCCGCGGTGCTCCGTACGCTGGCCTCGGCCTCGCTCGGACCGGGCGACGTCGAAGCGATCGGGAGTCACGGACAGACCGTATGGCACGAACCCCCGACCGGGGCACGGCGCGGCGCCACGCTGCAGCTGGGCCAGGCGGCCGTCATCGCGGAGGCGGCATCGTGCGAGGTCGTCTCGGACTTCAGGGTGCGCGACATGGCGGCCGGGGGGGAGGGGGCGCCGCTCACCGCCTACACCGACTGGCTTCTGTTCCGGGGCGACGAACCGCGTGCGATCCAGAACATCGGAGGGATCGGAAACGTGACCGCGCTCCCGGCGGCGTCGAGCGAAGATCCGCCCCAGGCCTATGACACGGGCCCCGGCGTCGTCCTCATCGATGGGGCGGTCGAGCGCCTGACCGGCGGCGCGTCCCGCTTCGACCTGGATGGAGGGCTGGCCCGCCGCGGCGTTGTGAGCGAGGCGGCGCTCTCGGAGTGGCTCGCCGACCCCTTCTTCTCTCAACCGCCTCCGCGGTCGACGGGCCGCGAGCGCTTCTCGCGCGCACGGCTGCTCGAGTGGTTGGACCGGCACGCCGCGCTCTCCCCCGAGGATGCGGTCGCGACGCTCACCGAACTGACCGCGCGCACGATCGCAGACGCCCATGGCTGGCTCGAAGGGAGGCCGGCGGCGTGCTATCTGTGCGGCGGCGGAGCCCGGAACCCGGTCCTCGCCGCGCGGCTCGAACGGCTCCTGTCGCCGCTGCCCGTCCGCGACCTCTCGGTGCTCGGCCTCGATCCGGACGCCCGGGAGGCCGTCGCCTTCGCGCTCCTCGCGCGGCAGCATGTGCTGGGGTTTCCCGCCAACGCCCCGTGGGCGACGGGCGCGGACGGCCCCCGCCTCCTCGGCGCGCGGACGCCCGCATGACAGGTTCCTGCGCCGATCCGGCGCGGGTCGTCATCGAAGCGCTGCGGCTCGACCGCTGGTCTCCCCGCGAGGTCGAGGCGCGGGCCGACCGGGGACTCGAACTCGGCGTGGGAGGCTTCATCCTCTTCGGTGGGGAAGCCGAGCGCGTCGGGCGTCTCGTTGAGCGGGTGCGGGAGGGTGCGGGGCGTCCGCTCTGGATCGGGGCGGACCTCGCGCGCGGCGCGGGGCAGCAACTCCGCGGCCTGACCGAGCTGCCGCCGCCGGCCGCCCTCGCGGCGCACCCGGACCCGGAAACCGCCGTCGCGCAGGCGGGTCGGACGACGGCCGAGGAGGCGCTCTCGGTCGGCATCAACTGGGTGATCGCCCCGGTCCTCGACCTCGACGTGGAGCCGGACAACCCGATCATCGCCACGCGGAGCTTCGGTTCCGATCCCCGGCGCGTCGGCGAACTGGGCGGCCGCTGGATCGACGCCTGCCAGTCCGCCGGCGCGGATCGCCGGGCTGTGGGGGGTGGTCGCGACGGATTTCTTCCAGTTCTTCCTGGCGCTCCTCGGCACCTTCCTGGCCTATCTCGGGATCCAGTGGTGGGCCTTCCGTCGCTCCGGCGGCGGCGGCGAGTTCGTCCAGCGCCTCCTCGCCTGCCGCTCCGAAGCCGACGCGGAGCGGGCCGCGTGGCTGTTCGTGTGACTGCACTACGTGATCCGGGCCTGGCCGTGGGTGCTCGTCGGGCTCGTGGCGGTGGTCGTACTCCCGGACCTCGCCGATCCCGACCTGGGCTATCCGATCCTCATGCGGCGCTACCTTCCCGCCGGCCTGCTGGGACTCGTCGTGGCCTCCTTCTTCGCCGCCTTCATGTCCACCGTCTCGACACAGATCAATTGGGGCGCGAGCTATCTGGTGAACGACCTTTACGGACGCTTCATCGCCCCCGAAGCGTCCTCCGCCCGACTCGCATGGATGGGGCGCCTCGGCTCGGCCTTCATCGTCGCGGCGGCCACGACCGCCGCCTTCTTCGCAGACGACATCGGAGCGCTGTTCCGCTTCATGATCGCCATCGGCACCGGGCCCGGGGCGGTGCTGATCCTGCGCTGGTTCTGATGGCGGGTGAACGCCGGGGCCGAACTCGCCTCCATGCTGGCGGGCTTCGCGATCGCGCTCTGCTCGTACCTTCCCGCCTTCGGCGCGATGGAGTTCGGCACGCGGCTCGCGGTGACCGCCTTCGGGTCGGCCGCGGTATGGCTTCCGGTGATGTGGTTCACGCGCCCCGAGGAGCCGGCGACGCTGCTCGCCTTCTACCGGCGGGTTCGCCCGGCGGGGCCGGGCTGGCGTGCGATCCGGGCTCGCGCGGGGGTCGCGCCGGATCTCCCCCTCGGCACGGCGCTCCTGCGCACGGCCGCCGCCACCCTCCTCCTGTTCGGCACGATGTTCGCCCTCGGAGGAGCCCTGCTGCTGGAGCCGGGAGGGGCCGCCCTCGCCGCCGGCGTGGCGGGACTCGACGGAGCCTGCCTCTGGAATCTCCACCGCCGTTCGCGGCTTGACCACTAGATATGGTGTCGTTATCCTGTCGGAGCCCCCACATATAGCGGTGTGTGTCGAAAAGCCGGGGGTTTTTTTGTGGAAAAGCTGTGGAATTGTGGGAAACGACGGGCCTCGCCTCCACAAGCGATGAGGCACTCGAATCCGATTCGTCGCGGGGGTGGCGGGCACCTCGCGGGGCAAGGCTCGACCGGCCTAGGCCGGCATTCGACTCGCGCGGTCATCGGGTCCCGGCCGAAGCCGGTCTTGCGGATGGGTCGGCCTAGGAAGCTGTGAGAACGGGGAAACGAGGAAAACGATGAATCCACCGGAGGTGGCGGTGCGGACGGGCGGGCCGGCGCAGGCGCCGGCGCAGGCGGATGGGACGAGAGGATCCGACGCTACGCCGGCCGGACTCGCCGAACCCCGGCTCACGGACAACGCCCGCACGGTCCTCGCGCGACGGTATCTGAAGAAGGATGACAGCGGGGATCCGGTGGAGGAGCCGTGCGACCTCTTCTGGCGGGTGGCCCATGTCATCGCGTCGCAGGACGGCCGCTACGGCGCCGCGGATGAAGCGATCCGGGAGTGCGCCGAGCGCTTCTACCACCTGATGGCCGCCGGCATCTTCGAGCCGAACAGCCCCACACTCATGAACGCCGGGCGTCCGCTCGGTCAGCTCTCGGCGTGCTTCGTGCTCCCCGTCCCGGACAGTCTCGACGGGATCTACGAGACGCTCCGCGACATGGCGCTCATCCATCAGAGCGGGGGCGGCACGGGCTTCGGATTCAGCCGCGTGCGCCCCATGGGGGACGTGGTCAAGTCGACCATGGGCGTGGCGAGCGGCCCGGTCAGCTTCATGGAGGTGTACGACGCGTCGACCGAGGCCGTGAAACAGGGCGGCACGCGACGCGGCGCGAACATGGGGATCCTGCGGGTCGACCACCCGGACATCCGCCACTTCATCGACTGCAAGGCGGACAAGACCCGGATCACGAACTTCAACATCTCCGTCGGCGTCACGGACGCCTTCATGACGGCGGTCCGCACGGGTGCGGATTACAACCTCCTGAGCCCGCGCACCGGCGACGTGGTGGACCGGCTGAACGCCGAAGAGGTGTTCTCGAAGGTCATCGTCGGCGCATGGCGGAACGGCGAGCCCGGCGTCTTCTTCGTCGACGAGGCGAACCGCTACAACCCGGTGCCTCACCTCGGCGACTACGAGGCGACGAACCCGTGCGGGGAGCAGCCGCTCCTGGCCTACGACGTGTGCAACCTGGGTTCGATCAACGTCGGCTACTTCGTAGACGATGAAGGGCAGGTCGACTGGAACGCGCTCGGCGAGGCGGTGCACGAGTCGACGCGCTTCCTCGACAACGTCATCGACGCCAACCGGTATCCGCTCGCGAAGATCGAGGACCTGTCGCACCGCATCCGCCGGATCGGTCTCGGGATCATGGGCTGGGCCGACATGCTGGTGCGGATCGGCGAACCCTACGGTTCGGAGCGCTCCGTCGAACTGGCGCGGAAAGTGATGCGCTTCGTCGATGAGGAGTCGAAGTGCGAGTCCGAGCGGCTCGCGGCCGAGCGCGGCGTCTTCCCCGAGTGGGAGCAGTCCATCTGGGGTCCCGACGAGACGTGCCCGCGCGACGCGGACGGCCGGCGGATCCGCCCCGAGCGCCGGCTTCGCAACTGCAACCTGACCACGGTCGCCCCCACGGGGACCATTTCGATCATCGCGGGGTGTTCAAGTGGCATTGAGCCGCTGTTTGCCGTCGCGTTCATGAGGAACCAGGCCGGCGTGCTGATGCCGGACGTCAATCCAGACTTCGTGCGCCGTGCGAAGGAAGAGGGATGGTACTCGGAGGAGTTGATGCGACGCATCGCCGACGAAGGCCATATCCACTTCGATGAAGTGCCGGGGGACGTACAGGGGATCTTCGTCACGGCGCACGATGTCATACCGGAACAGCACATCCGGATGCAGGCGGCTTTCCAGGAACATTGCGATTCGGCGATCTCGAAGACGTGCAACTTTCCGACCGCCGCCACGCAGGAAGATGTGCGGGAGATCTACGAGCTGGCGCACGCGCTGCGCTGCAAGGGCGTGACCGTGTATCGCGACGGGTCACGCGACGAACAGGTGCTCTCCACCGGCCGGACCGCGAAGGAGGTGCAGCGCCAGACGAGCGAGAGCGGCTCGGCGGTGGCGGCCGATGGCGTCAGGCTCGAAGCCGTGGACCTCGATCCGCAGGTCGCCGGAGAACTCGCGGATTCGATCTCCCGCCTCGCCGCCCTCGAAGCCCAGAACCGGGAACTCGAGGCGCACAACCGGAAACTCGAGCAGACGGTCGAGGAGGAGAAGCGTCGGATCGCCGAACTCGAGGGTTCGAAGATGCGCCGCGTGGCGATGCGGCAGCGCCCGGCCGTGCTCCGGGGTCACACGCGCCAGATCGCGTCCCCGCTCGGAGCGATGTACGTCACGATCAACGAGGACGACCAGGGACGGCCGTTCGAGGTGTTCGTCGCGCTCGGCAAGACGGGCGGGGCCGCGATGGCGGATGCGGAAGCGATCGGCCGGTTGTGTTCGCTGGCGCTGCGCTCCGGCATCCCCCTCCGCGACGTGCACAAGCAGCTGCGCGGAATCTCTTCCGACCGGGCGGTCGGCATTGGGCCGAGGAAGGTCCTCTCCGGCCCCGACGCGATCGCTCAGGTGATCGAGCGCTACCTCGAGGAGAAGGAAGGCATCCAGCAGACGCTCCCCATCGAGGAGGTCGAGACCGCCCGGAACAGGAACGCCAACGGCGGCGCGCGGACGGCGGAGCGCCCCGTGATCGAGCGCTACCAGGAGTCGGCGGCTCGGATGTTCCTCGGCGTGTGCTCGGAATGCGGCAGCAGCCTGGTGTTCGAGGAGGGCTGCGCGAAGTGCTACGCTTGCGGCCACAGCGAGTGCGGATGACCGTTCGGTTGTAGATTCACCGGGACGGGGAGCGCCCCTTCCGCCCCCGTCTCCGGAGCGCCGCGATGATGCCCCGCGACGCACGAACTCCATCGCTGCGGGGGAGCCGCTTGAACACACCCTCCACGTCACGTCGCGCGACGACACCGGTCGATATCGGAGGCGTTCCCGTGGGTGCGCCCCACCCCATCGTCGTCCAGTCGATGACGAACACCGATACCGCGGACGTGGACGCCACCGCACGGCAGGTCGGGGAGCTGCACGAGGCGGGCTCGGAGATCGTCCGCATCACCGTGAACACGCCGGGCGCCGCCGCGGCCGTACCGCGGATCGCGGAGCGCCTCGCCGACCGCGGCGTCGATGTCCCGCTGGTCGGCGACTTCCACTTCAATGGACACATCCTGCTGCCCGGCCATCCCGACTGCGCCCGCGCCCTCGCCAAGTTCCGCATCAATCCCGGCAACGTGGGACGCAAGCGCCGGGACGAGCAGTTCGCGACGATCGTCCGCTGCGCGATCGAGCATGACAAGCCGGTGCGGATCGGGGTCAACTGGGGGTCGCTGGACCCGACCCTCCTGACCCGCCTCATGGACGAGAACGCGGTGCGGGACGAGCCGCGCGATGCCCACCGCGTGACGCTCGACGCCATCGTCGAGAGCGCCCTCCGCTCGGCCGAAGCCGCCGAAGCCCTCGGCCTCGCACCGGATCGCATCGTCCTCAGCGCGAAGGTGTCGCGCGTACCGGACCTCGTGACGGTGTACCGCGAACTCGCGTCACGCTGCGACTACCCCCTGCATCTCGGGCTCACCGAAGCGGGCATGGGGCGCAAGGGGACGGTCGCCTCCTCGGCCGCGCTCGCCATCCTCCTCTCGGAGGGGATCGGCGATACGATCCGCGTGTCGCTCACGCCTGAGCCCGGCGCCGACCGCGCGGAGGAGGTGCGGATCGCGCAGCAGCTCCTACAATCGCTGGAGCTGCGGAGCTTCAAGCCCCAGGTGACGGCGTGCCCGGGCTGCGGCCGCACGACGAGCACCTTCTTCCAACAGCTGGCGCTCGATGTGGAGCAGCACATCGCGGACCGTCTCGCGGCGTGGCGCGACCGGTATCCGGGCGTCGAGGAGCTCTCGGTGGCCGTGATGGGGTGTGTCGTGAACGGGCCCGGCGAGTCGAAGCACGCGGACCTCGGGATCTCGCTGCCGGGCGTCGCCGAGGCGCCGACCGCGCCCGTCTACATGGACGGCGAGCATCATTCGACGCTGCGAGGCGAGGGAATCGTGGACGAGTTTCTGCAGATTCTCGACGGGTACGTGGAGCGGCGGTTCGCCGGGTGACCCGTGAGGGAGGCTTGCCCCGGGGCGGTCGGGGCGGTTAGTCGCGGGCCTTCTGGCGGCGGCGGCGGCGGCGGCGGCGGCGCTCCGCGGCCTTCATCTTGCGACGGCGGGCCTCGCTCGGCTTCTCGTAGAACCGGTGCTTCTTGATGTCCCGGAAGATCCCGGCCCGCTGGACCTTTCGGCGGAACTTCCGCAGTGCGCGGTCGAGTTCTTCGTTGTCGCGTAGCGTATACTGCAAGTGTGCTCCTCCTCCCGGGCAGGGTTAGCCTCCAATTGTAGCGACCCGCGCGAAGGCGCGTCAAATATTCCGCCGGGGCGGGGAGAACCCCAGGGACCCCGGGCGCGGCCGGCGCCAGGGAGAGAGGGCGCTCGAAGTTTGCATCGAGAGCCGGTGACGGCCTATAGTGTGTTCAGGAAGCCCGGGGACCGTGTGGCTGGGGTGGGGAGAATCTAGAAGATTGTCCATGCCTTCCGGCAACACGGTCTTTTGCGTCTCTGACTGCGACGTAAGGAGACTGGATATGGCATCTCGGCTTGCCATCTCTTCGGACGGCACCTTCGAAGTCGAAGGGAACGCCTACTTGATCCCCTTCGAGTTCTCCGCCCGCGAAGTCTACAGTTACCGCCGACTCATAGAGCCGATACCGGACATCCCCGGCGGCACCAGCCTCAATCCGGAACAACGCCGGCGGCAGCGCGCTTACTTTCTCCGGCGGGCCGCTGCCTGTATCATCCCCGGCTTGCAGGTGAAGTCCCTCGAGGGGCTCCCGCTCGGGCAACTGCAGAACATGCACGAGTGGATCGTAGCCCACCGACCTAACCTCTCGGAGGTCGCCCGACTGCCTGGATAGGACCGTGGCCTCCCACCTGATCTGGGCCGCGGATGAGCGCAGGGTTCCGAAGAGCGAAGATCGTCAGCACGATCGGCCCCGCTTCGTGGGACCGGGACGTGCTGTACCCGTTGATCGAGGCCGGCACGGACGCGATCCGCCTCAACTTCACGCACCTGCCGACGGATCGTGCGAGCCGCGTGGTCCGCAGGGTCTCGGAGGCGGCGCAGGAGGTCGGACGCCCCGTCGCCATCATCGGCGACCTCGGGGGCCCCAAGATCCGGGTCGGAGATCTCCCCGGCGGCCGTCTCGAGGTCGAACCTGAAGAGACGTACTGGTTCTTCCCCGAGGGCGAAGAGCCCCCTGAAGAAAGTCCGCCCGGCCGGAGGATTCCCACCACCTACCGGGCGCTCTCCGAGGAGGTGGAGCCGGGCACCCGAATCCTCCTCGACGACGGGCACTTCGAGTTCGTGGTGCGGGAGGTCTCCGAGGACGGCACCCCCTGGGTCTCGGCGCGGGCCTTCAGCGTCGGTGTGCTGAAGTCCCAGAAGGGGATCAACCTGCCCGGCGTACGCGTCGGCGCCACGGCCCTGACGGAGAAGGATCTCGCCGACATCAAATTCTCGGTCGAACACGTGCTCGACTACCTCGCGCTGAGCTTCGTGCGCAGGCCCGAGGATCTCGAGACCACACGCCGGAAGATGGACCGCGGGTCCCTGCTCATCGCGAAGATCGAGAAGTCGCAGGCGCTCGAGAATCTCGCGGAAATCCTGCCCCTGAGCGACGCGGTGATGGTCGCCCGGGGCGACCTCGGCGTCGAACTGCCGTACGAGGAAGTCCCCATGATCCAGAAGCGGATCATTCGGCTCGCCCAGGAGCGCGCCCGACCGGTGATCACGGCCACGCAGATGCTGGAATCGATGATCGAGAGCCCCCGCCCCACACGGGCGGAAGTCTCCGATGTCGCGAACGCGCTGCTGGATGGGACCGATGCGGTGATGCTCTCCGCGGAGACGGCGATGGGTGGGTATCCGGTCGAGGCGGTGCGCACCATGGACCGGATCATCCGGCGCATCGAGCACGAACGCCTGGGGCGGACGGGCCAGGCCGGGAAGCACGTTCAGGGCCTCTCGCAGATCCAGCAGACGACCTCGGGGGCGATCGCCGCGTCGTCGCTGATCGCGGTCGAGCGCATCGACTCCCCGTTCATCGTCACCTTCACGCAGAGCGGCTATACGGCCCGGATCGTGTCGGCGCAGCGGCCATCCGTCCCCATCCTCGCGATCACCGACCAGTGGAGGACCTACAACCAGCTGGCGCTGGTATGGGGCGTGCAGCCGGTCCTCTTCCGCGGGGGGATCAGCTACTCCAGCATGCTGGACAAGGCGCGGCATGAGGCCCTCGAACTCGGCATGGGCGAGCCGGGCCAGCGCTTCGTGGTGACGGCCGGCGTGCCGTTTCACGTCCCCGGCACGACGAACATGATGCGCGTCGAAGAGTTGTGATCCGCCTCTTCCGGCGCTGACGGCCGACCGTGAGAGTCCGATTCCTCGGAACCGGTACTTCGTTCGGAGTCCCGGTGATCGGCTGCCGCTGCGCCACCTGTCGATCCCGGGACCCGCGGGACCGCCGGACGCGTCACGGCCTCCTCATCGAGGCGGGGGAGGCCCGCCTCCTGGTGGACACGCCCCCCGAACTTCGTGTCCAGCTCCTCGGCGCGAAGGTCGACCGGATCGACGCCGTGTTCCTCTCACACGAGCACGCGGACCACACGCACGGGATCGACGACCTGCGGATCTTTTCCCTGCGCCGGGGCGGCCCGATCCCCCTCTACGTGGCGCGGGAGTTCGAGTCCGCGATCCGGCGGCGCTTCTCGTATATCTGGGGCGGCGGCAGGGCGCAGCCCGGATCGGCGGTGCCGCAACTCGACCTCAGGACCTTCGAGGATCGCGAGGTGATCGCGCCGGCCGGGCTCGAGTTGCGGGTCGTCGCGCTCCCGCACGGCGTGTACCGCAGCTACGGCTTCCGCACGGGAGGGCTCGGCGTGCTCGTCGACGCGAAGTCGATCCCGGAGGATGCCGTCGAGGTGTTCGCCGGGGTGGACGTCCTCATCATGAACGCACTCTGGTTCGGGGACCCGCACCCCGGACACTTCTCGATCGAGGAGGCGGTCGCCACCGCGCGGCGACTGGGGGCGCGGCGGACGTACCTCACGCACATCGCGCACCGAACGACCCACGCCGAGATCGTGCGCCGCGTGCCACCGGGCATCGAACCCGCCCATGACGGACTGGTGGTGGAGCTTTGAACCCGAACCGGGTCCGGAACTTCTCCATTATCGCCCACATCGACCACGGAAAGTCGACGCTGGCGGACCGGCTGCTCGAGCGCACGGGCGCCGTGGACCCCCGGAGGATGCGGAAGCAGGTCCTCGATTCCATGGAGCTCGAGCGCGAACGCGGGATCACGATCAAGCTCAACGCCATCCGCATGTCCTACCGGCACCCCGACGGGGAGGAGTATCAACTCAACCTCATCGACACGCCGGGCCACGTCGACTTCACCTACGAGGTGAGTCGGAGTCTGGCCGCGTGCGAGGGCGCTCTGCTCGTCGTCGACGCGACGCAGGGCATCGAGGCGCAGACGCTCGCGAACCTCTTCCTGGCCGTCGAAGCGGGCCTCGGGGTGGTTCCCGTGATCAACAAGATCGATCTCCCGGCGGCCGATCCGGAGCGGGTGAGCGAGGAAGTGTCGGAGTTGCTCGGGATCGATCCCGCCGCGGTGATCCACGCCTCGGCGAAGGAGGGGGAGGGGATCGACGCGGTCCTCGAAGCCATCGTCGAGCGGGTGCCGCCTCCGGGGGGAGATCCGGACGCACCGCTCAGAGCGTTGATCTTCGACTCGCAGTACGACCGCTACCGCGGAGCGGTGCCCATCCTGCGCGTGGTCGACGGCCACCTCCGCGAGGGCATGCGCATCGGGTTCGGGCGGCACGACGCGGTGTACGAGGTCGACGAGGTCGGCTTCATGAGCCTCGGCTTCGAGCCGACCGGCGCCCTCGGCTGCGGCGAGGTGGGTTATCTCACGGCGCAGATCAAGAACGTGGGGCACACCCGGGTGGGGGACACGGTTCTCGACGCCGACGACCGGGCTCAGGTAGTCCTCCCCGGCTACCGCGAGGCGAAGCCGATGGTGTTCGCGGGGCTCTACCCGACGGACTCGGACGCCTTCGAGGAACTCCGCGAGGCGCTCGAGAAGCTCCAGCTGAACGATGCGAGCCTCCACTACGAACCCGAGACATCGGAGGCGCTCGGGTTCGGTTTCCGCTGCGGCTTCCTCGGACTCCTCCACATGGAGATCGTGCAGCAGAGGCTGGAGCGCGAGTTCGGCGTCGATCTCATCACGACGCTGCCCAGCGTCGAGTATGAGCTGACCCTCACGAACGGAGACGAGATCCGGCTCGAGAACCCGTCGAAGATGCCCGAGCGCGTTCACATCGCCGAGGTCCGGGAGCCGTTCGTCCAGATCCGGGTCGTGTCGCCGGCGGACTACATCGGGGCGATTCAGAGGATCTGCCACAACCGCCGCGGCCGGTACGTCAACCTCCAATACCTGGACCCCACCCGGGTGGAGATCGCCTATTCGATGCCGCTCGGCGAAATCGTGCTGGACTTCTACGACAAGCTGAAGTCCGTGTCGCGCGGGTATGCGTCGCTCGACTACGACATCTCCGGACACGAGCCGTCGGACCTCGTGAAGCTGGACATCCTGCTCAACGGTGACTCGGTGGACGCCCTGAGCGTCATCGTCCACCGGAGCCGGGCCTACGAGTTGGGGCAGAAGATGGCCCGCAAGCTCAAGGAACTCATCCCCCGGCAACTCTTCGATGTGGCGATTCAGGCGGCGGTCGGGCGGGACGTGATCGCGCGGACGACGGTGAAGGCGTTACGGAAGAACGTGACCGCCAAGTGCTACGGCGGCGACATCACGCGCAAGCGGAAGCTCCTCGAGAAACAGCGGGCGGGGAAGCGGCGGATGAAGCAGGTGGGTAGCGTCGAAGTTCCCCAGGAGGCCTTCCTCGCCGTGCTGCAGGTCGAGGGCGACTGACAGCCGCGGGCACCGCCGACCCGCGGCCGCGAGGCGTCGGTCTTTTGGAGGGGGCCGGCTCGGCGGTCTATCATTTCCCGGACCGGGCGTTGGAATCCCGCCGAACCCCGGAGAGAGGACGTGGGCGTGAGCGTGAGCGACAGGCGTTACATCATCGGCGTCGACCTCGGGGGGACGACGATCAAGGTGGGGGCGGTGCCGGTGGGCGGCGGCACGGTCCTCGGCATGCGTACGCTCCCGACCGACGCGCACGTCGGCGCGAAGTTCGTCGTCGACCGCATCGTGTCGATGATCTTCGAGGTCAAGCGCGACGCGGCCCGTGAGGGGGGGTTCGGGGAGGACGCCTTCGTCGGAATCGGGCTCGGATCCCCGGGACCGCTGGACCGCGAGGCCGGAACCGTGATCGAGACGCCGAACCTCGGCTGGAGGAACTTTCCCCTCCGCGACCTTATCGTGAAGGCGACCGGACTCGAGGCGGAACTCGACAACGACGCCAACGCGGCGACGCTCGGCGAATGGTGGCAGGGGGCGGGGCGCGGGGTCGACCATCTGGTCGGGGTTACGCTCGGGACGGGGATCGGCGGCGGGATCATGCTGGGCGGGGAACTCTACCACGGGACATCGGATGTGGCCGCGGAGATCGGGCACATGACGATCGACTTCACGGGGAGAAAGTGCCGCTGCGGGAACTACGGGTGTCTCGAGGCCTACGCGTCGGGGCCCGCCATCGCGGCCCGGGCGCTCGAGGGACTCGAGGCGGGGGCCGCGAGCCTGATCCCCGATCTGGTGGGGGGCGATCTGCGGACCGTCACGGCGGAGATCGTGTCGGACGCGATCGTGGCCGGAGACGACTACGCCGTCGGCGTGATGCGGGACACGGCGGCCTTTCTGGGGACCGGCCTCGCGAACCTCATCAACATGCTGAACCCGGAGATGATCGTCGTCTCCGGGGGGGTCACGAGGGCGGGGAAGCATCTGTTCGATCCGCTTCGGCGCGAAGTGCGAAAGCGGGCGTTTCGCCCCGCGGCCGAGGCCTGCCGGATCGTGAGCAGCGAACTCGGCGGCATGGCCGGCGTGATCGGCGCCGCCGCCACCTACCATCTTGCCCGACTCGGAGGTCTTTGAGTTTCGAATGCCGCGGCTGGGGATCGTGGGGACGATGGTGTGGGATACGATCCGCGCGCGCGATATCGGCCGGGAGGCACCGGTCCGCGAGTGGGGCGGGATCGCCTACGCTCTCGCCGCCGCCGATGCGGCGCTCGGGGAGGACTGGTCCCTCTTCCCGATCATCAAGATCGGACAGGACATGCGTGAGGCCGCTGACGTCTTCCTCGGGAGCCTCGAGCGTCTCGACTCCCTCGACGGCGTCCGCACCGTGCCGGAACCGAACAATCGGGTCGAACTCGTCTACCGCGACGATGCGCGGCGGTGCGAGAAGCTCACGGGAGGGGTGCCGGGATGGACCGCGGAGGAGGTGCTGCCGCTCGCGCGATCGTGCGACGCCGTCTACGTGAACTTCATCGCGGGCTGGGAGCTGGATCTGCCGGCCGCCGCCGCGCTGCGGCCCGCGACGGCCGGTTCGGTCTACGCCGACCTGCACTCGCTGATGCTGGGGGTCGGGGCGGACGGCGTTCGTGCGCCGCGACCCCTCGCCGACTGGCGGGCCTGGCTCTCGTGTTTCGACATCGTGCAACTCAACGAGGACGAACTCATGACGCTCGCCGCGGGCTGGGACGACCCCTGGGCGCTGGCCGCCGATGTCGTCGGTCCGGTGACGCGCGGGCTCCTCGTCACCCTCGGCGAGCGGGGCTCGGCCTGGGTCGCGACGCGCAGTTTCCGGGAGGCGCCGACCGCGCCGCGCGCTCCCCTGCACGCGCTGGAACCGGCCGAGGCCCTGGTGAGCGGGAAGGTCGAGCCGGAGTCCGCCGTCGCGGGCGGTGACCCCACGGGCTGCGGAGACGTATGGGGGGCCACCTGCTTCGCGACGATGCTGGGCGGGGAGGATCTCGAGGACTCGATGCGGGCCGCGACGCGGGCCGCCCGGCAGAACGCCGGTTTCCGCGGAGCGACCGGCCTGGGAGAGTTCCTGCGGTCCGAGACGGGCCTGCTCACCGGCGCCGCGCGCGCGCGGGAGCGAGGTCCCGCGTGAGCCGGGTCGTCCGGGTCCCCGCCACGCTGGACGAGGCGGCGTTCGAGGTGCTCATCGGCCGCGTACGCTCCGGCGGCGACGAGCAGGCCCGGCTGCTGCTCGACGCCCGGGCGGTGCGCTGGGTGTCGCCGTACGGGCTCATCGGCCTGCTCGCGGTCGGGCAGGAAGCGCGCCTCCGCACGGGGCTGCCTCCGCTCATCGAGCCTCCTCGGGATGCGGAGGTTCGCTCCTACATCAACCGGATGCACTTCTGGACCGCAGCGGCCGACGTGTTCGACCTCAAGGCGGTGCCACCGCGCCCGCCCAGCATCACCGATGCGCTGATCGAAGTCACGCCGATCCGTTCGCACGAGGATGTGCATTCGGTCGTGGAGGGCGTCCGCGAGCGCGCGCAGCGGATCCTCCACCGGCGGCTCGGTTACCCGAAGCCGGCCGTGATCCACTTCTCGGTCATGCTGTCGGAGGTATGTCAGAACATCCTTGAACACGCCGGCTCGATCGGCTGGGTTTGCGCCCAGCGCTATCGGTGGAAGCGCCGCCTCGGCCGCGACGTGGTCGTGCTCGCGGTGATGGACGTCGGGGTCGGGTTCGAGGGCTCGCTGGGCGCCGAACACGCGCGCCGCACCGGCGAATCGTGGTCGGCCGCCTCGGTGCTCGAGGCCGCCTTCCTGCGCGGCGAATCGAGGTTCCCGGACCCGGGGCGCGGCCAGGGGCTGCAGGCGATTCGGAGCCAGGTCATCAAGTGGAACGGCGTCGTCCGGATCCGGAGCGGCGACGCGATGATCGCCCGCGTTCCGGAGTGGGACGACGCCGATCCGCTCCGGACCGGGCTCACGCGATTCCCGGGCGCTCAGGTCCTCATCCTGCTGCCGGAGCGGGCGGGTCGGGGGGAGTCGTGATGCCATGAGGCCGGCGATCGCCCACACCAGGCTCTTCAGCTATCTCGTCACCCGGCCCACCGGCCGTACGGTGCGGACGAACGTCGAACGCCAGATCGCCGCGGCGGGCCGCACCGTCCTGGCGGTCCTCGACCTCCGCCACGTCCCCCTGATCGATTTTTCGTGCGCGGACGAGATCGTGGCGAAGCTGGTCCTCCTCGCGTCCGACCCTTCGACCCGGCGGCGGTTCGTCCTCTTCCGCGGGATCGCCGAACATCACCTTGAGCCGATCGAGTCCGCCCTCCGGCGGCAGGGCCTGGCGGCGGCGGCCGAGAGCGCGGACGGGCAACCCCTGCTCATGGGTGCCCTCGACGCGGGCACGGTTGCCGTGTGGCGGGAGATCTGGGTGCTGGGTCGCACCCGTGCGTCTCCCCTCGCGGACCGGCTCGATCTCCCGGTGGAGCGGGTGCGGGGGGTGCTCGACGACCTCGTAACCCGCGCGCTCGTGATCCGCGATGGCGACCGGTACGTGTCGCTGGGCCGGGCGCTGCGCGACGCGGGCCCGCCTCCGGACGAGGAGCGCGAGGACCTGTGAGGCTGCGTCGCCGGGCGACCGCGGTCCTCGCGGCGCTGGGGATGGCCGGGGGGCTCGTCGCGACCTTCGCCTTCTTCCAACTGCAGCGGTCGATACAGCCGCGTTCCGGCGAACACGCGATCGCGGGCCTCACCGGGGCGGCCACGGCGACCTTCGACGAATGGGCCATCCCCTCGATCTCGGCTGCTACCGAACTCGACGCGATGCGCGTCCAGGGATTCGTGCACGCCTCGGAGCGGCTGTGGCAGCTGGAGTTCTTCCAGCGTGTGGCGCGCGGGCGTCTGGCGGAACTCTTCGGCGAGGCGGCGCTCGACGCGGACCGGCTCATGCGGACGCTCGACGTGTGGTCGGCGGCCGGCCGGGAACTCGAATCCGCGACGCCTGCGGACCGGGCCGCCGTCGAGGCCTACGCTCAGGGCGTGAACGCCCGCATCGCGAGCTGGCGCGGGCCGTGGCCCCCGGAGTTCCTCCTGCTCGGGATCGAGCCACAACCGTGGAGCGCGCAGGCCTCGCTCTCGATCGGCCGCATCATGGCGCTGGATCTCACCGAATGGCGCACCGAACTGTCGCGGACCCGCGCGCTGGCGACGCTGGACGTCGCCCGTCGGCGTGCCCTCGGCGCGGGCTATCCGGCGTGGGGGCCCACGATTCTCCAGGACACACTCCCGGCGGGGACCGCGCCCCCGCGCCTCGCAAGAGCCTCGGAGCCGGAGGCCGCGGAGATCGCCGCCGCGTCCGTATCCGGAAGCGCTCCCCGGGGTCGCCCGCCCCGCCTGTCCGTGCTCGATCTGGGCTTCCGGGCGTCGAACTCCTGGGCCCTGGCGGGATCGCGTACGGCGGACGGATACCCTCTGCTCGCGAACGATCCCCACCTGTCGCTGCGCGCCCCCTCGACCTGGTATCTGAACGCCATCGCGTGGAGGGAGCCCGAGCAAGCCGTGGCCGGACTCTCGATCCCGGGCGTCCCGGGGGTCGTCATCGGACTCAATCGCGATGTCGCGTGGGCGTTCACGAACGCGATGGTCGACGACGCCGACTTCATCGTCGAGGGGATCAACCTCGACGGGTCGATGTACCGGGATACCGACGGGTGGCGCCCCTTCGAGTTGCGGACCGAGGAGATCAGCATACGGGGCCGGGACGAACCGGAGACATGGGTCGTCCGCGAGACCGTCCGCGGGCCCGTAATCACCGACCTCGTGCCTGCCGGCGGTCTCACGCTCTCCATGCTTTGGACCGGGCTCGAGCCCGGCGGTGCCGTGGCGGGCCTTCGCGGCATGAACCGGGCGGGCGATGCGACCGCTTTCGAGGCGGCCGTGGTGCGCTTCCGGTCCCCGCACCAGAACGTGATCTACGCGACGGCGGAGGGGGAGATCGGATACCGCATGGGAGGGTCCGTCCCGAACCGGCCGCCGGGTTCGGGGGCGCTGCCGATCTCCTTCGAGCGCATGCCGGCGGGCTGGACGGGATTCTGGCCTCAGGACGCGATGCCGGCGCTTCGTGCGCCCGGGAGCGGATACCTCGTCAGTGCGAACAACCTGCAGTCCCGGCCGGCTTACGGCCGGGTGGGCGTCGACTACCCGGCTCCCTTCAGGGCGCGTCGCGTCGAGGACCTCGTCTCGAGCGCCACGGACTGGACCGTCGACGAGATGCGGTCGACCCAGCTGGACAGCTACAGCCTGTGGGCGGAGCGCTACCGTCCGCGCGCGGTCGGCGCGGCCCGCCGCGCGGGTCTCGACTCGCTCGCGGCCGTCCTCGAGGCATGGGACCTGCGCACGGAAACCACGTCGCTCGGGGCGGCGCCGTTCTACACCTGGCTCTACCGGCTCCGCGAACTCCTCGTCGCGGATGAGTTCACGGAAGGAGATGGCTGGTTTCCCGACCTCGCCTTCATGGAGATCGTCGAGAACGATGTGACCGTCTGGATCGACGACCCCGGGACGCCCGAGATCGAGACGCTGGGGACGCTGGAGGAGGAAGCCGCGCGGACCGCCGCGGGGTCGCTCGGCCGTGCCTGGGGGGAGGTCCACCGCGAGCGCTCGGCCCACCCGCTCGGGACCGTCGGACTCCTCGACCGCGTCTTCGGCTTCCACGTCGGTCCGTACCCCTCCCGCGGCGGACGGCACACCGTGCGCCCCGACGCCCCGTCGCTGAGAGCCCGGCTCGACTCGACCGCGTGGCACCTTCCCGTCGTGAGCGAGTACGGGCCCAGCGCGCGGTTCGTCGCCCGCGCTGCGCCCGGCCGGATGACGGGCCACTTCCTCCTCCCGACGGGCCAGGCGGGCAACCCTCTCGACCCCCACTACCGCGACATGGCCGCCGTGTGGGCGGAGAGCCCGCTGATCGAACTTCAACCTGGCCGCCCGCCCGACCCCGCTGCGGACGAGCTCCACTTCCTTCCGCGCGAAGGCCCGGGGATGTTCTCGGACCCCCCTCGCTCTCGTTGACCGCCGGACGGCGGAATCCTAACTTTCGCCGGTGCCGTGGGAGCCGATTTCCAGGGCACCCCAGGGGTATGGAATCGCCCCCGACCCGCGCCAGGATCCGACTGAGGTGAGTACCGCCACCGGCGAGAGCACGCTCGACCAGATCGAGAAGATCCTCGACGACATCCGCCCGGCTGTGAGGGCCGACGGCGGCGACATCCAACTCGTCTCCTTCGAGCCCGAGCACGGCCTCGTCGAAGTTCGACTCGTCGGCGCCTGCTACGACTGTCCCATGTCCACTGCCACCCTGCGGGCCGGAATCGAGCATCAGCTGCGGCACGCGCTTCCCGTGGTCCACTCGGTCGAGGCCGTCGCCTAGTCAGGCGCCCGAACCCCTGTGTCCGACACTCCCGCGCGCGGCCCCCGGCCGCTCCCGATCATCGACCCGGCGCCGAAACGTCCCGGCCCTCCTCCGAGGGGGGACGACCGCGAAGCGTCCCGCCGGCACCCGTCGGAGGCCCCGCCCATGCCGGGAGTCCGACGCGTCGTCGCCGTCAGTTCAGGGAAGGGGGGCGTCGGAAAATCCACTCTCTCGACGAATCTCGCCGCCACCTGGAGCCGCCGCGGACACCGCGTCGGCCTGCTCGACGCCGACATCTACGGTCCCGACATCCCGACCATGTTCGGCATACAGGGGAAGCCCCGGATCGATCGTGAAGAGGTTGTGCCGCTGGAGGCGCACGGGGTGAAGCTCATGAGCATCGGGTTTCTGATCGAGGAAGATGCTCCGGCGATCTGGCGCGGGCCCATCATCATGGGGGTGATCCGGCAGTTCCTGCAGCAGGTCGCCTGGGGCGAACTCGACTACCTCGTCATCGACCTCCCCCCCGGGACCGGCGACGCTCAGCTGTCGCTGTGCCAGCTCGTCCGGGTGGATGGCGCCGTGATGGTCACGACGCCTCAGGATGTCGCCGTCGGCGGCGTGCTTCGCGGCATCCGGATGTTCGAGAAGCTGCGGGTGCCCGTCCTCGGGATCGTCGAGAACATGCGCGGCTTCGCGTGTCCCGGGTGCGGCGAGATCCACGACATCTTCGGCGCGGGTGGGGGAGAGCGGCTCGCCGCATCGATCGACGTTCCCTTCCTGGGGGCCGTCCCGCTCGGGGTGGCCGTCCGCGAGGAGGGCGACCGCGGAATCCCGACCTCCATGGGGAGGCCGGACGCGCCGGAAGCCCGGGCCTTCGGTCGCATCGTGACGGCCGCCACGGCCCGGCTCGAGGAGATGGAAGCCAAACGGCGCCAGCCAGGGGAACCGGGCGGCTAGCCGCGCTCGACCGTTACGCTGCCGAGCCCCGCCACGAGGGTGATCTCCAGCCGCACCCGGGCCGATTCCCAGTTGGGGCTCAGGTAGGCGTCCCCGACTTTCCGAAAATCCTCCGCCGCCAGCGATGCGAGTCCGCTCCGCCGCACGCGCACGCCGATCTCCGGCGGAACCCGGATGACCAGCTCCCCCAGCGCCATCCGGATCTCGGCCTCGGCGCTGGACCGCCATGCACCCGAGAAGTCGAGCACGACATCCCCCACGACGCCGTCGAACTCCATGCGCTCGAAGCGGGCATTGCCGAGGTCCTCCGCCACGAACCCCGTCGCGCCCGATTTCATCGACAACAGTTCCATCGGCACCCGGTTCTCGCGCGCGAAGCCGACCCGGACGTCGCCGGCGCCCGTCAGGAACTCGAACGCCGTGAGCGTCATCCCGCCGAGCTCGAGCCGGGCCCGCCCGGCCCCTACGCCGACCCGAAGCGTGGTGGGCACGGACGGGTTGACGGAGAACGCGAGACGTCCCCCCTGATCGAGACCGCGGTCCAGATCCGCCAGGTCGAACTCCAGATCCCACTCGTCCAGGCGAGCCGCGGCTTCCTCCTCATCCCGGCGTTCGGAGAGCAACGTCGTGCCGAACCGCAGCCGCCCGGTGTCGCCGTCGCGGCGCCAGTTCCGGTCGGGTGCCGAGTGCGCGGCGTCATAGAGGAGCCGCGCGTCGTAGAGCAGCGCCGGTTCCGCCGGAGAGACCTGCAGGGTGCCCCCCGCGTAGAGCAAATGCACGTCCAGCCGCTCCACATCCCCGACCTGTCGCGCCGACCGGAAGTCATGCCATTCCTGTCCGGCTCCGGGCGAGGCCGCACAGATCGGGATCAGGGAGAGGAAGGCCGCCGTCAGGGCTCGGCGGGAGCCCGAATCAGGCATCGGGGGCCGGACCGGAAGGCTCATCGGCGACATCGACCTCGATCCCGACGTCCCCGGGCTCGGCTCCGGCCGACCAGTCGATGACCACGCTGCGGCTGCCGGCGCGCGTGAGCAGCACGCCTCCGAACCCCGCGGTGACCAGGACCCAGGTCCCGAGGCCCGCCACGAAGAAGATCAGGCCGCGCACGAAGCCCGCCGCCCCGCCGAACACCCACAGGAGCGCGCCCGCGGCAAACGGGAGGATGAGCAGGATGAGTCCACTGCCGACGTAGTAGTAGGAGTTCGATCGCCGGAGTCCCTCCATCCACGCGTAGCGGTAGCGGCGGCGGGCGAACATCTCGCCGGCGCCGTGCGCCACCGCGACGTACCCCGCGAGCCCCGCGAGCCCGACCGTGAGCACGAAGAAAGGCACGACGGGCCACGTGATGACGAGCACGATGAGCACGAGGAGGGCGGGGAAGAAGAGGATCTGTCCGGCGAGCCCCATGGCGAAGGAGCGAGCGAACTCGCGCCGCACCGTATCCGAGACGGTCTCGATCCGGCTGCGCGCGAAGTAGACGAGGAGCAGCCCCAGCACGACGAGGCCCACAAGGGTGGAGATGGCCCCGATCAGACCTTCGGCCGCGTTGCCCAGGTTGCGCAGGAAAAGGGACCCGGGCCCCGGCCCGCGTGCACGCTGCCGGGCCGAGCCGGCGACCACCTCGGCCGCCGGACCGGGCGGCGATTGCGGAGCGACCTCCGTGGCGGGGTCGGGCGCGGCGAGCGCGATGTCAGACAGGATCTCGCCCCCGATCGTGGCCGTTTCCCCGCGGAAGAGGAGTTCGCCACCGACCCGGAGCACATCGCCCTCCACCCGGGCAGCGTCGACGAGCAGGAGCGTTCCGTCCAGCAGCAGCGCATCGCCTTCGACCGCGCCGGCCAGGCTCAGCGTCCCGTCGAGAATCGCGATGTCTCCCGTGATCGTAGTCTCCGCCGGGATCCGGTAGTCTCCGTGCACGATCATGGCCAGGTCGCCTTCAACCGACTCCCCGGCGGCGCCCAGCCGACGGAGCGCGTCCCGCAGGCGTTCCAGTCGGTCGCCGACATCGAACCCAAGTCCGCCGGGGACGATCTGCAACGACCCGGGGCGAAGCCCCGTCTCTCCCTCGTCAGTTCTTGCGACGGCCGGGGCCTCCACGGCAGGCTCGAGGATCTCCTCCAAACGGAGACCCAGCGCCCGGGCCGCGTCCCGTTCGGACCCGGTCTGGACCGTGGACCACTGGGCCAGCAGGGCGCGGAAGCCACGGAGGCCCTCGCGCACCCTCGCGCCGTCCTCCCCGGCGTGCTCGCGAAGGAACTCACGCCAGCCGACGACGATCGTGCCGGGGTCCCCGTAGGAGCCGATCACCGCGCCGTCGAGCTCGATGGTCTCCCCCTCGAAGCGCAGCCGATGCTCGGTGCCGTCCTCCAGCTCGAACCACAACTCGGCGCGCCCGCCGGCGGAAAGCGTGATCACGGCGTCCGCGATCTCGACCTCCTGCGCGCTCGCCGGGAGCGGTCCCGGGAAGCAGGCGAGAAGCGCCACGAGCGGGACGACGCCGGCCGTTCCGCGGAGCCGGACCGGCTGGCGCGCCGGCCGCCGGAAGAGCGCGGTCATGACCCACAGCGACGCCATGCCGGCGAGGCCGGACAGCGCCAGGCTCGTGAGCGCCGCGGCGGGGCTGATCCGATCGAGGACCGACCCGCCGGCGTCCACGAGACCCAGGCGATACCCGACCCGCCCCGCGGCCAGCGCCGCGTCCACGAGCACCGCCCGCGCGCCATCCAGCGTGAACGCGAGGAGTTGGCCGGGCGCGAAGCCTCCGACTCCGAACAGCCATGCCGCGACCCCTGCCGAGACGCTCAGCGTCGCGGTGCCGGCCGTGGCGAGCGCCGCCCGGCGCCGGCGCGCGAATCGAAGCAGACGTTCGGGCCACGGCACCGGGAGCCGCACGCGGGCCAGCACCGCGGACGCGAAGCCGGGCGCCGGCAACCAACCGGGGAGCCGGCCCAGTTCGCGATCCAGGGCGGCCCCCGCCAGTTCGATCCGGCGCGCCACACCGTCCGCGAACCCGGCTGCGGGTCGATGCCGTTCCATGCCATCGAGACGCACGAGCACGGCGCGAAGCGCCTCGACTTCTCGCCGACAACGAGCGCACGACGCCAGATGCCGCCCTGCGCCCCGGGGCGGGGGCGAAGCGCCTCGCTCTTCGGCGCGTCGCTGGATTTCGTCAGGCGTCAGATGCCGCACGTTCGCTCCTGTTTCCGCGAGGCGGTCCCGGGGTCCACATACGTTCGCCTTCGCGGGCCGGTTTCGTCACGCGCGCGCGTCCCCGCTCTCGGTGCGACGCGGGGTTACTCCACGGACTGCCAGACTAGGGCTCGGTCAGATGTACGAGAGCGGCCTTCAGTTCGTTTCTGCCCCGATGGATATAGGTCTTGACCGTCCCCAGCGGGATGTCCATGACCCCGGCGATTTCGTCGTACGTGTGCCCCTCGACGTGCCTGAGGAGGATCGCCGTCCGGTATTCGGGCCTCAACCGCCCGATCGCCTTCTCGATCTCGGACCCGAGTTCGCGCGCCTCGAGAAGCTCATCCGGCCGCTCGTCCGGCGACACCAGGGTGATCTCCGTCGCGGCGCGCCGGTCCGGGGTCACGGCGTCCGGCGCTCCATGGATCGACACGACGTGCAGTTCCTTCTTCCGGAGATGGTCGATCGTGAGGTTGTAGCCGATCTTGAAGAGCCAGGAGGAGAACTTGTAGGAGGGATCGTAGCGGCGGAGGTTGTTCAGCGTACGGACGAAGGTCTCCTGGGCCAGGTCTTCGGCCAGCTCGCGATCACGAACCATGCGAAGGATGAGGGAGAACACCGGGCGCTCGAAGCGCAGCACGATCTCCCGTGCGGCCCGCTCGTCGCCGCGGAGACACATCTCCACCAGCGTCTGATCGCTGTGATCCGAGTAGCCCACTCCATCTCGCCCGTTCGAGTGGCGGCGACAGGGCCCGCGACATGCGGGCCGGCGGCATTGCGCTCCGACTTCCGGCCCACTCTACCCGCGCCGGGTGCTCAATATGCGGCCGGCGCCCCGCGGACGGCATCGCCCGCGCCGAGGAGGCGGCCCCCGGTCAGCGCTGGCAGTCGGCGCAGAAGAAGGAACTCCGCCCCGCCTGCACGATCCGCACGATCGACCCGGAGCAGCGCGGACATCTCGATCCTTCGCGCTGGTAGACGCGAAGTCGGGTCTGAAAGGACCCCGAGAGACCGTTCACGGTCCGGTAGTCCCGGAACGTCGTTCCCGCGTCCGCGAGCGCCTCGCGCAGGACGGCCCGAACCGCGCGCTGCAGCCGGCGCGTTTCGGACATGTCGAGCGAGCCGGCGGCCCGCCGCGGGTCGATGCGGGCGCGGTGCAGCGCTTCGCTCGCGTAGATGTTCCCTACGCCCGCCAGCCTCCTCTGATCCAGAAGGACGTTCTTGATCGGGGCGCGTAGCGGCGCGAGGATCCGCGCCAGTTCCGCCGCGGTGAACGCCCGGCCCAGCGGTTCGGGTCCCAGTGCCGCGGCGCGCGCCTCCCACGCATCCGGCGTCAGCAGGTCGAAGCCGCCCAGCCGGCGCACGTCGTCGTAGAACAGCGTTCGGCCGTCGTCGAGGACGAAGTCGACCCCCGGGTGCCGGAACTCGGGCCCGTCCGGTCGGTCGGCCGCAAGCGCGAACCGGCCGGTCATGCGCACCTGCACGCGCAGGACGCGCTCCACGGGACCCTCGAGGTCGTTCGCGGCGTGCAGCGGGAAGAGCAGGTACTTCGCGCGCCGTCCCGCGCTCCCGAAGGTGCGGCCGCGAACGGCGCGCCGGAACGCAGGTCCCGTCATGCCGCCCAGGATGAGGTCGTCGTAATGAACGCGCACGCGCGCGATGCGCCGGCCTCGCAGCAGCGGGGCGAGGTCGCGCCGCATCGTCTCGACTTCGGGAAGCTCCGGCACGATCGGTCGGTTACGGCCTCGCGTCCCCGGGGGGCGCGATCAGAGCGCGCTCGCCCGCGGCGAGCCGGGCGGGCTCGAGTTCGTGCCAGCCGATGTCGGCGCGAGAGTGCGATCCCTCGAACCGGATGTGCTCGACGGCCTCGCGGCTCCGTCGCGCCGCCTGCTCGAGTGTGGTGCCGAACCCGGTGACCCCGAGCACGCGCCCGCCCGCCGTGACCAGCCGGTCCCCGCGAATGGTCGTTCCGGCATGAAACACCTTGACTTTCTCCGGGTCGAAGGCCGGGATCTCGATCGGCCGCCCCGAGTCGGAGCCCTCGGGATAGCCGGCGCTCGCCATGACCGTCACAAGGGCCGCGCCGGTCGAAGCCTGGGGGTGCCAGCCGCGAAGCGAATCGTCGTGAGCCACGCGGAGCATGGGTTCGAGCAGGTTCGAGCGCGTGAGGGGGAGGACGACCTGGGTCTCCGGGTCCCCCATGCGGCAGTTGAACTCGACGACCCGCGGCCCCTCCTCCGTGAGCATGAGGCCCGCGTAGAGAAAGCCGCGATACGGCGCGCCCGCCTCGCTCATCGCCTCGAGGACCGGCTGGGCGATCGTCCGCCGCACTCGCTCGATGAACGCCGGCCCGCACGGCCCGGCCGGGGCGTACGCCCCCATCCCCCCGGTGTTGAGTCCGCGATCTCCGTCTCCGACCCGCTTGTAGTCCCTCGAGGTGAGGAGGGGAACCGCCCGCTCCCCGTCCGCGACGAAGAAGACGGACAACTCGACGCCGCGCATGAACTCTTCGATCACGACGCGCGCGCCCGCGTCGCCGAACCTGCCTCCGATCATCATCTCCCGGATGGCGGTCCGCGCCTCCGCACGCGACTCGCAGACGATCGCGCCCTTCCCGGCGGCGAGGCCGGAGGCCTTGACCACGAGTGGCTCGTCGTGACCGGAGACGTAGTCCAGCGCCGCTTCGGGATCGTCGAACGTCTCGTGGTCGGCGGTGGGCACGCCCCGCTCGCGCATGAGCCGCTTGGCGAAGGCTTTCGAAGCTTCCAGGCGCGCCCCGTCGCGGTCCGGCCCGAACACCGGAAGCCCGGCCTCCCGGAAACGGTCCACGATCCCCGCGGCGAGCGGCGCTTCCGGCCCGACGACGGTGAGATCGATGCGGTGCTCGACGGAGAACTCGACCAGCGCGTCGATGTCTCCGGCCGGGATGCCGACGAGTTCGGCCGTGCCCCGCATGCCCGGATTGCCGGGCGCCACGTGGATCGTGGCGTCGGGGGCGTCTCGCCGCAGACAGTCGGCGATCGCGTGCTCGCGGCCGCCGCTTCCGATGATCAGAAGGTTCATGGCGGCAGGATGACGGGCGAGCGCCCGCCCGGCAACGGGCAGCTAGCGTTCCTTGCGGCCCCGGAACGTCTCCGAGATCCGGCCGCGCAGCCGGTCGACCGCGGCGTCCACCTCGTCGAAGATCTCGCGGGCGCCCTCCTGGTAGCCCGTCATCGCCTCCTTCAGATCCTCGCGATAGGGGTGGTCGTCCTTCTCGCCCCGACGCTGGTACTCGCCCGAGAGGATGCGCTCGTACTCGCCGCCTTCGATCCAGTCCCGCAGTTCCGCGACGCGCATGACCGCGAACGGGTGCGTCTGGCCGAGCACGTTGAGGATCTTGTAGACCGAGTCGAGGAGATCGCCGCCCTCACGGTATTCGTCGGACTGGGCGATGAACTCGTCGAGGTCGAGGTCGACGCCCCGGGTGCCGCCCGCGAGCTGCATCAGCGCCGACATCGTGACCCGGGGGTTCTGCACCGCGAGCAGGCCGGCGCGGTCCGAGGAGAGTTCGCTCTTCCGGTACCACTCCCAGAGGGCCATGAGGATCGGTCCGAGCGCGAGGCCGGCGAGCGTGTAGCGGACGAGGACCAGTTTGAAGATCAGGAGGAGCAGCGTCCGGTAGAACACGTGGCCGGAGAGGATGTGCCCGACCTCGTGACCCAGCACGGCCTCGACCTCTTCCTCGGAGAGCACCTCGAGCATGGAGGAATTGAGGACGATGAACGGCTCCCCGAAGCCGACGGCGCCCGCGTTCACGATCGGGGTCTGCGAGATGTAGCACTCCGGCGGCTTCTCGAGGTCCAGGACTTCACACACGCGGGCCAGCCGCGCGTGGACCCAGGCGTACTGCTTCTCCGATGTCCGCACGGCGTTCGCCTTGAAGGCGAGCCTGAGCGCGCGCTCCCCGAAGAGCGCGAAGATCTTGCGCAGGACGAGGTCGAACCCCGGAATCCTGCGCAGCGCGTTGAGGGCCGCCCGATCCGCCGGGTGCTCCCACGAGATCGGGGCGATCTGCTTGAGGATCCGTCTCTGGCTGTCTTCGGTTGCCGCCATGGGTCACTCTCCTGCGCGCCACACCGTTTCGCGTTCGGCCCGCCGCCCTCGCGCCGGGCCCGCCGTCCGCGCCCCCGCTCCTACGTCAGGCCCCCGTCGCCTGTTTCAGGCATCCGGCCGTCCGCTCAGAGGGCGGCGAGCGCCTGCGCGATGTCGTCCACAAGGTCGTCGCCGTCCTCCACCCCCACCGAGAGCCGCACGAGTCCCGGACCGAGTCCGATCTCCCTCTTCTTCTCCTCCGGCACCGAAGCGTGGGTCATGGACGAGGGGATCGAGACGAGACTCTCGACGCCGCCGAGGCTCTCCGCAAGCTGGAAGAGCCGGGTCGAGGCGGCGAACTGGTTCGCCCGTGCCTCCGAACCGAGATCGAAGCTCACCATCGACCCGAAGTCGCGCATCTGACGCTTCGCGAGCTCATGCTGCGGGTGGTCCTCGAGACCCGGGTAACGCACGGATTCGACCTCGGCGTGTCCGCGCAGAAGGTCCACGACGCGTCTCGCGTTCGAACAATGAGCGGGCATGCGCAGGTGCAGCGTCTTGGTGCCGCGCAGGACCAGCCAGCAGTCGAAGGGGCCCGGGATCGCACCGGTCGTCCTCTGCTGAAAACGGAAACCCTCGTCGAGCTCATCGGAATTCGTGAGCAGCGCCCCTCCGATCATGTCGCTGTGGCCGTTGAGGAACTTCGTCGTCGAGTGCATCACGATGTCCGCCCCCTCGTCGAGCGGCCGCTGGAGGAAGGGCGTGGCGAAGGTGTTGTCGACGGAGAGCACGGCCCCCGCGGCGTGCGCGATCCCGGCGCAAGCCGCGATGTCCGTGATCGTCATCGTCGGGTTGCTCGGCGTCTCGACGTGGATGAGCCGCGTTTCGGCCCGGATCGCGGCCCGGACCTGGTCGAGGTCGGTCGTGTCCACGAAATCGAACGCGACTCCGAACCGACCCCACACGTATCGAAGCATGCGGTCGACGCCTCCGTAGACGTCCGCGCCGCAGATGAGGTGGTCGCCGGCGTCGAGCACCGTCTTGATGATGGCTTCCGTGGCGGCCAGGCCCGAGGAGAAGGCGGCGCCGTGCCGGCCGTTCTCGAGCGCGGCGAGGTTCGCCTGCAGCGCGTCCCGGGTGGGATTGCTGACCCGCGCGTAGTCGTACCCCTGCCGGGGGGAACCCACGGCGTCCTGGACGTAGGTCGACGTCTGGAAGATCGGCGTCATGATCGCGCCGGTCGTCGGGTCGGGGCGCTGTCCGGCGTGCACGGCCCGTGTCCCGAAGCGCTGGGCGGCTGGGTCCACGTCGTCGTCTCCGGTTCGGGTCGAGGCCGGCGGCGCGCCGCTGCGCGTCGCTGGGTTGCCGGGGGAAGGTATTCCCGGAATCCGGGCGGGGCGACCGGAGGCGGCGTGCGGCCTCGCCAAGCCGCGGCGACCCCCGGCCATTAGACTACGGCCGTCCAGCTCACCTGCCGCGTCGGATGGGGGCGGCCACGGTCGCGCCGCTCCCCGCCGACGGGATCCCGAAGACCGGGTACGGGGGTACGCGAAGCGTGTCCAGATCACTCATAGTCTCCGCTTCAGGCATCCGCGGCATCGTCGGACAGGGGCTCACGCCGGAGATCGTTGCGCGCTACGGCGCCGCCTTCGCCGCGCATGTCGCCGCCGGGAACCCCGGCCGCGGAGTCGTTCTCATGGGACGCGACAGCCGGGTCTCCGGACCCGCGCTGCTCGACGCGGCGTCGGCCGGCGTACGGGCCGTGGGGTTGGATGTCTGCGACCTGGGCATCGTCTCGACGCCAACGGGCCTCCTGGCGGTGGGAGGAGACGAGGGAGCGGTCGGCGGACTTCTCGTCACCGCCTCGCACAACCCGGCGGAGTGGAACGGGCTCAAGCTCGTGTCGCGGGAGGGACGGTTCGTGTCGCCGGCCGCCGGGCGGGACATCCAGCGCCGCTTCGAGGGGGAGATCGCGTACGCGGGCCCGATGGACATCGGGACCCGGACCGCGCGCGAAGGGGCGATCCCCGCCCATGTCGAGGCGATTCTGGCGCTCCCGCTCGTGGAGCCCGCGCGCATCGCGGCGTGTGGCTTTCACGTCGCGCTGGACTGCGTCCGCGGGGCGGGCGGGCTGATCCTTCCACCGCTCCTCGAACGGCTGGGCTGTCGCGTCAGCGGCCTCGATCTCGAGGCGGACGGTCGGTTCACACGGCCCCCCGAACCCGTGCCCGAGAACCTCGGGCGGCTATCGGAGCTGGTCGCCGCGACGGGAGCGGATGTGGGGTTCGCCGTGGACCCCGACGTGGACCGGCTCGCCCTCGTCGACGAGAACGGGCGGCCGGTGGGAGAGGACTGGACGCTGGCGCTGGCGGTCGAACTCGTGGCGGCGCGCGAGCCGGGGCCGGTCGTGACGAACCTTTCCTCCAGCCGCTCCGTGCAGGATGCCGCCGAACGGGTCGGCGCGCCGCTCTACCTGACGCCGGTGGCGGAAGCGAACGTCGTCGCCCGCATGCTGGAGGTCGGCGCGAGCATTGGAGGGGAGGGCAACGGCGGCGTGATCTATCCCGGTTTGCATCTGACCCGTGATGCGCCGCTCGCCGCCGCCCTGATCCTGCAGCTCCTGGCGGAAAGCGGGTCCTCTCTCGGCCGTCTCGTCGACGAGCGGTCCTCGTACAGGATCGTCAAGCGAAAGGTCTCTCGAGAGGGACTCGGCGTGGATGAGGCGCTCGCGTCGATCGCGGCCGCGGCCGCGCCGGAGACCCGGAGGGACCTTCAGGACGGGATCCGGCTCGACTGGCCGGACGGATCGTGGGTTCATGCGAGGCCGTCCGGGACGGAGCCGATCTTCAGGATCATGGCGGAGGCCGCGGACGAGACGCTGGCGAACGCCCGCGCGGACTGGGTCGAACGACTCGTGCGCGTCGCGGGCTGAACGACCGATGTGCGGGATCGTCGGGTACGCGGGCCCGGAGCAGGCGGCGCCGGTGCTCCTGGACGGGCTCCGCCGCCTGGAATACCGAGGGTACGACTCCGCGGGCCTGGCCGTTCACGGCCTCTCCGGGATCGTGCTGCGCAAGTGCGCCGGCCGGGTCGACAACCTCGCCGCCATGCTCGAGGAACAGCCAGCGGACGGGAAGATGGGCATCGCGCACACGAGATGGGCGACGCACGGCGCGCCCACCCGGAACAACGCGCATCCGCACACCGACTGTCGGGGCGAACTGGCGCTCGTCCACAACGGGGTCATCGAGAACTGCCACGTGCTCCGCACGAAACTTACCGAGCTCGGACATCGGTTCACGACGGACACGGACACGGAGGTACTCACGCACCTCATCGAGGAGGCGTTCGAAGGGAACCTCGAGCGCGCCGTCGCGGCCGCGCTGACCCAGGTCGAGGGCGCGCTCGGGATCGCGGTCATGAGCGAGGCCGATCCGGCCAAGATCGTGGTCGCGCGCCGCTCGGCACCCCTGCTGCTCGGGATCGGAGAGGACGGCGACGCGGCGACCTGGGTGGCTTCCGATGTCGCCGCGGTCCTCGGGCACACGAGACAGGTCGTCTATCTGGACGACGATGAGATCGCCGTGCTCACCCCGGGCGGCTACGAGACGATCGAACTCGGGGCGGGGCACGGTCGAGTCGGCCGGGAACCGATCCGGAAGGAGATCAGCCACATCGACTGGGACCTCGAGAGGATCGAACGGGCGGGATACCCCCACTTCATGCTGCGGGAAATCCACGAACAGCCGAATACCGTGCGCGATGCGACGCGCGGCCGGTTGCTGGAGGAGGAAGGTACGGCGCGTCTCGGGGGGCTGGACGAACTCGAACCGGAGATCTCGCGCGCCGAGCGGATCATCCTCGCCGGCTGCGGGACCAGCTGGCACGCGGCGCTCGTGGGCGAGTACCTGATCGAGGCACTGGCGCGCATCCCCGTGGAGGTCGAGTACGCCTCGGAGTTCCGATACCGTAGCCCGGTGCTCGACGCGGCCACGCTGGTGGGGGGCATCTCCCAGTCCGGCGAGACGGCGGACACGCTGGCGGCCGTGCGCGAGGCCAAACGGGGTGGCGTCCCCGTGTTCGGGATCGTGAACGTGGTGGGGTCGACGATCGCCCGCGAAACGGACGCGGGCGTCTACCTGCACGCGGGACCCGAGATCGGAGTCGCCTCCACCAAGGCCTTCGTGGCGCAGATCACCACCCTGGCTCTGTTCGCGCTCATGGTCGCGAGACGGCGCGGGCTGGACCGCGAGGCCGGGCGCCGGCTCGTCCGGGCGATCCGGGGGCTTCCCGCCCTCCTCGAGGAGGTGCTCGAGAGCGAGGCCCGCATCCGTCGCGTGGCGGAGGAATTCGGGGATGCCGCGAACTTCCTGTACCTGGGGCGGGGCCCGAACTTCCCGATCGCCCTCGAGGGCGCGCTGAAGCTGAAGGAGATCTCCTACATCCACGCCGAGGGGTATCCTGCCGCGGAGATGAAACATGGGCCGATCGCGCTCATCGACGACGAGATGCCGGTCGTCTTCATCGCCCCCCGGGATTCGGTCTACCCGAAGATCCTGCTCAACATCGAAGAGGTGAAGACCCGCGGCGGGCGCGTGATCGCCCTCACGACCGGCGAGGACGAGGAGCTCGTCGCGAGGGTAGACCATCTGATCCGGGTGCCGAAGACGCTCCCCCTGCTCCAGCCGATCGTGAACGTGGTGCCGCTGCAGTTGCTGGCCTACCACATCGCCGTCCTGAGGGGGTGCGATGTGGACCGGCCGAGGAACCTCGCCAAGACCGTCACGGTTGAATAGCCGGCCGCCCCACCGATAGTTTGTCCGGGCGGCGCGGGCCGGCCGGTGAGCGGGCCCCGTCTCACGCCGAGGAACCCACGGGAGCGGGAGCGGAAGGGATGCGGAGTGCGTACCTCCAGGGGCTGACGGAGCAGGTGGCCAAGTACGCGGGCACCCTGCGTGACGTGGTCGTCCTCGCCCCCGTCTACGGGATGCTGATGTTCACCCTCATGAAGGATCCGCGCCTGGGCCGGCAGCAGCGCCTCCTGGTGGACGCGGCCATCGCCTACCTCGTGAGTCCCGATGACGTGATCCCGGAGGATGAGGTGGGGCCCTACGGCTCTCTGGATGACGTGTTTTGCTGCGCCTACGTGGCGCACCGGATCGGAGAGGAACTTGGCTGGGATGTGGTGGAGGAGCATTGGACGGGCGAGCGCTCGGCGCTGGAGGTCTCGAACCATCTGCTCGCCCGCGAGCGGGAACTGCTCGGCGGGGCGGGCGACGACGTTCTCGAGTTCGCGGGGCTCCTCGACCGGCGGCCGGACTCCGATACGGAACGCGGGCCGCTCAGACTCACTCCGGTCGGCTAGCCGCTCCGCTCGCGGGAGAGCCGCGTTCGTGCTCCTGGTCGGGCTGTCGGCCGGCATCGTCGCCGCCACGCCGGCCGAGGCCCAGTACCGTCTGACGGCCCCCTCCGGCGCGGTGGTCGAGTTCGAAGCGGACCGTCTCCTCCGCTTCCGCGACCGCTCCGACTCCCTGATGACCGATCTCGTGGAAGATCCCCTCGTCCTCTACTATCGGTCCTTCGGGCGTGATCTCGACGAGTCCGAGGCGCGGGATGCCTGGCCGTGGAACGCGGCCGAGGTCGTGACCGACTCGCTCGCGGCACTCGTGATGCCGGGCAACCTGAGGGAAGCCGGCCGCGCGTACGAGAGCTACGTCGTCCTCCGGATGCACGCGGTCCGCCAGGACCCGGACGTGCCCTGCGAAACGCTCCTCGGGCGGGAGATCGATGCCCTCGACGGCTTCATCGACGGGTGGATCGTAGCGAGGCTGCTCTTCGGCGGGCCCGCGTACGAGCCGCTCGATGAACTGGTGTTCGCGCGCGAGGCCGACGTTCTCGGCGGCCTGATCCTCGACCGGTCGAACCGTCAGCTGGGCGGGTGCCTCGCCGTCGTTCGTCAGCGAGGCGAGGGCGAGATCGCCGCCTACCGATCCTGGCGGGCGGAGAACTACCTCCCGCCCCGCGGTCGATGAGTCTTCGGCTGCACGACTCTCTCACGCGGAGACTCCGCCCCTTCGAACCGGTCGAGCCCGGCCGGGTCCGGATGTACACGTGCGGGCCAACGGTCTACGACCGCGCGCACATCGGGAATTTCCGCGCGTTCACCTGGGAGGACCTCCTCCGGCGCTACCTCCGGTTCAAGGGGTACGAGGTCGAACAGGTCATGAACCTGACCGATGTCGACGACCGCACGATCGCCGCGGCCCGGGCGCGCGGCGTCTCGCTGGCGGAGGTGACCGATCCGGTCATCGAGATGTTCCTCGAGGACTGGCGCACGCTCGGGCTCGAGGAGCCGGAACACGTCCCCCGCGCGACGCGACACGTCCCCGGGATGATCCGGCTCATCGAGGTGCTCTCCGCCCGCGGGCTCACCTACGAGACCGAGGGTTCCGTCTACTTCGCGATCGGGCGTTTCCCCGAGTACGGTCGGCTGGCCGGCATCGACGCCGCCGAAGTGGCGACCGTGGGCCGCGCGTCGGGCGACGAGGAATACGACAAAGACGACCCCAGGGACTTCGTTCTCTGGAAGGGCGGGGACCGGGGGGGCGAGGGCGCGGTGGCGGCGTGGGAATCGCCGTGGGGGACCGGCCGGCCGGGCTGGCACCTCGAGTGCTCGGCGATGGCCATGCACTACCTGGGCGAGACGCTGGACATCCACGCGGGCGGCGTCGACAACCTCTTCCCGCACCACACGAACGAGATCGCGCAATCCGAGGGGGCTACGGGGAAGACCTTCTCGAAGTTCTGGCTGCACGCCGAGCACCTTCTGGTGGAGGGGCGGAAGATGTCGAAGTCGCTCGGCAACTGCTTCACGATCCCGGAACTGACCGCGCGTGGACACGCGCCCTCGGCCATCCGGCATCTCCTCCTGAGCGGACACTACCGGACGCAGCTGAACTTCACCTTCGAGGGCCTCGAGGCGTCGGCAAGGGCCGTGACCCGACTGCACGAATTCCGACGCCGCCTGCGCGCGGCGATCGAGGCCGGGGTCGGACGGGGCGACGGAGCGGCGAACCTCGGCACGCTCGCGGGGCGGAGCCGCGACGCCTTCGAGGCCGCGATGGACGACGATCTGAACGTGAGCGAAGCTCTCTCCGCCGTGTTCGGGCTCGTTCGGGAGGCGAACCAGACGCTCGACGTCCGCCGTCCCCACGCCCCATCGGGGGCCGAGGCCGTCCTCGCCGTGATCGACGCCTTCGACCGCGTGTTCGGCGTGCTGGCGCTCCGCGACCTCGAGTCCGCGGGGGCCGACGAAGGACTCGTGGAATGGGCCAGGGCCCGCGTCGGCGACCGCGAGCGTGCCCGCGCGAACCGGGAGTTCGCCCGGGCCGACGCGATCCGGGCGGAGCTGGAGGCGCGCGGCGTGGTGGTGGAGGATCTGGCGGACCTCACCCGTCTCCGCGTGGGGTCGCATACGGTCCTCGTGCCGCGGGTGCCGCGATAGCGCCCGCCGCCGGGAATGCCGGCTCTCGATGCTTGACGATCGGGCCAGAGGGTCCGTACGTTAGCAAACTGTTCCGTGGACGGGTCGCTGGCGTAGCTCAACCGGTAGAGCGTCGGATTTGTAATCCGGAGGTTGTGGGTTCGAGTCCCACCGCCAGCTCGGTCGAGTCGGACGAACAGCCACCCCGAAGCGATCGGGTGTACGGCGTCGGTGGGTGGGGTACCGAAGCGGCCAAACGGGGCAGACTGTAAATCTGCTGGCTTATGCCTTCGGAGGTTCGAATCCTCCCCCCACCATTCTTGTCGAGCAACTGACGAAACAAAGGGCGTAGCCCGCGTGAGGGCCAGGTGGATCGCGCGCGGCGGGCAGGCGCGCAAGAGGCGAACCCGCACCGGGCGAAACCTCGCCGTGAGGAGAAACAGGGGCGATGGCGAAGGAAAGGTTTGAGCGCACGAAGCCGCACGTGAACGTGGGCACGGTGGGACACGTGGACCACGGGAAGACGACGTTGACGGCGGCGATCACACAGGTGCAGGCGGCGAGGGGTTACGGGCAGTTCGTGCCGTTCGACCAGATCGACAAGGCGCCGGAGGAGCGGGAGCGGGGGATCACGATTGCGACGGCTCACGTGGAGTACGAGTCGGAGGCGCGGCACTACGCGCACGTGGACTGTCCGGGCCACGCGGACTACGTGAAGAACATGATCACGGGCGCGGCGCAGATGGACGGGGCGATCGTGGTGGTGTCGGCGGCGGACGGACCGATGCCTCAGACGCGGGAGCACATTTTGCTGGCCCGCCAGGTCAACGTGCCGTACATCGTGGTGTTCTTGAACAAGGTGGACCAGGTTGACGACGAGGAGTTGCTGGACCTGGTGGAGCTGGAGGTACGGGAGCTGTTGAGCGAGTACGAGTTTCCGGGCGACGACGTGCCGGTGATCCGCGGATCGGCGCTGCATGCGCTGGGGAGCGGGGATCCGGAGGCTGAGGAGACGGCGTGCATCGCGGAGCTGCTGGAGGCGCTGGACACATACATTCCGGTGCCGGAGCGCGCGACGGACAAGCCGTTTTTGATGCCGGTGGAGGACGTGTTCACGATCACGGGCCGCGGGACGGTGGTGACGGGCCGGATCGAGCGCGGGGTGGTGAAGACGGGCGAGGGTGTGGAGCTGGTGGGACTGGGCTCGGAGAAGAAGACGGTGGTGACGGGCGTGGAGATGTTCCGGAAGATCCTGGACGAGGGCCGGGCGGGGGACAACGCGGGTCTGCTGCTGCGGGGCGTGGCGAAGACGGAGGTGGAGCGCGGGATGGTGGTCGCGCACCCTCGGTCGATCACGCCGCACCGGAAGTTCAGCGCGGAGGTGTACGTTCTGACGAAGAACGAGGGGGGCCGTCACACGCCGTTCTTCAACGGCTATCGGCCGCAGTTCTACTTCCGGACGACGGACGTGACGGGATCGGCGGCGTTGCCGGAGGGGGTGGAGATGGTGATGCCGGGAGACAACGTGAACATGGCGGTGGAGCTGATCACGCCGATCGCGATGGAGGAGAACCTCCGCTTCGCGATCCGCGAGGGCGGACGGACGGTGGGTGCCGGCGTCGTCACCGCCATCCACGACTAGCTCGACGCCCCGGCCGAGACGCGGACCATTCACGCCGCTCGGCCGCTCGTCGGAGTTCGGCCACGATCTTCGGGGGACGCATAAATGAGGGTTCAGATCACGCTCGAATGCACGCAATGCAAAGAACGAAACTACACGACGACGAAGAATCGGCGGACGCACCCGCAGCGGGCCGAGCGGAAGAAGTACTGTCGGCGCTGTGACGGCCACACCACGCACAAAGAAACGCGGTAGAGAGATTCGATTGGCCGGGATCGTCAGGAGAACCCAGGAGTTCGCGGAGCAGGTGCAGGTCGAGATGCGTCGCGTCACGTGGCCCGACAGGGATCAGCTGCGCGGCGCGACGATCGGCATCCTGATCTTCGTCATGATCATGGCGGTCATCATCGGCGCCATGGACTCCGTGTTCGCGGCGTTCGTTCGTTTCGTCGTCGGAGCCTTCAGTGGCTGAGCGAACGGGCGCGGAGGCCGGGACGACGGGCGCTCCGAACGACGATCCGCGGTGGTACGCGCTGCAGACCTACTCCGGCCATGAGCGGAAGGTGAAGATCCTCCTGGAGCAGAAGATCCAGCAGTACGACGGAGAACCGCCGATTCGGGATGTGATCGTCCCGACCCAGGAAGTGGTCGAGATCAAGGGCGGCAAGCGCGTCAAGTCGACGAAGCGGCTTTACCCGGGGTACGTGCTCATCCAGATGCTGCTGGATCAGAACACGATGTACGTCGTGAACAACGTCCCCGGCGTGATCAAGTTCGTGGGCAGCGGGAAGGCGCCGCAGCCCCTCAAGACCGAGGAAATGAACAAGATCCTCGGCGTCGCGGACGAACTCGAACAGGCGGGCCCGGAAGCGGAGATCCCGTTCCGTCCGGGACAGGTCGTCGAGGTGATGGAGGGACCGTTCAGTGATTTCAGCGGAACGGTGGAGGAAGTGTTGGCAGAGAAGGGAAAGGTGCGCGTGCAGGTGAGCCTGTTCGGGCGCCCCACATCGGTCGAACTCGACTACACGCAGCTGCAGGGCTTCTGAATGCCCCGCGCAGCACACGGCCGGCAACCCATCGACACGGACGGCTAGATGCCGCCTAAGAAGCAGGCCACGGGATTCATCAAGCTGCAGATTCCGGGTGGGCAGGCGAACCCCGCTCCGCCCGTCGGTCCGGCGTTGGGCCAGCACGGCCTCAACATCATGGACTTCTGCAAGACGTTCAACGCGCAGACGCAGCAGGACGCGGGCACGATCATCCCGGTCGAGATCACGGTCTACAAGGACCGGACGTTCAGCTTCATCACCAAGACGCCACCGGCGGCGGAGCTGCTCAAGAACGAACTGGGTCTCGATTCGGGCTCGGCGGAGCCCAACCGCGAGAAGGTGGGGAAGGTCACGGGTGATCAGCTGCGCAAGATCGCCCGGATCAAGATGAAGGATCTGAACGCGGCCGACGAGGAAGCCGCGATGCGGATGATCGAGGGCACCGCGCGATCCATGGGGATCGAGCGCGCGGACTGATCCGGAGAAATCGGGGAAGATGCCGAAACGCGGCAAGAAATACCGCTCGGCGGCCGCGACCGCTTCGCGGAACGGTTCGCTCGCGCCTCGCGAAGCGCTGGAACGCGTCCGGACGATGGCGTTCGCGAACTTCGACGAGACAGTGGAGGCCGCGGTGCGTCTGGGAGTGGACCCTCGACGGGCCGACCAGATCGTGCGCGGCACCGTCATCCTGCCGGCTGGCACGGGACGTCCCGTCCGCGTACTGGCGCTCGTCCCGGCGGATCGGGAGGAGGAGGCCCGGGCGGCCGGAGCGGACTACGTGGGCACGGACTACATCGCCCGCATCCAGGATGGGTGGCTCGACTTCGATGTCGCGATCGCGACGCCGGACCTCATGAAGAACGTGGCCCGGCTCGGTCGCATACTCGGTCCCCGCGGCCTCATGCCGACACCCAAGGCGGGCACGGTCACGATGGACGTGGGGCGCGCCATCCGGGAATCGAAGGCCGGCAAGATCGAGTTCCGGGTGGACCGCACGGGCAACGTCCACGCGCCGATCGGCAAGGTGAGCTTCGAAATCGACCAGTTGGCCGGGAACTTCGGGGCTCTCATGGACGAGATCGTGCGGTTGAGACCGGCCGCGGCGAAGGGGCGATACGTGAAGAGCGTCACCGTGGCGAGCACCATGGGCATCGGTGTTTCCGTCGACGAAGACATTTATCGGTAGATCGAACCGGCATATCGATGAGACTCGAAGAAAAGCAGCGCGTCACCCGCGAACTGAGCCAACAGCTCGAGGAGAACGGGACGATCTACCTGACCGATTTCACGGGATTGAACGTGAAGGCGGTCACGGAGTTCAGGGCCCGGCTCAGAGAGCAGGGGCTGACCTACCGGGTCGTAAAGAACACGCTCATGAAGCGGGCGCTCGAGGATGTGGACCTTCCGGACCTGAGTCCGCATCTGGAGGGCCCCACGGGGCTCGTGTTCAGCGAATCCGACCCCGTCGTTCCGGCCAGGATCCTCAAGGAGTTCGCGAAGGCGCACGAGGATCGACCAGTGGTGAAGATAGGCGTCATCGACGGGGTGGAGGCGACGCCGGAGGATGTCGGACGAATGGCCGATATCCCGCCGCGCGAGGTGCTGCTGGGCGGCATCGCCGGTGGGCTGACGGCAAGTGTGGGCGGCATCGCCGGTGCATTGGGGGCGCTCATCCGCGACATCGCGGACATGATCGAACAGGTCGCCAAGAAGAACCAGGCCGCTTGAGGTGGGGGCGCGCCCGCGGCGTGCGGGTGCGCGGAATGCGTGCATAAAGGATCGAGGGAACGGTAGAACATGTCCAAAATCGAAGACCTTCTGCAGCAGATCGGCTCGCTGACGGTGCTGGAAGCCGCCGAGTTGAAAGACAGGATGGAAGAGACCTTCGGGGTCACGGCCGCCGCGCCGGTCGCCATCGTCGCCGGGCCCGGCGGCGATGGTGGCGCCGCCGAGGAGGAGAAGACGGAATTCGACGTCATGCTGACGGCGGTGGGCGACAAGAAGATCCAGGTGATCAAGGTCGTCCGCCAGGTTACGAGCCTCGGACTCAAGGAGGCGAAGGCCGTCGTTGACAACGCCCCCGGACCCGTCAAGGAAGGCGTGTCCAAGGAGGAGGCGGAAGAGATCAAGTCCAAGCTCGAAGCGCAGGGCGCCACGGCGGATCTCAAGTAGTCACGCTGGCAGAGCGTGGCGGGATCCGGCACCGAACTCCATGCCTCGGACCGCGGCTTGACCGCGGCCGCGGCCGCGGTGTCGCGGTCCGACCCCTCACGGTGCATGAACCGGAGCGGCCGCTCGTCGTCGGCCCCGGCTTCTGTGCATCTCCGATGTAAACGAGCGGTTCCCGGGGGAGGTACGATTTGACGGCAAACGGCAGACCCGCAGTCTCGTTCGCCAAGCTCGACCGTCCGATATACATGCCGCATTTCCTGGACGTGCAGCGAGTGGCCTTCGAGCGTCTGTTGCAGACGAAAGAGAGCGAGGAGGACCGGAGGGACCTGGGTCTCGAACGGGTCTTCCGCGAGATCTTCCCGATCACGGACGTGAACGAGAACTTCTCGCTCGAATTCGTGAGCTACGCTCTCGGAGAGCCGAAGTACGCCGTGGAAGAGTGCATCGAGCGCGACATGACGTACTCGGCGCCCCTGAAGGCGCAGCTCCGGCTCGTCATCTTCGAGACCGTCGGGAAGGACGGCGAGAAGCGCCCCGGCAGCATCCTCGAGAAGGAAGTCTATCTGGGCGACCTTCCGCTGCTCACGGAGCAGGGCACGTTCGTCGTGAACGGCGCCGAGCGCGTCATCGTGAGCCAGCTGCACCGTTCCCCGGGGGTCGTGTTCGAGGAGACCGTGCATCCCAACGGGACGCGCCTCTACTCGTCCCGCATCATTCCGTTCCGCGGTTCATGGGTCGAGTTCACGCTCGACATCCACGACGTGATCCACGTCCACATCGACAAGAAGAAGAAGTTCCCGGCCACGGCGCTGCTCCGGGCGTTGGGCTACGGACGGAGCGTCGACATCCTCGAGTTGTTCTACAGGCGCCGGGTCGTGCAAATCGAAGCCCACGAGGAAGAGGGGGCGGCGCGCCGCGAGTTCACGGGCACGCTGGTCGCCCGGAGCATCCCGAATGAGGATTTCGGGGAAGAGCCGACATCTCTGAGACTCGACGAACTCGAGACGGACTCGGAACGGCCTCGCTGGCTGGCGGAAGATCTCCCCGCTCCGGCGGAGGGGGAGGCGATCGGGGCCGCCGGCGACCGGATCGCCGACGAACTCGTGAACCGCGCCTCCGAGGCGGGGATCGAGAGTGTCGCCACGTTCGAGGACGACGAGGCGTTCATGGTTCGGCGCGGCGAGATGCTGACCGATGAAGCGATCGAGCGCCTCGCGCGTGCCGGCGTCTCCGAGGTCGAGGTTTACTCAAGCGCCACCTTCGTGGCCCTGCGCGGGACGTACGAGGACCTCGCCATGCGGCGCGACTGGAGTGCGAATCCGCAGCTCGCCGGGGATGTGGTCGACAGGGAAACGGGCGAGGTGCTTGCCGAGGAGGGTGTCCCGTTCGATACGCGGCTCTTTGAGGAGCTGAAGGCGGGCGGCGTCCGCGAGGCGCTCGTCTTCACCGGTGGCCCGCGCGGGGAGTCGCCGCTCCTCCGGAACACCCTGGCCAAGGATCCGACTTCGAGCGAGGCGGCCGCGCTGCACTCCATCTACTCGCTGGTCCGGCCCGGCGAAGCGCCGAATCTGGCGACGGCCCGGGGGGCGCTCGACCGGCTCTTCTTCAACCCCAAGCGATACGATCTGGGGCGGGTCGGGCGGCACAAGGTCAACCACCGCATGAAGGATGTGTACCGGCTGGTGGGCCTCGAGGCGCCGAAGGACGACCTCGTGGTCCTGGACCCCTCGGACTTCGTCGCGATCATCCGCTACCTCATCGAGTTGCACGAGGGCCGCGGCTACACCGACGACATCGATCACCTCGGGAACCGGCGCGTACGCTCGATCGGAGAGCTGATTGCCAACCAGTTCTCCGTCGGACTGTCGCGCATGGCGCGTCTGGTGCGCGAGCGCATGTCGATCAACAGCGATCCCGACAAGATCTCGATCGACGATCTCGTCAACGCGCGCACCGTGAGCGCCGTCATTCAGGCCTTCTTCGGCAGCTCGCAGCTCAGCCAGTTCATGGACCAGACGAACCCGCTGGCGGAGCTCACGCACAAGCGCCGCCTGAGCGCGCTCGGGCCCGGCGGCCTGACCCGGGAGCGTGCGGGGTTCGAGGTGCGCGACGTGCATTACTCTCATTACGGCCGGATGTGTCCGATCGAGACCCCGGAGGGGCCGAACATCGGGCTCATCACTTCGGTGACCACCTACGCCCGCCTGAACGAGCTGGGTTTCCTGGAGACCCCGTATCGCCGGGTCGTCGACGAGAAGGTGTCGACCGAGGAACTCGTCTGGCTCTCGGCCAGCGAGGAAGAGGAGTACGCCGTCGCCCAGGCCAATGCGGAGCTGAATCCCGATGGGACCTTCGCGCGGTCCCTCGTCCTCTGCCGGCGCCGCGACGACTATCCGCTCCTGCCGCCGGAAGAGATCGACTTCATGGACGTCGCGCCCGATCAGCTCGTCGCGGTGTCGCCCGCGCTGATCCCGTTCCTCGAACACGACGACGCGAACCGGGCCCTGATGGGGTCCAACATGCAGCGGCAGGCGGTCCCGCTCCTCTTCCCCGAACGTCCGCTCGTCGGGACGGGGCTGGAGAGCAAGGTGGCGAAGGACTCCGGGGCGGTCGTGCTGGCGCGCCGCGCCGGTGTCGTTACGCGGGTCACGGCGGACGAGATCGAGATCGATACCGGCAGGCCGCGTCAGGCGGCCGGCGAGATTCCGCTCGCCCGTCTCACGCAGTACGACAGCTACCGGCTGCGGAAGTTCTGGCGCACGAACCAGGACACGGCGATCAACCAGCGGCCCATCGTTCGCCTCGGCGACACGGTCGAGGTCGCGGATGTGATCGCCGACGGAGCGGGTACCGACGGAGGATCGCTCGCCCTCGGCCGCAACGCGCTGGTCGCCTTCATGCCCTGGTTCGGGCACAACTTCGAGGACGCGATCGTGATCAGCGAGAGGCTGGTCAAGGATGACGTCTACACGTCGGTCCACATCCAGGAACTCGAACTCCACGTGCGGGACACGAAGCGCGGGATGGAGGAGATCACCCGCGAGATCCCGAACGTGGCCGAGGAGGCGCTCGTCGACCTCGACGACCGGGGCATCGTCCGCATCGGGGCGGCAGTCAGGTCGGGGGACATCCTCGTCGGGAAGATCACGCCGAAGGGGGAGACGGAACTCTCGCCCGAGGAGAAGCTGCTCACCGCGATCTTCGGCGAGAAGGCGAAGGATGTGAAGGACAGCTCGCTGCGCGTGCCCCCCGGCGTCGAAGGCACCGTGATCGACGTCAAGATCTTCTCGCGCCGGATCGACGACCCGCTGCTCGAGCGGGAGCACGGGGAGCGGATCGCCGAACTCCGCGAGACCGAACGGGAGGAGATCTCTCGCGTTATCGATGCCCGCGACGAGGAACTCGCGGAACTGCTCGAGGGAGAAACGGTGGTCCTGTGTCTCCGCCGTGGCGCCCTCGAGCCCTGCTTCGCCGAGGGCACAAAGCTGAACCTCGAGGCGCTCCGCGACATCGATTTCGGAGAGGTCGACCTCGGCACGCTCAAGGTGGAGGACGACAAGTCGAACGACCTCGTCCGTCGCGTCGTGGCGGAGGCCAGGGCCCGCGTCGAGCAGATCCGGGAGCGGACCGAGGACGGCATCGACAAGATCTTCCAGCCCGACGAATTGTCGCCGGGCGTCGTCCAGCTCGTGAAGGTCTACCTCGCCGAGAGGCGGAAGATCTCGGTCGGGGACAAGATGGCCGGCCGTCACGGGAACAAGGGCATCATCGCCCGCGTGGTGCCGGAGGAGGACATGCCCGTCCTGCCCGACGGCCAGTCGGTCGAGATCGTGCTTAACCCGCTCGGCGTGCCGAGCCGGATGAACGTCGGCCAGATCCTCGAGACCACGCTGGGGTGGGCGGCCGACGCGCTCGGGTTCGAGGCGAATACGCCCGTCTTCCAGGGGGCGACCGAACACGAGATCGGAGCGCTGCTGAAGATCGGGGGCGCGCACTGGGCGGCCCGGACCCTCGGTGCGCAGGTGGCCCCGCCCGACCTCCCGTACCAGACGATCCAGAAGATCGTACACGAGATCCAGGCCTGGGAAGGTGACGATCACGGGTCGAGTGACGCCGCCGGCCTCGGAAGGGGGCTGGACGCCTATCTGGCGGGGAAGGGCGAGCTGGCGAAGTACCTCCAGAGCCTGGCCAGGTTCGTCCTCCACGCGGTGCGCGATGTATCGGGGGGGACCACAGCGGCCAAACTGGAAGCCGCGGGCTGGCCGAACACCGCCGCTCTCTCGGGCCGCCGCAAGGTGACCGAGGGTCTGGACGCGGCGGTCGTGGAGTTGCTGGAGCGCGCCGGACTGCGCCCCACCGGCAAGATGCGGCTCCGCGACGGGCGCACGGGCGAGGAGTTCGTGGCGGACATCGCCGTGGGCGAGATCTACATGATGAAGCTCTCGCACCTCGTCGACGACAAGATCCACGCGAGATCCATCGGTCCGTACAGCCTCGTCACGCAGCAGCCGCTCGCCGGGAAGGCGCAGTTCGGGGGACAGCGTTTCGGCGAGATGGAGGTATGGGCGCTCGAGGCGTACGGGGCCGCGCATACGCTGCAGGAGATGCTGACCGTGAAATCGGACGACGTCACCGGGCGGAGCCGGGTGTACGAGGCGATCGTCAAGGGTGACAACCTGCCCAAGCCCGGGGTTCCCGAGAGCTTCAACGTGCTCGTCAAGGAGCTTCAGGCGCTGGGGCTGAGCGTGACGCTGGGGAGCGACGAGTCCGACCCGCTCTTCTAGCCGTCAGGCGTTCGACCAGGGGCGGCGGGCGGAGCGGCCGGGCGCGAGCCCGGATCCGGAACGAACCAAGAGGGTGACAGATGATCGATTTTCCGCGACAGCGCAGCAGCGGCACGGCCGAGTTCGACTGGATCCAGATCAAGCTCGCAGCCCCCGAGGAGATCCGCTCCTGGAGCCATGGTGAGGTCACGAAACCCGAGACCATCAACTATCGCTCGTTCAAGCCGGAGCGCGACGGTCTCTTCTGTGAGCGGATCTTCGGGCCGGTCAAGGACTGGGAGTGTCACTGCGGGAAGTTCAAGCGGATCCGGTACCGCGGCCACATCTGCGACAAGTGCGGGGTCGAGGTCACGCTCTCCAAGGTCCGCCGCGAGCGGATGGGTCATATCGAACTCGCGGTGCCCGTGGCGCATATCTGGTTCTTCAAGACGCTCCCGTCGCAGATGGGCTATCTGCTCGGGATGAAGCTGAGGGATCTCGAGAAGGTCATCTACTACGCGGCGTACGTGATCACCGAGCCCGGCCGGCAGGAGGTCGAGTTCAAGCAGGTGATCGAGGAGGATGAGTACTGGGAGCTGACGGACAAGGCGCGCGAGGAAGGGGACACGGCGTTCCGCGCGGAGATCGGGGCCGAAGGGGTCCGTACCCTGCTGGGCCAGCTCGATATCGACGAACTGGCCGAGCAGCTGCGCTACGAGGTCGTGCACGAGACCTCGAAGCACCGGAAGAAGAAGAAGCTGAAGCGCCTCAAGGTCATCGACGCGATCCGCAACAGCGACGAGGAAGTCTCGAAGCGCAACAGCCCGGAGCACATGATCATGGACGTGATCCCGGTGATTCCGCCGGATCTCCGTCCTCTCGTCCCGCTCGACGGCGGCCGGTTCGCGACCTCCGACCTCAACGACCTGTACCGCCGCGTCATCAACCGGAACAATCGGCTCAAGAAGCTGCTCGAGATGCGCGCGCCGGAAGTGATCCTGCGCAACGAGAAGCGCATGCTCCAGGAGGCGGTGGACGCGCTGTTCGACAACGGGCGGCGCGGGAAGGCGATCCGCGGGCGCGGCAAGCGGCCGCTCAAGTCGCTGTCGGACATGCTCAAGGGGAAGCAGGGTCGCTTCAGGCAGAACCTGCTCGGCAAGCGCGTCGACTATTCGGGTCGCTCGGTGATCGTCGTCGGCCCCGAGTTGAAGCTGCACCAGTGCGGGCTGCCGAAGAAAATGGCGGTCGAACTGTTCAAGCCGTTCATCATCCACGAGCTGGAGCGGCGTCTCCACGCCGAGACGGTGAAGCGCGCCAAGAAGCTCGTCGAGCTGGACGACCCGACGGTCTACGAAGTCCTCGAGGACATCATCAAGGACCACCCCGTACTCCTGAACCGGGCGCCGACGCTGCACAGGCTGGGGATCCAGGCCTTCGAACCCGTCCTCGTCGAAGGGAAGGCCATCCGCATCCATCCGCTCGTGTGTGCCGCGTTCAACGCGGACTTCGACGGCGACCAGATGGCGGTGCACCTCCCGCTGTCGTTCGAATCGCAGCTCGAAGCGCGAGTCCTCATGCTGTCGAGCAACAACATCCTGAAGCCGTCGAGCGGTCGGCCGATCGCGTCTCCGTCGCAGGACATGGTCCTGGGCTGCTACTACATGACGAAGGTGCGGCCGGACTTCGAGGCGCAGCAGAGCCGCACCTATCTTCCGCACTTCTCGGACGCGGCGCAGGTCGAACTCGCACTGGAAACCGGATATCTGCGATCGGCCAAGGGGACGCCGGACTATCACCTGCCGATCCGGCTCCTCGTGGAGGAGAAGACCGACGACGGACAGAGCGAGAAGAAGTGGATCGTGACCAGCGTCGGACGGGCTCTCTTCAACGCGATCCTTCCGGACCGGGTGCCGTACGTGAACGAGACGCTCGGCAAGAGTGCGCTGGCAGACCTCGTCTTCCAGTCGTTCCGGCTGGCTGGCCTCGAGGAGACCACGATCTTCCTGGATGAACTCAAGGACTTCGGGTTCAGGTACGCGACCCGGGCCGGCGTCTCGATCGGGCTCGACGACATGGAGATCCCGCCGGAGAAGCAGGAGATCCTCCGGGAGGCGCAGGAGGACGTGAATCGCTTCACGAAGGCGTACCACCGAGGCGTGATTTCCTTCGGCGAGCGATACAACAAGGTCATCGACGCCTGGACCCACGCCAACAACGATGTGGCCGACGCCATGGTGGGGGGGCTGAGGAGCTCGAGAGAGGGATTCAATCCCATCTACATGATGTTCGATTCCGGCGCGCGGGGTTCGCGCGATCAGATCCGACAGCTGGCGGGGATGCGCGGGCTCATGGCGAAGCCCCAGAAGAAGCTGACGGGCGGAATCGGAGAGATCATCGAGAGCCCGATCCGCTCGAACTTCCGGGAGGGCCTCAGCGTACTCGAGTACTTCATCTCGACCCACGGGGCCCGCAAGGGACTCGCGGACACCGCGCTCAAGACGGCCGATGCCGGCTACCTGACGCGGCGGCTCGTGGATGTGGCGCAGGACGTCACGATCATCGAGGAGGACTGCAATACGATCCTCGGGCTGGACGTCACGGCTCTGAAGGAGGGCGAAGACATCATCCAGCCGCTGTCGGATCGCGTGGCGGGCAACATCGCGGCCGACGCCGTGATCGATCCCATCGACGACGAGGTCATCGTCGAGTCGGGCGAAATGATCACGGAGGCGCGGGCCCGGGCCATAGACGAGAGCGGGGTCCAGCAGGTACGGATTCGCTCGGTCCTCACCTGCGAGTCGCGGCGGGGCATCTGCCAGCAGTGCTACGGCCGCAACCTGGCGACGATGGGGCCTGTCGACCTGGGGGAGGCGGTCGGGATCCTGGCCGCGCAGTCGATCGGCGAGCCCGGCACGCAGCTCACGCTGCGGACCTTCCATATCGGAGGGACGGCGGCTCGGATCGCGGCGCAGACGCAGCGTCGCTCGAAGCTCGAGGGCATCGTCGCCTTCGAGCGCGTCACGACCGTGGAGGACCCCTCGGGCGATACGATCGTCACGAGCCGCGAGGGTGAGCTGCTCATGAAGACCGCGGACGATCGCATCCTCTCGCGTCTCGCGGTCCCGTATGGCGCGACGCTCTTCGTTGAAGACGGCGTGGAGGTAACGCACGGCGATCTGCTCTTCGGCTGGGACCCCTACTCCGAGCCGATCGTGGCCGACAAGAAGGGTCGCATCCGCTTCACCGACATCGTGCCGGAGGAGACGGTGCGCGAGGAGCTCGACGAGGCGACCGGCCGGCGCCAGCAGGTCATCATCGAGGACCGCGAAAAGAAGCTCCACCCGGTCCTCGACATCGTCGATGGGAAGGGTGGGAAGCTCCGCGAGTTCATCGTCCCGGTCGGCGCGCAGCTCCTGGTGCAGAACCGCCAGGCGATCAGCGCGGGCGAGGTCCTCGCCAAGATCAGCCGGGAAGCGTACAAGACCCGTGATATCACGGGAGGCCTGCCCCGGGTCGCCGAACTGTTCGAGGCCCGGAGGCCCAAGGACCCGGCGACGATTACGGAGGTCGACGGCCGCGTCTCGTTCGGCGGGATCAAGCGCGGGAAGCGCGAGATCATCGTCACGATGGACGGCGACGAGCAGATGGTGTACCAGATCCCGGTCGGGAAGCACCTGCGCGTGCACGAAGGGGACCTCGTACGCGCCGGAGACCGGCTCTCCGAGGGACCCGTGAACCCGCACGACATCCTCCGGGTGAGGGGGCCGCGCGCCGTCCAGGAGTACCTGTTGAACGAGATCCAGGAGGTCTACCGGCTGCAGGGGGTGCGGATCAACGACAAGCACATCGCGGTCATCGTGCGCCAGATGCTGCAGAAGGTCCGCATCACCGACCCGGGAGCGACGGAGTTCCTGGAGAGCGAGCACGTCGATCGCATGGTGTTCCGCGACGCCGCTCGCCGGGAGCTCGGGAGCGGGGGCAAGCCGGCCCGGGCCGAGCCCATTCTCCTCGGGATCACGAAGTCGAGCCTGACGACGGAATCGTTCATCAGCGCGGCCTCGTTCCAGGAGACGACGCGCGTCCTCACGGACGCCGCGGTACGGGGGGCGAAGGACCAGCTGCGGGGACTGAAGGAGAACATCATCATTGGGCATCTCGTCCCGGCCGGGACGGGGACGCACCGTTTCTCCGACATAGAGTTCCTGATCGACGACTCGCTCAAGGCGCAGATCGATTCCATGCGCCGCCGGGTGCTGCCCGAGGAAGCGCCCCGGAGCCTCTTCTCCGATCTTCGGGACCAGGCGGAGGAGGAGACGGCCCCGGAGGAGAGTGCGCTGCTGACGACCTGATCCGCGCCTCCGGCCGGCCGCTCTCGAAACGGCCCAAAGCCGCTTGACACCGGCACGTAGCGTCACTACTCTTTGTGTTCTGTCGACCGACCGGTCGGCAGTCGCCGCGGGGGCCGGTTTTGATCCGCCCCCGATTTTTTTCTCCCCAACGGCCGGGCCCTTGTTCGGTGATCGGCGCACCGGTGCGGCCGGAGGGAGCGATGGAGCGGGAATGCCGACCATCAATCAGTTGGTCCGCAAGGGCCGTCGAAAGGTTGAGAAGAAGAGCAAGGCACCCGCGCTGGAGGGGAATCCCCAGAGGCGCGGCGTCTGTACCCGCGTGTACACCACGACGCCGAAGAAGCCCAACTCGGCCTTGCGCAAGGTCGCGCGCGTGCGGCTCACGAACGGCTATGAGGTGACGGCCTACATCGGAGGGGAAGGGCACAATCTCCAGGAACACAGCATCGTGCTGATTCGGGGTGGACGAGTGAAGGATCTCCCGGGTGTCCGATACCACATCATCCGGGGAACGCTCGACGCTTCCGGTGTGGACGACAGGAACCAGGGCCGGTCGAAATACGGTTCGAAGAAGAGGAAATAGTTCGGGGTCCTCCCCGGACATTCGAGCGGGCCGGACGATCTGTCGTCCGGAGCGGTTCACCCGCAGGTGAAACAGGGCCCGGCCTCGGAGTCCGTGGCCGGGCTCTGGCTGCATGTACGAGTTCTCCGGGTGGACCGGAGACGCACACGGCGGGACGAGATGCCACGACGAAACCGTGCTGAACAGCGTGAGGTGACCCCGGACTCCCGGTACGGGAGCACCGAAGTCACGAAGTTCATCAACATGCTGATGCTGGACGGGAAGAAGTCGCTCGCGGAGCGGACCTTCTACGCTGCGATGCGGACCGTCGAGATGAAGACGGGACAGCCCGCGATGAACGTGTTCCGGCAGGCGCTGCAGAACGTGAAGCCGATGCTCGAGGTGCGGAGCCGCCGGGTGGGCGGCGCGACGTACCAGGTGCCGATGGAGGTCACGTATCGGCGGCGGGACTCGCTCGCACGCCGATGGCTCGTCCAGCACGCGCGGGCGCGCTCCGGCAAGACGATGGCGCAGCGTCTCGCGGGCGAGTTTCTCGATGCCGCGCGGGGTGACGGGGGGGCGGTGAAGAAGAAGGAGGATGTCCACCGGATGGCCGAGGCGAACAAGGCGTTCGCGCACTACCGGTGGTAGGGCGGCGTTTCCGGATGAACGCGGCCGCAACGGGTCCCGGACACGATTCCAGGTACAGATAAATCGAATCGATGGACAGAAGAACGCCGCTGGAGCGGCTCCGGAATATCGGCATCATGGCGCACATCGATGCCGGGAAGACGACGACGACCGAGCGGGTTCTGTTCTATACCGGCCGGACGCATCGCCTGGGTGAAGTGCATCATGGCGACGCGACCATGGACTGGATGGAGCAGGAGCAGGAACGCGGCATCACGATCACATCGGCCGCGACCACCTGTTACTGGGAGTGCCACGAGGAACCGCACCGCATCAACATCATCGACACGCCGGGGCATGTGGACTTCACGGTCGAGGTGGAGCGAAGCCTGCGGGTGCTCGATGGCGCGGTCGCTCTGTTCTGCGCGGTCGGCGGCGTAGAGCCGCAATCGGAGACCGTTTGGCGCCAGGCGGACAAGTACGGCGTCCCTCGCATCGCGTTCGTCAACAAGATGGACCGCGTCGGCGCCGACTTCATGAACGTCGTCCGCATGATGCGCGAACGGCTCGGCGCGAACGCGCGGCCTCTCCAGATCCCGCTCGGCGAGGGCGAACTCTATACCGGCATGGTCGACCTCGTGCGCGAGGTCAAGGTCGTCTATGACGATGAGTCGCTGGGTGCCCACTGGAGCGAGGGCCCCGTGCCGGATGCGCTGCTGGAAGAAGTGGCGCAACTCCGGAGCGAACTCATCGAGGCCGCGGTCGAGTACGACGAGCCGCTGCTCGAGAAGTATCTCGACGGTGAGGAGCTCAGCGAAGAGGAGGTCCGGCGGGCCGTCCGCAAGGCGACGCTGGCGAATGGAATCACACCGATCCTGTGCGGGTCCGCTTTCAAGAACAAGGGCGTGCAGCGGCTCCTCGACGCGGTGATCGACTACCTCCCCTCTCCGCTCGACGTGCCTCCGGTCACGGGCCACCTCCCGCAGCGGGACGAGTCCGTGGTCGAGCGCCGGGCTGACGAGACCGCGCCGTTTTCGGCGCTCGCGTTCAAGATCGCGACGGATCCCTACGTGGGACGTCTCACCTACTTCAGGGTGTACTCGGGGACGGCGAAGGCCGGATCATACGTCCTGAACTCTTCCCGGGGCCGGAGGGAGCGTGTCGGACGCCTCCTCCAGATGCACGCGAACAAGCGTGAAGAGCGGGACGAGGTGTTCGCCGGAGACATCGCGGCGGCGATCGGGCTCAAGCACACCCGGACGGGGGATACGCTCTCGTCCCGGAGCGACCCGATCGTGCTCGAGTCGATGAGCTTCCCCGAACCGGTCATTCGGGTGGCGATCGAACCGAGGACGAAGGCGGACCAGGACAAGCTCGCGGAAGCTCTGGCGAAGCTGGCCGAGGAAGATCCGACCTTCCGCGTCTATACGGACGAAGAGACCGGGCAGACGATCATCAGCGGAATGGGCGAACTCCATCTCGAGATCATCGTCGACCGCTTGCAGCGCGAGTTCCGCGTGAACGCCAATGTGGGCCGGCCGCAGGTGGCCTACCGGGAGACGATTCGCAAGGCGGTCCGGAAGGTGGAGGGCCGCTTCGTGCGTCAGTCGGGAGGGCGCGGGCAGTTCGGGCATGTGATCATCAACCTCGAGCCGACCGACCCCGGGGGAGGGTTCGTCTTCGACTCCGAGATCCGCGGCGGGAACGTGCCGCGTGAGTACGTCATGTCCGTGGAGCAGGGGATTCGCGAAGCGCTCGATTCCGGCATCGTCGCCGGCTACCCGATCATCGACGTCAAGGCGACGCTGATCGACGGGTCGTATCACGAAGTCGACTCGAGCGAGATGGCGTTCAGGATCGCGGGCTCGATCGCCCTGAAGGCAGGCGCCCGCAAGGCGCAGCCGGTGTTGCTCGAGCCGGTCATGAACGTCGAAGTGGTCACGCCGGACGACTATCTCGGCGACGTCATGGGCGATCTGTCCAGCCGGCGCGGAAAGATCGGCGGCATGACGCAGCGTTCGTCCGCGCGGGTGATCGGAGCGTCCGTCCCGCTGTCGGAGATGTTCGGCTACGCGACCTCGCTTCGGTCGATGAGCCAGGGGCGCGCGGTTTACACCATGCAGTTCTCTCACTACGAGGAAGTTCCGGGATCCAAGACGGCGGAGATCGTCTCCGCCAACGGCGCATAACGGTCCGGGACCGCCGGGGCTCCGCAACAGCGGGCACCGGAGGCCGGGCCTGAGCCGGCACAAAGGAGAAACAGGGGCGATGGCGAAGGAAAGGTTTGAGCGCACGAAGCCGCACGTGAACGTGGGCACGGTGGGACACGTGGACCACGGGAAGACGACGTTGACGGCGGCGATCACACAGGTGCAGGCGGCGAGGGGTTACGGGCAGTTCGTGCCGTTCGACCAGATCGACAAGGCGCCGGAGGAGCGGGAGCGGGGGATCACGATTGCGACGGCTCACGTGGAGTACGAGTCGGAGGCGCGGCACTACGCGCACGTGGACTGTCCGGGCCACGCGGACTACGTGAAGAACATGATCACGGGCGCGGCGCAGATGGACGGGGCGATCGTGGTGGTGTCGGCGGCGGACGGACCGATGCCTCAGACGCGGGAGCACATTTTGCTGGCCCGCCAGGTCAACGTGCCGTACATCGTGGTGTTCTTGAACAAGGTGGACCAGGTTGACGACGAGGAGTTGCTGGATCTGGTGGAGCTGGAGGTACGGGAGCTGTTGAGCGAGTACGAGTTTCCGGGCGACGACGTGCCGGTGATCCGCGGATCGGCGCTGCATGCGCTGGGGAGCGGGGATCCGGAGGCTGAGGAGACTGCGTGCATCGCGGAGCTGCTGGAGGCGCTGGACACATACATTCCGGTGCCGGAGCGCGCGACGGACAAGCCGTTTTTGATGCCGGTGGAGGACGTGTTCACGATCACGGGCCGCGGGACGGTGGTGACGGGCCGGATCGAGCGCGGGGTGGTGAAGACGGGCGAGGGTGTGGAGCTGGTGGGACTGGGCTCGGAGAAGAAGACGGTGGTGACGGGCGTGGAGATGTTCCGGAAGATCCTGGACGAGGGCCGGGCGGGGGACAACGCGGGTCTGCTGCTGCGGGGCGTGGCGAAGACGGAGGTGGAGCGCGGGATGGTGGTCGCGCACCCTCGGTCGATCACGCCGCACCGGAAGTTCAGCGCGGAGGTGTACGTTCTGACGAAGAACGAGGGGGGCCGTCACACGCCGTTCTTCAACGGCTATCGGCCGCAGTTCTACTTCCGGACGACGGACGTGACGGGATCGGCGGCGTTGCCGGAGGGGGTGGAGATGGTGATGCCGGGAGACAACGTGAACATGGCGGTGGAGCTGATCACGCCGATCGCGATGGAGGAGAACCTCCGCTTCGCGATCCGCGAGGGCGGACGGACGGTGGGTGCCGGCGTCGTCACCGCCATCCACGATTAGCTCGACGCCCCGGAAGCGAAACGACCACGAGATGACGCAGAAGATTCGGATTCGGCTGAAGGCGTTCGATCCGGCGGTGATCGACCAGACGGCGTCGGACATCGTTCGGACCGCCCAGAAGACCGGTGCGACCGTCAGCGGGCCGATCCCGCTGCCCACGCGTCGCCAGCTGTTCACGGTCCTGCGGAGTCCGCACGTGGACAAGAAGTCGCGCGAACAGTTCGAACTCAAGACGCACAAGCGACTCATCGACATCCACGACTCCCGTCCGCAGACGATCGACGCGCTGACCAAGCTGGATCTGGCCGCCGGCGTCGACGTCGAAATCAAGGTCGAGTAGCGAGATGCCCGGGTTGATCGGCCGCAAGATCGGCATGACGCAGATCTTCGACGACGACGGGAAGGCGGTCGGCGTCACCGTGCTCGAGGTCGGGCCGTGTCCGGTGGTTCAGATCAAGACCGCCGCGCGCGACGGATACGACGCGGTCCAGCTCGGCTTCGGCCGCGTGAAGGAGAGCAACGTCCGAAGGCCGGCCAAGAAGCCGGCCAAGGGGCACGCCGCGCGCGCCGGACTCGACCACGTACCGCGGGTCCTCGCCGAGTTCGATTTCGAGAATGAGGATCTCGAGCCGGGCCAGCAGCTGACGGTCGACATGTTCGAGGTCGGATCGCGGGTGGACGTGAGCGGCACGACGAAGGGCCGCGGCTTCCAGGGCGTCGTCAAGCGGCACGGTTTTGCCGGCGGCCGCGGCTCTCACGGCGGGAGCTCGGTCCTGCGGAAGCCGGGCTCGATCGGGGCGGGCACCGACCCGTCCCGCGTCATCAAGGGCATGAAGATGGCGGGCCGCATGGGCGGCACGAAGCACATGGCGATGAGCCGCAGGGTTATCCGCGTCGATGCCGAGAAGAACCTGCTCATCGTCCGCGGCTCGATCCCGGGCGCGCGCAACAACATCGTCATGGTGAGGCCGGGTCGATGAAAGTCGCGACGTACAGGGCCGATGGCACTTCCGGCGAGGAGCGGCTGCTGCCGCGGACGCCGTTCGACGGCACCGTCAACGAGGATGCGCTCCATCAGGTCGTCACCGCCCTGCTCGCGAATCGGCGCCAGGGCACGCATTCGACCAAGAGCCGCTCCACGGTACGCGGGGGATCCCGCAAGCCCTGGCGGCAGAAGGGGACCGGTCGCGCCCGCGCCGGCTCGATCCGCTCCGCGTTGTGGCGGGGCGGCTCGGTCGTCTTCGGCCCGCACCCGCGCTCCTATCGCGTCCGCGTGCCCCGGAAGCTGCGTCGGCTGGCGATCCGTTCGGCCCTCAACACGAGAGCGCTGGGTGGCGATCTGGCGCTGGTGGAGTCCCTGGACTTCGATCCGCCGAAGACTCGTGAGGTGGCCGCGCTCCTGGCCCGTATCGGACGCGGGTCCGAGAACGTTCTCCTCCTGACTTCGGGCCATAAGCCGAGTGTCTACCTCTCGGCGAGGAATCTGCCCGGAGTTCGCGTGCTCCCGTGGAGCGACGCCTCCGCGTACGACATCCTGTGGTCGGACCTGGTGCTGGTGGAGGCGTCGGCCTTCGATGCGCCGGCCGGGCCCGGCGAGGAGGGTGACGCGTGAGACGCACGCCGAACGAGATCATCCTCCGTCCGCTCTTCACCGAGAAGAGTTCGACCAGCCTGCAGTCCGAGGGGACCGATGGGGTGGGCCGCAGGCTCCAGGCCCGAATCGAACGCGGGGAAGTCGAGCCCCGCCCGAAGTACACCTTCGAGGTGGCGCCGAACGCAAACAAGATCGAGATCCGCAAGGCCTTCGAGGCGATCTTCGAGGGCTGTCACGTCACTTCGGTGCGCACGATGAACGTGCGGGGCAAGAAGAAGCGCATGGGGCGCACCATGGGCCGGCGGCCGCACTGGAAGAAGGCGATCATCGAGGTCGCGGATGGGCCCGTCGACGTGCTGGAAGGAGCTTGATCGATGCCGATCAGAAAGTTCAAGCCGGTCACGTCGGCCTCGCGGTTCCGCAGCGTCTCGACCTTCGAGGAGATCACGCGCAGCGAGCCGGAAAAGTCGCTCACCGAGGGCCTGTCGAAGAAATCGGGCCGCAACCACCACGGGCGGATCACGAGCCGGCGGCGGGGCGGCGGCCACAAGCGGCTCTACCGGCGGATCGACTTCAAGCGCCGGAAGGACGGGGTTCCGGGGGTCGTGGCGGAGATCGAGTACGATCCGAATCGGTCGGCCCGCATCGCCCTCATTCACTACGCGGATGGCGAGAAGCGCTACATCCTCCACCCCCGGGGACTGGGCGTGGGGGACACCGTGCTCTCCGGTTCCGGCATCGACCCCGCGCCGGGGAACTGTCTGCCTCTGAGCGAAGTCCCTCTCGGGACCCTCGTGCACGGGGTGGAACTCGTCCCCGGCAAGGGGGCGCAGCTTGCCCGCTCGGCGGGAGCGGCGGTGCAGGTGGTCGCGAAGGAGAGGGGTAGGGTGACGCTGCGGCTTCCGAGCACCGAGATGCGCATGGTGCCGGAATCGTGCCGGGCCACGGTCGGCCAGGTGGGCAACGTCGATCATGAGCTGATCCGCGCCGGGAAGGCCGGTCGCTCACGGTGGAAGGGGCGCCGGCCCAAGGTCCGGGGTGTGGCGATGAACCCCGTCGATCACCCCCTCGGGGGCGGCGAGGGCCGCAGTTCGGGAGGCCGTCCACCCGTCTCGCCCTGGGGCAAGCCGGAGGGACGGAAGACGAGGAAGAAGCGGAAGGCGAGCGACAAGCTGATGGTGCGCGGCCGCAAGCGCGGCAAAGCCACGAAGTAGGAGCGAGGGAAGCAATGCCGAGAAGCGTCAAGAAGGGACCGTACATCGACGAGAAGCTGCTCATGAAGGTGCAGCGGATGAACGAGTCCGGAGGCAAGTCGGTCATCAAGACCTGGGCGCGCGCCTCGACGATCAGTCCCGATTTCGTGGGGCACACCCTTGCCGTACACAACGGGAACAAGTTCATCCCGGTCTATGTGACGGAGAACATGGTAGGCCACAAGCTGGGAGAGTTCGCCACGACGCGGACGTTCCGGGGTCATGCCGGTTCTGCGCGGGACCGGAGGGGACGGGTCTGATGCGGGCCGCGGCGAAGGCGAAGAACGTCCGTATGTCGGCGCGGAAGATGCGGCTGGTCATCGACCAGATTCGCGGCCGTGACGTCAACGAGGCGTACGCCATCCTGCAGTTCTCGAAGAAGAAAGCGGCCCGGCCCGTCGGCAAGGTCCTCCGCTCCGCCGTCGCGAACGCGGCCTATCGCGCGGACGAGGAGGGCGAGGCCGTCGATGTGGACGAACTCTACGTGCGTGAGGCCTATGTGGACGAAGGCAGGACGCTTCGGCGCTGGCGCCCCCGCGCATACGGGCGGGCCACGCCCGTGCTCAAGCGGAGCAGTCACGTGACGGTCGTCGTGGAGACGAGAGACTAATGGGGCAGAAGACACACCCGTACGGATTCCGGCTCGGCTCCGTCAAACCCTGGCGGTCGCGCTGGTACGCGAAGGGGAAGGAGTTCCCCAAGCTGCTCGCGGAAGACGAGAAGCTGCGGAAGTACCTGCACGCCCGGCTCGGCCACGCGGCCATCTCCCACGTGGAGATCGAACGCAAGCCGTCCAAGATCGTCGTTACGATTCACACCGGCCGGCCGGGGGTCGTCATCGGCAAGCGCGGGGCCGAGGTCGACAAGCTGCGCGACGAGCTGGCGCTCCTCACCGAGGCGGAAGTGTCCGTGAACGTCGAGGAGATTCGCCGCCCGGAGACCTCGGCTCAGCTGGTGGCCGATAATGTCGCCCACCAGTTGACGCAGCGCATCAGTTTTCGACGGGCGATGAAGCGGGCCGTGCAGGCGGCCATGCGCGCCGGCGCGGGCGGCATCCGCATCCAGTGCGGCGGCCGCCTAGGGGGGGCCGAGATCGCGCGTTCGGAAGGTTATCACGAGGGGCGCGTCCCGCTGCACACGCTGCGTGCCGACATCGACTATGCGGAGCGGCAGGCCAGGACGACGTTCGGCACGATCGGGGTGAAGGTGTGGATCTTCCACGGCGAAATCGTGGAGGATCGCCGGGGTCAGACGTATACCGCGGGCGGTCGCCGTCGCGGCGGCCGCAGGCGAGGGTAGAAGGAATATGCTGCAACCGAAGCGCGTCAAGTACCGGAAACAGCAGAAGGGCCGCCTGCGGGGCAGTGCGCACCGCGGGAACAAGGTCTCCTTCGGTGACTACGCCCTCCAGGCGCTCGAACCGGGCTGGATCACGAACCGGCAGATCGAGGCGGCGCGTGTCGCCATGACGCGACACATCAAGCGAGGCGGGAAAGTCTGGATCCGCATTTTTCCGGACAAGCCGCTCACGCAGAAGCCCGCCGAGACGCGGATGGGCAAGGGGAAGGGGAATCCCGAGTACTGGGTCGCTCCGGTGAAGCCGGGGCGCGTCATGTTCGAACTCGAGGGCGTGGACGTCGAACTCGCGCGACGCGCGATGGAACTGGCGTCCGCGAAGCTACCGATCAAGACGCGCTTCCTGGTGCGGGAGGAATAGATGGCGATGACCGCGATGGACATCCGGGAGTTCACGGACGAGGAACTCGCGGAGGAACTCGCCCGCGCGAAGAACGAGATCGCGCGCCTGCGGTATCGGGTGGCCTTCGAGGAGCTGGAGAATCCGTCGCTCCTCCGGACGCTGCGGCGCGAGATCGCCCGGCTGAAGACCGTGCAGTCCGAACGGGCGCGTAACGAGGAGAACCAGGTTGGCTGATCAATCTGCGACCAAGGGCCGCCGGAAGCTCCGGCTCGGGACAGTCGTGAGCGACCGAATGGACAAGACCGTCGTGGTCTCCGTGGAACGGCGCCTCGCCCATCCGCTGTATGGCAAGCAGGTGAGCCGGGGGAAGCGGTACCAGGCCCACGACGAGACGAACGAATACAGGGTCGGCGACCTTGTCCGGATCGAAGAGACCCGGCCGCTGTCCCGGCACAAGCGCTGGCGCGTGCTCGACTTGATCCAGCGCCCGGACTAGCGAGGGGCACGAGATGATCCAGCAGGAGTCCATGGTCCGGATCGCGGACAATTCCGGCGCGCGCCGTGCCCTCTGCATTCGAGTTCTCGGAGGGTCGCGCCGCCGGTATGCACGCGTCGGCGATGTGATCGTCGTGACGGTCAAGGATGCGACGCCGCACGGGAACGTGAAGAAGGGCGAGGTGGTGCGCGCGGTGGTCGTGAGGACCGCCAAGGAGAGCCGCCGGCGCGATGGCAGCTACATCCGCTTCGACGAGAACGCGGCGGTGATCATAAACGACGCGGGAGAGCCGACCGCCACCCGAATCTTCGGACCGGTGGCGCGCGAACTCCGCGAGAAGAAGTTCATGAAGATCGTATCGCTCGCTCCCGAAGTCATCTGAGAGCCGCGCGAGGATTCGAGCCGAACATGACCCAGAGGAAGCTGAACCTGAGGACCGGAGACACCGTCAGGGTGATCGCGGGCAACGACGCCGGCGCCCAGGGACGGATTCTGCGCGCGATCCCCGCGCGCGGGCTCGTCGTGGTGCAGGAAGTCAACATGCGGAAGCACCACAAGCGCCCGGCGGCGAACGCGAGAGGCGGCATCACGGAAGGCGGGATCGTCACATACGAGGAGCCGATCAGAGTCTCGAACGTGATGCTCGTGTGTCCTCATTGCGACGAGCCGACACGGGTTCGACGACGGCACGACGCGGACGGCACGATCGAGCGGATTTGCAAGCGTTGCGACAACCCGATCCCGACGGCGGGCTGAGGGGCGACGAGGAAACGATGAGTTCGAAGAACGGAAAGCCGCGGCTGCGGACACACTACGATGACACGGTTCGCCCGAAACTCGCCGAGGTGTTCGGCTTCGAGAACCCGCACCAGATCCCGGGGCTCGAGAAGATCGTGATCAATGCGGGGCTCGGCGAAGGGAAGGACAACCCGAAGCTGCTCGAGTCCGCCGCGAACGAACTCGCGGTGATCAGCGGCCAGCGCCCCGTGATTACGCGAGCGCGGAACGCCATCTCGAACTTCGGCCTGCGCGAGGGCATGCCCGTCGGGACGAAGGTCACCCTCCGCGGCCCGCGAATGTACGAGTTCCTCGACCGCTTCATCAGCACGGCGGTGCCGCGAATTCGGGACTTCCGGGGGTTCGGGAGCCGGGCGTTCGACGGTCGCGGCAACTATACGGTGGGGATCCAGGAGCAGATGGTCTTCGCCGAAGTCGACTACGACGAGATCGTCAAGATCCACGGCATGAACATCACATTCGTCACGACCACCGACCGCGACGACGAGGCGCTCGTCCTGCTTCGCGAGATGGGGATGCCGTTCCGCGACGAAGTCCCGGTTGTCATCTAGGCGGAGTTCCGCCCCGGCGGGGCCGCCGGAGACGGCTCACATCAGGAAAGACCGCATGGCCAAGACATCATTGATTCAGAAAGCGAACCGGAAACCGAAGTTCAGTTCCCGCACGGTGCGGCGCTGCAACCGGTGTGGCCGGCCCCGGGCCTACATGAGGAAGTTCGGCCTCTGCCGAATCTGCTTCCGGGAACAGGCGCTGCGCGGAGAGATCCCCGGCGTTCGGAAAGCGAGTTGGTGACATGAGCATGACCGATCCGATCGCGGACCTGCTGACCAGGATCCGCAACGCGGGGGGCGCGGGACACCGGCGGGTCGACATCCCGCTCTCGAAGATCAAGGTCGAGATCGCGCGCATCCTGACGGAGAACCACTTTCTGCGCGGCTACAAGGTGCTGGACGACAACCGGCACGGTCGCCTGCGCGTGTACCTGAAGTACACGTCGGACGAACGGCCCGTGATCCGGCTCCTCGAGCGGGTGTCGAAGCCGGGGCTGAGGAAGTACGTGGACACGAGTTCGATCCCCAAGGTCCGGGCCGGGATGGGGATCGCGATCCTGTCGACATCGAATGGACTGATGACCGATCGCGAGGCCCGCAGGCAACGCGTCGGCGGCGAAGTCATCGCCAAAATCTACTAGCCGCACCGCGGGGCGGTCCGCGTCGGCGGCGCACCCGCGAGGGAGCAGATAGCGTGTCGAGAATCGGAAAGCTGCCGATCCCGGTGCCGGACGGCGTCGAGGTCACGATCAACGGTGTCGGTGTGCGTGTGAAGGGGCCCAGGGGCGAACTCGAGCGCTCCTTCAGCTCCGATATGGAGATCACCCTCTCCGACGGGGCCGTACGCGTGGCGCGAGGGTCCGACGAAGCGCGGCAGAGGGCCCTGCACGGGCTGACCCGGTCGCTGATCGCGAACATGGTCACGGGAGTATCCCGGGGATACGAGAAGCAGCTGGAGATCCACGGCGTCGGATACCGCGCCGAGCAGAGGGGCCGGGACCTCGTGTTCAGCGTCGGATACAGCCACACGGTCACGGTGGAGCCTCCGGCGGGCGTGGCGTTCGGGCTCGAGTCTCCGACTCGCGTGAAGGTGATGGGCATCGACAAGGAGAAGGTGGGCCAGATGGCGGCCGAGATCCGCGCGATCCGCCCGCCCGAGCCCTACAAGGGGAAGGGAATCCGCTACGTGGGCGAGCATGTGCGCCGCAAGGCGGGCAAGGCGACGGGCTGATCCGGCCGGCAACGGGGGAGGGCGGGAAGCACGATGGACATCAGGGGACGGACAAAACAGAGGCATCGACTCCGGACGCGTCGTCACGCCCGGATCAAGAAGAAGATCCGGGGCACGGCGGCACGCCCGCGTCTCGTAGTGTTCCGCAGTCTGCGGAACCTGGAGGGCCAGCTCGTGGACGACGACCGGGGCATCACCCTGATCGGCGTGTCGACGCGCACCGGGACGGAGGGCGACGCGGGCGCCCGGTCGGGCAAGGTCGCCGACGCATACCTGGCGGGGAGAAGGCTGGCGGAGAAGGCGGTCGGGTCCGATGTCGAAGAGATCGTGTTCGACCGTGGGGGATATCCCTACCACGGCCGGGTACGCGCGTTTGCGGAGGGCGCCCGCGACGGCGGTCTCCGATTCTGACGAGAGGGCTTCATGGCTAGAGGAGGAAAGCGGCGCGACGACGGTGACAACTTCAAGGAGAATGTCATCTACATCAATCGCGTCTCGAAGGTCGTCAAGGGAGGTCGACGCTTCTCGTTCACCGCGCTCGTGGCGGTAGGTGACGGGCAGGGCAAGGTCGGGACGGCCCTGGGCAAGGCGAACGAAGTCGCCGAGGCGATCCGGAAGGGGTTCGAGCAGGCCCGGCAGGCCATGGTCAAGGTGCCCATCGTGAACGGTACGATTCCGCACGAGATCCTGGGCCGACACGGCGCCGGCAAGGTGCTGCTCAAGCCGGCCGGTCCGGGGACGGGCGTGATCGCCGGCGGCCCCGTCCGCGCGGTGCTGGAGTGTGCCGGAGTCCAGGACATCCTCACCAAGAGCCTCGGTACGAACAACCCGCTCAACATCGTCCACGCGACGATGCGCGGTCTCCAGGAACTCGTCACGCCGGAGCAGATCGCGGTCGAGCGGGGCGTGGATCTGGCCACGATTCGGGAGGCCATGCGTGGGTGAGCAGTTGAAGATCCGCCAGGTGAAGAGCGGCCTCGGAGCGCAGCGCAAGCAGCGCGACACCCTCCGCGCCCTGGGGCTGAAGCATCATCAGGACCAGGTCGTACAACCGGACAACCCGGCGATCCGCGGCATGATCCAAGCCGTCGCGCATCTCGTCGAGGTCGAGGAGGTGGGGAGCGATGGCTGAACGCGAGCGGATCGGTCTCGACAATCTCTCTCCGCCCCGGGGTTCGAAGCGTTCCGCGAAGCGGCGGGGGCGCGGCCACGGGTCGGGGTCGGGAAAGACATCGGGGCGCGGTCACAAGGGTCAGAAGTCGCGAAGCGGCGCCTCGATCCCGGCCTGGTTCGAGGGCGGGCAGATGCCGCTCTACCGGCGCACGCCCAAGCGGGGGTTCAAACCGCACCGGCGAACGGAATGGCGGATCGTGAACCTGTCGGATCTGGTGCGGGTCGAGGGTAGCGAGATCGATCCCGGGACGCTTGAGGCGAGCGGAGTCATCCGCGGCAGCGACCGACCGGTCAAGATCCTCGGAAATGGCGACCTGGATCGGGCGGTCGACATCCGCGCACACGCCTTCAGCGCCTCGGCCCGTGCGAAGATCGAGGCGGCCGGCGGCACCGCCCGGGTCATCGAGTAGGGCATGGCGAACGCCCGGAACGCGGCCGCCGCCGCGGCGAACATCTTCAAGGTGCCGGAGCTCAAGGCGAAGATCCTCTTCACCTTGCTCTGCCTCGCCCTCTATCGGCTGGGCTCGCACATCACGACCCCCGGCGTGGACGTCGTGGCACTGCAGTCGCTGGCCGGGCAGTTCCAGGGCACGATCTTCGGGATCTACGACCTGTTCGTGGGCGGCGGCCTGCAGCGGGCAACCGTCTTCGCGCTCGGCATCATGCCGTATATCTCGGCGAGCATCCTCTTCCAGCTTCTCTCGGCCGTCATGCCCGCCATCGAGAAGCTCCAGAAGGAGGGAGAGGAAGGGCGCCGCAAGCTCACGCAGTGGACCCGGTACACGACGGTCATCCTCTGCATCGGACAGTCGTACACCTACGCCCTGTTCCTCGAGTCGCAGGCCGGCGCCGTGCTCGATCCGGGGCTCGGTTTCCGACTCCTCACCGTGCTGATGCTGACGACCGGTGGCGTGTTCGTCATGTGGCTGGGCGAGCAGATGACCGAGCGTGGCGTCGGAAACGGGATGTCGCTGCTGATCTTCTTCTCCATCCTGCAGGGCTTCCCGGGCGCGGTGATCAACACGTTCGAACTGTACCAGGCGGGCGGCATCACGCTGCTCCGCCTCGCGCTGCTCGGGGCGACGCTGGTGGCGGTGATGGCCGCGGTCGTGGCGCTGACGATGGCTCAACGCAAGATCCCGGTGCAGATCCCGAGGAAGGTCGTCGGGAGGGGTCGCATCCGGGAGGGTCAACGGTCGTTCATCCCGCTCCGCATCAACTCGGCGGGGGTGATGCCGATCATCTTCGCGCAGTCGATCATCATCATCCCGGGCACGCTGGCCGCGTTCACGGGGAACCCGGGGCCCGGCAGTTCCGGCGCCCGCCGCTTCATCTACGAGATCAGCCAGGCGCTCCAGGTGGGGACGTGGTGGTACTACGGGCTGTACGTCGTCCTCATCATCTACTTCACGTACTTCTACACCTCGATCATCTTCAACCCGGCCGACCTGGCGGAGAACCTCAAGCGGCAGGGCGGGTTCATCCCGGGCGTCAAGCCGGGCGCCAAGACCGCCGACTATATCGATCACGTCCTGACGCGGATCACGCTGCCCGGGTCCGTCTTCCTCGCGCTGATCGCGGTTCTGCCCTACCTGATCTTCTCGGTCTTCGACCTCCAGACCTTCTTCTTCGGCGGTACCTCTCTGCTCATCGTGGTGGGGGTCGCCCTCGATACGATGCAACAGCTGCAGCAGCACCTCCTGTTGCGCCAATACGAGGGTTTCATGAAGAAGGGTCGGGTCAAATATCGCGGCAAACAGCGATACATGTGATGGGGGTACGGCTGATCATCATGGGCCCCCCGGGGGTCGGGAAGGGCACCCAGGGTGAACTTCTGGCGGAGCGGTTCGGCATTCCGCGCCTTTCGACGGGCGACATGATCCGGCCGGCGCTGAGCGCCGGTTCCCCCCTCGGCGAGCGGGTCCGGGTCTACTACGAGGCGGGCGATCTGGTCCCGGACGATGTCGTGCTGGGACTCATCGCAGAGGCGTTCGACGCCCCGGAGACCGCCGACGGGTTCCTGCTCGATGGATTCCCGCGCACGGTGGCGCAGGCCGATGGACTCGGCGAGCTGCTCGCTGCGCGTCGCCTCGAGCTCGACGCGGTGCTCTCGCTGGAGGCGCCGGAGCAGGAACTCGTCGAACGGATCTCCGGCCGGCGGGTGTGCGAGGCGTGCGGCCTCGTGACCCACGTGCGCGCGGTGGGGGACGACGCACCGTGCCCGGCATGCGGATCTTCGCTGATCCAGCGATCCGACGACCTTGCGGAGACGGTCCGCAACCGCCTCTCGGTCTACCGCGAGCAGACCGAACCCCTGCTCGCGTACTACGCGCGGTCCGGGACGGGGCTGACCGCGGTGGACGGGCTGGGGACGAAGGAGGCGATCCGGGATCGGCTGCTCGACGCGCTGCGCCGGGCGGAGACGGCAGCTTGATCCGGCTGAAGTCGCCCGCCCAGATCGAGACGATCGCGGCGGCCGGGACGATCGTCGCCGAGGTGCTGGAGATGGCGGCCGCGCAGGCCGTGCCGGGACGCAGCACCGGCGAACTGAACGAGATGGCCGAGGCGATGATCCGCGATCACCCCGGGGCCACACCGGCCTTCAAGGGACTGTACGGGTTCCCGGCCACGCTCTGCACGAGCATCAACGACGAGGTGGTGCATGGCATCCCCTCGTTTCGGCGCCGACTCGAGCCCGGCGACATCGTCAGCGTTGACGTGGGGGTCAAGCACGACGGACTGTACGCGGACGCGGCGGTCACGATCCCCGTCGGCGAGGTGGCGCCCGGCACGGCGCGCCTGATCGACGTCACACAGGCGGCGCTCGAGGTAGGCGTGGAGGCCGCGCAGCCGGGATCGCAGCTCGGCGATCTGGGGTGGGCGATCCAGACGCACGTCGAAGCCGCCGGCTTCAGCGTGATCCGGGAACTCGTGGGTCACGGGGTGGGCGAGGAGCCGCACGAGGAGCCGCAGGTCCCGAACTACGGGGTGCGCGACCGCGGCTTCAGGATGCGGCCGGGGCTCGTCATCGCCATCGAGCCGATGGTGAATGAAGGGCGGCCCGGAATCCGCACGCTGGACGACGAGTGGACCGTCGTTACCGCCGATGGCCGCCTGTCGGCCCACTTCGAGCACACGTGCGCCGTCACGGCGCACGGGCCGCGGGTCCTGACCCGCGTCGCAACTCCGGTAGCCGCAGGGGAGATCTGATTTGGCGAAGGAAGAACCGATCCAGATGACGGGCGAGGTCACCGAGGCGCTTCCGAACGCGATGTTCCGGGTGGAACTCGAGAACGGGCACCGGATCGTCTGCCACGTGTCCGGCAAGATTCGCATGAACTACATACGGATCCTGCCCGGAGACAAGGTCGCGGTGGAATTGTCGCCGTATGATCTGACGAGAGGGCGGATCACGTACCGATATAAGTGAGCCGTACGTTGTTCGGACCGGTTCGGGCTGCTAGCTTTGAAGGCTGTCATCGAACCGCCACCAGAGGACGAGAGATGAAGGTTCGTTCCAGCGTCAAGCGCATTTGCGAACACTGCAAGGTCATTCGCCGCCGCGGCGTCGTGCGCGTGATCTGCAGTCGCGATCCGAAGCACAAACAGCGGCAGGGATAAATGGCACGCATAGCCGGAGTCGATCTTCCGCGGAACAAGCGGATCGAGGTGGGCCTGACCTACATCTACGGAATCGGCCATTCGACGGCGCGCAACATCCTGGCCGAGACCGGGGTGGACGCCGACGTGCGGGTCTATCAGCTGTCCGACGACGACGTCAACAGGCTGCGCCGGGTCATCGAGAACCACTACAAGGTCGAGGGCGCGCTGCGCACCGAGACGTCCATGAACGTGAAGCGTCTGATGGACATCGGATGCTATCGCGGGATCCGGCACCGGCGGAACCTGCCCGTCCGCGGGCAGAGAACGCACACGAACGCCCGCACCCGGAAGGGCCCGCGCCGCGCCGTGGCCGGGAAGAAGAAGGCGCCGCGGAAATAGGCGCTCGCGGAAGCAGGCGCCGCACTGGCAAGCCTCACCATGTCCGCCCAAATGGAGAATGCGTAGGGAATGGCGAAACCCGTACGAAAGAAGAAGCGCCAGGTCGACGCCGAGGGCGTCGCCCACATCAAGGCGACGTTCAACAATACGATCATCACGATCAGCACCCTGACGGGCGATACGGTCGTCTGGGCCAGCGCCGGCAAGGCGGGCTTCAAGGGCTCGAAGAAGTCCACGCCGTTCGCCGCCACGATCGCGGCCGAGACGGCGGGGCGGGAGGCCGCCGGCATGGGAATGCGGCGCGTCCACGTCGAGGTGCAGGGACCGGGTTCCGGGCGCGAATCGGCCATCCAGGCGTTGCAGGCCGCCGGCCTCGCGATCCGCTCCATCAAGGATGTGACGCCCATCCCGCACAACGGGTGCCGTCCACCCAAGAAGCGGAGGGTGTAGATGGCTCGATACACCGGACCCGTGTGCCGGCTCTGCCGTCGCGAGGGGGAGAAGCTCTTCCTGAAAGGGAAGCGCTGCTTCACGGAGAAGTGCGCCATCGAACGGCGCGCCTTCCCTCCCGGCGAGCACGGAGGCGGTCGTCGTCGACGACGCCAGTCGGAGTACGCCGTGCAGTTGCGGGAGAAGCAGAAGGTCAAGCGGATCTACGGTCTCGCGGAGAAGCAGTTCCGGAGGCTGTTCGAGAAGGCCTCGAGCGTACCCGGGGTGACGGGTGAGAACCTGCTCGTCGCCCTCGAGAGCCGGCTCGACAACATCGTCTACCGCCTCGGCTTCGCGCCGTCGCGCAAGGCGGCGCGCCAGCTCATCAGGCATCGTCACCTGCGGGTCGACGGGGCCACCGTGGACGTCCCCAGCTTCGCCGTGGTCCCGGGAGCCGAGGTGTCGGTGGCGCCCCGGGCGAGACAGTTGCCGGTGGTCATCGAGGCGATCGAAGACCGCAGGTCGCGCGATCAGTTGTCGTGGCTCGGCGTGGACTACAAGTCGGGGACCGGACGGATGCTCGAACGCCCGTCCAGGTCGGACATTCCACTGGCGGTGGAAGAACAGTTGATCGTCGAACTCTACAGCAAGTAGGCGGGCTCGCCACGGGCGGGGTCCGCCCCGCCGGGCCGCGGGTGGTCCCGGCTCGGAACAAAGACAGGGAGTGGAGCGCATATGACGGTGTCGGTAGATCTCGCCGGCCTCGTGCTTCCGCAGGCGATGGAGGAACAGCAGCGGTCCGAGGAAGGATCGCGGGCGTTGTTCCTCCTCCAGCCGCTCGAGCGCGGGTTCGGACATACGATTGGCAATTCGATCCGGCGGATCATGCTGTCCTCCTTGCCGGGCGCGGCCGTGTGGGCCTTCCGGGCCGACGGTGTCCAGCACGAGCACCAGACGATCGACGGCGTAGCGGAGGACGTTCACCAGATCATCCAGAACCTGAAGCGCCTCGTACTCGTCATGGACGAAGACAAGACGGAGGCGCAGCTGGCGCTTTCGGCGCACAAGGCCGGTCCCGTGACCGCGAGCCTGATCGGCCAGCACGCGTCGGTCCGGGTGGTCAACCCGGACCTCGTCCTCTTCACGCTGCAGGAAGATCTGCCTCGTCCTCTGACGCTCGATCTGTGGGTGAATCGCGGCCGCGGTTTCGTGATGGCCGAGCACCACGCGCCCCCGGACGAGGCTGACGGGAGCCGGACCTTCCCGGTTGGGACGATACGGATCGATTCCGCTTACAACCCCGTGACGCGCGCCAACTTCTCCGTGAATGAGACGCGCGTGGGGCAGCGCACGGATTTCGACCGGCTGGAGGTGGATGTAGAGACGAACGGGGCGCTGAATCCGGCGGAGGCGGTGTCGCAGGCGGCGGAGATCGCGAGGCTCCACCTGTCGTACTTCAGCCGCCTGGGGAGCGTGCCCACGCTGCCCGAGGCCGCGAAACCGGACGGCAAGAAGGGTGGGGGACAACCCGTCGATTCGGATCTGGCGGAGTTGCTGGCACGTCCCCTCGACGAGTTCAGCGAGATCTCGGCGCGCTCGCGGAACACGCTCGAGCGGCAGAATATCAGTTCGCTCGGGGATGTCGTGGCGCGGTCCCGTGACGAGATTCTCAAGCTCGAGAACTTCGGCGAGAAGTCCCTCGAGGAGATTGCGGAGGTGCTCGGGCAGCACGGCCTTCGGTTCGGGATGTCGTTCCAGCGTGGCGACGACGGTAACCTCTACCTGCTGGATGATCTGGCGGAAAACGGGGCCCGGGGCGACGATGAGGCATAGAAAGAAGGGACGGGAGCTCGGCCGGACGCGCAGCCACCGGAAGGCGATGCTGCGCAACATGGCGACGAGCCTCATCCTGCATGAACGGATCCGGACGACCGAGGCGAAGGCGAAGGAGTTGCGGCCGTTCGCCGAAAAGCTCATCACTCTGGCGAAGAGGGGCGATCTGCACAGCCGCCAGCTCGCGGGCCGTCAGATCGCGGATCGAACGGCGCTGAAGAAGCTCTTCGAGCACCTTGGCCCCCGTTTCGAGCAGCGGCCGGGCGGATACACCAGGATTCTCAAGTTGGGTGCACGGCAGGGCGACGGCGCGGAGCTGGCGCTCATCGAGCTCACCGACCGCGAGGCGTGAGGAACCAGGAGAAGAGACACATGTCCAACAGGGGCGAAGGTGGGCTTGGCGTAATTCTCGGCATCGTGGCGATTGCGGCCATCGCCGGGTTCATGTACTGGCTCAATCTCCAGTCGCAGGGGATCGCGGCGGAGCGCATCGCCGCCGAGGAGGCCGAGGTGGAGGCCGCTCGGGATCTGAACGCCGGGGATCTCCTCAACAATCCGCGGGGAGCGGTCGGGCGCCGCGTCGTCATCGAGGGGATCCGCGTGGCGAGCGGCCTCGGGGAGGGTGCCCTCTTGCTGGCGCTCAGCGACAGCCTCGCCTATCCCGTCCTCATGGAATCCGATCCGATTCAGCGCCTCCGGATGGCGGACATCACGATCTACGGCGGCGACAGCGTCTTCGTGTCGGGCGAGGTCTACACATTCAACGATTCGATCGGCGCGACCTGGGTCACGGCAGGGGCGGTGCGCGAGGAAATGGCCGGGATGATCCCCACTTCGCCGACCTTCCTCCTGGCCGATTCCGTGTTCGTGCACTGAGCGAATTATGGCGAACTTCTGCTACATCTGCGGCAAGGGACCCGGCGTCGGGAACCACGTGAGCAACGCGAACAACAGGCGCAAGCGGCGCTTCATGCCGAACCTGCAGCGCGTGAGAATCGTGGAGGAGTCGGTGCGGCGGCGCGTACGCGTGTGTACCCGGTGCATCAAGGCGGGAAAAGTCGTCAAGGGAGCTTGACCCGGCCCGCGCCAAACCCTGCCACCGCCCCGCCCCTGGCCGGCCAGCACGTGCTGGTGACCAGGCCGCCCGGGCAGGCCCGCCCTTTGCGGGACCGGCTCGAGGCGATGGGGGCCACGGTCACGACCGCGTCCACGATACGTCTCGTCCCGCCGACCGACCCCCGGGGGCTGCCCCGGGCCGCGAAGCGTCTGGCCGCGTACGACTGGGTGGTCTTCACGAGCGTCAATGCCGTCGAGCGTCTGGCGGAGGCGCTTCGGGCCGAAGGTCGGGCCGACGCGCTGCGGGCGTGCAGGCTGGCCGCGGTGGGGCCGACGACGGCGGAGGCGGCGCGGGCACACGGAGCCGCGGACTGTCTCGTGCCGCCGGTGTATCGCGGCGAGGCGCTCGCCGACAGCATCGTGGCGGCCACCGCACCCGGGGCTCGCGCGTGCTCGCGCGTGCTCCTCGTGCAGGCCGAGGGCGCCCGGCCCGTGCTTCGGGAGCGGCTCGTCGCGGCCGGAGCGGAGGTCGAGGTCGCGCCCGCCTACGCCGCCGACGTCAACTGGCCGGTCCGAGCGGCTCTGCTCGAGTTCATCGAACTCGGGCGCGGAGACTGGTTGACCTTCACCGCCTCTTCCGCTGCCCGAGCCTTCGTGCAACTGGTGGGTCCGCAGACCGGAGGCGCCCTGGTGGCCGCCATCAGCCCGGTGACCGCCGCCACCCTGTCGGAGCTGGGGCTTCCCGTGCACGTCGTGGCGGCGACACACTCGATGCCCGGGTTGGTGGACGCGTTGACGCGGGCGGCCGCGCGGCCGGGCCGTCGTTCCGCGACATCCGGCCGTGTCTGAGGCGCCCTTTCCGGTCTCCCGGCCCCGCCGGCTCCGGCGGACGGCCGCGCTGCGAGAGCTGGTCCGCGAAACGCGGCTCGCGGCCTCGGATCTCATCTACCCGCTGTTCATCGATGATCGGGGGCCGGCGCGCCAGCCGGTCACCTCCATGCCGGGGATCGACCGCTTCAGCGTCGAAGCGGCCGTGGACGAGGCGGGCGAAGCGTTCGAGGAGGGGATCCGGGCCGTACTCCTGTTCGGCCTTCCCTCGAGCAAGGATGCCCGGGGTTCGCGGGCGGACCCCCCGGACGGCGTGATCCAGCGATCGCTCCGCGCGCTGCGCGAGGCGCTTCCCGACCTGGTGCTGATCACGGATGTGTGCCTGTGCGAGTACACGGATCACGGCCACTGCGGGCTGCTGGAGGGTGATCGCGTCGCCAACGACCCGACGCTGGAGCGGCTGGCTTCCCAGGCCGTGAGTCACGGGGCGGCCGGGGCCGACATCGTGGCGCCGTCGGACATGATGGACGGCCGCGTCGCCGCCATCCGGGCCGCGCTCGACGAGGCCAGCCTCGAGGACGTGGCCATCCTGTCCTACGCCGCGAAGTACGCGAGCGCGTTCTACGGGCCGTTCCGGGACGCCGCCGAGTCCGCTCCGGCGTTCGGGGACCGGCGCGGATACCAGATGGATGTGCGCAACGCGGACGAAGCCCTGCGTGAAGTCGGTCTCGATATCGCGGAGGGGGCGGATCTGGTCATGGTGAAACCGGCGTTGCCGAACCTCGACATCGTGCGCCGGGTGAAGGACCGGTTCCGGCGGCCCACCGCCGCGTACCAGGTGAGCGGCGAATACGCGATGATCGAAGCGGCGGGCGCGAACGGCTGGCTGGACGCCGAGGCGGCTCGCCTCGAGTGCGCGTACGCGATCCGCCGCGCCGGCGCGGATCTGATCGTGACCTACGCCGCGCGTCGCCTCGCGCGTGCCCTGTAACCCGCGGTGCCACGACTCCGCCGCACGGGGGCGCCATGGAGGTCGGTGCCGTGAGGGTGCTGGTCACGGGCGGCGATGGGTTCATCGGGCAGCACCTCCTCGCCCACCTGCTGGCACGGGGCTGCGACGTAACGGCGACGTCCCTCGCCGGGACGCCGGCGGAGGGGACCCTTTCACGGGAGGAGAGAGGCGCGGTCGAGTGGCGGAGGCTGGACGTGCGCGACGGCGCGACGGTGGCCGCGGTGGTGGACGCCGCCCGCCCGCGCCGGATCTTCCACCTCGCCGGGTACTCGTCGAGCGCGGAGGCACGCGCCCGGCCCGCCGACGCGCTGGAGGTGAACGGCATGGGCACGCTGAACGTCGTGGAAGCGGCGGCCCGGGCCCGGTCGGACGCGGAGACCGTCCTCGTCGCCGGCTCCGCGGACGCGTACGGCCGCGGCGTCGACGGTCCGATCGGAGAGCATACGCCGCTACGGCCGTTGAGCGTGTACGGCACCACCAAGGCCGCGCAGGACGTGATCGCCCGGGGGGCCGGTCCGGCCCTCGGCGTGAACGTCGTCGTGGCGCGGCTCTTCCCGCTCGTCGGGCCCGGCCAGCGGCCGGTGTTCGTGCTCCCGAGCTTCTGCCGCCGCGCGCTGGCGATTCGACGGGGAGCCACCGACTCCCGTCTCACGGTCGGCAATCTCGACGTCGCCCGGGACTTCACGGACGTGCGGGACGGGGTTAGGGCGCTGCGGGCTCTCGCCGATCTCGACCGGCCGCCCCACCGCGCCTGGAACGTGTGCTCGGGAAGGGGGACGACGGTCCGGCAACTGCTCGAGTGGGTCATCGAGGTGGCCGGGATCGAGCCCGAGGTCGTGCGTGACTCGACCCTCGTTCGGCCCGGCGAGCCCGAAGCCGTGATCGGCGACCCCGGACGGCTCTCCCGGGCGACCGGGTGGCGCGCGGAGCGCGACCTTCGGGCCTGCGCGCGCGACACGCTCGACTGGGTCGCGAGTTCCGGCGCCGTCTGAGGGCGGGTCGCGAGCCTCGATCAACCGAAGAAACAGGAGCGGAAACGCCGATGGAAGTCACCGTGATCGGCACCGGGTACGTGGGGCTCGTGGCGGGGTCGTGTCTGGCCGGCGCCGGGAACCGCGTGACATGCGCCGATGTCGACGAAGCGAGGATTCGACGGCTAAACTCGGGGGAAGTCCCCATCTACGAGCCGGGGCTCGAGGCCCTGATCGCCGAGAACCTCGCGGCCGGCCGGCTGCGCTTCACGACGGACGCCGCCGAAGGGATCCGGACGGCGGAGGTCGTCTTCATCGCGGTCGGCACGCCCCCGGGGGAGGACGGGTTCGCCGACCTCGACTTCGTGCGCGCGGCCGCCGGGACGATCGGCGAGCACCTGCGCCCGCATGCCGTCGTCGTCACGAAGAGCACCGTGCCGGTGGGGACGAACGAGATCGTGCGCGCCGAGATCGCGCGCCGCACCGACGTCCCCTTCTACATGTGCGCGAACCCCGAGTTTCTGAAGGAGGGCGACGCCGTCGCCGACTTCATGTATCCGGACCGGGTCGTCTGCGGCGTCGATGCGGACCGCGCGCGCGAGCGCATGACGGAGCTGTACGAGCCGTTCAGACGGTCGGGGAACCCGCTCATCTTCATGGACATCCCCTCGGCGGAACTCACCAAGTACGCGGCGAACGCGATGCTGGCCGCGCGCATCAGCCTCATGAACCAGTTCGCGGAGCTGTGCGAGCGGACCGGCGCCGACATCGAGCGCGTGCGGCGGGGGATCGGCTCCGATCCGCGCATCGGGCCCGCCTTTCTCTATGCCGGCGCGGGATACGGCGGAAGCTGCCTCCCGAAGGACGTGCAGGCGCTCATCCGGTCGGCCGCGGAACGCGACCTCGACCTCGACATCCTGCGTGCGGTGAACGAGACCAACGACCGCCAGAAGACGCTCCTCGTGCGGAAGATCCGGCGGCGGTTCGGCGAAGACCTGTCGGGGAGGCGCTTCGCCCTCTGGGGGCTCGCCTTCAAGCCGCGCACGGATGACATGCGCGCGGCGCCTTCCCGCGCGATCGTGGCCGCGCTGAGGGAGCGGGGCGCCTCGATCGTGGCGCACGACCCGGTCGCGATGGACCCGGCGCGCGATGTCTACCTCGGAGACGAGGTCGAGTACGGGGCCGACGAATACGAGACGCTGGACGGCGCCGACGCGCTCGTCCTGGCGACCGAGTGGCTCCAGTACCGCCGCCCCGACTGGGCCGCGGTCGGCGAGCGCCTGGCCCGGCGCATCGTGTTCGACGGGCGGAACCTGTTCGACCCCGAGCGCATGGCGGAACTGGGGTTCGAGTACTATTCGATCGGCCGCAGGCAGATCGGCCCGGAGGTCGTCGCGTGAGATTCGTCGTCACCGGGGCCGCCGGCTTCCTCGGGTCGCACCTCACCGACCGGCTTCTCGCCGAGGGACACACCGTCCTCGGCGTCGACAACCTCCTCACGGGGAGGCGGGAGAACCTCTCGCATCTCGAGGATGATCCCCGCTTCCGGCTCCTCGAGCGCGACGTGTCGGAGCACCTCGAGATCGAGGGAGAACTCGACGGCATTTTCCACCTCGCCTCGCCGGCCAGTCCCGTCGACTACCTCCGGTTCCCGATCCAGACGCTCAAGGCCGGCGCGCTGGGCACCCACAACACGCTCGGGCTGGCGAAGGCGCGCGGCGCCCGGCTCCTGCTCGCGTCCACCTCGGAGGTCTACGGCGATCCGCTCGTCCATCCCCAGCCCGAGTCCTACTGGGGCAACGTGAACCCGATCGGGCCGCGCGGCGTGTACGACGAGGCGAAGCGCTTCGCCGAGGCGATCACCATGGCCTACCACCGCGCCCACGGAGTCGACACGCGCATCGTGCGTATCTTCAATACCTACGGTCCCCGCATGCGCCCCGACGACGGCCGCGTCGTCTCCAACTTCGTCGTGCAGGCGCTGAGGGGTGAGCCGCTCACCATCTACGGCGACGGCTCGCAGTCCCGCAGCTTCTGCTACGTCTCCGATCTGGTGGAGGGGATCTGGCGTCTGTTCAACGCCGCACTCCACGAACCCGTCAACCTGGGGAACCCGGTCGAGTACACGATCCGGGAACTGGCGGAATTCGTCGTCGCGGCGACCGGTTCCGCATCGCCGCTGGAGGCTCGCCCGCTGCCCACCGACGATCCCAGGGTGCGGCGTCCGGACATCTCGCTCGCCTCGGCGGAGCTGGGCTGGACGCCGCGGATTCCGCTCGAGGTCGGTTTGCGGCGCACGGTGGCTTACTTTCAGGGGCTGCAGGCGCTGGGCCGGCTGGAGACGGCGCCGGATTGAACGGCCGGATTGAACGGCCGGATTGAACAGCCGGGGAGGCGGAATGCGGGAGACGGGTCGGGCGCGGGTTTCCGTGGTCATGCCCATCTACAACGAGGAGGCGACGCTCGAGACCATGGTGCGGCGCGTGAAGGAGGTCGCGCCGGAGGTCGAGCTGGTGGCGGTCGACGATGGCTCGCGGGACGCGTCGGGCGCCATCCTGCGCCGGCTCGAGGAGGAAGGACTGGTGGACCAGGCCCTCGTCCACGAGAGGAACCGGGGCAAGGGGGCCGCGCTCTCGACCGGGTTCAGGGCCGTCCGCGGCGACATCGTGATCGTGCAGGACGCGGATCTCGAGTACGATCCGGCCGAGTATCCGCGCCTTCTGGAGCCGATCCTGGCCGGGAGGGCGGACGTGGTGTACGGGTCGCGCTTCATGGGCGGCCAGCCGCATCGGGTGCTCTACTATTGGCACTACGTGGGCAACCAGTGGCTGACGCGGCTGTCGAACATGGTCACGAACCTCAACCTGAGCGACATGGAGACGTGCTACAAATGTGTCCGGCGAGAGGTGATCGAGAACCTCACGATCGAGGAGCGGGCCTTCGGCGTCGAGCCGGAGCTGACGGCGAAGATCGCTCTCGGCGGGTGGCGTGTTTACGAAGTGGGGATCTCCTACGCGGGCCGGACGTACGCAGAGGGCAAGAAGATCAACTGGCGCGACGGGCTCTCCGCGGTGCGCTGCATCCTCCTGTACGGACTGGTGCGGCGCTGGACGCGGAAAGGCGTCGCGGGCGCCCCGCGGCGGGCAACCCGCGAGGAGGACGGGAACTGAGACGGGAACCGATATGGTGACGATGCGACGGTCCGATGGACGTACGTACGGGATTCTGATCGCGCTCGCGCTCGCGGCGTGCGGGGACCCCGTGGACCCGTCGCTCGTGCTGGGCGACCGCTATCTCGCCGTGGGAGACGCGGACAAGGCGATCGCCGAATACCTCCTCGCCCGCCGCTTTCGGGGCGACACGGAGGAAGTCCTGCTCAGACTGGGGCAGGCGTACGCGGCGCGCGGCGATGTCGCCGAGGCGATCACGGTCTACGAGACGCTCACGGAGCGGGATCCCGGACTCCGGCACCAGGCGGCCGCCACGCTCGCGGGGGTCGCGAGGTCCGCCCGCGAGCGGGGGGGGAGGGAGAACATGTCGAGCGCGCTGCAGCCTCTGCTCGGGTGGGGCATGGGATACCTCCCCGCGGATCTCCAGCGTTCGCTGGCCGACTACTACGCCCAGGCGGGGGACGACGCGCTGTCGCTGTCGCTCCGTCTCGCGCTCCTCGGCGAGGATGGCGATCCCGATCCGGCCGTGCTGTACGAGATCGGCCTCGCCTACAGACAGCTCGGAGCCTGCACGCGCGCGCTGCCCTTCTTCAGGGGATACCTCGACGCGGTGGAGGACTCGGACCGGAACCGGGGTGCGGCCAGCTTCCAGTACGGGGACTGCCTCTACGCGTCGGCGGACGAGGACCGGGCCGAAGGCCGCCCCGCGACCGCGCTCGAGAAGCTCGATGAGATGGTGAAGCTCGGGGTGCAGAGGCCCCTCATGGTCGACGCGCACTTCCTGCGCGGCGAGCTGCAGCTCGCCCTCGGCGATACGAACGAAGCCCTCGTGAGCTACGCGCGCGTCATCGAGCTCAACCCGACGCGCACGCACGCGCTCGTCCGGCGCGCGGAGGAGCGGATGCGCCAGATCCGCTTCGGGTTCGAATGAGGCGGGGAGCCCGCGCGGCCGTGTGCGCCGCCGCCCTCTCGCTCGCGGCGTGCGGGAGTTCCGGCCCTCCGGGCGATCTGGCGCCCCCGGACCTCTTCCAGTGGGCCCACGACGAGTTCGACGCCGGGGAATACCGCCGGGCCGCCGACGGCTTCCTCGCCTTCATGATCCGGGATCCGCTGAATCCGCTCGCCGACAGCGCCCAGTATCTCGCCGCCGAAGGCCACCTGCGGGCCGGAAACGAACTCGACGCGGTGGAGGAATTCCGCCGCATGGCCACGGGCCGGCCCAACAGTCCCCTGGCCGACGACGCGCAATTGGGGTTGTGCCGCGCGTATCTCGCCGCCTCGCCCAAGGTCTCTCTCTCCCAGGAGTTCACCCGCCGGGCGCTCGAGGAATGCGGTCGCCTGCTGCGGTTCTTCCCCACGACCCCCTTCCGCGAGGAGGCCGAACGCCTGATGGTGGAGGCGCGGGCCAAGCTCGCGCGCAAGAGCTACGAGATCGGGACGTACTATCAGGACAGACTCCGGCTCCCCGAGTCCGCGATCGTCTACTTCGAGCTTTCCCTCGCCGAGGAGCCTTCGGCGGACTTCCTCCCGGACCTCCTGTGGCGCCTCTATCAGGTCTATCGCAGCGTCGGGTACGAGAACGAGGCCGGCAGCATCCGGGAGCGGCTCCTGGCGGAGTTCCCCGACTCGGAGGAGGCGCGGAATGCGGCCGCGGAGGAAGACCCCACGGGGAATGCCGCCACCCACCGCTGACCGTCCGGCCTCCGGTCGCCGGATCGGCGTCCTGGGGGGCAGCTTCGATCCTCCCCACGTCGGACACGCGATCGTCGCGCGGGAGCTGGTCGAGCAGCTTCGCCTCGAACGCCTGCTCGTCATTCCGGCCGCCGACCCGCCCCACCGCAGCGCCGTGCTCCCCGCCGCGACCCGCTTCGAGCTGACCCGGCGGCTCTTCCACGGCATCCCCCGGATCGAGGTCAGCCCGCTCGAGTTCCGGCGTTCCGGACCCTCCTTCACCGTCGACACGCTGGAGGAGCTGGCGCGACAGTGCCCGAACGACCGGCTGATCCTCGCCATGGGCGCGGACCAGTTCGCGGCGCTCGACGGCTGGAAGGACCCCGACCGCGTCCGGGAACTCGCCCGGATCGCCGTGATGCCGCGGGGAGGCCGGGATCCGGTGTCCCCGCCGGCCGCAACGCCGATAGACTATCTTGTCGTGAACGTCACACGAATCGATGTTTCGGCGAGCCGGATCCGGCGCCGTCTCCGCGAGGGGCGTTCGGTCCACTTCCTCGTTCCCGAGTCGATCCGACACGATGTCGAGCGCACCCTGGCCGACCCGTCGGGTGCGCCCCGCAATCCAGCGAGTCCCGGATGCTGAAGAACATCGTCACGCAGGTCTTCGGAACGCGCTTCACGCGCGAGATGAAGCGCATGCGTCCGATCATCGAGCAGATCAAGGAGCACGAATCGCGGCTGGCGGATCTGCCGGAAGAGGCGCTGAAGGCGCAGACCGCGAAGTTCCGGGAGACCATACACGAACGGACCTCGACGTTCGAGGATGCCGTCGAAGCGCTCCGGGAGAAGCGTCGCTACAGCGAGAATCCGGCTCGCCGCGCGGACCTCACCGAGCGCATCGCCGTGACGGAGGGCGAACTCAACGAAGCCACCCAGGCCGTGCTCGACGACATCCTGCCCGAGGCGTTCGCGACGGTCCGCGAAGCCTGCCGGCGTCTGCTCGGCACGGAGATCGTCGTCAGCGGCAACGACATGAGCTGGGACATGGTCCCGTACGACGTGCAGCTCATCGGCGGGATCGTCCTCCATCAGGGGAAGATCGCCGAGATGGCGACCGGCGAGGGCAAGACGCTCGTCGCCACCATGCCCATGTACCTCAACGCGCTCCCCGGCCGCGGCGTCCACCTCGTCACGGTCAACGACTACCTCGCCCGCCGGGACGCCCAGTGGATGGGCACCGTGTTCGGCTATCTCGGACTCACGGTGGGCGTCCTCGAGGACACGGAGCCCGGGAGCGAGGAGCGGCGGGCCGCCTACCGGGCCGACATCACGTACGGGACGAACAACGAGTTCGGCTTCGACTACCTGCGCGACAACATGGTCATCGAACTCCGGCAGCGCGTACAGCGCGGACACGCCTACGCGATCATCGACGAGGTGGACTCGGTCCTCGTCGATGAGGCCCGGACGCCGCTCATCATCTCGGGCCCCGCGGGCCGCGACGAGCGCGACGTGTACCAGAAGCACGACGCGCAGGTGGCGGCGCTCGCCCGCAAGCAGACGCGGATGGTCAACCGGCTCGTGGCCGAGGCCACGAGCATTCTCGAAGCGGCCGAGGAGGAGGAGGACCAGGATCAGCGCCGGGAGGCGGGACTCAAGCTCCTCGCGGCGCAGCGCGGCGCCCCCAGGAACAAGCGGCTCCTCAAGCTCCGCACGCGCTCGGGCGTCAAGCAGCTCATCCAGCGCACCGAGGCCGACCTCATGCGCGAGAAGCGGCTCCCCGAGATCGACGAGATGCTGCTCTACTCCATGGACGAGAAGGGGCACACGATCCAGATCTCGGAACAGGGCCTCGACGTGCTCTCGCCCGACGACCCCGAGGCGTTCGTGGTGCCGGACATCTCCGAGGACGTGAAGCGCGTGGACGACGACGAGGCGCTGGACACCGACGAGAAGCGGGAGGAGATCGAACGGATCGAGCGCGAGTACGCGGAGAAATCGGAGAAGATCCACGTCATCCACCAGCTCGTGAAGGCGTACTCGCTGTACGATAAGGACGTGGAGTACGTGGTCGAGAACGGCGATGTCGTCATCGTCGACGAACACACGGGCCGGAAGATGCACGGGCGGCGCTGGTCGGACGGGCTCCACCAGGCGGTCGAGGCGAAGGAGAACGTGAAGGTGCGGGGCGAGACCCAGACGCTCGCCACCATCACGATCCAGAACTACTTCCGCATGTACGACAAGCTGTCCGGGATGACCGGGACCGCGGAGACGGAGGAGGGCGAGTTCCACTCGATCTACGGTCTGGAGGTCGTGGTCATCCCCACCCACCGGCCGGTGCGGCGCGTCGACAACGACGACGTGATCTTCCAGACCAGGCAGGAGAAGTACGCGGCGCTGATCGACGAGATCGAGCGCATCAACGAACAGGGCCTCCCGATCCTCGTCGGGACGACGAGCGTCGAGGTGTCCGAGGTCATCTCGCGCATGCTCAAGCGCCGCGGGCTGGCGCACGAAGTCCTGAACGCGAAGCAGCACGAGCGCGAGGCCATCATCGTGCAGAACGCGGGCCAGCCGGGCGCGATCACGATCGCGACGAACATGGCCGGCCGCGGCACCGACATCAAACTCGCCTCTCCCTGCGTGCAGTGCGACGTGTGCGGGATCCGCTCCGGGACGCCGGCGTTCGGGCAGACCGGCGAGGAACCGGATCTGTCCCGGGCCGAGATCAAGGAACGCGGCTGCGAGGAAGAGCCCCCGTGCGGCCTCCAGATCCTCGGCACCGAACGGCATCAGTCGCGGAGGATCGACCGCCAGCTGCGAGGCCGCTCCGGACGCCAGGGCGACCCCGGGGCCAGCCTCTTCTTCCTGTCGCTGGAAGACGACCTCATGCGGCTCTTCATGCACGAGCGCGTGGCCCGGATCATGGACCGCCTCGGGGTGGAGGCAGGCGAGGTCATCAGCCACCCGTGGATCACGAAGTCCGTCGAGCGCGCGCAGAAGCGGGTGGAGACCCAGAACTTCGACGCCCGCAAGCGGCTGCTCGACTACGACGACGTGATGAACCAGCAGCGCGAGGTCGTGTACGACCTGCGCCTGTACGCCCTCGAGGGAGGCGAGGACCTCAAGGGCGAGACGTGGGAGATGATCGAGGAGGCGATCCGGGAGGAGATGGACGAATACGTCCCCTCGGAGAGCACGCACGACCAGTGGGACCTGGCGGGGCTGAGGGAACACCTCCTGATCGAGTATTTCCTGCACAACGACTTTCTGCCGAGGGTGGGGGAGGAGGCCGCGGACCCGGGCAAGGAGGCGAGCGCCGACAACTGGGCGGCGGCGGACCGGGTCCACGAAGCGGTCCTCGCCAACGCGCTCGAGCAGTACCGGGCGAAGCTCGAGAGCTTCGGGGAGGCGTGGGAGCAGGTGCTGCGCTTCATCGTCCTTTCCGTCCTGGACGAGAAGTGGAAGGACCACCTGTACGACCTCGACCACCTGCGTTCGTCGATCCAGTTCCGGTCGTGGGGTCAGAAGGACCCGCTCGTCGAGTACAAGAAGGAGGCGTACGAGATGTTCGTGAACCTCATCACGGACATCCGGCAGACGGTGGCGAATCGCTTCTTCCGGGCGCGGATCGAGGTCCGGCCGCCGGTGCGCCCGCGGGCGCCGCAGATCACGGGGATGAGCGGTCCGGTGGGGCCGGGGGCCGGGGGGGCGGGGCGGCTGCCCGGTCCGGATGCGGCTGCGGGGCCGGGCGGACCGCGCGGCGCCCCGGGCCAGGCGCCCGCGGGCGAGCCGGCCTTCTCGGCCACGGGCGTCGCGGCCTCGGCCGCGGTCCGGGATCTCACCCCGGACGACACGGCCGCCCGGGCCGCGCGGCCCCGCCGGGCCGGTCCCGCCGCGACCGCCGCCAAGGCGCCGGGCCGCAACGCGCCGTGCCCGTGCGGGAGCGGCAGGAAGTACAAGAAGTGCCACGGCCGGCCCGGCGGCTGAGGCCGGCGCCGTGACCCGACGCAGCGGGCCGCTCGCCGCCGCGATCCTCGTCGTTGGGTGCGCCGGCGACGCCGAGCCCCCCGACCCGGCGCCCGCCACGACCGCCGCGGACCCGGCAGCGGCGGCCCTCGATTCCATCTACGCGGCCGACGCCGTCGATGTCGCTCTGCTCGAATACGCGATCGGCATGCCGACCCGGCTCCCGGCCGGCCCGACGCGGCTTCGCCTCAGCAACCAGGGGTTCGAGGGGCACAACCTCAAGCTGGTGGATCCGGAGAGCGGGGCGGTCCTGTGGGAGACCGAAGGGGACGTGGACACAGGCGAGGTGCGTCTGGTCGAACTCGAACTGTCGCCCGGGACCTGGACGATGCTCTGCGACGTGGCTGGCCACGACACCCGCGGCATGCTCATGACGCTCACCGTCGACGAGCCGGGGGGTCCGTGACTTCCTTCCTCAGATACGTGCCCCCGATGGGGATCTACGAGACGCTGTACGCCTTCCTCGGGGCGTTCGGCACCTACATGGGGGAACGCGGCACGCATCCCTGGAGCCAGGGCTTTCCGCGCACCGTCTCGCTCCCCGGCGGCCCCAGGCTCCCGTCCATGGTGCGGGTGAACGCGGACCACCGGAAATACCCCAAGGCGTGGGGCCTGCCCGAACTGCGGGAAGCGATCGCCCGCTACTACCGGGACTCGTACGACGTCGCGATCTCGGCCGACAACGTGATGGTGTTCGCCGGGGGACGTCCCGCGATCGTCGCGCTCCTGCTCTTCCTCGAACCCGACATCGAGGTCCGGGTCGCGTCGACGGAATACACGCCGTACTACGACATCCTCGAACGTCTGCGACGGTCCTACCACCTGGTGGAGAGCGGACCGGGGAACGGGTTCCGTCCCCCGGTCGACGACTATATCGCGCCCGCCGACGGCCGCACCCTGATGCTGATCAGCAACCCCTGCAACCCGACCGGCGTGACGAGGACCCGCTCCGAACTCCGCGCGCTCGTCGCGGCTTCGAGGGCCGACGGCATGGGGCTCCTCATCGATGAGGCCTACGAACTGCTGCACGATCCGCCGGTGAGCGCCCTGGAGCACGTCGACGACATCGAGGACGGCAACCTGTTCGTCGTCGGCGCGGCCACCAAGGGGCTGCAGGCGCCCGGCATCCGCATCGGCTGGGTCGTGTCGGCGAAGCGGCACATCGACGTGCTCGGGAACTTCTCGTCCTTCGGGATGGGCGGCGTGTCGCACCCGTCCCAGTGCTACGCGGTGGAGTTGCTGCACCCGATTCGCGTGCCCCGGGTCCGCGCCGCGGTCCCCGCCTTCTACGCGAGCCAGCGGGCGCGATACGGCAAGGCGTTCGCGGAGCTGGGACTCGAGCTGTTCTCCGGAGACGGCGGCTTCTACCACTGGTGCCGTCTCCCCGGCGGGCTCACGGCCCGGCGACTCAACGAGCACCTCTTCAAGCGCGGGGCCGCGATCCTCAAGGGCACCGACTGCGACATGGCGCGCCGCGGGGACGCCTCGCCGCTGGCGAGCTTTTTCCGCTTCTCCTTCGGCCCCCTCGCCCCGGAGTCGTTCGAGGCGGATATCGCCCTCATGGGCGACGCGCTGCGCGAGATGTGATCCTGGCCAGATCCGGTGCGACCCCGCCTTGGCGGCGAGATCCCGCGGCAGCCCGGGGGGAAGCCCCCGGATGTCATTGCAGGTTGTGCAGGTTGCGGCGCATGTGCGGGTTGCGCATTTACAGCGGGCCCGGGTTATCCGGAACGGCTCCAACGCATGGCGCGCTATGATGTGGGGATCTCTCGAACGGATCAGGAGTGCGTGGCGCGCGCGATGCCGGCTCCGGCGCGCGATCCGTTCCCGGGAGGGCGCCGACGCGCGCGCCGGGCCGATTAACGCCGCCGACGGGCCGCGGCCGGCGGCGGTGCGCGGCAACGACTGGCGGCAGGTGCAGCTGCCGGAGGGCCGGAGTTTCACGCCCACGCTCCCGGTCAGCGTCATCGTGCCCTGCTTCGAGGCGCCCGGAGCGCTGGCGCTGACGTTGGCGGGGCTGGAGCGGCAGGACTACCCGCGGGAGCTGTTCGAGGTCGTCATCGTCGACGACGGCTCCGAGCCGCCGCTACGCCCCCCGGCCGGGACCCCGCTCGACGTGAGGGTGGTGCGCCAGGAGCGGCGCGGGTTCGGGCTCGCGCGGGCGAGAAACGCCGGTGCGCGGGAGGCGGCGCACGACATCCTCGTGTTTCTCGACGGCGACGTGATCCCCGAAGCCGGGCTGCTGGCGGCCCACGCGCGCTGGCACCATGCGGTTTCGGACGCGTTGACGCTGGGCTTCTGCGCGTATGTGCCGGCGGCGGGCATCGATGCCGAGGCGGTTCGTGGCCGGGCAGGCTCGCTGCGGGCGCTATTCGCGGACCGGCCCGCGGATCAGCCGTGGCTGGAGCGCCACATGGCCCGCACCGCCGACCTGACCTCGGCGCACGAGGACCTGTTCCGGGCCGTGACCGGGCACAATCTGGGGATCGGCAAGGCGTTCTACCGCGAGGTGGGCGGCTTCAACGAGTCATTCCGGCGCTACGGGGGAGAGGACACCGAGTTCGGCTACCGGGTGCAGACGCGCGGCGGGCTGCTGGCGCCGGTGCGCGAAGCCTTCGGCTGGCACCAGGGGCGCTTCGCGGACGGCCGGGAAGGGAAGGCGCGGGACCAGCACCTGCAACGTGCGAAGCTCGCCCACTGGATCGCGGACCCCGGATTTCGCCGCTCCGCGCCGGGCCGGATCTTCGCGGTGCCGCGCCATGTGGTCACCGTGGAGGCCGGGGATGTCCCGGCGGCGCGCGTCGTCGCGGCGGTCGAGGGTCTGCTCACCGACCCGGCGGGCGATCTGGCGGTGCGGGTCGAGACGCCGGTCGCGCGGGCCGACCTCGGCCCCGCGTGGCTCGAGGTGCATTTCGGGGCGGACCCCAGGGTGCGGGTGGCGCCCGAAGGCCCGGCGCGCGCGTCGTCGCCCGGGCCGGCCCTCGAGGTGGCGCACGAGGCGGCGCTCGAGGCGTTCCCGGCGTCGCCGTTTCACATCCGCCTTGGCGCCCGCGCCAACGTGCCGCGCGGCCTCGTGGAGCGGCTTCACACCGGGCTGGGCGACGCCGTGGTGGCGACGGCCAGGCTCGCGGGCGGCTCGCGCGTATCCATCGCCCGGGCGTGGGCGCTGCATCGCGCCCGGCGCACGGGGCTGCCCGTGGCGGCGTTCGGCGACGCGCGCAGGCTGAAGGCGGCCGCCGTACGGCCGCGCCCGGTCCGCGGCGCGGTCCTCCTGCACCTGCCCCGGTCCGCGTGTGCGAACCCGGCCCCGCCGCGGCGCCGCGCGTTGCGCGCGAACGCGGCCCGGGTGTGGGCGGAGGCCCGGCACATCAGGGGGATCCGTACCGCCTGGCGTTTCCTCGCCTGGCTGGCCGTGGCGCTCCGCTGGCGGCTCGGTCAGGCGCGCGCCGCCGTGGCGCCGCCGTCACGGGCCGCTGCGCCGCCCTCTCCGAGGCCGACGCCGCCCCCTGGGCCGACCCACTGGGACCCTCCGCTGGGGATCCGGATCGCGGTTCTGGGCCCGCGCGCGCGGGCCGTGTTCCGGGCGTCCTCGCGAGTCGCGCATGGGCTGGACGGCGGGCCTGTCGACGTTGCGCTGGAGGACACGGAGGGCGCGGCGGCGGGCATCGGCGTGCCCACGGTCCGTCTCGGCGCGGCGCCGGCGCTGGCGGTTCCCGCCTTCGACCCGGCGGCGCACAACCCGGTCGGCTGGGTGAGGGACGTGGAGCCGTGTGCCGCGTGCCTGGGGCCGCGGCGCCTGTTGCGGGCGTGCGTGCGCGCGCGCGAGGTACCGCTGGCGGAGCGCAGCCGTCTCGTGCGCTACCACCATGTCGAGGACGTGGGCGCCTTCCATGCCGGGGCGACCGAGCGCGCCGGCACGCTGGCCCGGATCGCCGCCTGCGGCGTGCCCGTGCATCTGGCCGACCACGATCCGGCGCTCGAGACATTGCTGGGTCCCGAGCTTCATGATTTCATGAGCGCCCCCATCGGCTATGACGGCGCGGAGGCGCGCGAGGTGCTCAGCATCCGCATGCGGCGCGCGGCGCTGCGCGGGCACTCGCTCGGCGCCCGCGCCCGGCAGCTGTGCGAGGCGGCGGGCGTCGACCCGCCGGAGTTTCCCCTTGTGTCGGTATTGCTCGCGACCCGGCGGCCCGGGCGCCTGGCGGCGGCGGTGGCGAATGTCGCGCGCCAGGACTACCCGCGCCTGGAGCTGGTGCTGGCCCTGCACGGCCCGGGCTTCGAGGCGGACGCGGTGGCGTGTGCCACCGCGTCCCTCGCGGCGCCGGTGACGGTGCTGCGCCTCGGCGAAGACCACCCCCTGGGCACGGTGCTGAACGCGGCTTCGACGGCCGCCGCCGGCCCGCTGCTGTCGAAGATGGACGACGACGATGTCTACGGCGCCGAGCATCTGTGGGACCTGGTGCTGGCGCGCGAATATTCCGGGGCGGCGCTGGTCGGCAAGTTCCCGGCGACCGTCTACCTGGCGCACCGGGACCGCACCGTGCGCCGCCGCCGCGTGCGCAGCGAGACCTGGTCGCACTCGATCACCGGCGGCGCCATGCTGATCGCGCGTGCGGAACTCGGGCGCGCGGGCGGCTGGCGCCCGGCCCGGCGCCACGTCGACACGGCGCTGATCGAGGACGTGATCCGCGCCGGCGGTGGCGTGTACCGCACCCACGACGCGGGCTACGTCCTGGTTCGCCACGCCGAGGGCCACACCTGGAAGGCGGCCGATGCGGCGTTCCTCGCCCAGGCCGAGTCGGTGTGGCCGGGCTGGCGCCCGGCGCTCGCCGGGATCGAAGGCGTGCCGCCGCCGCGCTCCGACCCCGCGCTTAGCGGGATGTCCGGCGCCGGGACGGCGCGATGATCGCGCACCGATACCGCTTCGTGCGCGATCCGTACGAGCGCTTCGTGTCGCTGTACCTGCTCGCCCGCCGCCGCGCGACAAGCCCCGGGGTCTCGTCATCAACCACGTCGTCCAGGAAAGCGCTCCTCGATCGTCTCGATGAACTGGAGGACATCGAGGATCTGAAGAAGATCCGACACGAACCGACCCGGCCGCTGGCCGACCTGCTCAGGGAACTCAGGCTCGATGGCGGGCTGTGATGTCGAGATCTCTCGAACCGCCGAGGAGCAGCTTCGCGAGCTGCCGCGAGCGGACCAGGAGCGCGTGGCGCGCAAGATGCCGGCTCTGGCGGACGATCCGTTCCCGAGAGGAGCGACAAAGCTCTCGGGCTACGACGATGTCTTCCGCGTCCGCGTGGACAGATATCGGATTCTCTACAGCGTAGCCGAGGCCGCGCTGATCATCGTCGTCCTGAAGGCCGGAGACCATAGCGCAGCATACCGATAATCCCGATTTGTCCGATCCCGGCACAGAGCCGGCCTGACCGGCGAACATCGCGGAGATGCGCGCCTTCCTCGAGAACCCATACGTTTCTCCTGCCGGTGGGGACGGTCACCGCGGATCGGTATTCCCGAAGCGCGGGTTCGCTGAGGGCGCAGGGGTCGTCCCATTCCTTCGAACGCTGTCTGGATCGATGCCCAGGCGATCGAAACGGGCGCCGATCCGGTCTCGGCCGACCGTCACTTCGAGTATGTGAATGGAATCGCCTGGGCGCGTATCCCGGAAACATGAACATGGGGGAGGACGTTCGATGACGATGACGCGACGTGAATTCGCGGGAACCTCGCTCGCGGCGGCGGGAGCTACGGCGCTCCCGGCTCTGGAGGCCACGGCATGCACGGGGGAGACCCGGCCCTCGCCGGACTCCGAAGGCGCCGTCGCCGAACGTGCGGCCCGGCCCGGGCGGTTGCTCATCCTGGGAGGCACCGGCTTCATCGGCCCCCACATGGTGCGCCACGCCCTCGAGCGGGGGCACGAGATCACCCTCTTCAACCGCGGGCGCACGAATCCCGGTCTCTTCCCCGGCGTCGAGACGCTCATCGGGGACCGCGACGGGGCTCTCGACGCGCTGCGGGGGAAGGAGTGGGACTACGTCATCGACAACAGCGGCTACGTCCCTCGCCTCGTGCGCGACTCGGCCACCTCCTGCGCGATGCCGTCGGCCGCTATCTGTTCACCTCCACCGGCTCCGTGTACGACTTCGATCAGGATGAACTGCCGGAAGATGCCGGACTCCTCGAGGTGGCCGACCCCGAGAGCGAGGATGTGGGGCGGTACTACGGGCCGCTCAAGGTGATGTGCGAGGAAGCGGTGCGGGAGATCTTCGGCGACCGCGGCACGATCGCGCGCCTCCACGTCGTCGCGGGCCCCGGGGACCCCACCGACCGCTTCACGTACTGGCCGGTCCGGATCCATCACGGGGGCGAGGTGATCGCGCCGGGCGACATGGACAACCCGGTCCAGTTCATCGACGTGCGGGACCTGGCCGAGTTCGCCATGCACCTGCTGGAACAGGACACCGGCGGGATCTTCAATGTGGCCGGGCCGACGCTCGACGAAACCCGGATGGACGAGTTGCTGTATGGCATCCGTGCGGTCACGACGTCGCGCGTGTCGTTCACCTGGGTGGACGAGGACTTCCTCGCGAACCGCGAGCCGCCCGCCCGCTACCCCCTCTGGTACTCCCAGAACGGCCCCGCGAGAGCACTGTCACGCGTGCGGTCGCACCGGGGCGTCGAGGCGGGGCTCCGCTTCCGTCCGCTCGCGGTCACGGCGCGCGAGACCGTGGACTGGTTCCTGAGCGAACCCGAGGAGCGCCGCCAGCAGCTCCAGCTGAACCTCGACCGCGACGCCCGGATCCTCGAAGCGTGGAGGCGCCGCGGCGGGGCGGGTTCATGACGGGCGCGCCGGGATCGGGCCAGCCCGCGAGCGTGGACCAGTCGGACCGGATCGTCCCCATCAACCTGCGCCAGAGCGGACGGACGCCGGTCGAGATGCTCATCTCGACGCGGGTCCGGAAGTCGCCCTACTGGCACCTGTCACACCTGGCGAGCTGCTGGCGGGCCACCGTCTACAACCGCATCTACCACCCCCGAGGCTACGCGCGGCCCGAGGACGGGGGCGCGGCGGCGGAACACGAGGCGCTCACCCACCGCGTCACGCTGTGGAACGTCGCCGTCGAGCGGCAGATCCGCGTCAGGGGACCGGACGCCGAGGCGTTCGCCGACTATGTGATCACGCGCGACGCGACCCGGATCGAGCCGATGCGCGCGAGGTATGTCATCCTCTGCAACGAGCGCGGCGGCATCCTCAACGACCCGGTGCTGCTGCGGCTCTCCGACGACGAGTTCTGGTTCTCGCTGGCCGACTCCGACCTCCTGTTCTGGCTTCAGGGCGTGAACGTCGGCCTCGGGATGGAGGTGGAGATCGACGAGATCGATGTCTGTCCGCTGCAGATACAGGGGCCGAGGTCGCTCGATTTCATGGCCGACCTCGTGGGTGAGGCCGTCCGGGACATCCCCTACTACGGGCTCATGGAGGCGGAGATCGCGGGCTGCTCCGTGCTGGTCTCGCAGTCCGGATTCTCGGGGGAGAAGGGGTACGAAATCTATCTCCGGGACGCGACTCTGCATGCGGGGACGCTGTGGCGAGCGCTGCTGGAGGCGGGGGAGGCGCACGGGCTGATGGTCACGGCCCCCGGGCACCAGCGCCGCATCCAGGCCGGGATCCTGTCGTGGGGACAGGACATCGACCACGAGACGAGCCCCTTCCAGTGCAACCTCGCCTACCAGGTGCCGCGCGAGAAACCGGGCGACTACGTCGGGCGGGCCGCGCTCGAGCGCCAGCGGGCCGAGATCGAGGCCGGGCGCTCTCCGTTCGCCCTCGTCATGGTGGGGATGAAGCTGGGCGGCCGGCCGATCGACGACTACGCGCCCGACTTCTGGCTCGTGTCCGCCGCGGACGGCGGCGACCCGGTCGGCTACATCACCTCCCCGTGGCACGCCCCCGAACTGGGCTGCAACCTCGCGCTCGGGTACGTGCCGCCCGCCGCATCCGCCATCGGCACGGAACTCGCGGTGCGGCTCCCCGACGAGTACGCGAACGATTCGGGCCGGCGCGATCCGGCCCGCGTGTGCGAGGTTCCGTTCCGCCCCTCCGTGAACCCGAGCGCCCGCGAGGTCGCCCTCGCCCGGGGCCGCGACACCGCCCTGTAACCCGAATGCCGGCCGCCGGCTCCGGAGCACCGCGGCCGCCCCCGGGTCATGATCTCATGCGGCCGCCCGACGGGTCGAAGAGAGCGGTGCCGGCGGCCACGGTCACCGGGAAGGTCTCGTTCATGTAGAGGACCCGGAGCCGCGTTCCGGGGGGGGCGAGTTCCGGCCGCAGGTACGCCATGAGGAGGTACTTCCCCACGGAGGGGCCCATCCCCGCCGACGTGACGCGGGACTCCCTTCCGCGGGCGTCGACGATGCGCTCCCCGTCCGGCCCCAGCAGCGGCTCGTTGCCTCCGGTGGGGAAGCGTGCGAGGCCGGAGGCGTCGGCGTGGGCGTCCATGGTGAGCGTGCGGAGCACCGCGGCGGGGTCCGTCTCCCGGGCCTCGAGGTACGCGGCCCGGCCGATGAAGTCCGCCCGCTTCACGCGGGGCCGCGCCAGGCCCGCCTCCACCGGCGAGTACTCCGACGTGAGTTCGGCCCCCATGAGGGCATATCCCTTCTCCATGCGGCCCGTGGTGCCGTAGACGCCGGCGCCCACCGGACGCAGGCCGAACGCCCGGCCCGCCTCCCACACGGCGTCCCACACCCGGGGCGCGAGCGGCGCCGCCACGTAGATCTCCCACCCGCTCTCCCCCACATACGAGATCCGGCACATCGTGGTGGGAATCCCGTCCAGCGGGACGTCGCGCACCGAGGCGTAGGGGAACGCGGCCTGCGAGAGCTTCCCCCCGGAGATCGTCCCCAGCAGCGCCTCCGCCCGGGGGCCCCACACGCCCAGCGCGCACATCCCCTCCGACAGATCCTCGAAGTGGACGGAGCCAGCGTCGGAGCCAGCGCCGCCGCCAGCGCCCGGGAGGTGTTTGCGGAACCGGGCCGCATCGCGCGCGCCGTCGAAGGCGCCGGTCACGATGCGGAAATGGTCCGCCGCCAGCCTCTGGATGGTGAGGTCGGCCCGAAACCCCCCGTCCGGGGTCAGCAGCGGGGTGTAGATGGACGTTCCGGGCGGCCGGTCGCACGCGTTGGCCGCCATCCCCTCCAGATAGGCAAGCGCCCCGGGGCCCGACACATCGAAGATCTGGAACGCGCCCAGGTCGACGACGCCGACCTTCTCGCGCAGGTGCAGGTGCTCGGCCTCGATGATGGGAGACCACCACCGGCGGTCCCACTCGTGCGGCCGGTCGGCCACGCCGTACCGATCGACCAGCCCGGCGTTCGACTCGTACCACTGCGGGCGCTCCCAGCCGCGGGCCTCGTAGTAGACCGCCCCCAGGGCCTCGGTCCGGGCGTGGAGCGCCGAGTGGTTCACCCCGCGGCCGGATTCCCACTGCTCGCGCGGGTGTACGATCCCGTACGTCTTGTTGAAGTGCTCCCGGGCGCGGGCCCGCACATGCCGGCGGGTGCGCTCGTGCGGCTGGAAGCGGGTGACGTCCGACCCGTGCGGGTCGGACAGGCGGGGATGGCCGTGCGTGATCCACTCGGCGATGAGGCGCGCCGTCCCCGGGCCTTCCTTGATCCACACGGCCGCCGCCGACCACAGGTTGGCCACCTCGGCGGTCTCTCCCAGTACCGGCTGCGCGTCGGGCGTGAGGGAGAGAAGACCGTTGATGGCGTATCCGATCTCCGCGCCATCGAGCAGGTCTCCCATGATCTCGCGCGCCCGCGCCAGTTGGGGAGCGAAGTCGTCCCCCGTGAACCGCATCTCCGTGGGGGAGAGTTCCGACGCCTCGCGCGAGGGGATGTCCTCGGGGCCCACGAGGATGGGGCGGTGCGCGTAGGATCCGACCTCCATCGCATCGTGCTTCTGGCGCTCGTACATGAATGCGTCCATGTCGCGCACGATGGGGTGGCCGATCTCGTTGCCGGTGGCGCGGAGGACATCGACCGGGCCGAAGTCCGCCATCTGGTGTACCGCCGGCGTGAGCGGAATCGAGGTGCCCGCAAGTTCCGCGACGCGAGGGCTCCACACGCCGCAGGCGATGACCGCGTGCTCGACCTCGATGCGGCCGCGCGCGGTGAGGACGGCCCGCAGACGGGGGCGGCCGCCGGGCCGGGGCGCGACCTCGAGTCCCGTCACCTCGGTGTTGTCCAGGACCGTGAGCGCGCCGCGGGACCGGGCCCGCTCCCGCATGAGGGTTCCGGCCCGCACGGCGTCGACCACGGACACGGACGGCGTCCAGAAGCCGCCCAGGATGATGTCGGGATTCACGAACGGGATCCGCTCGGCCACCTGCCCCGGCGTGAGCAGCTCGGCTTCGATGCCCCACGCCCGCGCCGAGGTCATGCGGCGCCGCAGCTCCTCCATCCGCGCTTCGGTGCGGGCGACCTCGGCGCCGCCGCATGTCGTCCGCACGCCGAGCGCCTCGTACTGCCGCTGGCTCTCCAGCGTCAGCATCGCGACTTCGCGGTTGTGGTCGGTGGGGAAGATGAAATTCGATGCGTGGCCGGTGGAGCCGCCGGGGTCGGGCAGCGGGCCCTTGTCGATGAGGACGAGATCGTCCCAGCCTCGCCGGGCGAGGTGTTCGACCAGGCAGCTGCCGACGATGCCGGCCCCGATGACGGCGATGCTCGCCGCGGTCGGTTGTGGCGCGCGTTCGCTCACGGTTCCCCAAGCGCCATGCGCGGCGCCGGCGACGGGCGGCTTGCCGAAACGGCTCGCCGCCCGTCCAGCGTCAGCGTCGCGGCGGAATCCGAATCGGGTCGCCCAGATCCGGCATGACGCCGAGGTCGCCCAGCAGCGCCTCGAGCGCCGGCATGCTTCCGGTCAGAAGCCCGTTGATGCGGTCCGCGACCGGCGGCAGCGCCTCCCAGGCCCGATCGATCTGGTACATCTGATCCGCCGTAGGCTCGCCGGACCACCCTTCCATCTGCGAGATTCCGGTCCCCCCGGCGGCGTCACCGAGGTCGTCACCGATCTCATCGAGTTCGCCGGAGATCTCCTCGGCCATCGCCTCGATCCGCTCGCGATCCGCGTCGTCGACCTCCGCGTCGTCCAGTAGCGCCCGGATCTCGTCCAGCCGACCGTTCATGGCGCCGATCCGCTCCCGCGCGTCGCGCACCGGGGCGGCGAGCGCATGGGCCCGCATCATCGCGTCCTGCCGCGCCACGAGCGCCGCCTGGCTGGCCTCGCGCCGCGGATCGAGCCGCACGCCGACGTCCGCCATCTGGCTCTCGTCCCCGACCGTAAGGCGCACCGTGTAGGTGCCCGGGAGCACGCGCGGCCCCGCGCCCGGCGGAGGTCCGCGCCGGAAGCCGCCCCCGCCCCCTCCGTCCGCCTCGAAAGCGGGATCGACGCGAAAGTCCCACACGACCTCGTTCAGCCCCGCCTCCCCGGAAGCGTCCATCGTGCGCAGGACATCGGCGCCGTCGAGGATCTCGAGGCTGGCTCTGTCCGAGTCGACCCCCTCGCCCAGGTAGTAGCGGAGGGGGATCCCCGCGGGAGGGTTGGGCGCGATGAAGGTGGCGGGCTGGAAGGGCCAGTCCATCCCCATCGACCACATCGTGCCGCGCCGGCTGCCGAAGAGCCGGAAACCGGCCGCGAGCACATCGGCGGACATCTCCTCTAGGGGCGTGATGTCGTCCAGGATCCAGATGCTGCGCCCGTGCGTCCCCAGCACGAGGTCGTTCTCGCGCGGATGGATCGCGATGTCGTCCACCGCGACCGTGGGCAGGTTGTTCTGCATGCGCCCCCACGACTCGCCGCGGTCGATCGACAGGTAGACGCCGATCTCGTTCCCGACGAAGAGGAGATTCGGGTTCCGCGGGTGCTCGCGGATCACGTTCACCGACCACCCGTCGGGGAGGCCGGCCGTGATCCGCCGCCAGCTCGCGCCGTGGTCCTCGCTCACGTAGGCGTGCGGCGCGTAGTCGTCGTTCCGGTGGCCGTCGAACGTCACGTACACCCGTCCGTCCACCGCGGAGGACGTCTCCAGGCGGCTCACGTAGGTTCGAGCCGGTACCCCGGGTACCTCGTCGATCACGTTGTTCCAGGTCGCGCCGCCGTCGAGCGACACCTGCAGGTTGCCGTCGTCCGTCCCCACGTACAGCGCGTCCGGCGAATGCTTCGACTCGGCGAACGCCGTGATGTTGCCGTACGACGAGATCCCGTCGTTGTCGGACAGCGTCTCGTCCGTCACCACCCGGCCCATGATCTCCATCGTGTCGCGGTCGATCGCCTTCGTAAGGTCCGGGCTCGCCTCCTCCCACGTCGTGCCGCGGTCCCTCGACCTCATGAGGTGGTTCCCGCCCAGATAGATCGTCGCCCGGTCATGGCGCGAGATCGCGAACGGGGAGTCCCAGTTGAACCGGTAGCGCCGCGGCTCGTCGTCCTCCGCTTCGTCTCCCGTCGGACGCGGCACGGGGCGGAGCGACTGCCCCTCGCGCGAGGCCACGTCGATGCGCGCCATGTTCCCGCCCTGCGACTCCGAGAACATGATGTTGGGATCCATCGGGTCGGAGTGGTTGTGGAACCCGTCCCCGAACCATACGTGCCACCATTCGCGGTTCCGCACGCCCCACGTCGACTGCGTGCGGTGAGGCGCGCACCAGTTCCCGTTGTCCTGCAGTCCCCCGCACACGTTGTACGGGTCGCTCATGTCGACGTCGATCTCGTAGAACTGGCCGATCGCCATGTTCCGGATCGAGCGCCACGTCACCGCCCCGTCGCGCGAGAACGAGAGCCCGCCGTCGTTCCCCTCGATCACATGGTTCGAGTCATGAGGGTTGATCCACATCGCGTGGTGGTCGGAGTGGATCTGGTCCGTCGCGTTCCCCGGCCACCAGGTGCGCCCGCCATCGTCCGAAGCCGAGGCCTGGACGCCGCCGATGTAGATCCGCTCGGGGTTGTTGGGGTCGATTCGAATGAGGGAGAAGTACATCGGCCGCGGGTTGCGGTCGCTCATCATCTCCCACGACTCGCCGCGGTCCGTCGAGCGGTACACGCCCTGGCCCTCGCGCGCCTCGACGATCGCGTAGACGAGGTTGCCGTCCCGCCGGTAGATGTCGAGCCCGACGCGGCCCAGTTCGCCCTCCGGCAGCCCTTCCTCGAGCCGGGTCCAGCTGTCCCCGCCATCCGTCGTGCGCCAGATCCCCGATCCGCCGCCTCCGGCCGCGAAGCCGAAGCCCGTCCGCTGCCGCTGGTAGGTCGCGGCGAAGAGCGTGTTCGGGTCGTTGTGGTCCATGACGAGGTCGATGACCCCGGTGTGCTCGTCGATGTAGAGGACGTTCTCCCACGTCTCGCCGCCATCGGTCGTCCGGTACACGCCCCGCATCTCGTTCGAGCCCCAGAGGTGGCCCACCGCTCCGACGTAGACGACATCCGGGTCGCGCGGGTCGATCCTGATGCGGCTGATGTGGCGCGTGTCCTCGAGGCCCATGTGCGTCCAGGTGCCGCCCGCGTCCGTCGACTTGAACACGCCGACCCCCCACGGCGAACTCTGCCGGTTCGCCGGCTCGCCCGTCCCCACCCACACCACGTTGGGGTTGGACGGCGCCACGCTCACCGCCCCGATCGAGGCCGTGGGCTGGTCGTCGAACACGGGATCCCACGTCATCCCGTCGTTCGTCGTCTTCCACACGCCGCCGGCGCCGAGGCCGACGTAGAAGGTGCGCGGGTCGCTCTCGACCACCGCGAGATCCGCAACGCGGCCGCCCATGATGGCGGGCCCCAGCTCCCGGAAGTCGAGCACCGAGGCCGCGTCGGCCGCCTGGTCCGAAGCCGTCTGGGCTGCGGCCGCAGCGGGGAATAGCGCTCCCAGCGACAGCGAAAGGGGAACGAGAAGACGAGGAAAACGCTCGAACTGCGACGGGAGCGCCATCGGAACCTCCGGGGTGACGGCGGACTCTGCGGCGAAACGGGACAATCCGCACAGTGGTCCGCCCCATCCCCCCCGCGCAAGACATCGACTCGCGACGTACGATTGCAACGGATGATAGCAGATGATATCATGCGGGAGGCTACCCCTTCCCGGGCCGAGGAGGTGTCATGGGAAAAGTGCAGATAAACGTCCGCGTGGATGCCGCGGTGAAGAACGCAGTGGAAGGTTACTGCCGCCCCAGAGGCGTGGCCATGAATCACTTCGTTCAGGAAGCGCTTCTGGATCGCCTTGAGGAACTCGAGGACATTGAGGATCTGAAGAAGATCCGACACGAACCTACCCGGCCGTTGGCCGATCTACTCAGGGAACTAAAGCTCGCTGGCGCGCTATGATGTCGAGATCTCTCGAACCGCCGAGAAACAGCTTCGCAAGCTGCCGCGAGCCGATCAGGAACGCGTAGCGCGCAAGATGTCCGCCCTGGCGGACGACCCGTTCCCCGCGGGGACGCGAAAGCTCACGGGATACGATGATGTTTTCCGCATCCGAGCGGGAAGATATCGGATTCTCTACAGCGTGGCGGAAGCCGCGCTGGTCATCATCGTTCTGAAGGTCGGACACCGCCGGGACGTATACCGGCGGTCGTAACGACCGGGCCGCGTCGCGGGTGATGCACCGCCGAACGAGTGTGTCCCACTCCAACGGTGTTCCGGGCGCGGATCGACCACGATCCAGATTGCTTGCCTCGCCTCGATACTCACGAGGTATGTGAGGAGCTTCCCAAGGTGATCGTGATCGCTTTTCTGCAATTGGTTCTCGATCACGACGGCGCGACCTTTCTCGTCCTCCGCGATCGGGTCAACGCTGAAGGAACCGGCGGGTTGTTCCCGCTCAGCAGCGGCAAGCTGGAGTCCCGTGGCCTCGCCGACCACGTCGATGTTCTCCTGCAACCATGTCGTGAAGTCGTGAGCTTCGTGCCCCCACACCTCGCGCAGTGCTACCCGATGAACGCGTCCAATCATTTGCCTCTCGCGGCTTGGTTGTCCGTACCGGACTTGACGGATTGATGGTTAGGGTCGTGGCCTAACAGAGTCGGGCTGTTCCGGGTTCGGATCGGGCGGGCACTCTTCGGCGGTGTTCCGTTCAGTCAAGCTTCGATCCATCGTATCATGCTCTGAGATATTCATGGACGATTGCGCGACAAAATCGTCCGAGTCGTGGACGTTTATGCGATAAAATCGTCCATATATGTCATGAACGTGCTACAGATGCTTGATGTTCGTGCCCCGACGCCATACCGTCAACACCGATGACGAGTGTCGATGGATCGTAAGTGACGGGTGCCGGATTGCCTAGCGTTGACGACATCCGAAGCATGCTGGCCCTCACCGGCTGGTGGAGCAATCCACGCTCGTGGGTTCTCGCCGACCGCGATCTCCGCCAGGCGGGCCGGGCACCGTTCGACTACTCGGCCAACGTACTTGACGATCTTCGGCCGGGTGGCCTCTACCTGCTCCGGGGACCCAGACGGGTGGGAAAGTCGGTCGAAGTCAAGAAGACGATCAAGCGCCTCATCGGGGAGGGCCGGGATCCCCGTGCCATCGTTCACTTCGCCGCCGACGGCTTGCCGGCAGCGGATCTCCGGCGGATCGTGGGTGTCGCCGCCGAATTCACGCCGCCGGACGGGCGGCGTTACTGGTTCTTCGACGAAATTACCTCCATCGCCGACGGGTGGCCCGCCGCGATCAAATGGCTGCGGGACAACGACGCCCGCTTCGGCGACGACACCGTCGTCCTCACGGGGTCGTCGGCTGCGGATCCGGGTGAAGCCGTCAGGGCCCTCGCCGGACGGCGCGGCGGCGTCCCGGACCCCGACCGCGTCCTCCTGCCGATGTCCTTCCGGGCCTTCGTACGTGCACGATCCGACGTCGATCTGCCGGAGGACATCCGCCCTCGCGCCGTGGCGGATCTCACCGCCTCCGTCCTGCGGGAGCGGGTTCGCGCCCTCGCGCCGTGGCTGAACCAGCTCGTCGAGCAGTGGGATGCCTACATCCGCGTGGGCGGCTTCCCGCAGGCCGTCTCCGCCGCCGCGGCCGGTGACGACTCCTCCGGGGAACTGTGCCGCGACCTCTTCCAGGTCATCCACGGCGAGGCTTTCGCAAAGTCGGCGTGGTCACAAGCCCAGTCGGCCGCGTTCACGACACGATTGGCGAAAGGGCTCGCCTCTCCGACGAACCGCCACGACATCGCGATGGATCTCGGCACCTCCCGTCAATCCGTCGGCCGCCGGATCGACGCGCTGCGGGAGGCGTTCGTCGTCTGGCCCTGCTATCCGGAGCGCTCTCTCCGCCCCGCGCTTCGGTCCCAGGAGAAGACGTACTTCGCCGACCCCGTCTACGCCCGCCTCTTCCCCCAGGCCGTGCCGCCCGATCCCGGCCCCATGTCGGAGCAGCAGCTGGGCGTGGCGCTCGTCCGGTCGTTCCTCCGCGGAGACCCCGCCTCGTACCTGAACTTCGACTCGGTTCTCTATCACCGAACGGGAGGGCGGCGAGAAATCGACTTCGTGGGACCGGCGTTCGGCGACCTGGCCGTCGAGTCCAAGTATGTGGACGGCGAGCGGTGGACTCGCGGGGCGGGCGTGATCCGGGGATCGAAGTGGCGCGGCCTCGTGGCGACGCGGCGGGCGCTGGACACCCGCGACCCCGACCTCATCGCGCTCCCGACCGGGATGCTGGCGTGGCTCATCGGAGGCTGAGGTGGTGAGAGACCCATTGTACCGGCAGATCGAGCAGCGCCTCGGAGAAAGACTCGATCCCCACCTCTTCGAGCGGTGTGCGGCGGAGTTGCTTCGGGACGTGTACCCGGGACTGGTTCCTGTCACGGGCGGCGACGACGGCGGCATGGATGGCGCCATCCCGGACGAGGACGGCGACGCTCTCCCCTTGATCGCGACCACGGCGGCGAAGGACAAAGTTCTCGGAAACGTGACCCGCAACCTGGAGTCCTATCGGCGCGCCGGGGGGTCGGCCACGGGGGCGGTCGTGGCGACTTCACGGGTGCTCACACCGCGCAAACGGCGGAACCTCGAGGCTCGCGCGAGGGAGTTGGGCTTCACGCTCCGCAACATCCACGACCGCGACGACTTCACGGGCAGACTGTACCGCAACTCGAAGTGGCGTCTCGAACTCCTCGGTCTGCCGGGCACTCCCCCCGCGCTGTCGGCGCTTCCCCGCTTGGTGGGCCCCCGTCGGACCGGCGAACTCATCGGACGGGACAACGAACTCGACCGGTTGCGCCGGCACCGGGGTGACGTCGTCGTCGTCGGACAACCCGGAGTCGGAAAGACCGCGTTGTTCGAGACGCTGGCCAGGGAAGGCCGCGGCCTGTTCGTGGTCTCGGACGATCCCGGCAGGATCGCCGACGCCTTCAGGGACAACCCCGTAAGCCTACTCTTCGTTGATGATGCTCACTTCAACGAGCCGCTCATCGATCTCCTGGTTCGGCTGCGGGAGGAGCCCGGGTTCGACTTCAAGATCTGCGCGTCCACCTGGCCGAACCGGGCCGAGGCGGTGGAAGGGCAGCTGTACCTGCGCCGGGAGGAGCGCATGGCCGTGAATGGCCTTGCCCGCGACCAGGTCGCTCAGCTTATTCGTCGCGAGGAGCCGCGACTCCCCGAAGACGTAATCGGCGAGATCCTCAACCAGAGCGACGATCCGCCGGACGAAGTGCTGCAGGTGACGGGTTCCTGTCGGCCGGGCCTGGCAATGACTTTGGCGCGTCACACGGACCTGAGGGGAATCGAGCCCCTCGTCCAAGGTGGGCTGCTGCTCGAGGGCCTGCGGCGCGATGCCCGGCTGTCGGGGACGGAACTCGACTACGTGGCGACATTGGGTCTGGGTGGCGAGGCCGGCATGCGGAAGGACGTCGCAGCGCGGGCGCTGAACCAGCCGGAAGTCAAGCTGCGGCAAGCCCTGAAGAAGTTGTCCGGCACGGGCACCCTCACGGAAACGTGGCGGGGGGCCCTCGCTGTGAGACCGGCGGCGCTACGACACGCCTTGATGGCGCGAACCTACTTCTCGGGCGCGCTGCGCCTGCGTCCGGAGGCGGCACTGCAAGGCGTGGAGGATGCCGTTGCGTGCACCGAAGCCCTGCTCGATGCGCTCGCGCGTGGCGGCGCCATACCGCACCAGCTCATCCGGGATCGGCTCGGGGCACACAGGAAGGCGCATGTCGGCAACCGACCGCTCGACCTGTACGCGGCGACGGGGGCCGAGGGGGCACGGTGGGTGTTGGAGAACTACCCCGACCGGGCGTCGTCGATCGCCACCGATGCACTGACGTTCGCGCCCGAGTGGGCCCTCGGCAGGCTCATCTCTCTGGCGATCGGGTCCGAGCGCGGATCCCGCGACCGCCGCTGGGAGACGGAGTTCCGCGGCGGGTTCCGTGCGCTTGAGCAAACGCGTTCGGGGGACCTCGTTGGGAAGATCGGCGCCTGGGTGCGGGCGGGACGGCCGGGTTCCGACGCAGCGGACCGTCGCCGCCAACTCCTCCGCGCGCTGGCGGAGCACGGGGAGTTGGTTGAGGGTCGCGAATCAGCCGCCGAACTCGTCCGCTCGTGTTTCTCGCTCAGCTTCCTCCGCGTGCGGGGGGATCCCGTGAGCGTTGAGACCTTCACGACGGGGATGGGCTCGCTCACGGAGGACGATGTCCTGCGTCTGGCACGCCTTTGGCCGGAGGGGATGGAACTGCTCCGTAATCTCGGGGATGCGGGAATCCGATGCGCGCGGAGCGTGATCCGGCGCTGGGTCACCGGTCCCCGCGTGCCTGGTGAGCTGCCGGAGACCAGCGTCGCGTCGCGAGCCGAAGTCGCCCGGATGCTTGAGTTGGCGTTGGATGCGTGGGTAGAGCCGGGTTTCCTGCACTGGGCGCACGGCATCGTGCGTGAGCACAAGCTGAACGTGACGCTGCCCAGGGTTGACGACCAAACCGTGATCCAGCTGTTCCCCACGCTCGATCAACGCCGGTCGGCGCATCCCGCAGCCCCACAATTCGATGCAGCCGCCCGCCGGTTCGCCGGACAGTGGCGCCACGAAGAACCGAGAGTCGTGGCCGAGCGCCTGCTGCGGTTGAGACGCGAAGGCAAGCTCAGCGGGTACTACGGTACGCGTCCGCTGGACCTGATCGTGGTTCAATTGGCCGAACTTGTCGATGATCCGTCCGCCTGGCTGGAGGAGTTCGCCGGTCGCGCGGTGCCGAGCGCGTGGGTGGGCCCGTTCCTGGATGCGGCGGTTATCGCCGACTCTTCGGACGAAGTCCCCTGGAGGATACTGGAGCGTGTTGACCCGGGCGGCGAGTACGCTGGCGTGAGCCTCGAGGCCGGCCTGTGCCTCCACGATCCACCCGCCATGGCGGTTCATCGGGTCCTCGCCGAGGCGCGCGCTCATGCCGACTTCATGCGGGATGTCGTGCCCTGGGCCCATGTGCCGGACGCGTGGAAGCTCCGATTGCTGAAAGATGGTGACGGAACGGTGCGGGGGGAAACGGCCGCCGCTCTGTGGGACCTCCATCATCGGCGGCGTCCGCCCGGCGAGATGGGAGTTCTCTGGGAAGACGCCGCGGTGACGTGCGGCGGGGCCGACCTACTGCACGATGTGGTCGGATCGGATCGGCGTGCGGCCCTGGCCTGGCTGCTGCATGAGGCGGAAGAGAGCTCGCAGCGGAAGGATGAAAGCACGGAGAGGGCCGAGGAGCTCCTGGAGGAAACATCGTCCGTGGGGCAGACCATCGCGCAGCTGCTGGCGGAGAGCGAGACCCTCTATTCGCTGGACACCGAACTCGTCGTTGCGGCACGGGAGACCATTCGGTCGGAGGACCGGCGCAGCCTCATTCGCGACATTCCGGCCGACGCCGACCCCGGGTTCTTCGGATATCTGGTGGGGGGCGACCGTGATCTCTACGCCGCCCTCCTCGCGCGACGCGCCCCGCGGGAGGCGCACTTGGCGCCACTGCGGACGGAACCGCCACCGGCCAACCGGGACGAACTGGCCCGGCTGGCCATGGAGCACGGCTACACCCGAGCCGACCTGGGGCACCAGCCGTTGTAGGAAGTGCGCGCCGAGGGCCTGGCCCGCAATGTCGGCAGCTTCTCGCGCTTTCTGGAAGCGGCGGCCTTTTCTCACGGCGCAACGCTCAACATCAGCGCCGTCCGCCCGCGAGTGCGAGACGAGCCGCACCACGGTCGCGGGCTACCTGGAGTTGCTCGAAGAGCTTCTGCTTGCCTTCCGCCTGCCCGTATTCACGCGGCGCGCCAAACGCCGGCTCGTGGCGCACCCCAGATTCTTCTACTTCGACTGCGGCCTGTTCAGGAGCCTGCGGCCGGCGGGTCCCCTCGACCGGCCGGCCGAGATCGGCGGTCCTGCCCTGGAGGGGCTGGTCGCGCAGCCGGGTGCTCCTGTACAGGGGCACGGACCGGCTCGCCGTGGGGGATGTCCTGCGCGTGCCGGTCGGGGACTTCCTCACGCGCCTGTATCCACAGCGGGGGCTGGAGCACGCCATCGGATAGACACCGGGCCTCCTTGAGATTGCCGATGACGTACCGGTGGCGATCGTGACCCCGCGCGGCCTCTGGGAAGCCCTGACGTCGATCACGTGATCACCGAGAGGTACGGCGAGAGGCCCTTGTCTCGCCGTGATCGGGCAAGTCAGTTGGCCTCCATGTTCCAATGGAGCGTGAAGAGGTTCCTGCGGCAGGGGATCGGGCACTATCGGACTGCCCGCCTGCTGTCCGCCGTATCCCTCGCGGCCCTGCCGTCCGTAGCCGCGTCCGCGGCTCCTGCGTGCGCTCACACGGGCGGGACCGACGCCGATGCATGTGTCACCGCGGCAGCCTCGTCCCTGCGTCCTTTACCAGCGGACTCCGTCCTTCGGATCACGTTTCTCGATGTCGGGCAGGGGGACGCGGTGCTCGTGCAGGCGCCCAGCGGCCAGGTCGCGCTGATCGACGCCGGACGCAGCGACGTCGTTCGAATCCTCCGGCAGTTCGGGGTCAGCGAGATCGACCTGCTCGTGGCGACGCACCCGCACGCGGATCACATCGGCGGCATGGCGGGCGTGATCGCGACGTTTCCGGTCCGCTTCTACATGGACAACGGCCAGCCGCACACGACGGCGACCTACCGTCGGCTGCTGGCCGCGCTCGACGCCCGGCCGGAGATCACGTACCTGGAGGCTTCGCCGCGGACGCTCACGCTCGGGGAGGTGGAGATCGAGGTGTTGCCGCTCCTCCCGCCCGGAAGTACGCAGCACAATGACCGCTCCGTGAGTCTGGTGGTGCGCTACGGGAACTTCACGGCCTTCCTCAGCGGCGATTCCGAAGTGCGGCAGCTCAGCCATCTGGTCAGCCAGGGTGCCGTGCACGAGACGACCGTGCTCAAGGCCCCGCACCACGGGAGCGACAACGGCTTCACGTGGGATTTCCTCGATATGGCCCGGCCTCGCGTCGTGGTGATTTCGGTGGGACGCAACCCGTACGGCCACCCGCGGCCCGCCGCTGTGCAGGCATACGATGCGTCGGGCGCGACGGTCTTCCGTACCGACCTGCACGGCCATGTCTCGGTCAGCGGCCGCCAGAGCGGCGACTATGAGGTCGCAGTCGGTGGAAACGTGGCGCTTCGCGGCAACGCGCGCGGCGATGAGCCGGGGCCCGTTCGCATCCCGGTGCCCGGCTCCGACCCCGGAGGCGCCAGGGACGCCGGCATCCGGATCCGGGTGCACGCCGATGCGCCTGGAAACGACCATCGGAACCCGAACGGCGAGTACGCGGTGATCGATAATCTCGAGTCCGAAGACCGGGTGATCGGCGGCTGGACGCTCTGCGACCGGGCGAACCACTGCTTCACGTTTCCTCCGGACGCGCGGCTGGCGGCCGGCGGCCGGCTCGTCGTCCACACCGGATCCGGATCCGCCAACGGCACGCGGTACTACATGGGTCGGCGCCAAGCGGTGTGGAACAACGGCGGTGACACCGCGACCCTCTATGACGACACGGGGGCGGCCGTGGTCATGTTCAGCTGTTGAGCGCCGACCGGCCGGGGCCCGGGGCCGATCTACACGGCGACATCTGGGTGGTAGACCGGGTGGAAGGACCGGTTGCCGTACTGATACGTGATGGCGATGAGCGCTCTCGGGACGTGCCGCTGCAGGAGTTGCCGGCCGGCACTCGGCCCGGAGCGGTTCTGCGCGTTCCGAGCCCGGGCGGCCACCCCAACTGGTCCGCCGCCATCCTTGACGACGACGCGCGCCGCACTCGACTACGGGAGGCGGAAGAAACACTGGCCCGGCTGCGACGACGCGATCCAGGCGGCGACGTGAAGCTGTAGACCGCCCGTCCGGCCGCCTTTCCCGTCCCCGCTCGATGTCATACATTGTATGACATGAAAACGGCGACCGCGACCATCAGAATCGACCCTCGGCTGGAGCGTCGGCTGAGTCGCGCTGCCGCGCGCAGCGGGCGGAGCAGAAGCGCGTTCGTCCGTGACGCCCTGGAACGTCAGCTCGCGCTGGACCGGTTGGCCGATCTGCGCCGCCGCATCACACCTTTCGCGGAAAGCCCGGGGATTACCTCACGGACGAGGACGTCTTCCGCGAAAATCTCTTGAGGATATTCCTCGACACCAACGTGCTCGTCAGCGCTCTGGCCGGGCGAGGCATCTGCTCCGACGTGCCGCGGGTCGTGATCGCGAATCACTCACTCATCGCGGGCGAGACGGTGCTTCTAGAGCAGATGAAAGCATCGGACAGGTTGATCCGACACGAACCCACCCGGCCGCTGGCCGGCGTGCTCAGGGAACTCAACTCGGTGGCAGAGCCGCACGCCGCATCGGTCTGCGGCGGAGCTGCACGCCATTACATCTGAGGGAACGAGCCCGAGGTCACGTAATGCCAGTCAAGCCAGCATCAGGCGCTCTCCCTTGGGCTCCGGCACGGATCGTCCCAACTCCTCTGCCCTTTCGATCCAGAACTGCACCGCATCCTTGATGTTCCCTAACGCGGTCTCCTGATCGTCTCCGTGCGCAATGCACCCGGGCAACTCGGGTGCCTCTGCGACGAAAGCCTGATCTTCGTTGCTCCAATAGAGAATGATCTCGTACTTGTGCATCAGTCGTCTCCTCCCAGCTTGTATTTGAGGATCAACTGCCGAACCTGCCTGACCTGATAGGGCTTCGCGTGTCCACCACGGCTTTGCAGGTTGACGATTTCCACGATGCCTTCCTTGTCGAAGAGGTGGTGGCTGCCACGCACGCGCTCCTCGAATCCAAGATACCGCATCAGCGTGCGCAGTTCGTCGAATCGAATGTTCGCGTCGGATCGCCCGCGGAGTATAGTCCGCACCAGCCGTTCGTGGCGACTCATCGGCCACCTGTCCCAACGCATCGGAATCGCAGGCTCAGGTGCTTCCCGAGGTCGGGCTGATCGAGCATCGCCGCGGCCCCGCTCACCGCGGTGACGCCGGGACGACCAAGCCGTCTTCGGCATGCTTCATCGTTTGTTTGGGCAGGCTGTTCATGGCTCCTCTCGCCGCGGCAGGAATCATGGACAGCCAATATAACGCCGTCGTCCGCGGAGCGATCCCGTTAGGCCCGCGCCGGGACGAGGTGGTGGCCTCCATGGCCTGCACGTGGACGGGGGCGTGCCGATCATCGTGCCCGTCGCATTCCCCGCGCGGCCATGGAGCACCTCCGCTCTGCAACGCCGGACGAGCCGACGGTTCAGCGCGCCGCCGGAATCCATTCCGCGCTCCGGCGCCCAAGGGGCTCGGGTCCTGATCCAGGAGGGATTTGAGCACGACCATGGGCGGCACGCCCACGCCGCGGGCCCGCAACGTGAGAGCGATGCTCGTGGTCGAGGGTCCGGCCATCGACTCGCTTCAGGCGCCGGGTCTCGAGATGTTCGAAACGGACGCATCGTCCTCGACACGACGCGAGGTCATCGTCGCCGGAGCGCTGCCGGACGCGCTCTTGCTGCGGGTCTGGGTGCCCCACCGGGGCGGACCTCGCCCGGTACCGCGTGAGCCTGCTGCAGGTGGTGGGCGAGAACTTCACGCTCGGCGACCTGACCGCTTACGGGACCGTGATCATGCGCTAACCGCCGGGCGCATGGCATGCCGCCGTTGTATGCTCCGCGCGCGCGGCATCGATCTGGCCGTGGTTCGCAAGGAGCTTGCCCGGATCGAGCAGGCGATCCTCGCGGGCGCGGTCGAGATTCTCGACGAGTACGGCGGCTTCCCCGTCCCCGACCGGTGTCATACATTGTGTGACATGAAAACGGCGACCGTGACCATCAGAATCGACCCTCGGCTGGAGCGTCGGCTGAGTCGCGCTGCCGCGCGCAGCGGGCGGAGCAGAAGCGCGTTCGTCCGTGACGCCCTGGAACGTCAGCTCGCGCTGGACCGGTTGGCCGATCTGCGCCGCCGCATCACACCTTTCGCGGAAGCCCGGGGATACCTCACGGACGAGGACGTCTTCCGCGAAATCTCTTGAGGATATTCCTCGACACCAACGTGCTCGTCAGCGCTCTGGCCGCGCGAGGCATCTGCTCCGACGTGCCGCGGGTCGTGATCGCGAATCACTCGCTCATCGCGGGCGAGACGGTGCTTCGAGAATTGCGGCGAGTTCTCGACGAGAAATTTCGAGTCCCGCCTGCCACGATCGAAACGACCGACGAATTCCTGCGCGAGGTGGCGGTGGTCGTGGCTGCGGCCGTTCCGCTCTCGATCGAACTGGCCGACCCGGACGATGTGCCGATCCTGGGGGAGGCCGTCGCCGGGAAGGCTGATGTTCTGGTCACCGGAGACCGGGATCTCCTTCGGGTCGCAGGGGAGGCGCCGGTGGCGGTTTTGAGCCCGCGAGAGTTCTGGGACGCCCTCCGATCGGAGAGCTGAACCGTCCGGGCCCCGCTGCATTGAGGCGCCTCGGCAGTCTCGGTAGCTCGCGGATTCCTGCGGCGCCACACTAGGATCAAGGTCCGCGATCCCCCCTGCCCAGGAGCCGTCCGATGAAACGCCGAGACTTCCTCGCCACCTCCGCCGCGGCCGCCGCCGGTTCGAGCCTCGTCGCCTGCCGGCCCCCCGAGACCTCCGCCGCCCCGCCCGTCACCTCCGGGCAGTGGGGTTCCGGCGACTACTCGCACGTCCCCGGCCTGGCCGGGCCCGCGCACGGGACCGTGTGGGGCCGGACGGGCGTGACGGCCTGCTCCGATTACTACGCGTCCCTCGCCGGCACGATGACCATGATGCGGGGCGGGAACGCCATCGACGCGCTGATCGCCGCGTGTGCCACCCTGAATGTGTCCGACCCCTACATGTCCGGGATCGGCGGCTTCGGCGGCTACATGCTCATCTATCTGGCCGAGGAGAACCGCGTCGTCGGGCTGGACGCGCTCGGCCGCTCCCCCGCCGCCTCGTCGCCCGCCACGATGACCCTGGACGACTTCGCGATGGGCTACAAGGCCCCGATCGTGCCCGGGGCCTTCAAGGGCTGGGCCGCCGCGCTCGAGCGCTACGGCACGATGAGCCTGGGCGACGTGTTCGAACCCGCCATCCAGCTCGCCGAGGATGGCTTCGTCATCTCGAAGTTCGACGAGCGCTACACGGCGTCGAGCGCGGACAAACTGAGCCGCTACCCGTCAACGACGCGCGTGTTCTTCCCGAACGGCCGCCCGCCCCGCATGGGCGAGATCATCAAGCAGCCCGAACTCGCCGCGAGCATGCGGCACCTCGCCCGCGTAGGGGCGGACGACCTCTACAAGGGCGAACTCGCCGACCGCATCGTCGCTTTCCTGGCCGAGAACGGCGGCCACATGACGAAGGCCGACCTGGAGGGCTACGAGGTCGAGTGGAGGGAGCCGATCACGACGACCTTCCAGGGGCACGATCTCTATGCCATGCCGCCGGGTTCGTGCGGCATGTCGATGTTCCAGGCGCTCAACATCATGGACGGCTTCGACCTCGCGAACATGGACCTGTACGGGTCGGAGTTCGTGCACCTGTGGCTCGAGGCGATGAAGCTGGCTCTCGCGGACGACGACCGGTACAACACCGGGAAGGAAGACGTGGAGATCCCGGTCGACATGATCATCTCCAGGGAATACGCCGATGAGCAGCGGGCCAGGATCGATCCCGCCCGCGTCGCCTCCTTCTCCGGAGCCCCGCTCCCGTTCTTCGGGACGACGAGCCTCTCCACGGCGGACCGGTGGGGGAACGCGGTCGCCTTCACGCAGTCGCTCGTCAACGGGTACGGGAGCGGCGTGATCGCGGGCGACACGGGGATCTTCCTCAACAACGGCCACATGTTCGGCTTCGTGCTGGAGGAAGGGCACGTGAACCACCTCGAGGGCGGCAAGCGGGCGAAGGGCGTGATGACGCCGTGCATCATGATGAAGGACGGGAACCTCTTCGCGGCGGTGGGGGCGCAGGGCGGCTACACGATCCCGCAGACGGTGGGGCAGGTGATCACGAAGCTCGCGGTCGCGGGCATGGACATGCAGTTGGCGATCGCGTCGCCGCGCATGTGCGTCAACCGGGGCGGCGGCCGGACGCCGATCCCGGAGGACTCCGTCACCTATCTGGAGGCGGGATTCCCGCCCGAGGTCTACGAGGAGCTGGCCGACCGCGGCCACTACCTGGCCGAGCCCGGCAACCTTGGCGGCGTGCAGGGCGTGTACCGGGATGCGGAGACCGGCGCCCTCGCCGGCGGGTCGGATCCGCGTCGCGACGGTCACGCCATCGCCTGGTGAGACGGCCACGGGGGTCTTGAACGGCGAGCAACTCCGGGTCTAGGATCAAGGTTCCGCGAACCCCCCTGCCCAGGAGCCGTCCCATGAGACGCCGAGACTTCCTCGCCACCTCCGCCGCCGCCGCCGCCGGCTCCAGCCTCATCGGCTGCCGTCCTCCCGAGACTGCGAGCGCGACCGCCACCGCGGGCGGGCAGTGGGGCCCCGCCGGCGATTCGAACGTCCCCGGCCTGCTCGGGCCCGCGCACCGGACCGTCTGGGGCGCACGGGGCGTGACGGCCGCCGCCGACTACTACGCGTCGCTCGCCGGCACGACGATCATGATGCAGGGCGGGAACGCGGTGGACGCCATCGTGGCCGCGGCCGCCATGCTGAACGTGTCCGAGCCCTACATGTCCGGAATCGGCGGCTTCGGCGGCTTCATGCTCATCTATCTGGCCGAGGAGAACCGCGTCGTCGGACTGGACGCGCTCGGCAGGTCGCCCGCCGCGTCATCTCCCGCCACGATGACGCTCGATGACTTCGAGATGGGCTACAAGGCCCCGATCGTCCCCGGGGCCTTCAAGGGCTGGGCCGCGGTGCTCGAGCGCCACGGCACGATGAACCTCGGCGACGTGTTCGAGCCCGCGATCCAGCTCGCCGAAGACGGTTTCGTCGTCTCGCGCTTCGACGAGATCCACACGAACGGCGCCGCCGCCGAGAAGCTTGGCCGCTTCCCCTCGACGACGCGCGTCTTCTTCCCCAACGGACGTCCGCCGCGCATGGGCGAGATCATCAAGCAGCCCGACCTCGCCGCGAGCATGCGCCGCCTCGCGCGGGAGGGCGCGGACGACTTCTACAAGGGCGAACTCGGAGACCGCGTCGTCACCTTCCTGCAGGAAAACGGCGGCCACATGACGAAGGCCGACCTCGAATCGTTCGACGTCACATGGAAGGAACCGATCACGACGACGTTCCAGGGCCACGATCTGTACGCGATGCCGCCGGGCTCGTGCGGGATGTCGATGTTCCAGGCCCTCAACATCATGGACGGTTTCGACCTTCCGAACATGGATCTGTACGGGTCGGAGTTCGCCCACCTGTGGCTCGAGGCGTACAGACTCGCCCTCATCGACGACGACCGGTACAACACGGGGAAGGAAGACGCCGATATCCCGGTCGACATGATCATCTCCAAAGAGTACGCGGACGAGCAGCGGGCGATGATCGACCCCGCGCGCATCGCCTCGTTCGCCGGGGCCCCGCTCCCGTTCTTCGGGACGACGAGCCTCTCCTCGGCCGACCGCTGGGGGAACGCGGTCGCCTTCACGCAGTCGCTCGTGAGCGGCTACGGGAGCGGTGTGATCGCGGGCGACACCGGGATCTTCCTCAACAACGGCCACACATTCGGCTTCGTGCTCGAGGAAGGGCACGTCAACCACCTCGAGGGCGGCCAGAAGGCGAAGGGCGTGATGACACCCTGCGTCGTGATGAAAGACGGCAACCTCGTCGCGGCCGTGGGCGCCGCGGGCGGCTACACGATCCCGCAGACCGTCGGACAGGTGATCACCAAGCTGACCACGGGCGGGATGGACATACAGCTCGCGATCGCTTCCCCGCGCATGTGCCTCAACCGGGGCGGCGGGCGGACGCCGATCCCGGAGGACTCCGTCACCTATCTCGAGGCGGGATTTCCGCCCGAGGTATACGGGGAGCTGGCGGACCGGGGGCATAACCTGGCGGAACCCGGCAACCCGGGCGGCGTGCAGGGCGTGTACCGCGACGCGGAGACCGGCGCCCTCGCCGGCGGCTCGGACCCGCGGCGGGACGGCCACGCCATCGCCTGGTGAGACTTGCGCGCGTTGGTCGGTGGCGCGGCTGACCCCGCGCGGTCGGGGTCTTGAGCGCCGGGCAACCCCGGGTCTAGGATCAAGAGTTGCCATCCCCCTACCCAGGAGTCGTCCCATGAGACGCCGAGACTTCCTCGCCACCTCCGCCGCGGCGGCCGCCGGATCGAGCCTCATCGGCTGTCGCGCCCCCGAGACGGCCGCCGCCCCGCCGGACGGCATCGGGCAGTGGGGGCCCGCTGGCGAATCGAATGTCCCGGGCTTGCTCGGGCCCGCGCACGGGACCGTGTGGGGCGCGCGTGGCGTGACGGCCGCGGCGGACTACTACGCATCGCTGGCCGGCACCACCATCATGATGCGAGGCGGCAACGCGATCGACGCCATCGTGGCCGCGGCCGCCACGCTGAACGTCTCCGAGCCCTATATGTCGGGGATCGGCGGTTTCGGCGGCTTCATGCTCATCTATCTGGCCGAGGAGAACCGCGTCGTTGGACTCGACGCGCTCGGCCGGGCGCCCGCCGCCTCATCGCCCGACAACATGACGCTCGGCGACTTCGACATGGGCTACAAGGCGCCGATCGTACCGGGGGCCTTCAAGGGCTGGGCCGCAGCCCTCGAGCGCTACGGTACGATGAGTCTGGGCGACGTATTCGAGCCCGCGATTCAGCTCGCCGAGGACGGCTTCGTCATCTCGAAGTTCGACCAGATCCACACCGCCGGGAGCGCGGACAAGCTCGGCAACTTCCCGTCGAGCACGCGAGTCCTGTTCCCGAATGGCCGTCCGCCACGCATGGGCGAGATCATCAAGCAGCCCGAACTCGCGGCGAGCATGCGACGCCTCGCCCGGGAAGGCGCGGACGACTTCTACAAGGGCGAGATCGCGGACAGGATCGTCTCGTTCCTGGCCGAGAATGGCGGTCACATGACGAAGGCCGATCTCGAATCGTTCGAGGTCGAATGGAGGGAGCCGATCACGACCACCTTCCAGGGCCACGACCTGTATGCGATGCCGCCCGGATCTTGCGGCATGTCGATGTTCCAGGCGCTCAACGTCATGGACGGCTTCGACCTCGCGAACATGGACCTGTACGGATCCGAGTTCGCTCACCTCTGGCTCGAGGCCTACAAGCTGGCCCTGATGGATGACGACCAGTACAACACCGGCAAGGAGGATGTGGACATCCCGGTCGACCGATTCATCTCGAAGGCGTACGCGGACGAGCAGCGTGCGAAGATCGACCCCACCCGCGTCGCCTCCTTCTCCGGGGCGCCACTCCCATTCTACGGGACGACGAGCCTTTCCTCCGCCGACCGGTGGGGTAACGCGGTAGCGTTCACCCAGTCGCTGGTCGCGGTGTACGGGAGTGGCGTGATCGCGGGCGATACCGGGATCTTCCTTAATAACGGCCACATGTTCGGTTTCGTGCTCGAGGAAGGCCACGTCAACCACCTCGAGGGCGGCCAGAAGGCGAAGGGCGTGATGACGCCGTGCGTCGTCATGAAGGACGGCAACCTCGTCGCCGCCGTCGGCGCCGCGGGCGGCTACACGATCCCCCAGACGGTGGGGCAGGTGATCACCAAGCTCACCGTCGGGGGGATGGACATGCAGCTTGCGATCGCCTCGCCGCGGATGTGCATCAACCGGGGTGGGGGCCTGACGCCGATTCCGGAGGACTCGGTCTCGTATCTGGAGGCGGGGTTCCCGCCCGAGGTGTACGGGGAGCTGGCGGATCGCGGCCACTACCTGGTCGAGCCCGGCAACCCGGGCGGCGTGCAGGGCGTGTACCGCGATGCAGAGACGGGTGCCCTCGCCGGCGGCTCGGACCCGCGCCGTGACGGTCACGCGATCGCCTGGTGACGCGAGAGACGATCCTCCGCGGCGTCCTTCTGGCCTCGTTGGCCAGCTTCGCCTGCGGGGAGGGGGCGTCGACAGCCGGCGATGAGGGGGCGAGCGCGGCCCCGGTGAGCGCGCTCGTCCGCAACCAGGCCCTCCACATCCCGATGCGCGACAGGGTGCGCATCGCGGTCGACGTCTGGCTTCCGGACGGCATCGAGCCCGGCGACCGCCTGCCCGCCATGATCCGGGCGACCCGCTACTGGCGCGCCCGGGACGAGGTCGGCATACCCCTCGAGGAGACCGCGAACTTCACCGAGGCGGAGCGCTGGAACGGAGCCGGCTACGCGCTCGTCCTCGTCGACGGGCGGGGAAGCGGGGCTTCGTTCGGGATCCGCCGCTTCGAACTGGCCGAGGACGAGGTGCGCGACTACGGAGAGGTCGCGGACTGGATCGCGGCCCAGCCCTGGTCCAACGGACGGGTGGGGGCGTACGGGGTCTCCTACGCCGGCAACACGGCCGAGATGCTGGCCGTCAACGGGAATCCCGTCGTGAAGGCGGTCGCGCCGCTGTTCAACGACTTCGACAACTTCGGCCACCTCATCTTCCCCGGCGGCGTCCTCACGGTCGGCTTCCTCGAGGATTGGTCGGACCGCACCCGCATGCAGGACCTGAACGACATGTGCGGTCTTTCGGACGCGACCGGGCCGGCGTGCGACGACGTGCTCGGCCGCGTGACCGGGGTGAAGCCGGTCGACGCCGACCACGACGGGTCCCTGCTCGCGGCGGCAGTCGCGGACCACCAGGCCAACACTGTGCCCTTCGAGGCGGCGCTGGAGTACGAGTTCCGCGACGATCCCTTCGGCCCCTACGGCGAGACGAACGTCGGGCACCGGCGCAGCCCCTCCGGCCACCTGCCGCAGATCGAGGAATCGGGCGTGGCGATGTTCATCCGGGTCGGCTGGCAGGACGCCGCGACCGTGAACGGCACCCTCGGCCGCTACAACACGATCTCGAACGCGCAGCAGGTGTTCATCGGCCCGTGGGATCACGGCGCCAGCAACGACACCGACCCCTTCAGGCCGGTGGACACGCCCGTCGACCCCGACGCCGCGACGCGGTTCGCGGAACTCGTCGCGTTCTTCGACGCACACCTGAAGGAAGACGGGTCCGGAGAGACGCCGACCGAGGTCCACTACTACACCCTCGGCGCCGACCGCTGGACGCGCACGGAGACCTGGCCCCCCGAGGGTTTTGACGACGTGACGTGGTACTTCCGCGAGGACGGCGCGCTTTCGACCGAAGCTCCCGCCTCGGAAGCGGGGGAGGACCGCTACACGGTCGACTTCACGGCCACGACGGGAATCCGGAACCGCTGGTACACGAACGGCGGGGGCGGCGATGTCGTGTACGGCGACCGGCGGGCCGAGGACGAGAAGCTGTTGACCTACACGAGCGCGCCCTTCGCGGTCGACACCGAGATCACCGGCCACCCGGTGGTCACCCTGCACCTGGCTTCGACGGAACCGGACGGCGCGTTTCTCGTCTATCTGGAGGATGTCGCCCCGGACGGGACGGTGCGGTACCTCACCGAGGGACAGCTCCGCGGGATGATGCGGGCGGTGACCGACGACCCGCCGCTGTACCGGAAGTACGGGCCGCACCGCGGCGAGTCACGCGCGGACGCCCTGCCGCTGGTGCCAGGCGAGGTCGCCGAACTGAGCTTCGATCTGTGGGCGACCTCGGTCCTGATCCGGGCGGGCCACAGGATCCGGGTCGCCCTCGCCGGCGCGGACGCGGACACCTTCCTGCGTTACCCGCGCAACGGAAGCGTCCCGGATCTGTCGGTCCAGCGCAACGCGATGCATGCCTCCCGCATCGTGTTGCCGATGAGGTCGCCCTAGGTCGGATCGGTCACGAGTTCGAGTGTCGTGGTCGTCTCCACCGGCATGGCCATGCCCCCCATCCCCATTTCGACGCTCAGCCGGCTCTCCTGACGCACATACCTGCCCTCGCCCACATCCACGACGAGCGACCCGCTCAGCTCCCCACTGACGCTCACCGGCATCCCGCCCATGTCGAGACTCGACTCCACGGGGCCCGTGAACGTGATCGTCGCCTGACCGTCTTCCAGGCTGGTGAAGGTGTACGTGAACTCCACCTCCATGGTCGCCGCCGGTCCGCCCATGGACCCCATGGACAGGGGGACCGGCACGATATCCGTCCAGGAATCCCCCGCGGCGACCTCGGCCTCGGGTAGCCAGAAGAAGTTCGAACTCTCCAACAAACCCTCCGCCACCGCCTCGGCGTCGTCGCCCGCGGCATCGTCGGCAGCGACGTTCAGCATCCGGCCGCGCGGGTCCATCTCGATCGTAAAGGCCCTTCCCGAGAGATCCGGCGCCGGGGGCCCCCCGGGCGTGCTCACCGTCATCGTGGACGAGTCGATCGCCGTGCGCGCACGAATGACCTCGTCCGTCGCGCTCAGGATCGTCTGCGTCTGATGCGCGCGGAGCGTCATGGAGATGGGCATCATCGGATTCTGCATGCTCATTTCCATGGAGTAGACGTAGAGATTCACCTGGCCCTCGGGCGGGGCGAGCCGGAGGAGCGACTGCCCGCTCAGGGGGAGAGCGAAGGCGAGGGCGATCATGGTGGCGGTGCCGGCACCGCGCCGAACTGATTTCACTGGTCCTCCTCAAGGTACTGGGATTCCGGTAGCGGCCCCGTTCTCCTTCGGCCTCCGCCGTCGGGCGCCCGCAACCTGCACGTGCGGGCTCCGGGGTGCCACTCGTTCTTCACGATCGGGTGTTATCGATCCGGTAACAGTTCGAGTGTGGTCGTCGAACTCGTCTTCATCGACATCCCGGCCACGCTCATGTCGAGGTTCATCCGGCTCGTCTGGCTCTGGTATCGGCCCTCCGCCAGGTCCACGACCGTCGTTCCGGTCACGGTCCCGCTGCCGCTCATCCCCATGCCCCCCACGTCCAGACTCATGTCGATCGGACCCTCGAACGAGAGGGTTGCGAGGCTACCCTCCAGGCTGACGAACGAGTACGTGAGTTCCACATCCATGGACACCGTTCCGTCGGGCCCCATCGGTAGACTCATCGGCGCGTCGAGCGTCCAGGAATCCCCCGGGCTGACCTCCTCCTCGGGCAGCACGAAGTAGTTCGACTCCTCGAACATGCTCTCCAGGCTCACCCCGGCATCAACCGGCAGGCCCTCGGTGTCGACGACGCCAAGGAGTCTGCCACGCGTGTCCATTTCCGTTGTGAAGACGCTCCCGGAGAAGTCCGGAAAGATGTCCATCCCCGGCATGGCCATAGCCATCGTCGTGGCGGTCGAGTCGATCGTCCCCCGGGATCGAATGACCTCGTGCTCCACGCTCAGGACCGTCTGCGTCTGATGAAAGCGCATGGTCATGAGAGGGCCGGTCGAGGGCATCATCGGATTCTCCATGTTCGTTTCCATGGAGTAGGCGTAGCGGGATACCTGGCCTTCGGGCGGTACCAGCCGGAGCCGGAGCGGCCCGCGGAGGGGAACAGGGGGCATGGCCGGGGGCGGCCCGCAGGAAGCGAGCGCGGTTGCGAGGGAGAGGGTCGTGGCGGCGGCGACACCGCGCCATCCTGATTTCATCGATCCTCCTGACGGTGTTGAGACCGGGCTCCGGAGCCCGCGCCCTCGAGCGAACGGCTTCGGCCCCGGCTGGCTGGTTGGCCCATGGCCGCCAGCGAGCCCGCAACCTGCGCGATCGCGCGCGGACGGGCCACCGGCCCCGAGGACGATATGCCTTGCCTTACCCCGCAGTTGAGACGGGATTCATGCGCGCCGCGATACATTTCGCATGGCTCCGAAGATCCTGGAACTCCCGGCCAGCGAACGTCCGCGGGAGCGGTTGCGCCGCTTCAGCGCCGACGCGCTCTCGACGACCGAACTGCTCGCGGTCGTGCTCGGGGCCGGCGCCATAGGGCGCTCGGCGGTGGACGTGGCGGGCGGCCTGCTCACCGCCTTCGGCGGCTCGCTGCGCGAGATGGGGAGGGCGGAATCCGCCGCACTCGAGAAGACCGCGGGGATCGGCCCCGCCCGTTCGGCCGCGGTGGCCGCCGCGCTCGCGCTGGGCCGGCGTCTCGCGGCGGAGCCCGCGCGCGCCAGCGCGCGCATCCGTAGCCCTGCCGACGTGTTCGGGCGTCTCGGCCCCCTGCTGCGCGACCGCCGGCAGGAGGAGTTCTGGGTCATCTACCTGAACACGCAGAGCCAGGTCCTGCTCGAGCGCCGCCTCACCGTCGGGCTCCTGAACAGTTCGCTCGTCCACCCCAGGGAGGTGTTCGCGCCGGCGATCGCGGCGGCCTCCGCTTCCGTGATCCTCGCCCACAACCACCCGAGCGGCGACCCGGAGCCTTCGCCCGAGGACATCGCCGTCACCTGCCAACTCGTCGAGAGCGGCCGGCTGCTGGGGATCCCCGTCCGGGACCACGTCATCCTCGGCGACCGCGGATACGTCAGCCTCCGCGAACGCGGCGTCTGCTAGCCCGCGCTACGGCGGCGTGCCGAAGGGGCGCGCCGAAGTTGCGTCCCTCCGCTACCTTGAAAGGTTATCGGAGCGAGCAGGGCGTGACTTCGCACGATCGGAGCGCGAAGCGTGGAGAGCAGCGTCAAGCAGGCAGCCGGCCGGGCCGCGCCGGGAGCGGGCCCGCGTTCGCTGCTGCCCGAAGACTTCATGAAGGCGATCGCGGGGTACGAGGATCGACTCGACCTCGATCTTCTGGCGCTGGCGTTCCAGTACAGCCTCGAGAAACACGAAGGCCAGAAGCGTCGCTCCGGCGAGGACTACATCCGCCACTGTGTCGAGGTGGCCAAGATCCTCATCGAGATCCGGCTCGACACCGTGAGCCTCGCCGCCTCGCTGCTCCACGATGTGGTCGAGGACACGGATACGACGCTGGACGAGATCAGGACCGAGTTCGGCGACGAGATCGCCATGATCGTGGACGGCCTCACCAAGATATCGCTGTTCGCGTTCGGTTCGATGGCCGAGCGCCAGGTCGAGACCTACCGCAAGCTCCTCCTCTCCATGGCGCGCGACGCGCGCGTGATCCTGGTCAAGCTCGCGGACCGCCTCCACAACATGCGGACGCTCGAGCACCTGCCGGCGGGCGCCCGCGAGCGGATCTCCCTCGAGACGCGCGAGATCTACGCACCGCTGGCCCACCGTCTCGGGGTCGCCCGGATCAAGTGGGAGCTCGAGGACCTCGCCTTCAAGTTCCTGGAACCCGACGGCTACCGGCAGCTCGTGGGGGAGGTCAAGGCCACCCGCAGGGAGCGCGAGGGACTGATCCGGAGCATGGAGGAGCCGCTGGGGGCCGAACTGGCGGCCGCGGGGATCCGCTGCGAGGTCACGGGCCGTCCCAAGCACCTGTGGTCCATCTACGGCAAGATGATCAAGCGCGACGCACCGTACGAGGAGGTCTACGACACGCTGGCGATGCGGATCCTGGTGGACTCCGTGCGGGACTGCTACCACGCGCTGGGGATCGTGCACAACAAGTGGACTCCGCTCACCGAGCGCTTCCACGACTTCATCGCCACGCCGAAGTCGAACATGTACCAGAGTCTGCACACGACGATCTTCGGCCGCGGCGGCGCCCTGTACGAGATCCAGATCCGCACGCACGAGATGCACCGCACCGCCGAGTACGGGATCGCGGCGCACTGGCGCTACAAGGAGGGCCGGCCGGGGGACGAGGTCGACGACGAACTCGCGTGGTTCCGGCAGGTGCTCGAGTGGCAGCAGGAGACGCGCGAGCCGGAGGAGTTCATGGAGTTCCTCCGCATCGACCTCTTCCAGGACGAGATCTTCGTCTTCACCCCGGCCGGCGACGTGAAGCAGCTGCCGAAGGGGGCGACCCCGATCGATTTCGCCTTCGCGGTCCATACCGAGATCGGGCTCCACTGCGCCGGAGCGAGGGTGAACGAGAGGATCGCGCCGCTCAGCCGGCCGCTGCGAAACGGAAATACGGTCCACATCCTCACGTCTGACTCCCAGTCGCCGAGCCGGGACTGGCTCGGCTTCGTCCGCAGCAGCAAGGCGCGGCACGAGATCCGGCAATGGATTCGTCGGGAAGAGGAGGAGTCGGCCATCCGTCTCGGCAAGGGAATCGTGCAGCGCGAGTGGAGGCGCCGCCGACGCGGGAAGGTCGACGAAGCGGCGATCCGGAAGGCGTGCGGGAGGCTCGGGTACGACACGCCCAATGCCCTCTATGCGGCCACCGGGCGCGGGGATGTCGGACTCACGCGCGTGATCCGGGCGATCCTCCCCGAAGCCGTGCCCGAAGTGCCGGAGAAGACGCCAAGTCCCCTCAACAAGCTCGTGGACAAGGTCTGGGGCGGAGCGGGGAAGGGGATCCGGATCCAGGGGATGGACAACCTCATGGTCCGCTACTCCCAGTGCTGCCAGCCGGTCCCCGGCGACAGGGTCATCGGCTATATCACGCGCGGGCGGGGCGTTTCCATCCACAGGCAGGACTGTCCCAACGTACTCAACCTCTCGAACGCCCCGGAGCGCCGGGTCGAGATCGAATGGGAGGAGCACGGCCAGCGCCGCTTCCTCGTGCGGATCATCATGGAGGGGACGGACCGTCACGGCCTGTTCGCGGACATCGCGCGCGCCGTGAGCGACACGGGCACGAACATTCAGTCGGCCGACATCAAGGGCGTCGAGGGCGGGATGCGGGGCCAGTTCGTCGTGGAGGTCGAGAACCTCAGCCACCTGCAGAAGGTCATGCGCCAGGTGCAGGGCGTGAAAGGCGTGCTCTCGGTCGAGCGCAAGGAATCCTTCGGCGAGAGCGACCTCACGCTCGAGTAGCGACTCGAGTACCACTATGCCCAGTTTCGATCTTCAGCTTCCGTTCGAGCCGATGGGGGACCAGCCCGCCGCGATCCGCGAGCTGGCGGACGGCGTGCGCCGCGACGAGAAGTGGCAGACGCTGCTCGGGGTGACGGGGAGCGGCAAGACCGTGACGCTGGCGGCGATGATCGCCGAGGTCAACCGTCCGGCGCTCGTCATGAGCCACAACAAGACGCTCGCCGCGCAGCTCTATGGTGAACTGCGACAGTTCTTTCCGCGCAATGCGGTCGAATATTTCATCTCTTACTATGACTATTATCAGCCGGAAGCCTACGTGCCGGCCACGGATACATACATAGAGAAAGACGCGTCGATAAACGAGGACATCGATCGCCTTCGGCTGCGCGCCACGTCCTCGCTCATGGAACGGCGCGATGTGATCGTCGTCGCCTCTGTCTCCGCCATATACGGACTCGGAGACCCGGCCGGCTACCGGGAACTGATGCTCACGTTGCGCGAGGGACAGGAGATCTCGCGGCGCGAGATCCTCTCTTCGCTCGTACAGGTCCAGTATTCACGCAACGACCTCGACTTCGTGCGCGGGACCTTCCGGGTGCGGGGTGACGTCATCGAGGTCCTCCCGGCGTACGAGGAGCAGGGCGTGCGGATCGAACTCTGGGGTGACGTCATCGAGCGCATCTCGAAGATCGATCCGATGACCGGGGTCACGATCACGCGCCTGCCCGAGACGTCGATCTTTCCCGCCACCCACTACGCCACGCTGGGCCACCGGCTGGAGGAGGCCCGCGAGGCGATCTACGTGGAACTGGAGGAGCGTCTGCTCCACCTGCGGCGCGAGGGCAGGCTGCTCGAGGCGCAGCGGATCGAGCAGCGAACCCGCTTCGACCTCGAGATGCTCACGGAGGTGGGCTTCTGCCCGGGCATAGAGAACTACAGTCGGCACCTCGACCGGCGGGCGCCGGGCGAGCGTCCCTACTGTCTCCTCGACTACTTTCCGGACGACTATGTGGTGGTCGTGGACGAGTCCCATGTCTCGATCCCCCAGATCGGCGCCATGTACGAGGGCGACCGCAGCCGCAAGCGGACGCTGGTCGAGTTCGGCTTCCGGCTGCCATCGGCACTCGACAATCGGCCGCTTTCCTTCAAGGAATGGGAGGAAATCGTGCCACGCGTGATCTTCGTCAGCGCGACGCCGGGCGGGTACGAACTCCGGAAGAGCGACGGCGTGGTCGTGGAACAGTTGATCCGGCCCACGGGCCTGCTCGATCCCGCGGTCGAGGTGCGGCCGGTTCGCGGGCAGGTGGATGACCTGCTGGGCGAGATTCGCCGCCGGACGGAACGGCGCGAGCGGGTGCTCGTGACGACGCTGACCAAGCGGATGGCGGAGGACTTGTCGGAATTCCTGGCCATGCGCGGAGTGCGGGTCCGCTACCTGCACTCCGACATCGCCACGATCGATCGGGTGAAGATCCTCCGCGACCTGCGGCTCGGGACGTTCGATGTCCTCGTCGGGATCAACCTGTTGCGGGAGGGGCTCGATCTCCCGGAGGTCTCTCTCGTGGCGATCCTCGACGCGGACAAGGAGGGGTTCCTGCGCTCGGACCGATCGCTCGTGCAGACGATGGGGCGGGCGGCCCGCCACATCGCGGGCAAGGCGATCCTGTACGCGGATCGCGTGACGGACTCCATGCGCCGGGCGATGGACGAGACCGCGCGGCGGCGGGAGGTGCAGGCGGCGTACAACCAGGAGCACGGGATCGAGCCCCGCTCCATCGTGAAGTCCGTGCGGGAGATCCGCTTCTCGACCGCGGTCGCCGACGCGCGCGAGGCGCAACCGGCGGTCTTCGAGCGGGAGGGAGCGTACGAGAAACTGTCGGCGGAGGAGCTGGCCGACGTCATCGAGAAGGACATGCGCGCCGCCGCCGCCGCGCTCGACTTCGAGACCGCGGCGCGTCTGCGGGACGAGCTGTTCGAGATTCGCGCGCGGATCGGTGGCAAGGCGCGAGCGCGTGCCCCCGGGGTGCCGGCTTCCGCGGCGGATCCGGCATGAGACCGGCGGTCCTCGACGAGGCGGGGCTCGTCCGCTGGGGGCGTGCACTCGGGGAGACCGCCGCTCGCGAGACCGTGTTCGTCGCGCTCCTCGGACCGCTGGGGGCCGGGAAGACGCGTCTCGCGCAGGCGGCGTGCGCCGGGGCCGGCGTGCGCGACCCCGTCACGAGTCCGACCTACACGCTCGTCCACTGGTACGAGGGAGACCGGGGGGCCGTCGCCCACGCGGACCTGTACCGCATCCGCGACGCGTCGGAGCTGCCGGGGCTGGGCTGGGAGGAACTCGAGTCCCACCCGGGCGCGGTCTTCGTCGAGTGGGCGGAGCGAGCGGGCGGGCAACTCCCGCCCGACAGGTGGGAGGTCCGGCTCGAGTTCGCCGCGGGCGGAGCGATGCGGAACGTCACGGCGCGGGCGCTGGGGGACGCCCCTCCCATCCCGGACCCCGCTCTTCACGCTAGGGCGGCCCGGGCGCCCTCGTGCTGACGCTGGCGCTGGAGACGAGTACGCGGCTGGGGAGCATCGCCCTCGGGCGCGGCGACGAGTTGATCTCGGAGTGCGCGCTCGCGGTCCGGGCCACGCATTCGGAGACGGTGCTCGACGAAGTGGCGCGCCTCCTCGCGCGTGCCCGCGTTGACGCCGGCCGGGTCGAGCGCCTCGTGATCGGCGCGGGTCCCGGCTCGTTCACGGGGGTGCGGATCGCGGCGGCGCTCGCGAAGGGTTGGTGTCACGCGCGGGACGTGCCGCTCCATGCCTACTCCAGCCTGCGCTCCGTCGCCGCCTCCGCGGGGCGCGAGCGGGTGTGCGCGCTGTTCGACGCCCGCCGCGGCGAGGTGTATGGGGCTGCGTACCGGAGCGGCGGGCTGGACGGTCCGGTCCTCGGGCCCGCGGCGTGCGCCATCGAGGCGTGGCTGGACCGGCTCGACGACCCGGCCGCCTGGTCCTTCGCCGGGGAGGGGGCGATCCGCCAGCGGGCCCGGATCGAGGCGCGCGGGGGAAGCGTCCTCCCGGCCTTTCTCGGGGTGCCGCGGGCGGCGGCGCTGCTCTGGCTCGCCGAGAGGATCCCCCAGGGCCGCGTGGACGACATCGAGTTGTGGGAGCCGCGGTACGTCCGGAGTCCCGGCGCCGAACGCCAGGCCCACCGCCAGGCCGAACGCCAGGGCGGGCGCCACGGTGGACGCCGGTAAGCCGCCGCCCCGGATCCGGCGGCTCGCCGCGGCCGACCTTCCGCAGGTGGTCGCGATCGAGGAAGCGAGCTTCGCCGCGCCGTGGTCCGCGCAGACGTTCCGAAACCTCCTGCGGCGCCGCGACGCCTGTCTCTTTTCGGCGGTCGACGAAGGCGAGCGGGTCGTGGGGTACGCCGCCGTGTGGTTCGCCGGCCCACAGGGAGAACTGGGGGACCTCGCCGTCGACCCGGTCGAGCGCCGCCGCGGCATCGGGGCCCGCCTGGTGGAAGCGGTCCTCGCGGAGGCGCGGTCGCGCGGGGCGCGGCAGATCTTCCTGGAAGTGCGCGAAGGAAACCGCGGCGCGCAGGGCCTCTACCGCAGCTGCGGCTTCGAGGTCGTTGGACGGCACCCGGCGTACTACGCGGGCCCGACCGAGGACGCGCTGACCATGCGCCGGTTGCTGGTCCGTTGATCCTCTTTCGGAACCTTCGAAGACCTCATCTATTGTCCGGCGAAGGTCCGGCGGAACACTCGATCGATCATCCGGGAGGCGGAAGATGGCGCGCAGTCTGAACAAGGCCACACTCATCGGGAACCTGGGGGCGGACCCCGAGGTTCGGTCCACGAACGCGGGGACGCGGGTCGCAACGCTCTCCGTGGCGACGAGCCGACGCTGGACGAGTCGGGCCGGCGAGGCGCAGGAGAAGACGGAATGGCATCGCGTGGTCTGCTGGGACAAGCTCGCCGAAATCTGCGAGCGGTATCTGAGCAAGGGAGATCGCGTGTACGTCGAAGGGCGGATCGAATACCGCCAGTGGGAAGGGCAGGATGGCCAGACGCGCTACACGACCGAGATCCGCGCGCTCGAGATGATCATGCTCGGGAGCGGCGGCGGCGGCCGGGAGAGCCACTCGAGCACGGAGGCGGGGCCGGCGAGGTCGGACTTCTCGGAGTTCTCGAACCAGTCGGTGGCGGGGGAGGACGACCTCCCCTTCTGACCGTCCGGAGACGCGGCGTCGACCCCCCGGCATGTTCACCCGGATCCTCCTGACCGCCGCCCTCGCCTCGTACGCGGGCGCCTGGCTGCTTCAGATCGCCGATTTCAGGGGAGGCGGTGCGGTGCGCCGTCCTCCTTCGGGCGTCCTTGCCATCGGGGCGGTGTGCCTCCATTCGGCGGCGCTGCTCGCGTTCTGGTTCACGTACGGAACGCCGCCGCTGTCCGGCTTCGGACCCGCCTCCGCCTTCCTCGCGTTCGCCCTCGCCACGGGATTCCTGCTCGCGAGTCGCTCGCGCGAACGCTGGTCGGTGGGCCTCCTGGTCCTGCCCATGGTGATCGCGTTGCTTGCGGCGAGCCTCGTTGCGGGACTTGCGCCGACCCTGGCCGATCCGCGCCTGCGGGGGCCGTGGCTGGTGGCCCATGTCCTCCTCGTGTTCGGCGGCTACGCCAGCCTGCTGCTCGCCTCCGTCGCCGCCGTGATGTATCTGTTTCAGTTTCGCGCTCTCAAGAGGAAGGATTTCGGTAACGTGTTCCGCTTCTTCCCCTCGCTCGAGAGTCTGGACCGGATGAATCGGATCGGACTCGCCGGCGGGCTTTCCGCACTTGCGATCGGGCTGCTGGCGGGGTGGAGCCTCTCCCTCACGTTCGGGCGCGGCCTGGCGCTGGGGGACTCGGACGTGGCCTTCGGCCTCCTGACGTGGGTCGTGTACGCCGCGGCCCTGGGCGCCCGCCGCCGGACGCGCGGGTTCGGGCTCCGGCCGGCGCGGGTCTCGGTGGTCGCGTGCGTGGCCAGCGGTGTCGGGTTCGTCGCCCTCCGGGTGCTCGGGCCGGCCACGGAGTTCTTCCTGTGACGGGTTCGCGGAGCCGCCCCGGGGCGGAGGGCGCGCGCCCTCCGGCCGACACGCTGCTCGTCGTCGGCGTGAGCCACAGGACCGCGCCGATCGATGTCCGCGAGCGCTTCGCGCTGGGGCACGAGCGGATGGCCGAGTGGGTCGAGGGCCTCGTCGCCACGCCGGGCGTCTCGGAATGTGTCGTCCTCTCGACATGCAACCGCACCGAGTGCTATCTGGCCGGAAGCGGCGGCCACGAACTCGACGCGATCGCGCGGGAGGCGCTGTGCCGCGCCTCGGGTCTCGGGGCCGAGGGGGCAGCCTACCTGAGAACGCTGGGCGGGGAACGGGCCGTGCGGCACCTGTTCCGGGTCACGAGCGGGCTGGAATCACTCATCGTCGGCGAACCGCAGATCCAGGGACAGGTGCGGGGCGCCTACCGCGAGGGGCAGCCGACGGCCGCCGGGCCCGTCCTTCATCGCCTCTTTCAGTCAGCGCTCGGCGTCGGGGGTCGGGTGCGGGCCGGGACGGCGATCGCGGGCGGCGTGACCTCCATTCCGGCCGCCGCCGTAAGCCTCGCCCGCAAGGTGTTCGGCTCTCTCGAGGACCGGACCGTCCTCGTCCTCGGCACCGGCGAGATGGGACGGCTCACCGTGAGGTGCCTGAGGAGGGAGGGCGCCCGCCGCATCTTCATGGCGAGCCGCAATCCCGCCCGGGCCGAACGCGCGGGCCGGCCGTTCGACGCCCTCCCCCTGGGGCGCGCGCCGGCGCTGGAGAGCCTGCATCGCGTGGATCTCATGGTGACGTGTACCGAGTCCGAAGCCGCCTTCGTGCGGGAGGAGCACGTCCGGCGTCGAGGGACCGGCGGGACGCCGCTCCTCATCCTCGACATCGCCGTCCCCCGCAACGTCGATCCGCGGGCGGGCGATGTCGGCGATGTCTTCCTCTACAACATCGACGACCTCCGCCGAGTCGTGGACCGGGCCCGCGCGGCGCGCGAGTTCGAACGTGAACGGGCCGACGCGATCATCGAGCGGCACGTCGGCAAGTACTGGGCGTGGCACCGCAGCCGGCGAGCCGACCCGGCGGTGCGGGCGCTGCGCGACACCGCCCGCCGCCTCGTGTCGGACGGACTGGCCGGGCGCCCGGCGGGGCCCCGCGACGCGGACGCGGACGAAGCCCTGCGGCTGGCGAGTCGCGCCGCGCTGAACAAGCTTCTGCACGGCCCGACGCGGGCGATCCGGTGGCTGGCCGAACAGCCCGGGGGCGACGCGTGCCTTCGTGCGCTGGAACCATGGCTGGCGGCCGGTAGCGGGGGGGCGCCGCGGGCTGCTAGTGTAGACTCGCTGGCGGCCCGGGCGGCCGGATCTCGACGGACGCGCGAGGGCACGGACTGAGGCGGATCCCGGAGGCGGATCCCGTTCGCAGGCCCCGGGGACAGTGGAACGGGTGGGGAAGTCAGGAGAGAGTGGATGAGCCCTGGCAGGGTGCTCGTGACGGGTGGCGCCGGCTTTATCGGATCTCACGTCTGTGAAGCGTACCTGGTGCAAGGCTGGGAAGTGACCGCGCTCGACAATCTGGACGGCGGGCGCGCCGCCAACGTGCCGCGGGGCGTACACCTCATCGAAATGGACATCCGCGACGAGGGCGTCCGCCGGGTCTTCCGCGACGGCGGGTTCGATGTCGTCAACCACCACGCCGCGCAGGCGAACGTTCGCGACTCGGTGTCCCGCCCGCGTCACGACGCCTCCGTGAACGTCGACGGACTCCTCAACCTGCTCGAATGCGCTCTCGAGTTCGGCCTCTCCCGGTTCGTGTTCGTGTCGTCGGGAGGCGCCCTCTACGGGGAGGCGGCCGGGTTGCCCATCCCCCGCACGGCGCCGAAGCGGCCGGTGTCGCCCTATGGCGTCAGCAAGCTGGCCTCGGAGCACTACCTGGATGCGTTCCGTCGCCTCCGGGGTCTGGAGTACGTCGCCCTGCGCTACGCGAACGTGTACGGCCCCCGTCAGGATCCTCACGGCGAGGCCGGCGTGGTCGCGATCTTCGCCCGACGCATCCTCGATGGCGAACGACTCGTCGTCTTCGGCGACGGCGAGCAGACGCGGGACTTCGTGTTCGTGAAGGATGTCGCCGCGGCCAACATCCTCGCGACGAACGCCCACCTCCCCCGGGCCGGCGGGCTGGACGACGTCGCCTTCAACGTCGGTACGGGAGAGCGCACGAGCATCAACGCGCTGGCCACCGCCATGATCGAGATCGCGGGTCGCGCGGTGGCGATCGCGCGCGAACCCGCGCGCCCCGGAGACCCCATGCACAACGGCCTCGACTGCTCGGAGATACGGGCCCTCGGCTGGAGCCCGGCCCATTCGCTGGACGCCGGTCTGCGGGAGACCTGGGACTTCATCGCCCGGGAGGCCGCGTGATGGCGGCGGTCGCGAGCGTGGCCGCCAAAGTCGTGGCCGCCGAAGTCGTGGCGGTCGTTCAGCAGCTCCCGGAGCGGGTCATCGATTCTCCCCTCGACATGGTGCTGGGCGCCACGCTCCCGACGAAGGTCATCCTCACCGTGCTCGCGGCCTTCTCGCTCCTGTCCTGGATCCTCATCATCTGGAAATTCCGCGAGTTGCGTGCGGTGAACCGGCAGGCCGACGACTTCGTGTTCGCGATGGCGGGATCCGGTGACCTCTCGAACCTCAACGAGGCGCTCCGGGAACTCGAGGATTCCCCGTTCAGGAGGGTGTTCCGGGAAGGGATCGCGTTCTTCTCCGACCTGCGTCCGGGGGCCCTCGCGACCCGCCATGTCGGCGAGGGTCTGAGTTCGACGCAACTGGAGGCGCTGTGGCTGACGCTCGAGAAGAGTCTCTCCGAGGAACGGGATGAACTCTCGCACGGGTTGCCGTGGCTGGCGATCATCGGATCCGTGAGTCCCCTGCTGGGTCTCATGGGGACGGTCGTGGGTGTGATGAACTCGTTCATCGGCATCACCTCCCAGGGGTCCGCGAACATCGCGGCCGTCGCGCCGGGCATCGCGGAGGCGCTGACCACCACGGTCGCGGGCCTTGCCGTCGCGATCCCGGCGGTGATCGCATACAACCACTATGCCTCTCGCCTGCGTCTCTTCACGGGGGAACTGGAGGGGTTCGCGAGCGAGTTCGTGGGATCGCTGGCGCGCGAGGGCCGCGTTTGAGCCAGGCCCACGGGCCGCCGGCGGAGCGGGGGAGGCACCGGGAATGAGAAGACGGTTCAAACAGCGGGGGGACGGGACCGGAGCGTTGGCGGAGATCAGCGTCACGAGCCTCGTCGATGTCGCCTTCACCCTCCTCATCATCTTCATGATCACGGCGCCCATCCTCCAGGGCGGGATCGAGATCGACGTGCCCGAAGCCGCCTCCGGGCCGCTGAGCGCCTCCGATGCGCTCGTCGTCTCGATCGACGCGGAGGGGCAGATCTACCTCGATGACGTTCCCGTGACGTACGAGGAGTTCGACGCCACGATCGAGGCGGCGCTGGAACGCTTCGATTCGGACAACGTGTTCATCAAGGCGGACGGCGATATCGCGCTGCGCCTGGCGCTGCGCGTGATGGGAAGCATCGACGAGGCCGGCGGGATCGTGAGTATCGTGACCCGGCCCGAAGTGCGCCGCCGGCCGTGAGCCGGAATCCGGAACGCCGTCGCGAGCGTCGCCACGGGGGGCCGCCCCGGCAGGCCCTGTACGGCTCGTTCGGCGTGCACGGAGCCCTGGCGGTGCTGGTCTTCCTCGGCAACGCCGCCCTCCGCCCGGTGCGGATGCCGCGGGCGGTTCGGGTCAACATGGTGGCGGCCGCCCCGGAGGACGCCCCGATCCGGCTCGACCCGACGCCCCCGGAGATCGCGGAGGAGGAGTACCGCCCGCCGACGCCCGACCCGACGCCCGACCCGGTGCTCCAGGTCGAGACGCCGACCGTGGAGGCCGAGGCACCCGTCGAGCGCGAGCCCGAGCCGGAACCCGCCCGGGCCGAGGAGGTCGGGGAAGAGATCCGGAGCATCCGGATCGCCGGCGACGCCTCGGCCTACCCCGAGTACCAGCAGAACATCATCCGCCAGATCCAGCGTTACTGGCGGCCGCCGCAGGGGGCCCGCGACCTGCGGGCGGAGGTCTACTTCATCATTCACCGCGACGGCCGGGTGAGCGGGCTCGACTGGGTCGCGAGGTCGGGGAACCGGACCTTCGATCTCGTGGCGATGAGCGCCGTGGAATCCGCCGGCCTCGCCGAGGCTTTCGGACCGCTGCCGGAGAATTTCCCGGCCGACGCGCTGGCCGTCTCCTTCTTCTTCGACCCGAGCGGCCGCTGACGTGGCAGCGATCCCGCCCGCCCCGATCCGGCGCGCCGCGGTCCGATGGACCCCTTGGGCCCCTTGGGCCCCATGGGCCCTGGCCCTCGCCGCGTGCGGCGCTCCACTCTCGGCCCAGGAGCAGGAGCCGGCCGGCGCGGTGCGTCTCGGGCTCACGTACGAACCGGGCTACGTGCCGGGCATGGTCATCGCGCCGGTAGGCGCGGCCGGGGGGATGGACGCGTTGGCCGAAGCGGTCGGCGAGATCCTGCGGACCGATCTCGACTATTCGGACCGGTTCGACATCCTCGAGCTGCCCGACACGGTCTCTCTGAGCGGTCCCCCGAACTACGCGCTGTGGAACCAGCTCGGGGCCGTGTGGCTCGTCACCTCGGAGGTTTCCTTCGCGCCGGGGACGCAGACCCCCATCCTCCGGGTCGGCCTGCACGATCTGGTATATGGGAACCTCGCCAACGTGCAGGCGTTCAGCCTGCCCGAACCGGAAGCGGACGACTTCCGCATGGCCATCCACCGGGTGTCCGACCAGATCGTGTCGTGGGCGGCGGGAGGGCAGCTCGGCATCGCCGCGACCCGGATCGCCCTCAGGCGGAGGGACGGCGACGGGTCCTCCCACATCCTCATCATCGACAGCGACGGCCACAATCCGCAGCGCCTGTCCGGCGGCGGACAGAACGTCTTCTCCCCCGCCTTCTCGCGCGACGGTATGCGTCTCGCGTACACGATCCAGGACGAGACCGGGCACTTCACGCTCGTCGAAGCGAATCTGATCACGGGCAGCCGTCGCACCGTGGCGGCGGGGACGCTGCTCATGTCGCCGGCCTACGCGACGGACGGGCGGCTGGCCTACGCGGAGGGAGTCGGCGGGGGTTCGCGCATCCTCTTCGAAGGAGCGGAACGACTGACCGAGGCCCGGGGGCGGGCGCTCAATCCCAGCTTCTCTCCGGACGGGGCGTGGTTCGCGTACGAGGCCGCTCCGACGGATGAACCCCAGATCTACGTTCGGCGCATCTCGGGGGGACCCGCGCGCAGGATCAGCATCTACGTGCGGCGGGAAGACACGAACGCGGCCGGACCGACCTGGTCCCCGAACGGCGCCCGGATCGCCTACTCGGCGCTGAGCAACAGTCGGTGGCAGATCTTCACCGTCAACCCCGATGGCACGGACCGGCGCATGCTGACCCGGCGAGGCGAGAGCGAGGACCCGAGCTGGGCCCCCGATGGAAGACACGTCGTCTTCGCATCGCGGGACGCGCAGGGCTCCGCGATCTGGATCCTCGATACCGAGACGGGGCGGGCCCGCATCCTCACGGCGGGACGCCTCGACGGTCTGCCCGACTGGTCGCCGCCGCTCCCTTCCGGCTCGTGAACGAGGGGCGGTTCGGCGGGTTGCGGCGTGACGGGGCCGCGATAGGTTACAATTCCGTGGTGAAGCGGACCCATGGATGGTATTCCTCTCCAGGTGGTGTTCGCGACATTCCGGCAATCTCAGGCTCGGCGACCCGCACAAAGGAGACCTCGATGCGGCTTGGCTACCGATTTGCTCCTGTTCTCGTCATCGCGCTGCTGGCAGCGGCGTGCAGTGGAAACCCGGAACCGGAGCCGGTTCCCCCGCCCCCGCCCCCCCCCCCGCCGCCGACGGTCGTTGACGATGGTTCCCGGCGTGAGGCCGCCGCCGACCGGATCTGCGAGCGTGCGATGGCCGCCATGCAGTCCCGGGACTACACGACGGCGCGTGCACTGCTCGAGCAGGTCGTGCGCGACTATCCCGGCACGACGTGTGCCGATTCGGCCCCCGCGGAGATCGAGCGCGCGATGGCGGGCGCGGCGATCGTGGCCCGGGTTCACTTCGACTACAACGTCGCGGACATCACCGACGCCGCCGCCGGAACCCTCCAGCGCAAGGCCGACGTGCTGCGCGCGTACCCCGAGATCCGTCTCAGGATCGAAGGGCATTGCGACGAGCGCGGCTCGCTCGAGTACAACCAGGCGCTCGGCTTGAGGCGCGCCCAGGCCGCGATGGAATACCTCGGCAGCCTCGGGATCGACGCGGGTCGGCTCGATGTCGTGACCTTCGGCGAGGAACGGCCGCTCACGACGGGCAGCAACGAGTCGGCCTGGCGCCAGAACCGCCGCGGTGAGTTCGTAGTCACGGACGGGGACATCTAGGTGAGCAGGGCGGCGGTCGCCGTGTTGTTGGGCGTTGCGGCCGCCGCCTGCGCGTCCCGGGCGGATGTGGAGGAGATGGGGGATGCCCTCCGCGAGGAGATCCGCGCGCTCGAGGAAGGGCAGCGTCTCATCCTCGACCTGATGCGGGGCAGTCTCGACAGCATCGAGACATCGAGCGAGCGACGGGATGCGACCGGACGAGGGGAGCTGGAGCGGCGAACGAGCCGCCTGGAGGTCCTCGTCGAGCAAAACATCGAGCTCTCCACCGAGAACAACCAGTTGCTCGCCGACATCTACGAGAATCAGCGTCTCGCGGGGGCTCCGTCCCCGGTGGGAGGCACGACGGGAAGCCCCCGGCCCGCCGACCCCGGCCCGGTTTCCACCTCCGGGTCGGAGGAGGCTCCCCAGTTCTACGGGATGGCCCTGGACACGTTCAATCAGGGGCTCCTCGAGTCGGCCCGCGGGGCGTTCCGCGACTTCATGGTCCAGTGGCCCCGCCACGAGCTGGCGCCGGATGCCCAGTTCATGCTCGCCCGCACGTTCGAGGACGACGAGGACCTCGGGAACGCGCTCGAGGAGTACCGCCGCCTGACCGAACTCTACCCCAACTCGGGCCGGGCCCCGGCGGCGCTCTATCGCCGCGGGGTGATCGAGGCGACGCGAGGCAACACGGCGCTGGCACGGCAGTTGTTCACCCAGATCGAGAGCGGCTATCCGAACAGCCTCGAAGCACCGGCGGCCCGCCGGGAACGCGAGAGGCTGGGCGGTTAGCGCCGAACCCGTGACCCCTGACGGCCGTGCAGTGCCCTCGCTGTGACGACCCCGAACATCGGGTCGTCGATTCCCGGACGAGTCGTGGCGGGCGTGCCATCCGCCGCCGCCGCGAGTGTCTCTCGTGCGGCGAGCGGTTCACCACCTACGAACAGGTGGAGCGGGAACCCCTCATGGTTCGGAAGAGCGACGGCGGTTCGGAGACCTACGATCGCGGGAAGCTCCTCGCGTCGATTCGCCTCGCCTGCGCCAAGCGTCCCGTCTCCAACGACGACATCGAATCCCTGGTGGATGAGGTCGAGGAGCAGTTGGAGGCGGAGGACCCGCGTGACGTAGCGAGTCGCCGCCTCGGTGAGCTCGTGATGGATCGGCTCCGCGCGATGGATCAGGTGGCGTACGTGCGCTTCGCCAGCGTCTACCGGAACTTCCAGGACACGACGGAGTTCATGGAGGAGGTGCGCCGGCTGCTCCGGCGCGCGGGGCACAGCGCGGCGGGACAGGCGGATTTGTTCTCACCAGGGAGTGATTGAACCGATGGGTCTCCGACGACAGGCGGACGGCTCCCCCGAGCAGGCGGAGATGCCTTTCCTCGATCATCTCGACGAGCTGCGCTCCCGACTGATCCGGGCGCTCCTCGCCCTGCTCGTGGGTCTCGTGCTGGGGCTCGTGGCGGTCATGCAGTGGGACGTGCTGGGGATCGTTCAACGTCCGATCGTGGAACTCCTGCCGGGTGAGAACCTGAACTTCTCCAGTCCGACTACCCCCTTCGTCTTGATACTCAAGCTGGGTTTCATCGTCGGGCTTCTGACGGCGTTTCCGTACATCGCGCTCCAGGCCTGGCGCTTCCTCGCCCCGGCCCTGTACGAGAACGAGCGCAAGTTCGCCATCCCGGCGATCAGTGCGGGCACCCTGCTCTTCATCGCCGGCATCTCGATGGCGTATTTCCTCGTGCTTCCGCTGGGGCTCAGGATCCTGCTCAACTTCTTCAGCGATCAGCTCACTCCGGTCATCATGGTCGGGGAGTACCTGACCTTCGCGACGAGGCTGATCCTGGCGTTTGGTCTCATCTTCGAGCTTCCGGTCGTGCTCGTCTTCCTCTCGCTGCTCGGCATCGTGACGCCGGAGGGGCTGGCGAAGTACCGGCGGCACGCGATCGTCGTGATGGCGATGGTTTCCGCGTTCCTGACGCCGGCGGATCCGTACACCATGCTCGCCATGATGGTGCCCATGATGCTCCTGTATGAACTCTCGATCGTCGCGACCCGGGTGCTCCGTCGACGTCGGCGCGAGGCCAAGCGCGCCGCCGAGGAAGGAAATCCCGCCTGACGGCACGCGACGCTTCCGGCGTCCGCGCGCCCCGCGGACTCTACGGGCTCCTCGCGCTGGCGGCGCTGCTCGGCGGCCTCGGAGGCGCCGAGACGGCGCGGGCAGCCTCGGTCGGCCCCCGTCCCCTGCGCCTCGCGGCCGCGGCCGACACCGACACGGTGGTCGTGAGGGGGCGGGATTCGCTGCCGGCGGACTCGACGGCCCGCGATACGCTGGAGGTGCCCCGGCCCGACTCGGCGGCGCGGGCGGACTCGGCGGCGCAGGCGGATTCGGCCGCGGGCGTGGACCCGGCCGCCGCGGGCGTGGATCCCGCCGCCGCGGGTGATTCGGCCGCCTCGGACACGCTCGAGACCGCGCCGGCGGACCCCCCCTTCCCCCAGCCGGACGACATCTTCGGCCTGCTCCTCGAAGAAGCCGGCTATCAGGCGGTTCAATATCGGGGGCGCCGCGTGCAACTGGATGTGGGCGAGGAGGCCGTGCACCTCGAACGCGAGGCGCAGGCGACCTACGAACAGGCCGTCGTCGACGCGGACACGATCACCTACCGGGCCGGTCTTCAGTTCGTTCGTGCCTGCGGCGGCATCTCGATGACGGGGCAGGGGCAGGACGCGGTCTCGGACCAGTGCCTCCACTACGATGTCTCGGGGACGAAGGGGACGATCCTGGATGCCCGGACTTCCTTCGCGGAGCGCGGCTCCGAATGGTTCACCCGGGGGAACACGACCTTGCGGGGTTCCGGCGTCGCCTTCGTCGAAACCGGGAACTTCACGTCATGTGACGTCGAGCACCCCCACTACTACTTCCGGGCCGGCCAGATCAAGGTCGTATCGAACGACATCATCGTGGCGTGGCCGGTCACGCTGTACATCCAGGACGTCCCCGTCGCATGGTTGCCCTTCTTCGCCCAGGATATCCGCGACGAGCGGCGAAGCGGCTTCCTGCCGCCCCGCTTCGGCGTCAACGACGTCGTCGCGTCCTCCAGCAATTCCAGGCGGAGCGTCACCGACTTCGGGTACTACTTCGCCTTCAACGATTTCATGGACGCGCAGGCGACGGCGGACTGGTTCAGCGGCCGCTTCACCCGCCTCAACGGCGCGCTCCGGTACCGCTCGCTAAAGAAGTTCTTCCGGGGCAACATCCTGACGAGTTACAGCTTCGGGAACGAGAAGACCCTTCAGTTCCAGATGCGGCACAATCACGAACTGACGCCCGTGACCGACATCCGGGTCAACGCCAACTTCGTGTCGAACACGAGGGTCTTCGAGCGGCAGTCGTTCGACCCCCGCCAGCAGACGCAGCGCATCTCCTCGGACGTGGGCATTCAGCACCGCTTCCCGTTCGCTTCCGTCAACCTCAGCGGCAGTCGCCGCCAGGACCTCGGCGCCCAGAAGGGGCGAACCGACCTCACGCTGCCCAAGCTGCAGATGACGTTCTCGCCCCTCACACTCTTCCGGGCGCCGCAAAACCGCAGGGGACCGTTCAACAACATCGTCGTAAGCGGAGCGCTGTCCGCCTCCCGCCTCGATCGAACCCGGGAGGAGGACGACGGCCAGCGGTCGGAACGCGCCTCCCTGAACAGCGCGATCCGGATCGGTTCCTTCGGCGTGAGCGGGAACGCGAACTTCGATCGCCAGTTGAAACTCCCGTTCGAGCCGATGGCCGGTGGCGGGGCAGGAGACGATTCGACGGATGCCCCGGAGCGGCCGCCGGGCGTGTCGAAGCTGACCTACGGAGCGCAGGCCGACTATCAGATCGACCTCATCGGGAGCACGACCTTCCGCCCCACCGTCAGCATGGACGCGAGCCGGTTCCGGTCGGAGAATACGAACGGAGAGTACGTGACGGCCCCCATGCGGCTGCGCGTCGGGGCGGCGGTCTCGACCGATCTGTACGGGTTCCTGCCGGGATTCGGCCCCTTCGAGCGCGTCCGCCACAAGGTTTCGCCGCGCTTCCACTACGACTACTCTCCCGCCGTGGAGGCGTCCGACTCGATCCTCTCGATCCCCGGTTTCCCCATCTCCAACTCGAAGCAGGAGAACCGGCTGCGCCTGACGCTGAACCAGACGTTCGAGGCGAAGCTGCGCGAGGAGGTCGAACTGGACCCCGAGGCGCAAGCCCACCTCGAGGGCCGCTCGCTGGAGGGGGACTCCCTCGGGGCGGCGACCGACTCCGTGCCCCTTGCGGAGGGTGCGCTCGACGTGGCGGCGGATTCGGCGGCAGTCGCCGCGGACTCGACCGTCTTCGAGGCCGTGGCGGATCCGGAGCGTGGGGTCCAGGATGCGCCGCCCGGCACCGGATCCGGGACCGGAGATCCGGACGCGCCGCGGCGCGGGCAGCCGCGCCGCAACGTCGTGATTCTGGGGATCAACTCGAGCCCCCTCACCTTCGACTTCGCGCGCGAGAACCTGTCGCCGCTGACGACGGATCGCTGGTCCCACCGCATCAACTCGGACCTGCTGCGCGGCCTCTCGCTGAACATGTCTCTCGACCTGTTCGAGGGCAGCGGCGAGGAGCAGAGCTTCGCGCCCATCCTGTCGAGCCTGACGGGCAGCTTCACGTTCAGTTCGGCCAGCGGACTCGGGGGGCTGCTCGGTCTCGGGGGTGGGGGCGGGGGCAGCCAATCCGCCGCCCAAAGCCGCTTGCAGACCGCGACCGATTCGCGGTATCGGCTGCAGAGTTTCGATGAGAATCCGGACGCGCAGGACCCCGGCATGCGGGCCGGCGGTCCCTGGACCCTGTCGCTGACCTATTCCATGCAGCGGGGCCGGGAGAGCGAGACTTCGCGAGACCGCCAGTCGCTCAATGCCGTCCTTTCACTGAATCCGACGCCGAACTGGCGACTCGCCTGGCGGACGAGCTACAACCTCTCGGAGGGAGAGTTCGGCGAGCACCTCATTACGCTGGACCGGGCCCTCCACCGCTGGATGGCCACCTTCATGTTCGCGCGCTCGCCCAACGGGAACTTCATCTTCCAGATGAGCGTCAACCTCCGCGACGCGCCCGACCTCAAGTTCGACTACGACCAGCAGTCCCAGGGTCGCCCGGGCTCATTTTGACATTCTCGGGCGCGAGTCCGAAATTCCCCAAGCACTTCACGCGCACCTCGCCCGCCGAGGAGGTCATGCTCCCAATCGCCGCCATCGGTCTGGAACAGGTCCGCCTCCCCGTCAGGGATCGGCTTCACGCCGTCGAGGGGGAGCTCCGCGACATGGTCCCGTCGGGGTTCGAGGCGCTCGATGAAGTGGGAGACTATCTCTTCGAGCGATCGGGCAAACTGCTCCGCCCGACGCTGCTGCTCCTCTGCGACGGGATCGCGGGCCGGCCATCGGTGGACGCGGTGAAGCTGGGCGCCATCGTCGAACTGCTGCATGTGGCGACGCTCGTCCACGACGACGCCGTCGATCACTCCGCGCGGCGTCGCGGACGGCCTACCGTCAACCATCGCTGGACCCATCAAGTCGCCATCATCGCGGGGGACTATCTCTATTCCCGCGCCGTGATCGAGGTCTCGGCCCTGGGAAAGCTCGAACTGGTGTCGATTCTGGCGCGGACGGCGAACCGGATGACGGTCGGCGAGATGCGGCAGCTCGTGCTCCACGACCGCCTCGATTTCACGCGGGACGACTACGAGGATCTGTGCGAGTACAAGACGGCGTCGCTCATGTCCGCGGCCTGCGAACTCGGGACGCTGTCGGGGGCGGCGGCTCACCGCGGCGCGGCGCGCGCATACGGGCACCATCTCGGGATGGCGTTCCAGATCGTGGACGACCTGCTCGACTACACGTCGTCGACCGAGGTCATGGGAAAGCACCCGGGACAGGACCTGCAGGAACACAAGGTGACGTTGCCCCTGATCGCCGCACTCCCCAAGATGGAGTGGTCCGAACGTCGGGCCGTCGAGACGCTGTTCGCGGATCCCTCGCCATCCGCCGGGGCCGTGCGCGAGATCGTCGATCTCGTGGAGGCGCGCGGCGGCGTCGATTCGGCGCGCGAAGAAGCCCGCTCGCGAGCCGGCCGGGCGAGGGACCAGCTCGATGGCCTGCCTCCGGGTCCATGCCTCGAAGCGCTGAGGGCTGCGGTCGATTACGTCGTGGAGAGGGTACGGTAGCCGGTGGAGATTGGACGGAGACGCAGGCCGTCCCCGATACGGGTGGCGCTCATCATCGTGGGCGGTTTCGTGCTGGGGGGGCTTCTGACCGAGCTGGTGGCGGTTACATTGCCTGCGTCGGCGGCCCGACAGTTCTTCGTCACGACGGTCGCGCTCTCGCTGGAGCCCCTGGCCTTCGACGCCAAGGTGCTCGCGCTCTCGCTGGGACCTGTCATCCTGCGCGTGAACTTCCTCAGCGTCGTAGGCGTAGTCCTGATAGCCTGGTTCGCGCGATCACTCCTCTGACCGGGACGAGAGACGAGCCACAAGCAAGGAGTCTGAGATGTTCGGTTTAAGCCCGTGGGAGCTGTTGCTGATTTTCCTCGCGATCCTGCTCCTCTTCGGGGCGAAGAGGTTGCCCGAGATCGGGAGTTCCCTGGGCAGGGGGATTCGCGAGTTCAAGGGTTCCATCAAGGAAGTCGAGGGCAACGTACGAGGCGAGCTCCCCAAGGAGACGTCCGCCCCGTCCGCACAGTCCGCACACCAGGAGACCGTACAGCCCCGGACCTCGAATACGGAGGTCTAGCAGTCACCAGGGCTTTCGGCGGACCTCGTCAGAAGGTAGGCGCGAACGGCGCATCCTCGGGGACGAGCAGCCGTTCCCGGTGATCCTCGACGAGCGTCCCCTCGCGCAGGGCGGCCAGCCACTTCTGGACGTACTGCCGGGATCGCTCGAAGCGTAGCTGCGTCAGGACCGCATCCTTCACCTCTTCGAACCCCTCGCGGGTCGCGTCCTCGCGTTCGAGCACCTCGAGGACGACCACCCCGTCGCCCGCGTCCAGCGCGCCGCTGAGTTCACCCATCTCCGCCCCGAAGGCGTAACCGACCGCTTCGGTGCCCTGCCCGAGCCCCGGGACGAAATCGCCGCGGCGGAACAACTCGGTCTCCTCCACCGTCCACCCGAGACCTTCCGCCGCCTCGTCGAAGGAGGCGCCGACCTCGACCGCGTCGGGCAGATCCCGGGCCAGTTCGGCGGTCCGCTCCTTCTTCTTCTCGACGATGAGCTGCAAGCGAATCCCGATCCCCGCCTCCTCGATCGGGATCCGGGACTCGTCGCGCAGCCCGAGCAACTCGAACAGGTGAAAGCCCGTCGGGTTCTCGAACGTCTCCGACACATCGCCGATCTGGGCCTCCGGGCCGAGCGCCCAGTCTCTCGCGACCCCGAGCTGTCCCGCGCCGGGAATGAAGTCCACGCCGTCGAGGAGTTGGACGTCGGTGCGTACCTCTACCCCCAGCGAATCGGCGGCGGTCGTGAGGTCGGTCCGCAACGCGACTTCCTCCAGGTCGTCGAGGAGCGTGAACACCGAGTCCTCGGTGGCGCCGGAAACCTCGAAGGGGAGATAGATCTGCCGTAGCGCGAGCGAGTCCGCCGTCCGCTCGTCGACCTGCAGGACGTGGAGCCCGAACGGCGTCTCGACGGGGTCCGTGACGTCGCCGATCTCCACCGCGCCGGCCGCCTCGACGAGTCTGGGGTCGTAGGCGGCCGGCGGACGCTTGCCCATGAATCCGCCCTCGGCGCCCGAGATCGAATCGGCGGACTCGGCGGCCGCGACGGCGGCGAAGTCCTCACCTCCCCGCACCCGTTCCGCGAGCGCCGCGGCCCGCTCCCGGACGACCAGCGAGTCAGCCGCGGAGGGGCGGAGCGAGACGCTCACCATGTTCACGCGGGCGCTGGCCGGCCGCATGTACTCGTCCGCCCGCTCGTCGTAGACGTCACGGATCTCGTCATCCGACACGGAGACCGCCGAGTCCGGCACGAGTCCGGTCGGGCTCAGGTGGACGAACCGGACCCGTGCCCGCTCGTTCGTGTCCCGGTAGAAGCGCCACGCTTCGTCGTCCGAGACGTAGATCCCGCTCTCCACCAGCGTCTGCAGCTTCGCGCGGGGCAGGATGGAGCGGTAGTAGTTCTCGATCTGCAGCAGCTGCGTCTCATCCGTCGCCGGATCCGTGAAGAAGCGGCGGTATTTCTCGATGTCGAATTGTCCGTCCGTGTGGAACGCCGCGTAGCTCAGCATCTCCTGGGGCGGCTGCGTCAAGAAGGCCTGGCGGACTTCCGCGTCCGTCACGCGGACCCCGAGCCGGTCCAGCTCCGCCTGGATCAACGTCGCGCTGACCAGGCTCTCCCACGCCTGCTCGGTCACGACGCGCACATCCTCGTCCGTCATGCCGCGGTCGACCTGGCGGTTGATCGCGAGCTGGTTCTGGAGGAAGATGTTCCACTCGTTGTAGCGGATATCCCGCCCGCCTACCTGGCCCACCACGGGGTTGACCTGTCCGCCGAGGTTGCCCCCCTGCATGGCGTTGATGCCATCGAACACCAGCCAGCCGACGAAGGCCGCGGCCATGATGCCCATCACCAGGGCTGCGCTGCCGCGCATCTTCCGCATGAACATGAGCGCCGAAACCTGCCTGTGACGTGAATCGAGTCGCCCGACCGGGGACGTGACGGGGCCGAGATCCCGAACGGCCGTCCGCGGCCGCCGCCGGATCCCGTGGTTGATCGAAAAACGTAAGCCGGGCCCGCGGTTCGGGCAACGAAGATCGGGGGGCGGGGGTGCGGACCCCGCTTCGTTGACAACGAAAAAAAGCGGTCGGTATGTTACCCGCTCCGGGCCGGAAGGCCCGACCCGACCGCTTCTTCCCCGACGACCTCGACGACGCCCGTGCCCACTGACCATCATACCGAGGAGATCGCGGACCTCCTGCGCCGCCGGGAGGCCGAGCCGCGTACCCACACCTTCGCGCGTTTGGCGGAACTCTACCGGGGGCAGGGCGACCTCGAGAGCGCGCTACGGGTGGTTCGCGGCGGGTTGGCGAATCATCCGCACTACGTCACCGCCCGCCTGGTTCACGCCCGCGTGCTCGGCGAACTCGGACAGGCTTCGGACGCGGTCACCGAATTGCAGCGTATCCCGGCGTTCGACGTGGAGAATCCCATCGCGAGGGCCGCCGCGACGAGGCGCTGGCTGGGGCGGCTGGACGAAGCGTGGGGGGGCGGGCGGCGGGCGGATGCGCCGGCGGCGGATGCGCCGGCCGCCCGCCCCGCGCCGGAGGGGCCCGAAGGGTCCGGAGCCGCGATCCCGGACCCCGCCGCGGCGGATCTCGACACCGTCACGCTGGCGGCGCTCTACGTGCGGCAGGGTCTGTTCGACCGGGCCATCGGCGTCTACGAGCGAATGCTGACGCGGGACCCCGGCAATACCCGTCTCGCCGTGGCGCTCGAGGAGGCGCGCCGGAGCGCGCGCGAGGCGGCCGGCGCGCAGCCGGAAGGCCCCGTCGCCGTGGCGCAGGAGGTCTCCATCCGGGAGCAGCTCCGGCGGATCCTCGACGGCGATGCGGCGGAGAAGCCGTCCCGCGAAGGGTCGTGGCGAGAGTGGCTGGCCGGTCTGGACTATCCGCTTTGAGCCTCAAGCGGATCGGCGTTCTCAACGGACCGAACCTCAACCTCCTTGGCCGCCGCGAGCCGCGCCACTACGGTACGCAGACGCTGGCCGAGATCGAGGCGCTCCTCCTCGCGCGAGCGGGAGCGGCCGGCGCGACGCTCATCTTCTTCCAGTCCAACGACGAGGGAGAGATCGTCGACTGGGTGCAGGCGAACACCGATCGCGTGGACGCCTGGCTCGTCAACGCGGCCGCCCTGACCCATACCAGCGTGGCGTTGCGCGACGCGCTGGCCGGCTCGGCGCGTCCTTTCGTGGAAGTCCATCTCTCGAACGTCTTCGCCCGCGAGCCCTTCCGGCACACATCGCTCCTCTCCGATCTCGCGGTCGGCGTCATCGCGGGCTTCCGCTCGTCGAGCTACCTGTTCGGCCTCGAGGCGTTGGTGGAGGACCTGGGAGCGAGGGGAGAGACGGGGGCGGACGAAGCGGAGTGAGTGCCCACGAAGCGCGGCGCCTCCGGCTCGCAGCGACGGCCGGGGCCGCGGGTCACGGCTCCGTTCTCGTCACCGCAAGGTCGAGCGTCCGCTATCTGAGCGGGTTCACGGGCTCGGCGGGCGTCCTGTGGGTCCCGGTCGAGGGAGCGCCGACGCTCGTCACCGATTCCCGGTACGAGGAACAGGTGCGCCTCGAAGTCGAGGATTCCGTCCCGGCCCACATCACTCGCGGGGGCTGGATTCGGGGCGTGGCCGACGTGGCGGCCGGCGCGCGGGGGCCCACGTCCTTCGAGGCCGAGAGCCTCACCGTTGCCGAGTACGAGGCGCTCCGCGAGGGGCTTCCGGGGATGGCGTTCGTCTCGTGCCGAGATCTCGTCCGAGAGCTCCGGCAGGTCAAGGACGAGGAGGAGTTGCGCGCCATCGAACGAGCGGTGGCCGTCGCCGAGTCCGCCTTCGACCGCCTGCTGGCGGCCATCGACTGGTCCGCGGCTCCGAGCGAGCGCCGGGTCGCGACGGCGCTCGAGGCCGAGCTTCGCCGGGGAGGTTCGGGTCCACTGCCGTTCGACCCCATCGTGGCGGCGGGGGAGCGGTCGGCGCTCCCTCACGCGACGCCCTCCGAACGGCGCATCGAAGCGGGCGACCTCCTGCTCCTCGATTTTGGCGCGCGCGTCGATGGCTACTGCAGCGACATGACGCGCACCTGCGTGCGTGGCGTCCCCGAGCCCTGGCAGGTCACGATCCACGAGCGGGTGCTCGAAGCCCAGGCGCGGGCCCGGGAGACGATCCGCGCCGGGGCGAGCTGCCGCGCCGTGGACGCCGCGGCGCGGGACGCCCTCGCGCGACACGACCTGGACGACCGCTTCGGTCACAGCACCGGTCACGGGATCGGGCTCGACATCCACGAGGGGCCGAGCCTGTCCGCGCGCTCCGACGAGACCCTCCGGGCGGGGAACGTGGTGACAGTTGAACCGGGCGTGTATCTTCCCGGTCGCGGCGGCGTGCGCATCGAGGACGATGTGCTGGTCGAGGCGTCCGGGGCCCGCACGCTGACCCGCCTTCCGCGCGCCCTCGTCGAGCTTTAGCAGTCGCACGGGCCGCCGGCGCCCGGCTCCACAACGAGATTCGGAGACCATGGCAGATACCTCGGACTTCCGCAGAGGGATGGTGATCGAGCTCAACGGCACCCTCTACTCGATCACCTACTTCCAGCACGTGAAGCCGGGAAAGGGCGGCGCCTTCGTGCGCACCAAGCTCAAGGACGTGATGGAGGGAGGCGTGATCGACAAGACCTTCCGGGCCGGCGAGAAGGTGAAGGAGGTCCGGCTGGAGCGGCGTCCGATCCAGTACACCTACACCGACGGTCAGCTGTACTACTTCATGAACATGGAGACCTACGAGCAGATCCCGCTCTCGGGAGAGCAGATCGGCGAGGACCAGCTCCAGTATCTTCAGGAGAACATGGAGTGCCAGGGTCTGAACCGTGATGGCGTCGTACTCTCCGTCGAGCTGCCGCAGTTCGTGGAACTGGAGATCGTGGAGACGGACCCGGGCGTTCGCGGGGACACGGCCCAGGGGGGCGCGAAGCGTGCCCAGCTCGCGCCGGGTGCCGTGGTACAGGTTCCGCTCTTTCTCGAGGTCGGCGACGTCGTACGTGTCGACCGGACCGAAGGCAAGTACATCACGCGGGTGACTTGACTATGGATATGGACTGGCTGAAGGGGCTCATCAAGCTGGTCGAGGAGTCCGGCGTGGACGCCCTGGACATCGAGCTGGTCGGCTCGGAGTTGGGGGATCCCACCAGAGTCCGGATCCGGAAGTCCCCGCGCGTCACGGCGGCGGCCGGAGTGGCGGCACCCATCGCCGGCAGCGTTCCCGGACCGCAGGCGGGAGCACCGCCGGCGGGTTCCGCCGCCTCTGACGCGGCCCCCTCCGAGATGCTGTTCGAGGTCCTGTCGCCCATGGTCGGAACCTTCTACCGGGCGCCCGCGGTCGGTGCGGATCCGTTAGTCTCCGTCGGCGATCGCGTCGCCGCCGGCCAGACGCTCTGTATCCTGGAGGCGATGAAGCTGATGAACGAGCTGCAGTCGGACATCGCCGGCGTCGTGCGCGAGATCTCGGCCGAGAACGCCGAGCCGGTCGAGTTCGGCGAATTGCTCTTCCGCATCGAGCCGGACTAGCGGCCGGGCGGGCATCATGTTTCGCAAGGTCCTGATCGCCAACCGCGGCGAGATCGCGCTCCGGATTCTGCGCGCGTGCCGCGAACTCGACATCCGGACGGTCGCCGTGTACTCGGAGGCCGACCACGACTCGCTCCACGTGCGATTCTCCGATGAGGACATCTGCATCGGCCCCGCGCTCAGCCGCGAGAGCTACCTGAACATCCCCCGCATCCTTGCCGCCGCCGAGATCACCGGTGCGGACGCCATCCATCCGGGCTACGGGTTCCTGGCCGAGAACGCCGAGTTCGCGGAGATCTGCGAACGGAGCGGTCTCGTGTTCATCGGCCCCACGCCCGAGCAGATCCGTCGCATGGGGGACAAGGCGGAGGCGCGGCGGACGATGACGGAGGCGGGCGTGCCCGTGGTCCCGGGCTCGGCTCCGTTCGATGACGCGGACGAGGCTTTCGAGGAAGCCCGCCGGATCGGGTTCCCGGTCATGATCAAGGCGTCCGCCGGCGGCGGGGGGAAGGGGATGCGGGCCGCCTTCGAGGAGGCGGATTTCCGGAGGCTCTTCTCCGTGGCCCGGAACGAAGCCGAGGTGAGCTTCGGCGATCCGACCGTGTACCTCGAGAAGCTCATCGGACGGCCGCGCCATGTGGAGATTCAGATCGTGGGCGACCGGCACGGGCGGGTCACCCATCTGGGCGAGCGCGACTGCTCGAGCCAGCGCCGCCATCAGAAGCTCATCGAGGAGGCGCCCAGCCCGGCCGTGACGCCGGAACTCCGGGCAGCCATGGGCGAGGCTGCGATCCTGGGCGCCCGGGCCATCGGGTATCAGAGCACCGGTACGGTGGAGTTCCTGCTCGCGCCCGACGGCGACTTCTATTTCATGGAGATGAACACGCGGATCCAGGTCGAGCACCCCGTGACCGAACTGGTGACCAGCGTCGACCTCATCAAGGAGCAGATCCGGATCGCGGCCGGAGAGAAACTGTCGATCCGGCAGCCCGTGGAGTTCCAGGGCCACGCGATCGAGTGCCGGATCAACGCGGAGGATCCGGAGCAGGGGTTCCGGCCATCGCCCGGCACGATCACGGCGTTCCACGCTCCGGGCGGCCCCGGCCTGCGTGTCGACACGCACATCTACGCCGGCTACGTCGTCCCCCCGTACTACGATTCCCTCCTCGCCAAGCTGATCGTGTGGGGCGAGACGCGGGAGGAGGCCCGGGTGCGCGCGTACCACGCGCTGGAGGAGTTTATCCTCGAGGGCGTCGCTTCCACGGCCCCCTTCCTCCGCAAGATGCTCGCACATCCGGATTTCGTCGCGGGCAAGATCGACACGGGGTTCGTCGAGCGGTTCCTGGCCCGCGCCTGAGCGGCGGTCCGCCGTGAGCGCGATCGACGTCCTGTGGCTCCCCGGGGAACTCGCGTCCGTTCGGGCAGGTGCCCGTACAACGGTCGTCATCGATGTGATCCGGGCCACGACGAGCATCACGACGGCGCTCGCGGCCGGGGCCGAACGGGTGATTCCCGCCCTCACCGTCGTGGCGGCGAGGGAAGCCGCGGCGCGCACGGAGGGCTCGCTCCTGTGCGGGGAGCGCGAGGGGGTGCCGCCGCCGGGGTTCGACCTCGGCAACGCGCCCGGCGAGTTCGACCGGGCGACGGTCGCCGGGCGGACGCTCGTGTTCACGACGACGAACGGGACCGCCGCGGTCGAGGCGGTGCGTGACGCGGGGGCCGTGCGGCTCGGCTGTTTCCGGAACGTCGGGGCGGTCGCGCGGGCAGTGGCGGGCGACGCGGCCCGCGGCGGGTGCGGCGTGTCGATCCTTTGCGCCGGGCGGCGAGGCCGCGTGAGCATGGACGACGCGTGGTGCGCGGGCCATCTTGTAACGCGGTTCGTCCAGACGGTCGGGGGGGCTACATTGACCGATGGCGCGCGGGCCGCGCAGGCGCTCTCCGCCGAGTTGGGACCGCCGACCGCGGTCGGCCTCGCCCGCACCGCGGCCGGGCGAGCCCTGCGCGCCATCGGCCGGGCGGACGACCTCCGGGCCTGCGCGACCGTAGACGATCTCACGGCCGTGCCGGTCTGGCGGGACGGCGCCCTTGTCTTGCCACGGGCAGCGAGGGTGGGGAGGAGGACGTGTGATGGTGGATGAACGGCAACGGCGCGAGGTGCTGGGCGCCGCGCTGATCCTGCTTGGCCTGCTGGTGGCGTTCGCGCTCGTCTCCCCGGCGCTTGTCGGCCCCGAGAACAACTGGATCGGGAACGCCGGCCGCCGGCTGCACGGGGCGCTGGACGTCGCGCTCGGGCCCCTCGCCGCACTCCTCGCGATTCAGGCCTTCGCCTGGGGCGGGTACTTCCTCGGCTGGGGCGGCCGAGGGCGGGCGGTGCGCGGGACGATCCTCTCCCTCGTGTTCCTCCTCACTCTCCCCGCGCTGTTCTGGCTCATGGCGCCGCGGCCCGACGCGTCCCCCCCCTCCGTGGGCTGGCTGGGCGACAACGCCGGGCGGGGTCTCGAAATGCTGTTCGGCCGGGTCGGCGGATCGCTGATCGGCGCGGGCGTGCTCGTGCTCACCCTCGTCGTCACGATGCGCTGGTCGCTGGCCGGCGCGGTGGCGGCGGGAGGGCGGGCGACCGGGCGCGGCCTGGTCGCAAGCGGGCGCGGCGCCCGCGGGCTGGGCCGCTTCCTCGCCGGCCGATTCCGGCAGGAACGGTCGTCCCGGGCCCCCAGTCCCCCCGCGAGACCGGATCCGCCCCGCGAGGCCCGAAAGACGCGCCGGCCCGCGAAGCGGAAGACGACGCGCGCGGCGGCGAAGCCGGGCCGCGACCCGGTGGCGAAGCCGGACCGCGACCGCGCGGCGGATGATCCGTCCCCCGTCCCGGAACTCGAGGAGTTCGGCGATCCCGACTCCCGCGACCTCCCGCCCCTCGACCTGTTCGACGAACCGGAGGGGCAGGGGAGCGGTCTCGGCGTGCGCGACCTCGATCGCCTGGGCGAGATTCTCATCGAGAAGCTGGCGACCTTCCGCGTCGCCGGTGAAATCGGAGGCTGGACGACCGGCCCCGTCGTGACGCAGTTCGAGGTCGTCCCCGCCCCCGGCGTGAAGGTGGGACAGATCTCCGCCCGGGCGGACGACATCGCGCTCGCCCTGAAGGCTCCATCCGTCCGGATCGTGGCGCCGATTCCCGGCAAGGGGGCCGTGGGAGTGGAGGTCCCCAACCCCGCCTCGGAGATGGTCCTCGTGCGCGAAGTACTCGAGAGCCCGGCCTACCGGCGGGGGCGCCAGAAGCTGCCGCTCGCGCTGGGACGCGACCTCTCCGGAAAGCCCGTGTGCGCGGATCTCACCCGCATGCCGCACCTCCTCATCGCCGGCCAGACGGGATCCGGCAAGTCGGTGTGCATCAACGCCCTCATCACGAGCCTGGTCTGCCGCTACGTCCCGGCCGAAATGCGCCTCCTGATGGTGGATCCCAAGATGGTGGAACTGTCGGTCTACGGAGACCTGCCCCACCTCCGCCATCCGGTCATCACCGACAACGACGAAGCCGCGTCCGTCCTCAAGTGGGCGGTGTACGAGATGAAGCGGCGGTTCGGGCTGCTCTCCTCGAACGGCTGCCGGAACATCGGGGAATTCAACGGCCGGATCGAGGGCGGCCGCAAGGTGTTCCTGCCGAATCGGGGCATGGCCGACGAGCCGCCACCCCATGAGGAAGGCCCGCTCCCCTACATCGTGCTCATCATCGACGAACTCGCGGACCTCATGATGACCGTGCAGTCCGAGGTCGAGACCCCGCTCGCGATGCTGGCCCAGAAGGCGCGGGCGGTGGGGATCCACCTCGTGCTCGCGACGCAGCGCCCCTCGGTGAACGTCCTCACCGGCCTCATCAAGGCCAACATCCCGAGCCGCATCGCCTTCCGGGTCGCGTCGAAGATCGACAGCCGCACGATCCTCGACATGAACGGGGCGGAGAGTCTGCTCGGGAACGGAGACATGCTCTTCCTGCCCCCCGGCGAGTCCGACCCCGTCCGCATCCAGGGTGCCTACATTTCCTCGGAGGAGACCGAACGCCTGCTGGACTGGTACCGGGCCCAGGCGAAGGCGCGCGCCGCGGCCGAGGCCGCGGCCGAAGCGGCTGCGGAGCGCGACATCCTCGACATGCTGAAGGAAATCGAGGAAGAGGATGGAGGTGGCGGGGTGTCGAACGAAGGCGCCGGGGACCGCGACAAGCTGTTCCGCCAGGCCGCGGAGATCGTGATCTCGCATTCCGCCGGCTCGACCAGCCTTCTGCAGCGCCGGCTCAGGATCGGCTACGGCCGGGCGGCGCGCATCATCGACCAGTTGCACGCGGCCGGGATCGTGGGACCCGCGGAGGGGTCCAAACCCCGCGAGGTGCTGGCGACGCTGACGGATCTGGACGAAGGGACGGTCGACGAGGCATGAGGCACCGGGAAGGGCGGATTCTGGCGGCCGCGGCGCTGGTCGCCGGCCTGTCCGCGGGCTGCGCCGACCGTAGTTCGTCCGCCGAGGCCGAGGCGCGCGCCCGGCTCGAAGCCGAGTTCGGACGGCGCGCGGAGGCGCCCGAACCGGCGCGCGAGGCCGCCGCGGCCACCGGGAGCCAGCCGGCCGCCGGGAGCCACCCGATGCCCGCGCGCGAACCGGCCGCCGATGACCCGGCGCCGCCCCCCGACCCGGCGCCGCCCCCCGACCCGGGGCCGTCCGACCCGTCGCCGGCCGACCCGGGGCCCGGCGAGGTGGGCGTCGACTCGCTGCTCGCCCTCGCCGACGCGGCCTACGCCGGGCTCGACCGCCTTCGCGCCGCCTTCTCACAGCGGATCGAGAACCCGCTGCTCGGACGGACGCGCGAGGGGCACGGCATGTGGTACCAGGCGGGCCGGAACCGTTTCCGCATGGACTTCGAGGTCCCGGCGGACGACATCTACATCGCGGACGGGTCCTGTCTGTGGCTCTACGAGCCCTCGCTCCACGACCAGGTCATGGTCTCGCGCCTCGAGGAGGGGGTCGAACTCGGCACCATCGACATCCTCGGCCGACTGCTCGCGGAAGCCAGGACCCGCTACGACGCGGTGGACGCGGGGGTCGAGGCGATCGAGGGGACGGAGACCCGGGTCGTGGCGCTGACGCCGCGACAGCTTCCCGCGCGATACGTGGAGGTGCGCCTCTGGATCGGGGTCGCCGATCACTACGTCCGCCGCTTCCGGGTCCGGGAGGAGAACGAGACGGTGCGTACGGTGACGCTCACGCGGATCGAACCGCAGGCGCCGATCGCTCCCTCGCTGTTCGCGTACGCGCCCCCCTCCGGGGTGCAGATCTTCCCCGACGACATCCGATGCGACTAGGACTCATCAGCCTCGGCTGCGACAAGAACACGGTCGACTCCGAGCGCCTGCTCGCGGAACTCGTCGGCCACGGCGCGGAGCGCACCAGCCCCGCGGACGCCGAGGTCATCCTCGTCAACACCTGCGGGTTCATCGACGCGGCGAAGGAAGAGTCCATCGAGACGCTCATCGAGGCCGGTCGCCTGAAGCGCGATGGATCGTGCCGCGGCGTGGTGGCGGTGGGGTGCATGGTCGAGCGCTACCGCGACGAGCTGGAGGAGGCCCTCCCCGAGGTCGACCTCCTGCTCGGCCTGCGCGACCTCGACCGGCTCGTGCCCGAACTGCGCGCCCGCGGCCTGCTGAACACTCCGGCCCCGGCCGGAGGCGTGCATCCGGGCGAGCGGATCCCCGTCGCGTCCCGGCACGTGCGCTACCTGAAGGTGAGCGAGGGGTGCGATCACGGGTGCGCCTTCTGCGCCATCCCCCTGTGGCGCGGGAAGCACCGCTCCTTCGAGTTGGAGCGGCTCGTCGCCGAGACGCAGCGCCTCGAGGCGCAGGGTGCGGTCGAGGTGAACCTCGTCGCCCAGGACCTCGCCCACTGGGGCCGCGAGCGCCGGGACGGGACGGACATCGCGACGCTCGTGCAGGCGCTCCTGCGCGAGACGTCGATCCCGTGGTTCCGGCTGCTGTACATCTACTCGGCGGGGCTGCGCGAGCCGCTCGTGGAGCTGATGGCGTCCGAAGCCCGCCTCCTCTCCTACATCGACATGCCGATCCAGCATGCGAGCGACACGGTCCTATATCGGATGCGCCGGCCGGAGCGAGCCGCCACGCTGCGGACGAAGATGGCGTGGCTCCGCGACACGATCCCCGGGCTCACGCTGCGGACGACGGTGCTCGTCGGCTTCCCCGGGGAGACCGATGTCGAGTTCCGGGAGCTGGTGGACTTCCTGGACGAGGTCTCCTTCGACCGGCTGGGGGCGTTCGCGTTCTCGCCCCAGGACGGGACGCGCGCGGCCGCGATGGAGGAGAACTACGTGCCCGCCGGCGTCGCGCGGGAACGCCTCGAGGAGGTGCTGGAAGTCCAGCGCGCGGTGAGCGGCGAACGGCTCGCGGCGGAGGTCGGCCGCGAGCGCACGGCGATCGTCGACGGGCCGGCCGGCGCGGACGACCCGGTGCTGGGGCTCCTGTACGGGGAGGGGGCGCCCGGCGCGGCACAGGTCGGCCGCGTCGAGAGCCAGGCGGACGATGTGGACGGCGCCACGGTGCTCCTCGGCGCGGAGGGGCTCGCGCCCGGCTCGCTGGTGCGCGTAGGGATCGAGCGGGCGGCCGACTTCGACCTCGCCGGCCGCGTGCGGGAGGTCATCCGGGAGGTGCCGACCCGGGCCGCCACGACGGCGCCCGCGGCCGCCGCGGGGCGCGGGCTCCCCGTCCTCGGGCTCGACAGCGCCTGGGGCCGGTGAGCGCGGGCCCGCGGCAGCCGGCCGGCGCGTCCGACTGGGTCCGCCGGGCCCGCGCGGTGATGCCGGGCGGCGTGAGTTCCCCCGTACGGGCGTTCGGCCCGGTCGGCCTCCCGCCTCTGTTCGCCGCCCGCGGCGAGGGCGCGCGCATCTTCGACGACGCCGGCCGCGGCTATCTCGACTACGTCCTCTCGTGGGGCCCGCTCATCCTCGGACACGCGGCCGCGCCCGTCGTCGAGGCCGTGACGCGCGCGGCCCGCGATGGCATGAGCTTCGGGGCGTGCCACGCGCGCGAGGTCGAACTGGCCGAGCGGCTCGCGGCGTGGGTGCCCGGCGTCGAGATGGTGCGCTTCGTGAACAGTGGCACCGAGGCGACGATGTCGGCCGTGCGGCTGGCCCGCGCCGCGACGGGCCGCGACCTCATCCTGAAGTTCGAGGGGTGCTATCACGGCCACGCGGACGGGTTTCTCGTCGTGGCCGGGTCGGGCGTCGCCACCCTGTCCCTCCCCGATTCGCCCGGGGTGCCGGCGGCTACCTCCGCCCTCACGCTGACCGCTCCGTACAACGACCTCGAGGCGGTCGACGCCCTGTTCGCGGAGCACGGGCCTCGGTTGGCCGCCGTCATCGTCGAACCCGTGGCCGGGAACGCCGGCCTCATCCCGCCCCGCAAGGGTTTTCTCCAGGGGCTGCGCGACGCCTGCGACCGCGCGGGGGCCCTCCTCATCTTCGACGAAGTGATGACCGGGTTCCGCGTCGCCCGAGGCGGCGCGCAGGAACGCTACGGCGTCACCCCGGACCTCACGACGCTCGGCAAGGTCGTCGGAGCGGGCCTCCCCGTCGCCGCCTACGCCGGGCCCCGCGGCCTCATGCGGCGCGTTGCCCCGGAGGGACCCGTGTACCAGGCCGGGACGCTCTCCGGGAACCCCCTCGGCATGGCGGCCGGCCTCGCCCAGCTCGAGGAACTTGAGCGCACGGACCCCTTCGCGTCGCTGGAGAGGCGGGCCTCGACGCTCGTCGAGGGGATCCTCGCGGCGGCCCGCGCCCGCGGCATCCCGGCCTGCGGGACGGCGATCGGGTCCATGTGGGGCGTCTTCTTCACCGAAGGCCCCGTGTTCGATTTCGACGGTGCCCGGCGCGCCGACGCGGAGTTGTTCGCCCGCTACTACCGGGCGTGTTTCGAGCGCGGCGTGTTCTTCGCCCCCTCCGCGTTCGAAGCGGGGTTCCTCTCCACGGCCCACACCGACGCGGATATCGAGAACACGGTTGCCGTGGCGGGTGAAGCCATGGACGCGGCGCCGGGAGGCGCAAATTGAGCTGGCGGGCCCGGGTCGTCCCCGAGCGGGCCGGCCCTCTGCTGGCGGGCGGGGTCCTCATGGGGCTGGCCCATCCCCCCTTCCACCTCCTGGTGACGTCGTTCGTCGCGCTCGTCCCGTTCATCGTCTGGCTCGAGGGACTCCCGTCAACGGCCGAGGGGCGGAAACAGGCGCGCACCGGAGGATTCTTCTTCGGGCTCATCTACTACACGCTCGTCCTGTACTGGCTCTTCGTGGCCCTCGTGTTCTACACCTGGTGGGCCGTGTTCGCGTTCCTCGCGCCCATCCTCATCCTGTCGGCGTTCACGTCGTGGGTGGCGGGCGCGATACATCTGGTCCGCAGCCGTTTCCGGTGGCCGCCCTATCTCGTCTTCCCGGTCTTCTGGACGGCGGGAGAGGTGCTGCGCGCCCACTTGCTTGAGGTCTCCTTCCCCTGGATGCAATTCGGCGACTCCCTTTCCGGCTACCCGATCCTGATTGGCGCGGCGGATCTCGTGGGCTCGCGCGGCCTCTCCTTCTGGCTCGCGGCGGCCAACGCCCTCATCGCGATGGGGTTCCTCGCCTTTCGCGCGCGGGGGTGGCGGGCGGCCCGCGGACCGGCCCTCGGGCTGATGATCACGCTGGCGGGGCCGATCGCGTACTCGGTGGCGCGCTGGCAGACGATCGAGACCCGCACCGTGGCCCGGGTGGGCGTCGTGCAGCCGAACGTGCCCCAGCACCTGCGGGATCTTGATCCGGCCGCTGCGACCGACAGTGCCTTGCGCGCGACCGAGACGCTGACGTCGCCCTGGGTGGGCCGCGAGCGCATGGACCTCGTGATCTTTCCCGAGACGATGCTGCAGGCCACCGTCCTGGATCCCCTGCCTTCCTATCCCCATCCCGGCTGGCTGGAGGCCCATGAGTGGGCGGAGGGGATCGTCGCCACGCTGGAGGCGGAGGTCGTCGTAGGGGGGCGCGGAGGGGACGACCTCGGCCCCGGGAGATACCAGCGGTTCAACTCGGCCTACCACTTCCGCCCCGGCGACGGCCTCGTCAACCGGTACGACAAGCGTTTCGTCGTGCCGCTGGTGGAGCGGGTCCCCTTCGTGCCGCCGGAATGGCTCAATCGCATACCCTACATGGGTGGATTGGGCATCGGGAGCTGGCAGTCGCCGATCGAGATTTCGACCGAGCGGGGAAGCGCGGCCTACGGGACGATGATCTGCTACGAGTCGATCTTCTCCCCGCTCGCGCGGCACTTCCGCCGGAACGGGGCGGACTTCCTCGTCAACATCACGAACGACTCCTGGTACGGCCGCGACGCGTGGTGGAGCCGTTCGAGCGCGCTGTGGCAGCACCCGGCGCACCTCGTCATGCGTTCGATCGAGACCCGCATGGGGTCGGCGCGGTCGGGGCTCACGGGGGTGTCGATGATCGTGGATCCGCTGGGCCGGGTCTCCCACCGAACGGAACTCTTCGAGCCGGCGGCCTTCGTGGCCGATGTGGAGACGACGGACGGACTGACGGTGTACGTTCGCTTCGGCGACATCGTGGGGATCGCCTCGGCGGTCGCAGCGATACTCGCCCTCTGTGCGTCCATCCGGGGACGGAAGGTCGACAGGGTTCGGGTGGAAGAGGCGGAGGCGCGCGAAGGCGGATGAGACGGAGACTCCTGCAGTGGCTGGCGGCTGCGGTCGTGTGCGCGGGCGGGCCGGGAGGCGTCGCCGGACAGGTGCCGGACACGCTGCCGCGCGACACGACCGTGTTCCAGATGAGGGAACTTCGGATCGAGGCGATGCGGCCGATCGCGAGCGTCTCCGGCGCCAGCGCGGTGCGCCTCAGCCTCCAGTCCCCGCGCATCGCCGCGGTCCCGCTGCTGGAGGAGGCGCTGCGCGAGTTGCCGTTCGTGCAGGTGCGCGAGAACTCGCGCGGCGAGGCCCAACTCACCCTGCGCGGGATGGAGTCGCGCCAGCTCGCGGTGCTCGTCGACGGCGTGCCGCTGACGCTGGGCTGGGATGCGCGCACGGACCTGTCGCTCATCCCGATCGAGGCCGCGCACGAGGTCGAACTCTTCCGCGGCATCTCCTCCGTCCTGCACGGGCCGAACGTCCTCGGCGGCGTGGTCTCGATCGAGATCGGCCACGGCAGTGTGGACCCGGCCCGGCGGCTCAACGGGGTTCAGGGCGGCGTGGACGCGACCGGGGCGATGTTCGGCGGGGTGCGCCTGGGCCGCACCTGGAGTTCCGGCGCGGGCGGGCTCTCGGTGCAGGCCGGCGGCGGCTACCGCTCGCGCGACGGCGTGCCCCTTCCCGGGGGCGTGACGCAGCCGGCCGGGGCGGACCCGGAGCGGCGTCTGAACAGCGACCTCGACCATGCGAGCGCCTTCTTCACCGGCCGGTACGAATCGGAGGCGGGCGCCTGGGTGTCGATGTCCACCTTCGGCTATCGCGCCGCCAAGGGGGTGCCTCCGGAGCTTCACATCCGGAGCCCCCGCCGGTGGCGCATCCCCGACACGAAGCGGCTCGTGGGCACCGTCTCGGCGGGCACCGCATGGGGCCGCACGCCGCTCGGGACGGGGGATTTCGAGGTCAGCATCGGCGTCGACGCGGGCAACGCGCAGATCGACGAGTTCGACACCCTGGCCTACGAGGAGATCGTCGGGCAGGAGTTCGCGGACGACCGCACGCTCACGCTGCGTGCGCTGTCGGACCACGAACTCGGGACGGGCGTGCTGCGGAGTGCGCTGACGTGGGCGGAGACGCGGCACGTGGAGCGGCTCGTGCCCGGGGACCGCTCGGTCTTCCGCCAGCGTCTGCTGAGCCTCGGGGGAGAGGCCGAGTTCCCGCTCGCGGAGGCGGGCGGCGGGTTCTGGTCCGGCGTCCGCATCAGCCTCGGGGCGAGCTTCGACCGCGGCAGCACGCCGGAGACGGGCGGGCGGCAGGCCCGCGAGGCGATCGACGACTGGGGCGCGCGCATCGGGGGCTCGGCCCAGGTCGGCCGCCGCGTTCGGCTCCACATGGGGGCCAGCCGCCGCGTGCGCTTCCCGTCGCTGCGCGAGCTGTACTCGGGCGCGCTCGGCCGCTTCGTTCCCAACCCGAACCTCGCGCCGGAGGCGCTGCGCGCCCTGGAGACGGGCGTGACCGCGACCGTCGATGCGTTCGGGGCGGAGGTCGAGGCGCAGGCCGTCCTCTTCCTCCAGAGTTTCTCGAACGCGATCGCGCGCACGGGGCTGGGGGACGGCCGGTTTCGGAGGGAGAACCGCCGGCAGGTGGACGCGACGGGGCTGGAACTCCTCGCCGACGCGCGGTGGGGGGCGTTTTCCCTCGGCGGCGATCTGACCTGGCAGGACGTGAACGTGACGGACGAGCGGTTGCCGGGGCTGAGTCCGCGCCCCGAGTACCAGCCGGGGGTCGCGGGCGGGGTTCACGTCGCGGGACCGTTTCCCGCCGGGCTCCGGGTGCGGGCCGCGGTGGAGGCGGTCGGCCGTCAGTTCTGCGTCGATCCGGATCTCGGGCGCGATGTCGCGCTCGACCCCACGACGCGCCTCGATCTCGTGGTGAGCCGGGAATTCGCCGTCGGAGGACCCATGGGCACGCTCCAGACTTCGCTGTCGCTCGACAACCTGGCCGACGCGGCGGTGTTCGATCAGTGCGGGCTGCCCCGGCCGGGCCGCCTCCTTCGTCTCCAGTTCCGGCTCTTTTGAGCGGGTCCCAGGACACGGGGCGCCGCGCATGAGGGTCAACTACAGCCCCGGATACACCGTGCCACTGCCCGACGGACACGCCTTCCCGATGGGCAAGTTCGCCGCGCTGCGCGCGATTCTGGAACGGGACGGGCTCATCTCCCCGGCGGATGTCGTCGAGCCGGGGGAGGCCTCGTGGGAGGAGTTGGCGCTCGTCCACACCCCGGCCTACCTGTCCAGGCTCCGGCACGGCACGCTGGACCGCGCGGAGGTGCGGCGCCTCGGGCTCCCCTGGTCGCCCGCTCTCGTGCGGCGGTCGCGGCTCGCCGTGCGGGGAACGGTGAACGCGGCCTGGATGGCGCTCGAGGACGGCGTGGCCGCGAATCTGGCCGGGGGCACGCACCACGCCTTTCCGGACCGCGGGGAGGGGTTCTGCGTGCTGAACGACGTGGGCGTCGCCGTCCGGATGCTGCGGCGGGGCGGCTGGATCCGGCGCGTGCTCGTGATCGATCTCGACGTCCACCAGGGGAACGGGACCGCCGCCGTGTTCGCCGCCGACCCCGATACCTTCACCTTCTCGATGCACGGGGAAGGGAACTACCCTTTCCGGGAGATGCCGTCGGATCTGGACATTGGGCTGCCCGACGGGACGGGAGACGACGAATACGAGGAGGCGCTGCTGAGATTCCTCCCCGAAGCGCTGGCGCGGTCGCGGCCGGATCTCGTCTTCTATCTCGGCGGGGTCGATGTCCTCGCGGGCGACCACTTCGGCCGCCTCGCCCTCACGCGGGCCGGACTCGAGCGACGGGACCGGATCGTCATCGGGACGATCTGTGGCGAGGGTCTGCCGCTCGCGCTGCTCCTCTCCGGCGGTTACGCCGCGACCCCGGAGTTGACCGCGGAACTTCATGCCGTCGCGCACCGGACGGCGTGCGAGATCGAGAGCGCGGCGTGAAGACCATCGAGTACTCCCGCCGCCAGTCGGAGCCCGCGACGGCGGAGTCCGTGCGGGAAGAGGGGGAGGGCTACTTCGCCAGCGTGACGCTCCGCCTGCCGAGCCTCGAGCCCGAGGCGGTGCTGGCGACGACGCCGATTCGCGTGCGCGGCTTCTGGCAGAGCGGCCCGCACTGGATCGCGCACGCGGCGACGGCGGCCGAGATCGACAGCCGGGAGGGCGAGCCGCCGCCCTCGGCCGGGGATGTGATCGCGTGGACGCGGAAGCGCGCCGAACGGCTGTTCGCGGCGCGCTGGGTTCACGACCTGGACGGCGAATCGCGCCGGCCGCGCCTGCACGGCGGCTTCGCCTTCGACCCGCGGCCGGCCGGCGATCGCGAGCCCGGCTTCTGGGATGTCTTCCCGGCCGCCCGCTTCGTGCTGCCCGCGTACGAGGTGGAGACGGATGACCGCGGCGCCCGGCTGACGGTGACGCGCCGCTTCGCGGCCACCGTTCCCGGCGACCAGGCGATCGACGGGCTGCGGAAGCGGGCGACGCGCACGCGGGAGCAACTCGCCGACCTCGAGCGCCGGGGCGCCGGACCGGGCCCCGTCCCCCCGGCCACGGCCTTCGACGAACCGGTGGGCCCCGAACGCTGGCGGCTGGGCGTCGAACGGATCCTCGAGCGCATCCGGTCCGGCCGCGTCCGCAAGGCCGCGCTCGCCCGCCCGCTCGACATCACACTCTCCGAACCGCCGGATTCGGCCGCCGTCCTCTCCGCCCTCCGGAGCGCGAATCCGATCGCGCACCTGTACCTGATCCAGTTCGCGCGCGATCGCTTCCTGGTCGGCGCCGCCCCCGAACTGATCGGATCGCTGCGGGGCGTCCGCTTCCGCACCATGGCCGTCGGAGGGTCGACGCCGCGCGGCGCGGACCCGGTCTCGGACGCCTGGCTCGGGCGCCAGTTGCTGCACAGCGGCAAGAACCGCGAGGAGCATCTCATCGTCGTCGAGGACATCATCAGGCATCTCCGCGCGGCGGGGATGCGGGCCGTGGAGGACGTCTCGGAGCCGGCTCTGTTGCGCCTCCCCCGCATCCAGCATCTGCGGACCGAACTCGAGGTGGAGACGCCGCCCGGGACCCACGTCCTGTCGCTCGTCGAGGCCCTCCATCCGACCGCCGCCGTGTGCGGCGATCCGCGCTCCGCCGCGCTGAAGCTGATTCGGGCCGAGGAACCGGTGGGCCGGGGGTGGTACGCGGGGCCGGTCGGCTGGTTCGACGACCGCGGGGATGGGGAGTTCGCCCCGGCGCTGCGGTCGGCCGTCTGCCGGGGTCCCCTCCTGCGGCTCTACGCCGGCGCGGGGATCGTGAAAGGCTCCCGCGCCCGCGCCGAATGGGACGAGACCCGGGTGAAGCTGCAGACGATGCTGGGAGCGCTCGGGGTCGAGCGAGTGCCGTGAGCGGGACGGGTCGGACAGCCCCCAACCGGAACACGCTGTGGGCGCGCGCGCTGGCCGACCGGCTGGCTCGCCTCGGAGTGACGCACGTCTGCGTCGGGTCCGGCTCCCGGTCGGCACCGCTGGTCGAGGCGTTCGCCGCGGACCGGCGCTTCGTCGTCCACCCGCACGTGGACGAGCGCTGCGCCGCCTTCTTCGCGCTCGGGATCGGCGCGGAGAGCGGCCGTCCGGCCACCGTCGTCACGACATCGGGGACCGCGGCGGCCAACCTCTACCCCGCGGTGGTGGAGGCGAGTCAGAGCGAGATTCCGCTGCTTGCCCTCACGGCGGACCGGCCGGCGAGCCTCCGCGGGACGGACGCGAACCAGACCATCGACCAGGTCGACCTCTACGGGCGCTATCCCCGGTTGTCGATCGATGTCGCACTCCCGGAAGCGAGCGAGGCGGGGCTCGCCCGGCTGGGCGCCGCGGTGGAGGCGGCCTGGCGTGCCGCGACCGGGGCGCCGGTCGGGCCGGCCCACCTGAACCTGCAGTTCGCCAGGCCGCTCGAGCCCACCCGGGCGCCGGGCGACGTGCCGCCCGGGCTCGAGGCCCGTCTGCCCGACCCGGAGGCGCCTCCCGGCGAACCCGGTCCGCCGGTGCCGGACGCCGGGGCCGAGTTGGCGGCGCTCCTGCGCGCCGCGCGGCGACCCCTGCTCGTGTGCGGCCCGAATCACCGTCCCGAGATCGGGGTCGCCGCGCTCGCGCTCGCGGCCCGGACGGGCGCGCCGCTGGTGGCGGATCCGCTCTCGGGCGCCCGCTTCGGAGCCGGCGCCCGCCATTGGACGATGGGGAGCGCGGACCTCTGCCTCGGCGACGCCGAAATCGCCGCGGCGCTGCGCCCCGACCTCGTCGTGAGGATCGGCCGCGCGCCCACCTCCGCCTCGGTGTGTCGCTACCTGGAGCGGCACGGGGACGCGCCCCAGGTCGTCCTCGACGCGGCGCACCGGTGGCGGGACCACCTCGCCACGAACTCCCGGCCGCTCACCGGCGATCCGGCCGCCACGCTCGCCGGGGCGACATCCTCCGGCGCGGGGGAGGCGGAACCCGAGTGGACCGACCGGTGGCGGGAGATCGACGCGGCGGCGTGGACGGCGGTCGCGCCCGCGCTGGCGGACAGCTGGTTCGAGGGGGCCATCGCCGCGGCCGTGGCGGAGGCGCTACCGGAAGGGACCCCCTGGTTCATCGGCAACTCGATGCCCATCCGTGACGTGGACGCCTTCGCGCGTCCGACGGACCGGCCCCTCCGCGCTCTCGGGTTCCGTGGCGCCAGCGGCATCGACGGGAACGTGAGCGGGGCGCTCGGGGCCGCGGCCGCCTCGGGACGGCCCGCCGTCGCCCTCGTCGGGGATCTCACGCTGCTTCACGACGCGGGGGCGCTCCTCGCCCGGCGTCCCGACGGTGCGAGACTCCACATCGTCGTGATCCAGAACCGCGGCGGCGGGATCTTCCACATGCTCCCGATTCGCGAGCACGACCCGCCGTTCACCCCCTTCGTCGTCATGCCCCAGCCCGTCGACCTCGGAGCGGTTGCCGCCGCCGCCGGAATCCCCCACCGTCCCGTCGCGTCGGTCGCCGAACTGAGGGCGGCGCTCGCGGAGGATCCGAAGCCGCCGCTGGGCGCCGGATCCGGGACTCCCGGCCTCCGCCTCACCGAGGCGCGCATCGACCGGCATGACAACTGGGAGCGGCGTACCGCCGTCGTCGAACGTGCCCGGGAGGCGGCGCGCGCGGCGCTCTGAAGGCCCGCCGACCCGTGCGACGAGAACTGCGAGATGTCCGAGGCGCCCGCGCCTGGAAGCCCGCAACCTGACGGAGAACCCAGCATGGAAGAGACCTTCACGCCGCCGGAGAGCGGCGTCGTCTGGCAGCCGGTCGGCGAGTACGGCGACATCACCTATCACAAGACGGACGGGATCGCGCGCATCGGCTTCAACCGCCCCGAGATCCGCAACGCGTTCCGCCCCGAAACCCTGTTCGAGATGTACGGGGCCTTCCAGGACGCGCGGGACGACGAGCGGATCGGCGTCGTGCTCCTCACCGGAAACGGTCCCTCCGCGGACGGGAAGTGGGCCTTCTGTTCGGGCGGAGACCAGCGCGTGCGCGGCGAGGCCGGGTACGTGGGGAAGGACGGGGTCGCCCGCCTGAACGTGCTCGACCTCCAGCGCCTCATCCGTTCGATGCCCAAGCCGGTGATCGCGCTCGTGGCGGGATACGCGATCGGCGGCGGGCACGTCCTCCACGTCGTGTGCGACCTCACGATCGCGGCGGACAACGCCGTGTTCGGACAGACGGGCCCCAAGGTGGGAAGCTTCGACGGCGGCTTCGGATCCTCCTACCTCGCCCGCTCCGTGGGTCAGAAGAAGGCGCGCGAGATCTGGTACCTGTGCCGCCAGTACGGGGCGGAGGAAGCCGAGCGGATGGGGCTCGTCAACAAGGTCGTGCCGCTCGACCGCCTCGAGGCGGAGGGGGTCGACTGGGCGCAGGAGATCCTCGGGAAGAGCCCGCTCGCGATCCGCTGCCTGAAGGCCGCCATGAACGCGGACTGCGACGGACAGGCCGGCATCCAGGAGTTGGCGGGGCACGCCACGATGCTGTTCTACATGACCGAGGAGGGGCAGGAGGGGAGGAACGCCTTCCTCGAGAAGCGGCCCCCCGACTTCCGGCGCTATCCCTGGCGTCCGTGAAGTCGGGTGGTACAGGGGCGTGGCTGGCCGGCGCCCGCCTGCGCACGCTCCCGGCGGCGGCGGGGCCCGTGCTGGCGGGCGGGGGCCTGGCGTGGGAGGCGGGCGGTTTCGCCGCGGGACCGTTCCTCGCGGCGCTTGCCGGGGCGCTCCTGATCCAGGTCGGGACCAACTTCTCGAACGACTACTCCGACTTCGCCCGCGGCGCGGATACGGCGGACCGCCTGGGCACCCCGCGCGTGACCCAGGCCGGCCTCCTCGAGCCCGGGGCCGTCCGGATGGGGGCGGCGGTTTCGTTCACCCTCGCGGCCCTGTTCGGAGTCTACCTCGTCACGGTCGGGGGATGGCCGATCGTGTGGATCGGCGCGGCGGGCATCCTGGCCGGGATCTGCTATACGGGCGGGCCGTGGCCCTTCGGCTACCACGGCCTGGGGGACCTGTTCGTGTTCGTCTTCTTCGGCCCGGTCGCCGTCGCGGGCACCGCCTACGTGCAGCTCTCGCGCTGGGCACCGGAAGCGGTGCTCGCGGGGGCGGGGGCGGGGGCGCTCGCGACCGCGATCCTCGTGGTCAACAACCTGCGCGACCGGGAGACGGATGCGGCGGCCGGCAAGCGCACGCTGGCGGTGAGGATCGGGCCGACCGCGACGCGCGTGCAGTACTCGGTGCTTCTCGCCACCGCCGCCGCGGTGCCCCCCGTCGGCGCCGCGGCCGGGCTGTGGCCGCCGGGGGCCCTCCTCGCCTCCGCCGCGCTGCTGCTCGCGGTCGCGCCACTGCGTACCGTGTGGAGCCACGGGGACCCGCGCGACCTCAACCCCGCGCTCGCGGCGACGGCCCGGGCCACGGGGGCCTACGGTCTCCTGTTCGCGCTCGGTTGCCTGCCGTGACCGGCCCGGGGGCTCTCGGCCCGGCTTCGGGTTTCGCCCTCGCGCAGCGGGACCACCGGTGGTCCGCCGCGGAAGTTGGCGCCGCCAGCGACCTCGTCGCCGCCGCGCTCCCGGAGGCCGGGGTGGGTCCGGGCGTCATCGTGGCGCACCAGTTCGGTCTGGACCCGGGGGGCGCCGTGGCGCTGGGGGCGATCGCGCGCGCGAGCGCGATTCTGGCGCCCGCGCACCCCGGGTGGACCGATTTCGAGCGGGACGCCTTCCTCGTCGCGCTGCGGCCGGCCGCCGCGCTCACCGGCCCCGGCACGGTCTGGCCAGCGCCGGGATGGACCGCGGAAGCCCTCCCGGCGCCCGGAATCGGCGAGATGATCCTCCACCGCCGCCGCCCCGCCGAGCTGTCATCCGCGACGGGCGGCGAGGCCGGCGCGGAGGCGCACGGGGGGGTCGAGAGAGGGCTCGCGTGCGGTGCGATCCTCGCCACCTCGGGGACCGGGGGCGTCCCGCGCTTCGCGGTTCACGAATGGCGGTCGCTGAGGGCGAACGCCGAGGCGGCGAACGAACGTCTCGACTTCGGCCCGGACGACCGATGGCTCGCGACGCTGGGCTGGGCGCACGTCGGCGGGCTGGCGGTGCCGCTCAGGGCCGCGGCCGCCGGCGCCACGGTGGGGCTCGCTTCCGCGCGCTTCGACGCCGCAACCGTCGCCCGGGCGCTCGGCGAACTCGCCATCACGCACCTGTCGCTGGTGCCGGCGATGCTGCACGGGCTGCTGGAGGGCGGCGCCCGGCCGCCGGGCTCCCTGCGCGCGGTCCTGCTCGGCGGCGCGGCGACCCCGCCGGATCTGCTCGACCGTGCGCTCGGAGCCGGGTGGCCCATCGCCCTCACCTACGGACTCACCGAGGCGGGGTCGCAGGTCGCCACGGCGACTCCCCGCGAGCTCCGGGCGGCCGACCGCTCGTGCGGCCGCCCCCTGCGCGCCGTCGAGGTCCGCATCCGGCCCGCGGAGGGCCGGGACGAGGCCACCCAGCCCGGGCAGCCCCCCGCCCCCGCCGGGCACATCGAGGTCCGCGGCCCCACCCTGTTTCGCGGGTACATCGGCGCGCCCCCGCGTCCCCGGGACGCCTGGTTCTCGACCGGCGACCTCGGCCGCCTCGACGCGGACGGCCGGCTCGAGGTGACCGGCCGTCTCCACGACCGCATCGTCAGCGGGGGCACGAACGTCGACCCCGTCCGGATCGAGGCGGTCCTCGCCGCGCACCCCGAGGTGCGCGAGGCCGCCGTGATCGGCCTGCCGGATGAGACGTGGGGCCAGATCGTGGTCGCCGTGGTCGCCGGGCACGATCCGGAACTCGCCTCGCGCCTGGACCCCTGGTGCCGCCAGCGGCTCTCGAGCGCCCGGGTACCTCGACGCTGGGAGGTCCTCGAGCGTCTGCCCCGGACGGCCACGGGCAAGGTGGACCGCGCTCGCCTGGCAGCGCTGGTCGAAGAGAAAGCCGGGAGGACCCATTGAGCACCGCCGTCGCATCGAAGCTCACCTGCCAGAAGAGCCGGTTTCAACTCGACGAGGACGCCCATTTCCTCAACTGCGCCTATCTCGGGCCCCTGCCGCGTTCGGTCGCCGCCGTGGGGGTGGAGGGGGTTCGCCGCAAGCTCTCGCCGACCCCGTTCCCGGGTACGGAGTTCTTCACCGACTGCGACCGTGCCCGGGGCCGCTTCGGGCGCCTCGTCAACGCCGCCCCGGAGCGGATCGCGCTCATCCCCTCCGCGTCCTACGGCCTCGCCGTCGCGGCCCGGAACCTCCCTCTCGAGCCGGGGCAGAACATCGTCATCCTCGGGGAGCAGTTCCCGAGCAACGTCTACGCGTGGCGCCGGCGGGCGGCCGACGACGGCTGCGAGGTGCGGACCGTGGAGCGCCCCGCCCCGCCCCCCTCCGGCGCCCTGTGGAACGAGCGGCTGCTGGAGGCCATCGACCCCGACACCGCCGTCGTCGCGCTCCCGCACTGCCACTGGACCGACGGCACCCGGATCGACCTCGAGGCAGCCGGGAGCAGAGCCCGCGAGGTCGGCGCCGCGCTCGTCATCGATGGCTCACAGTCCATCGGAGCCGTCCCGTTCGACATCGAACGCATCCGCCCCGACGCGCTCATCAGCGTGGGGTACAAGTGGCTCCTCGGCCCGTACCAGACGTGTGTGGGCTACTTCGGCCCCCGATTCGACGACGGCGTGCCGCTCGAGGAGACATGGATCTCGCGTCGCGGTTCCGAGGATTTCCAGGGCCTCGTGGACTACACGGACGAATACCGGGAGGGTGCCGCCCGCTACGACGTGGGGCAGACGTCGAACTTCATCCTCATCCCCATGCTCATCGAGGCCATGGACCTCATCCTCGCGTGGGAGCCGGCCCGCATCCTCGACTACTGCCGGCAGTTGCTGGCGGGCCTCGCAGAGGAACTGTGCGCCCGCGGCTGGGCCATAGAGGACGACGCCTGGCGCGCCGGACACATCCTCGGCATCCGCCTCCCCGAGGGGTGCGACCTCGCAGAACTGGAGGCGCGCCTGGCCGCCGCCCGCGTCTACGCCTCCCTGCGGGGCGACGCGCTGCGCGTCGCCCCCAACGTCTACAACGACGCCTCGGACGTAGAGGCTCTCCGACGCGTCCTCGTGGCCTTCGGGTAGACAGGCCCGCCGCTACCGCACCACCGGGCACTTCATTACCATCGAGCCATGAATCGCCGAACTGGCGTTGTTCGGTTCCGTCGTGCGGGAAGACTTCGGACCGGAGAGCGACGTGGATGTCCTCGTGACCTTCCACTCCTCGGCCCGGCCGACCCTCATGGATATGGTTCGGATCGAGGAAGAGTTGAGCGAGTTGTCCGGGCGCCGAGCGGACCTTCTGGAGCGACGGTCGATCGAGAGAAGTCGAAACTACCTGCGGAGAGAGGCGATCCTCGGATCGGCCAGGACCGTCTATGCGGGATGACGACGCGTACGCATGCGAAGCGAACGTGTTCGAGAACGGAAAGCCCACTCACCTGTTTGGCCAGACCTTAAGCGCAGAGCGACCAATCAACTTGACAGCCAGCAGCTACTCCGGCGAACGACCAACAAGTCCTTCCCTTACGGGTCACGACTCTCCCGGATTCGACCGAATCTTCGAGGCTGCGTTGGGCAGTTCAGCGCAACCCTACAGGTGGCAGCGTGCTTTGGCCGAGGATGGGGATTGGCCGGAGGTGTTGATCGCCCCCACAGGATCGGGCAAGACCGCCGGGGTAACCCTGGCGTGGGTGTGCCACCGGCTTCGCCGACCCGAGTCGACACCCCGCCGGCTTGTGTGGTGCCTGCCGATGCGCACGCTGGTCGATCAGACGAACAGCGAGGTTCGCCGTTGGCTTGGATCCCTGGAAAACGAGGGACTTGATCCCGGTGGAGTGCTCCCGCGCGCGGATGATGTCCATGTCCTGATGGGGGGAGTCGATTCCGGTCGTTGGGTTGCGGCCCCCGAGCGGCCCGCGATCCTCGTGGGCACTCAGGACATGCTTCTCAGCCGTGCCCTAATGCGGGGGTACGCGTCCTCCCGCGCCGCCTGGCCGATGGAGTTCGGGGTGCTCCACGAGGACACCCAGTGGGTGTTCGACGAGGTGCAGCTGATGGGTGCGGGCCGCGCAACATCCGCCCAGTTGGAGGCCTTTCGGCGCCACGAGTTGGCGAGGGCATCACAAGAAGGTCGACCGACCGGACGCCATTGTCGCAGCCTCTGGGTTTCTGCCACGCTCGAGCCCGAGTGGCTCGAAACCGTGGACCATGCCGCCCCAACCAAGGTGCGGCGGGTCGACCCGGCTGCGGAGGACGATGCCAAGCTGTGTAAGCTCGCTCGGGCTCCCAAGCACCTCAGCCGCGCCGACGATGTACCCGAGTCGCCAGGTGCCGCGGACGAAAAGGCCTACCTCGCTCGCCTTGCCAATTCCGTCGTTGACGCCCACCGCGCGGGCCACATGACGCTCGTGATCGTCAACCAGGTCAAGCGCGCGCAAGGACTCCACGACCGGGTGTTAAAGATCCTGGCGGCTCGCGGGGATCCCGCTCCCGCGCTCGCGCTTCTCCATTCGCGGTTCCGCCCGGCGGACCGGAAGCGTGAAATGGACAAGATCGTAGGTGCCGGTGCCCAGTCCGACATCATCGTCATTGCGACACAGTCGGTGGAGGCCGGCGTCGATATCTCGGCAGCCGTGATGTTCACGGAACTGGCGCCGTGGGCATCAATGGTGCAGAGGTTCGGGCGAGCGAATCGGCGGGCGGAACTCGCGGGCGGGGCTGACGTTTTCTGGATCGACTTGCTTGGGGCGCTGGATGGGGACGACAAGAAGGTGGAGAAACAGGCGATCACTATGTCGAGGCCCTACGAAGTCGACGATTTGCGCGAAGCCAGCAAACAGCTCGCTTCATTGAAGGACGTGGCGCCGGTACACCTTCCCGCGCCCGGCGACATCGATCCCCCGCTGCGAGTCCTGCGCCGGAAGGACCTCGACGATCTCTTCGACACGGACGCCGACCTCACGGGCTTTGACGTCGACATCTCGCCTTACGTTCGCGATGCCGACGACACGGACATCCGGGTCTTCTGGCGCGAATTGCGGGTGTCCGGCGATGCGCCGCCCAAGCCGCGTGCGCAGGAGCTATGCGCCGTACCGATTGGACTGGCCAGGAATTGGATCAAGGCGAAGCGAAAGGTCTCCGAGCCCCTCTTCTTCGTGCGCGACCCCCAATGGAGGCACCGAGCAGGACAGCCTGGATCCACCCATCCCGGGTGGGAACCCTTCCGAGACGCCCCCTTTCCCGGGTTGACGCTTCTGGTGGACGTACGGGCTGGCGGTTACCTGGAAAGCGTTGGGTTCACCGGGGATCCGAAGCATGTGCCGGAACCGGTTGATCCGTCCCAACCTGCGCCTGCCACAGCGGCGTCGCCAACTGCGAGCCATGGTCAGGACCAGGAGGCGGAAGGGCACGACGACGATACGCTGAGCGAAACCGGGGCCCCCATACATCTGACGGATCACCTGCGTCACGTTGCTCACGAAGCCTCCCTGCTTTGCGAGGCGCTGGAATTGGACGCGGAGACGCGGGAGCTGGTCATCCGGGCCGCCCGTTGGCATGACTTGGGGAAGGGGCACGAGGTCTTTCAGGATACCATGCGGCGAGGGCTGGACGGCCAATCGGTTCCTGAAGAAGTGCTTCTCGCGAAGACGGTGGGGCAGAATGTGCGCCACGGCCGCGCATACTTCCGTCACGAACTCGCCTCCGCGCTGGCGTTCCTCGCGCAGGAGGGTTGGTCGCGAGAGGCCGATCTCGGCGCTTACCTAATCGCCGCGCACCACGGCAAGGTGCGAATGAACCTGCGCGCCCTGCCTCGAGAATCGGCCCCGAAAGATCCTGATCGCGCGGGCGCTCGCTTCGCCCGTGGCGTGTGGGAAGACGACGAACTACCGCCAATGGAGCTGGGTGGAACCGAGCGGTGGGAACGCGGGAATCTGACTCTCTCGATCATGGAGCTTGGATGGGACGAGGTGACGAAGGAAAGCTGGACCGAACGCACCAGGGATCTCCTCGTGCGGTTCGGTCCATTCCGCTTGGCGTGGCTAGAGACTCTGCTGCGGATCGCGGACTGGCGTGCATCCGCGAAGGAAGTGTCGGGAGGGTATGATGGCGCCTGAGCATTTGACACTTAATGGGTGCTCCCCCACGCCACTCGCGTCCTACCTGAAGGCGCTCGGCGTCCTCCGCCTGCTGTCGTCCGGGGCCAACAACGCGTCGGGAGTGGCTGCCGATCCGGGTGTGCGGGGCTGGTGGGAGGGCGAGCGATTCCATGTGCAGACGACGCTGGGCCGGGACGGTGTGCTGGGGTTCTTCCTGCACGAGTACGCGCCCAGTCCGGTGATCGCACCGTGGAATGGAGGAAGCGGGTTCTACCCCAAAGACAACCGGGACGGCTTCGGGCCCATGAGCTCGGACTCCGTCGCTGAGCGCTTCCAGCCATTCTCGTTGGCCATCCGAGTAGCGTCCGATACTCTCAAGGGTCTTGATCTGCACATCCGCCCCCAGGGCGACGCGAAGGCGACACTCGTGGCGATGCTGAGGGCTCGGCTCCCTGAGTCAGCCCTGCCTTGGGTCGACGCGGCACTCGTGCTGTCCGGGGGCCGACTCCGGTTTCCACAACTGCTCGGGACGGGCGGGAACGACGGACGGCTTGATTTCACTAACAATTTGATGCGCCGACTCGTTTCGGACACCAAGTCGCCGGGGATCTTCCACGCATCGTCCGGCGCACCGTCCCCCGCCGCCAAGGCCCTGCTGGAAAGCGCGCTGTGGAACACGCCGATCCATGCACTCACAACCGCTGCGGTGGGACAATACTCGCCGGGCGGGGCGGGCGGACCGAACTCGACCACCGGGTATGAAGGCGGGCCGGTCGTGAATCCGTGGGACTATGTGCTCATGCTCGAGGGCGCGGCCACCTTCGCCTGCGCGGCCACGCGTCGCCACCAGAGCAACACCATTGCGCGGGCAAGCTTTCCATTCACGGTGGGAGCGGTCGGCGCCGGGTGGGGTGGAATCGAAGCCACGGATGAATCCGACGCCCGTGCCGAATTCTGGGCTCCACTGTGGTCCCGGCCTGCCCGTTCTTGCGAGATCGAGGCACTGTTCGGCGAAGGACGCGCCGTCACGAACGGGCGAACGGCCCGGGACGGACTGGAATTCGCCCGCGCCCTGGCCACTCTCGGGGTCAGCCGGGGCTTCTCGGAGTTTCAACGCTACGGTTTCTACAAACGCGCCGGCAAGAACCACTACGCCACCGCCATCTCACGCCGCCGAGCGGCACCGTCTCCGGGTGCGGAGCTCGTGGCTGATCTGGACAGGGGAGGCTGGTTGAACCGGGCGCGACGTCTGGGGCGTAGCGACAATCAGCCAGCCACGGTTCGCAATGCGGCCAAGGTCCTGGAGGACTCGTTGTTTGAGCTCCTGGCCCCGGACGTGTCGTACCGATCGGTCAGCGCCGCGTTGGAAGCCATCGGCCGATTGGCGAACTGGCTGAGCACAAGCCCCAACGGCCGGGAGATGCTGCCTCCCCCGCCCCTGCTCTCACGCGCATGGCTACTTCAGGCCGACGACGGCAGCCCCGAGTTCCGGATCGCCGTCGCGCTCGCGGGGTTTGGCATCCCCTCGCGGATTCTCGGGCGATCTTCGGAGTCTCCCGATGGCCGTCCGGAACACACCGGCGCGCCGCCGATGGCAGCCCACTTCGCACCGGTCACCAATGGTCCCGGTGATAGGTTTGAGGTGAACACCTTCTTCCGGGACCTCTGGCTGCGAGAACGCCGGACCTGGGCGGACAACAACAATCCACCAACGGTCGTCTGGGGTCACGGGGGACTGGTTGCGAACATGATCGCCGTGCTGGAACGCCGCCTCGTGGAAGCGCCCATTCGCGGGTTGAGGGACAAGCCCCTGAGTAGCGCGAGCTTCGCGCGGATGTCGGATGTGGCGGCCTTTCTGACCGGGGAGTTCGACGATGCGCGCTGCTCCGCTCTCCTAGCCGGGATGGTGTGGACGCAGCCTGTTTGGCTCCCGAACAAGGAGACCGAACCTGCACCAACGACAGCCACCCTGCCGTTCGCGTACTGCGTGCTCAAGCCGATCTTCTCGCCCAATGCCACCCTCGTCCGCGTGGGTGCGATTCCCGGCGAGGGGACGTTACCCATTCCGCCGGGCCTGGTTGCCCAGCTGCGCGGAGGTGGCGCCAACACCGATGGCCGAGCAACCGACGCCGCTGTCTCTGCCGCGTTCGCGAGAGCACGCGCTTCCGGCCTCTCGTCACCCTACGATCCCATTCGGTCCAGAGGCAGGCACTCGAGTCTGCACAGCGGACGAATCGGCGTAGGTTTCCGACCGGACCGCTTGGCTGCCGCCCTGCTGATCCCCGTAACCGACAAGGCACTGACCAGCTTGCTGCGGCGAGCCTACCCAGGCGCCGTCTCCGACACCACCTACCCAACGGAGGAAACACAGAATGGCAGTTGACCTCACTCTGCTCGCCAACGAACCGCGACTCCTGCTGGAAGCGAGGCTACGACCCATTCAGGGGACGCGTTTTCAGCCCACCGGCTTCCCCAACCTCGGTCACGCCGTCTACGAATCACCGAACGGCACCGGTCAGACCGTCCTGGTGGAAAGCGCCCAGTCGATGGCCAACCGCCTGGAGACCGTCTGCTGGGATGAGGTCCAGGACGACTGGGTGGAGCCGCTGCGAGGTCTGCCGGTGATCCAGGTTCTGGACAAGGACGAGAAGCACCTCACTAACTCGCTCATTGAAGCGCACCGTCTCAATTCGCCTTACATCCTCGAAGGCAAGGACAAGTCGGTCTTGGACATGCTCAAGGAGCGGCTGGCCAACCTCGAGCAGGGGCGGGTCGATCTGCGCGAACTCGCCAAGGTGCTGCTTGAGTTCGACACCAACGCGCTGCTGCACGGGGTCTTCCTTGCCAAGAAGGAGCTGGCCGGGGGACGCCTGAGGTTGCCGAGGTCGCTGTCCGCCTTTGTCGAAGCCGAGGGTGCCAAGCGCGCGGTGAGCGGGGGTGTGAAGAACGACGCGGTCGACCCCAAGGGGGATACCGCCAGGGGGTTCGGAAACGTGCCGTTCGCTCGCGACGAATGGATGGCCGAACGAATCACCGCCTACTTCAATCTCGATCTCCGGCAGATTCGCGCCTACGGCCTGGGTGACCGTGTCGAGCGGCTCCTGGTCCTCTTGGCTTTGTTCAAGATCCGAAAGTTCTTGGCCGAGGGCCTGCGGTTCCGCACCGCGTGCGATCTCGATGTTGTCGACGTGACCGTAACCCGGCCCTCGGGGTTCTCCTTGTCGGAGTTGGCCGCCATCGAGGCCGAGATTCCGGGGCTGGTCGAGAGGATCGGGGCGGCAGGGCTGTTCGGAGACACTCGAGTCCTCACCGTCACTTACGAAAAGTAGCCTCGTGTTCGGACTCGCCTTCCGTTTCCCGGCCGGGCGGTATCATGCCACGCCCTGGGGCCGAAACGTCAACGAAGCCGATGTGGCCTGGCCGCCGGAGCCCTGGCGGATCCTGAGGGCGCTCGTCGCCTGTTACTGGCGCAAGGGCGACCGCGAACGTTGGAGCGAGGACGATCTGGCCGGGTTGATCGACGCCTTGGCGGAGGATCTGCCGGTATTCTGCCTGCCTGAAGGGGCGATTCATGCCCACACGCGCCACTACATGCCGATACGCAAGGGCAAGTCGGAGTCGAAGACCTTGGTCTTTGACGCCTTTCTGCACTTGCCTAAGGGGGCCGAGGTAGTGGCCATGTGGCGGGACATGACCCTCGAGAACGACTTGCTGGAGCTTGTTCGGGACCTCGCCTCCGGGATGGGATATCTGGGACGCGCGGAGAGCTGGACTGAATGCCGGGTCGTGACCGAAGCCAATGACGAACCGAACTGCGGCCCGGCCGAACTCGGCTTCCCCGGCGATTCGCTTCGGGTTCTCGTGTCGCGTTCCCCGGCGTCGTACCAAAGGGAGCGCAGGCGGTTGATCGATCAGGAGGCGGAGCGGATTCGCGCGTCGTCAAAGAAGCCGCTCTCGGAACGTGCGCTCCAGAACCAGATCAATCGATCCTTTCGAGCAAGTGCGAGCGTTGACACGCTGCCTCCGCGCCTGGTCGACGCTCTTTCGGTGGACACGGCGGATCTGCAGAATCGAAAGTGGGGCCAACCGCCCGCAGCCTACGAAGTCATCTACGCCCGCAGCCCCCACGCGAGCCCCGGTGTGGTATCGCGGTCTCTCGGTCGAGTCAGGACGAACCACACGATGTCGGATCTCCCCACGATCGCACGTTTTCTGGTCGCTGGACGCCCGAGACCCCGCATCGAGGACGCCGTGAAGATCGGCGAGGTGATGCGGGCGGCTGTGATGTCCAAGTTCGGCCGGGAGACCGACGAGGAAACGGGGAAGCGGGTTCTCCTGGCGCCATGGCAGATCTCGGGACGGGGCAGCGGGAACAAGCCCATAAGGGACCCAAGCCATCCCCACGCCTTCTGGTTGCCCGAAGACGCGGACGATGACGGCTGGATCGATCATCTGACGGTGTTCATCTCCGGTGGTATTGACAGAGACATTCGGTCTCAACTCGACCGGGTTACGCGGATCTGGCTTACACCCGGAAGAACCCGGGGCCGAACAACAGAGGACGCTAGGATCGACGAGTGGCATCTTGCCCTAGCGGGGTTCGGGCGCCCGGAGGACTTCACCGGGAGTTCCCGTGTGCTGGCGGCATCCCGACGTTGGCGGAGCGTCACGCCGTTCCTAGCCTCCGGCCATTTGAAAAAGGCCGGGTATCGGGGAGAATTGATCAGGCTGCTCAAGCGGCGCGGTATCTGGGCGGAGGGTACAACTGTCCGGGAGCTGGAGGAGATCACGGTGGGCGACGCACCGCGCCGTGCTTTGAACTTTCATCGCTTCCGGTCTCGAGGCCGGGAGCCGCGACCCGATTCATCGGGGGCGCTGTTGGAGATTGAATTTCCGCAAGAGTTCCAGGGGCCGCTGGCTCTGGGGTATGCGAGTCATTTTGGGCTCGGGATGTTCGGGGCCAGGTAGTGGGTTGGAGCTGCCCCGCTTTCACGGACGGTTAGTTTCTGTGGTTGAACGTGTCGTCATGCCCTCACTCCGCCGGGTGCAAGCCATCCATGAACGATAGAAGAAGACCCCCGCCGTCCGATCCCGCGACACCTCTCGTGCCGGCCCGTATGGTCAACGAGTGGGTGTATTGTCCCCGGCTCGCGTATTTGGAATGGGTCGAGGGTGAGTGGGCGGAGAGTTCTGACACCGCACAAGGCAAGCGCGTCCACGCGCGTGTCGACCAGAGCGGTGGCCGCCTGCCTGCGCCGGAAGAACTCGGGGTGGAAGTGGCTCGTGTCCGCTCTGTAACGCTCTCTTCGGAGCGGCTCGGGGTCATCGCGAAGATGGATGTCGTCGATGTCCGCGACGGCCTCGTGATGCCCGTCGATTTCAAAAAGGGCAAGCGCCCTCACGTCGCGTTCGGCGCGTACGACCCCGAGCGCGTGCAGGTCTGTGTCCAGGCGATGATTCTGGAGGACAACGGATACAGGGTCGAACAGGGAGCGATCTGGTACGCCGGATCGCGCGAACGCGTGCGGATCGCCCTGGATGACGCGCTGCGGGCCCGGTCGCTGGAGGCCATCGCCGGGCTGCGCGCGGCCGCCGAAGCCCGCCGCCGTCCGCCGCCGCTCGAGGACAGTCCCAAGTGTCCGCGTTGTTCACTGGCCGGCATCTGCCTCCCCGACGAGACCAACTTGTTCAAGACCGGACACCCTCCGCGCCCGCTCAACCCGTCCGATGATCCCGCGCTGCCTCTCTACGTACAGACGCCAGGGGCCCGGCTGCGCAAGAGCGGTGGTCGGTTGATCGTCGAGTCGGATGACGACACTGTTGAAGTGCCCATAATCGACGTGTCTCAGGTGGCTCTGTTCGGACCCGTGTCCGTGACGACGCCCGCTCTGCACGCGCTGATGCGTGCCGAAATCCCGGTATCGTGGTTCTCGACCGGAGGCTGGTTTCTCGGTCACACTATAGGGACCGGTAATGGCAACGTCGCGGTGCGTGAAGCGCAGTACCAGGCGGCGTTCAGTCAACGCCGTTGCCTCGAGTTCGCGCGTGCACTTGTAGCAGCGAAGGTCCGCAACTCGCGGACGCTGCTGCGCCGGAACTGGCGTGCGGAACGAGGCATGGAGGGAAAGACCGAGGCACTGGCCGGGTTGAAGCGGATCGCCCGGCGAGCGCCTCACGCGGCGGACGTTCAACAACTCCTGGGCTTCGAGGGCGAAGCGGCGGCAATCTATTTCGGCAGCTTCAACCAAATGCTCGCGTACGGAGACGCCAACGGTCTCGGCGGTTTCTCCTTCGCTACGCGCGACCGAAGACCACCGCCGGACCCTGTGAACGCGATGCTGTCGCTGGCTTACGCTCTCCTTACGCGGGCCATGACGGTGACGATCTCCTCAACGGGCCTGGACCCGTACATGGGTCTCTATCATCGCCCGCGTCACGGTCGCCCGGCCCTGGCTCTCGATCTGATGGAGCCCTTTCGCGCAATCGTTGCCGACTCGACCATAATCCAGGTCGTGAACAATGGGGAAATCAAGCCCAGCGACTTCGTCTTCAATGGTCCGTCCTGTTCGCTCAATCCGCGCGGCCGCAAGACGCTCATCGCGGCCTTCGAGCGGCGCTTACAGCGAGAGACCACGCACCCGCTTTTTGGCTACCGTGTATCCATGCGTCGGCTGATTGAGGTGCAGGCCCGCCTCCTCGCCCGGCACTTCCAGGGTGAGATCTTACGCTATCCACATTATCTTCCGAGATAGTCGACATGGCAGACGAACGCCTCTATATGGTCACCTACGACATCGCCGATCCGAAACGGTGGAGGCACGTCTTCAAAGCGATGAAGGGATACGGGCATTGGTTGCAGCTCTCTGTATTCCAGTGTCGCCTCGTGGCCCGGCGCCGTGCGGAGATGGCCGCTCGGTTGGAAGAACTGATCAAACCAACGGAGGATCATGTCCTGATTGTCGATCTCGGCCCGGCGGACAAGGTGAATCCTCGGGTCGAGAGCTTGGGGAAGACCTATGATCCGCCGATACGGCGAGCTACAATCGTATGACCATGCTCGCCGCGCACCTACGCGAGCGGTCCGGTGCATGTGAAGACCCCTTTAGCGGTCGCATCCCGGTTAACGACGGGCCGCCAAGGGGTTAGCTATTTGACAACAAGGTGTGAAACGAAAGATCACAGTCCTACGGGAGGCGTGCGAACCGACCAGTCGCAACGCCTCCCGTAACGCTGTGTTGCCGAGGAAGTTGGCGGGGGGTATCTCTCCGGGGCGGATTCGCCCCGGCCTCATTGAAGCTATATCTCCCTGACCTGGGATGGCCTGGTCGTACCCCTTCTCTCCGGGGCGGATTCGCCCCGGCCTCATTGAAGCCCTCCGATGAAAGTGTCCATGATCCGCGAGTGCGAAGCGCTCTCCGGGGCGGATTCGCCCCGGCCTCATTGAAGCCCAACGCATTCGTGAGTGCCGAATACCGCTCGGCGAGCTCTCCGGGGCGGATTCGCCCCGGCCTCATTGAAGCGATCCGACGCGCATTTGGTCGCGCGAGATGCTGGAGATCTCTCCGGGGCGGATTCGCCCCGGCCTCATTGAAGCTTGAACATGCGATTCCGCTTGCCGTCCTGGATGACCATCTCTCCGGGGCGGATTCGCCCCGGCCTCATTGAAGCTGGTCACACGATCCCCCATCCCCGAGATCCTGGTAGGCTCTCCGGGGCGGATTCGCCCCGGCCTCATTGAAGCCTGAGTCCGGCCAGTAGAGGCCGAGGGATGTCAGGTCCCCTCTCCGGGGCGGATTCGCCCCGGCCTCATTGAAGCATCTCAACGTCGAGGGAGACGGTTACTCGGGTACGATGCCTCTCCGGGGCGGATTCGCCCCGGCCTCATTGAAGCGGCTGCCCCGCCATGTCCGTCCTCCTGGTTTGCCAGCGGCCTCTCCGGGGCGGATTCGCCCCGGCCTCATTGAAGCAATCAGGGCCAGGGCCTGACGCTGCGGGAGTTCCGACTCTCCGGGGCGGATTCGCCCCGGCCTCATTGAAGCTTGTGTTCGTCATCACTCCTCCTTAGCTCCGTCGGGCATCCTCTCCGGGGCGGATTCGCCCCGGCCTCATTGAAGCGACAGGGATGCGGCCATCATCGGTGCCGCCTCGGCCTCCTCTCCGGGGCGGATTCGCCCCGGCCTCATTGAAGCATGATGCCCTGTGTGTTGGTGAGGAAGTCGCGGGCCGTGCGGCTCTCCGGGGCGGATTCGCCCCGGCCTCATTGAAGCGATCCCTCGCCCAGGCCATGCCGTGCGACCCCGGACTCTCCGGGGCGGATTCGCCCCGGCCTCATTGAAGCATCGTTCCCGCGCGGGGGCTGAACAAATACGCTCGGTCCCCCTCTCCGGGGCGGATTCGCCCCGGCCTCATTGAAGCGTGTGAGAGAGACACTAAAGGGTTTCCGTGATCTACTCTCTCCGGGGCGGATTCGCCCCGGCCTCATTGAAGCGCCCAGCATTCGAGGCAGTACAGGCCGTCTGGCAGCACCTCTCTCCGGGGCGGATTCGCCCCGGCCTCATTGAAGCGATCCCTCGCCCAGGCCATGCCGTGCGACCCCGGACTCTCCGGGGCGGATTCGCCCCGGCCTCATTGAAGCCCTTTACCTTTTCAAGGAGGAAGAGAGATGGGCAAGCTGCTCTCCGGGGCGGATTCGCCCCGGCCTCATTGAAGCCTCCTCGCACCATGGTTGGTCGGTCGGTGGTGGGTCCAGCTCTCCGGGGCGGATTCGCCCCGGCCTCATTGAAGCCGGCCGCAGAACCGGCGCTTGGGGCCCGGGCGCGGCGGCCTCTCTCTCCGGGGCGGATTCGCCCCGGCCTCATTGAAGCTCGCATACGCTCGATGACGTCCGACTGCTCGCGAATCACCTCTCCGTGTCAATGGGCATCGAAAATGTCCCACTCCTGGGCATCGAAAATGTCCCACCTCGGGGGAGGGCGGCGCGGAGCCGTGCGGCGGTCATGAGGCGGTCGCTCCAGGCGGGGAGACGTCGCGGGCGGCGCCGGGGCGGATGGCCTTGGAGAGATCGGCGTGGCGGCGCATGCGGTAGCTGTTGCCGCGGATGTTGACGATGTGGCAGTGGTGCAGGAGCCGGTCGAGGAGAGCGGCGGCCATGACCTCGTCACCGAGGACCCGGCCCCACTCCTCGAAGCCCTTGTTGGAGGTGAGCACGGTCGAGGCGTGCTCGTAGCGCCGGTTTACGAGCTGGAAGAAGAGCGTGGCTCCGCTCTGGGTGACCGGGAGATAGCCGATCTCGTCGACGATCAACAGCGCCGGGTGAGAGAGGGTCTTGAGGCGCCGGTTGAGGTTCCCGGCGGTCCGGGCCTCCTCGAGGGAGTCGATGAGTGCGGTGAGGGTGCCGTAGTAGACCCTGCGCCCGCTCTCGGCGGTGGCGATGGCGAGCGAGATCGCCAGGTGGGTCTTGCCGACGCCGGGCGGACCGAGGAAGACGACGTTCTCCTTGCGCTGGACGAAGCCGAGTTCGTGCAGGGCATCGATCTGCTCGCGTTTGATCGAGGGCTGGAAGCTGAAGTCGAAGTCGGCCAGCGTCTTGAGCGCGGGCAGTCGGCTGGAGCGCATGGCGGTGGCGAGGCGTCGGCTGTTGCGCAGCGTGATCTGGGCGGCGAGGAGCTGCTCGATGGCCTCGGCGGCCGTCGTCCCGCCGCCGTCCACGCCCGCCAGGACGCCGTCCAGCGCTTCGAGAGCCCCGGGCAGCTTGAGGTCGGCGAGCTGGGCCGCGATGCGTTCCCGGCGCGAGGGCCGCTTCACGACACGCCGCCGGCGATCTTGGCGTACTCGGCCAGCGGACGGCGCTCGACCTCGACGATCCGCGGTGTGGCTGTCTCCGGTGCCTGCGAAGCTTCCTGCTCCGACACCGGGGCGGCCAGCGACCGGTAGGGTCTTGCGGCCAGAGGCGTAAGGTGCGGCCGCTCCAGCTCGAAGCGGTCGGCGGGCCGCTCCTTCAGCGTGCCGTGGATCCGCACGTTCGCTTCACCGTCCACCCAGCGCCGGGCCCGCGCGTTGAGGTCGGCGTCGGAGACGAACTCCCGGCCGTAGAAGAAGCTCTTCCGGATGTAGCCGATCGGGCGCTCGACCTTCCCCTTCGTCTGAGCCCGGTACGGCCGGCAGGCCCTGATCCGGAAGCCCCAGTGGTGGCTGAAGCGCAGGAACTCTCCGTTCTCCAGCAGCCGCCCGCCCGCGTCCCTTTGGTCGTCGGTGATCACCGCCTTCATCTGGTCGAACAGAAGCTCCGACGGCACCCCGCCGAAGTAGGCGAAGGAGGACTCCAGACCCCGCATCACCACCCGCATCGTCTGCCGCTCGTAGTAGCGGAGCCACATGAGCCGCGAGTAGCCCAGCACCACCACCAGCGCGTGCCGCTTGCCCCACGGGAGCCGGAAGTCGGCGAAGTCCACCTGCCCCTGGTGCCCCGGAGGCGTCTCGAAGCGTCGCACCGGCTCCTCCGGCTCCCGCGGTCGCACCTCCCGCACGTAGCGCTTCACCTGGTCGTAGCCGCCCGCGTAGCCCGCCGCGCGCACCTCCCGGAACAGCCGTACCGCACTCAGCTTCGGGTACGCGGCGAGGCGGACCTCGATGATCCCCTTGTAGGGATCCAGCTTCGACGTCCCCGGCCGCCGCGGTCCGTACCTCACCGCCTCATCGTCCAGTTCCCGGTCCAGCTGCCCCGAGGCGATCCAGCGGTACACCGTCCGGCGGCTGACCGCCAGCCGCCGCGCCACCTCCGCCTTGCTCGCGCCCTGCTCCAGGTAGTGCCGCAGAAGCACCCGCGTCTCTCTCCCGATCATCGCGTCTTCTCCTCTTGCGAGTGAAGACGCCAGCATACCCAACGCTGCCGGTAGCATCGCGACACGGCACGAGCCGACCCTCCAGGACCTCCCCCGCACCCACCCGGACCGTGCCATTTTCGATGCCCGGATGTGTGTAGTTTTCAATGCCCGCCAACACTCCGGGGCGGATTCGCCCCGGCCTCATTGAAGCCCGAACACTTGGTCGTGAACGTGGTATTCGTCGAGGACTCTCCGGGGCGGATTCGCCCCGGCCTCATTGAAGCGGTGAGAAGCTGACCGGGATCTTCAACAGCGTGTCCGGCTCTCCGGGGCGGATTCGCCCCGGCCTCATTGAAGCACGGTATACGGTAGTTTGGTGCCGAACCCGACATACGCCTCTCCGGGGCGGATTCGCCCCGGCCTCATTGAAGCCCTCCTGGGTGATTAGTTGCCCAGCCAGCGGTTGCCGTCTCTCCGGGGCGGATTCGCCCCGGCCTCATTGAAGCGTGCTTCGTCATTTTCTTCCTCGTGCTAAGTTGTTCCGTCTCTCCGGGGCGGATTCGCCCCGGCCTCATTGAAGCCCGCGTGGCGAAGGTCGTTACATCGAACCGGCTGTCGCCTCTCCGGGGCGGATTCGCCCCGGCCTCATTGAAGCGACATGTCGAAGGAGACGACGCGCCGCTGCTCCCCCCACTCTCTCCGGGGCGGATTCGCCCCGGCCTCATTGAAGCCGGTCGAGTCATCCAGGACGCCGCTCACCGCCACGCCGCTCTCCGGGGCGGATTCGCCCCGGCCTCATTGAACCCGGATCCTGCGTTGGCGCATAGTCGGGCGGCCTGAGGGCGATTATGACCGGCGGTTGTGGCGACTTGGCGCGGGCGGTGGCGTTTTCGGGGCCGGACCGGGCCTCGGCGGAGGGCCGGCGGGGCTCGGGAGGGGTCCCGAACGGCTCGCGGAGACACGGGGAGTGGGCGCCGCCGCGCGGCGCCTTCGGAAGGCCGGGGTTGGGACCGGTCAGGCGGGGGCGGGCGGCGGGAGACCCCGCTCGATGGTCCGGAGGCTCCGCCGCAGGAGACCGAGGGCCGGGTCGGCGCGCGCGAACCCGAGCGAGGTTCGGCGAGCGTGGGAGGTGATCCTGGCGGGGGCGCGCAGCAGGCGCAGCCGGATGCCGCGCGGCTGCACGGCGCGCCAGCGACCGCCGAGGAAGTTCGCGCGCAGGATGTGGAGGAGTTGGTAGGCGAGCACGGCGAGGCTCCAGAGCAGGGCGTTGCCGCCGAGGTCGTCCACCGCGGTGCGGCCGGCCGAGAGCTGGCCCAGCTCCTCGATCCGCTGCTCGACGACCGCGCCCGCGTTGTAGGCGCGCCACGCCTCGACGGGGCCGATGCTCCCGATGTTGGTCAGAACGTCGGCGCTCATCGTGGTCTCCCACGCCGCGAGATCGAGTTCTCCCTCGTCCGGCCCGACCCGTCTCCGCCTCTCGACCGAGAGAAGCCGCGTGCCCCACAGCTCGCCGGAGGCCGTCCTCAGCTCCCGGTCCCCGGCCTCGTCCCGGGCGGCGGTCTCCCAGGCGCCCCGGAAGCCGTCGAGCCAGGCGTGCCGCGGCACCTTGAGCGGATAGGACACGCCGAGCTCCTCCATGCGCCGCGCGATGGACTTGGAGAAGAACCCCTTGTCCAGCCGCACGGTGATCCGCCGCACCCCCGCCCCCCTCAGGCGGGCCACCAGCCCGGCCAGCCACGCCTCCGCCCCCCGGGCCGTGTGCGCGCCCCCCGGCCGCCAGCGCACCCCGAGGCAGTCGCCCGTCTCCAGGACGTAGGCCAGAAGGGGGTGGTGCGAGGGGCGGCCCCGCTTCTTCGGGTTGTAGCCCCGCTCCGCCCCGGCCTGCTTCAGCCCGTAGCGCACCACGACGGTCGAGTCCATGACGATCGTCGCCGACCGCGGCGCCCCGCCGGCCAGCTCCCAGCGCCGCCGCACCATCCGCCACAACAGCTCGTCCAGAAGCGGCGACAGCACGGCCGCCGAACCCCGCAACCAGCGCCCGAACGTGGCCGGGTGCGGCACCCGCGCCCAGCCGAAGATGCGGCGCACGCCCCGCCGCTCCAGAAGCGGCGGGTCGTCCATCACCCCGCCGCCGTACAGGAGCAGCACCACCCACGACTCGACCATGAGCGATGGCCGGTAGCGGCCGGGGACGTTCCCGCTCCGCCGGTCGATCCAGCCGCCCAGCCCCAGCGCGTCCCACAGCTTCCGAACCACGACGAGGCCGCCCGCGTCGGTGATCCGCCCGCCGCCCCCGCGGACCCTCAGCGCGGCCGCCGATCCTTGCACGTGCGGGCGCGGTCCGGTATAGTCGTTTCCACGCACCATTCGGGTGTCCTCCGTTCCGGGGTGAACTCTTGTTCAGTCCCTCTGAACGTAGGGCCCCGGGCGGTGCTTTTCCATAGTCCGAAACTATGATCTCACTATCGTCAAGGCCTCCACGGCCCGGCTACGGCCGCCCTCCCGGACGAGCCCCGCGCCCACGATCGCAGGATCCGGGTTGAAGCGATGGTTACGGTGGGGTAGGTGCCAGAGGAACAGCCCTCTCCGGGGCGGATTCGCCCCGGCCTCATTGAAGCCGAGAGGAGGGTTTCATCTGGGTCCGCGAGTCGGACGGCTCTCCGGGGCGGATTCGCCCCGGCCTCATTGAAGCGGTCGCTACAGGGCGCCGGGCGGCACGGATGAGATACGGCTCTCCGGGGCGGATTCGCCCCGGCCTCATTGAAGCGGGGGATACGTCCGGAAGGGGGAACAGCGGGGTCGTGCTCTCCGGGGCGGATTCGCCCCGGCCTCATTGAAGCTTTGAGGAATCACCCGTATGACACTCAAAAATGTGAGGGACTCTCCGGAGCGGATTCGCCCCGGCCTCATTGAAGCGTGGCTATCCGACCCATCTGCCAGCGAACCCAGAGGCCTCTCCGGGGCGGATTCGCCCCGGCCTCATTGAAGCAGCGGGCGGGGATAGATCCTAGTTGGACGAAGTCGGCGAGCGGGGAAGGCCCCGGATTACCTTGAGCCCGATGCCAGCCGTCCCCAGCGCCGACGGCAGCGCTCCGGCCCCGTCGCGGACGATGCTCTGGACGCGGCCCGTGGCGCGGTCGACGATCAGCGCCGCCCGGCCCCCGCGCCCACGGTCCAGCGTCACCGCGCCCTCGGGTCCCGTCAGCGTGACGCGGTCCAGCGCCTCGGTCCAGGCCGGGTCGAAGGGGATCGCGAAGGTGAACGCGCGGTTCGTCCCATCGATCGGGTCCGGCGCGAAGCTCAGGGAGAAGAGGCGCCGCCCGGCCGCGTCCAGCCCCGACAGTCGGTAGGGGCCGGGGGCTGACGGCAGGCGCGCGGGCGCTGGGTGCGCGAAGGCCGGTTCGAGCCGCAACGCCCCGTTCCGGACGCCGCCCCACAGGAGGAGCACGGTCCCGCGGCGAGCGGCGCCGTCCCGCGCAGGCGTGAGATCGCGCGGGCGGGTGAGGTCCCGCGCCGTCCGCCCGCCCGCCAGCCGCGCGGCGCCCGCGAGGCGGAACTCCAGCATCCTCGTGAAGCTGTAGTCGCTGATCCACTGGGGATGGCAGTAGGACATCAGGTCCCGGTATCCTTCCGGATCGAACAGATGACCGGGTCCGGGACCCTCCGCCTCCCCGAAGTCGTGACCCCAGGCGCCGAGCGTCCCGCGGACGTGGGGATAGTCGGCGTCCACCTGTCCGGGGTCGGCCACGGGGTCGTCGCAGGGCGTATGCGGGCGGCCCAGGTTGTGGCCCAGTTCGTGCGCGAACACCAGTTGCAGGCGGCGCGCCTTCTGCAGCCGCCCGTCGGCGTCGTGGGAGCCCGTGAGCGATGTCCGTTCGCCGAGCAGCCCCTGGCCGTCGATCCAGAACGCGTCGGGGTGCCGCGAGAGCGGGGCCGGTACCCCGAACAGACCGCTGTAGTGTTCGTCCGTGTCTCCCGCCTCCATGGTGCGGAGCAGTTCGATCTCATGCAGGAGTCCGGCGACCCCATCGACCGTCGTGTCCGCCCACGTGAAGTAGGGCTCCCGCAGCGACACCTCGAGATCCCGCACGGGCAGCACGGTGCGGGCGTACCTCAGGACGCTCGAGGCCGTCGGCGAGCCGGCCCCCGCCGCCGCGGCCGCCAGCTCCGCCGCGAAGTTCGCCACCCCCTCGTTCACTCCCCGGTTGTCCTCCGACAGGTACTGCACGGGGACCAGCGTCACCCGCAGCGGCGGTACCTCCCGCACGTCGAGGTCGTGCCGCCCCTCGCCCGGAAACCGCGGACGACTCGAAGGCGCCAGCGGCACTTCCCCCTCCGGGTCCGGTTCGACCACCAGACTCACCCCGGGTGCGAGGATGTCCCCGGGGATCACGGCGTTGAAGGACCGGTCGAGAAGACTCTCGTCGACCTCGCGCGGGATGCCGCCGACGGGGGGCTCGAGGGTCACCCGATGAATCTCGTCCTCGCCGCGGAAGAAGATGGCCCGCACCGCCGGCCGAAAGCTGTTTGCCTCGTCCGCGGTCACGAAGGCGCGAAGGAGCGCGCGGCGCCCCGCGACGAGGGGGACGCCCCCGCTCCTGTTCTGCGTCGCCTGGGTGAGATAGACGGTCGGCACCGACACCTCCACCTCGGCGGGATTCGCCACCACAAGCGGGTGGCCCGCGACGATGTCGAAGCCATCGCAGCGATCGAGGCACAGCTGCGACAGCGCGGCGCGCGTCCCGAGCGTCACCGAGATGGGCGCGCTCGAGGTCTCGTCCGGCGTCAGGGTCACGCTCGCGCTCGCCGTCGCCCCGGCCCGAAGCAGTACCGAATCGGTGGAGAGCGTCCCTCCCCGGGCCCACAGCGGCAGGCTCATCGCGAACGGAGCGCCCTCGAGGAGACGGGCCTCCAGCGTCACCGGACCCCCCGCCGTCGCGTCCGCGTCGTCCGTCCGCTCCAGCTCCACCGTGAACGCGAAGGTCACCCGGTTCGCCGCCAGGCCCACCCGCTCCAGACTCCAGAGGCGCGAGAACACGCCGGGGGGGAGCCCTGTCAACTCGTTGTCGTCCAGATACAGTTCCTTGAGCGCGGCGAGCCCCGCGAACACCTCCGGCGGCAGTTCCTCCAGCCGGTTGTCGAACAGGGAGAGCCACTGCAGCCGGTGCCGGCCCGCGAACACGCCCGGCGGGAGTTCCGCGATGTCGTTTCCCGCCAGATTCAGCACCTCCAGGCTGGTCAGGCCCGAGAAAACCGCCGCGGGCAGCCGGGTCAGCCGGTGGCCCGCGAGCGAGAGCCACTCGAGACCGGTGAGATCCCTGAAGTCGTCCTCGCGCAACTCGGTGAGGAGGTCGACCGGATCGGAGACCGGGTCACCTTCGGTCCGCTGCAGCCCCAGCGACTTGAGCCCGGCAAGGTCCTGAGCGTCGGGATCGGAGCAGCCGTCGGCCCGAAGGCGCTCGACGATGCCGTCCCGTACCGCCGGCGTCCGGTCGCACACGCCCTCCCGGATCACGACCACCGCGGCCGCGGGTGAGGCCAGCACGTAGCCGGTCCCGTTCCCGGGCCGCTCCAGCGCGACGGTGAAGACCTCGCGCGGCGGCTCGATCTCGTCGTCGTCGTCGATGGCGATCTCGATCCTCGCCCGGCTCACCCCCGCCGGCACCGCGACCGAGCCCGAATCGCTCGCCAGGTAGTCCGCCGTATCCGCGTCGTCCGTGAGACGGGAATCGTCCACGCCCAGCGTGTAACGGACCGTGAGAGGCGCCGCCGCGGGCTCGCCCAGCACGATGTCCAGGAACGCCGAGCCCCCCTCGCGCGCCTGCGCGACGCCGAACGCGAGCGCGAGCGCCGCCCCCACCGTGACCTCGAAGCGCTGCGTGGCCGAGAGCCCGTCCGGATCCGTGGCCGTCACCGCGACATCGACCGTGCCGCTCCCGACCCCCTCCAGCGTCACCACGCTCCCCGAGACCGACGCCCGGGCCACGCCGGCATCCGGCGACCGCGCCGTGAAGGTCAGCGCATCGCCGTCCGGATCGCGGAAGTATGGCGCCACGCCCACGTTCGCGAGCTGCCGCAGGGGAAGATCCAGCGCGGGGATCGCGTCCACCGTCAACGGGCGCCGGTTCTCGCCGGGCTCCGGCGAAGTACTGTCCGGCCCGCAGGCCGCGACCCACCCGGCCGCGGCGACCACGAGCGCGACGCGGGCCGCGCGGGCTCCTCTCGGCGGCGGCGGGCCGGGCACCGGACGCTCGCTAACCGTGCAGGTCCGTCTCCGGTTCGCGCCCGGGCCCCTCGAGGCGCCGCACCATGACCCCGCCGCCGCCCTCGCTCCGGGCTTTGAACCCGAGAAGGTGCAGGAGCCCGATCACGGTCCGGTTACGCGCCCGGCGCGCCACCACGATGGCGTCGCTCCGCTCCGGGTGCGCCCGGACGCCCGGGAGCCAGATCGCGAGACGGTCCGCCCCCATGAGGCGCAGGAACCGGGAAACGACCAGCCATGCCGGGGCCAGCCGCCGCACGATGAAGAACCCGTCGTCCCCCTGCCGCTGGTAGAGAGGGAGGAGGATGCGGCCGGCGCGCACCGCCCGAACCGGACCCGCCCGGTCCGCGCCGAGCTCCTCGCCGGCCTCGATGCGGTCGAAGTTCGTGAACCCCGAGTGCATCCGGAACCCGTCCTCCTCCGAGACGGCGTGCCGGTAGCGGACGTCCAGCACGCGCGGGAGGCCCTCCGCGTGACGGGCCAGGCGACCTCGACGCTCCGCCGACCCCGGTGTGCTCCCCGCCTCGAGCAGCCCGAGCGCATCGAGCAGGATCCACACCGCGTCCTCGTGTGCCTCGACGGACGAAGGTGCCTCGTGCCGTCCGGCCTCGAAGCCGATGCTTCGCCAGCCCAGGCGGTCGAAGTACTGGAGCATGGCGCCTTCGACCTGTTCCTCCAGCCCCAGGATCACCGGGACCGGAAGCCGGAGCGCGAGTTCCCGGTTCTGGAGCGTGTCGCCGACCGTCGTGAAGGGCGCGCTGTCCGACGACGTCGTATGGAGGTCCAGCGCGTAGACCGGCCCGCGGGCGCGCCGGCTCTCGTCCCGGATGGCCGCCAGCAGGTCCCGCTGTTCCAGAAGCTCGGCGCTCCCCACCATCGGGAGTTCGTCCCCGTCGCGAGCCGCGCCGCCGCCGGCCGTCTCCCCCTGCCGCAGCGATGCGAGAACCGCCTCCACGCGGTCACGCTGCCAGATCCGGTTCAGGTCCTCATCGATGTACCGCCTCCCCGCCCCCAGCGCCCGCAGATTGCCCCGCAGTCCCACCAGGTCGCCGCGCATCGGGAGGCGGCTCGCGGAGAGTTCGCCCAGCACCCGTTCCAGCGCCGTGCCGCCCCCGGGTTCGTTCCCGTGCAGGGAGGCGATACAGAGGAGGAGGGGCCCCGGTTCGCCACCTCGATACGAGCCGACCCGACGCCCGGCGTCTCCCTGTTCGTCAGTGGCCAACGAGGAGGTCGCGCATTTCACGCCTGCGGTTGCTCGAGCGTTTCCGTCTTCGCGGCGAAGACGAAGTCGCTCTCGGTCAGCCCGTCGATCTTGTGCGTCCAGATGCGGACGACGACGCGCCCCCAGGCGAGGAACAGGTCCGGGTGGTGGTTCTGCTCCTCGGCGAGTCCACCGACCCGATTCACGAACGCGAGCGCCGTGACGAAGTTCGGGAAGCGGTATTCCTTCTCGAGGTGGTGCCCGTCGATGACGCGCCATCCGCCCCCGAGTTCCTCGGCCAGTGTCTCGAGCGCCGGACCTTCGAGCGGGGGAACGCCCCCCCGGCAGGGGATGCACTGCTGCTGAGCGAGCGGTATCGACATGGGTTGATCTCCGTGGCTGCTCCTCGGCGGCGTCCCCGAACGTGAAGGGGGACAGACAGATAAGAATTGCCGCATCGGCGCGGCGACGCAACGCTTACGGGGGGGGCGGGGCGTCAGGACGCGTCGGGGCGCGTCAGGCCGAGTCGGCGACCGCCTGCCGGACCTCCTCGTAGTCCGGCTCCACGCGCGGGTCTTCCGATACCCACGCGTACGCCACCTTTTCGTCCCTGCCGATGACGAACGCCGCCCGCTTCGCGACCCCCCGGAGCCCCATCAACTCTTCGTACAGGACGCCCCAGTCTCGCGAAACGGTGCGGTTGAAGTCGGACAGGATGGGGAACGGGATGTCTTCCTCGGCCCTGAAGCGGGACGTGACGAAGGGACTGTCCACCGAAATCCCGAACACCGCCGCATCGAGCGCCGCGAACGCCGGCCAGTCGTCCCGGAACCGGCAGAGTTCCGCGGTGCAGACCGATGTGAAGGCGAACGGGAAGAACAGGAGGACGATCCGCTCGCGGCCCAGATGGTCCGCCAGGTCGATCGTGCCTCCGGCCTCGTGGGCGAGCGTGAACGGTTCCACGCGGTCACCGACCGAAATCCGCATGAATTCTCCTCTCCCGGATTCCAGGAACGTGCCTCTGGAACGTGCCTCTGGAACGTGCCTCTAGAAGGCGCCTCCGCCGCCACCCCCGAAGCCACCCCCCGAGAACCCTCCGCCGGAGGAGAAACTCGAGCCTCCGACGCTCCGCGGTCCGGCGCTGCGCGGGGCGGACTGCATGACGCCGTGTGTCTCCACCGACATGCCCTCGAGACTGGACACGAAGACGTGGGCGTTGAAGGCCTGGAAGGCGTGCCCGCGATACCAGTCCGGCGGCTCGCGGTACAGGTCCGCGAAGGCGCGCGCCCACTGCCCGGCGACGCCGAGCGCCATCGCGTACGGGAGGTACTTCTCGAACATCTCCGGACCGGTGATCATCCGCCGGTAGCGCTCGCCCTCGACCCGGGTGAGGAACTCCTCGAACCCCTTCACCTGGCGCAGCAATTCGGTCCCGCGCTTCGTGCGCGCGGGCATGAAGCAGCCGAACCCGATGATGACGAGGGCGGAGAAGGTCGCGGCCAGCATGATGGCGAGCGGTGCGAGCAGGAGCGTCCGCTCCACGAGTTGTCCGCCGAAGAAGATGGCGATGCCGACGAAGAACCCGAGCCCCACGTACTTGCCGGCCACCCTCGCGGGCGACTCCGAGTAAACGCCGTGCTCGATGAGCGTCGCGAGAAGCTGCGACTTCAGGCGCGGCAGATCCTTGTAGAAGCGGTCCTTCAGCTCCGAGAGCCTGCGGGTGCGTCGACCATCGAACACCGCCTCCAGGAGCGCGGATTCGTGCGGGGCCAGCGTCCCCCCGTCGGCGTCGGTGCGGCGGAAGACGTAGTCCTTGTCGGTGAGCAGGCCCAGCATCCGCTTCTCTTCCACCTCCTCGATCGTCATGTGGCCCCGGACCGCGAGATCCACCAGCGTGGCCGTGATGTCCCGCAGGTCGGCCCGATTGTCGATGATGACGCCGACCTCGGCGGGGGTCAGTTGCTCGGGTGGCTCGTAGCGCGGTTCGATGGACCCGACCTCCGGGTCGCGACCGCGCTCGTTCCACCGGCGGTACATGAAGGCGAAGGCGAAGAAGGGGAGGAAGAGCGGCCAGTTCGCGAACAGGTACGTCGAGGCGAGGCCGATGGCCGTGGGCCGCTCCACGACGCCGGCATCCCAGCCGATCCCGATCGTGAGCCCTTCGCGGAAGGCGAGGGGCCGGTCGGCCCGTATATCGACGCGAGCCCCCGCGACCTCGACGACCGCGTCCTGCCCCGTCGAGCCGTAACCGCCGGTGAAGGCGTGGGCGCGGACGCCGGTCGCGGCGGCCGGAAGCCGCACCGTGGCGCTCGCCGCATCGATCGGGACCGGCCACTCGGTCCCCGTCACGTTCCAGTACAGCTCGTCGTACGCTTCGACGACGCCTTCTTCATCCTCGTCCGCGTCGTGGAACAGGAGCCGCTGCCGCACCTCATAGGCGAGCCGGACGGTGCGGACCGCGTCCTCGGCGTCGGGGATCCAGATCCTGATCTCGAGATAGCTGCCGTCGCGATCCGCCTCGTACCGGAGGGCGTTCCCCGCCTCGTCGGTCACCGATTCGACGGAGAGCCGGAACCCCTGTCGCAGCCCGTAGCCGCGGTATTCGAGCGGGATGGTGCGGAAGATCCCGTTGTACCGGCCTTCGAAGCTCGGACGGATCGTCTCGGTCACCTCGATCGTGCCGCTCTCCAGGACCCGGATGTCGGCGTGGAAGCTCTCCAGCCGCCAGGAACGGCCGTCCTGCGCGACTGTCGGGGCAGGGAAGGAGCACGCGAGGCCGAGGAACGCAACCGCCGCGACGAGCGTCGCTTCGCCCGCCCCGCCCGCCGCGCGCCTCGGGCATCGCTTCTTCACGAGAAGCTCACCTGCGGCCCCTCGCGCTGGCGCTCGTCGTCGAGGGTGAAGAACTCCCGGGGCCGGTGGCCCGAGAGCCCGGCCAGGAGGTTGGTCGGGAAGACCCGGGTCTTCGTGTTGTAGTCGCGTACGACCGCGTTGTAGTAGCGTCGCGCGTTCTGGACGGCTTCCTCGATCTCGTCGAGGGAACCCTGGAGCCCGGTGAACGCTTCGGCCGCCCGCAGTTGCGGATAGGCCTCCGAGAGTGCGAACAGCCTCCCGAGCGACCCCGTCAGCACCTCCTCCGCGGCGGCCGCCTCCCCCGGGCTCTGCGCTCCCATGGCCCGGTTCCGGGCCTCGATCACCTGCTGCAGCGTCTCGCGCTCGTGTCCGGCGGAGCCCTTCACCGTCTCCACGAGGTTGGGGATGAGTTCCCACCGGCGCTTGAGTTGTACATCGATGTCGGCCCACGCGCTGTTCACCCGCACGCGCAGCCGAACGAGGCTGTTGTACATGCCGATGAGGACGAACGCGATCACCGCCAATATGATCAGGAACCACAACATGGACCTCTCCCTATTCCCGCTGGCCGTCTCCCCGCCCGAGGCGGAGGATGATCTCGAACTCGTCCTTCGTGACGGGCATGACGGACAGGCGCATCCCGCGCTTCATCACGTTGATACTCTCGAGGCCAGTCGTCTCTCTCATCATCTGTCGGGTCACCGGGGTCGAGAACGTCTCGACATACCGCAGGTCGGGGCACCACCAGCGGGGGTTGTCGGGGCTTGACTTTGCGTCGAAATACCCGCTCCGGGGGTCGAACTGGGTCGAGTCCGGATGCGCGCGGCCGGCGACTTCCGCCACGCCATACACGCCGAGCACGGCCGTGTTGGAATGATAGATGAGGACTCTCTCGCCCGGCTTCATCCGGTCGCGCATGAAGTTCCGGACCTGATAGTTGCGCACGCCATCCCACTCGGTCTCGCCATCCCGCGCAAGATCGTCGATCGAATACACATCGGGCTCGGTCTTCGCGAGCCAGTAACCCGTAATCTCAACCGGCATGTCAGAACCCTCCTCCAGGTCCGCCCGTCTCCTGGCGGCCCCGCCGCCGTCCGCCCCCGATGGGGGGCGAATCTACCGGCACGGCGTCCCGCCGTGAAACCCGGGTCGTGGCGGAGGTGGTCGCGGTGCTATTCTGACCCCGTGTGGGCGCCCGCCGCCGCGGCCGGGAGGCTTCGAGGTGCGGGGGAGGCGGGCCCGGCCCGAGCCGCCACGGAGAAACCGTTCACGGAGAAAGCATGAGGATCCCTCTCTACCAGCTCGACGCGTTCTCGGACAATCCGTTCGAGGGAAATCCCGCCGCCGTCTGCCCGCTCGATTCCTGGCTGGACGACGACGTTCTGCAGAAGATCGCGGCGGAGAACAACCTCTCCGAGACGGCCTTCTTCGTACCCGACGGCGCGGGGTTCGGCCTCCGGTGGTTCACGCCGCGCGCCGAGGTCGACCTGTGCGGGCACGCGACGCTGGCTACCGCATGGGTGATCTTCAACCTGCTGGAGACGGACCGCGGCACGTTGCGCTTCGAGACGAGGAGCGGAGAACTGGTCGTGCGGCGGGGCGAAGACGGGTTGCTGGTGATGGATTTTCCCGCCCGCCCGGCGGTACCGCGCGAGGCCCCGCGCGCGCTCGTCGGGGGGTTGGGCGCCGAGCCCGTCGAGGTCCTGGCCTCGGAGCGGGACTACCTGGCCGTGTTCGACGCCGAGGACGACGTGCGCAAGCTGAAGCCGGACTTCGCCCGGCTGCGCGGCCTGGACCGCCTGGGGATCATCGCGAGCGCCCAGGGCGAGAGCGCGGACTTCGTGTCGAGGTTCTTCGCGCCCAGCGTGGGCGTGCCGGAAGACCCTGTGACGGGTTCTGCGCACTGCACGCTCGTCCCGTACTGGGCCGAGCGGCTCGGCCGCGGGGAGGCCCCGCTCGAAGCACGGCAGATCAGCGCGCGCGGCGGGCAGTTGATCTGTCGCCACCTCGGCGCCCGGGTGACGATCGCGGGCCGCGCCGCCCTCTACCTCTCCGGCGAGATCACGCTGTGAGACCGGCCGGCGTCGGAGTTGTGACGTGGTTCCAGGATCGGTAGTCTACTGGACGACGCACACCCGACCGGACGGAAGTTCAGGAGACTGCGGAGGAGAACATGCGCTCGCGGAGACGCGGATCCAACGTGCGTGGCATTGCGGCTGGACTGATCGCTCTGATGGCGCTCGGCCCGGCGGCCGCGGCGGCACAGCACCGCGGCGCACCTTTCTCGGACCCGCCCTCGCGAGGGGGCGGCGCGCGCTGGGAACTGGGTGCGCTCTTCGCGGTCATGTCGCCGCAGGGCCACTTCAGCGCCCTCATCGACGAGGGCTTCGGCGCGGGCTTCTACGCCACGCTCGGCTTCCCGGATGCCCCCGCCTTCCGGGTCCGGTTCGACGCCGGATACCTGAATTACGGGTCGGAGACCCTCGGCGTCCCCGTGTTCGCGGCCACGGACCGGATCATGACCGACATCGTCACCCGCCACAACATCGGCTACTTGGGCCTCGGACCCGAAATCCGGCTCCCGTACGGTCCGGTCCAGCCCTACGTGAACGGATTCGTCGGGCTCGGCTATTTCTTCACCGTGAGTTCGGTCGAGCGGTGGGAGCTGTTCGAGTCCTTCGATTCGGGGACGACGGTCAACTTCGACGATGTCCGTCCGGCCTACGGGTTGGGCGGCGGGCTCGCGATCCGTCTCAACCGCTCCGGGAACCCCCTCATGCTGAGACTCGAGGCGCAGTATCGGCGGCACGGCCGGACGGAGTACCTCGTGCCGGGCAGCATCGTGGAGGACGGGGTCGGGAGCACGTCGTTCACCCCGATCGCCTCGGACGCGGACTTCATGCTCTTTCAGGTGGGCGTGACGCTCGGGCTCTGACGGCCCCGCTGCCAGGGGCGCCGCCGCCGGAGTCAGGGTTGGCGGCGTTCCAGCCGGGCCACCGAGCCGGCGATGTCCACCACGTAGAGTTCGCCTGACCCGTCGACGCCGAACGAGGACACCGCGCCCAGACTCCCCACGTCCCAGCTTCTCTCGTCTGTCGCCTGTCCGCCATCGAGCCGGAAGCTCCGCAGGAAGCCGGTGCAGAAGTCCGAGTAGAAGTAGTGACCGACGATCTCCGCAAGCTGTGAGCCGCGATAGACGTACCCTCCCGTCACCGAGCAGGCCCCGCCGCCATGGCCGTACTCGTGCACCGGAAGCGTGAGGCCGGACATGTCGCACCCGGAACTCTGGAAGCACGTCGAGCCCTCCATCGTGTTCCAGCCGTAGTTGACCCCCGCCGCGCCCGCCGGCACCGCGTTGATTTCCTCGATCTCGTTCTGGCCGACATCCGCCACGTACAGGACATCTCCTTCGGGATCGAAGGTGGACCGCCACGGATTCCGAACGCCGATGGCCCAGACTTCTCCGCGCGTCCCTTCCTGTCCGACGTACGGGTTGTCGTCGGGGATCGCGTAGGGGTCGCCTCCGTCCACGTCGATGCGGAGGATCGAACCGTGCAGCGTCCCGGCGTTCTGCCCGTTGCCGAACGGGTCGCCCGCCCCGCCCTCGTCGCCGAAGAAGATGTACAGCATGCCGTCGGGGCCGAACTGGAGCATCCCGCCGTTGTGGTTCGTCCGGCGCTGGGTGAGCGTCAGGATCTGCTTCGCCGAGCCGGCGTCCAGCTGGCCGGGGTCGCCCGAGAGGGTGTAGCGAGCCACCACCGTGTCGTCGTCCGTGTCCGTGTAGTAGACGAAGACGCGGCCGTTCTCGGCGTAACGCGGGTGAAAGGTCATCGTAAGGAGGCCGCCCTCCGACGCCGTGCCCACCTGCCCGGACAGGTCGAGGAAGGGCGTGCCGAGCAGCTGTCCGCCGCCGTCCGCGATGCGAATGCGGCCGGTCTTCTCGACCACGAAGAGGCGGGAATCGCCGGGGGGCGCGGTCAGGAAGACCGGCTGATCCAGCCCGCTCAGGACCGTATTCGCCGCCAGTGCGAAGCCGACGGGCTCCGGCGGCGGGGGCTCCGGCGGCGTGGGCGGAGCAGGGGCCGGGCCTGTTCCATCCGAGCAGGCCCAGCCCGCCAACCCTGCGAGAACCGCGAGTCCTCGCGCCGCCAGCGGCCGGCCGGCCGCGGTGGTCACGCGCCGCGATTCCCTCAGGGCACGAGTTCCGGCCGGCGGTACCTGAGGAAGAACACGCCCTCCTTGCCGCTGGAGACGACGATCGTCCCGCTCGCGAAGAACGGGTAGTTGGACCAGGAACCGTCGAACGTGACGGACTCGTCCCACGGCACCGTGTCGAAGAAGCCGACCTCGCGCGGGTTCTCGCGATCGCTGATGTCGAGCACGCGCAGCCCGCTCACGTAGTTCGACTGGTACATGAGATCGCCCACGATGTAGAGGTTGTGGTCGATCGTGAACGTCTCTCCGAAGTGCTCCTTCACCAGGACCGGGTCGTCCAGGTCCGACACGTCCCAGATGAGCGTGCGGCTGGCCTCCATGTCCGGTTCCGTCCCCGTCTGCTGCGCCGAGCCGACGGAGGCCATCTCGTCGAGTTCGTCGTTCTGATAGAAGTACCGGTGGTCCTCGGTGAGCCAGCCCTGGTGCGTGTAGGCGACCGCCGGATAATCGGCCGTGGCGAGCGAGACAGGGTTGTCGCGATCCGTGACGTCGGCGATCACGACCGCGGTCTCGTTGGCCCCGAAGCAGATCTCCTTCCCGACGTGTTCGGCGTCCGGCCCGTGGTAGTTCACGCACTGCGCGTCGTGTGTGTACCCGGTCTGTCCGCGGCCGGTGCCCTCCTGCGCGAAGCAGCCGAGGAAGCTCGGCGCCTTCGGATCGCGGATGTCGATCATGTGGAGCCCGCCGCCGCACGTCGCGCCCCCGCCGCTCGAACCCACGCTGTACGCCGTCGCGGTCTCCTCGTTGATCACGATGTTGTGGGCGCTGGCGATCCCCTCGTACACCGTGTCGGGGTCGAACTGGACCGGCGCGTCCCGCACGTCGCGTAGGCGCGTGAGGTCGAACACCTGCATCCCGTGCTCGCCCGCGTTGTCCGCCACCACGAACGCGTGGTCCGAGTAGACCTTGATGTCGCGCCACGACTGGGTCAGCGAGCCCGGCGTCTTCGGAAGGTTGCCCAGATAGACGGGCGCCGCCGGATCCGAGATGTCGATGAACGCGGTGCCGTCGGTGCGGCCGATGATCGCGTATTCGCGGCCGGTCTGTGGGTCCGTCCACCCCCACACATCGTTCGTCTCGATCCCGCGGTCGGTGCCGCCGATCTCATCGAGCGGGAGGAACGAGATCACGTCCACCTGATCGCAGGTGAACTGGTCGGCCATGCCGTCGTCACCGCACTCGACCTCCGCCAGCGTCGCGAGCGGACGGCGCGCCTCCGGAATGAAGATCTTCGCGGTCTCGGTCCAGCGTCCGTCCCGGTTCTCGAACACGACGGCCGACCCCAGCGACGCGTCGTCCCACGGCTGGCCGACGATCGCCATGTCGCCCGACGCGGACACCGAGAGTCCGAACCCGTCGCCGGCGTCCGTGCCGGCGCCCGCATTGATCTTGGTCGCGGAGCCGAAGCGTCCAGCCTCGGCGTCCCAGGCGAAGGCATAGATCGCGCCGAACATGTCTGCCCCGGGTGCCGCGATCCACAGTTCCCCGTCGTGGGCGGCGAAGGACGCGCCGAAGCCGGCGCCGGGCCGACGGTCGAAGGCCACCAGCGATCCGCTCCGCACCCAGTCACCCGAGGGTCGCCGCTCGTAGAAGAGGACCTCGCCCGCACCGGCATCCAGGCCGGGAAGACCCAGCATCGCGTGGTCACCCTCCACGCCCACCGAGACGGAGGCAGCCCGGTTGAGCACGACCGCCGCGCCGGGCTGGACTTCGTCACCCGTAAGGGCGAGCCGCCCCTCCTGAACCCACTCGCCGCTCGCGTCGCGTCCAAACACGTACGCGGCGCCGGGACGCTGCGGGCCGGCGAAGGCGCCCACGATGACGCGCCGACCATCAGTGTGCGCGCCCCAGCCGAAGAACTCCAGCTGTGGATCAGGGTCGGACGGCGTCAGGATCCCCTGCTCGACCCATTCGCCATCGGCGCCGCGCTCAAACACCCACGCGCCGCCGCTCCCCTGATACGCGAGCGCCGTCACCACGAGGAGATCGCCCGCGAGGGAGGCGAAGCGGCCGAAGGACGTCCCCAGCGGGATGCTCTCGGGCCGCAGGTAGCGCTCGAACTCCCAGCCGTCGGCGGAACGCCGGTAGATGAGGACGCTGCCGTCACTCTGGCCGTCGCCGTTCTGGTCGAGCGCCGTCGCGCCGACGAGCAGGCGGTCGCCATCGGGGAGGATGAAGCGCCCGAAGAAGTCCGCGCCGCCATGCTCGGGCGCGCGCAGGGTTCCGGTCTGTTCCCAGCCATCGCCGGAGCGCTCGTACACGTAGAGCGCACGGGGCGTCGACGTCGCCGGGTTCTGCGGATCGGAGGCGGGGTCGATCGGCTCGCTGACGAAGATCCTCCCTTCGCTGAGCACGACGGTGCCACCGAACTCCTGGGCGGCCGCAGCCCCTGCCGGGAGGAGGCCGCAGGCGGCCGCGGCGAGGAACGTTCGCATTCTATTCATTAGGTAGATCCTCCAGCAGGCAGTCGTTTGCACTGTCGCGGTTCAGCGTCGCTCGAAGTAGTAGAGTCCGCCTCCCGCGGCGCCGACAACGAGGTCGAGGTCGCCGTCGCCGTCGAGGTCCCCGAACTCCGGCGTCGCGAACAGCGGCAGCGCCTCGGGGGCGGGGAAGTGGCCGTCGGCCTCGACGAAGCTCGGAGACGTCCGGTCCCCGTCGTTCCGGAAGTAGCGGATCCCGTCGGATTCGGTACCCACGATGAGGTCGAGGTCTCCGTCCCCGTCGTGGTCGAGCAGCTTGGGGAAGCTCCGGCGGCCGATGTCGATCTCCTCGTACTCGTCGCTCACGAATTCGAAGCTCGGGCTCGAGGCGGAACCCAGGTTCTCGTAGTAGTTCAGCGCTCCGGACGACTCCCCGATCATGAGGTCGAGGTCTCCGTCTCCGTCGAGGTCGCCGAGCGCCGGCGTGGCGTTGCTGCCGCGCGTGATCTCGACGAACGCCGAGTCCACGAGCGTGAATCGGGGTTCCGCGGCCGAGCCGTCGTTCCGCACGTAGCGGATCTCGTCGCGCCACGTACCGAGCAGCATGTCGAGGTCGCCGTCCGCGTCGAGGTCGCCGAACGCCGGCGCGTTGTGATAGGCCCCCGGAAGCTCGACGCGGCCCATCCGCCGGAAGGTCGGCTCCGTCGCGGTCCCCTCGTTCTCGAACAGGAAGACGTGCGAGTTCGTCATGTCGCTCGGGTCGATCTTGTTGCCGAGGAGGAGGTCGAGGTCCCCGTCGCCGTCGAGGTCCACGAGCGACGCCACACTCTCGCTGCCCACGTCGATCTGCGAGATGAACCGACGGCTCCGAAGTTCGAAGCTCCCGCCGGATTCCTGGGAGAAGAGCATGAGGTTGTCGGCGGTCGTGGTGTTCGCGTTGTACGCGCCGCCGAGCACGCCCATCAGCAGGTCGAGGTCGCCGTCCCCGTCGTAGTCGCCGAAGGTGGGCGCGTTGTAGCCGCTCGTGCGAATCGGGTCGTCGATGGGGAAGGGACGCGGCTCCACCCGCAGGTTCGGGGCCTCGCACGAGCCCGCGTTCTCGATCAGGAGCAGCCCGGCCTCGAAGAAGTCGCCCCAGAACATGTCGGTGTCGCCGTCCGAGTCGAAGTCGGCGAGCGCCATCGTGTTCGCGCCGTGGTGCGTGGGGCGCAGCCCGTCGCCATCGCTCCCCGGACCGTCCGAGTCGTCGAACGGGGGCACGCCCCCCGCCGCGGCCGGGTCGGCGATGATCTCGATATCCTCGAAGCGGTCGGTGACGTGCCGGAAGGGCGACGCGTTCTCCCCGATCGCGCCCGTGGCCTCGTAGCGGGTCACGGTCCCCACGAGCCGTCCGATGAGGAGGTCGAGCCGGCCGTCGCAGTCCATGTCCGCCGCGTTCGGGATGTTCTGGCGGTCCGAGAAGATCGCCTCCCCGCGCGTGTCCCTGAGCGTGTCCGCGATGAGTTCGAACACGGCGCCGCCCGTCGTGCCCGTGTTCCGGTACAGCCTCATGTAGCTGAACGGCGACTCGGCGAGGAGGTCGAGATCGTCGTCCCCGTCCACATCCACGAAGCGGAACCACTCGCCGACCTCGAGATCCGAATAGGCCTCCGGCCGCCATGTGTGCCGGTGGCCCTCGGGCGTGTCTTCCCGCTCGAAGAACATCAAGCGGTCCGTCGTCTCCTGGACGAAGAGGTCGAGGTCACCGTCGCCGTCGATGTCCACCCACTGCGGGCGCGGCACGTTGAACCCGCCGAGAAACGGGATCTCGTACGGCTCCCCGGCCTCGTCGAACACGGGGAAGGGCGTGACGGACCGGGTGAACCCGGGCTCCTCCGCGGGCGCCTCTGCGGGCTCCTCTGCGGTCGGCTCCGCGCCGGACGGCGGGGAGCCGGCGCCCGAGGCACATCCTGCGACGAGGAGAGCCGCCGCAAGCGTCCACAGTGGCACCGCGTCGCTTCTGTCCAGGCCCTGGTCGCTCATGCCGCGGCGGTCCTCATCGCGGCTGGGAGGCGAGACCGATGCCGGACGCGTAGGGGGGCGTCTCGATCACGTCGATGATCTCGCGCGTCGCCGTGTCGATGACGACGACCGTCCCGCCCGGCGCGTCGTATCCCATGCGGTCCGAGGACTCGTAACTGCCCGTCTCGTTGCGGTTGGCCACGTAGAGCCTCGAGCCGTCCGGGGAGAGCGCGCTTCCGTGGGGCTCGGCGAGACCCTCGCCGCGGACCACGGCGGCCACGGACCAGTCGGAGGTATCCACCAGCGTCACCTCGTTCGCGCCCAGGTTGCCGAACCAGATCCAGCGTCCGTCCGCGGACCAGCTCGGGTGCCAGGGCCGCGCCCCCACGTCGAGTTCGCCCACGAGCGCGGGCGCCGTCGGCTCGGAGACATCGAACACGAGGAGCTTCGCCGTCATCTCCGCCGTTGCGACCAGCGTCCGCCCGTCCGGCGAGATCGCGTACTGCACGAGCACGTGGGGCATCTCGCCCGAGCCGGGGAGCCGCAGCAGTTCGGCCTCGCCGCTCTCGGCCCCCACGGTGACGACCGAGTTCTCCCCGAGGCTCCCGACGTACACCCAGTCACCATCCGGGCTCGCGAGCAGCGCATGCGGGCGCGGGATGAAGACGTCGTATTCCTCCACCTCCATCGACGTCCGGTCGATGCGGCCGATGCGCTGCGGCGGGTTCACCGCCGCCATCGACCGGCCCACGAAGAGCCACGGCTCGGAAGGGTGGAGCGCCAGCAGGCCCGGACGCTCGAACTCGACGGAGGCGACGAGCCGGTTTTCCCGGTCGAACTTGAGCACCTGATTGGCCGCGATCAGCGACACGTACCAGAACGACCCGTCCGGCTCGACCGCGATGTGGTGCGGCTTCGCGTTCGCGCCGTAGCCCATCGCCTCGAGGTCGATGACCTCGACGACCTCGTTCGTCTCCAGGTCGATCACCGTCACGGCCGCGGCTTCCTGGTTCGCCACATAGAGGTAAGGGCCCTCCGCAGCCGACGCGGAGGTCGGCCTCGCGACCGCCCCTCCCGCATGGATGGCCGCGAGCCCGGCGATCCCCAGGGCGAGGAAGCCGGGCCGCGCGGCGCTCATGAGCCTCTTCATCATCATCCGTGACTCGACCCGTGATTCGCAGACAACCCCGAAGACTACCGTCCGTCGGGATTTACCCCCTCGGGCGTCAGGGGACCAGTACCGGCCTCTGGTACTTCACCATGAACAGGCCTTCGTTCCCGCTCGTGACGATGATCGTGCCGCTCGCGAAGTACGGATAGTTGCTCCACGAGCCGCCCATCGCCGGGCCCTCGGCATACGGCACCGTGTCGATGAAGCCGACCTCCGTTGGATTCTCGGGGTCGCTCACGTTCAGGATCCGGAGACCACTGTTGTAGTTCGACTGATAGAGCAGGTCCCCGACCACGTACATGTTGTGGTCGCTCGCCGTTGACTCGCCGAAGTGCTCCTTGACGAGCACCGGATCGTCGAGATCGCTGATGTCGAAGATCATCGTGCGCGTGCCCTCGAACGGCGTCACGATCTCGTCAAGTTCGTCGCCGAGATAGAAGAAGCGGTGATCCTCCGTGACCCAGCCCTGGTGGGCGTAGCCGACGCTGGGATAGCTGGCCGTCGACAGCGGGATCGGGTTCTCCTTGTCCGTGACGTCCGCGATCGAGATGTCCGTCTCGTTCGAGCCGAAACAGATTTCCTTGTCGGCGTGCTCACGGTCGGGCCCGTCGTAGTTGAGGCAGAGGGCGTCGTGAGAATAGCCGGTGCCCCGCCGCCCCGTGCCGGTGTGCCCGAAGCAGCCGACGAAGGTGGGCTCGGTGGGCTCGTTGATGTCGATCATGTGGAGGCCGCCGCCGCAGGTCTCGCCGCCGCCGCTCGACCCCACGCTGTACGCGAAGCCCGTGCTCTCGTTGATCACGATGTTGTGCGCGGACGCGATCCCTTCGTAGTGGGCGTCCGTCTCGAAGGTGACCGGCTCGCTGCCCACGTCGCGGAGCCGGGTGAGGTCAAAGACCTGCATCCCGTGCTCGCCCGCGCCGTCGGAGACGATGAAGGCGTGGTCCCGGAAGACCTTGATGTCGCGCCACACGCTGCCGCGGGCCCCTTCCGTCATGGGGAGGCGACCGACGTAGCGCGGGTTCTGGGCGTCGGTGATGTCAACGAACGAGGCCTGGTCGGTGAGCCCGACGAGGGCGTATTCGCGGCCCGTCTGCGGGTCCGTCCAGCCCCACACGTCGTTGACCCGCGTGCCCCGGTTGGCCCCGAGTGTCTGCACGGGCATGAACGAGAGGATGTTGATCTCGCTGCAGTCGAAGTCCGCCGAGACACCTTCCTCGCAGCCCACTTCGTGTCCGTTGACCGCGGCGTAGTTCGTCGCGTCGCTCCACACCTCGGCGGCCTCCATCCACTCGCTGCCCTGCCGCTCCAGGATGTAGGCGGTGCCCATCCGGTGGTCCTTCCCGTCCGCGACCACGACCGCGACGTTGCCGTCGACGGCGATGTTCGCGCCGAACCCGTCGCCCTCGTCCCGGTTTGAGGCGTTGAGCATGCCCGCGAGCCCGAGGCCGCCATTCTCGTCGCTGCTGTAGCGGAGAACCTGCCCCTCACGCCCCGCGCCCACGCCGGAGCCGCCGATCCAGAGCTCACCGTCGATCCCCGCGAAGGAGCTCGGGAAGCCGCCACCGAACCGGCCCCCTCCGCCTCCGCCGACGACGGGCGGGAAGAACCGGCCGGCGGGAGTCCAGGCGTCGTCACCCTCCGGCGTGAACGCATACGCGACGCCCACGCCCCCCGCGCCACCGGCCCCGACCATGAGCCGGAAACCGCTCTCCCTGTCCTCGCCGTACATGGCGCTCCCGAACCCCGCGCCCTCGCTTGCGTCCGGCGCCGTCAGGGGCTCACCCGCCGCCGCCCACATTCCGTCATCGCCCCGCGTGAAGAAGTAGACCGCTCCCGCCCGATTGGCGTTCCCGACGGTGGCCCCCGGGGCGCCGATGGCCGCCACTTCACCATCCGTGACGATCGCCCTGCCGAATTGGTCCCCGCCCGCTGCCTCCGGAGATGCCACGGACCCGACTTCGTTCCATCCCGAGTCGTCCCGTTCGAAGATGTAGACACGACCCGGGGGGCCCGGCTCCGTGCGCCTTCTTGCCAGGCCCAGAGCCGTGACGAAGGCGACATCGCCCGCGACCGCGCCGCCCGTGCCGAACGACAATCCCTCCGGAACGTCTGCCGCATGCAGCGTCGCGACTTCCTCCCAGCCATCCTCGCTTCGCTCGAATACGTAGGCCGCCCCGGGTGAGCCGACGAGCATCCGGTCGCCATCGACCGAGAGCGAGGTCCCGAAACCGCCGCCCGCTTCAGCCGCGTAGGGGGCCAGTTCCGCCGAGACTGCCCAGCCATCGGGGCCTTTCTCGTATACGTAGACGACGCCGGTCGAGGTCGGACCGCCGCTCTCGGCGATCAGAACCTGGCCGGACGAGACCGCGACACCCCGGCCGAACCCCTGGGCGGCGACGGGCTGCGCGAGGCAAGCGAAGGCCGGCGCGACAGCCGCGAGTACAGCCGCGAGTCGAGTAGGAACGCGCATGAGAACCTTCCATTCAATGAGACCGACGAACGTGGGGCGAACCGCCACGACAGACACAACCTTTATAAAACAACCTGAGACCCTCCGGCGTTGCCAGCGGCGCCCGCGGCAGAAAGCGCGGCGGAGATGTATCCGGCGATCGTTTGCTCGAGCCAGCCTCCGGGACCCGTGCCCAATCTGCGGTCGAGGAAGCCGAGGTGTCCTCCGCGTTCCGTGAGATGAAGCGACAGATTCGGCTGGCGCCGGATCGTTTCCACCGGTATCGAAGCGGCGGCCGCGAAGGGATCGTCCCGTGAATGCAGGAGGAGTACGGGAATCGTGACCGACCCCACGAACTGTCCGGAGCTGCAGCGCTCGTAGTAGTCCGCGGCGTCGCGGAAGCCGTGTAGCGGCGCTGTCAGCAGGTCGTCGAACTCACGGAGCGTGCGGGCGCTCGCCGCCCCGGGGCCCACCGCGTCCGGGAACCTCGCCGCCTTCTCCCGTGCCTTGGACCGGAGGCTGCGCAGGAAGCGTCGGCCGTAGATACGACTCGGGCCCCGGTCGAGCGCCGCAGCGCTCGCCGCGAGGTCGTAGGGCACCGAGATGACGGCCGCGGCACGGAGGCCGCATTCGGACGGGTCCCGACCGAGCAGATTGAGCAGCGCGTTGCCGCCCAGGGAGAATCCGACGGCCGCACGGGGTACTCCCGGGTAACGCTCCGCGATCCAGGCCAGCGCGCGCTCGATGTCGTCGGTCTGCCCCGAGTGATAGGCCCGCGGCAGGCGATTCGGCTCGCCGCTGCAAGATCTGAAGTTGAGCGCCACGGCCTTGATGCCCGCGGCGGCCAGCGCCTCGCTCGTGGACACGATGTACCCGGAGCGGGCGCTCCCCTCGAGCCCGTGGAGGAGAAGACACACACCCGCCGGATCTTCCGGCCCTCTCCACAGGTCGAGATCGATGAAGTCGCCATCGTCGGTGTCGAGCCGAACCCGGTCGTACCCGGGATCGAGGCGCCGGCGCACGATGCGCCCCACCACGGTCTGCAGGTGGGGATTCCGGAGCCCGGGCGCCGCCTCGAAGGCGTCCGACGGTGGCGTGCCCCGAGTCCAACGGACGAATTTCACGCCGCGACACGCAGAGGGAGCGCGGCGAGCCCTCGGATCACCGTCGATGTCCGGTAGTACGGCTCGCGCGCCGTGAGTTCAATCGTGCCGAGCGTGCGTAGCGCCTCCGTGAAGATGGCGCTTGCCTCCATGCGCGCGAGCTCGGCGCCGATACACTGGTGGACGCCGTGTCCAAGCGATGCGTGCCTGGGGCCCTCGCGCGTGATATCGAAGGTGTCGGGATTCTCGAACGCAGCTTCGTCCCGGTTGGCCGATCCCGTGAGCAGGATCACTCCATCGCCGGTCCTGATCGTCCGCCCCCGCACGATCACGTCCGCCTTTGCGATCCGGAAGTCCGTCTGCACCGGGCTATCGAAGCGCAGCATCTCGTTGATCGCATCGCGCACCCGGTCAGGCTCTTCGCGCAGGCGTTGCATCTGCTCTCGATTGCGCACGAGCGCCAGCATCCCGTTCCCGATGAGATTGGTCGTGGTCTCGTTGCCGGCAATCATCAGCACGCTCAGCATGTCGCAGGCTTCAACCATGCTGATCCCATCGCCCGTGGCAGCCAGCCTTGCCAGCGTGCTGATGGCATCGTCCTCGTTCGATTGCATCCGTTGACGCAGCAGCGTCATGAAGTAGCGCCGGATCTCGGAGCCGGTGATGTGTGCGGTGTTGCGCTCCCCGCGTGTTGCAATCAGCTCGAGTAGCCGGGCGCGACTCCGCGACCATACCTCCCAGCGGTGGTGTTCGTTCCTGGAAAGCCCCATCATCGCCAGCATCACCCGCATGGCGAGCGGCTCCGCCACCTCGGCGATCCAGTCGATCGTTCGCCGGCGCGCTGCCCGCTCGATGAGCTCAGCCGCGGTGTGCGCGATGGTCTCGTGCAATGCCTTCAAGTGCGCCTTCGAGAAGGCCTTGGCAGCGCACCTGCGCAGCCGCGTGTGTTCGGGGGGGTCCACGAGCAGGATGCTGTAGTCATCCGGGGCCGGCGGGAGCACGCTCCGGGTCGTTCCCCGCCACCTCGGATCGTTGGAGAAGCGCTCGTCATCCTTCGCCGCGGCGAGTACGTCCTCGTAGCGCGTCAGCACCCAGCTTCCAAGAATCGCGCTTCGATGCACCGGGCTGCGCCGGCGCAGCCGTGCATAAGTCTCATAGGGGCACTGGATGACGCTCCGTGACAAGGGGTTATAGGTTGCGCCGCTCCTTGCCCTCTCCCCGATGCTGACCGCGTGCGCGCCCAGGCTCCGCCACCGCCGTCGGTTCATCGGCCCGCCCGCCTCGCGAACGGCTCGTTGAGGCACATGGGCCCCCTTACGTTTTCGCGGTGAGGTATCCGATAGCCACGTCACGCTTACAGCCGACCCCTGTGGAGGGACCATATTCCGTGCCTCGACCACAATTGCACCAGTACACCGTTGCGGAAGCAAGTGCCCGGCGCTGGCTCTACGTGCTGCACGGCATCTACGGGACGGGCCGCAACTGGGCTTCGTTCGCCCGCCGCCTCGTCGCCGGGCGCCCCGAGTGGGGCGCCGTGCTCGTCGATCTGCGACTGCACGGACATTCGCGGGGCTTCGAACCGCCGCACACGCTGGGGGCGTGCGTGCACGACCTCCTCGGGCTGTCGGCGGCGCTCGAACGGCCCGTGGACGCGGTCCTGGGGCACTCCTTCGGCGGCAAGGTGGCGCTGATGATGGCGGCGGCCGTCACGCCGAGCCAGGTATGGGTGATCGACGCATCGCCGGGGCGCCGCTCGCCGGGCGGCGGCGCGGCCCGGCTGCTGCGGACGGTGCGCCGGCATCCGGGTCCGTTCGCGGCCCGGCTCGACGCCGTCGCCGCGGTCGAAGCCGAGGGGTTCGCCGCGCACGTGGCGCACTGGCTCGCGACGAACCTCGTCCTCGGGGACGGCGGATACCGCTGGCGCTTCGACCCCGATGAGATGGAGAAACTCCTCGCGGACTACTTCCGGCGCGACCTGTGGGACGTGATCGAGACCCCCCTCCCTCCCTCCGAGATCCACGTCGTGCGGGCGGATCAGTCGGATGTCCTGTTGGCCGGCGACATGAAGCGGCTGCGCGCGGCGCGCCTGAACGGCCGCGTACACACCCATCAGCTTCACGGCGGCCACTGGCTCCATGTCGACAATCCCGATGGGCTGCTCGCCCTGGTGCGGGACCACCTCGGAGCGTTCTGAATTCTCTCAACCCTCGATTCCGAAGGCCGCAGTTTCCTCTCCCGTCTGTCACCGCGATCGCGGTGATTTGCTGCTGTTCCCCTCCTAGCCGTATCTTACCATCTCATTCAGCGTGCGCGAACGCCCGTCTGTGGCGGTCGTGTTCCGGACCCCCGAGATGTTATGTCCGCCATCGAACCAGCGTCGCGTACAGATCGTCGTACTGTGACCGGCCTCTCTGCGAGGCCTAACGTCGAACCGTCGGAGGAACCCGAGGTTTCTCCGAGCGAAGTTGATCACGACACGGGCCTCGAGGTCGAGGGCACGGACGATCTCGCAACCATTGAACGTCCTTTCGATCCGCGCAAGATCAAGGTTCGTACGATCACTCCCGTGGTGGATTTGATTCTCAGCCGAATCCGCCACGGTGACATCGACTTGTCGCCGGATTTCCAGCGTCAGGCTGGGATATGGAACCGGGAACGGATGAGCCGACTAGTCGAATCGCTGCTGCTGCGCATTCCGATACCCGTGTTCTATGTGGCTGCGGACGACGACGACAGGTGGTCGGTTGTGGATGGAATCCAAAGAATAACGGCCATCGACAGTTTTGTAAGGGGCCGCTTCACACTGTGGCGACTCGAATATCTCACGCAGTTCGAAACGTGTGACTACGATGGACTGCCACACTCAATGCAGCGGCGAATCAAGGAAACCCAGCTCGTTGTGAACGTCATTGAGCCTGGTACGCCGCCTGAAGTGATGTTCAACATCTTTCATCGAATCAATACAGGAGGCTTGCCACTCAATGGACAGGAGATCCGCAATGCGCTTCACCCGGGAGAGGTCCGAGATTACCTGAAGAACCTCGCCACGACCCAAGAGTTTCTTGACGCGACAAGCCATTCCGTCAAACCGGATCGTATGGCGGACCGCGAATGCGTCTTGCGGTTTCTGGCGTTTTTTGATTCTTCATGGAACGAATACGAGGATCGCGATCTGGATGGATACTTAAGCCAAGCCATGAGGCGAATCAATGAGATGGACGATTGTGAGCGCGCCTCATTGGCCCGGACTTTCACGAAAGCCATGAGGGCGGCTCATTGCATTTTCGGCAACGACGCATTCCGTAAGCGATACGATCCTGAGGACTCCAGGAAGCCGGTCAGCAAAGCGCTGTTCGAGGCGTGGAGCGTAGGCCTTGCCCATAGATCGAGGAGCGAGATCGATCATCTGGTCGAGAAACGCGAGGAAGTCAAGTTGAGATTCAAGAAGCTACTTAACGAAGATACCGAATTCGAACGGGCCATCTCGCTGTCGACGGGGCAGCCGAGCCGCGTAAGGAAGCGATTCGAAGCGATCGATGAATTGATTCGAGCGTGCATCCCATGATCAAGCTGATTGGACTGGCGAACTTCAAGTGCTTCGAGAAGCTGGAGTTGACCTGCGCGCCGCTTACGCTCCTGTGCGGTGTCAACGGGATGGGCAAGAGTAGCGTGATTCAGGCGATCATGGTTCTCCGACAGTCGTTTCAATCAGGGGAGTTGAGCCGAGGTCGCCTAGTTCTGAGCGGAGATTTGGTTGACTTGGGCACGGGTCAAGATGTGCTCCGGGAAGAGGCGGAGGAGGAACAGATCATCTTCGAACTTCAATCTGCGAGAATTCCACGAGCTTGCCGATTGTCGTTTGAGTATTCCCGGATGGGGGACGAGCTTCGGACGAGCCGTGGTGTGGCGAGCCCCGGCGTGGAGGTTGGTACAGAATGGGAGGCAGTACCACCGTTCGGTGGCAGCGTGGTGCATGTGAGCGCGGATCGGATCGGTCCGCGCAAGTTCTATGACCGTTCAGAGGTACGTGCGCGCCAAGGGGATCTCGGGTCGAGGGGCGAGTACGCGCTGAGCTTCATCCACGCGCGGGAGGGTGCGACGATCCCGCCGTATGATGCGCGCGTTGAAGACGCGCCCCGATCACGACTGATTGACGTGATCAATCACTGGCTTCAGGAGATCACGCCCGGTGTTCATCTTGAGATCCAAACGGTTCAGCAAGCGGACGCAGTAATCGCCGGGTTCTCGTTTGATCGCCCGGACGATGTGCCGAGCAGAGCCTACCGCGCCACAAACGTAGGGTTCGGCCTTTCCTACACACTCCCGGTCTTGGCGGCGCTCTTCTCGGCCAAGGGCACGTTGTGCCTAGTGGAGAATCCGGAAGCTCATCTACATCCGCGGGGACAGACCAAGCTGGGAGAGCTCGCCGTTCGAGCGGCGCTGGCTGGTGTCCAGGTCGTGGCCGAGACGCATAGCGATCATTTTATCGACGGTGTGCGCATCGCGGTGCGGGACAGTCTCATCGCCCCGGACAGCGTCGCTATTCACTACTTTGAACGCCACGGAACGGAAACGGTCGTCAGGTCGCCCGAATTGGATTCGGACGGTCGTCTGTCGTTCTGGCCGGACGGGTTCTTTGATCAGCATGAAAAGAACCTAGCAAGGCTATTGGCCCCGTCGTCCTGATATGAGAGAGATGGTTCTCAATCATGCCAGCGTTTCGGCACCGGAGGCCGAGGATCACCGGGTTGTTCCTTGGCTGACGGACCTGGTTCGCGGTGCGAGCAGCCTCGTGGACGCCAACGTCGTGCTGCCGAGTCTTCGGATGTTTCGGTCGATCCACGAGATCCCGTGGACCTCTGGGCGGACGCTTTATCAATGTTACGAGTCGTTGCGAAACGAGGGGTTCCGCGACGAATACGCCTTCCTCATGCGACTGGCGGCGAAGTTACCGCTCTTAAATGGGGTCGCTGAGCATGTTGTCGACCGATTCCTAGGTTGCGAAGATGTGAGCTTGCCCGCGCCGGATGGGGAACCCTTGGTGTTGTGTGCGATCACGGATTGGATCGCAGTTGGGTTTCCGTCGGGTCCGGCATGGGATCGTGATCGAGTCGACGTTCGTTTCTCCGAATTGTTACGGGACAGTTCGCTGCGGGAGGTTTCGGAGACGGTCGACCATCTAGCGCGAGCCGCACACGCGGCTCGCATCTTGGAACGACACAGGATTCGGTTCCAAGGTATCGGAGGCCCATCCGAGCTCTGGCGAAATCGCGCCGTTGCTTTTCCAGACCTGCTCTTCGGACGGGACGTGGGTGACCACATTCAGCGGTGCGCCGCGCATCTCTCCACAATTGTCGGCAAGCTCACTGAGCTTGACGCGTCGGCGAGGGAATGGAAAGCCGTCGGTGGATCGGCACCTCCTTGGAAGACCAAGGTGACGCGAGAGAGCAGGTCGACTCGAAAGGAGAAGAGGTTGATGGAGAAACGCCGGTTCCGCTCACATATGGGGCGGCGGGAGACCTATGAATGGCATGCACGCTTTGGTGATTCCGGGCGGATTCATCTTCGTTTCGAGGCGACGAGTCGTGAGGTAGAGATCGGATACGTCGGTCCGCACCTGCCGATCTGACAGGCTGCCATCTGACTCGCCACGAGACCGGGTTACCAGACTTCGTACCACGTTCCGGGAATGGCCGCCGCCGGCGCCGTGAGCCGCCCCGCGGCCGCGGCGACCGCGCAGGCGTCGAAGCGCAGGTCGACGGTGTGGCCGGCGAAGTCGGCCGCCACGCCCAACCCGCCCTCGAGCCCGCTCGCGAGCGTGCCGCGGACCGAGATGTCGCCGTTCAGCAGAAGCGCACCGCCGACGAGGATCAGGCCGTTCCACGCGAACCCGCCGTCGAGCGTCAGATCGCCTTCCACCACCAGAGCCCCGCGCCCGCTCGAAGCGGCGCCCAGCGCGGCGGACCCCGGGATCCGGATGGACGGCCACCCACCGCCGAGTCCCGGTCCCGGCCACGGATCGGGCGGCACGGTGGCGTCGGGCTCGGGACCCCAGGTGGCGAGCAACTCCGTCCAGCGGATCCCCGTCTCCGCCGCCACGGACACACTGCCGGGGATCCACCGGTCCGGGGGAGATCCTGAAATCGTCAACAGCGAATCCGGCGCCGGCGGCGGTCCGCCCCAGTACGCGACGCCCGCGACGGGGGAGGGCTGCTCCGGACAGGCGCCCCCGAGGGGGTCGAGGCCGGAGATCGTCCCTTCCGGCGGCGGGCCGCTCACCCCACCGAGCAGGACGAGCGCCCCGGGCAGGCGTGGAGGCCCCGCCACCCACATGAGCTGTCCCACCGACCGCTCGAACGTCGCGCCGCCGGAGACGATCTCCCCGCGTGACTCGACGCGGAACACCGTCTCCCCCGGTCGCAGGTCGATCAGCGGTTCGAACGTGACCGTGGCCGTCCCGCCGCCGAGGCCGACGGGCGGGACGGAGGGGTTCGGCCCCTCGGCCACGGCGAGCGCGGTCGCGAGCCCGCCCTCGGCCACGAAGAAGGCTTCCGTGGCGCGCGCGAAGGCGCGGGCCGACTGGCCCTCGAGCCAGGTGATGAGAAACCCGCTCGCCGCCAGGAGCGACACGAGGAGCAGCACGAACATCGTCCAGGGAAGGGCGAAGCCGCGGGCATGCCGAGCCGTGAGGATGCGTGCTCCGAACCGCGGGATCTTGCCATGCGCGTACATGCCGAGTATGTGCCCAGCGGGATCAACGCGGCGTCAACGCGGCCTCGACCGGGGATCGATCAACGGTCCTTCAAAGCCGAGCCGGACCCCTCCGAACCGAAGAGCACATCCCGCACGAACGCGTTCCTGAACACGCCGTGGGGGTCGCAAGCCTCGCACGCCCGCCTGAACTCGCTCAGGCCCGGATACCTGGCCTCCACTTCCACTCCGTCCGGCGGAAACCACTTTCCCCAGTGCAGCCGGGCCCCGAACAGCGACGACATGGCATCGGCGAGGAACGCGGCGACGCGTTCGAATCGGGCGTACGGCCTGGTAAGCGTTATGAGGCTGATCGCGTACCAGTCCCGGGCCGGCAAACCATCGCACGAAGCCATCGAAATCAGCGTATCGTCCGGCCGTACGCGACGAACGCAGATGGGATAGTGGTGGACGTATGACCCGCGCAGCGCCTCGATCCCGGCCGCCGCATCCAGCGAATCGATCCGAGAACGCGTCTCGGGTGAGAGTTCGTGGCCACGGTCGTCCGCCGCCTTCAATATCTCACGGACGAAATCGACCGCCGACGCGAGCTGCCCGCGCGGAACAAAGACCTCCATCTCGAGGTGGCGAAACAGGTCATGACGCATGCGAAGCTGACGGTCGCTGCGGTCGGTGACGCGCCACCGGGGGAAGATGAACAGGGGAAGAATGCGCCGAAACACGAGGTGTACCAGGCGACGGCTGCGCAGCAGCGAGGCGGAGAACTTCAGTAACACATGGAGGCGCACGTCGATCGTGATCAGCCAGTACGCACGGTAGAGAGCCGCGCCCCCCGACCGACGGTTCTCCTCGGCGACGCTCCGCTCTTGCGCCAGATACCTCCACGCGTGCGGCATCAGATAGAATTGCTGCAGCGGCGCGTCCCGTTCCTTCTCCAGCACCGCGTCCAGACCGGGCCTCCACGCGCACCTCTCGCGCACGTAGTACTGCGGCACGCAGGCCAGCGTGACCTCGAGGACGACGCCCAGGGCCCCGACGGAGCAGCGCGCCGCCCGCAGCATGGGGCCGGAATCGACCGTGAGCACCCTCGCATTCCCGTTCGCCCCGTAGCACGCGATCCGCATGGACTGGACGTAGTGGGACATGGAGTGGCGCCCGGAGCCGTGCGTGCCGGTGGCGACCGCCCCCGCCACGGTCTGGCGATCGATCAGCCCGATCGACGGCAGCGTCAGTCCCCGGCGGGTGAGGTGTTTCAGAAGGGCGCCGATCCGGCACCCGGCGCCCACCGTCACGCGGGTGTGACTGCCGTGTACGCGTACGTGCCTGAAGTGCCGCAGGGCCACGAGTGCGTCCGGGGTCTCGATGCCCGGGTTCCACGAGTGCCCGGCCCCCACGACGCGCACCGTCCCGTCGTGGTGTTCGTTCAGGAGCCGCAGCACCTCGTCTTCGGTTCGCGGTTCGTACCGGTGGCGAGGGGTGAAGCGGATGTTTCTCCCGAAGTTCGATACGGACCTCACGACGCTCTCGGTGCAACGCGGGGTTTCACCACGGACGGCTAACCGGGAGTCTCCGCAAGCCAGCTGTCGATCGCATCGCCGAGAGCGGGCAGGCTCAGGGCGCCGTTCTCCAGCACCCGGTCATGGAACTCGGCGATCGAGAACGCCTCGCCGAGTTCCGCCTCGGCCTTCGCCCGCAGCCGGGAGATCTCGAGTTGCCCCAGCTTGTAGGCGAGCGCCTGGGCCGGCGACGTGATGTAGCGGTCCACCTCGTTCTCGATGTTCACCTCGGCGAGCAGCGTGTTCTCGCGTACGAACTCGATCGCCTGTTCGCGCGTCCAGCCGAAGGCGTGGATCCCCGTGTCGACCACGAGCCGGCTCGCCCGCCACGCGTCGTAGGAGGCGAGACCGATCCGACTCAGGTCGTCCGTGTAGAGGCCCATCTCGTCGGCGAGCCGCTCCGCGTACAGCGCCCAGCCCTCGACGAAGGCGACGGAACCCAGGTGTTTCCGGAACTCCGGCAGGCCCTCGACCTCCTGGGCGATCGCCGTCTGCAAGTGATGGCCGGGAATGGCTTCATGGAAGCTCAGCACGTCCGCCTGATACCGCGGGCGGATCTCCGGCCGGTACGTGTTCACGTAATAGGTCCCCGGGCGCGATCCGTCGGGGGCCGGCTCCCGGTAGTAGGCGAGCACGCTCTGCGGCGCCTCGTACAGCGGGATCGGCCGGATCACCATCTCCGTCCGCGGCGGCGTGCCGAACCAGTCGGGCATCGCCACGGCGGCCCGCGTGTACGCCTCCTCGGCCAGCTGCACGATCTCCCCCGGCCAGCGGAAGAACATCTCCGGGTCCGAGCGCAGCCGCGCCTGGATCTCGGCCAGGTCGGAGGTGCCGAGGACGTTGAGACCCAGCGTCCGCAGTTCCTCGTGAATCCCCTCGAGTTCCGCCAGCCCCTTCTTGTGGATCTCGTCCGGCGTGAGATCGAGCGTCGTCAGGTCCCGGATCAGCGCTTCGTAGCAGGCCGGGCCGCCCGGAAGGCTGGAGAGCCCGATCTCCCCGCCCTCCCGCGAATGGGGATACAGTTCGTCCCGCAGGAAGTCGCGCAGCCGCGCGTACGCGGGGCGGATCCGTTCCGTCGCCGCCTCCCGGATCCCGTCCCGGAAGTCGTGTCGCGTCCCCTCCGGCCACGCATCCAGCCGCGTCCCCGCCGGCGCGTAGATCGGCCACTCCTGCACCGGCCGTTCGAGGAGCGCGCCGAGCTGGACGATCGTCCGGTTCACGGACGCGCGCGCCGCGACCCGTCCCGTCTCCAGCCCCGTACGCAGGTTCGAGATGTAGTCGTCGATGTAGTCCGCGAACGCGTTCCAGCGCCGGATCATCCGCTCGCCGTCCACCGGCGTGTCGAGAGGCTGGGCGCTCACGACGTTGAGGAAGTCGAGTTGGAACCCCTCCCGGTGATCCACGACCCATACCTCGAGATCGCACATCTGCTGCGCGATCTCCCCCCGGAGCTGATGGTCGAGTGCGAGATGCGTCAGTCGCTCGTCCGGGGGCAGGGAGGAGAAGTCGATCGCGGCCAGCGCGTCCACGAGGGCGCGGACCTCGCGCCGCCGGTTGTTGCGCCCCGAGGGAGAGATGTCGCGCACGCGGTCGTCGAGGCGGTGCGCGCCGAGGTAGGTCGCCTGCAGCGGGTTCCAGGCGAGATACGCGTCCCAGAAGCGGTCGGCGAGCGCCGAGATGTCGCTCTGCACGGGCGCTTCCGCCGTGTCGGCCGCCCCCTCCCGGCACGCCGTGAAGCCGCCTGTCAAGAGGACCAGCATCGCGAGCAGGCCCGGCAGTCCGCCCGGCAGCCGACCGATGTCGCGGGTTGACGTCATGCTGGCGGTTCTCGATCCTTGGGTTCGCTTGATCCCCGAGTCTCGCGCCCGAGTCTCGCGTCCGGGCCGAAACCTCGCTGCCCGAAAATGCGGCGGGGCGGGGGCGCCCGTAAAGGTGACAGAGAAGGGAGAACCCGTGTCCGATCCGTTCTACACCGCTCGCGCCCGCCTCGAGAAGGTCGAGGGGGTACACCGGAGGGCCCGCCTCGAGGAGGGGACCGAGATCGACTTCGGCGTCCACGGCCCGATCAAGTCACACTACCGGATCGACGCCAAGGACCTGCCGCTCCCCGTCGACTATCAGGTGGCCGCGACCGGCGCCTGAATGCTGGGGACCCTCAACGGCGCACTGGAAGTGCGCGGCATCCGCCTGGCCCCCGAAGACATCAGCGCCGACGTGGAGGGAATCAACCGCCTCCGCGACCGCATGCCGACGCTGGAGGAGATCATCGTCCACTACCGGCTCCGCGTGCCCGCCGAGGCCCGGCAGACGGTGGACCGCGCGCTCGCCAGCCACGGCTCGAAGTGTCCCACCGCCCGCTCGCTGGAGGGCGCGATCAAGGTGAGCTGGACGGCCGACATCGAGGAGACGCCCCCGGCCTCGTAAAACGCGGTGCCGGAACCAACGAGAGCGGTTCGCGGGTGCCGCTAGACGATTGAATCGCTCTTCTGTCGGTTACAGTCTGCGCAGAGGATCTGGATGTTGTCCATTGCGCTCCCGCCGCCCTTGGCGACGGGGATGATATGGTCGAACTGGAGGTCTTCCTCCGCCCCGCACCGAACGCACCTTCCCTGGTCCCGGCGCCACACGAACGCCCGGACCTCGTCCGGTATGGCGCGGCGCCGGGCAGACGTCACCTCTTCGTCGCGCGCGCGGATCTTGCGGAGCCGGTCGAGTTTCGCCTCCTGTTTTCGCTTTCGGTCCCATACGAAGAGTTCCACCTCTTCATCCGACAGGTCGGCGTCGGCCCAGTAGAACCCGGAGTCTGTCCACCAGAAGGTCCGACCACGTGCGAGCCCAGGTTTACAGGTCCTGCTTCCCTCGCTCGCTGATATTCGCGGTTCGAGAGTTCGAAGAACAGCGTTTTCGAGAAGAAGAATTTCCACTTCGGGAACAGCCAACCTGATTTTGCGATCCGCACTCCGGCGACCTTTCTCAGGCTCACTCCTACCTCCTTCGATGGTGTCGCGCCGCTACAGGGCCCGGAGGCGGCCGCAGCATTTCTTGTACTTGCGGCCGCTGCCGCAATCGCACGGTTCATTGCGGCCGGGTCGGGGCCTCCGCGTGGCCGGCCGGGCAGGGTCGTGCTCCGGATCCCGCAACTCCTTCTGAATCGACACGCCGCCCCTGCAGTAGGCCATGAGACTGTGGGGAAAGAATATCCACGCCTCGTCGATGATATCCGCCAGCGAGATTTCGGACATCCCCTCTCGCGCCTCCTCCAGCGCTTCCTCCAAGGCGTCCTCGGCGAGGCTCTTGTCGGCGAACACGGCGAGCGTCGACACTGCGGCGTGCCACTCCTCGTCAAGGTCGTCGCCAAACTCGTCCCAGTCCTCCCGCAGCCAGAAATGCCCCTGAACAAAGCCTCGCGACCATTGGCTGAGGGGCGCGTCCGGTTCGACGTTCTCCTCCACCTCCTCGCGAAACATGACCGAGGCCGGAAGCCGCCCGTTGCGGTAGCGGACGTCCGCGTTGATCGCGTTGTAGAGAGACAGCAGGATGCCGAACAGGTGGTTGGCTTCGTCAACGGAATCGAACTCCGGCATCTCTCCCCCGAAGGCGAACTCGATCCACTCGGACGGCATGACGGGGATGGGCGCGGCGGCCACCGCGAAGAGGAACCCCTCCAACTCGACAGGGGCCATCGTGCCCTCCGGCCGGGCGGAGTTGGACAGGAAGGCGTCCAGCTCGGCGCGTTCCTGCAGTGTGGGGGGTGCGCTGAGTTCGGTCACAAGGGCTTCCGGTCCGGAGGCATCGGTTTGCCTGGTTCGCGGTCGGGCCGGGCGGGGCGCGGGCGTTCCCCCCCGTGCCGCGTGCGCGACGAAGCTACGGGGCATGCGCCCGTCCGGCGAACGAAACGCAGACCTTGCTCGCGCGACGCCTGCGGACTAGTCTGCCGTCTAGTCAGATCTGTGGCCGAGGAGGAGCGCGTGAGCAACACATGGCAGGTTCAAGAGGCGAAGGCACGCTTCAGCGCACTGCTTGAGACGGCGTTGAAGCAGGGACCACAAGTTGTCACGAAGCGTGGCGTCGAGACTGCCGTCCTGGTTCCCATCGACCACTGGCGCCGACTGGAGAAGATGGCCAGACCAGGCCTGAAGGAGTTGCTGCTTGCCCCCGAGGCCCGAACGGACTCGCTGGTCCCGCCCCGCCAGGAAATCCGGCAGCGGAAAGCGCCGCGGTTCGACTAGGATCGTGTATCTCCTCGATACCAACATCGTCTCCGAACTCAGACGCTCTGACCCGCACGGTGGTGTTCTGGCGTGGTTTCGGGGGATACGCGACGAGCAACTCTGCCTCTCCGCCGTCACGATCGGCGAGATCCAGGCGGGCATCGAGATCACCCGCGAGCAGAATCCGGTCAAGGCGGCGGAACTGGAAGACTGGCTCGGTCAAGTCCTCGGGACGTTCGACATTCTGCCGGTTGATGCGGCCGCCTTCCGGGAGTGGGCCGGGCTGATGCACCGGCAGTCGGAGACGCTGTCGCAAGATGCCCTTATCGGCGCGGTCGCCACCGTGCACCGGCTGAGGGTGGCGACCCGGAATGTGCGTGACTTCGAGCGGCTCGGGGTCGAGACCATGAACCCGTTCGCGCACGGGGAGGGATGACCCTGCCTTCCGCCCGGGATCACACCAGCCTGAGGCGGCCGCAGCACTTCTTGTACTTCCGGCCGCTCTCGCAGGGGCAAGGCTCGTTGCGGCCAGGGCGGGGGACACGAACGGCGGGGCGGGGCGGGTCTTCCAGTTCGCGCATGTAGTCCTGAAGCGCCAGGCCGGTCCCCGCGTAAATCGCCGCGCAGTCGGCAAAGAACTCGCGGGCGGTTTCGAGTACGGTCTCGACCGAGCCGTCGGCCCATTCCATCTCCGCCGCCGTCGCCTCGGCGACCGAGCGGTCGGCCCAGATGCCCAGAGCCCAAAGCGACATGGACAGTTCCTCGAGCGCCTCCTCCCCGAAATCCCGCCACTCCTCTTCGAGCCAGAGGTGCCCCTGAACGAAGCCGCGCGACCACTGGGAGACAGGGGAGTTGGAGTCGAGGTTCTCAAGCACTTCGTCCCGGAATCCGACCGAAGCCGGCAGGGCGCCGTCCCGCTCCCGCACATCCGCGATTACCTCGTTGTACAGCGACATCAGGGCCGTCAGGATGCGCTCGGCTTCCGCCTCCGAATCAAAGTCCGACGGCTCGCCGCCGAAGACGAGGGCAAGCCAATCCGAGGGGCGGCGGAACACCGGCGCGGCCGCCAGCGCGAAGAAGAAGCCCTGAATTTCGAACAGGGTCATGGTCCCTCCCGGCTGGCCCGGCCGAGACAGGAAGGCTTCCAGGGCGGCGCGATCCGCCGGCGAGATGCGTCCGACGAGTGCCGTCACATCACACCGACCGCAACCGGCCGCGGCACTTCTCGAGCCGGAAACGTCCCTGAGCGAGTCCCGCAACCACTGGCAGAGGGGCGCGCCGGGTTCGAGGTTCGACTCGACATCGGCTTCCGAACAGGTGGCGTGAGGGTGGCGTGAAGAGAGCGGTCAAAGCGGAGTCCGTATCGGCGGCAGCGGTTCGCCTGGTGCCTGGCTGCATTGGCCGGGGCTTCGGCGCCCCGTCTTCCGGCTCGCGCAGCGAAGGTACGGCACGGCCGCCGGACCAGCGAACATGACCTTTCAGCCGCTCGACATCGCGGTGTTCGCGGGGTTTCTGCTGCTCGTGGTGGGCGTGTCGCTGTACGCCTCGCGCGGGAGCAAGAGCGCGGCCGGGTACTTCCTCGCGGGTCGCAATCTACCGTGGTGGCTCATCGGTTTCTCACTCATCGCCTCGAACATCTCGACGGAGCACTTCGTCGGCATGGCGGGGCGCGGCTACGACCTTGGCCTCGCGATCGCGAGCTACGAGTGGATGGCGGCCGTCACCCTCGTCCTCGTCGGCCTCTTCTTCCTCCCACGGTTCCTGGCGGCGGGGATCTACACCATCCCCGAGTACCTCGAGTTCCGCTACGACGTGCGTACGCGCACCCTGATGGCGGGCTTCATCCTCGCGGCCTATGTGCTCGTGGCCCTCTCAACGGTGCTGTATTCGGGCGCGCTCGCCCTGGAGTCGATCTTCGGGCTCGACCTGGGGCTCGGCATCTGGCTCATCGGCGCGCTCGCGGGCGGGTACACGATCTACGGCGGGCTCAAGGCGGTCGTGTGGTCCGATCTGATCCAGGGCGTGGCGCTCCTCCTGGGCGGCGTGCTCGTCACCGTGCTCGGGTTCCGGGCCATGGGCGGCCTCGGTCCCTTCCTCGAGGCGGCGGACGGCAAGCTCCACACCGTCCTCCCCTGGAACCACCCGGAGATGCCGTGGATCGCCGTCTTCATCGGGGGACTGTGGATCCCCAACATCTTCTATTGGGGACTGAACCAGTTCATCACGCAGCGCACGCTGGCGGCGCGGAGCCTCGCGGACGGACAGCGCGGACTCTTCCTGGCGGGGTTCATCAAGCTGTTCATCCCGTTCATCATCATCTTTCCCGGGATCATGGCGGCGGAGTTGTTCGCGGATCAGGTGACGAACCCGGACCAGGCCTACCCGGTCATGATGCGGGAACTCCTCCCGGCGGGACTCACGGGCCTCATGTTCGCCGCGCTGTTCGGGGCGGTGATGAGTTCGCTCGACTCCATGCTGAACTCGGCGGCGACGATCTTCAGCGTCGACCTCTACAAGCGGCACCTGCGGCCGGAATCTTCATCGCGCCGCCTGATGGCGGTGGGGCGGGTGACGACGGGCGTGCTCGTGGTGGTCGCCTGCCTGTGGGCGCCGATCGTGGCGCGGGCGCCGAGCGTGTTCGAGTACATCCAGATGTTCTGGGGGTTCATCTCGCCCGGGATCGTGGCGGCGTTCCTGTTCGGGATCTTCGCACGGCGGACCCCGCCCGCGGCCGCCTTCGGGGGGATGGTGCTCGGGATCCCGGTCTACGGGCTGCTCCTGTGGGCGCTGCCGGAGGTCGCGTTCCTGCACCACATGGCCATCACCTTCCTGGTGATCAGCGCCTACATCGTGGTCGTGACGCGCGCGCGGCCGCTCTCGGCCCCGCGCCGGTTGCCGCGCGCCGCGGATGGCGTGGATCTGACGCCGGCGACCGGTGCCGGACTATGGGCCGGCGGCGTCATCGCGGGGGCGGCCGTCCTCTACATGATCTTCTGGTGAGCCGGAGGAGGGTCACCGCCGCCGAGCGATGTCGGGTTGACCCATCGCTACGCTGTAAGTAATACTTAACGCGGTAGTATGGTAGTACCCTGATACGTGATACTCGCCGCGGAGGGTCGGCCATGATGAGACCCATATCGCTGAAGATGCCGAGACACCTCGCTCGGGAGGTCTCCGAGGCCGCGCGCCGGCGTGGCGTCAGCAGGTCTGCCCTGATTCGAGAGGCCCTCGAGATATTCCTGCGCAGGGAGAGGGCCGCGCCAACCGTTTCCGCCCTGTCCCGGGCGGTCGATCTCGTCGGCGCCTTTCCCGGGCCGGACGACCTTTCGGTGAATCCGGACTACATGCGCGGCTTCGGCCGGTGAACCCGGAGGTCATTCTCGATACAGGCCCATTGATCGCCTTCCTCAACTCCCGGGATCGGCATCACCGTTGGGCGCGGGAACAATGGGCCAGGGTCAGACCCCCGTTCCTCACCTGCGAAGCCGTCATCGCCGAGGCATGCTTTCTCGCTCACCGTCTCGCATCCGGAGCGCCGGAAGCGGTGGTCTCGCTTGTCGAGCGGGGTGTCCTCGATGTGTCGTTCGAGCTGGCGGATGAGGCGGCTGCCGTCGCGCGGATGATGAAGAAGTACGATGACGTGCCCATGTCCCTGGCGGATGCCTGTCTCGTCCGAATGTCCGAACAGCGCCCGGGAAGCGTGGTCCTCACCCTGGATGGCGATTTCAGGATCTACCGCAGAAGCGGCCGCCAACCCATCCCGACTCGGATGCCCGAGGGGTGACGCGAGGCACCGCGGTCGCAATCCGGGACGCTGTGGCGGTGGTCAGCCGGCGGTGCCGTTGTGGGCCAGGAAGCGTTCGGCCTCCAACGCCGCCATGCACCCCGTGCCCGCGGCCGACACCGCCTGCCGGTAGTAGTCGTCCATGATGTCGCCCGCCGCGAACACCCCCGGCACGTTCGTCTCGGTCCGCCATGCCGTCGGCAGCCGCACGTAGCCGTTCTCCTTGAGGTCGATCTGGCCCTGAAGGAAGCCCGTGTTGGGGATGTGGCCGATCGCCACGAACATCCCTCCCACCTCGACCTCCGACGCTTCGCCGGTCACGGTGTCGCGCAGCCGGAGGCCGGTGATCACGTCATCGCCCAGCACCTCCTCGACCGTCCGGTTCCACAGAAAGCGCATCTTGTCACTGGCCAGCGCCCGCTCCTGCATGATCTGCGAGGCGCGCAGTTCGTCCCGGCGGTGAACGAGCAGCACCTCGCCGGCGAACTTGGTCATGTAGAGCGCTTCCTCCATCGCGCTGTCTCCGCCTCCCACCACGGCCACGACCTGCCCGCGGAAGTGGGGCAGGGCGCCGTCGCACACCGCGCACGCGGACACCCCGCCGCCGCTCTGCGCGAGCCGTTCCTCGCCCGGCACGCCCAGCCAGCGCGCGTTGGCGCCCGTCGCCACGATCACCGTCTCCGCGAGAACCTCCTGTCCCTCGGAGGCGCGCAGGCGGAAGGGACGGCGCGAGAAGTCCACCTCGACGATGTCCTCGGTGACGACGCGGGTCTCGAAGCGCACGGCCTGCTTCTTGAAGTCCAGCATCATGTCGATGCCGCTGACGCCGTCGGGGAAGCCCGGGTAGTTCTCCACATCGGTGGTGAACATGAGCTGTCCGCCGGGAATCATGGTGCGGCTCCCCGCACCTTCGAACACGAGGGGGTTGAGGTTCGCTCGCGCCGCGTAGATGGCGGCCGTCCAAGCCGCGGGACCCGAGCCGATGATGACGAGAGTCTCTGGTTTCATCGTTCTGTATTGGTTTCTCGGCCTTCGTCCTGAAGAACCGGTGTTTGTTGATCGCGACGTCCGTCCCGGGGGAAGATATCACCCCCCGTCGACCCGTCAGTTGAAGATCTCGTCTTCCCGGAAGCGGGTCCACGATGTGAACACGGGGAAGGGGGACGGGAGGGCGCCGTCCGGATCGTTCACGCGGAACCGGATCCGCTCCTCGTCGAACACGTCCCGGACCGAGATCGAGATCTCCTGAACCGGAATACAGTCGTCGCAGGGCGTGGTGAGTGTCCGTCGCGAGGTGGGCGCGGCGAAGACGAGTCTGATTTCCGAGCCGGAGGCGGACTGCTCGATGCGGTATTCGGGAGAGGATATCTCCCACTCGTGGATCGCGTGTTCTCCGTCGGCATACTGCGCCCACAGGCGAAGTCCGTCGAAGAAGTCGAGGATGACGCCCTTGCGAGGGCTGCCGTCCACGTCGGGATCGAACTGACGGAAGGAACGGTCTTGCAGCGCCGCCCGAATCTCCTCGGCCCTGGTCTCGTCGACGGGTTCGAACGGACCCTCGGATCCGCACGCCGCTCCGACGAGCCCGATCGCGAGTATGGTGACCCTGCTCACAGTGCTTCTCATGGTTCCCCGTGTTCACGTGTTTGGAACCGCTGAACTCTCTCACATACCCCACGGGGGAACGGACGGTTCACGCCGCTTGTGACGGGCTCGCGGGGCTGGGGGACACGGTATTCGTAGACGCCGAATTCGTCACCGAGTCCGAGGGTGTAGATCGTCGGGAAGGCAGCGGTGAACGCCTGGATCCAGATTTCATTTCATCGAACACATAGCGGTCGCTTACAAATCCGTAATAGCTGCGACCGAACGATGAGCACGAGACACGGAGGCCCGAAGATGGCAGCGTTGAAGCCCGAACAGGGAAAGATACTCGACGACTTGAACCCGGATCCTGCGATCGTGGGCGCGGGGCTCGTCCGGGAGGGCGGCCGTAGCCGGGCCGTGGAGGCCTTGACGATAGTGAGATCATAGTTTCGGACTATGGAAAAGCACCGTCCTCCAGAGATAATCCGATCTATACTGACTCAATCCTTGTTCTGTCCAGACTGCTCCGCGAACCCGTCCGTATCTCTTGGCGCTCGGCCGTCACCCTCAGCAACTCGGCAGCCCTCCCCGTACGGGAAGCGAGGCGCGATCAACTCCAGCGTAAGGGCCAGTAGGCCGTCCTGGACCCCCATTCAGCTTTGTTCCGCAGCTTGTCCCGCTTAGCATCTCGCACCCGCTGTTCCGTCAGATACCCGGCCACGAGGCGGCGCAATAAGGGTGGCAGCGGGTGACTGCGGGGATGTGCCCATCATCTTCTCTACTTCTCCGAATTCATGAAGCGGCCTTCGAGCAAGACTTCCTTCTCGTCGTCTCGCAGGTAGGTGTTGGGCCAGTCGGCATAACCGGTCGCCATGAGGGCCCCGTGGTCGCAGGTAGACAAACCCTCATCGCAGCCGGGCGGGTGCGGGAGTCCGAACGCGTGTCCCATCTCGTGTGCGAGCCCGCCGATCCAGCGATTGGGGCCGTAAATCCTCTGTCCGCAGTGACTGTATTCTGGATCGGTCAACCCTACGAGATCCCACGCGCCCAACCACGCGTTGCTGTTGCCTCCGCGACCGAGGCCGTACACGGGGCCGCAGGGCTCCATAAGATCGGTATAAACGACCCATGCGTGATAAGAGCCGTCGGCTATATCCGCGCAGTCTTTCACCGCATTCGAGACCGCGAAGGCCAGCCACGCCTTCGTTGACTGATTGAGGAAGAAAGCATGGTCTTCGGCCAACTGGCACCACAACGGGATCGTGTCGTGAACGTCCGACCGTCGAGCTTCTCCGCGTACCAATCGCGGACCGCTTCGACCGCTCCGATGATCGTGGCGCTGTACTCCGCGTTGAACTCCCTGTCGGACGGCGCGGCGTACATCGCGTTGACGATGGCCGGCGGAGGAATGCTCGGTGGGCCAGGCGTGTAAGGCGGTGCCGCATCGGTGCCGCAAGCTGTAACGACAAAGCACAATGCAATTAGACGAGTCATTCGTGTTTCCTTCCTTCCTCCGTTCGGTGGGCGCCGCAGTCCGAGATCATCTCGTAGCGCCTCCATCGACTCCGTCATCGTTCCTCCGTATCCGTGTCCGAGTTCCCCGCTTCCGCGAGCCTCAATAGCTCTTCCTCCGTGATGGGTTCCCCCTTGAACGTTAGAAGCTCAAGCGGCTCCCAACTCCACCGCCTCGTCGGACTCTTCGCGCTCGTCCGCGCCCCGATCTCGTAGTGGACCGCGCCCGCCGAAGCTTCCGTGTTCTCAATCCGTCCCCCCGTGTCTCGTGTTCGGCTACCTCTTCGGCGCCTCCCGAGGCGTCTTGTTACTCACCCGCGAACCAGTCCCGCAGCGAGCCTTCCGCCGGTAGCTCGATCTTCGGCGGAGCGACCCGCTTCACCCTCGGCTGACCTATCCAGCGCCTTCGCATGAACCCACGGTGGCGGCAATCGACCCTCCTCTTTTGGACGTTCCCCGGGCCGGGACGAACCCCGACGCCGACACCCCCTAAATTTGGGGGGCGTCCACGTCTTGACGCAAGCTGTATGATCCCACGAGCAACCGGCGGTAGATTCGCGAAATATCTGTGACGGTCGGTAATGCGGGCTTGATGATCGAGTCTCCAAAGTTCCCACGGGTTGACGCCGAGATCCTCGGGCGTGGCGGTCACGAGGAAGGAGCCATCGTCCGTGACGCCTGCCATTTTGACCCAGATCTTTCCGCCCATTACGCGTTGCCCTGCCGGGCCGACCAGCCCTGAAGCGCGCCGCAGCTTTTCACCGAACGCCACCTGCCATTCGGCCAGCACATGGTCGAGTTCCGCGAAGGTGAAGGCCCCGAGCAGCGACCCGTCCAGCCGGTGGAGCTGTCCCTCGGGGATATCGGCGTTCAGCACCACGAGCCTGCCGTCACCGATGTGCGTGATCGAACAACTACAGATACCGGTCAGGAAAGCACCGTCTCCGAACGAGCCAAGGGTGTGCCCGTCGATGTGGAACAGCTCGAAGAGGGAGCCGTCCGTGCCCGGAAGTACGGCGAGCAGCGTGTCCCCGATGGCCGCCAGGCTCCTGAGGGGCCGGTCGAGGCGGATCTCGACCCGCATCTGTCGCGAAGACTTGTCGAAGACGACCAGCTTGCCCGATCCCCCGTCCAGGGCGGTCACGTGGTCAGCGCCCACCCCGAAGTCACCGAGATTGCTGATCTCTCCGGGACCCTCGCCCGGGCTGCCGAAGTAACCCAGGAACTCGCCGCTGGTCGTGAACTGCACGATCCGACGGTCGCCCCACTCCAAGCCAAACAGGTGCCCGCCGACGGAGTCGTAGTGAAGCTGGTTCGGTTGGTTGAGCCAGGCGGTCGCCGGGGTAGTGTCCTGACGGACGATCGTGCGGCCGCGCTCAAGCGTGACCGGTCGGTCGAGCGAGGCGGAGGCGTCGGCCTCCGGGCCCGAGCAGGCCGCGAACCCCGCGGCGAGGAACGGAAGCGTCCATCTGAGGCTGTTCACAAGCATCATCCCCGTACCCCGCTCTCGATCGTGGCGCCTCGCCGCTGCGCATTTCCGCCATCCTGCGGCGCACGCAGATGAACTATTATAAAGATAGTAGTCGAGTGGAAACAACCGCGACTGCCAGATGTCTTAGCCACGCGGTTCGCTAGCGTGGATCGGCCGGCTGAGGGATCCGGTACTCGTAGACGCCGAACTCGTCGCCGTGTCCAAGGGCGTAGATCGTGGGGAACGATGCGGAGTCCGCGCCGATCCACGGGCGATCGAACACATATCGGTCCACCATGCGCCCCCGGTCGTCGAGCACCCAGAGCTCGAACCGGTTCACATGGAGGTACTCCGGCGTCGCGATTGCGAAGAAGGAACCGTCACCAGCGGGGCCCAGGCTGGAAAGCCAGATCTTGCCGCCACCGACCGGTGTTCCGCCTCGGACGAGGCTCGCTGGGGCGCCCATGACCTCGAGGAAGTCTCTCCGCCATTCGTCCAGAACTTGCGCAAGTTCCTCGAAGGCGAAGGCCGCGATCACCGTCCCGTCGAGCCCGAGGATCCACCCCTCGGGTACGTCCCCGTCGAGGAGTACGAGCCGGCCGCCGCCGATGTCCGTAATCGTATGGAAGGGACGGGCAGTCGCGTTCAGGGCGTCGCGGTCCCCGAACGATCCGAGGCTGCGCCCATCAGTGTGGAACACTTCGAAGACCGAACCCTCCGGGCCCGGGATCACCGCGAGGAGAGTATCGTCGATGGCGGCCATATCTCCGATGCTCCGGTCCAGCCGGATCTCGAGTCTCGTCACGCGCGACGCGCGATCGAAGACGACAAGCTTGCCCGCGCCCCGGTCCAGGAGCGTGACGTGGTCCGCGCCGAACCCAAAGTCTCCGAGGCTCCGTATCTCGCCCGGTCCGTCGCCCCGGCTACCGTAATAGCCCAGGAACTCGCCGTCTGTGCTGAACTGCACGATCCGGGCGTCGCCGTGCTCCATGGCGAAGAGATGGCCGCGGATCGAGTCGTGCTGGAGCCCCCCGGGCAGGTTGAGCCAAGTGGTCCCCTCAGTGGTGTCCTGGCGGATCACCGTACGCACGCGCTCCAGGATGATGGGCTCTTCAAGCGACGCCGGTGGCCGAAGTCCGACGTCTCCTCCCGAACAGGCCGTCAACCCCGTCGCCAGAAACGCGGCCGTGCGCGCCAGGCCGTTCACGCCGGTCATCGGTTGCCGCCGCCGACCTGTAGGCGGAAGTGCACGACGCGCTCGACGCCGAGGGCGTCGCGGGTCACGGCCCATACGTCGTCGCCATCGAAGATAGGCTGCGGGTAATCCGCGAAACCCTCCGGGGGGACCACCGCGCCCAGGTAGGTGCCGTCCGAATCGAATACGTCGTAGCGGAGCGGGGAGGGCCACGTCACCGGGTCGGAGCGCGGGTTGTCGGGATCGTAATCCTCGTTCTCCTCGGGATACGCCTCCGTCCAAAGCTGTACCCAGATCCGTCCGTCGCGGCCAGAGATGAGGCCCCGGAAGGGGGGCTTCGTCTCGGGGATCAGTGGCCCGTTCCAACTCCAATCGGGCTGGGTCAGGCGCATGCTCCGAGTCGTGTCCTCGCGGTGGTAGCTGCGTTCGGCTTCCGACACGGCGACCGGCTCGTAAACGCGCTCGATGCGGAGCACGCCGGCATCGCCCTCCAAGTCGATGCGGTAGTCGGTCGACACGCCCGTCACGAAATGTCCGTCCGGGTTCAGGGTCCAGTGACGCCGCGCCGTCAACGGAACGGGTGACGTCACCGAGCGCTCGAACATGGGGACGTAGACCTCGACGGAGGGGGGTTCGAAGTCACCGTGGGGTGGGATGAGCGTGTCTTGCTGCACGCCGTCGGCGCCCAGGACGGCGACCTGCTCGACGACGTCACCGGGCGCCGAACTCTGCGGTGCGGCGACCAGGATCCGGCCGAGCGGGTCCACGAACAGCGGCTTGAAGGGCAGGACGAAGGCCCCTGATTCGTAGCGCCAAGCCTCCGTCTCGTTCGGCTCGGGCCCATAGACCTGGATCCGCGAGTTCAGGGGATCCTGTGCGGCGACTCGACCCCCGGGGAGGATCGCGATCGACCCGGTCGTGCTCAACTCGCCCGGCCCTTCTCCCGGTCCCCCGAGGGTCTCGATGTGGGCACCGTCGGCGTCGAACCCGCGGACGTTGAAGGCCTGTCGGTCCAGCACGTACACCCGCCCGTCATCGTCCACCGCGATCGACCCGATGGCTCCGAACAGAAACTCCTCCGGCCCCTCTACCTCGCCGATCGAGAGCTGCGGAACCAGCGTCGCGTCGGCACCCCACACGTTTCCCGACAGGGTCCGCACCACGGTGGTGTCGCCGCGTGTCTCGACCACGACGTCCGGGCCGGCACCGGAAGCGCCCGCTCCGGCATCACAGGCCGCGAGAGAAGTCGCGATGATGAGGCTGGTGAGTGTCCTTGGCGGCACTGGCTCTCCTGGGCTTCCACTACCCCACTCCGGTCGCAACAGCTCGCCCTGCGCTGCCGCCTCCAGCTCCGGTGCAAGTAGACAGTCTATTATAAACATAGTAGAGTGACGCTGCGCCCGGCCAACCCGTGAGCGACATTACGCACTCGAGATTCCCTTCGGAGGAGACCTGTCCGATGGCACCTGACGCTGGAGGAGTTTCTCGAGATCGGTCGGCGAAATCCGCCATGAAGTGGCTGGTGTTGTCCGCATCAGTCCTGCTGCCCGCGCCCATGGTGGCTCAGGGCTGCTCGCTCGACATGGCGCTGGGGACCGTTGTTCCGGCGGGCCGCGTGCCGAATGGCATGGACCCGGACGCAAGACTGTCCAGCGGTTGGAGCATGGTCCTGGGGCTCGAATGTGGTCGCCCCTCGATCCGGTTCGGCATCGACCTGGACTTTTATCGCCTCAACGCGCAGGACTTCCTGTTCGGTAGTGCCGTGGGAGTCTCGAGTCTCCTGGCCCGGCTCGGACACGAGTTCAGACTGGCGGGGGACGGCGGCGGGCCGTGGGTTGTAGTGGCGGCTCAGGCCGGTGTGGTCCGGGCTTCCCGAATCCCCGGATCCTACACGGCGATCCTGCACGGGGGGCGGCAACTTGCCTTCGACTGGGATGTCGCGGCGGGCGGCAACCTCCGCCTGGGGTTCCCTGTCTCATCGCGCTGGTCCGTCCTGTTCGATTTCGCCGTGCGGGCGAACTCCCTTTCCACGTTCGAACCGGGAGGAAGGCCCGGGCTCCGAACGCTCGTGGCGGTCCCGGTTCGTGTCGGCGCCCGGCTGGCCCTCTGAACACTCTCGTGTGAGAGCCGACATCGTCTCCGCCGACGCGGGGCACCGGCTGGTGAGCTACGCGCGTCCGCTATCAAGCCTCCGTAGTGGACGACACCTTCTCCTCCCGCGCGGCCTCGGCCTGGCGTCGCCGAACCGCCTCGGCGCGGGCCAGTGCGTCGTTTCGCGCCTGTCTTAGCGCGATCATCACATTCTTGACCGAAGGCTCTCCGTCCGGGAACCTGTCTGGGGCGTGCGTCGCATCCTTCGTCATCGGGTCTCTCCCCGTAGAATAATCTCGGCGTCCTAACCCTTACCCTTCTCGCGCGCCTGCGTGCGTGGCGGCCGGAACCTCCCGGATGCGCCGTCCGAGGGGAGGCAACGGCAGGATGTCAGCACTCTCCGACGCGGCGACGAGGGTCGCGAACCCGCCCGAAGTGTCGTAGACCTGCCATTCGTCGGCAACGGGGCGGTACAGTTCGACGAAGTTGCTCCAGCTTCGCTCGAACCGGCGGCGGGAGACCGTTTCGGGGATGTCGTGGCCGCCCTCGCTCACGCGCTGGGCGACCCGCTTGACGACGTGATCCGCCGAAGGCAGTCGGAGGTAAACCATACCGATCCGGTATCCCTGGCCGCGCCACTTGATGAGGCAACGCACGTATCCCCCGGATCTCCTGCGCGGAGTCGACTCGAATGGACTCGCGGCTCCACGCCCGATTGGTTGCGCCGGTAGGCGCCGTGCAGTCTCGTTGAGGCATGAGCGGACGAGGACGGGATAAGGGCAAGCGCGCTTCGAACGGAGCCGACGCGAGGGCGGGGGGCGGCTCGGGTACCAGCGAGCGGTCCGGACGGCCGGTGCTGCGCTCCATCCTCGGCGTGGGGCTCCAGCGCTGGCTGCGGTTCGGGCTCGGGGTCACCGTCTTCATGCTGGCGAACACCCTCTACCTGCTGGCGAACCGGCTTGCGGACGGACTCGGGCTCGAGTTCTTCGCGGTGGGGGAGAACTCGCTCCCCAAGCTGTTTCAGACGATGGTGCTCACGCACACGGGGGTGGGGCTGCTCCTGGCCGCGATCATGTTCGGGTTCCTCGCCGCGCACCTCCCGACCGTGTGGAAGCGGAAGCACCGTGCCTCGGTCCTGACCGGGATCGGGATGGGGCTCGTGGGCGGCGTCCTCGTCCTGACCGGCCTCTTCATCCTCACCGCGGCCGCGAGCCGGGAGAACAGCTGGGCGTGGTGGGCGCACGTGGGGAGCGCCGTCCTCATCGTCTCCGCCTACGCCGGGCACCGGCTCGTGAGCTACGCGCGCCCGCCGCGGATCCGGGCCCGCCGCTTTGCGCTCGCGACCGGGGGCGTCGTCGTCGTCCTCGTCGCGTGGCACAGCCTCACGCACCGCGGGCTGCAACTCACCCCGGAGGCCGAAGCCGCGCTCGCCCGGGGGCTCAACGAGGGTCCGGGGGGCCGGGACCGGGACGTGTCCCGCTTCGTGGAGGCCGACTTCGTGCCGACGGGGCTCGTCCCGCCGCGGAGCCCGTTCTTCCCGGCGGCGACCACGACAAGCACCGGTACGTACCTGCCGTCCCGCATCATCACCCGCACGGAAGCGGGAGAACTTGCCGCGCAGGCGGCCCGGGAGCGCGCGGCGCGCGTCCGGTCCGAGGTGGAGCGGCGGGGGTTCGCGATGGACGAACTGATCGGCGCCACCCAGTGCGTGCGCTGCCACCCCGACGTGACGGCCCAGTGGGCGACCTCCGCGCACCGCTTCGCCTCCTTCAACAACCCCTTCTATACGGCGACGATCGAGGACATGCGGGAGGGGTCGCTGGAGGCGGGGCCGGAGGTGATCGCGCACCTGCGGGAGTTCGGGCTCGAGCCGGACGCGGCCGGGCGCGTGAAGAGCAAGTGGTGCAGCGGGTGTCACGACCCCGCGCTCATGCTGGCCGGCGCCATGGATGCGCCGATCGACCCCGCCACCGTGGAGGCGCAGGCGGGACTCACCTGTCTCGCCTGCCACGCGATCGACCGCATCCACGACAACACGGGAAACGGCAACTACAACATCGCCGACGAGCAGGAGGACCCGTACCTGTTCGCGGACGCCGAGGCGGGCACGCTGGGCGCCTACCTGCACGACGCGGCGCTCAAGGCCAAGCCCTCCGTCCACATGGGGCAGCTCCTCAAGCCGCTCCACTCTACGTCGGAGTTCTGCGCCACCTGCCACAAGGTGAGCCTGACGGAGCCCGTCAATAACTATCGCTGGCTGCGCGGGCAGAACGAGTACGACGCCTGGCACGACAGCGGCGTGGCGCGCAACGCCTCGCGCACCTTCTACCTCCCCGCCGCCGCCCGCGTGTGCCAGGACTGTCACATGCCGTCGGAGGAGGCACCGCTCGGCGATGTGTCGGCCGAGAACGGGCGCGTGCGCTCGCACCGCTTCCTCGCCGCCAACACCGCGCTCCCCTTCCTGCGCGGCGACACCGCGACGCTGCGCCGCATCGAGGAATTCCTGCGGGACGAGAAGCTGCGCGTCGACATCTTCGCCCTCCGTCGGGGCCCCGACGACGAGCCGGTGATGGGACTCGACCTCTCGCCCCCGAGCCTGTCTCCGGGGGAGACCGTCACCTTCGAGGTCGTCGTCCGGAACCAGGGCGTGGGACACACCTTCCCCGGGGGGACTAACGACTCCAACGAGGGCTGGCTCGAGTTCGAACTGGTGGATGACGAGGGGCGGCGGGTCGCGATCAGCGGCGAGATCGGGCCGGACGGGCACCTCGACCCCATGGCGCACGTGTTCAAGGCCGTGATCCTCGACGGGGATGGGCGGCCGATCCGGAAGCGGAACGCGCAGGACATCCACGTGACCGCGGCGGTGAACGTGATCGGTCCCGGGAGCGCGGACGTGGCGCACTACCGGATCACGCTGCCCCCCGACCTCCCGGCGGGTTCGCTCACGGCGCGGGCGCGGGTGCTGTGGCGCAAGTTCGACCGGGCGTACACGGAGTTCGCGTTCGGCGCCAACCCGGCGGGGTTCGCGGAGTTCGACGACGTCCCGGACCTGCCGGTGACAGAGATCGCCACTGACGAGGTCGTGATCGGCGTGGGCGGGCGCGTGGATCCCGTCTCGACCGAGGCGCAGGACGAGGAGATCTGGGTCCGCTACAACGACTACGGGATCGCCCTCCTCAGGGAAGGGAACACCCGCCTCGCAGAGCGTCCGTTCCAGCGCGTGGGAGAACTCTTCCCCGACCGTGTGGATGGGCCGCTCAACCTGGCGCGCATGGCGCTCATTGCCGGTAACCTCGGCGACGCGTTCGACAACCTCGAGCGCGCCGAGACCATCAGTCCGGGGGACCCCCGCGTGGCGTGGGTGTGGGGCGGGGCGCACCAGGAGGACGGGGCGTACGATGCTTCAGAGGCCGCCTACCTTGCGGTGCTCGACGCGTTTCCGGAGGATCGCGAGGCTTGGTTCCAGTTGGGGCGGACGCGATACCTTGCCCGCCGGTACGAGGCGGCGGTCGAGGCGTTGGACCGGACGCTGGCGATCGATCCCGAGCACCGGCAGGCGCACTACAACCGCATGCTGAGCCTGCGGGCCCTGGGACGCGACGAGGAGGCGGCGCTGGCCGAAGCGGCGTTCGAGCGCTACCGGATCGACGAGGCGGCGCAGGCGATCACGAGGTCCTACAGGGCGGAGAACCCGGGCGTGAACCTCATGGCACAGGACATCCACACGCACGAACTGCGGCCGGTCGTCCCGGCCGGGTCTTCGGCGCGGACGGAGGCTTCGGCAGAGGCGGTGCGTCCGGGCGGCGGCGGAGGGCCATGAGCGCTCACAGGACAGTTCTACTCGCCGTCTGGGTGCTCGCTCCGGCGGCGGCCGCCTGCGGTGGAGGCGAGTCGGAGAGCGGGGAGGCGCCCTCGTATACGCAGACGCGCCCGGGCTTCACCGAACGCGCCGGGAGCGACGCGTCCACCTCCATCCGGTTCACCGACGTCACCGCCGCGGCGGGCATCGATTTCGTGCACGCGACAGGCGCCTTCGGCGAGAAGTGGATGCCGGAGACGATGGGGAGTGGGGTCATCGTCCTCGACTACGACGGAGACCGCTGGCCCGACCTCTTCTTCGTGAACAGCACCGGGTGGGAGGGACGCGCCGAGGACCGGGGCGCCGCCTCCATGCTCCTGCGCAACCTCGGGGACGGGACGGTCCGGGACGTGACGGCGGAGGCCGGGCTCGGGCGACCCATCTACGGGATGGGGGGAACGGCGGCCGACTACGACGCGGACGGCGACACGGACCTCTACGTGACGGCGGTCGGCGACAATCGGCTGTACCGGAACGATGGCGGCCGCTTCACCGATGTGACTCGCGAGACGGGGACCGAGGGGAACGCCCCGGGCGCGGCGGAGGCGGCGTGGTCGACCGCCGCGGCGTGGTTCGACGCGGACGGCGACGGGTGGCTCGACCTCCTCGTCTGCAACTATGTGGACTGGACCCCGGAGACCGACCTCTTCTTCAGTCGCGACGGCGTGAACAAGTCGTACGCGACCCCGGAGGAATACAACGGCGAGTCCTGCCGTCTCCTGAGAAACGAAGTCCCCGGCGGGAGCGGATCGGGCGGCCCGAGCGGCGCAGCCCGGCGGTTCCGGGACGTGACGGCCGAGTCGGGGCTCGACAACCCGGACGGAAAGTCGCTCGGGATCGCGGTGGACGATTTTACGGGAGACGAGCTGCCGGATGTCGCGATCGCGAACGACACCTACCAGAACTTCCTGTACGAGAACCGGGGGGATGGGAAATTCGTCGACGTGGCGCTCGACGCGGGGGTCGCCTTCGACGAGTTCGGGCGGGCGCGCGCCGGCATGGGCGTGGACGTGGGAGATATCCTCAACCGCGGGCAGCTCTCGATCGGGATCGGAAACTTCTCGAACGAACCGGTGTCGCTGTTCACGGAGATCCAGGCGGGGCTGTTCCAGGATCTGGCGGGGGCGGCGCGGCTCACGCGCTCCACGCTCCTGCCGCTGACCTTCGGGCTGCGCTTCGCGGATCTGGACCTGGACCGCTACGTCGATCTCGTGCTGGGGAACGGCCATATCGAGCCGGAGATCGAGGCGATCCAGGCGGACGTGACCTTCGCGCAGCCGCCGCTGCTGTTCCGGAACGACGCCCGCGGGGGCTTCGTCGACGTCGGGGGTCTGGTCGGCGGAGGGTTCGACGCGCCGATCGTGGCGCGCGGGGTGGCGACGCTGGACTTCGACCGTGACGGGGACCTGGATCTCGTCATTTCCACGAACGGCGGGCCCGCCAAGCTGTTCCGGAACGACCTGGAGCCCGGGCCGGGGTGGGTGCGGCTGCGCCTGGAGGGGGCCGCGCCCAACCTCGGCGCGATCGGCGCCACGGTGCGGGTCTTCGTGGGGGATGTCGGGCAGCGGTTCGCGGTGTCCACGGCCTCGTCGTACCTGTCGCAGTCCGAGACGAACCCCGCGCTCGCCGGCCTCGGCGGGGCGCCGCGGGCCGACAGCGTGGTCGTCATGTGGCCGGCCGGGGGCCGGAGCGTCGTGGGGCCGGTCGAAGCCGGCGAGGAGATCGTGATCCGGGAGGCGGCCGCCATGGCCGTCCGAACCGCGACTGCCTCCCAACAGAAAGGAAGAGAGCGCTGAGAAAGGGATTCTTGCGGGCGATTGCGGTGCGGAGGGGCGCGTTCGTCGCGGTTCTGGGACTCGTCGCCTGCGGCGAAACGGGGCCGCCGATGCCCGAGGCCTCGCTGACGGACATCCTCGCGGCGCGCGGGGCGGGAGACGCGGCGCTCCAGCAGGACCGTCTCGAGGACGCGCGAGTTGAGTACCAGCGACTCGTGGAGATGGTGCCCGCCGAGGCGGCCGGATACGCCGGGCTCGGGCTCACGGCGCTGAAGGCGGCGGACTACGAGACGGCGGAGGAAAACCTCCTCGAGGCGCTCGAGCGGTCGCCCGAGGATCCGGAACTCGCGCTCGCGCTCGCCACGCTGCGGACGGAGATGGGGGCGTTCGACGAAGCCCGGGAACTGCTCGACGGCACGCTCGCGGCGGACTCGGCGCACGCGCGCTCGTTGTGGGCGCGGGCCGGGTTGGAGGCCCGGGCGGGCGGCGTGGCGTCGGACGACCGGGCGGCTTTCCTGGCGCGCCTCGCGGCCGCCGCGCCGGGCAACCTGGCCGCGCTCGTCGAGTTGGCGGATGCGTACCTCGCGCGCGACGAACTGGACGCTGCTCTCGGCACCCTCGAGAGCCTGCGGCAGATCGCCCCCGACTTCCGGGACCGTCCGCGCGCGGCCTTCGAGACCGCCGAAGACGCGATCCGCCAGGCCGACGGATCGACGGCGCGCAGCCAGTTCGCCGATTTCCGGGCAGCGTTCGAGGTGACCTCGCCCTATCAGGCGAGTCTGGAAGAGCTGAGGTCGCCGGGCGGCCCCCTCGCCGGCGTCGCCACGCTCGACTTCAGCTTCCTGACCTCGCTCCGCATCCAGGAGCCGGAAGCCGTCCTCGCCGCGCTCCGCTACACGCACGCGTCGGACCTGGCCGGCCTCGAGGCGCTCGCCGCAGGGCTCCCGCCCGCTGACGGAACGGAGCCCGCCGCCGCGATCGCCGTCGGCGACTTCGACGGCGACGGCGACGAGGACCTCCTGTGGAGCCATGGCGGGGACGGGCGTTTCCTCCGCGTCGACCTCGGACGCTACGTCGATGCCTCCGACGAACTGGGGACGATCGCCCCGGGCGCGGGGGGCGCCGCCGTCGCCCTGTGGGTGGACATCGACGACGACCGTCGGCTGGACGCATGGCTCGCCGGGTCCGCCTCGCGCCTCTATCAGAACGACCCCGCCGGTGGTTTCCGCGAGATCGAGTTGCCGCCGGAGGCGGGGGGCGCGGCCGGCGCGACGAACGACGTCTTCGTTGCGGACCTCGACCAGGACGGGGACCTGGATGTGTTCGAGGCCCGGACCGGCGTGAACCGCCTCTTCCGAAACAACGGCGATCTGAGCTTCGCGGAGATGGCGTCCGACTTCGGCCTCGCGGGAGCCCCGGATTCCGACACGCGGGCCGCGGCCTTCGCGGATCTCGACGACGACCGGGATCTCGACGTCGTCCTCGCCGAGGGCGCGGGCGGCCTGCGGCTCTTCGACAACGAGCGCGGGGGCACCTTCCGCGAGCGGACCGAGCGCCTCTCCGGGGCGGCGACCGGCGGCGCCAGCCCGGCCGCGGCCGCGGATGCGCAGACCGTCGCGGTCGGCGACGTGAACGGGGACGGCTGGCTGGACATCGCGGCCGCCGGAGCCGACGGCGTCCGCCTGCTGCACGGCTCGGCCGCCGACCTGTTCACGCTCGCCGCGCAACTGCCGCTGAACGGCCTCGTCCCGCGTGATATGCTCTTCGTCGACTTCGACAACGACGGCCGGCTGGACCTGGCGGTCGCGGGCACGCCCCCAGCCTCGGGCACGGGCTCCGACTCCGGGCTGCGGCTGTTCCGCAACGAGGGAGAGGGGCGTCTCGGGCCCGCCGCCCAGTTCCTCCCCGACTTCCCGTTCCCGCTCCGGGCCGTTCATTCCTTCGACTACAACGAGGATGGCGACGCCGACCTCATCGTTCTCGGAACCGATGGCCGCCCGCGCCTGCTGCGTAACGACGGCGGCAACGCGAACCACTACCTGAGGCTCGACCTCGCGGGACTCGGGGAAGGGAGCCGCAAGAACAACCGCTTCGGGATCGGCGCGCGTGTCGAGGTCCGGGCCGGAGACCTGTTCCAGGTCCACACCGTGACCGACCCCACGACGCTCGTCGGGCTCGACGGCCGCCTCAAAGCGGATGTTGTGCGCGTCTACTGGCCCAACGGGGTGCCGCAGGACCTCTATTTCCCCGGCACCGACCAGGACCTGATCGAACAGCAGACGCTCAAGGGCTCGTGTCCCATGCTCTACGTGTGGGACGGCGACGGGTTCGAGTTCGTGGGCGACATGATGTGGAAGAGCGCGCTCGGCATGCCGCTGGGCATCCTCGGCGGCGGGCAGCGCGCCTACGCGCCCGCCTTCCCCTCGCAGGAATACCGGCGTCTCCCCGACGGCGTGCTCCAGCCGCGCGACGGCGAGTACGTGATGCAGATCACCGAGGAACTGTGGGAGACGATCTACGTGGACGGCGTGAACCTCGTCGCCGTCGACCATCCCTCCGAGATCGACGTCTATGTGAACGAGGGGTTCATTCCACCCGCCCCGGTCGAACTTGAGCTGTGGCGTGTGGGTGAGCGCCACCAGCCGGTCTCGGCCACGGACGAAGACGGGAGGGATCACCGCGAGGCGCTCGCCGAGCGCGACTTCGACTATGTCTCGTCGTTCCGCCCCGGCCGCTTCCAGGGCATCGCCGAGCCGCACGAGTTGATCCTCGACCTCGGGCCCGAGGCGGCCTCCGGGGACGTGACGCTCTTCCTCACGGGGTGGATCTTCCCCACGGACGCGAGCATCAACGTCGCGATCGGGCAGTCGGACGCGCTCCAGCCGCACTTCCCGGAACTCGACGTGATGGGCCCCGGAGGCGAGTGGCAGCCCGCGATCCCCGGCCTCAGCTTCCCGTCGGGGAAGGACAAGACGGTCGTCGCCGACCTGCGCGGCCTCTTCCCGACCCACGACCGCCGGGTCCGGATCCGCACGAACCTCATGGTCTACTGGGACGAGGCCTTCTTCACGGCAGGCGCTCCCCACCCCGCGGCGGACGAGGTTCGCGTGACGTCAGTCATGCCCGCGGCGTCGGACATTCACTATCGAGGGTTCGCGCGCGAATTCAGAAAGGGCGGCCGCTACGGACCCCACTGGTTCGACTATGATTCCGTCACGGTAGAGCCGCGGTGGCACGACCTCTTCGGTCTCTACACCCGCTATGGGGACGTGACGGATCTCGTGGCCGAAGGCGACGATCGCTACGTGATCCAGAACGCCGGCGACGAGATCACTCTGCGTTTCGATGCGGCTGCCTTCCCGCCGCTCCCCGAAGGCTGGACGCGGACCTTCCTGGTCTACTCCGACGGCTGGGTGAAGGACGGCGATCTCAACACCGCCACGGGAGACCGTGTCGTGCCGCTCCCGTATCGTGCGCTGCCGAGCTATCCGCCTCCCTCGGACGAAGGTCGCGCCGCGTCCCCCGACCCGGAACTCGCGGAATATCTCACGCGCGTGATCCCGCCCCCGGAGGAGCGGGAGGAGCGATGAGCGTCGTCAACCTGGAGGAGAGAAGTTCAGCCGGCTCGCGGAGCACTGGCAGCCGCGCGCGGGATCCGGACCGTGCATCCGGATCCCTACACTCGCCCGGTTGCAATGATGGTCTGCCGCCTATATGTGATAGGTCCGCTCTCATGTTGGCGGATTATGCAAACGTGGCCGAAAGATGTACATCCGCGGTTGACTGGGACGATATCCTTATCAGGTCGCCGTTCACTCGGGAGGACAGGTAGCCAAGCGTCGACGAACCGGCTATGTGTATTCAAGTTGAAGTGAAGCAGCAGACAAGAGGACGATTCTCATGGAAGAGCAGGCGCCGATTACCCATACGAGCTTTTGGGGAGGCCCGGACGGCACGATGTTTCTGGGGAGTGCGAGGATCACAACTGCCCGGCGAGAGGGAAAGAAGGTGTTTGTAAGGACACTCCGATCAGATGAAGACCCGGAGTCAGCTGATCCGCCGACCCTCCAAGAAGGCGACCAGCTGATTTTTGAGTCCGGGGCCATATCCATCGGGGTGAACGAATTAGACAAGCCTGCCGTTGTTGGACGCGGAGGGTATGCCCCAGTATCGGGTACTGTCTGGCGGTGCAACGGAATCCTCCTAGGATCCCAACCGGAGCAGCTTCGACGCCGTCTGCTCGAGTTGGCTCGTAAACTAGACGCGGCATTTGTCCTTTGGTCATCTGTAATGGACTCGCTTGAGAGGCGGGGTACAGAATCATCGGAGAAAGTGCGCCTTGAGTTGACTCTCAATGCGCTGGCGCTAACGGAGGAAGTGTTTGTTCCCTTAGCGAATGCGTTAAAGATTATACGAGAGATCAGTGAGGAGAGTTCACTGGAAATGCCCGTTAGCCTAGAAGACGTAAGTGACAGCATAATCTCGTTACGCAACAAGCTCCAGCATACGCAGATGAGTCAACAGGGCAGAATGCTTGCGCGAGGGAGGTAGGAACAAAAGGTGTGTAAAAAGGGAGGCGACGTACCTTTCAGCTGACCAATCACAGCGGATCCGGGGGCAAACCCGGAGAAAGGACGTCGCCTCATGGGCAACGATACGCGGGAGAGATTCGACGGGCCAGCGTGGGAGACGCTGGAGGTGTGGGTGCGGGAGCAGGCGCGGGACATGATCCAGGCGGCGCTGGAGGAGGAGGTGACGGAGCTCTTGGGCCGGGTGAAGTCTGAGCGGCGTGCGGCGGTGGACGCGCCTCCGGGCTACCGGAACGGGTACGGGAAGCCGAGGCGTCTGGCCATGAGTTCGGGGACGATCGAGGTGCGGCGGCCTCGGGTCAGGGGCTTGGAGGAGCGGTTCGAGAGCCGGGTGCTGCCGTTGTTCGCGCGCCGGACGCGGGAGGTGGGCGACTTGATCCCGGAGCTGTACCTGCACGGGCTGGCCGAGGGCGACTTCGAGCTGGCGCTCAGGGGGCTGTTGGGCGAGGGGGCGCCGCTGTCGAAGTCCTCGGTGAGGCGGCTCAGGGCGAAGTGGACGGCGGAGCACGAGGCGTGGAGCCGGCGGCCGCTGGGCGACCGGGAACTCGTGTACGCGTGGGCGGACGGGATCTACGTGAAGGCGGGGCTCGAGAAGGACAAGGCGGCCCTGCTGGTCGTCATTGGCGCGATGAGCGACGGGACGAAGGAGGTGCTGGCGGTCACGCCGGGCTACCGCGAGTCGACGGCGTCGTGGGCGGCGGTGCTGAGGGATCTGAAGGCTCGGGGGCTCGGGACTCCGAAGCTCCTGGTCGCCGACGGGAACCTGGGCATCTGGGGCGCGACGCGGGAGGTGTGGCCGGAGACCGCCGAGCAGCGGTGCTGGAACCACAAGACGGCCAACGTGCTGGACCGGCTGCCGAAAAGGGAGCAGGCGGTGGCCAGGGAGATGCTGCGCGCGGCGGCGTACGCGCCCTCGCGGGCGGCGGCGAAGGAGGCGCGCAAGGCGTTCAGGGCCCGCTATGGGGATACGCAGCCCAACGCCGTGTCCGTGCTCGAGGACGACTGGGTGTCCAGCGACAATCAGGATGAGAACGTTGCGACAATCAAGGTGAGAACGAGGGGTCGCGACGCTACGAGTGCGAGGATGTAGGCGGTTTCGGGGACGCGGGGCAAGAGGGCGCGGGGTGGCGGGGCGGTGGAGCGCGGATTCTTTGAGGGGTAAGGGTAGGGTGAAGCCTGTTCGGCGGTCTCTGCGGGCGGATCCTCGGGCCGTTTGCGGCCGGGATTGCCCGGAACCGGGCGGTTTCGCCCCGGCTTGGGCGATCCGGAGGGGTTCGAAGCTTCGTTGATGCGCCCTTGGACGGCTCTGGGCGCCGTTCAGAGCCGCATCCTCGGGCCCCGTGCCGGTCTTTCGACAGACATCGAAGCGTTTTCGTGGCCGCGTCAGCCCGATTCCGGTCCTCCCGCTTGCGTCCCGTCCGCCGGCTCCCCCGCCTCTGCCCGCCTGGCCGCGATGGCCGCCCGGCGTCTGTAGCTCTCGACGTTGAGTTCGAAGATGTGGGAGCGGTGGACGAGGCGGTCGACGGCGGCAAGGGTCATGGCGTCGCCGCCGAAGATCCTGCCCCAGGCGCTGAAGGGTTCGTTGGCGATCACCAGGAGCGAGCGGTTCTCGTAGCGGGCGCCGATGAGTTCGAAGAGCACGCTGGTCTCCGCATTCTCCGAGGTCACGTAGGAGAAGTCGTCGAGGACGAGCAGATGGTACTTGTAGAGCTTGCGGATGGCTCCTTCGAGGGCGAGGTCCCGGCGTGCCGCCTGGAGCTTCTGGACCAGGTTCGCCGTGCGCTGGTAGAGCACCCGGAACCCGTTCTCGACCAGCCTGAGCCCGAGACCCGCTGCCAAGTGGCTCTTGCCCGTTCCGGGCGGCCCGAACAAAAGCACGTTTGCGCCCTCATCGAGCCAGGTGTCGCCGCTCGCCAGGACTCCCACGCGCGCCTTCGACACCGCGGGCACGAGGGTGAAGTCGAAGTTGTCGAGCGTCTTGCCCGGCGGCAGCTTCGCCTCGGCCCGGTGCCGCTCGAAGCGCCGGCGCTCGCGGTCGGTGACCTCCTGGCTGGCCAGCGCGGCGAGCAGGCGCGCCGCCGACCAGCCCTCCCGGTCCGCACGCTCGGTGAAGCCACGCCACAGCGCGCGCATGGTCGGCAGCCGCAGCTGCTTCAGCAGCAGGTCGAGTTGCGGCGGATCCACGACGAAACGGTCGCTCATGAGAGTCCTCCGGCGTGCGGGGCGGGGGCACCGAGGTCGTCGTAGTCCGCCACGGGCGGCAGGGCCATGCCGACATCCGGGATGCCGTCCGGCTTCGGCGGGAAGCGCTTGCGCAGGAGCTCCGGATCGGGGAGTTCCCCGGCATCGAGTCCCCGGTCGATCTCGGCCGCCAGCCGGGCTTCGCAGCAGTGGTCGTGGGCCAGGGCGAGCAGGTCCACCATCCGGCGGCAGGTCTCGCGGTCGTCCAGACCTTCGCGCAGCGCGTCGAAGGCGCGGCGGTAGGCGCCGCGGGGAAACAGGCCGTCGCGGTGGACCCAGTTGAGCAGCGCCATCGGCTTGCGCCTGAGCGACGGCAGCACGTGCCGGTGGTTGACGACCCGCCCGCGCCGCCCTCCCGGGCCCGCGTGGCCCCGCGGCAGCGTCATGAGTTGCTCCGTGCCCGCGTACACCACCAGCCGGTCGTCGTACAGCCGCACCCGCAGCCGGTGTCCGACCAGACGCGAGGGCACCGTGTAGAACACGCGGCGCAACGTGAAGCCGCCCGTGGTCGTTACCCGCACCAGCGTCTCCTCAAACTCGTCGCTGCGCCGCCCCGGCAGCGGCCCCAGCACCGCCCGCTCCGCGTCGATCCGCTCCCGGTTGCGGGCGTTGCGGCGGCTTACCACCTGGCCCAGGAACGCCCGGTACTCCCCGGTCGTCTCGAAGTCCCGCGAGCCCCTCAGCAGCAGCGCATCCTCGATCGCCCGCTTCAGGTGTCCGTGCGGACCCTCGACCGAACCGTTCTCGTGGGCCCGGCCCCGGTTGTTCCGGCTCCCCTTCATGTCGTAGTCATCCAACAGCGCCTCATACCGCGCCGTCAGATCCTCCCTTGCCTCCCGCTTCAGGTTCCGGAACGCCGCCGACAGGCTGTCCGTCCGGTGCTCCTTCGGCACGCCGCCCAGCGCCCACAGCGCATCCTGCAGCCCCCCGGCCAGCGCCACGTAGCTCTCCCCGCCCAGCACCGCCGCCACATGGCAGAACCCCGAGTACTCCAGCCGGAAGTGGTACAGCTTGTGCACCAGCGGCTCACCGGCGATGCTCACCCCCAGCGCCCCGGCGTCGGTGAAGTCCGACAGGCCCCGCCGCCCCGGCTCGTGCTTCTGCCGGAAGATGATCTCCCGCTCCGGCCCGTACTTCGCCTTCCAGCCCCGCACCCGCCGCTCAAGCGTCCGCCTCACCCCGGGGTGCAGATCCGGATGGCGCCGCATCATCTCCTCGTACAGCGCCACCGCCCGCAGCCCCGGGCTCGCCTCCAGCAGCGGTACGATCTCCTCCTCGAAGATCCCCGCCAGCGGATCCGGGCGCCTTCGCTCCCTCGGCTTCCTCTTCTCCGACGACCGCCCGGGATCCGCTTCGATCCGGTACGCCGTCGCCGTGCTGAACCCCGCCCTCGCCGCAGCCAGCGCGGGACGGTCCTTCTTCCGGTGCGTCATGTAGAGCTCCTTCTGGTGGTCCGTGATGTGTCGGCCCGGCACTTGGCGTCTCTCCGTTCAAGGGGAAAACACCAAACTTCGGGCCGGCCACAACCACCTCCGGCTCTCTCACCCTGATTGTCGCTGGCTTCTCATCCTGATTGTCGCGCTACAACTGGGACCGCATGACGGCCTTCTACGACTATCCGGAGAAGCACTGGCGGCACCTGAGGACGACCAACGTCGTGGAGAGCCCGTTCGCCTCGGTCCGGCTGCGCACGACGGCCGCGAAGCGGTTCAAGCGGGTCGACAACGCCACCGCGCTGATCTGGAGGCTGCTGTTGGTGGCCGAGAAGAGGTTCAGGAAGCTCAACGCGCCGCACTTGCTCGGGGATGTCTACGAAGGGAGGAGGTTCGAGGACGGAAAGCCCGTCCCCGAGGGTCGGGAGAGGATCGCCGCCTGATGACGTTTACACACCTATTGTCCCGACCTCCGCGCGAGGCACCATGGCTCGACTCGTGGATGGTGAGCAGGTTACCGTATCGAGCGGACCGTTACTATCGCTCACGGAATTCAGTGACATCCTAAAGGAGGGGCGAGCGTTTGTCCTAAGTGTGGTGGAAAGTCTATAACGGTGGCCCCGAACAATTGGACGCCGCGTGGTACAAGTACGGTAATCGCCTGACACCCGGCCTCGCCGAGGTCCAGCGTGAGGGTTTCAGAGGATTACCGTATCAGAACATCCCGATCGTGACGCGAGGGAAGATCAACACGGGAACTCTGCCAGCTTCTTCCGGAAATTCTGCACCGCCTCGTCCGTCTTCGGGTGGCATGTGGAATGAACGGCTGCGAGGTTCTCGGGCTTCGTTTCCCCTCCGTGGGCGTGCGGCTCGATATGATGGACCTCGAACTGGCGAGGATCGAGACGTTCACAGCATACCGGACACCTCCCGTCCTGTCTTTGGAAAATCGCGTCTCTCGTGGCGCCGTCCGCCGTCCGTCGCGAATCCTTCGGCTTCGGACCGATGCTCTCCGTCATTCTCTCCCGGAAGAATGCGTAACGCTCCTGGATCGTTTCTCCCTGGTCACTGGCCGTCTGCGTGTGTATGCCATAATGCAACCAGTACGGGTCGTTCGAGTCCCCCTCCTTCTTCTTCCTCCTCGCGGTGGTGAGGGAAGTACGAAACTCCAGAAAGGCGCTGGCGAGCTTCCGTTCCCACCCGGGTACGTGGTCGTCGAGCAGATCATCGACGAGCAGCATCAGCGCGATAGCCTCGTGGCCGACGAGCCTGAACGTCAGACTAGGGGACAGATAGGTGTCCAGCTTGCCGAGAATCTTGCGGAACCGGCGCACGTGCGGGTCGTCGTCGGTGATCGACAGGTGATCGTAGTAGAACTGGTCGATGCGTTTGCGGGCGATGCTGCGGTACTCTCCACGCTCCCGACGTCCTACGAGCAACGAGAACATCTGGGCGGCTACCTGCCGCCCTGCGGGGCGCCCCGGATTCCGCAGAAGCTCCCGGAAGAGGTCGTGACCGGGACAGCGGTCGAGCCCCTGCTTGCCTCCGATCTGGAGGATGATATCCGTCATCCCGCCCGGCCACGCATCCCGGATTTCCTGCGGCGAGAGCGGAGTGCCTCCCTGTTGGCGGATGAAGAGATCGCGGACGGCTTCTTCGCTTGCGTTGGTCACCTTGACGACGATCATTTCGGTGTTGAGGAATCGTTTGCAGTCCACCGTGTCTAGATCCTGGAATGTTCTCCCCGCCCAAGCGCAAGGTTCCTCCTTGGCCTCGTGGGTGAACAGGACTCCGGTTGGTAGATCGCTCGCCTTGGGGTCGAGGAGTTTGAACGACCCCTCACGGAACGCGGACAGCGCCCGGAGCCGCTGCTGCCCGTCGATGACCTCGAACCGCTGTGCTACGATATCCCCCTCCCTGTCTTCGATGAAGTGGAGATGGAAGCTCGGGATAGAGTACCCGCGAAGGACAGAGTCGATCAGCATTTTCTGCTGCGTCTTCGACCAGACTTTGCCCCGTTGGTACTCGCGGTTCTCGTACATCATGTTCTTCTTTCGGAGCCCGAGTAGCGTCTCGACCCGCATGAAATCGGTTTGCGTCTCCATCTTCAGCATCGCTCTTCGTCTCCCGGGTTAGCGACATTCGCGTTCCACCGTGGCAGAGATGCCCGCTGCGGGTACAGATTCCCAAGCAGAACTTCACGGCTGCTCTAATACGCCATCTCCAAGGCGTTCATGGGGGAGCTGAACGCTACCGTGTTCACCATGAAGGTGAGTCAGCAGATCGCGCCCACCTCTTCGGTGCGGATTGGGTCACGGGCAGGGCCGCTTTCGTTCGGGTGTCGGCCCTCAATCTTCGCAAGCAACGCTGTCGCGACCGGCTCGGTAAGCGCCGGGCTGACCACAAGCAGCCTCCGTTGGACCTCATCGATCAGCCAGACAAGTACATCATCGGATGTGGAGCAGAGGGTTGTGCTTACCGGTGTCATGGGTCGTTCCGGCGCGATGCTGACAGGTTTCGGAATCGCGTCCGCAGTTCATCCACGAATGCCTTCAGCGAACGGTCGGCTCGTCCGGCTCGGTACAGGCTCATCTCCTCGACGAGAGCGGAGGCGAATTCGATACCGCCGAGCGTCTGCGGGTGCCCGCCACCGCCGGACCGCATCCTTCAGGTGGTGCTTATAGTAGCCTCGCTCGCACTTCGTCGCGCCGAGGGCCGGTCGGTGGCCGACCATCCGGTGGAACGATCGGAGATCCGCCATGAACCATCGTTCGATGTGCGGATTGGGACAGGCGGTGACGAGCAGGGCCCGAAGTTCATCACGGGTTGCCTCTTCGATTTCGGTCCGGGTCCGGGCAAAGGTCGAGCAGTTGGTGTCGATGGCCACGACCAACACGTCCGGAATTCCCGTGAATACGCCGCGTTCCCAAAGGCGCTGGTAGGACTCGAATTCCCGCAGCGCGCGCGGATGTCCCCCGATTGCCGATCGCACGCGACAGCGAACCGCGGTCGCCTCCTCGGCCGCGATCCGCTTCACCAGCGGCACAATGAACTCCTCGTGGGCGCGGTCCTCCACGAAGAGGTCAACGGTCGCCCGATCACTCATCCATGAATCCGCGGAGGACGAGGTTCTCGAACAGAGCATCTTCGGCGGGGGTGGTCAGCCCCTCCGCAATCTCGACGTCCTGAAACAGCGGCGCGTCGGCGTCGAAGCGCTGGATCTCGGTTTGGTGCTCCACGCGCCGGACGTTGAATAGCGAGATGTCATCGCTGTCCCTCGCGCGCGCTTCTCGCAGGATGGCGCTGCACAGGAGCGGAGAATGGGTGGTGACGATCACCTGCCGGCCTTGATCGAGGGCCAGCGAAGCGAGCAGGCGGGCGATCAACTCCAACCGCCTGGGGTGTACGCCGTTCTCCGGTTCCTCCAGTGCGACGAGCGAACCGCCCCACGGATTCACGACGATGGCGCACAGGGCAATGACCCTTAGCGTGCCCTCGGAAATCACGCGGGCCGAGTACGTAGCTTCGCCCTGCTGGGTCCACAGGTCGAGCGTCCCCTGCTGCTCGTTCAACTGCACGTGCAGCGCGTCGATGCCCGGTACGATCGACCGGAGCGCCCGGCCGACGGCGTTGAAGTGGTTCTGGGATTGGGCCCGGATCTTGTAGAGGAACGACGCGATGAATTCACCGTGCATGCCGATGTCGAACACGTCCGCCGGAGACTGCTGCTTCCGCATCTCGGTCCGTGGCTCCAGATAGTACGTGCGCCAGTTCAGGAGTTCGTTGCGGACATCCTCCAGCCACGGATAGCCGTCGCCGGCCAGACTCCGGTCAGAGAGGATGGCGTGATTCTGCCCTAGCGCCTCTTGGCGGGGATGACCGGGCTTCCCTTTTCGCCGAACGCGCAGAGTGTTCTGGTGTTGCTCGATCGCCGCCGCGGCGTTCTTCTGCTCGCGGCCCGCCTTCGTGAGCTGAGTCAGATACTCGTCCCGAATGCGAAGCTCGCCTGACGTGAAATCCATCTCCGGCTGGACGCGATACCGATAATTGCCCCCCCCGTGCGTTAAGACATCCGCCTCCAGCGTGAAGGAGGCGGCGCCGTTCTGGAACAGCGCCGGCCACCCCCCGGCGCCGAAGTGGAAGGTCTCCAGCGGGTATCCCCTCAGCGGCTCGAAGGCGTCGGCCAGCGTTCGCGCGTTCCCGATCCACGAGAGCGCCTGGATGGCCTCGAGGAGGTTGCTCTTCCCGGCCGCGTTGGTGCCGAACAGCACCGCGAGTTGCGGCAACTCGACCGTGACGTCGGCCAGAGACCTGAATTTCCGAACCGTGAGTTTCTTGAGCATCGGACTTTCCTTGGTGGCCCGTCCTCCGTCCCGCACGACGGAGCCGAAACGCGTCGACCGGTACCGGTCGGGACAGAACATAACGTACCCGTCATCCTCCGTCCCATCTTAGCGGTTCGGCGTCATGCTTCCGCCCATGGGCTGGCGGTCCTCCCCAGGGAGCGGGAAGCCGGTCTGCGGGTCAGGGAGACGGGATGATCGGAACGGACCAAGTGCGCCCCAGAGGCGCTATGATACAACAGCTTGGTGGGGAGCTGGGCCGAGATCCGCCGCTTGGCCGCGGAAGGGCCCGGGGACGAGCAGACCGGGCTGCTCGGAGTCGACGACGGAGGAGCGACATCGTGAACATCGAGGCACCACGAGATCGGGATATGAAACAGCTCACGGTTAGAGGCCTCGGGGACGACCTGACCTCGGCGATTCGCCGCTTGGCGAACCGTGACGGAACATCGCTCAACCGGGCCGCCGTCAAGCTTCTGCGCCGGGGGGCGGGGCTGGAGGACGGACAGGCAGCCGACACGGTCGGGTCGTCGCTGGACCACCTCATCGGATCCTGGAGCGACGCGGAGGCGGACGAGATCGAACGGGCACTCAAGCACTTTGAAACTATCGACGAAGCCATGTGGGAGTGAGGGCGAGACGGGGCCGATCTGGTGTCGGCCGACCGCCACTTCGAGCATGTGGACGGAATCGCGTGGGTTCGCCTCCAGCGATGAACGTGATGTCTTGGAGGCTCCGGTGACGACCGGCGAAAACGAGGAAACGGAGGATCGGAGATTGAAGGACGCCGTCAACTTGGAGGAGAAGTTCGGGCTGCTCACGGAGCACTGGCAGCCGCGCGTGGTCGCCGAGCTGAACGACTACCAGTTCAAGATCGCGCGCGTGAAGGGCGAGTTCGTGTGGCACGACCACCCGGACACGGACGAGGCGTTCTTCGTCCTCGAGGGCACGCTGCGCATCGATCTCCCCGATGGCGCCGTCGAGATCGGCCCCGGCGAACTCTACGTCGTCCCACGCGGCGTGAAGCACCGCCCGGTCGCCGATGAGGAAGTGAAGCTCATGCTCGTCGAACCCCGCGGCGTCGTGAACACCGGCGACGAGCACGACGACCTCACCGCCGCATCGGACGTCTGGATCTGAAGGGAGACGGATGATGTCTCAGGCCAAGGGGCCGTCGGTGGATCCTGCCCTCGACCAGTACGCGGACGAGGCGCGGGAGCGCTGGGGCCACACGGACGCGTGGCGGGAGTCCGTCCAGCGGACCCGGGGCTACTCGGAGGACGACTGGGCCCGGATCCGAGCCGAGAGCGACAAGGTGTTCGGGCGCATGGCCGAGCTGATCGCCGACGGCGTGAGCCCTACAGCCGCGGCCGCCATGGACCTCGCCGAGGCCCACCGGCGGCACATCGACCGATGGTTCTACCCCTGCAGCCCCGATATGCACCGTAGACTGGCCTCCATGTACACGGCGGATCCCCGCTTCTCGGCGTACTTCGAGGAACGACACGAGGGCCTTGCGGTCTTCGTCGCAGGTGCCATCCGGGCGAACGCGGCACGCGCGCGGGAATAGTCCGAAAGAGACCGCCGCACAGTATAGAAGCTCGGGGCGGTCAGAGCTCTGGAGAGAAGACCTCCCCCAGGTCGATCGTGCCGACCGGCTCTCCTGCGACGCGAACCGGAAGAGACTTCGTGAATCGGTCGTGGACGGTCTCGTCCCCGTAGCGCCACACGTCGATGGCCTGCTCGTCGGGGTCGACGATCCAGTATTCCGGCACGCCCTGCCTCTCGTAGAGTCGGAGCTTGATACTGCGGTCGCGGCTCGCCGTCGAGGGTGAGAGGATCTCCACGACGAGGTCCGGCGGCCCGACGATCCCGGCCTCCTCCACGATTCCACGACGCTCGGTGGACACGAACATGAGGTCCGGTTGAACGCCCTCTCCCGTGGCCGGGAACTCGACCCCGACGGGCGCCCAGAACAGTTCGCCGTACCCGGGTCCGAGAAGGAGGGGCTTGAGGGCCTCGTACAACGCCCTCGTGAGGCGGTGATGCAGGATCGACGGTGCGGGGGTCATGTACAGGTCGCCCTCGATCGCCTCGTAGCGATTGCCGTCGTCCGGCATCTGCTGAACATCCTGCCAGGTGATCGAGGGAAGCGGCATGGTCGGCAAGCGGCTCAGTAACCGGGCGCGAAGACGGCTCGCAGGTGGATCTCCCCGACCTGTTCGGTTCCGTGGCGGACCGGGAGTGAGTCCGTGAATCGTTCGCGCACCGTCTCGTCCCCGAAGCGCCACACGTCGACCGCATTCTCGTCCGGGTCGACGATCCAGTACTCGCCTACTCCCTGCCGTTCGTAGAGCTGGAGCTTCTTGCTGCGATCGCGGCTCGCGGTGGAGGGGGAGAGGATCTCGACGACGAGATCCGGAGCGCCCTTCAGCGACGTGTCCTGAATGATCCCTCGACGTTCGTCGGACACGAACAGGATGTCGGGTTGTACGCCCTCCCCGGTACCCGGGAACTCTACGCCGACCGGAGCGACGAGGAGAACGCCGCCGTGGTGCTCGCGTAGCACCGCAGCCAGGGCGTCGTACAGGCGCAGCAACAGAATCTGGTGGCGTGGCGTCGGGGCAGGGGTCACGTAGAGGTCGCCCTCGATTGCCTCGTAGCGATTTCCATCGTCCGGCATCTGCTGGACGTCCTGCCAAGTGATCGAGGGGAGGGGCATGGTCGGCAGGCGGCTCAGAAACCGTCAGCGAAGACGGCCTGCAGGTCGATCTTACCGACGTGTTCGGAGCCGAGTTCGACGGGGAGGGTCTCGGTGAAGCGCTCGTGCTCGGGCTCCTCGCCGAACCGCCACACGTCGACAGTGTTCTGGTCCGGGTCGACGATCCAGTATTCCCGCACGCCCTGACGCTCGTAGAGCCGGAGCTTGATGGTGCGGTCGCGGCTGGCCGTTGATGGGGAGAGGATCTCCACCACGAGGTCGGGGGGGCCGATGATTCCAGCGTCCGCAATGATGTCTCTGCGGTGGCGGGAAACGAAGAGAATGTCCGGTTGGACGCCCTCACCGGTGGCCGGGAACTCGACGCCGTAAGGGGCGACGAAGACCTCGCCCAGTCCGGGCCGTTCCAGAATCCGGTCCAGAGCGTATTGCAGTCGCTTGCTCACACGCTGGTGGCGCGTGGCCGGGGCGGGGGTCATGTACAGGTCGCCCTCGATCGCCTCGTAGCGATTGCCGTCGTCCGGCATCTGCTGGACGACCTGCCAGGTGATCGAGGGAAGCGGCATGGTCGGCACATCATAGCTCCGGGCGGGAGTCGTCTCCAACTGGGACTCAAGGGTCGCGCGGACTCTCAACCCGGGTTCAACGCCCTGCAGCCGTCGGCCATGAGTCGCCGGCACTCACGCATGCGCTCTGCCGGCATTCATTCGCAGGCGACCCCATCGCCGTCCCCGTCCCGCATGTACTCGTAGGCCGGGTGGTCCCGTGACACCGGAGCGATGGCGTGCGCCTGGGCCTCAGCGCAGCTTATCCGTCCGTTCCCGTTGTCGTCGTAGAGCGCGAGCGGCGAGCCTGGAGTCGCCACTTGAGGAGCGGGAGGCCGCGTGGCAGGCGGGATCGTGGTGGGACCGACCGGTGCGACGGGGTTCGTGATGCGTGGCGCAGCTTCGACTTGTGACGGATCGGATTGCGGTCCCGGCCCCGCGGTGAGGAGAACGGTAACGAGGGCCGCACTGGCGCCACCGGCGAGGAACCAGGGGAGGTTCGACTTCCAGTCGTTCATTGGTGCTCCTGTGCCCCCATCATGGGCGAATAGCGTTGATTGCGTCGGGGACGGATCGTGGCGGCGAGCGACCGGGCCCCTCTGGCTCATGAAGTTCCCCCGGCAGACCTCGTGCGGGTCGGGGTCGACGATCCAGTACGCGCCCACCCCCTGCCCCTTCTCCGGTGGCTGGGAATTCCACCCCGAACGGCGCACACACGACCACGCCGTGTCCGGTCCAACCAGGTGATCGAGCGAAGCGGCATGGTCCGCACATCATGGCTCCGGGCCGGAGTCGTCCCCAAGTCGGACTCCATTGTCGCCCGGACTCTCAACCCGTGCTCAACTCGTGCTTGGCATCACCCGAAGGGCCTTGGCCACGATCGACAGGCTGATGGGCTCCGCACCCGGCACTCCCGAGGGTGACGCGTTGGAAGTTCTCGTCGCGCTCGTCGAGCGATACGAGGCGGAGCACTGGAAGATCGGCCCGCCCGCGCCCGTTGTGGCCACCGGGGACTGAGCTGCGGCCCAGTCCTCCGATACCCCAATCTAGAAGTCGGGGGCGAAGACGGCTTGCAGGTCGACCTCGCCGACCTGTTCGGTTCCGAGTCTGACCGGGAGGGTCGTCCTGAAGCGCTCATGCGCGGGCTCCTCCCCGAAGCGCCACACGTCAACGACGTTCTCGTCCGGGTCGACGATCCAGTACTCGCGCACACCCTGCCGCTTGTAGAGCCGGAGCTTGAGCCCCCGGTCGCGGTTTGCAGTCGAACGCGAGAGGATCTCGACCGCGAGATCCGGCGCCCCCGTGAGCCCGGCGTTCGAGATGATCCCGCGGCGCTCCTTCAAAACGAACAGCAGGTCCGGCTGCACCCCTTCTCCCGTGGCCGGAAACTCGACGCCGAACGGCACCTGCACGACCACACCGTGCCCGGGCTCTTCCAGTAGCCGGTCGAGCGCCTTGCCAAGCCGCCAACTGACACGCTGGTGACGGAAGGTCGGGGCGGGAGTCACGTAGACGTCGCCGTCGATCGCCTCGTAGCGATTGCCGTCGTCCGGCATCTGCTGGACGTCCTGCCAAGTGATCGAGGGAAGCGGCATAGTGGGCACATCATAGCTCCGGGCGGGAGTCGCATCCAAGTCGGACTCCACCATGCGCCGCCCCATCATCCGGCGCTCAACGGCCCGCGGCGCGAGCCGGCGGTCTTGTCAGCCGGGCTGGGCCGGCGCACCGTGCTCAACGGCATGAATCCGCGATCGTCTCACGCAATCGTCCAGTCTCAACCCGGCGAGGTTGCCATGCGCGTCCGACCCTTCTGCGCGTTCTTCGCGCTTCTCATCCTCTCGCTTCCGGTGGCCGCTCCGCTGGCGGCACAGGAGAGTCCCGATCCCTCGGCCTGGGAGTCGCTCCGCTGGCGGAACATCGGCCCGGAGGGGAACCGTTTCAGCGCGGCGGCGGGGATCCCCGGCCAGCCGTACACCTACTACGTGGGCGCGGCCTCGGGCGGGATCTACAAGACGACGGACGGCGGGGTGAACTGGGACGAGATGTTCGACGACCAGCCCGTGCAGTCGATCGGGTCGCTCGCCGTCTCCGCGGCCGATCCCAACATCGTCTGGGCGGGGACCGGGGAAGGGAAGATCCGCAGCCACATCTCGGTCGGGCAGGGCGTCTACAAGTCGACGGACGCCGGCGGGAGCTGGACCCTCATGGGGCTCGAGCCCACGGGACGGATCCCGCGGCTCGCCATCCACCCCTCGGACCCCGACATCGTCTTCGTCTGCGCGCTGGGCCACTCCTACGGGCCGCAGCCGGAGCGGGGCGTGTTCCGGACGATGGACGGGGGCGAGAGATGGGAGCATGTCCTCTTCATCGACGAGGACACGGGGTGCTCGGACATCGCGATGGACCCGTCGAACCCGCGCGTCCTCTTCGCCGGCACGTGGCAGCTCGAAATCCACACCTGGGGGCGGACGAGCGGCGGCCCCGGCGGCGGGCTGCACGTGTCGCGCGACGGCGGGGACACGTGGGAGAAGCTGAACGGGCCGGACAACACGATCGGCCTGCCGATGAAGCCGGTCGGCAAGGTCGCCGTGGCCATCGCGCCCTCGAACCCGCAGCGGGTCTACGCCATGCTCGAGACGGGGGACGGGATCCCGTGGAACGGCGAGCCCACCGAGAACGGCCAGCTGTGGCGGTCCGAGGACGGGGGGCGGAACTGGTCTCTCATCACCCGCAACCGGAACGCGATGGGGCGGCCCCACTACTACTCCCGCGTCGTGATCTCGCCGGACGACGAGGACGAGGCCTACTTCCTCACGGCCTCCTTCACGGTGTCGACGGACGGCGGCCGCACGCTGGATGTGACGCCGCGCCCGCGGGCGCCGGGCGGCGACCACCACGACATGTGGATCGATCCCACGGATACCGACCGCATGATCGTGGCGCACGACCAGGGGCTGTCGATCTCGATCAACCGCGGGAAGACGTGGTTCCGGCAGCGGCTCACCAATGCGCAGATGTACCATGTGACGGTGGACAACGCGGTCCCCTACAACGTGCTCGGGAACAAGCAGGATGAGCCGACGTATCGCGGTCCGAGCAACAGCCGGATCCTCGGCGTCCGGGGCATCAACCACATCCCGCGCGCCATGTGGCACCACGTCGGGGGCGGCGAGAGCGGCTGGGCCACGCCGGATCCGACGGACCCCGACATCGTCTGGTCCTCGGCCTCGGGGTCGGGGATGGTGGGCGGCATCGTCGTCCGCTACGAGGAGGAGCGCCGGCAGTACCGGGCGGTCGAGGTGTGGCCGGAGCAGAGCCGGGGGCCAGCGTCAGGGGTTCGCTACCGCTTCGTGTGGGACGCGCCGGTCCACATCTCTCCGCACGACAACAACACGGTGTACGTGGGGAGCCAGCACGTGCACCGGACCCGGAACGGCGGGCAGAGCTGGGAGGCCATCAGCCCGGATCTGACGCTGAACGACCAGAGCCGCATGGGACTCTCCGGCGGGCTCACGGGCGACAACATCGGGGTCGAGTACGCGGGCGTCGTGTTCGGGATCGCCGAGTCGCCGCTCGAGGCGGGTCTCATCTGGGCGGGCACGAACGACGGGCGCGTCCACGTCACGCGTGACAACGGGGCCAACTGGACCGACGTCACGGGCAACATCGACGGGCTGCCGGAGTGGATCGCCGTGCGCAGCATCGCCGCCTCGCGCTACGACGCGGGCACCGCCTACATCGCGGCGGACGGCCACCAGGTGAACGTCCGCGACCCGCACGTCTACCGGACGCGCGACTTCGGCGCCTCGTGGGAGAAGATCACCGACGGCATCCCGCCCAGCATGCTGAGCTACACGAAGGTGATCGCCGAGGACCCGGTGCGGCCGGGACTCCTCTACGTGGGCACGGAGAACGCGATCTACGTCTCCTTCAACGACGGGGACGCGTGGCAGCCGCTGCAGAACAACCTGCCGGCGGCGCCGGTGTCCGGGATCGTGGTCCAGGAGCACTTCAACGACCTCGTGGTCGGGACGTACGGGCGCGGGTTCTGGATCCTGGACGACCTGTCGCCGGTGCAGCAGATGACGCCGGAGGTGATGGCGTCGGCCTCGCACCTGTTCGCGCCGCGGGACGCGTACCGCTTTCGGCCCATCACGCCGCCCTCGATCCCGTACGACGATCCCACGATAGGAGAGAACCCGGAGTACGGCGCCTCGCTCAACTACTGGCTCGCGTCGGCCGCCTCGGAGACGCCGACGATCGAGATCCTGGACGGCGCGGGGATGGTCGTGCGTACGCTCGAGGGGACGAACGAGGCGGGGGTGAACCGGATCCACTGGGACCTGAGAGATGAGCCCAACGAGCCGATCCGGATGCTCACGCCGCCGAGGTATGCGGAGCATCTCGCGGTTGGGGAGGAGGGGCGGGAGGCCCCTGGCGGGAGACAGATTTCGATCCTCATGCCGCCGGGGCGGTACACGGTGCGACTGACGGTGGACGGCGCGATGCACGAGCAGCCGCTGACGGTGCTGAAGGACCCGCATTCCGCGGGGACGGAGGCGGAAATCGCCGCGCAGGTGGCGTTCATCCGCGACGTGCGCGAAGACGTGGTGCGGGCCGGGCAGGCGGTCGAGCGGGTGGAGGCGATGCGGGTCCAGCTCGGGACGCTCGCGCGCTTCGTGGAAGACGAGGACGTTGCCGTCTCGGTGGAGGATCTGCGGCAGAAGCTGATCGACCTGCAGGAGACGATGGTGGACCTGCGCCTCACCGGTCAGGGTCAGGATGGCGTGCGCTTCGAGGCGCGGCTCCTGCAGAAGCTCGGCTACGTCATCGGCGGACTCTCGGTAGCGGACTTCAGGCCGACGGATCAGGAGATGGAGGTGAAGGTCATCCTCCGCGCGGCCCTGGAGGCGCACCTGGCCGAGCTTGAAGAGCTGGTTCGCACGGACGTCGCGGCGCTCAACGAGACGCTGCGCGGCCTCGGCATGCTCATCATTACCGACGACGCGTCGTGAGCGCCACTGACAGCGCCGGAACCCTCGCCGTGGTCAGAGTCAGGATGGATGAGACGGGCGGGTCCCCGTCGCGTTGCGCGACGGCTGTAGCAGCGCGTTCTGACAAGAAAAGGCCGGGGCATCAGCCCCGGCGACAGCGGGCGGCACTTCCGCCGCTCCGGCCGCGATGGCCGGCGCTCAACGAAGGGCCTCGCTCGAGCGATGGCAACGGGCGTGAAACGACCCGCTATCGCTCGTCGTGTTGGACGCTCAACGAAGGCCGAGGTGGTACGTGACGGCAACCGCATCCATGTCGAATAGTACAACGAGGTCAGGCTCTGTGCTCAGCTAACGGCGGGCGGGAGCCCCGGCTACACCGGCCGTATCGACGACCCAGTTCCGGCCGGCGTACGCCGCTCAACGAAGGCCGGGGCGTCAGCCCCGGCGACACCTCGATCGACGTCCTCTGCGCCTCGGCGATCTCGCGCGCTCAACGAAGGCCGGGGCGTCAGCCCCGGCGACACCTCCCGCGGTTGTCGTGACGGTCGCGGTGCCCGGACCCGCTCAACGAAGGCCGGGGCGTCAGCCCCGGCGACACCCACAACAATTTCTCGCGGCGCGGGATCCTCTCGCCGCTCAACGAAGGCCGGGGCGTCAGCCCCGGCGACACCCATGCGGGTCTTCGAGCGGTTCCTGCACGCGCGGGGCGCTCAACGAAGGCCGGGGCGTCAGCCCCGGCGACACCCCTGGCGTGCTTCGCGGTCCGCGAAGAGGGCCTCGGGGCGCTCAACGAAGGCCGGGGCGTCAGCCCCGGCGACACGAGACCGGTTGAGCGGGAGGTGCACGATGGGCAAGAGCGCTCAACGAAGGCCGGGGCGTCAGCCCCGGCGACACGTGGTGTGACGCTACCATGGCCACGTCGTCCGTGAGCGCTCAACGAAGGCCGGGGCGTCAGCCCCGGCGACACGCGTGTTCATGCTGACCCCTTTCGATAAGGTGTGATGCGCTCAACGAAGGCCGGGGCGTCAGCCCCGGCGACACGCGCCGGCAGTTCGAGGCGTACACGGGCTACGTCAACAACGCTCAACGAAGGCCGGGGCGTCAGCCCCGGCGACACGTCCGAAATCAACTGCGACGCCACACCGTTTTCATCCTCGCTCAACGAAGGCCGGGGCGTCAGCCCCGGCGACACGTCTAGGCCGCGCGTGCATACTCCTTTTCGCCAGCGCTCAACGAAGGCCGGGGCGTCAGCCCCGGCGACACCGGCACCAGTTCCGGCCGTGGTGGCCAGCGCAGTCGCTCAACGAAGGCCGGGGCGTCAGCCCCGGCGACACCCGACCGGCCGCCGCCCACCAGCGTCTCCGAATGCGTCGCTCAACGAAGGCCGGGGCGTCAGCCCCGGCGACACTTACCAGCGCCAAGCCGAATCTCACGAGGAGTCCTCCCGCTCAACGAAGGCCGGGGCGTCAGCCCCGGCGACACGATCGCGGTGGGACGCTTGACGTTGAGACCGCTCAGCTTCGCTCAACGAAGGCCGGGGCGTCAGCCCCGGCGACACTCGAGCGACACGGCGAACGGGCCGCGCTCGTAGCACGCTCAACGAAGGCCGGGGCGTCAGCCCCGGCGACACCGCCATCTTCGAGCGACCCGATTGAACTTATTGGACGCGCTCAACGAAGGCCGGGGCGTCAGCCCCGGCGACACGCGGCTGCTGATCGTGGTCGGGGACCTGTCGCACGCTCAACGAAGGCCGGGGCGTCAGCCCCGGCGACACATGCCAACATCCCCGGCGTGATGGGTAAGGGTCATCGCTCAACGAAGGCCGGGGCGTCAGCCCCGGCGACACGGCTGGATCACGAGTTCCGGCTGCGCGCCCTTGTCGAACGCTCAACGAAGGCCGGGGCGTCAGCCCCGGCGACACGTGAGCCCTGGATCGCCGCTGGATTCACGGCCTCGACGCTCAACGAAGGCCGGGGCGTCAGCCCCGGCGACACCGGAGGTGCGCGGTGACGCGGGCGATGTTCTTGGGCGCTCAACGAAGGCCGGGGCGTCAGCCCCGGCGACACCGGACACGGCTTCCGCGTGGTCGTCGTCCGCCAGCCGCGCTCAACGAAGGCCGGGGCGTCAGCCCCGGCGACACCCCCTGTAGTAGTTGTCGACGCAGAGCTGGATGAGCGTCGCTCAACGAAGGCCGGGGCGTCAGCCCCGGCGACACGCCCACAGGTCGCACGTCCCCGCGATGTCGTCGGACGCTCAACGAAGGCCGGGGCGTCAGCCCCGGCGACACGGCTGCAACCGGGCCGCCACGCCGGCGGACGGCGCGTCCGCTCAACGAAGGCCGGGGCGTCAGCCCCGGCGACACCGCGGCGGTCCAGTTTGTCGGGCCATGACCTCCCCCGCTCAACGAAGGCCGGGGCGTCAGCCCCGGCGACACTGGGAATCCAAACGTCCCCGACATAGACCTCGTACGCTCAACGAAGGCCGGGGCGTCAGCCCCGGCGACACCCCTGCCGGTCCGGATCGGGTTCTTCCCCGAGGACAACGCTCAACGAAGGCCGGGGCGTCAGCCCCGGCGACACCGTCGGGCTCGGTCGCGAGGATGGCGATTTTGACCAGCCCCGCTCAACGAAGGCCGGGGCGTCAGCCCCGGCGACACTGCTAAATGTTGCAGGAGGACCGAAACTGCGGAAGATGTCGCGCTTCTGGAGGTCTGAGAGGCTGAGAAGCAGGGCAGCGGCTGGCATCTGACCGTTTCATCGGAGAGATCTCACCCCAATTGTCGGTATCGCTACCCGGAATCGTGGGTGATGGAGGTGCGTCTCGGCGAGGTCCGGCGAATCACTGGAGGTTCGCAGATCGATCAGAGGACCCAAGGCTGCCCCAGTTCATGGGCCTCCGAGCGCCCGAACCGACGACGGGCGTCTTCGATGCCTCCCGTGAAGCGATACACGATGACGGAATCGACGTGGTGATCGATGACGTCCTCAACTTCGCCGATCATGCGAGCCAGCCGAGGAGGAGACAGCCGACACTCAAAGACGGAGAACTGCACTCGTCTTCCGTACTTCTCGCAGACCTGAGCGATTCGCCTGAGTCGATTCGCTCCCTCGCCCTGTGTGTCGGCGATGTCGTACGTGATCAAGACATCCATACATCAAGACATGACAAACGGCGGGTATGCCGGGAGATCGCCGCGGAGATGGCGCGCCAGGAGCGTGGCTTGAACCGATGGAAGCGCCCACCGTCCGATGCTTCGGTCGAGGACCGCGTGGGGCATCTCGGCTTCCTTATGGCGCTCCCAAGCCTTGATGAGACGCGTCCTCCCTTCGTCGCTGAGATAGACGCCACCCCCAGGCGTCTCCACGAAACCGTCCGCACCGATCTGCCCACGCCGGAGCAGCGATACAACAAAGCGGTCCGTAAGCGGCCGAAGCTCCTCGGCAAGGTCAAGCGCGAGCGACGGTCTCCCGGAACGTGGCCGGTGAAAGAAGCCCATCTGGTAATCCAATCCCACGCTCTCGATGGCTCCGGTGAACTCCGTAACCAGCAAGCCGTAACAGAAACCAAGCATGGCGTTGACTGGATCACGGGGCGGACGCCGGGTCCTCGCCGAGAACTCGAATCCGCACTTCGAGACAACCTGCCGTACACCGCCAAAGTAGATTCTCGCGGCATCTCCCTCGATGCCCCGAATATGATTCCCGCTATCAGCCTCAACGAGTCGGGGCACCCGCGCCAGGATCTCGGCGGAACGAGACGCGAGACGGTCGGCGACGGAGGGATCCTTCTCGTCGCGGGCCCAGCGGCCGACCACCTTCCGGCTGTTCTGGAGCTTGGCCGCCACGATCGCCTTCGACAGCGCCAGAGAATGGTCGGGATCCGTCACCGCGCCATACAGAGCGATCCGCAGGTGGACGTTACCTCCTGTGGCGTGGCCGACGACAAATCGGACCGCACCGTTACTCCGCAGCGCCGATACGCGCACACCTCGCCGAACGCACGCCTCGAGCGCCTGGGTGGTGATCTGCCCGCCGCCCAGCAGCACGAGTGCGTCGATGGCTTCGAGCGGCACGCGCTGGCTGCCGTCCGGAGAGGTCACCAGCAATGATCCGCGGCGGTGCCGGACGCGCGCGCGATGGTTGCGAACGTAAACCGTGCTCAGGTATCGCATTTGAATACCGTGTCGGCCAGGAATCGATTTACTCTTCGCGGAGCGCTCGTCAGTTCGGGTAGGCAGTGCGGCGCGAGCTGGCATTCACCGCAGCGCTCATCGTTCGGAGCCTCCGGAAGTCGGCCGCCCACCAGCTGGGCACGTATCTCCCGGATGACATCGCGAACCTCGCGCCGCAATCTGGGCGTGAAGGCGACGTGAACCCGTCGCCTCGGCCCGCCGTACCAGACATACCCTTCCGGTATCTCCACGCCGAGCATCTCTTCGAGACACAACGCCTGCGCACAGAGCTGCAGGTTGGCAGCCGAACCGTGAGGCACGCCGGACTTGTACTCAACTGGGCGGACCGAATCACCCTCGATCTCAACCGCGTCGGCCCGCCCCGACAGGCCCAACGCCTCCGACCACAGGGGAATCGCGCGTAGCACGAACTTTCCTCGTTCCTTCCGATGGTGCCCAGCATCTACCCGGCGATGCGCGCGCGAGCCCCGCACGGTGAATGCGTTGTCATTCCACACGCCGTCGCAGTGGATGAGAGCGCACTGTCTTGGACAATATGCGTAGTGCTCGATCGCCGAGATGGCGACTACGGGACCTCCCGTCAAAGCGGCTCCGCTCCGAACCCCCTCGTGGTGTCCGCCGTAGCCTTGGGCTCGTACCTGACACTTCGCCACGCGGCATGCACACCGACTCTCGGCCAGTTCTTCCTGCCTCTATTCCAGATGTCGAGGAGCGCGTCGATGCCGGCACGATCGAGGGGGGAACCCCACGCCGGCCAGATGAACCAGAGCTCTCTTCCGCGGTTCCGCGGCCGGTGCCATCCTCGCTGAATGGCGGATGACCGAGAGGTCTTCCACAGGCTTGCATCGGTGCCGGTGCCGCGTAACGGCAGTATCGCGAGTCCGAAGAATGCGAGCACTTCGACCGCCGGATCGACCCATTTCCCGAACTTGCCGGAATCATCCGACTGCGAACCCATCCTGGTGAGGTCGAATCCCAGACCGTTGTCCCTGATCCTGACCGCGGTGCCATCGAGAGACTCCAACAGGCGTTCCGCGGTCGGCTCGACTTCACAATGGACCTTCATCAGTCGGTGGTGCAGCCACTTGATTGTTCCGGGGCCCGCGGGATCGAACGGTGCATGCGCCACCTCCCCGTTCGAATCTACGTGAAGATCCGTCATTGTGGAGGATAGGGTCCATGCGTGCCGGTGCCCGCGCGCAGCCCGAACTCGCGCGGCGAAAGCGTCGACGGGCACTTTCCGCTTCACTGCCGGCGTCTCGCCCCAGGCCACCGAGATCGGCATGTCTTCCAGCAGTTGGCGGGTCGGCCAGGACTCGATCAGGAGGGCTACGGGGTCCGCTCCCCGGGCGGAGAGAACGGCCTGCGGAGTACCGCCCCGCGTCCAGTGGAGCCGAAGCCTGGGATCGAGCACCGTGGCGCCGATGGCCGCCAGCCACGCGTTGATCCACGACGCGGGTAGTCCCGGGCAAATGACTTCCGCCATCAGAGATCCTCCAGTTCATGTATATGCGCGCCCGCCGAGACCGAGTGGTCCGCCAGCCGAACGATGGTCTCCAGGAGTGCCAGCCCCCACGGTCCAAACCTGCCGTTGAGTCGCCGAAACCGGCCCGGCTGATTCCAGTCGATAATCGAAAGGTCCGAGGAGGCTTCCGCGGAAAAGCCCTCGATGCTCGAAGACACGGTCTCGGTAGTTTCGTCCATGGCCGGCGGCACGATCGGTCGGCCGCTGCCGTGGTGGCTGATGATAAGGTGGATGAGGAGATCGGCATGGGAGGGGTCGAGGTGGTCCCCCCGGGTCTCCATCCAGTGGCGCACGAGGCGCGCGGACAAGTCTTCGTGCCGCCCGCCCCGGGGCCATCCCGCTGCGGCTCGCGCGGTGCTCCACCGACTCCTGGGCATATCGGACTTGGCAACCGGCGCGGTGCTTTCTTCGCCGGTCGGATCGAGCCAGCGCTGGAAGCGCCTGTCGGCCTTTCCGATGTCGTGCAGCCGCCCGGCCCGCTCAACGATGCCGATCAGGTCGGAGCGGATCCCAATGCGCTCCGCAATGGTGCGGGACCTCGCTCCGACGGCTCTGCCGTGAAGGTCCAGATCCCTCGCGGTGCCGGTCCGGGACAGGGACCTCTCGTCCAACTCATCGATGCGCGGCTCATCCGGGATGGGCTGCTTGAGGGGTAGCCGCGACACCTCACGGTTTGCGCTGACGACCTCCGGCTTCAAGCCGGACACCATGGCGTCCCATTCGGACTTGTCCCAGCCGTCGGGAGTGGCGCCACGGAGTCTCTCGATCAGTTCCGCGATGGCCTCGGCCTGCTCCGCCTTGTCGATGTCTTCGTGGTCGTGGGCTGTGCCCAGCGCCTTATTGATCAGTTCACCCGCGGCGACACCGCAAAGCCGCCTGATCGCGTCGGGGTTCAGGGGCATGCCGCGCGTCGCGACCGAGGTGTCGAACACCGGAAGGGCGGAGTCGGGGTTCCATCCGAACTCGTCCAGAAGGCCGCGGTCGGACGCCAGCACGACCGTGTCACCCGGACGCAGCTCCTTACCGGAGATCGATTCAATGGTGACGCCGTCCGGTCCGATTCTTCGAATCTCTTCGTCTCCGTCCAGCGCCCGCCGGAAGTCCGCGATCGGAACATCGACCGCCTCGACGTCGGTGGCGCGCGGCCAGAGTCGCTCACCCTCCTCGGGAACGTGCGCGCGCCACATCAGCGACACCGTATAGCCACTCCCGTCGGAAATGCCGGAGAAATAGGGCTCCACCGGCGCTGCGCCTTCGGGCGGGGTCGTCGTCTTCACCCATTCCCACAGCAGGCCATGCATGAGCTCCGGCGCCCGTCCGAGGTCGTCTCCCGGCTCTCCGAGGATCCCCGAGATATGCCGGGGAGAGAGCGAGACCGTTGACGTCGTCTGATCAAGCGCAGTCTGCAATCTACCAAGCACCGTGGCTGGCTCGCGGCCGTAGACAGGCCACTGTTCGGGATCGCCGGCCTTCCGGCCCTTCCGCCGGGGTGCTGGCAGATGCACGTACACGGCGCGGGAATTCGGGAAATGTCCAAGCCGGTTCAAGCGGCCGAGCCGCTGGGTCAGTGCGCGGACGCCGCAGGCCTCGGTGACGAGGTACTCCGCATCGATGTCGGCCCCGACCTCCAGCGTCTGCGTGGCGACCACGATCAGGTGCTGCTTCCGGTCGAGCTTGTGATCGCGCTTCGCCGCCATGCCCTCGACGGGGTCCAGTACCCGTTCCCTTGTGCGAGCCGCCTCGCGTTCGCGTGTGCGACCGGTTAGCAGAAGGAGTGCGGCCTCCCGCCTCGAAAATATCGACTGGAGATGCCCAAGGACGGACCTGGCCGTGGCGGGTGTGTTGGCGAACACCAGGCACGCCGCTGGCTTCGCACGCTTCAGTAGATCTCGCGCCGCCTCGGCGAGCCGCAGCCCGGCATCGCCCGACTCGATCCGGAGTTCGAGCGGCTTGTCGGCTTCGAGCCGCCTACGCACCATCGAGTTCGCTTGATCTTCTTCGTCGAGGTCGAACCGATCCTGTCCGGAGGCATCGCCGGTGGCGGTCAACGCTACGACCTGCGGCCGCGAGCGGACCCCTCCGAGAATCTGTTGCGCCTCCGCCGTACACTGTGTGAGCGTCGGCAGCAACCTCGTCAGGTGGCGGGCCAGGTGGGCTTCGTCCACGAGGACAAGGCTGTCGGTTCCGGCCAGAGCCGCGTCGACCGGACGCATGGACCGGCTCGATCCATAGCCGCGAAAGAGCAGGCGGGATCCGTACATCGGAAGGGTGGAGAGTAGCACGGTGGGCCGCGACGGGTCGCGGGCGCGATGCGAGGCAATGCCCCCCCGGAGCCGGATGACCTCGAGAGGTTCGGCCGCCGGGCTCGAGGCCAGCGAGCGCAGCCGCTCGGCCACCGTATGGACAACGTCCGCAGCTTTGCCGGAAATGTCGCATTCCCCGGGATCGCGGAGCGCTCGCTTGATCGTCAGGGCGTGTTCGAAGGTTGAATCGACGAGCAGTCGCCTGTTGACGAGCCACCAGATTCGAGTCGGGGCGGTCCGGTCGCCGGGGGCGCGGTGAGCCTGTGAGGCGAGCCACCAGATTGCAATTTCGAGACAGGCCGTCTTTCCCAGGCCGGTCGGCACGCCGACCTCTCGTGGCCAGGCCTCCGTTTCGGCGACCTTGGCCGCGAGGCGCGACTGCCAGGGAAACGGAGATCTTCGGTTGATCGCGTCATAGAACGCGTCGAACCTCGGCATGTCGCCGAAGGATGTACGCTCAGCCATTCGCCCCCCCCATCTCCGGGGCCTCGACGCAAAGCCCCAGCCCGCGCTGGCGCGCGGCGCCGATGACCACGGGCCCCGTGACAGGCTCCTCGAACCACAGTTCGACATGCGAGTAGGGCAGTCCCGGCCTCCCCGGACGGTTCAACTCGGCGGGGGCGAGATCGACCCCGCCCGGGACCAGGGGAGAGCGCGCCGAACGAAACGCTACCGGAGACGGCAGTCCCGCGTGCGCGCACCATCGAGACACCTCCTCGAGGTCGAGCGAACCGCGGCGCTCGTGAACCGCTGGAAACACGGTCACCCAATGACGCGACCTGCGATCCCAGCGCTGCGGCGTGGCCGCAAGCGGCCTCGGCTCCCCGGCATGGGGGGCCACCCGGATGTCCAGGCCACCGCCGAAAAGGCGTCGCACCTCGAACGCGGCATCGCGAGCGCGCCCCTGCAATCCGGGGTCGCAGCCCGGAGGCAGCCAAAGCGCGAGGCCATGAATCCGTCCTCGCGATCGCGGATGCCCCGCGTCGGGCAGGGCGATGAAGCGAGCCAGGTCGTAGCCCCTGCCGGCGAACCCGTGCCCGTGAAGAACCGGCGGAGGCTCTCCATGGATCCCCTGGTGTTTCCGAAGAACCGCCTGCTTGAAAAGATCCGTGACCGTTGAAACGCGACGTCCGGACACGGCCGTCTCCAGGCGGAGCCACGCCACGACGCTGCCGCGGTCGACGCGGGGAGCGGCTTCCGGCGAGCGATACCTGGCCTCATGGTTCAGGGCCGGGAACTGCGCACGGGCAACCGCGGCCCCGTGCTCGACCCAGGCGTCGTACATCCGATCGAAGATGCGTACGTCGCCTCGTTGCGGAACGCGGATGCTCACTTCTCCGCCCGGGTCCGGCACATAGGCATCCTCGGATGCGGCCGATTCAGGCAGGTGGTCGCTCACTCGAACGCGAACCGGAGAATCGGCTGCTCCCAGGTATCCGATGCGAGCGGCCCGCCGACGCAGGGCCTCAACCCGGGCAGTCGGCGCGTCGATGTTCCATGAATAGACGACGTGGGGATGACGCGGCGTGATGCGGGCGCCCGGGCGGATCTTGATCCCCTTGCGTCCGATGTACTCCAAGTGCGCGGACTTCGCGGCGCTCCCCGTCTGCAGGACGACGTAGCGTGGGTGAAGGGCCTGGGACCACGGCCTTGAGTGCGCATGGATGACCGGTGGTGGAAGCTGCTCGAACCATTCCAGTTCAGAGCCGTCGGTCACCTTGCATCTGTCTCTCGTGCCATCGGCCGCGATCATCGCGGCCAGCAGCCGCGAGGGAGCGGGGGGCCATTCGCCTCGGGTCAGGCCGCCTGTGTTCGCAGTGCCATCGGGATCCGCCCGGAAGGTGCCGTGCAGGAGTTCGACCGATATCGCCAGCATCAGCCGTCGAGCTCCGGCCATGTCGCGCGGATCGCCTTGCGGAGGTTCTCGCGGGGCGTGAGTCGCAGGGGCTCGCTGTCCCAGCCGTCGAGAGGCACACCTGTCGACTTCGCCCGGTTCATGGCGCCCCGCAGCAGCGCTTCCGTGTCCGTCGCGCCGCCCAAGCCGCGTTCGGCGTCACCGTCTGCTCCGAGCCACGTCGTCACGGTCTTCGTCGGCCGCAGCTCGGCGCGCGACCGCAGGGCGAAGCCTCGACCGAAGGCGAGCACATGGGCGTGCAGTCCAAGTGCAACCAGCAGGGCGCGGGCCGCCGTGTCGGCCTCGCTCGAGTGATTCGGCCCAAGGCCGATTCGCCTGAGTTGCGCGAAAGACACCGTCGCTCGCTGGGTGACCCGCGCGAATGATACCGCAGCCGCCGTGGCCTCGTCTCCCATGAACGGTACTTGACCGTGCCCGATCTCCGAGAGCTTGTCCTTCTTCCCTCCCTCAACGTTGGCTGTCTTGGCTGTGCCGATCTCCCACCTGAGGCGGTCGTCGGGATTCGAGGTCAGGGCCTCGTCGGTGTTGAGGTTCAGGGGATCGCCCTTCAACCCGAAGACTTTCGTTTCGTTGGAGGCGGGTTTCCAGCCGATGATCTCCGACACCCAGGCCCGCGCATGCTTGGTGTTGTGCCGCTTCTTGCCGAGGTGTGACTGCCAGAACCCGTACAGCAGCGCCTGCGGAAACCAGGCCATGAGAGGGCCACATGCCTCTGGAGTGGCCCCGAGGATGTTCATTCCAAGCTCCGTCTTGACGAAGTCCACGCCATCGAGCTGCGCGTCCCGGAGGTAGGCGTCGGCGTTGCGATGCGGAAACTGCAGGCTCGAGATCCGCCGGGGCAGGTGGGCGGGGAGGCTGGTCATGTCGGACAGGTCGAGCACGAATTCGGGCACGGGCGCGGAAGCGCGGTTGCGCCGGACGGCCTCTTCCAGGCGGTTGGCCTGGGAGGGAACGTTGTCGATCACGATTACGGGCGTAGGCTTCTCATCGCCGGGCGCAGCCCAGCGACGATCCTCTTGATACTTTCCGCCCTCGTAGACGGCGGGTTTGACCGGCCCCCCCGGACCCGAAAGGGCTTCGAGATCGGTATCGATACGGATGCCGTCGTCGAACGAGTCGTCCGAGCAGGCGGCGAGAAGGGCTTCGAGATCGATCAACTGGGACATCGTGAACTCCTAGGGCGAATGTCTTGGTGCACGACGGCAGCGAACAGTCCGCACAATACAGAGTAGCGCCACTAGGCGCAACTCGTTCTTACGCCCCCTTCTATCTGGAAACTGAGCCGAGTTGACACGGATTCCGGTACACAGGAGTCTCGGCACGAAAGCGCCTCGGATTCACCCACCGAACTCATCCTGAGGTGCGCTGGAGCGGCTGTGCCTACCAGCTAACTTCCGGACAGGACGCCACAAAACGAAGGCCGGGGCGTTGAAGCCCCGGCGACGCACGGAACCCCTCGACGTTGCTCCGGGCGGCTCCACGCTCGCTCAACGAAGGCCCGGGCGTCGGCCCCGGCGACAGCGGACAAGTCCGCGGCGGTGCGCGGTTGCCACGAACCGAGCTATTCGCCGTTTACGTGGCAGATGGTGGGGAAAATCGCCGCTGGCGACGGCGTCGGCAACGCGACGAGGCATGGTGCGTGGACTTCTCGGCGGGCGATCCGCGGGCGCCACCAAGTTGCCAGACGGATCCGCCCGGAGCTAGATTGGGTCTCGATACCCGTCGGCAGCGTGCTGTCGGCTCAAGGGCCGCTCTTTGGGGCGGTCCTTGCTTTTTAAGGAGACGGCATGAGAACGAGGATCTATGTCGACGGATTCAACCTGTACTACGGAGCCCTCAAGGGAACACCGTTCAAGTGGCTTGACCCTGTCAGGCTGAGTGCGCTCCTGCTTCCCGCGGCATGCGTGCTGGACAGAGTGCTCCAAACCGAAGGGTTGGTGAGGCCCAGCGAAGCCGAAGGCGCGGTCTTGTAGAGGGTCAGCCTCCGCGCACAAGGGCGATGCTGCCGTTGACCGTGCGAAGTTCGATCTCGGGGCCGCCGCGGCCGATCTCGCCGGAGGCCGATCTCGGTCCCCAGCGGCCGCGGATCGTGAGCGGGAACTCTGTATCGATGGCGCCATTGACCGTACGGATGTTCACGTCCGCGTTGGTCCCGTCCGGCAGGATGAGCCGGATGCCGCCGTTCGTCGTCCTGAAGCGGAGATCCTCGGTGGGTCCGTTGGCCAGTCGCGCCTCGATGTCCCCGTTGACCGTCTCCGCGGAGACCGCTCCCGCGCCCTCGACCGCAACGTCCCCGTTCACCGTCCTCGCCTCCACCTCGCCGGAGATTCCCTGCGCCTCGATGTCGCCGTTGATGTTACGGGCCTCGAAGCCGACTCCGGCCGGGACCTCGACCGTGAAATGCACCTTCACATCGTTGTTGCGGACGCTCATCTCGTAGTCGTCGCCGCGTCCGCACCGATTCGCGTCCCGCCTCCGCCGCGACGGGTAGACCGCGCAGATCAACACGCCCTGGTCGTCTTCGATGACCTCGATGCGGACCGCGTCGGGATCGTCGTCATCCGCTTCCTTCGTCGCCTCGATCCGTACCTGGCTCGCGTCCGTCGCGCGGGCCGTGATGGCGCCGTTCACATTCCGGATCGTGACCGCGTCCCCGCGCTCCACGGCGCCCTGCCACTCGAAGTCCTGTGCCTGCGTTTCCGCCGTACCCCAAATGGCCAGCAACGCCGCTGCCGCGGCGAGTCGTCGCACCGAATCTCGCATCGTTCCGCTCCCTGGTTGCCTGTTCCTGGTTCCTGCTAGTCGTCCCGATCCGGGACCCGCTCCCCGGGCCGGATGAGGAGGATGTCTCCGTCGAAGGACTTCAGCGCGATGGCCGCCGATCCGTCCCCGACCGTGAACTCGCCTCCGCGCAGCCGGCCTCCCCGGAACTGCACGGGGAAGGAGGGGACGAGTTCGCCGTCGAACGTGGACACCGAGATGCGGGCGCCCGTGCCCTCCGGGACGGCGAAGGTCACGTCCCCGTCGTGCGTGCTCAACGAGTAGCTTCCGCCCTCGTGCACGGCCCCGTCGTACCAGATGTTCCCGTCCACCGCGGTGACGGAGACGGCTCGTGCTTCGGCGTTGGTGATGACGATATCCGCGTCGATGCCGTGTACGGTCGTTTCGCCTCTGACCCGATCGATCCACACATCGCCGTCCGCCACGTTGACGGCGGAGGGCCCCGTGTTCGCGAGCCGCACCTCCCCATCGAGCGCGGCGACATCGACTCGTGCCGCGCCGTCGACCTCCACATCACCATCGGCCGTGCGCACCTCGACCGCACCGCGCGCGACGCCGACGATGGTGATGTCGCCCTCGCGTCCGGTCACGCTCACGTCGACATCCTCCGGGACCCAGACGAAGATGTCCGAATCGTCACCCCGGTCGCGCGCGCCCACATGAAAGGTCGCGCCCTCGGACCGGACCCGGACTCCGCCTTCCCCGTCCTCCAGCAGCACCCTCACCTCGCGGCCCCCGGTCCCGGTCACATGGACGTCGCCCTCGCGATGGGAGATGGCGATACGGCTGCCTTCCGGCACCACGAACGTCGTATCGCGCGCGGGCTGCGCGGCGGCGAGCGCCAGGGCGAGGAGCGCGGCGGTCATCAGTCGCTTGCCGCGAGTTGCGCGGCCTGCGCGAGAAACTCGGACTTGCGCCGCATCGTGCCCGTCATGTGCTGCTGGAGATAGGGATCGTCCGGCACCTCGCGGAGCGCCGCCCGCGCGTCCTCGATCGCCCGGTCGAGCGTCACGAGGGCGCGTCGGATGCGCGCCACGGTCTGCGGCGGCAGCGGTCGCTCGGAATCGAACAGCACCCGTTCGAGTTCGGCGATGAGGTCGGCGTATTCCTCCGCCGTCGCCTCCGCCTCGGTGCTGGTCGAGGTGCTCCGGGCCGCCGGCGGGAGCAGGGAGGGGAAGCCGATGGAGGGGGCTCCGTCATCGGGCGCGCCGCCCCGGGCGCCCGCCATCCACACGAGGGCCGCGGAGAGCGACGCCAGCGCCACCGCCGCGGCGAGTTGGGGCGCGAAGCGGGCGATCCCGCGCGCGGCCGGCCGTTGCCGGGCCGGCGGATCGGCGATGTCGGTCTCCGCCGAGGGCGCCTCGATGTCCGCCCCGAGGCGGGCCGCGATCCGGGGCCACAGATCCGCGGCCGGCTCGCGCGCCCCGAGGCGGCCCGCCCGCTCCACCACGGCCTCCAGCTCGGAGAGCGTGCTTGCGCAGTCCTCGCAGCTCTCCAGATGCCGCTCGACCAGCGTCTCTTCCTCGGGTCCGAGCCCCCCGTCGAGATACTCCGACAGGCGGTCGCGGAACCGATCCTTCGAATGTCGGCCGTCCGTCATGCGCTGAACCCTCCCGGCCTTCCGGTACGCCTCCGGACGCGTGTCGGTGTTCCACCCGTCATGCGTCGAGGTGCCGTCTCATGATCATCCGCGCCCGGTGCAGCTGCGACTTGGATGTCCCCGCCGTGATCTCCAGCATCTCCGCGATCTCGCGGTGCTTGTATCCCTCGATGTCGTGCAGGACGAACACCTGTCGCGCCCCCTCCGGCAGCCGCTCGATCGCGACCTCGAAATCGAGCCGGATCTCGATGCTGTCGCGCCGCGCCCGGGCCCGCGTGAGCAGGAGTTCGCCTCCCGTCTCCCGCTCCCGCCGCGCCCGCACGGCCCGCAGACGGCTGTAGACCACGTTCACCGCCAGCCGGTGGAGCCACGAACCGAACGCCGCCTCGCCGCGGAACGTCCCCAGCTTCTCCCACGCCCGCACGAACACATCCTGCGTGAATTCGTCGGCGCGCTCGCTCCCGGCCAGCCGGCAGACGAGGCCGTACACGCGCGACACGTGGGCCCGATAGAGCCGCTCGAACGCCGCTCCATCCCCGAACGCGGCCGCGCGCACGTCCGCCGCGACGCCGGCGGGGACTTGCCCGCCCTCCCCCGCGTCCGACCCGTGCCGCCTCGCTTCGCCGTTCGATTCGATCGCTACCTGACCCGCCTGGCCCCCGTCCGCGTTCGATTCCTGAGACGCGCCCTGTACCGGGAAGGTTGGAGTCCGCCTTCCGGCCTCGCGGTGATCAGGGGTGGACATCGACGGCTTCCGGCTGGCGTTCGAGGCGGAGACACACGACGCCAGCCAGGATCAGCAGGGCGCCGAGCCCCTGGCCGCTCGACAGGCGGTCGCCGAGGACGAGCGCCGCCAGGGTCAGCGTGACGGCCGGCTCGACCGTAGCGGCGATGGCGGCCCGGGCCGGACCGATCCACTGGATCCCGACCAGGAACGCCGTAACCGGGATCGCGGTCGAGAAGAGCCCGATCGCCGCGATGAGGGCGAGCGGGGCGCGTGCGAGCGGTACGCCGACGCCTCCCGTGGCGAGGGCGGTCAGGGAGATCGCGACCGCGGTCGAGGTGATCACGGTCGCCGTCGCGGAGACGGGAGGGAGCCCCTCGAGCACGCCGTGGCTCCAGACGATCCATGCCGCCAGCAGCACGACGGAGAGCACGACCAGGCCGACGCCAAGCGGGTCCCCCGACCCGACGCCGAGTCCGACGGTGAGCGCGCAGCCGACCATCGCGAGGGCCAGCGCGGTGATGCGGCGCGAGGTCAGGCGCTCGCCGACCCAGATCCGGGCCAGGAGCACGGTCATGGCGGGATAGGTGAAGAAGACGAGCGTCGCGAGCGAGGCCGGGAGCCGGTCGAGCCCGAGCATGTAGCACATTGCGTTGCCGGCGTAGAGCACGCCGAGCAGACACAGCCCGACCACCCGGCGCCGGGGCGGGCAAGGACGCCCGGTTGCGAACACGAACGCCCACACGAGCCCGCTCCCGAGCACGAAGCGCCACGCTAGCAGCGGCAGCACCTCCACCCCCTCGGCGAGCGCGAGCTTGGCCAGCACGGCCAGGGCGCCGTACCCCAGCGCGGCAACGAAGACGACGAGGAGGCCCCGGGTGATGTTTCGCATGCACGAATCTCGCTTCGTCCACTCCGGGTCGCCACTTTCACGGCGAGGGATCACCGCAGGGGATGGAACCCGGGCAACCAAGAGGCACCGGAACGAGGGAGAGTGAGCGATGCCGAGTTCGGACTTTTTGCGTCGGGGCGCGGGCGTCTTCGTCGCGTGCGCGGCGCTGGCGGCGTGTTCGATCTGGGTCGAGACGCCCGACGACAGGCGGGCGACGCCCTCCGCGGAGCCGTCCGCGGCGGAACTGGACCTGGCGGACTTCGAGATCGTCGATCTCACGCACACCTTCGGTCCGGAAACGATCTACTGGCCGACGGACACCGCCGGGTTCCGGCTCGACGAGTTGGCGTTCGGCGAGACCGAGGCCGGCTACTTCTATTCCGCCTACGCGCTCGCGACCGCCGAGCACGGGGGAACGCACATCGACGCGCCGATCCACTTCCACGAGGGCGGGGGCGACGTCGCGTCGATCCCGCTGGAGCGGCTGATGGGGCCCGCGGTCGTCATCGACATCACGGCGCAGGCCGCGGCCGACGCCGACTACCGGCTCACGGCGGACGATATCGAGGCGCACGAGGCGGAGCACGGGGAGATCCCGGACGGCAGTCTCGTCCTGCTCCGCACCGGGTGGAGCGCGCGCTGGCCCGACGCGCTCGCCTATCTGGGCGACGACACCCCGGGGGACGCGTCCAACCTCCACTTTCCGAGCTACGGGGAGGAGGCGGCGCGGCTCCTCGTCGAAGGACGGGGCGCGGCGGTCCTCGGCATCGATGCGGCGTCGATCGACTACGGTCCCTCGACCGACTTCATCGTCCACCAGGTCGCGGCGGCAGCCGGCGTCCCCAGCCTCGAGAACCTCACGAATCTGGACCGGCTTCCCGCGCGCGGGGCCACCGTCATCGCCCTCCCCATGAAGATCTCGGGAGGTTCCGGCGGCCCCCTGCGGGCGGTCGCGCTCGTCCCCGTCCCCGAGGGGTCCGACGAACCGTGATCCCCTTTCCGCCCGCAGGAAGCCGCCCGACATTGCGCGCGATCCCGGGGTCGTCGCTCCGCCGCTCGCACGCGGCGCGGGGAGCCGGGTGAAGCGTCTCTGTCCAGAGGAGGGGTCTTGATCACCAGGAAGCGCCTGTCCGCGTTCGCCGTTCGTACCTTCGCCCTGTCGGCGGTGTCGGTCTCGGTCGTCTTCTCGCCGCTCGCCGCGCAATCGGGCCGCATGGCCGCGCCGTCGCGCGGCGGCATGGTCGTGAGCAGCCACTATCTCGCTTCGGAGGTGGGCCAGGAGATCCTCGAGCAGGGTGGCAACGCGGTCGACGCGGCCGTGGCCACCGCCTTCGCGCTCGCCGTGACGCTGCCCTCCGCCGGCAACGTCGGGGGCGGCGGCTTCCTCGTGTACCACGGGGCCGACGGCGAGGTGACGACGTTCAACTTCCGGGAGAAGGCGGCGCTCGCGGCGACCGAACGCATGTATCTGGACGGGACCGGCGAGGTTCGCGACAACTCGAACCGCATCGGGCTGCTCGCGGTCGGGGTCCCCGGCACGGTGGCCGGGATGTGGAAGGCCCACCAGCGGCTGGGCCGGCTGCCCTGGGCGGACCTCCTGGAACCCGCCATCCGGCTGGCGGCCGACGGGATGCCGTCCACGTGGGCGATGCAGAACTGGCTGGGCTCGCTGCCGGGCCGGGCCGGGCCGCTGTACGACGCGACGCGCGAGGCCTTCCTCAAGGACGGAGTCGGCGTGTACGAGCCGGGGGAGACCTTCAGGCAGCCGGACCTGGCCGAGACCCTGCGCCGCATCCAGCGCGACGGGCACGACGGCTTCTACCGCGGCGAGACGGCGAAGCTCGTGGCCGGCTTCATGGCGGAGCACGGCGGTCTGATCACGGCAGAGGACCTCGCCCGCTACGAGGCGGACGAACTGACCCCGATTCACGGGACGTACCGCGGCTACGATGTCTACTCGATGCCGCCGCCCAGTTCCGGCGGGATCGGCATCGTCGAGATGCTCAACATCCTCGAGGGGTACGACCTGGCGGAGATCGGGCACAACTCGGCGCTCTACCTCCACCTCCTCACCGAGTCCATGCGGCGCTCGTATGCGGATCGAGCACTTTATATCGGAGATCCGAAGTTAAATCCCGACATACCGGTCGAGCGCCTCACCTCGAAGGCGTACGCCGGACAGCTGCGGTCGAGCATCGACATGGAGCGCGCCTCGCGCAGCGATTCGGCCGCCTTCAACACCGTCTTCCTCGCGGAGAGCGCGGAGAGCGAGGAGACGACCCACTACTCGGTGGTCGATGCAGAGGGCAACGCGGTGGCCGTGACCTACACGCTCGAGTTCGGGTACGGCTCCAGCATCGTCGTCCCCGGCGCCGGCTTCCTCCTCAACAACGAACTCGGCGATTTCAACGCGATCCCGGGCCGGACGGACTCCCGCGGCACGATCGGTACGCCGCCCAACCTCGTGGCCCCGCAGAAGCAGCCGCTGTCGAGCATGACGCCGACGATCGTGGCGCGAGACGGGCGGCCGGTGCTGGCGATCGGAAGCCCCGGCGGCCGCACCATCATCAACACGACGCTCCAGGTCGTACTCAACGTCGTGGATCACGGGATGACGGGGTCGCAGTTCGGGCGCGCCATCGAGTCGCCCCGCATCCACCATCAGTGGTTTCCCGACACGACCACCTTCGAGGAGTGGGGCTTCTCCCCCGACACGAAGCGTCTCTACCAGGCGATGGGGCACCGGATCTCGACCCGTGGCGGGCAGGGGAGCGCGATGGGGATCTACATCGACTGGGACACCGGGCTGCGTTGGGGTGCCGCCGACAGCCGCGCCTTCGACGGCGGCGCGCGCGGCAACTAGCCGGCAGATGCAGGTGGACGCATCCGGCCTCTCCGGGGAAGGCGGCTATGAGCCCCCCTTTCGCGTCACCCCGGAGATCGTGCGCCATGTGGCCGACATCGGCGAAGCCATGGGCAGGATCGAGTCGGAAGGCGGCGAAAACGTTCGCCCCGCGCTACGGCGCGCCAATCGTATCAGGACCGTACAGAGCACGGTCGAGATCGAAGGCAACACGCTAGGCGTCGAAGAAGTCGCCGCCGTACTTGACGGCAGGCGCGTCCGGGCGCCGCCCCGCGACCTGCTCGAGGTCCGCAACGCGTTCGCGGCATATGAGGCGATGCCGGATTGGACGTCGCACTCGGTCGCGGACCTGCTGCGGGCGCATCGGATAATGATGGACGGACTCATCGAGGCGCCCGGCCGCTTTCGAACCGGCGGTGCCGTCGTCGCGGGCCCGGAGGGCGTGGTCCACATCGCGCCTCCGGCCTCCCGTGTGGAGTCCCTGATGTCGGCCCTGCTGGGTTGGCTTGAGGAGACGGACGAGCATCCGCTGATCGCCAGTTCCGTGTTTCACTTCGAGTTCGAGTTCATCCACCCCTTCGCCGATGGCAACGGGCGTATGGGCCGGCTTTGGCAGACGCTGATCCTCGCCCGTTGGAAACCCCTCTTCGCCGCGCTGCCGGTCGAGAGCATGATTCGAGACCACCGGGCTGGCTACTACGAGGCGCTGCGCGAGAGTGGCCGGGCGGGCGAGTCCACGGGTTTCGTGGAATACGCCTTGCGGATGATTCGCGAGGTCGTGTTGGAGCACGTACGAACCGAACAAGTAACCGAACAAGTAACCGAACAAGTGCGCCGCCTTCTTGCGGTCATGGATGACAGCGCACTGTCCGCGAGGGAACTGATGTCGCGTCTGCAGCTGACGCATCGCCCGAATTTTCTCTACAACTACCTGCGGCCCGCGTTGCGTCACGGTTTCATCGCGATGACCCGGCCGGACGCGCCGCGCGCCCACAACCAGCGGTATCGCCTCACGCCGAGCGGGCGTCAGCGGGCGGCGGCGCCGGGTTGAACTTCCGCCGGTAGCGCCGAGTCCAGACGGCGATGGTCGGAATGCCGATGACCGTCGGCAGGATCCACCCCGCGCCTCGCACGAGGGCGTCAGCGGGGGGCGCCCTCCCAGCCCGGTCCCCGCACCACCTGCCCGGGGGTGGCGCCCGTGGGTTCTCCCTCGGACAGGACCTGCACCCCGTTCACGAACACGTCGCGGACGCCGGTCGCGAGCTGGTGCGGCTCCTCGAACGTGGCGTGATCGGCGATCGTCTCGGGATCGAACACCGCGATGTCGGCGAAATAGCCGGACGCGAGACGGCCGCGCCCCTCGATGCGCAGGTTGGCGGCGGGCAGCGACGTCAGCTTCCGGACCGCCTCCTCCAGCGGAAGGATCCCCTCGTCTCGCACGTACCTGCCGAGGAGCCGCGCGAAGTTGCCGTAGGCGCGTGGGTGCGTGCTGGAGCGGACGAACGGCTCCTCCGGGGCGAGGGATCCGGCGTCGGAGCCGAAGCTCACCCACGGGAGGGCGATCTGACGGCGGACGTTGTCCTCCGACATCATGAAGTAGACCGTACCCACGCGGCTGTCGTCCTGCACCACGAGGTCCATGGCGGTCTCCTCGATCCCGGAGCCGCGGGCGGCGGCGACCTCGGCCAGCGTCCGCCCCGTCAGATACCGGAGCGAGTCCTGCCGGAAGCCGACGAGCAGCACGCGCTCGGGTGAGCCGGCGGCGAGGAGCAGGTTCTCCCATTCGTCTGTCGGCGTCCGCATCTCCGCCGCGATCGGCTCGCGCTGCGCCGGGTCGCGCAGCCGCTCGATCATCGCGGCGTGGCCGCCCTCGTGGATCCAGGGCGGCATGGCCGCGTCGAGCCCCGTCGAGCCGGCGGTGTAGGTGTACATGTCCGCGGTGATCTCGAGCCCCTCGGCGCGCGCCGCCTCCACCCGTTCGATGACTTGGTCGAGCTTGTCCCAGTTCTCGCTGCCCGCCGCCTTGAGGTGGTAGATCTCCGCCCGCACGCCGGCTTGGCGCGCGATCGTGAGGAGTTCGTCCACCGCTTCGAGGAGGCGGTTCCCCTCGCTCCTCATGTGTGAGATGTACCCGCCGCCGTATTCGCCGGCCGCGCTCGCGAGCGCGATGAGTTCGTCGGTGCCGGCGTAGAACGCGGGGGCATAGATGAGCGATGAGCCGACCCCCAGGGCGCCCTCGCGCATGGCGTCCCGCACCAGGTCCTGCATGCGGCCCAGTTCCTCGACCGTCGGGGGGCGGTCCTCATGGCCGATCTCGTGTACCCGCACGGTGGTGGCCCCGATGTAGGAGGCCACGTTCGTCGCCACGCCGCGTTCCACGAGGTGGTCGAGGTATTCGCCGAGCGAGATCCACGGGACCTCGAAGCGGACGTCCCCCTGCCGCTCGACCATTTCCCGCTTCATCCCGGGATTGAGCGGTCCCATGGAGGAGCCCTCCCCGTATACCTCGAGCGTCACGCCCTGGCGGATGTCGCTCAGCGATCGTCCGTCGACGAGGAGCGACTCGGTCGCCCACGAGAGCATGTTGATGAAGCCCGGTGACACCGCGTGGCCGGTGGCGTCGATCGTCGCCGCCGCCGTGGCGCCCGCGAAGTCGCCTATGCCGGCGATCGTGTCACCGGCGATCGCCACGTCCGCGATGCGGGGCGGGCCGCCGGAGCCGTCGTAGACCGTGCCGCCCCGGATGAGGACGTCGTACTCGTCGGTGGGGACGGGGGCCGAGCAGGCCCACGCGGCGGCGAGCGCAGCCGCGAGGGCCGTTCGCGTCATCCGGGTCGGGGCGGCGCTTCCATGAATCCGTCGAGGCATGAATGCTTCTCCGGCGAGAGGGTAGGGGTGGTCAGGTGGATCTTACCGGCCCGGTGGGGCAGGTGCGACCGCGCGGTTATCTTGCCGCGGGCACAACAGGCCCGCCCGCCCGCGCCCACGTCGCGGGCGATGCACATTCCAGTCTTGGGAGGATGAAAAATGTCGAATTCTGTGAAGTCGTTGCGGCTGGGTTCAATCGCCGCGGTGGCCGGGGTTTTCCTGGTCCTGATGCTCTTCGTGTTCGGCTTCAACCGGGTGGACCAGTACGAGGTCTCGGTCAAGCGGAACCCGGTCACCGGGGCGGTATCGTCGCGCCCCTACACGCAGGGTCTGTATCATAACGTGCTGCGGTCCTGGACCAACTATCCCCTGCGGGAGGTCCAGTACCCGGCTGGCGGTCAGGCTGAGCGCCTGGACGCGCTGACCTCGGACCAGCTTCAGATCGCGGTCGATGCGGCCTATCGGTATCGCATCAATCCGGACAGCGCCGTCCATCTGTACCTCACGGTCGGGAACGAGAACGCGGTCGGGTCGTTCGTCTACAACACCTACCGCTCGGCCATCCGGGACGCGATCGCCGAGATCGAGGCCTCCGACATCCTGTCCACGGAACGGACCGGGATCTCCGCCCGCATCGAGGCGCTGATGACAACTCGCCTGAATCCGCGCGGCGTCGAGATCACCGACTTCTTCGTGCGCGAGGTCGCGCCGCCCGAGACGATCCGGCAGGCGATCGAAGCCAAGCTGGCGCGCGAGCAGCAGGTGCAGTCGGAGGAGTACCAGACCCAGGTCGTGGTCGAACAGGCGAACCAGCAGCGCGCGGAGGCCGAGGGGATCCGGGACGCGCAGGACATCATCGCCCAGAGCCTCGCGGGCGTGTCGGGCCAGCGCTACCTGCACTGGCGCTACCTGGAGATGCTCGGGAAGATCGGTGAGGGGACGAACAACATGGTCATCGCGCCGACCGAAGGCGGGGTCCCCCTCTTCTTCGCTCCGAACCGCTGACCCCGGGCGCCGGCCCGCCGGCCCGGGGCAACCGACCGCCGTCCCGCGAATGTCCTACCCGACGAGGTAGACGGAGCGGCCTTCGAGCCGCGATCGTTCACTATCCGGTGCGGAGCGCGCCGGCGATCGGGGAGGACCCGGAGGGGGATACATGAATCAGGAATCGAGGAAGTCGCTCGCCGCAGCGCTCGGCGTGGCGCTGCTCGCGGGGCTCGGCGTCGGAGCCGGACCCGTCACGGCCCAGGAGGAGGGCGAGGACGATCGGCGCGAAAGAGTGTCGATATTGTCTTCCGGCAGCGGCGGATATCTGGGCGTCGAGATCCGCGATGTCGATGAGGAGCGCGCCTCCGACCTCGGCCTGCCGAGGCCCTACGGCGCCTTCATCAGCGATGTCGTCGCCGAGGGACCCGCGGACCAGGCCGGCCTCGACAACGGGGACGTGATCGTGCGCTGGAACGGCGATCGGCTCGAGAGCGTCGCCCAGTTGCAGCGACTCGCGGGGGAGACGCCCCCGGGTCGCGAGGTGCAGCTCACGGTGCTCCGCGACGGAGCCGAACGCGAGCTGTCGGTCGAGCTCGGGTCGAGGGGGTCGTGGCTGAGCCAGGCCGTTCAAGGTGGCCTCGTCGTCAACCCGTCCACCTCGCGACGAGGGCTCACATGGCTGTCGCCGCCGAGCGTTCAGATTCAGCCCGGTCGTGGCGGTGCGAATATCCAGTTCTTCGGTCGTCCGCGACTCGGCGCGAACGTTCAGACGCTGGGCGACCAGCTGGCGGACTATTTCGGCGTGGAGGGCGGCGCGCTCGTGACGTCGGTGTCCGAGGACTCGCCGGTCGCCGCCGCCGGACTGCGGGCAGGGGATGTGATCGTGGGCATCGGCGACGAGGACGTGAGCGACCCGGTCGATCTCACGCGGGCGCTCGCCGACATCGAGGCGGGCGAGGTGTCGGTCCGCATCGTCCGCGACGGGACCGAACGCACCCTCACCGTCGAACTGGAGGAGGTTGACCGCCTCTTCCGGTGGCGCCGCGGAGACGACGATGGGGAGATCGAGAGCTTCGAGTTCGAACCCGCCGACTGGGACCTGGATTTCGAAATCCCGGAGATCGAAGTCCCGAGCTTCGAGATCCCCGCGATCGAAGCCCCTCTGATCGAGCTCCTCCGGTTCGAACCACTCCCATCCCGCCGAGTTGCGATGCGCGTCTGACCGTCAGTTGGGCCCAGGCTTTCGCTGTCACGGGGGCGGGATTTCAATCCCCGCGCGTTCCGCAACCGTCTCGGCGAGTGCCTGGAAATCCCGGTAGCAGTCCTGGACCGCAGTCGCGTGTCCGCCGATCGCGCCATCGGCCGATTTGAGGGCGAACATGGGCTTTCGGGCCTCCTGGGCAAGCGGCATGAGGCCGCGGTAATGCTTGAGCGTGGCGAGGCAGTTCGGATCGCGTTCTATCGCGGTCCCCGTCAAGGGTGCGGCTTCGCCGGCGACCGCCGTCGCGTATACGGCGGGAATCCGGCGCATCCAGCGCCCGCAGGCCTTGACCGGGCGGTCCAGACGGACTGCATGCTGCATGACGATGTAGCCGATGGCCCGCATTGCACCCGCCGGCACGCGGAGATCCTCGACGGGATTGCGCTCGCGCCTCTCCGCCCATTCGCTCTGCCAACGGCGAAGTGTCGGACCCAGGTTGCGGAGACCTTGAAGCGAATAGAGGTCGGGTGCCAGCGGAATGCATCACCGTATTTCGTGCGAGTTGCTGAAGTGCCGCCACGGGATAGTCAGGCCAACGGGCCTCGCGGGAGACGGTAGCGACCTCTGTGCGAGTCGAGATATTCAGCTTCAGCAGTTCGTCCAACTGCCGCAACACATCATCGAGCCTGCCGGTCAGCACGTTCTGGCTGCGGATCGGGTCTGTGACCTCCGTGCCGTCAAAGCGGAGGAACTGCACATACGCTCCGGGAATCCAGCCCTGTGGATCCCGTCCGAAACCCAGGAGCGCACCCCATGTCGGCGCGCCCTTCGCGAGCAGACGCAATGACAGCAACTGTTGGTCCAGGGAACGCTGGTTGGTGTCCAGAACATCCTGCGCGACGGCGTGCGGCAGGTAGTGTGTCTCGATGTACGCGAGGTCGAGCGCCTCGACTGTGGCATCCGGCGTCGGACTCTGGTCGAAGGGCCGCTCACCGGAACGCCGGCGCTCGCTCAGGCGCTGCTCCTCTTCGGGAGTGGCCAGGCGCACGGTCGGGCCGACTCTGACCCACACCCGTCCTTGATATCGCACCGGCGGACTCCGAGATGGCTCGACGATTATCGCGGCGACTTCGCAGCCGGAGAGGACGTGTTTCTGCACGACAAGGGACGGAACGGGCAAGATGTTCCCGTCGTCCTTCATGCCCGCAAGTGTAGTCAGGAGCTGGTCGTCGATCGTCGAGTTCGAACAGTCGCCGTCGTTCTCGACTCCGATCAAGATCACGCCGGGTCGACCATGACCTGGAAGATCGTTAGCAAACGCACAAATGTTGCGTCGCAGTTTGCTACGGTCGGCGGCGGAGCACTTGCGCTCCACCCGGTCCGACTCCAGATGGACCCGCAACCGCTCCAATTCCCGTGCGTCCACTGGATTCACGCCTGAGCCTCCGAAGATGGCTGCGGGATGGACGAATCTCGTCCCCCCGGCACCCGATACTGCACCATCGTCAGCGCGGGCGCGATCTTCATCAACACCGCAGTACCGAACACGATGCCGCAGCCGGGCGACGGCGCCATCGGGCTGAGGAACTGGGCATCCGCAGGCAGGTCTGAGAGTCAGGGGTTCGACGACTGCGACGACGAGGACTTCTCGTCGGGCGGAAGGTGATCGTGGACGGGCTGGCTGGCAAGCTGCTGCGGATCGGCGCGCGGCGGGAGCCTCGCAGTCGCAGCTCGTTCAACCGCGCCGGCAGCGCTCGATCCATGGGAGTCCGCGTTTGCTATTCGTCGAACAGGCCCAGCTGCGGGCCCACCCTCGGCGGCCGGAAGTGCTCCGTCGAGAGATCGTAGTCGCGCGGCTCGATGCCGTGCTTCGCGCGCGCAAGGTCGAAGAGACGCTGGACCTGATGCGCGAATGGCCCGCGACCCCGCATCCGCTCTCCGAAGGTCGACGCGTAGAGGCTCCCGCCCCGCAGTTCCCGCATCCGGTTGAGCACCTTGTCGGCGCGGTCCGGGTAGTGCCGGCGGAGCCAGTCCTCGAAGAGATCGGCGACCCCGTACGGGAGACGGAGCATGATGTAGATGGCCCGGCCCGCCCCCGCTTTCGCCGCCGCCTCGACGATGGCCGGAATCTCGTGATCCGTGAGCCCCGGGATCACGGGCGCCACATTCACCCCCACGGGGATTCCCGCCTCGGCGAGCCGCGCGATCGCTTCGAGCCGGCGCTCCGGGGTGGAGGCTCGAGGCTCCATCTTCCGCTGCAGTGATCGATCCAGCGTCGTCACGGAGAGCTGAACCTGCACCGCGTCGTAGCGCGCAAGTTCGCGCAGCAGATCGATGTCCCGGGTCACGCGGTGGTGCTTCGTCACGATCCCGACCGGGTTCCGCGCCTCGACCAGAACCTCGAGACACCGGCGTGTGAGGCCCAGCCTCCGCTCCAGAGGCTGGTAGGGGTCCGTCACCCCGCTCAGCACGAGCACCTGCGGTTTCCACCGCGGTGAGGCGAGTTCCTGTCTCAACAGTTCGGGCGCCTCCGGCTTGACCAGTATTCGGCTCTCGAAGTCGAGCCCCGCCGAGAGGCCGAGGTACTCGTGCGTCGGTCTCGCATAGCAATACGCGCAGCCCGTCTCGCAGCCCCGATACGGGTTGAGACTGGCGTCGAATCCGAGGTCGGGACTGTCGTTCCGGGAGATGACGCGCCGGGACCGGTCCTCGAGGACCTCGGTCTTCGGATCCGGGTCCGAGGCCAGGGTCCACGCCTCTCGTTCCACCGCAAGGGGGAGGAAGCGGTTCTTCGGGTTGTGCGCGCTTCCGCGCCCCCGGATCGATGGGTGCCGGTCTGTGATCGGAGGCGACATGGGCTCCCGAGCCTGTATTCGGTATTTATTCGGTTAAGGGTCGAGCAATATGGGGGATGTTCGGCGGGAATTCAACTAGAAGCTGATGCCGAGTCGCAGCGTCAGGGTGTCGAGGCGGGGCTTCCCCTCGCCCCGGAGGACCGAGGACCCGACCGGGACCTCCGAACCCATGAGTGAGTTGATCCCGAACCCGTAGCGCACCTCGGGCCACAGACGGAGGCCCAGGTCGAGTTCCAGGCCGGCGCCGAATTCGGCACGGATGGGATGCGCCGTGAACAGGTCGTCGACCCCCGCGAGGGCGCTCGACGGGAAGGTGAAGACGGGTCCCGCCAGCAGGTAGGGGCTGACCTTCGGAAACGGGATTCGAATCCGCACGTCGACGGGGATCTCGAGGAGGTCGATGTCGAACCGGACCTGATCCTCGCCCGCCTTCGCGACGAGGCTCGGGACGCGGTGATACACGAGGGCGGGCCGCAGCGCGAAGGAGGCGAGATTGACGTTGAGGAAGATCCCGATGTGAAAGCCATCGTTGAGATCGGTGAAGTCGAAGCCGCTGGCAGGCAGGAAATCGCCGAGGGCGTCGCGGTTGTAACCCGCCAGGACACCGACCTGCGCGTGCGCGGTAGACGGAACGATGCAGGTCAGGCTCAACACCACCCACCCCCACCGAGATCGGGCGCTTCTCTTTATCCGCGTCACCTCGTCCCCTCCCAACATCCGATTCGGCCCCTCCAGGAACGTACGCACGACGGCTTTGGACGGGAAAGTACGCAGTCAGCGTCGGTGCGACGCGCGCACGCGTTCGATATGATGACCCGTCACCTTCACTTCCGAGGTCAGGGTACCATGATTCGACGCACCGCATTTCCGCGCCGCTCCGTCTTCCCGCTTCTCCTCTTCGTCGCCGCGGCGTGCGCGACTGACGCCGGGGAGAGCCCCGAAGCGACCGGTGCCGACGTCTCCCCGCTGCCGGAGGGGGTCGCCGAACTCGTCCTCACCAATGGAAAGATCGCCACGCTCGACGGCCAGGACGCCGTGGTGAGTGCCCTCGCGGCCAGAGACGGACGGATCGCCGCGCTGGGCGCCGACGACGAGGTCGCTGACTGGGTTGGCGAGGGCACTCGGGTGATCGACCTCGGGGGGCGACTCGCGATTCCGGGCTTCATCGAGGGGCATGGCCACTTCATGGGCCTGGGGAATGCGCAGATGATCCTCGACCTGACGACCGCGGACACCTGGGACGACATCGTCGCCATGGTGGCCGAGGCGGCGGCGGACGCCGAGCCCGGGGTCTGGATCAGCGGCCGGGGGTGGCATCAGGAGAAGTGGAGCCGCCCGCCCGATCCGATGGTCGAGGGGCAGCCGGTGCACGAAGGCTTGAGCGCGGCGAGTCCGGACAATCCGGTGATTCTGACCCACGCGAGCGGCCACGCCTCCTTCGTCAACGGGCAGGCGCTGGAACTGGCCGGGATCGACGCCGACGCGCCCAATCCGCCCGGGGGCGAGATCGTCCACGACGCGGCGGGGCGTCCGACCGGCGTCCTGCGCGAGACGGCGCAGGGTCTGGCTCGGCGGGTCTTCAACGAGGAGGGGGCGGCGCGCTCGGAGGCCGAGCGTGAGGCCCGGGCGCGCGAACAGGTGCGCCTCGCCAACGAGGACCTGCTCCGCAAGGGGATCACGAGCTTCCAGGACGCCGGATCGGGCTTCGGGACGGTGGATCTGCTCAGGACCCTGGCCGATGAGGGTGCGCTGCCGGTCCGGATGTACGTGATGCTGCGGGGCGGGGCAGAGGCGCTCGCGGGGCGGCTCGACGAGTACCGCATGATCGGCTACGCGGACAACCGGCTCACGGTGCGGTCGATCAAGCAGGTCGTGGACGGGGCGCTCGGCTCGCACGGCGCGTGGCTCCTCCAGCCCTACGCGGACATGCCGTCATCGACCGGCCTCGCCACGACGACGCCCGAAGAGATCGAGCGCGTCGCGCGGCTGGCGATCGAGCGCGGCTACCAGGTCAACACGCACGCGATCGGGGACCGCGGCAACCGCGAGGTGCTCGACCTGTACGAGCGCACCTTCGCGGACCACCCGGACCGCAGCGACCTGCGCTGGCGGATCGAGCACGCGCAGCACATCGACCCGGCGGACATCCCGCGCTTCGCCGAGTTGGGCGTGATCGCCTCCATGCAGGGGATCCACGCCTGCTCCGACGGACCCTGGGTCATGCTGCGACTGGGCGAGGGCCGGGCGCGGTCGGGCGCCTACGTGTGGCAGGACCTGATGGGAGCCGGGGCGATCGTGACGAACGGCACGGACGTGCCCGTGGAGGACGCCGACCCGCTGGCGAGCTTCCACTGCACGGTCACGCGCCTCATCGAGGGCGGGTCGACGTTCTTCGAGGGCCAGGCGATGACGCGCGAGGATGCGCTCAAGTCGTACACGCGGGCGAACGCCTACGCCGCGTTCGAGGAGGACCTCAAGGGAACGCTGGAAGTCGGGAAGCTGGCCGACATCACCGTCCTGTCGCGGGACATCCTGACGATCCCCGCCGACGAGATCCTCCAGGCCGAGGTGGACTACACGATCGTCGATGGCCGCGTGGAGTACAGCCGGGCGAACTAGGGTCGCTCGCGGACCGCGCCGTGCTCGATCTGGCCGCGGATGACCCAGTCGTAGTCGGCCGCGAACAGCGCCTCGCGCGGATTCGCCGCGGGCCAGCCTCCAAACGGGATGAAGGCCCCGGCGACCGCCGCCATGCCACCGTCCTCGATCACTGAGTCGAACGGGTTCCAGTACTCGGCCGTGATGCGGTAGGTGTGCCCCGGGACGACGAGCGTCCCGACGCCGCGGCCCTGGTGCATGAGCATGGGGATGTCGACGATCCGTCCGCTCCCATCGACTCTCGGCCGTACGTCATACAGGACTTCGCCGGTGGTCAGGTTCCGGAACGTGAGCCGGGTCGCATGCGCGTGCAGGTGTCCGCCCAGCCCGATGATCAGCCCGCGGATGGCGGGGCTGGCGTCCCAGGACTTCGTCGAGCGTCCGGGCGGAAGGTCCCACGCCTTCGTGGCGGAGACCTCGGGGTACATGGCGTCTAGGTGGAACGGCGTCACGGGATACAGGGGCAGCGCTTCGTTCCGCTCGTACTCGAGCGTCAGATGGACGGTGACGCCCTCGTAGGCCTCCTCCGTCGGGTTGTGCAGCATGGTCAGCGCGAGGAAGGTCGCGCCCCCCCGCACGGGGAGACCGAACAGCCAGCCCGGCATGCGCACCGGTCGCGTTTCGTGGCTCGCGGCGAGCACCCTCAGCATGATCGGCAGGAAGAGTTCGCGTCGTCCGGGATCGAGGAGGTTCATGTGGTGCAGGACGACGCGCGGTACGGGCTCTCCGTCCGCGTCGAGGATATGGGTCCGGTAGCCGCGGATCGTCATGTCGAAGGGGAAGACGCCTTCCTGCACGGGAAGCTGCTCCATGTGGTGCGAGGAATGCGCGGGCAGATCGATCGGCCCCAACACGATGGCGATTTCCTTGCGCCCCGGATCGTCGACGACGCGGATGCTCTTCGTCGACGTGGTCGGCTTCGGCTGCTCCGTCGCCATGGCGTGGCCGGCGTGCGCCTCCTGGGCTACGGCTGGCGCCAGTCCGGGCAGGTTGACCGCGGCGAGGATCCCGACGATGGCGACCGGAGATCGGTGGCGGCGGGACTCCATATCGCTCAACACTGGCTCAACGCTGGATCAACGCGTGTCGGACGCTTCCAGATCCTCCAGCAGATCGAGCAGCTTCTCGAGCCACTTCCTGACCTTGTCCCGGTCGACGCTGGCGTCCAGCTCCACTGAGAGCTGCGGGTCGGAGCGTCCCGCCTCCGTGGCCGCGGCGCGTCCGTGCAGCACCCTGTGCAACTCCCCGTGCGGCGCTCTCGTGACGTCCAGCCGGATGGTCCCGGCGTCCAGCCAGATGGTCCCGGCGCCGAGCCCGACGTGCAGGCGCACATCCTCCCCGGAGTCCAGAGTCTGCGTCTGGTCGGTCCACAGCCGCTCACGGCGCTCCAGGGTCCGTGCCAGCCTGTCGTTCGGCCTGATCGTGATTCGCCCGCTTGGTGTGCGCAGGATCCGCTGCGTCCCGAGCCTCTGTTGAAGTCCCTCTTGAAGCCTCTCCAGAACATCGCGGCGGGGGTGCGCCCGGGCGTGCCCGAGCCGGTCGACGAACGCGCCCGCGGAGTGCTCGATCGCGCCATGCACTGCCCCGGCGGCATCGGCCGCTCGCCGGACCTGCGCCGCGGCGAGGCGTGGCGGAGCGGCTAGCGCGCCCGGCGGATCGAGGACTTCGAGGGCGTCCGCCACCAGTCCCATCGAGGCGCTGCTGATGCGGGCCGGTCCGGCCAGTTCGGTGAGGTGGGAGACGGCAGCCCAGGCATAGAGGAAGACGGCCCAGACGGCGAACGCGGCGACGGCTTGTCGGATCAGCTTCACGTCGAATACTCCGCTGCGGAAAAGTCGGCGACCCGGTGAATCTACGAATCCGCGCCGTAGCGAGTTTCGCCCTTCAATGTGACAGAACCCCGCCGCAAAGGGTTGTGTTCCCTCGGGCCCGGCTCCGGGCCGCCGGGGCCCGCACGGACGGCTACGGCTCGGGGTCTTCCTCGCGCCTGAACAGCACCGTACCCCTCACGCTGACGGGCCGATGTTCGTCGTCGGTCAGCCGGACGCGCAGCGTCGTGATCTGGATCCGGACCGTGACGCCCGCCTGGGTGAAATCAAGGTGCAGTGAGTCGGGCGGCAGTTCGACGCGTCCGGGCGCGGTCGAGATGCCCGACCGTGCCGCCCGGGCGATCAGCCCTGCGAAGGAGGCGGTCGCCAACTCCGTCTCGCCGAGACGGATCCTCGCGCCGAGGCTGTCCGCCGTGGCGTCGAACGCCAGCGTATCCCCCTCGATCATGCGTCGGCCGGTGAGGAGGTTCACGTCGAAGAGCGCACGATCGAAACCGCCCAGGGCGACGGCGGCGTCCCGACCCCCGGGGGGCGAGATCCCGGTGAAACCGCGGGGGTCCGGCAGCAACCCCTCCGCGGGTGCGAGGCCGAAATAGTCGGCGATGAGCGCGGCGCGCCGCCCGGCTTCGGCCCACGAGGAGGGCGCCGTTCCGTCCCCGATCGTGTCGATCGTGGCCACGCCCCCCTCGAACCAGCCGTCGATGCCGGCCGTCCCGTGCCAGCCCGCCAGGTAGTGCAGGATGTCGTTGATCTGGCGCCAGTCTTCGGCGGGGACCTCGACGGGAACCTCGGCCGCCGCCGGGGAGATCAGTCCCTCCCGCAGCACCCCGTGCGCGGCCAGCAGGCCCTCGAGCCGTCCGATCTGGCTGCGCTGCGAGACATCGTACGCGGACCAGGGGCCGACGAAGGTGAGGAGGCCGAGCACGGCCAGACTGAGCGGAATCCCCTTGATCTCGCGCGACCGCGACACCGCGTAGAAGAGGGCGGTGGCGCCCAGCCAGACCGCGAGGACGAACAGCAGGTAGCGGCGCTCGGTGATGCCGTACTGGCCGATCCGCTGCGTGATGGCGAGCAGCAACATGGCGACCGATGGGATGAGCGCGATCCAGAAGACCCGGGCGTACGTAGCGATCCAGGCGTGGCCCTCGCGGCCGCGCCGGGGGTGGACGAGGAGGAGCGAGAAGATGCCGAGAGTCGCGAGCGCCGAAACGAGATAGCCGATCCAGCCGCTTGGCCACGTGGTCGTGATCACCACGCGCCCGAGGTAGGCCGTGAGGATGACCAGGTACAGGGAGACGAGCGGAAGCAGCACATACTGCGCGAAGACGCGTAGCCCCGCCGGATAGTCATCCCGCCGCTCCAGCGGCTCGAGGTCACGCGGCACGCCCGCGAGAAAGAACCAGGTCTGAAAGACGAAGCCGAGGAAAAAGAGCAGTCGGGGATAGTTGAGATCGTCTATGTCGATCCCGAACAGATTGTCGATGCCGAGCATGGCGAGCGACAGCCCGCCGAACAGTACATACGTATAGATGCCGCCGAGACAGAACCGGAAGAACAGGGTTCGATTGAACTGCCAGAAGCCGTTCGGCTCGCGGACTCCGAGATAGGCGATGAACGCGACCATGAGGTGCAGCGTGACGCTGAAGTGGAAGTAGCGCATCCCCGTGACCGGCTCACTCCAGTTCGGCCAGCCCCAATAGAAGAGGAGGAGCACGGCGAGGCCCAGCGCGCGGAGCGCCCAGTGTCGGAGCGCTCCGAAGTTCCGGCGTTCTGCGAACAGCGTCAGGCCCGTGAGCAGGGGCAGTCCGAGGGTGGCCGCGGCGACGGGGCGCATGGCGTCCAGCGTGTCCGCTTCCACGGCCCTCATGGCGGCGATGGCGGCGACGACCCCGCAGACGAGGACGACCGGGAACCGCTGTGCCGTGGCCCAGGCCGCGGCGGCGAGGCGCTCGATCGAGGGCAGCTTCATACGCGGGCCCTCACGTTCACGAGGCGCTCGGCCGCCTGTTCGAGGACCTCTTCCGTCTTGCAGAACGCGAAACGCACCAGCTTCCGCCCGTCCGCGGGGTCGTGGAAGAAGCTGGCTCCGGGGACGGGCGCGACCCCGATCTCACGCGTGAGCCAGAAGGAAAACTCGTCGTCCGGCAGATCCGAGAGATCCGAGAAGTCCGCCAGCACGTAGTACGCGCCCTCCGGCTTCCGGCAGCGGAACCCCGCCTCCACCAGCGCGGGGTAGAAGAGGTCCCGCTTCGCGCCGTAGAAGTCGGACAACCCCTCGTAATACGAGGCGGGGAGCATCTCGAGCCCGGCGGCGACCCCCTCCTGGAGGGGCGCCGGGGCCCCCACGGTGAGGAAGTCGTGGACTTTCCGGATCGCGTCGGACAGCGCCGGGTGCGCGATGATCGTCCCGATCCGCCACCCCGTGATGGCGAAGGTCTTCGACGCGGCGCTGATGGTGATCGTCCGCTCCCGCATCCCCGGCAGCGTCGCCATGGGGATGTGCTGCGCGCCGTCGTAGAGGATGTGCTCGTACACCTCGTCCGTGATCGCGTAGGCGTCGAACTCCTGGCACAGGGCCCCGATCTTCTCCAGTTCCTCGCGCGTGAAGACGCGGCCGGTGGGGTTGTTCGGGGTGTTGACGATGATCGCGCGCGTCCGGTCGCTGAATGCGGCGCGCAGGCGATTGAAGTCGATCCGCCAGTCGCTCGCCGGCGGCACGAAGACGGGGGTCGCGTCGCAGAGCGTGGTGTCAGGGCCGTAGTTCTCGTAGAAGGGCTCGAACACGATGACCTCTTCGCCCGGATCCACCACGGCCAGCAGCACGGACATCATCGCCTCCGTCGCCCCGCAGGTCACGGTCAGGTGACGCTCCGGGTCCACGTCGAGGTCGTACCAATCGCCGTAGGCGGCGGCGAGCGCCTCGCGATAGCGCTTCGCGCCCCACGTGATCGCGTACTGGTTCACGTCGTCGTAGATCGCGCGCGCCGCTCCGATCTTGAGCGTGTCCGGCGACTCGAAGTCGGGGAAGCCCTGTGAGAGGTTGATCGCGCCGTGCTCGTTCGAGAGCCGGGTCATCATGCGGATGACGGACTCGGTGAAGCCGTGCGTCCGCCGAGCGGTATGTATCTTCATGAACTCCGTTCTTCCTCTTCTTCTTCTTCCGGGTTGGCGGAATCTTCCCCGGGGTTTTCCGTCCGTGTGGCGGAGGTCGGACGGTCCGGCCGTCGGAACCCGGAGCCTTCGAGCCGGGGCTCCACGAGTTCCTCATGATCGCGCAGCCAGCCGAACCAGACCACATCTCCCGACTTGAGGACAGTGTTCGTGGACACCGGCTGCTCGCGCCTCCCGCGCCGGTGGACGAGCGCAAGGGCGGGGAACTGGCGGTCGGCCAGCGCGTCCAGCTGCGTGACGCGCAGCCCCGGAGTGCCCTCGTAGATGAGCGGTTCGATCGCGACGCGGTCACGCCGGAAGTGGTGCGCCCAGCGCTCGTATTCGATTCCCGAACCGAACAGTACGGCGGCTTCGCTCTCGTCCACCTGCTCCGGGCCCACACCCGGGGTCAGCGGATCTATGGCGACCAGCCGGTCGACGCCCGGGGCGGCCTCCCCCACGCGTTTCGCGATCAGCAGGTTCACGCCTTCGTTCGGGGTGAGGGCGACGACGGCGCGTCGCGATTCGACCCCCGCCCTCACGAGGGTCCGCGGGTCGTGCGCGTTGCCGAGCACGACCCGGAACCCCTCACCCTCCGCGGCGCCCGCCTCGGTCGGATTGGTGTCGACGAGGACGATCGGAGCGTCGCCCGTTCGCGCTGCCCGGAGCGTACGCGCGAGGGCGCGTCCCACCGGATTGGCCCCTACCACGACGAACCCGTACCTGGACGGCTTCCGCACGCGCAGGAGTCCGGCCATGAGCCCGCCCGTCCCCCCGAGTACGACCACGGTGACGGCGATGACGAGGAACACCATCGCGCGGAGCTGATCTCCCTGTGCCTCCATCCCCATGTGCGCGAGTTCCGCCGCAAACAGGGACGACACGGCGAAGGCGACGATCCCGCGCGGTGCGAGCCAGACGAGGAAGGCCTGTTCGTTGCGCTCGAGTCCCGCTCCCCGCGTGCAGGCCAGGACGCAGAGCGGGCGGACGAGCACGACGAGCACGATGACGGTCACGATGCCCCCGGCGCCCAGCGCCCACACGTCGGCCAGGTCGACGGCGGCCGACAGCAGCACGAAGAGGAGGCCGACGAGCAGGTAGGTGAGTTGCTCCTTGAACTCAACGAGTTCGCGCGCGTGCCGCGGGCCCATGTTGCCGACCACAAGCCCCGCGATCGCCACGGTCATGATGCCGCTCTCCGGCAGGATGGCGTGCGAGGCCTGGTAGAGGGCGAGGACGCTCGCGAGGGTGAAGATGTTCCGCAGGTCGGACGGCACCGCCCGGCGCATCCTCAGGAGACCGCCGATGGCGACCCCGCCCGCGACCCCGATCACGAGCCCGAGCCCGAGCCGTCTGGGCAGGCCGAGAACGCCCGCCCCCACCTCGCCCGCGGTCGAGGCCAGCGCCACCTCGAAGGCGACCACCGCGAGAATGGCCCCGACCGGGTCGATGAGAACGCCTTCGGCTTCGAGGATCGTGCGCAGCTTGTTCCGGAGACGGATCCGCCGCGTGAGCGGGTTGATCACCGTGGGGCCCGTGACGGAGACCAGCGCGCCGAACAGCAGCGCGACCTGGAGACTCCAGCCCAGAGCGAGCATGGCCGTGACCGTGGCCCCGGCGATCGTGATCAGTGCCCCGAGCGTGATCAACCGGCGGATGACGAGCGCTTCGCGGCGCAGCCGGCCGATGTTGAGCTGAAGCGCGCCCTCGAACAGGATCACGGCCACCGCGAGCCCCACGATGGGGTTGAGGCCTTCGCCCAGCGTCTCGGGCCGCACGAGGTTCGCGAACTCCGGCCCCAGCAGGATGCCGGTCGCGAGCAGGAAGAGGATGCCGGGCACCCGCACGTGTCGAGCCACGGATTGCGCGACCACGCCCGCGGCGAGCGCGAGCGCGAACGTGAGGGCGGGATCCTGTAGGTTCACGGTGTGGGGGCCGCGGCTCCGCGGGTCGGCATCAGGTCACTTCCACCGGCTCCCGCTCGGTGGCGAGGAGGAAGTTCGTGAACCCCTCGTCGTAGTCGGAGAGGCCGTTCTGGCCGGTGAACTTCATCCGGGCATCATAGGCGTTCTTCATGATCGGCCCCACGACGCCGGCCAGCCCGCCCTCGTTCGGGTGACGCAGCTCGAAGGCCGCTCGCAACTCCTCACGCAGACCCGCGTCGACGAGCATCTCGTTGTACGTGGCGGCGTCCCGGTCGGCGAGCACCCATAGCTGACGGTCGAGCCGCTCGCAGAACGCGGATTGCTCGAGCACGGGTTCGCCGCAATCCGCCAGCGCCAGGTAGCCGAGGATCTGTGCCTCGACCTCCTTCAGGTACCCCTTCCGGTGACAGAACTCGTGCGCGATCACGTGCGGTTCGAACACACCCGAACTCCGGAAGATCGCGACATCGCCGGTCAACGGGTCCGCTGCCCCGAGGGCGAAGGGGAACACGATCTGCGCGAGCATGAAGTCCCGAACCTGCGTGCTCGTCTCGAGCCGTTGCCCCGTGAGTTCGGCCAGGAAATCGGTCAGCCGGAGGTCGACCTGCTCGGCCAGTTCCTTCCGGGGGGTCCGCATCGGGAGGTAGTTGTCGTTCAGGCGCGCCACGAGACGCTCGACATCCCCCAGGCGATCCTTCTCGGAGGCCGGGGGCGGGCGAAGCGGGTCGAACCCGAACGCCTCCTCGAAGTCCACCCGCCGGGCGTCCGCGCGGATCGCCCAGTCGATCGCCGCGCTCCCCGCGTACACGCCGAGCGCCGCCATCTGGAGGGCGCGGCCGGCCGGGCTCGCGCCGAAGAGAATCCTCGCCGCGAGAGGGGCCGCCAGAAGCAAATCCGAAGGCGCGATCGGGAGGTACGTCGCTATGTTGGGGATCCGGAGTCTGTCCATGGGCCCTTGTCCGCGAGTAGTGCACGAAAGTCCGGAATCCGGGGACGCGTGGCAACCGCATGGGGCGAAAGGGTGTCCGTGGGGCGTACGCGCGCCGACGCCCGCGCGCTCGCGAGTCCGTATAGAGAGGGAGGGGAGCATGCGTCGAAGCAGGTCGAGGTCGTTGCGAGTCGTGCCGGGGGTCGCGCTGGCGATCGCTCTCGGCGCTGTCCCGCTCGCGGGGCAGGAGATCAAGGTCGGGGGACAGGTCAGCTTCGGGGACGACGCGGACTTCGGACTCGGCCCGCGCGCGCAGGCGACCGTCCCCTGGGTCGCCCCGGGGGTGTGGGTCGCCGCTTCCTTCGACTACTTCTTTCCCGATTCGGGTCTGGGGGACCCCGGAGGCGACTACGACTACCGGGAACTCAACGTGAACGTGCTCGGGGACCTTTCGATCGCCCGCGTGACGAACCTCGTCCCGTACATCGGCGGTGGCGCGAACTTTGCCTGGCGGGAGGTCCCGTCCGGGTCCGATGGGAGGTCCGATGGGAGGTCCGATGAGGGCGAGGGAACCTCCGAAAGCCTCTTCGGCCTCAACCTCGCCGCCGGGTTCCGCTTTCCGCTCGTCGGATTCACCCCCTTCGTGGAACTGAGGTACGAACTGCGGGGGGGTGAACAACTCCTCATCGCCGGCGGTGTTCTCCTGCCCTGACTCTCACGGAAGGGACGGCGGGCGGGGTCAGAATCGCAGGCCGCCGCCGGCGCTGAAGGCCCATCTCGATGTCGCGGAGCCGGAGATCCCGCCGCCGAAGCGGTACCCCACGTTGAAGTTCGTCACCTGCGCGAACGAGGACAGCGGGGAGCCGCCGAACACGGTGACCCCGACGTTGCCCCCCAGCCTCGTGTCCTGGTCCGGGTACCAGGCCCCTCCGTAGTCGACGAACGCGCCCACCCCGAGTCCGAACAGGTTGGCGAAATTGTCGACGAGATAGGAGCGATGTTCGAGCGTCGCCTGGACCGTCCGGGTACCCACGAAGGCATGCGGTCCCCACAGGCGGGGGAGGATCTGGAAGCCGATGTCGTGCTCGGACCCTGGCCGGGGCGATTCCTGGACCCCTCCGATGGCGCGCAGGAACGTGGTGTTACGATCGGTGGAGCGCACCGCCGCCGTTCCGGAGCCGTAGACGTAGCCCGAATCGAGCCCCGCCGAGTTGAACAGGCCACCACCGTCGAGCAGACCCTTGAGAAGAGCCGATCCCGCGCGCGTACCCGAGGAAAGGAGGAGGCGGGCTCCCACTCCCGTCGACTCGTAGCCCAGGGCTTCATGGGCGAGCTTCGCCGAAAAGAACACGCGGTGACTGAGGTCCTGGTCCTCCTCCGCGAAGCCGTTGAAGCGTTCGACGCGCTCGAAGCGGGCACGCCGCCACTCCACGAACGCGCCGACCAGGCCGTAGACCGAGTCCGGAACCGTCGCATAGAGGCTGTCGACATCCACTTCGGGATTCTCCAGCCGCATGTGCTCCTCGTGGCGGACCTCCAGCGTGGCCCCCACGCGCACGAACCCGCGTGCGCTGGCGATCGGGGCGAGTGTGCCCGTGAACCGGTTGATCAGCGCGCGTCGCCGCCATTCGATCGTCTGGAGTGAGTCCGGGCGGTCTCGAACGTACTGTGGGATCCGCCCCTGGAAGCTCCGTCCCTCGTAGTAGAAGGCTGAGCGATCCGAGAGAGAGCGGAAGGGGTTCGAGACTCTCCACACGACGACGTCGCGATCCGACAGGTTCAGCCAGGTTCCGCTGACCGATAGCCGCGTCAACCCCACCCGGTTCGACGTGAGCCGGAGGTCCATGCCGTCGCGGTCGGTCTCCCTCACGTACCACGCCCGCATCGAGTTGCCGGTGCCCCCGAGGTTGACCTCGGTGACCCCGAAGGTGCCGGTCAACGTGCCATCCGAAGCGAGGCGTCCCGTGAAGCGCGGCTGCAGACTCCACGCATCCCGTGTTCCCACCCTCAAGGCGCGCTTCCCGTCGACCTGCACCGAATCCACGCGGACGCGGGCGAAGAGGCCGAGGCGGCGGAGGTTGCGCTCGCTCTCGGCGGCCAGCAGGGAATCGTACGGCGCCCCGGGTCCGAGGAGCAGTTCGCGGCGGATGACCCACAGCTGCGTCGTCGCGTGCAGACCGTTTCCGATCCGGTAGATGATATTGTTGGCCGCTTCTTCGGGCGCAAAAATGTCCCGGCGAGTGATGATGACGGTGTCGATGATCGTGCTCGCGGCGTCGGCCGCACTCCCGGGTGGCGAGACCTGCGCCCGTACTTCGGACGCCAGGAGGAGGCCCAGCAGAGGAAGGACTCGGGCGACGTTCTTGCCCCGCACGGGTGCGGGATGAATACCCCTCACCGGGGGGCCTCGGACAGGATCATGGGGCCGGAAAGTACAGCGGCTCTAGGATCGCGGCCACCGCACATCATCGCGTCTCGCAATCCCTTGTTCGTGCCGGAAACGGGCGGCGATTTCGCCCAGCGTCACCCCCTCGGTCGGGTGCCGGAATCCCGGCGCCACATCCGCGAGCGGCAGCGCCAGGTGCGCCCGCGTGAGGATCTCCGGATCAGGCAGGCGCAGGTCGTCATCATCGATGACGAGCCCCTCTACGGCCGCGATGTCGATGTCGATCGTTCGGGGCGCGTTTCGATCGGATGTCCGGACTCTGCCCAGACGCCGCTCCAGCGGGCGGATCACGCCGAACTTCAAGTCGCCTGGGGAGCGCTCGGTCGTGAGGCGCACGGCCGCGTTCAGAAAGCGGGGCGTCTCGGGGCTTCCGACCGCATCGGCCTCGTAGATCGGCGACAGCGCCTCAATGCCGAGCAACGCGTCGAGCGCGTCCAGGGCTTCGACCATATGGCGCTCCGGATCGATGTTCGAGCCCAGAGCGAGGAGAACGGTCTTCACGCGTAGTCCGACGCCGAGCGCTCGATTTCAATCCCCACCGATCGGGCGTATCGCAGGGCGCCGGGCTTTTCCACGCGCACCCTCGCGCGTTCCGCCCCGCAGTCCACGATCGCGATCCGCGCCAACTGGTGCGCGAGAGCCTCCACCAGATACGGCTCGGCCGTCTCGATGTGGGAGATCACGCGCTTCGCGAGCGTTCGATAGTTGAGCACGTGCTCGACGTCGTCCGACTCGCCGGCGTTCCGGGCATCCACGGACAGCGACATGTTGATCACGATGTCCTGTTTCTTCTCGCGTTCCCAGTCGTTGACTCCGATGATCCCCCTGACGAGGAGATCCCGGATGATGATGGTGTCGGACGCCGTCATCAGCCTCTTCCTCCCGGTAGCAGGTGCTCGCCGCCATCCACGTGGATCGTCGCTCCCGTCACGTAATCGTTCTCGGCCAGAAACACTGCCGCGTGCGCGACATGCGCCGCGTCGCCCGTGCGCTCGAGAGGGACCCGGAGACCCTTCTGCCGCCACCCCGGATCGTCCGCCATCTCACCCGCGGGCGGCAGGATCGGGCCGGGTACGATGACATTTACGCGCACGTCGGGGCCGAGTTCCCTCGCGGTCGTCGCCGTCAGGTGGACGAGCCCCGCCTTGCTCACGCCGTGAGCGGTGTAGCCCCTCCAGGCGGCGACGCCAGCCATGTCCGACATGTTGAGTATGACACCGGGCGCCTGAAGTTCCCCTCGGCTGCCGGGACGGCCCGCGACCGCACGCATTCGGCGGGCGGCGCGCTGCGCCATGAGAAAGGGAGCGCGGAGGTTCAGCGCCTGGACGGCATCCCAGTCCGCCACCGTCGTTTCGTCGAACGGGGTGCGCTCGAAGCTGGCTGCCGAATTTACCAGGATGTCCAGGCGCCCGAAGGATGCGTCGAACGCTTCGAACAGGCGGTCGATCTGTGCCGGGTCGGTGAGATCCGCGGCGGCGGTCGAGGCCCGGCGGCCCAGGGCTCGTACTTCGCCTGCCGTTCGCCGGGCGGCCTCTGCCGAGGTGCCGTAGTGGATGAAGAGGTCGCAGCCCGCCTCTGCAAGGCCCAGCGTCAACGCGCGTCCCAGCCGGCGGGCGCCACCCGTCACGAGCGCGACGGTACCCTCGAGCTTCACGTCGTCTCTCTCCCCGAATGAACATCGGTGCGCAATGAACTCCGCCGGGAATGTACACGGTCGCCGCGCCGGCGGGGCCCATTGCACCCGGACGCCGCGCGCGCCCCATTGCGGCGACGCGGAGGTGACGGGTGAAAGCGATCTGGTACGAGACGACGGGTCCCGCGCGAGAGGTGCTGCGGTTCTGGGAACTGGAGGCCCCTCGGGGCTCGCCCCCGAGCCGAAGAAGGACCGCCGCGTCTTCGCGGGGGTGCGGCGGTGAGCCCCCTTGCGCGGGCATCATGCCCCTGCGAGCATCCCCGCCCGACGCCTGCCGAGCCCGTCCCACGACGGTGAAACTTCGAGCCGTTGCGGCCCGTTGAACCCCGCGCGTAGACTTCCGTGTATGGTTTGATGACGGGTGGTTGTTGGGCCGCTCCAACCTCTTCTAGGGGACCGCTGAAAACCATCGATTCGGAGGGGGTGAGATGAATACATTTGCTGTCATGCTTCGGGAACCGGACGCCCGGACCCGCGATGGCCTAAACGAAAAATACGAGTCCACCAACGTATACCGAATCAACGACGTGACCTTTCTGGTCCGAACGAAGCAACTCGCCGAGGATGTTTCACGTGCTGCCGGAATTAAAGGCGAGGAGAGGTTCATATCTGGGGTCGTGTTCAAGCTCAACCGGTCCTATGCTGGTCACGCTTCTCGTTCGCTGTGGGAGTGGTTGAGAGAGGATGAGGAATGACCGCCCCGGAAGAGACTCCCGAGCCCAGTGTCCCGGGTTCAAGCAACCCCGCGTCGAAAGCGGCGTGGTGGCGCCATCCGATCACGGGCATCGCGACGGTGCTGCTCATGTGGTTCGGTTTGACGTGGACGATGCTGCGCAGTACGAAGGACGACATCGCGGCAGTTGAAACCGAGCTGAAGGAAGACATCACCGCAGCTGAAGCCGAGCTGAAGGAAGACATCACCGCAGCTGAAGTCCGCTTGAACACCAGCATCACGGGAGTCGAAACCCGTCTCAGCAACCACTTGGGCCGCGTCGAGGGCCGTCTTGATCGCATTATGGAAATCCTGCTTGACGACGCTCGCAGCGCGAGCGCCATCGAAGATCAGCAGGAAGAGGATGGGTCAAGATAGGTAGCTGCTCCTCCGCTAGAGAATCCCGCGAAAACCCCTCCCAGTTGCCAGGTAACAACCACACACACAACTAGCGGCCTCTTCCTCGAATCTCTTTACAACACGCGGTGTTTCGAGGTCGGCCCACGGCCCACTACGCCGTGTTCGGCGGCGGCCCGGTCGGGGGGAAGCGAATTCTGGTGCAGGGCGGCGCCGGGGCCGTGGGCCATCTGGCTGTCCAGATCGCCACCCTGGGCGGAGCGGAAGTGATCGCGACCGTTATAGCGCACCCGGTTTTTCTGGACACCCGTTTAGCACGGTTCAACGTTACGGGGTCTGGAGAGAGGGGGTGCGAGGATGTCGGAGAAGCCGACGGAGACCGGGAGCGAGGGTCTGCCGAAGCGCTGGAGCGCGGGGCGGAAGGCGGAGGTCGTGGTGCGGCTGCTTCGCGGCGAGGACATCGGCGAGGTGAGCCGGGAGATCCGGGTGCCGCCGCCGGAGCTGGAGCGCTGGCGGCGGAAGTGGCGATCGCTACTGGATCCGGCTACTGGATCCGGCTACTGGATCCGGTCGAATCGCAGATCCCAGACACGTCCCTGGCTGAGACTCGCCTCGGTGACGCGTCCCCCGTCGCCCCGGTGGAAGATGTAGGTGGTCCCCCCTGGGTGAACGCGTCGGGGTAGACGGGGTCGAGCGCCTCGCCGTCGCCATAGCGGTCCTTGAGCACCAGGCTCCCGTCCTCCACCTCGAGCCAGTACGTGACCTCGGCCTCGTCACTGCGGTAGGCCCCGACGTAGTCGGCCAGGTCGGCCGCCGTCGGCGAGAACTCACCGACCGGTTCGATGCGCACGTCCACGGCGCCCGGTGTGTTCATGATCGCAGCGGGTCGCCCACCCTCCGCCCCCGCCTCGAACGCGATGGACACGACCGCCGGTGATGTGAACTCAGTCTCGCTCGCCGCCATGAGCTGAAGCCCCTGCATGCCTCCGCCCAGGCGCAGCGACGAACCGTCCGCCGTCAGTTCCAGATACTGTCCCGTTCGTGTGTCCCGGTATCCTCCGGCGAAGGCGGCGACCCGTGCCGGATCGACATCCACCCCTGCCGGATCGGCGGGGGACGCCTCGGTGATAGCGTCGGCGAGGTAGAGTTCTGCCACCTGCCGGGCGAGTCCTTGCGAGTCGGCCTCGCGCGCGTTGCACATGAGGGACACGGCCACACCGTGATCGGGATAGCGGGTCAGGAAACCCCGGTACGCGGCCGTCGACCCGGAGTGCCAGACTTCGCGCACCCCCTTGTACTCGCCCACGCGGAGCCCGCCGGCATAGCCGATCCGCCGACCCGAGTCGAGCGTTCCTTCGTCGTGCATCAGACGGATGAATTCCGGGCCGCCCACGTCGCCCGTGTCCTCGGGGAAGTACTCGCGGATGTCGTCGTCGAGATCGATCCGTCCATCGAGCGCGAGCAGGATCGTGGCCGCGGCGGTGAACTGCTTCGAGACCGACCCCGGTTCGAACACGGTCTCCGGCGTGTTCGGGATGTCCCATTCCAAGTTGGCCTGGCCGTACGCGCGCGCCATCACCTGCTGTCCGTCTCTCGCGACGGCGAAGGCGCACCCCGGTCCCTCCGGGTCGGCGAAGTCGGAGAACACGGCGTCGAGAGCCGCCAGGTCGACCGTGTCTCCCCTCGAGTCTCCGGGGTTTGCGTCCGCGCAGGCGAGTCCCGCGGCGAGGGGAAGGATGAGCGTCCAGAGCCGTGGCTTCATCGTCGGTGCCCGCACGCGCCCCGTCGAGATCTGACGCGCGAGCCCTCCGCGCTACTCGACCCGTTCGAAGCGGAGGTCCCAGACCCGGCCCTGGCTCAGGCTCGCCTGCGCGACGCGGCCCCCCTCGCCCCGGTGGAAGATGTACGTCGAGCCTCCCCGGGTGAACGCGTCGGGATAGACGGGCTCGAGTGCCTCGCCGTCCCCGTAGCGGTCCTTGAGCATCAGGTTTCCGTCCTCGATCTCCACCCAGTACGTGACCTCGGCCTCGTCGCTGTGGTAGGCCCCGACATAGGCGGCGAGGTCGGCCGCCGTGGGCGCGAACGCGCCCACCGGCTCGATGCGCACGTTATCGGCCACCGGCGTGTTCATGATCGCGGCGGGTCTCCCGCCCTCCCCGGTTCCCTCGAACGCGATGGATACGCCGTTCGGGGAGACGAACTCCGTCTCGCTGACGGGCGTGAGCTCCAGGCCCCCGAGTCCGCCGCCCACGCGCAGGGACGAACCGTCCGCCGTCAGCTCCATGAACTGCCCGGTGCGGGTGTCCCGGAATCCGCCGGCGAGGGCGGCGACGCGGGCCGGGTCGAGTTCCACGCCCGCCACGTCGCCGCCCTGGGATTCCTCGCTGATGGCGTCGCCGAGGTACAGTTCGGCCACCTCGCGGGCGAGTCGCCCGGGGTTGGCCGGCCCCGCGTTGCACATCACGGACACGGACACGCCGTGGTCCGGGTAGCGGGTCAGGAAGCCACGGTACGCCGCGGTCCCTCCGGAGTGCTGGACTTCGCGCACGCCCTTGTATTCGCCGACGAAGAGTCCGCCGGCGTAGCTGATCTGCCGCCCCGTCGAGAGCGTACCCTGTTCGTGCATGAGACGGATGAATTCGGGGCCGCCCACATCACCCGTGTCCAGGTTGCGGGTGAACCTGAGCAGGTCCCCCACCGTCGTGAGCAGGCCGCCGTTCCCGTGCACGTTCTCGAACGGCATCAGCATGTGCCATTCGCCGTCCTCCCCCGGCGTGTATCCGACGGAGCGCTCCTCCACGATCTCCGTGAAGTCGTCGCGCCACTGCGTCTTCGTCATCCCGAGCGGCCCGAAGATCCGCTCCTGCGAGAACTCGTCGAAGGTCTGGCCGGTTACGCGCTCCACGAGCATCGCCTGGAGGTTGTACCCGGTGTTCGTGTACGAGTAGTAGAGGCCCGGCTCGTAGTTCAGCGCCAGCTGCCGGCTGGCGATGTCGAGCGCGTGCTTGTGTGTGTGGATACGCGTCGTGCGCGCCCAGCCCTCGATGCCGGCGACCGACCCCCAGTCGCGCAGCCCGCTCGTGTGATGGACCAGCATGCGCACGGTGATCGGCTCGCCGTAGTCGGGCATCTCGGGGAAGTACTCCCGGATGTCGTCGTCGAGATCGATCGCTCCATCGAGCGCGAGCAGGACCGTCGCCGCCGCCGTGAACTGCTTCGACACCGACCCCGGTTCGAACACGGTCTCGGGCGTGTTCGGGATGTCCCACTCGAGGTTGGCCATCCCGTAGGCGCGCGCCATCACCTGCTGTCCGTCCATCGAGACCGCGAAGGCGCAGCCGGGCCCGTCGGGATCGGCGTATTCGGCGAACACGGCGTCGAGGGCCGCGAGTTCGACCGCGCCGTCCGGCGAATCGCCGGAGTCCGCCTGCGCGCAGGCGAGTCCCGCCGCGAGAGGGAGGATAAGCGTCCAGAGCCGTGTCTTCATCATTTCGCTCCTGATCGTTCTGCTCCTGAATGGGGTTCGAAACTTGGCCCCATCAACGTCCGATGTCGATGACGCCCTCGTCCCCTTCGATGCGGAGGGTGGTCCCCAACTCGGCAGACCGCGTCCGGATGTCTTCGAGCAGCGTGCGGGCGGCGTCGCCCTCGAGGACGTACGGCTGCGAGAGGTCGTCTCCGCGTCCGGCGAGGGGGAGGACGTCGACCCGGGCCACGCCGTCCGGCCCCATGTGCAGGCGGACGGCGATGTTGTCCATCCAGTAGTCGTGACCGTGGCCGAAGATGAAATTGCCCATCGAGTAGACGATCGGCTTCCCGTCCCGGACCTCGATCCCCCGCGGCATGTGGGGATGATGGCCCAGGATCGCGTCCGCTCCGGCGTCGAGGACCTCGTACGCGAAGGCGCGCATTCCGGGGTGGACATCCTGGCTGTTCTCGATCCCCCAGTGAAAGCTCACCAGCACGAGGTCCGCCTGGTCGCGGACGCGGGCGATGTCCTCGCGAATCAGGAGCGGGTCCATCGGGGCGACGCCCGACTGGTCCGGGGTCGCGAACGAGGAGCCACCGTCGTTGACGAACTGGGCGTAGGCGAGGAACGCGATGCGGAGGCCTCGGCGCTCCAGGACGTACGGGCGGCGGGCATCCTCCAGGTCGCGCCCGGTCCCGGCGTGGCCGACCCCGGCCCGGCTCAGATGGTGGATCGTGTCGAGCAGCCCGTCGCCCTCGGCGTCCAGCGCGTGGTTGTTGGCCGTAGCGACGACGTCCATGCCGGCCCAGGCGAGGGCGTCGGCGAACGCGGAGGGGGTGCGGAAGGCGCCGCTCCAGCGCGCGTCGTCGGAGATCGGGGTCTCGAGGTTCGCGAACGCGATGTCCGCCGCGCGCAGAAGGTCGGCGGCGCGGCGCAGCGGATGGCGGGCCTCCTCCGTGCGGTCGTCGAACGAGAGCCCGTAATGGTGCGCCCTCAGGTGATGCGCGTTCTCGCTGATGAGGGTGGTGCCGAGATCCGCCTCGAGGAGGGCCTGTGATTCCGGGGTCGCGGCGTAGGGAACGCGGATCCAGCCGTCCTCCCGGTCCCACAGGACGCCGCTGCCGCCCCGCTGCGAGGCGTCGTAGAACATCGAGGGCGCCTTGGTCGTGCGGGACCACTCGATGTCGCCGACCGCGATGAGCGTGATCTCCTGGCCGGCGAGCGAACGGGCCGCGGGGACGAGCGCCCACGCCCCGGCGAGGAGCGCGAGCGGGATTTTGAGCCGGGCTGAGGACACGGGAGCCTCCGGTCGCGGGGTCACTGGGTCGGCGCCGCGGCGAGAATACGGGCCGGGTCGAGCAGGCGTCCGTCACGGACGACGCTCCGAATGCGCCGCGTGTTCCGGATCTCGTCGAGGGGGTCGGCCTCCAGGAGGACGAGGTCGGCGACGAGATCCGGCTCGATCGAACCCCGGTTCTCCTCCTCCCTCAGGATGCGCGCGTTCTCGAGCGTCGCCGCCGTGAGGGCCTCTCCCGGCGAGAGTCCGGCATCGACGAGGAATTCCATCTCATGGTGCAACGAGGCCCCCGGAGCGACCTGCGGTTCCGGCGCGTCGGTCCCCACGAGCAGCCGAACGCCCGCGTCGCGAAGCATCCCGGTGAGGCGCAGGTATTTCTCCCACGTCCCCTCCCGTACGGACAGGGGGGCCGCGCCCCAGTCGAGGATGCGCGCCTCACGGTCGCGGTCCCAGAAGGCCTTGAGCCGGGCCGGCATCGGATCGTGGTCGGGATGTCCGTAGACCTCCGGGAGGTCCATGAACAGCAGCGTCCCCCAGAAGACCATCAGCGTCGGATCGACGCGGACCTCGTGTTCGGCGATGAGGTCGACGAGGCGGCGGCACTCGTCCGAATCCAGGTTGATGGAATGCCGGTCCTCCGGATCGTCGAGGAGGAAGTTCGACACCGTGTAGATGTGTTCGATGCAGTCGAGACCGTCGCGCACCGCGTCCGCCGTGTGGTAATCGAGGAGGTGTCCGGTGACGACGAGGCCGTGCTCGTGTCCGACCTCGATCACGCGCCGTCCGATCTCCCTCCCCGTGCCCACGTAGACCTTCAGCGTCTTCACACCCCACGCCGCCATGTCCGCCACGAAGGGTTCGACCTCCTTGGGCGTCCGGAGCGCCCAGCCGACGTCCGGGTGCCAGGGGGGATCGCCGTCGATCAGGAAGCTGCACCGGAAGACGTTGGGCGACATCTCCGGGTGCTCGTCCGCGAAGAGTTCGACGAGGCGCTGGGCCGGGACGTTGTCGCCCGTGCTGCGGATCGAGGTGACCCCGTGGCCGAGATAGAACGGAAGGACCTCGTCGCCCGTCATGTGCGACTGGTAGAGGATGTGGCTGACGTGGACGTGCGCGTCGATGAGGCCGGGGAGGAGGAAGAGGCCGGCGCCGTCGACCCGCGTGGCGCCCTCCGCGGCGTCGCTGCCGGGGCCGAGTTCGGCCGCGGCGGCCACGGCCTCGATGCGGCCGTCCCGGACGAGGACGCTGGTGTCGGGGCGCATGGAGCCGGTTCGGGTGTCGAAGACGCTCGCCCCGTGGATGAGCAGCGGGGGCGCCGACGCCGCGTCGGATCCCGTGGGCGGCAGGCGATCGACGGCGCCACGCTCCGCCCGCCCGGCGTCCGTACGGCAGCCCAGGGCCAGTCCGGTGCCGGCCAGCGCGGCGCCCCGCAGGAAGTCGCGTCGCTCGATCGAGCCTTCGCGGCCGGGCGCTCCCGGGTCCGGCGGAGTTCTCATGACGGTGCACCTCCCGATGCCGCCGTCGCGGCGGCGCTGTAGCGCTTCAGGCCCTCCTCCGCGTGAAGCCGGAGCTTCCGGTCCTCTTCCTCCGCGAGAATTGTCCGGAAGATGGAGGTCACGCGCGGGTCGGGCGCGAGATGGTGGGCGAGCATGGCGACCGCCTGCCGTCGCACCCTGAGGCTCTCGTCCGTCGCGATCCGCTCGAGCAGAAGCGGGATCGGATCGACGGGGTTCGGGCCGTCCTTGCAGGTCTCGCAGGCGAGCGAATGAACGGCCCACAGGCGCACCTGGCTCTTCGGATCGCCGAGGAGAGGAACCAGGGCGCGAAGGGTCTCCGCGTCCGCGAAGGTGTCGGCGAACAGGGCGCACCAACGGCGCACCTGCCAGTCGGGGTGCCGGAGGCCGGCCCGGATGTGGGGCAGGACCTTCTCCCCGCGCTCATGGAGGGCGAGGAAGGCGGGCATGCGGTTCGCGGGAGTCGCGAACTCCTCGACGAGTTCGGGGGCCGATGCACCCGGGCGAAAGGGCGGGGCTGCAGCGATCATCCCGCGGATCGTCGCCGCGTGCGCCGACTCGTGAAGCGCGGTGCCACAGCGCGCGCCTTCCGTCATGCCACCCCGCTCACGGTGAGGGTCGTCCGGCGCCCCGGATAGCGCGACACCCGGGCGCCGACCGCGACTTTCGGGGCGCGAAGCGACCCACCGGCCCCGAAACGGATCCTGCTCCTGAGGATCGCCGGGCGGACTCGGCGCCGTCAAGCGGGGACCGGCGGGCGCCGGTTGATGGCGGCTTGCTGCCATGGCGCTAGGTTGTGCCCATGTCCGCGCCATCCGCCGAGTTCATCGTCTCCCCCACCGCCGCCGTGCGCCTCGCCGCCGCGCGAGGCTGGCTCGAGGCGAGGCCGCCCGGTGCCGAGGTGACGATCATCGGAGAGACCCTCGCAGGCCCGCACGAACTCGTGCTGCGTGCGGCTCGGGCGGCGGGGGCCGCGATGGGTTGGCGCCGCACGACGCTCTCACTCCTCGCCGGGGAACTCGGCCTCGTGCCCCTCGCCGCTTCCCGCCTCGCGGTCGGGGATGGGGTTGCGCGCGACGCCATCATCGCCCGGGCCCTGATGCGGCTCGACCCGGAGGAACTCGGCCGCCTCGCGCGCGTGTCCGACACGCCGGGCTTCATCCGTGCGATGGGCCGAGCGCTGCACGAACTGCGGATGGCGGGCATCGCGCCGGCGGGGGTGGCCGGGGCCGACGCCGAGTTGGCCGCGTTCGCCCGTGCGGTCGAGGCGGAGTGGAGCGCGGCCGGGCTGACGGACCGGGCCGGCCTCCTCGAGGCCGCGACGGGGGCGCTGGGCGACCCCGGTCTTCGCCACCCGGCCCTGGGGCGGCCGCTGCTGGTCCTCGACGCGCGGATCTGGACGGAACTGGAGGTGCGATTCGTGCGGGCCCTGGTCGGACGAAGTCCGGACGTGCTGGCCACGGTCGCGGAAGGAGACCCCCGCACGCTGGCCGCGCTGCGGCGGACCGGGGCGCAGCCGCTCGATGCCTCGCGGATGCCACCCGCTGCGGGCGGCGCGATCGGTCGTCTACACACGCATCTGTTCGAGTCGGCGCCGGTCCCGCACGAGCCGGACGAGGCCCTGACGGTCTTCTCGGCGCCCGGGGAGGGGCGGGAGGCAGTCGAGATCGCGCGGCGGCTCCTCTCCCTCGCCGAGGCGGGGACTCCGTTCGACCGCTGCGCCATCCTCCTTCGCCGGCCGGAGGATTATCGACCCTACCTGGAGGAAGCGCTGGACCGCGCCCGCATCCCCGCGTGGTTCGCCGCCGGCCTGCGGCGCCCCGATCCCGCGGGGCGGGCCTTCCTCGCCCTGCTGCGCTGCCGGGCGGAGGACTTTTCGGCCCTGCGCTTCGCCGAGTACGTATCGATCGGTGAAGTGCCGGACCCCGCGGACGGAGAAGAGCCTCGGCGGGTGCCCCGCCGCTGGGAAGACTTGCTCGTCGAAGCGGCCGTCGTGGGCGGGCTGGATCGCTGGGAGCGACGGCTCCACGGCCTCGCGGCGGAACTCGACCTCAAGCGCGCGGCGCTGGCGGACGAGAATCCCGACGATCCGCGTATCGAGCGCATCGATCGGTCGCTGGCCAACCTCGCCTGCCTGAGGGACTACGCGTTGCCCCTGCTGGCCGACCTCTCCGCGCTGCCCGGCGAGGCGCTCTGGAGCGAGTGGCTGACCGCGTTGAGCGCGCTCGCGAGCCGCTCGCTTCGCCATCCGGAGAACGTGCTCGCGGCCCTGTCCCGGTTGGGGCCGCTGGGGCCCGTGGGTCCGGTCGAACTGGACGAAGTGCTGCGGGTGCTCGGGTCGCGGCTGGGCGAGATCACCTCCCCTCCGGGCGCCCATCGCTACGGCCGCGTCTTCGTCGGTTCGATCGACGCGGCTCGCGGGCTCGCGTTCGACGTGGTGTTCGTCCCCGGCATGGCCGAACGGGTGTTTCCGCCCAAGATCGCGGAGGATCCGATTCTCCTGGACGAGGTCCGGCGAGCCCTGGCGCCGAATCGACTCGCGACGAACGCGGACCGGGTCGCGAACGAGCGGCTCGCCTTTCGGCTCGCCGCCGGCGCGGCAAGGGAGCAGGTCGTCCTCTCGTATCCCCGCATCGAGGCGATGAAGGCGAGGCCCCGGGTCCCCTCCTTCTACGCGCTCGAGGCCGTGCACGCGTCGGAGGGACGGCTGCCGGGTTTCGAGGAACTCGCCAAGCGGGCGGAGGATGTGTCGGACGCGCGGATCGGCTGGCCGGCTCCCAAGTCGCGCGAGAAGGCGATCGACGAAGCCGAATACGATCTCGCGGTCCTGGATCACCTCGGCCTCCGCGGCGACCGCGCGGTGAGGGCCGCGGGGCATCTGCTGCACGCGAACCCTCATCTGGCGCGCGCCCTCCGGTTTCGCGCCTACCGGTGGGAGGTTCCCCGCTGGACATGGGCGGACGGTCTGGTGCAGTTGCCGGAGGAGGCGGCGGCCACCCTGGCCGATCGGTCGCCCGCCGCACGCCCCTATTCGGTCACGTCCCTGCAGCACTTCGCCGCCTGTCCCTACCGGTTCTACCTGCACGCCATCCAGGGACTGCGTCCGCGCGAGGCACCCGTCGGCATCGAGGCGCTCGACCCGCTCCAGCGAGGCTCGCTCGTGCATCAGGTCCAGTTCGAACTGCTCACGCGGCTGCAGGCCGAGAGCGAAGAGGGCCGGCCCCTGTTGCCGGTGGTCCCCCGGAACCTCGCGCCGGTCCTGGAGCTTCTGGAGGAGGTGCTGGAGAGCGTCGCGGCGGACTTCAAGGATCGGCTCGTGCCCGCGATCGACCGGGTCTGGGACGACGGGATCGAGTCCATCCGTCTCGATCTGCGCGAATGGCTGCAGCGCGAGAGTCTTCGGCGGACGCCCTTCGAGCCGTGGCGCTTCGAGCTCTCGTTCGGGCTTCCGCGAGATCCGGATCGCGACGCGCACTCCGTCCTGGAACCGATCGAACTCGAGACCGGACTCAAGCTTCGGGGCGCCATCGACCTCGTCGAACGCACGGCGGACGGCGTGCTTCGCGTCACGGATCACAAGACGGGGCGCCACCGGGCGAAGCCGGGCGCGATCATCCAGGGGGGCGAACTGCTCCAGCCGGTCCTGTACGGGCTCGCGGTCCAGGCTCTGTTCCCGAACGCCCGGGTGGATTCGGGCCGGCTCTACTACTGCACCACCGATGGCGAGTTCAGGGATCACTCGGTGCGGCTGGACGAGCGGGCGAGCGAGGCGGCGGGGCTCCTGAGCGACGTCGTCCTCAACGCCTTCGCGGCCGGACGGTTCCCGGCCCTGCCGCGCGAGGGCGCGTGCAGGTGGTGCGACTATCGGCCGGTGTGCGGGCCGGATGAGGAGCGCCGCGTCAGGCGCAAGCCCGCGCCCGTCGAACTCCGGCGTCTCAGGGAATGCCCGTGAACCGGCCCGCGCGACTCGCCGATCAGGACGCGCGCGACGCGATCCTGAGCGATCTCGATGAGACGCTCTTCGTCGAGGCGGCCGCGGGGACCGGCAAGACGACGGCGCTCGTCGGGCGGATCGTGGAGGTGCTGAAACACGGGCGCGGGACGCTCGAGGACATCGTCGCGGTGACCTTCACGGAGAAGGCCGCGGGCGAGATGAAGCTCCGCTTGCGCGGCGACATCGAAGCCGCCCGCGCGGGCGCGGAACCGGGTCCGGCCCGCGACAACCTCGCTCGCGCGCTGGAGCAACTCGAACTCGCGCATATCGGGACCATCCACGGCTTCTGTGCCGATCTTCTGCGCGAGCGGCCGGTCGAGGCCGGGGTGGATCCGGCTTTCCATGTCGCCGCGGAGGACGAGGCCGGACGGTTTCTCGACGTCGCGTTCGAGCGCTGGTTCCGGGAGGCGCTCGCCGATCCGCCCCCCGGAGTCCGCCGTGCGCTGCGCCGGGGCTACGCCCGGAACTCGGGCGGCCCGCGCGCCGCGTTGCGCCGGGCGGCGGGCCGCCTCGTCGACCAGCGCGACTTCGATGCGGCCTGGTCCCGCCCCGCATGGGACCGCGCAGCCGAACTCGACCGCGCCGTGGATCTCCTGCGGGCGCTCGCGGACCTGGCTCCGCGCGGCGCGCGACAGGACGACTACCTGACGCGGAATCTGCGCCATATCGAGAGCCGGGTGCGCGAACTGGATCTGCGCGAAGAGGTCCGCGGGCGCGACTACGACCAGCTGGAGGCATGGCTTCGAAGGTTCGTGCGCGAGCGCTGGCGCGGCTGGAACTGGCGCGGCTTTCGCTCCCGGGAGTTCGGGGCCGGCCTCGCGAAAACCGACGTGATCGCGCGGCGGGACGGCGTGAAGGCCGAACTCGAACGCATCCTCGCGCTGGCGGACGCCGATCTGGCGGCGGACCTCCGCGAGGAGCTGTGGCCGGTGACGCACGCGTACGAGGAAGTCAAACGGCGGGAAGGTCGTCTCGACTTCGTGGACCTCCTGATCCGCTCACGTGACCTCCTGCGCGACGACGCCGGGATACGCGGGCACTATCGGAGCCGGTTCACCCACTTCTTCGTGGACGAGTTCCAGGACACCGACCCGCTCCAGGTCGAGATCCTCCTCCTCCTGTGCAGCGACGATCCGGACGACGCGCATCCGGAGCGACTCATCCCCGTTCGGGGGAAGCTGTTCGTCGTCGGCGATCCGAAACAGTCGATATACCGGTTCCGCCGGGCCGACGTGATGCTGTACGAGCGGACGAAACGCCGCCTTGCCGGGGCGGACGCCAGGGTCCTGCATCTGTCGACGAGCTTCCGGTCCCAGCCGCGGCTCCAGGCGGCCGTGAACGGGGCCTTCGAGACGCGGATGATCGCGACCGAAGACGGCAGCCAGGCGCGGTATGTGCCGCTCGCTCCGTACCGGGAGGATCTCGAGGGGCAACCGACCATCATCGCGCTCCCGGTGCCGGAACCCTATGGCAGTTACGGTTCGATCTGGAAGCGTGCGATCGAGGAATCCCTTCCCGTCGCGGTCGGAGCATTCGTCGAATGGCTGGTCCGCGAGTCGAACTGGACCGTGACGGACCGGGAGCGGCCGGGGGTCCCGGTCCCCGTCCAGCCCCGGCACGTCTGTCTCCTCTTCCGGCGCTTCCAGATGTGGGGTGATGACGTCACGAGACCCTACGTGCGCGCGCTCGAAGCCCGGGCGATCCCCCACGTCCTGGTCGGCGGACGATCGTACTACGACCGTGAGGAGGTGCTGGCGGTCCGGAACGCGCTCACGGCGATCGAATGGCCGGACGACCGCCTGTCCGTCTATGCGGCGCTCCGAGGTCCGCTCTTCTCGCTCGGGGACCGCGCGCTGTTCGAGTTCGGCGCCGAAGTGGGCCCGCTTCACCCGCTCGCCGGTTGGGGGGAAGGGGACCGCGCCGATCAGGTGACGGACCTCAAGCCCGAGTTGCGGGCCGTGGCCGAGGTCCTGGAACTCCTCGGGGAACTTCACCGGTTCCGGAACCACCGACCCCTGCCGGAGACCATCCTTCGGCTGCTCGGGACCGCGCGCGCGCATGCGGGCATCGCGATCTGGCCCACGGGTGAACAGGCGCTCGCCAACGTGCTCCGGGTCGTCGACCGGGCGCGAGCCTTCGAGCGCAGTGGAGCCCCCTCCTTCCGGGCCTTCCTCCATCGTCTCGAGGACGAAGCGGAGCGCGGCCAGGCCGAGGAGGCCCCGATCGTCGAGGAGGGGACCGAAGGCGTGCGGATGATGACCGTGCACAAGGCCAAGGGCCTCGAGTTCCCGGTCGTCCTCCTCGCCGACATGACCTGCAACGCGACGTTCGAGACGCCCACGCGCCATGTGGACGCGGCGAAGGGGTTGTGGGTCCAGCCGCTGTGCGGCGCGCCGCCGCGGGACCTGCTCGACAACCGGGACCTCGAGCGGAGACGGGACATGGCCGAAGCCGACCGGCTGGCCTACGTGGCGGCGACCCGCGCCCGCGACCTGCTGGTGGTCCCGGCGCTCGGGGACGGGCGCGATGGCGAGGGAGGGACCTCCGGCGCAGACGGCGAGTGGTGGCTCGATTCAATGAACCGCGCCGTATACCCCCCGCCTGGAGCCCGTCGCGAGCCGGCCTCCGCGGAGGCGCTGGGGGTCCCTGCCTTCGGCACCGAGTCGGTCCTCGAGCGTCTGGACAGACACGGCGAGCGCCGGCCCACGCCGCGCGAATCCGTCGCGCCGGGCGTTCACGTGTCCGAGGCCGGGACTCCGGTCGTGTGGTGGGACCCGGCCCTCCTCCACCGCGAGGCCGACGCGCTCGCCGGAGAACGCCAGAAGCGGCTCCTCGATGTCGAGAGGCAGGAGCAGCACACGTTCGATGTCGAGGCGGGACGCCGCGCGCACGAGGCGTGGCAGGCCGCCCGCGAGACGAGTCTCGGGGCCGGGCGAAGCGCGTTGATGCAGGTCAGCACCGCCAAGGCGGTGGCGCGCGCGGCGGCCGAGGCGGGGACGCCGCTCGCCTCCGGAATCGAAGTCGAGTGGATCGCCGTCCCCCGTCCTCCCGACGAGGGTCCGGACGGGGACGGGCGCCCCGGGGGCGAGAACTTCGGCACGCTCGTGCACCGGATTCTGGCGGAGGCACCCCTCGACGCGGAGGCCGAGGAGGTCGGTCGACTGGCCGCAGTCCTGGGCCGGGGTCCGGGGAGCTCGGCGACCGAGATCGCCGCGGCCGGCACCCTCGCCGCGCGCGTCCTCGAACACGAGGTCCTGAGGCGGGCCCGCGCCGCTGCGGCCCTCGACTCCGGCGCGGTGCGGCGCGAGGTCCCGGTCTTCCAGGCGAACGAAGGCGGGGCCGTCGTCGAGGGGGTCGCGGATCTCGCCTTTCGGGAGATTGACGGGTCGGAAGCGCGCTGGGTGGTGGTCGACTACAAGACGGATCGGCGAGTGGGGGAAGGCCGCGCCGCGTATGAGGCGCAGGTCGGCTTGTATGTCGAGGCCGTGCGGCGGGCGACGGGGGAGCCGGCGTACGGGATCGTGCTCGCGCTCTGACGGTTCCCGGTCAGGGCTCCGTGCCGTATTTGTCGCGATGAAGTTCGGCCGCGCGGGCGGACCACTCGGTCAGCCGGACGCGCGCCCCGAACCCCTCACCCAGCTCGTCGATGTCCCGGGCGCTCCACAGAGCAATATCCCGATACGTCTTATGGCCCAGCTCCCGGAGCCGCCTCTCGAAGGCGGGCCCGATCCCCTTGATCCGCTCCAGATCGTCGGTCTCTCTCGGCGCCTGGGCGGCGGCAGAGCCGGACGGACGGGAACGGAAACGCTCTTTCCCCGCCCCCCTCGCCGCCTGCTGCGGTCTTGCGGGCGCCCGCCCTCTGGTCTCGAATCTCGACAGACGTGCGTGGAGCCGGTCGCGTTCGGCCTCCAGCCTCTTCCGACGAGCGGCGGAAGAGGCCTTCACCCGTTCCAGCACGCGCCGCGCGTCGTCCTCGACGGCGGCGACGCGATTGTCGAAGTTTCGCTTGAGCGTCAGCTCTCGCCCGGTGATGTGTCGGCCACGGATCCACCACCCGAGGAGGAAACCCGCCCCTGCCGCGAGCATGAGGAAGGGTAACGCCGCCAGCGTAAGAGGCTCGATCATCGCTCGATACCGGTCCGGGGCCGAGGTTCATCCTCCTTCCGCGACTGTGTGAGGCGGAGGGGAACGTGAATGTAGGGTTCATGCGGAGGCAGCCCAACCCCGAAGGAGGTCGACATCGCGATCCGGTTCGCGGGACGTTTCGACGAGATCGTGGTCGCCGAGGAATCCCTCCCGGAGCGGGGGGTTGCGCTCGGGAGGTCGCGGGAGGGGCGGCCGATCCTGGGTCACCGCTTCGGCCGCGGCCCCGCGGCCGTGAGCCTCCTCGGCGGCTGTCATGCGGACGAGCCCGTCGGGCCCCGCCTCCTGCGCCGCCTCGCCGGATACCTGGCGGGACTCGATGCGGACGATCCCATGCTCACGCGCTATCAGTGGTGGATCATTCCTCATATCAATCCCGATGGGGAACTCCGGAACGCGGCGTGGCAGGACCCGGACGCCGTCGGCTACGACCTCGGGCGGTATCTGAACGGGGCCGCGCGAGAGCTTCCGGGCGACGACATCGAGTTCGGATTCCCGCGCGACCCCGGCAATTCGGGCGCTCGCCCCGAGAACCGGGCGGCGTACGACTGGTGGCGCCGTGCCGACCGCCCTTTCGTGCTCCACGCCTCCTTGCACGGCACGCGATTCGCGGCGGGGCCGTTCTTCCTCATCGACCGCGCCTGGGAGCACCGCTGTGAAGGGCTGAAGACGGCCTGCCGCGAGCACGCCGAGAGGCTCGGCTACGTGCTCCACGATGTCGAGCGACATGGCGAGAAGGGGTTCTTCCGGTTCGAGCGAGGCTTCGCATCACGTCCCGATTCGAAACGCATGGCCGCGCACTTCGAGGAACGCGGCGACTTCGAGACGGCGTCCCGCTTCCGGCCGAGTTCGATGGAAACCGTGCGCTCGTTCGGGTATGATAGCCTCACGCTCGTGCCCGAGATGCCGCTCTTCCTCCTCCCCGGCGTCGGCGATACGCCGGGACCGCCGGATCCGGTGGCGGAACGCTGGTACGGGCGGCTCGATGCCTGGAGGCTGGAGTTGTCGAGAGGATGCGCACCGGAATCGATCACCCGCGCCGCGACGGCCGAAGGTCTCGTCGAGATGCCGGTGCGCGATCAGATGGCCCTCCAGTGGACGTTCATCGCGGCGGGGCTGCGGCAGGTTCACGACCCCCGGGATGGATAGGGATGGTTGAGGCGACATGATGTTTGAGGCGACGAGACCAGTTCTTCGAACGGCGGCGGTGGCCCTGTCCCTCGTCGCGTGCGGAGACCTCGCGTCGCAGCCGGATCGCATCCCGCGGATTCTGGAGATCCTGCCGGCGGACACGAGCGTTTTCGAGGGTGAGAGCGCCGGGTACCGGCTGAGGGTGCTGGACGAGGACGGCGTGGAGTTCCGCAATATCCCCTCATGGGCGCCGCCGGAGTGGTCCGTTTCCGACCCGGTGGTCGCCACCGTCGGGCCGGATGGCCGGGCGCAGGGCCTCGAGGCCGGCCGCGACGTACGGGTTCGGGCGGGGCTCGCCCGGTTGAGCGCCGGAGCCCGGCTGCGCGTGAACCCCCGGAGCGTGAAGATCGAGGCCGCCGCGGTTCACATGACGCAGGCGGTCCAGACGCTCGGCGGGGACGTGCCCCTGATCGCGGGCCGGGCCGCGCTCCTTCGCGTCTTCGTCACGGGTGACCGGACGAGCTTCTTCCGGCCTCGCCCGCTGGCCACGTTCTACGAAGACGGCGCACCGATTCACACGATGCGGCTGAATCCGGCCGTGGATCGGATACCGGTGGCCGTCGACGAAGGCCGGCTCGATCGAACCTTCAACGGGGAAGTGCCGGGGTGGGTCCTGCAGCCGGGGGTGGAGCTGGTAGTTGAGCTGGACCCGGACGGCATCGTCCCCGCGATCGCGGGGAGCGATGTCCGGGTGCCCGCCCGGGGACGGCTGGCTCTCGATGTACGCGCGGTTCCGACCCTCGACCTGACCGTGGTGCCCGTGCTGCACGCTCTGGACGACCGGGCGGTATTAAGATGGGTGGACGGGATCACCGCCACAGGCCCCAAGATGACTTTCGTCCGCTCCATCCTGCCCGTCGGCGACCTGAGCGTGACCGTACACGAGCCCTACCGCACGTCGGCGGACCTCACGACGAGTGGTGGCTGGTTCGAGGTCATCCGCGAGATCAACGTGCTTCGCCTCGTGGAGGGAGAGAGAGGCTACTACTACGGCGCCTTCGCGAGGCCCTCGGACTCTCCGTACCGGGGTCTGGGCTACATCGGTCGGCCGACCAGCGTGGGCCAACTCGATCTGGATACGTTCGCCCATGAACTGGGCCACAACATGGGGTTGCGGCACGCGCCCTGCGGCAGCGCGAGCAATCCTGATCCGAACTTCCCCTACCAGGACGGCTCGATCGGAGCGTTCGGGTACGAGACCCGCGCCGGGATCACGCAGATCGTGGACCCTTCCGAGTACTGGGACCTGATGACGTACTGCGATCCCAGCTGGATCAGCGACTACCACTTCGTGCGGGCACTGAACTTCCGTGTGGCGCGGGAGTCGCTCACGCCGACCGATGCTCCCGAGGAGACGCTGCTCCTCTGGGGCAGCACCGGAGAGGCGGGGCTGCTGCTCGAGCCCTCCTTCGTCATCGAGGCGCCCCGGAAGCTGCCGGTCGAGGACGGCCCCTACCGGCTGGAGGGCTTCGACCGCGGCGGGCGACGCCTCTTCTCGCTCGCGTTCGCGCCGGATGAACTCGAGTTCGGAGGGGGACAGTTCGCCTTCGCCGTCCCCTGGGAGGCGGGTTGGGCGGGCCCGGACGGACTCGACCGGATCCGGCTCTCGGGTCCGGAAGGTTCGGTCGCGCTGCCGCGGTCCGGGGGGCGCCGGGTGGCCCTGATCACGGACCCCGACACGGGCCGCCTGCGCGGCGTGCTCCGGGACGGGGCGGCGATGCCCGCCTGGGCGGCCGGCATGAATGTCGTGATGAGCGACGGGGTGCCGGGCGGCCGGATCTCGGGGCCCCGCGAATGAGCGTACTGGGGAGCCGAACGGGCCGCGGGGTCGCCCTGGGGTTGGCCGCCGCGTTGACCGCCGGTGCCGCCGTCGCGCAGCAGACCTCGGCGGAAGTGCGTGGCGGGTGGATGGTGGGAAACCACACGTCCACCGAGGCAGGTCTGGACTGGGTGCCGGAGTTCTCGTACGAAATCCGCGTCAGGAGGCAGGTGCGCCCGGGGATCTCCCTCAGCGCCGGGTACGTCCGGACCGCCTTCGGCTGCGAGGAGGGGTTCTGTCTGGGGAGCGAGCCGACGGTGATCGGAAACCACGCCGCCATCGGGGCGGAACTGTCCCGGGGCGCGCTCTGGGCGCGGATCGGTGTCCTCTACGGCGCCATTGGCGTAGGAACGGAAGGGGAAGCGCCGCAAGCCGGCCTCGGTGTCGAGGCGGGCGCGGGGATCCGGATCCGCGTCGGCCGGCTGCGCCTCGGGCCGGGTGTGTCCTGGCGCCGCATGTCCGCCAATACGCCCTCCAGGGCTGACCACGCCGTCGCGCTGGGGATCGATCTGGGCGTAGGATTGGACCTGGACTAGGAACTGGACTCCAGCTTCCGCGTCACGCGCGCCGACTGAACCCCGGAGGGTCGGATGAACCGCTCACACCCCCCGCCCCGAACCTCGCGACTCTTCCTCTCCGCGCTCCATGCGACGGCGCTTGCCTCCGCTCTCTGCGCCCGCCCGGCCTTCGCGCAATCGCTCGACGACTGGCTGAGCGTGTCGCGGGTCGGGGAGTTCGTTTGGTCCGCCGACGGGGACGCCTTCTACTACACATCGAACGCGCACGATTCGGGCACGCTGGCGATCTTCCGCGTCGCTTCGGATGGGGGCGTTCCCGAGGGGCTCGCCTGGCCACCGGAAGGCGCCCGTCCGGAGCCGGCACAGAGCCTCGGCATGTCTCCCGGCGGCGATGAACTCGTCTTCGTCTCCGCCCGCTACTACCAGGGCTACGACAACCTGTGGCGGATCCCCATCGCCCCGTCGGGTGCCGCGCCGACCCCGATCACCTTCAACGACGCGGTCATCGAGACGGCGCCGACGCTCTCGGCGGACGGCCGCACGCTCGCCTATCAGGTCCGCACCCCCGCGGGCCCGCGGATCTTCCTCCGGGATCTCGCCGACTCCCGCGCCTGGCCCCGCCTCTTCACGCCCGGCGACGCGAACGAGACTTCGCCCCGCTTCTCCCCGGACGGTCGCTCCATCGCCTTTTCCAGCGGCGGCGACATCAGGATCCGGGCCGTGGGCGGCACCGAGAGTCGCGTCATCGTGGACCCCGCGATCGGAGGGGGGAACGGTGGCTTCGCGTGGTCTCCGGACGGCACGCGGCTCGCCTTCACGAACGGTCGCAGCGGGTGGGCCCAGGTCGCGATCGTCCGGATCGAAACCGGCGACGTGACGCCGATCACGTACGACGAACGCGAGCACGGCGGCATCTCCTGGTCTCCCGACGGGCGCTGGCTCGTCTTCACCCGCTCCGACGCGTCCGGCTTCTCGAACCAGGTCGTGGTGGCCCCGTCGGATGGGACCGGGGCGGCGCGCGCGATTACGGACGGGAAGGGGAGGCGCTCCCAGCCCCGCTTCTCGCCCGATGGAGACGAACTCGCCTGGCTCGAGCAGTCCGACACCCGCACCCCGGACATCTGGAAGACCGCCTGGAACGACGGAGAGTGGGGCGAGCGGCCGGTCCAGGTCACGAATTCGATGGGACGCATCGACCCGGAGCGGCTGAGCGAGGCGGAGGAGGTGTACTACCCGGGCCCCGACAACCTGCCGATCCCGACGCTCCTCTACCGCCCTCGTGACTTCGACCCGTCCCGCACGTATCCGGTGATCGTCCGCCTCCACGGCCACCCCGGGCAGTGGAACCACTCGTTCGAGATGATGCGCCAGTACTGGGTCCAGCGCGGCTTCGTCGTCGCGGCCCCCAACCCGCGCGGGAGTCGCGGCTTCGGGCAGGGCTTCCACGATCTCCACATCGCGGACTACGGCGGGGTCGAGTTCCAGGATGTGATGAACGTTCTCCCCTTCCTCGAGGGGCTCGGCTACGTCGACATGACGCGCAAGGCGACGTGGGGCGGATCGGGCGGCGGCTACATGAGCCTCGTCATCGCCACGGAGGCGCCCGACGCGTTCCAGGCGCAGGTGATCCGGGCGCCGGTCTCCGAGTGGCGCCTGCTCGCCAACGACCGTTTCGCCGCCTCGGGACGGCACTGGACGGCCAGCCGCACCCCGCGTCGCGAGCGTTCGGAGTTCGGCGGGCCCTACGACGAGATCCCGGAGGAATACGAGGAACGATCGCCCGTCAACTTCGTCGACAACGTCCGGGTTCCCCAGTTGCTCCTGCAGGGGCTGAGGGACGCCGCCGTGCCCCCGCGCCAGTCCCAGGTGTGGGCGGAGCGGATGCGCGAGGCGGGGAAGGGCGACCTCCTCTCCTACATCGAGTATCCGGACGAGGATCACAGTCTGAGGCGCTACAAGGCGACCGTGCGCGACATCCTCGAACGCATGGACGCGCTCTTCGCCCGACACCTGCGACTGAACACGGAGTCCGCGCCATGAGAGCTCGACTGCCCGCGCTGATCGCTCTTACAGCCGTCTTCTTCGCCTCCATGCCGGCGTCCGCGCAATCGTACGATGTCCTGATCCGGAACGGGCGAGTGCTCGACGGTTCGGGGAATCCGTACTTCCGCGCGGATGTCGGGATCCGAGGCGACGAGATCGTGGCCGTCGGCGACCTCTCCGGAGCGACCGCGGACCGCGTGGTCAACGCGGCGGGGAAGTACGTGACGCCCGGCTTCATCGCGCTCCACGAGCACATCGAGCCCGACATCCTCGATGGCTACGGCACGCTCCCCAACTACACGACGCAGGGGTTCACGACCGCCGTCATCAACACCGATGGCTACAACTTCGGCGCGAACGAGCCCCTGTGGCCGCTGGAGCGGGAGCGAGAACTGCTGGAGGCCGCGGGTTCCGCGCTCAATCTGGCCCTCCTCGTCCCGCACGGGATCATCCGCAACATGGTCATGGGGACGGCGCCGGAAGAGGTCATGCGCTACGCGACCCCGGCGGAACTCGACCGCATGCGGGCCCTCGTCCGCCAGGGGATGGAGGCGGGGGCCTTCGGGCTCTCGACCGGCCTCGAGTACAACCCGATGCGGTATTCCTCCGAGGAGGAGGTCCGCGAGCTGGCGAAGGAGGTGGCGCCCTACGGCGGACATTTCCAGGCCCACATGCGGAGCCAGGGCCGCTATCCCAAATGGCAGCTGCCCAGCCACATGGATCACCCCACCCAACGTCACGTGACCTGGATGGACGCGATCATGGAGGTCCTCACACTCGGTCGCGAGGCGGAGATCCCGGTGATGATCGATCACATCCACCCCAAGGGCCCGCGCGAATGGGGCATGAGCAAGGTGACGACCCAGCTCATCGACGAGATGTGGGAGGCGGGGCACCCCGTCTACCTCAACATGCACTCGTACGAGGGATACTCGGCCTACGTCACGCTCATGCCGCGCTGGGCGCTCATCGAGGGAGAAGTCCCGGGGCAGAGCATGGCGGACGACTTCCCGCCCGTCGAATACGGGGACCCGCGGGCCAACCTCCGGGCCCGGCTCGCGGATCCCGCCACGCGGGAGATGATCCGCCGCGACGCGGAGTACGAAATGATCCGGCAGGGGGGAGCGGAGAACCTCCTGATCACGGACTTCCCCGACGAATCGCTGGTGGGGAAGACGCTGGCGGAGTTGTCGGCGGAGCGTGGGGAAACGCCGTTCGAGACGGCGATCTGGCTGCGGATGAACGGGTTCGACCGCCCGGGCGGCGTCCTGTGGATGGCGCAGGCAGTGGGGACCGAGGACATCGTCGAGTGGATGGTGCAGGACTATACGGCGGTGACGCTGGACCGCGGCGGGGACCGGCCGGACATCCGGGACAACCCGGCCGCGCACCCCGGCCAGTACGGCACCTCGGGGCGTCTCATCCGCGAGCACGTGCTGGAGCGGGGGACGATCACGCTCCCGCATGCGATCCGCTCGCTGACGGGCCTCGCGGCCCAGGTCCTGCGCCTCCCCGACCGGGGACGTCTCGCGGCCGGTATGAAGGCGGATGTGGTCGTCTTCGACCCGGAGACGATCCGGACCGACGCGACGTACCTGAATCCGTTCGTCTTCCAGGAGGGGATGACGCACGTCCTGGTGAACGGCGAGTTCGTGGTGGACGATGGAGCGCCGACGGACGCCCTCCCGGGGGAGGTGCTGCAACGGCCGGGATCGAAGGCGGCGGCGTGAAAGAGGCGAATCGGTTTTCCGGAACCCCGTGGATCGCCTCGCTGATCCTGGTGTCGGGGGCGTGCGTGGCACCCGGCGATGCGGGGCCCGGGGCCGGCGGGCCGGCGGAACTCGACCTCACGCTCGACAACATCCACCGGACCAGCGCGGGCGTGCGCGGCGTCGCGATCTCGCCGGACGGCCGAAACCTCGCGATCTCCGGCTCGGGACCCGGGGGTTCGGGTCTGTACCTCGCGGAACGGGCCGACGGCGGCGGGTTCGGGCTGCCCGGCTTCTGGCTCCGGGGATCAAACCCGGCCTGGGCGCCAGCAGGCGACCGGATCGCCTTCGCGGCAGGCGGCGAGATCCGGGTCGCGGACATCGGTGATGTCGAAGCGCGCCCCGTGATGGACGCCATGGAAGGCGTGCGGGCGCCTGCGTTCTCCCCGGATGGACGAACCATCGCCTTCTACTCGACGGAGAGCGGCCACCAGGATATCTGGCTGGTGCCGACCGACGGCTCGGGCCCCCCGCGCCAGTTGACCGACGCCGCGATGGCGCTCGACGATCCGCGCTTCGCGCCCGCCTGGTCTCCGGATGGGGGCGAACTCGTCTACGTCTCGAACGCCTCCGACTACTGGCACGACGACCTCTGGATCGTCGAGGTCGAAACCGGGGACCATCGGCAGCTCACGCGGACGCTGATGGCGATGTCCACGCCCGTCTGGTCCCCCGAGGGCGACCGGATCGCCGTGTTCGGCACCGCCAAGGGCGAGTACTGGTACGAGGACCTCTCCTACATCTACGTGATCGCGGACCTGGACGCCGCCGCCGGGCCTGCGGAGCGGATCGTGGACATGCAGGTCTACGCCACCGATGCGGCGATGCGGCACGCCCCGTCGTGGTCGGCGGACGGGGAATTCATCTACTTCCCCTACCTGGAACGGGGCACGGCCAACGTGTGGGCGGTGCCCGCCGCGGGAGGCGTGGCCACGCGCGTCACGCACATGGAGGGGACGATTTCCGGCGTTAGCCACACCGCGGGCACCGGGAGCCTCGCCTTCGTCCACGCGTCGCCGACGCGGGGAGGGGAAGCGTACGCCCTGGACCTCATCGGCGGGGTCCCGCAGCGGCTGACCTCGTTCGCCCCCGTCTGGCGGTCCGTCGAGGCGCCCCGGGAGATCGCCTATTCCAGCTTCGATGGACTCCGGATCCAGGGTTTCCTCTACCACCCGCCGCAGCTTGCCGAGGGAGCGAGTTGTCCGGCTCTCGTCCAGGTCCACGGAGGCGGGACGAACTCCTACCAGCAGGGTCTGAACCTCACCGAGCAGTACCTCGCCTCGAAGGGGTTCGTGGTGCTCGCGATCAACTATCGCGGGGGATCGGGGTTCGGGCGCGAGTTCCAGGATCTTTCCGTCGAGGACTGGCTGTGGGACCAAGCGCGGGATGCGGGCGCGGCGGCCGATTTCCTGCGCACACTCCCCTATGTGAACGGCAAGGTGGGGATCTACGGCGGCAGCTACGGAGGGAGCATGTCGCTGTCGGCGGTCAGCCTCACGCCGGACAGGTTCGACGCGGCGGTCCCCATGCGGGGCGCCTACTCGAAGCTGAACACGCTCGAGTACACGGACCGGCTGGGGAAGATCTTCTCCGTCACCGGACACGGAGGTACGCCCGAGGAGCGGCCCGACACGTACGCGAAGAGCCACGTCGTGTCGCGCATCGCAGACATCACCGCCCCCGTCCTGCTGATGCACGGGGAACTCGACCGCCGGGTGCCGATCCAGAACTTCGAGCGCGCGGTGGCCGAATTCGAGCGGCTCGGGAAGAGCGTCGAGGTGAAGACCTACCCGGACGAGGCGCACGGTTTCCGGAACCCCGACAACCGCGTCGACACCTATTCGCGTCTGGAGGAGTTCTTCACCCGCCATCTCGGCGGCTGCGCCACGGACTGAAGCTCGCTCCCGCCCGGCGGGAAACCGGGCGCGCGCACCCCTCGTAGGAGGTCACCGTGAGGGCGGGCGACCGCCGACCGACGCTTCGATGAGGTCTCGAGAGAAGATTCGAGGGGATAGACGTGAGGAATCCACCTACCGCGGCGATCCTGAGCTTCCTCGTCCCGGGCCTGGGGCAGTTCTACAACGGGAAGATCCTGCGCGGGCTGTTCTGGCTGCTCGTGACCCCCGGCCTGTGGATCGGCACGGGTGGCGCGTGGGGCTGGGTCTGCCATCTGGTATCCGCCGCGACGGCGTACGGCTACGCGAAGAGGTTCTCCGGCCGCTGATCCGCCGATCCGGGCCTCTGTCGACCGGGTGACCCGCCCGCCGGGCCACCCGGTGACAGGCGGTTCAGGGCACGCGGTCGAGCTGGCCGTAGTAGTCCATCTCGACGCCCGTCACGCGGGCCATGTCGTCGAGCAGGAACGAGACGCCGATCCGGACATCGCCGTACCAGGCGTCGAACCGGTCGACGTGCCAGTGCTCGAGGGGCAGCCGAAGCGGCCGTTCGCGACCGTCGAACTCGAGCACGAGGTGTGCCTCGTCGCCCCGGGCTCCGTTCGCCCCGTTCTCCGACCCGTTCGTTCCCGCCGTTCCCGCGCCCGCGGCGTCGGCGGCCGGACGCTCGTACCGCCCCGGCGTCGCGTCCCAGCGCCCGACCCGCCCTTCCGCGGGCATGAGCGGCGGGGGCGCTTCGTCCATCAGGCGCACCCGTACTTCGCCGGCGTAGCCGTTCCGGTAGGCCCCGACGTATCTGTCGAGAGGCACCGACGGACCCCGGTCGAGCCGCGCGGCCTGCCGCGCCTCCTCCGCCTCGAAGGCGCGCCGGTTGGCTTCCGCGACGGCCCTCTCACGCTCCCCGTGCCAGTCGCGGTTGCGCAGCTCCTCGGTGCCGAGGAAGCGCGCCAGCGCCCATTTCGTGAGCACCCAGGCCAGCTCCGAGTTCCGGTTCGTCGTCGCCCACACGCCGAACCCGTGCTCCGGCGCGAGCGCGATGGCGCAGTTGTAGCCCAGCGCGTTGCCCCCGTGACCCACCCCGGTGACGTTCCCGAACCGGCCGGTGGTCCAGCCCATCGCATACGCTCCGGGCCCCTCGAACGGCATCCAGCTGCCCGGACTACGGATGACCGTATGAGGTGTATGCATCAGCTTGATGGACGACGCCGAGAGCGGCGGGTTCGGGTGCGCGCCGACGTGGAGCCGGATCCACTCGCTCATCTCATCCGCCGAGGAAATCACGCCCCCCGAGGGCACCGTCACGTCCTCGGCGTACTGCCAGGGCACGGACTCGAGCGGCATCCCGGTCGTTGCGGCGTCCCCCGCGAACCTCCGTTCAACGATCGCGTGCGGCTCGGCGTGATTGGGACTGGCGTTGGCGGGGCCCATGCGCGCCGTGGTCGTCGTCATGCCGAGCGGATTCCAGAGCCTCTCGCGCGCGTACGAATCCCAGTCCGTTCCCGAGACGGTTTCGACGAGTTCACCCGTGAGGACCAGCATGTCGTTCGTGTATCCGTACCGATCGCGGAAGGCGTGAGCCGGCTCGGTGTAGGGCAGACGCGTCAGGTAATCGCGCCGGTCCACGACGAGGGGCCTCAGCGGCTGGTTGCTCCCGGTCCCCACGCGGTGCGTGACGATATCCCGGACCCGGATCTCCTGTGTGGTCCAGGGATCGTGCAGGCGGAACCACGGGATGTGGTCCGTGATCCGGTCGTCCCAGGAGAGCCTGCCGTCCTCGACCAGCGCGGCCAGCGTGGCGGCGCCGAACGCCTTCGAACACGACCCGATGCTGAACAGCGTCTCCCCGTCCACGCGGTCGGGCTTACCCAGTTCGCGGACTCCGTAGCCGGTGGACAGGAAGCTCTCGCCCTCATGCACGATGGCCACGCCCATCCCGGGCACCTCCCAGCGCGCCATGGCGTCCTCGACCCACGCGTCGATCTCCTCGACCGTGGGAGGAGGTGGGGGCCAGGATTGTGCTTCGGCGGCTGGCGCCGCGAGCAGGATGGCCGCCGCGACGATCCCGGCGGTCAATCCGACCCGCCGGCTCGGCCGTGATGTGGGAATTCGGTTGAGGATCGTCATTGCGACCTCCTTCTCAGTTTTCCCGACTCGTTGCCGCTCACGGCCGACGCGCGCCGGTCGCTACGGAAGCCCGAACACCCACAGGACGCCGCCCGCCGCCGTGACGATGCGCTGTTCGCCGTCCACCTCGAACGACATCGGGTTCGTGCGGACGGCGGCGCCCGCCTGGAAGTCCCACAGCGGTTCTCCCGTTTCCGCGTCGAGCGCGAAGATGTTGCCCTCGTTGCTCCCGCCGAAGACGAGGCCGCCCCGCGTGGCCATGACGCCGGCCCACGGCGGGGAGAGCAGCGGGAACTCCCACCGGATCTCGCCCGTGAGCACGTCGAGCGCCTTGACCGCCCCGCTCGCGTCGTCGCCCGCCCGCGCCTGCTCGCCGCCACCCAGGAACGGCTGTCCCGGCTCGTACTCGATTTCGGACTTGTAGTAGACGGCCCCCATGATCCGGGTCGCCTGATAGAAGAGCCCTGTATCCGGGCTGTACGAAGGACTGAACCAGTTCGCGGACCCCTGGAGGCTGGGCCACACGAGATTCCCCTCCTCGGTCGGCTCGGTGCCGGGGATCACGATCGGGCGACCGTTCTCGTCGAGACCCTCCGCCCACGTCTGCTTCGAGTACTCCACCCCGTGCAGGAACTCTCCGGTCTCGCGGTCGAGCACGTAATAGAAGGCGTTCCGGTTCGCCGTCACGAGCAGCTTGCGCGGCTCTCCCTCCCACTCGGCGTCCACGAGCACCTGGATTTCCGTCGCGTCCCAGTCGTGCGTGTCGTGTGGCGTGTACTGGAAGTACCACTGGATCTCGCCGGTGTCGGGATCGAGGGCGAGGATGCAGTTCGTGTACAGATTGTCGCCCGGGCGCGCGTCCCCGTTCCAGTCGGGCGCCGGGTTTCCGGTCGGCCAGTAGAGCAGGTCGAGTTCGGGGTCGTAGGAGCCCGTGAGCCACGTCGACCCACCGCCGTGCTCCCAACTGTCGCCGCCCCAGGTCTCGCTCCCCGGCTCGCCGGGCCGGGGGATCGTGTACGTCCGCCACACGAGGGCGCCGGTCGCGGCATCGTAGGCGTCGACGAACCCGTTCGCGCCGGCCTCCGCGCCGGACATGCCGACGATGACCTTCCCGTCGATCGCCAGGGGGGCCAGGGTCATCGAGAAGCCGAGATCGTTGTCCGCGACTTCCACCTCCCAGCGGACCGCACCCGAGCCGGCGTCCAGCGCCACGAGGCGGGCGTCGAGCGTACCCACGAAGAGGGTTTCGTCGAGGATCGCGACGCCACGGTTCACGCGCGGAAAGCCGATGTTCTTCGTCGAGGCAGGGACATCGGCGGACCAGTGCCAGAGGCGGCGCCCCGTCCGCGCATCGAGGGCGCTCACGTTGCTCGGCGGCTCCGTCACGTACATGACGCCGTCGACCACCACCGGCGTCGTCTCGATGAGTCCGCCGCTCATCTGGTAGGCCCAGATCACCTTGAGATCGCTGACGTTTCCCCGGTGGATCCGGTCGAGGGCCGAGAAACGATGCGAGGCGTAATTTCCCGAATACGTGAGCCAGTTGTCGGGCTCGGCGTCGGCGTTCACGAGGCGCTCGAAGGGCACCTGAGCGGCGACCCCCGCGAAGCCACCCGCGCACAGGAGCACGCACGCCGCGAGCGCGGAACCTGCCACGATGGCTGCGGGCCGGGGCCGCGTCATGATCCCTCTCCCAGAGCCGCGAGGTACGCGACGAGATCGTCGATGTCCGACTCCGTCATGTTCTCCACGGCGGGCATCAGCGAGTGGTCCAGTTGCTTCTCGAGTTGCACGAGGTCTTCCTTGCGCAGGGAAACCGTGCGGCCCGAGATGGACCGCAGTTGAATCGTGAAATCGTCCTCGTTCACACGCATGCCGGTGATGACGCGCCCATCGCGCGTGACCGCCCGGATCGGCAGGTATCCCCTGAAGCCCGGCAGGATCCCTCGCCTGGAGACCGGCAGCTCGGCCTCGGGCGTCCGCAGGGCCGCGTACAGGTAATCGACGCCGCGCCGGAGACCGATCGCCGTGAGTTCGGGTCCGATGCCGGCGCCGCGGCCGTCGACGACGTGGCAGGAGTAGCAGTCACCGGCGGCGGAGAACACCTCGCTCCCTCGCGCCGCGTCTCCCGCGATCTCCACCACGCTGCCCTCCCCGAGGGAGAGGACGTGGGCGGCGACGAGTTCCACCTCGAGGTCGGGGAGGAGATTCCCCCTGGTCCCGGGCATGCCGGTGCCCGGGATTCCGCGCCGGATCACCCCGACCATCGAGGCATGGTCCGGTGCGCGGGGAAGGGTGGGGCGCGTGAGACTCGGCCCCTCGCCTCCCTGTCCGAGCATCCCGTGGCAGCGCCCGCAGTGGGCCTGGTAGAGCATCTCGCCGCGGGCACGGCCGGCTTCCGTCACCTCGGGCGGCTCCTGGCCCAGCCCGGGACCGGCCGGCATCAGCGCGCCCGCCACGAGCGCGAGACCGCACAGATTCAGTCCCTGGCGTCTCCCTCGGCGACGGACCCTCACGGGACGAGCGCCTCCGGTTCCAGGATCCAGCGTTCGAGCCAGACTACGTTCCGTGACATGAGATCTCGCTGTAGACGAGGTGACCTTACGCCGTGCGGTTGATCAGGATACAGAACCAACTCCGTGGGCGCCTTCCCGATCGCGCGCACCGCCTCGAAGAACTGAATGCTCTGTTCGGCCGGCACCCTCTCATCCTTCTCCCCCACCTGAATCAGGAGCGGTGTCGTCACGTTTTCCACATGACGGTACGCGGAGCGCTCCTCGTACAGTTCCCAGTCCTCCCACGGTCTCGGGCCGAGGTAGGTGTGGTAGAACTCGGGGATGTCCGTCTGCGAGTACATCGAGATCAGGTCGTTGGCGCCCGCCCCCGCGCTCGCCGCCTTGAAGCGGTCGGTCTGCGTGATCCCCCAGTAGGTGTGGTGTCCGCCGAAGCTCCACCCGCTGACGGCGAGCCGGTCGGGGTCGGCGATCCCGCGCTCGATCATCGCGTCCACGCCCGAGTCGATATCGATCCAGTCGCGCCCGGAGATGTCCCCGCGGTTGAGGCCGCGGAAGCGCTCCCCGTAACCACTCGATCCCCGGTAGTTCGGTTGCAGGACCGCGAATCCCATGCTGGCGTAGACCTGTACCGGATAGGCGCCCCGCGTCCCGTTGAAGCGGTCCGAGGAGATGCCGGCCGGGCCGCCGTGGATCACGAGGACGAGCGGGACGCGGTCCCCCTCCTCGTAGCCGACAGGGAGGATGAGCACGCCTTCGATCTCCTCGCCCCCGGCGCGCGAAGGCCAGCGTTCGACCCGCTGCTCGCCGAGCGCCACGTCGGCCACCTGGGGGTTGACGTCGGTCAGCCGTTCAGGGCGGAAGTCGGCGCTTCCCGTCACGAAGATGTCCGGGGGCGCGGCGCCGTCCTCGGCCGTGAAGGCGAGGACGCTCCCGTCCTCGGACGTGGAAGCGCCGGTGTAGTAGTGCCGTCCGTCCGTGAGATCGACCGGAGGCCCCGCCGCGGCTCCGTCATCGAGGTCGATCCGGTACAGCGTTGCGCCCGTGCGCCGGGCCGCCGCGACGATGAGCTGCGAGTCGTCGACGTGCACGAGGTTGGCGTTCGCGTCGAGCCCGGCCGTGAGCGAGGCCGCCTCGAGGGCCGTGCCGTCTTCCGCGAACGGCACGCGCCACAGCTGGCGATTGAAGGTGCCGAGCAGATGTCCGGAGCCGGACACGATGAGGCCGGCCTCGTCGTCCCAGGCGACCGGGTTCTCACCGCCCGGCATCGAGGTGACGCTGCGGGCCTCGGTCTCCGGGCCCGACTGCACGTAGGTCGCCCCGTAGGAGTTCGTCCGCAGCACGGGTGACGAGCGCGCGCCGAACGCGAGCGCTCGCGAATCGGGGGACCACACGAAGGCCTGCACATGGAGGCCGTCCGGCGACCACCTCACCGCCTCGTCCGCCACGTCGTCCTCCAGTTCGGCGACGTAGAGGTGTGACCACTGGTCCGTGTAGACGGAATCCCAGACGATGGGGCGGCCGCGGGTCGCCTCGAGTTCGCCGTCCGCGTCCGTCGGCGGCGGACTCGCCGTGAATCCGAGCCGCTGACCGTCGGGGGCGAAGCGGAAGCCTCCGACCGATGTCTCGTGAGATGTCACCTGCCAGGCCTCGCCGCCATCGGGCTGAATCCCGTAGACCTGCCGCTCCCCGTCGCGGTCCGAGGAGAAGGCGAGCCAATCCCCGGAGGGGTGCCAGACGGGCGAGTCATCGGAACCCGGGCGGAAGGTGAGCTGGCGGGCGTCGGCGGGGCCGCCCGTCGCCGGCACGACCCAGACGTCCGTCTCCTGTCGGTCCTCCTCCATGTCCCGTCCGGTCACGACGTACGCCACCCAGCGGCCATCCGGGCTCATGGAAAGCTGGGACAGGCTCTTCAACTCGAGAACATCCTCGACCGTCATCAGCCGGGCGTCCTGCGCCGAGAGCGGGGCGGGCCCCGGGCGGAAGCCCGGATAGCCGAAGGAACCGACCGGGACGAGCAGGAGACCGATCGCGAAGGGGCGGAAGCCCGGGGAGATCACGGCACGCATGGCACTCACCTCAGGTTCGGGACTCGTCTCACGTTACTCGCCGCTCACGCCCCGGAACAACAGGACGAACGCGACCGCCTGCACGACGTGGTACAGCGCGTTGTGGTCGAACCAGACCGGATGGATCGGGATCCGCAGCTGCTGGATCGCGGCGGCGGCGAAGGTCAGCCCGAAACCGATGAGCGCCTCGCGGCGGCTCGGGGTTGGCCCCCGCCGGTACAACCGGGCGAAACGCACCGTCAGATAGATGACCGCGGGCAGGTAGAAGACGATCGCCATCACGAACGCCTGCTGCCCCGCGAGCACGAGCGCGACCCACGCGACGAAGGCGGCCAGCACGATCCGTGTGAGCCGCCGGCCGCCAGCCGAGATTCCGCCGACGCGCGCGCCCAGCCCCCACGCGGCGAGACCCGTCGTCCCCACCGCGAGGATGGTGGCGGGCCAGAGGACGCGGTAGCCGACCGTCGTCGCGTCGCCGAAGAACCCGTGCACCGTTCCCCCGAAGAGCGCCGCCGCGCCCGCGCCGGCGAAGAGCCCGATCGCCCACGGCCGCAGTTCCGCCCTCACCGTCGACCCCGCCCGCCACGCCAGAATCGCGCAGAGCAGGGTCAGCCCGTAGTCGGTCAGCGTTACGGCAGGCTCGGTCACGGTCGTGCTCCCCCCGCGTGGTGGAAGATCGTCGCATCGTCCCCTCAATCGGTATTGTCCCGCCGGGGCGGAGGGCAATACTCATGGAAAGCCGCCGGAGCCGCGATCTCTGCCGTTTACCCGACGCAGGAGGAACCGTGTCGCGACCCTCGCCGTCTCTCCCCCTCGGCGCGGCTCTGCTCGCGCTCACGGGGGCGGCCTGCTCGTTCCCGTCCACCGACCCCGCGACGGACGGGATCCCTCTCACGCTCGAGAACGTCTTCAGGGGAGGTGGTGGGGCGGGACGCGCCGTCCTCTCGCCCGACGGGGAGATGATCGCGGTTTCGGGGCCGGCACCCGACGGCGGCGGAAGCGGGATCCACCTGATGCGGGCGGGGGCGGAGGCCGACGGTCCCTCCACCTTCTGGCGGCGCGGCGGCTCGCAGGTCTGGTCCCCCGATGGGGAGCGGATCGCGTTCCTCGCCGGGGGTGCGCTCCACGTCGCCGCAGCCGGCGGGACGGGACGGGCGATCGTCGAAGAGGTGGCGGGCCTGCGGGCGCCCTCCTGGTCGCCGGATGGCGCGACGCTTGCCTACTACTCCACCGCGTCGGGCTTCCAGGACATCTGGCTCGTCGACGCGAGCGGCGAGTCGCCGCCCCGGCAGCTGACGACCGAAGCGGCCGAGGCCGACGACGGCCGATTCAGCCCCGCGTGGTCCCCGGACGGCCGCTGGATCGCCTACATCTCCAACCGGGCCGACTGGTGGCACGACGACGTGTGGCTGATCGACACGGGAACCCGGGAGGCGCACCAGATCTCGACCTCGCTCATGGCCTCGTCGAATCCGGTGTGGTCCCCGGACGGGTCGAGCCTCGTCCTCATGGGGACGGCGAAGGACGAGTACTGGTACCAGGATCTCGCCTATCTCTACCGCATCGACCTCGACTTTTCGGGACCGGCCCCGCGGGCGGTGCGCGAGGCGCCGATCGAGATGCAGGTGTACGCGACCGACGCGATCATGCGCTTCGATCCGTTCTGGGCGGGAGACGGAGAGCGGATCTACTTCCCGTACCAGCAGCGGGGTGCCTTCGAACTCTGGTCGGTTCCGGCCGCCGGCGGCGTGGCCACGCGCGTGACGAACGTGGGTGGCGCCTGGTCGTCGCTGCATGCGACCCCGGACGGGCGGCGCGCCGTCTTCACGCGGGACGCGGCGACCGAGGGCAGGGAAGCCTGGCTCCTGGATCTGGAGGGGGGGACGCCTCGGAAGCTGACGTCGTTCACTCCCCGCCTCGCCGGCGTCCAGCGGCCCACGGAGATCTCGTTCCGGAGCTTCGACGGGCTCTACATGCAGGGTTTCCTGTATCTGCCGCCCGCGATCCGGAGCGCGCTCGCCGACGGTACCGAACCGCCCGGCTGCCCGGCGCTCGTGCAGGTGCACGGGGGCGGGACGAACTCGTACATGCAGGGGACGAACCCCGTCGAGCAGTATCTCGCGAACGAGGGGTTCGTCGTGCTGGCCACCAACTATCGGGGCGGGTCCGGCTTCGGACGCGAGTTCCAGGACCTCTCCATCGAGGATTGGCTCAACGACCAGTCGAAGGATCCCGGCGCCGCGGCGGACTGGCTGCGCGCCCAGCCTTACGTGAACGGGCGTGTGGGGATCTACGGCGGGAGCTACGGCGGCATGCAGTCCATGTCGGCCATCACGCGCACGCCCGACAAGTTCGACGCGGCCGTGCCGATGCGCGGCATCTACTCCGAGGCCAGGACGCTGCCCTACGCCGACCGGGTCGGGAAGATCTTCGCGATCACGGGGCACGGGGGCACGCCGGAGGAACGCCCCGAGATCTATGCCAAGACCGAGACCCTCGACCGCATGGACCGGATCACCGCGCCCGTGCTCATCATGCACGGGGAATACGACGTGCGGGCCCCGTTCGAGAACTTCGAACTCGCGGTGGAGCGGCTCGAGGGGCTCGGCAAGGAGTTCGAGTCGGTGACGTTCCCGGAGGGACACGGGTTCCGGGACCCCGCGAACTCGATCGACATGTACTCCCGTCTCCAGGCCTTCTTCACCCGGCATCTCGGATCCCCCTGATATTGGGGGCGTCCGGACGATACTGCGCCGCCTAGGATTATCACCATGTAGAACCGGGTGACACGGCGCAGCCGGTTGATGTCAGTCGGTGGCAACCTCATTTCGGACCAGGGACGGGTGCATCATGAGACGAACCACTGCAAGCCCAGGAAGATCTATCGGTCGCAGGCGACGCAATATCGGGTACGTCATAGTGACGGCGGGCGCATTCCTTGCCGTGCTCTCCTGCGGCGGGGAGGACGCTACGGCGCCACCCCCGACCGCGCCTCCGTCGGCTCCAACGCCGAGCCGGGTCACGATCGAGCCCGAGCAGATCGTCGTCGTGGCGGGCGACACGGTCCGTCTGAGGGGCCGCGTCCTGGATGAGCGGTCACGGATCATCTCCGATGCCCCGCTGACGTGGACGAGCAGCGATCCGGCGGTCGCGGCGGTCGATGCGTCGGGTCTGGTGACGGGGATCCGCGAGGGACAGGCGAGCATCACCGCCACGTCCGGACCGGTCAACGCCTCCGCGCCCGCGACGGTGCAGAGCCTGGACCGCGCGACGCTCATGGACCTCCACGACTCGGCCGGCGGAGCGAGTTGGACGAACGGGGAGAACTGGGGCTCCGACGAACCGGTCGGCAGCTGGTACGGCGTCGAGGCGAACGCGGACGCCCGCGTGACGGCGCTGCGCCTGAGCGAGAACGGGCTGAGCGGGCAGCTCCCGGAAGGCCTCGGAGATCTGGCCTTCCTCACCGAACTGCAGGTGAACGGAAACGAGGGCCTCTCCGGTCCCATCCCGTTCTCTCTCTCCGCGCTGAGCATTCAGCAACTCCAGTACGGCGGCACGATGCTGTGCACGGTGAGAGACGAGGGGTTCCAGGTGTGGCTGAACGCCATTCCGACGCGCGACGGCGAGTTCCTCGCCTGCAACGAGGAGCGGTCGGACCTCATGAAGCTCCATGAAGCCATGGGCGGAGCGAGTTGGACGGAATCGGCCAACTGGGGGACCGACGCGCCGCTGGGGAACTGGTTCGGCATCGCGGTCGATTCGACGACGGGGCGGGTCACGCAAATCAACCTGAACCGCAACAACCTCTCGGGAACGGTCCCTCTGGAGGTCCGACACTTCCCTTACCTGCGGACGCTGCGCCTGGACTACAACCGCCTTGAAGGCGAAATCCCGCCGGAAATCGGCGAACTCATCGAGCTGCGGCGGATGGACATGGACGGCAACGAGTTCAAGGGCCAGATCCCGCCCGAGATCGGGAACCTCGTGAACCTCCGAGTACTCTGGATCGGCGGGAACCAAATGTCCGGCCCCATCCCGCCGGAGCTTGGCAACCTCGCCAGCCTCCGGGAAATCCACCTGTATAACGCCCGCTTCGATGGTTCGATTCCCGAGGAGTTCGGCGCGTTGGCCGAGTTGCGGCTCCTGGACATAAGCGACACTCGGCTCGATGGCCCCGTGCCGGGGGCCCTCGGAGCACTCAAGAAGCTCCAGCTGCTCGACCTTACCGGGAACAGGCTCCTGGGCCCCCTTCCGGTGGAGCTTGGTCAGCTCGACAGCCTGCGGATACTCCTGCTCAGCGACAACATGATCGATGGCCCCCTCCCGGCGGAGCTTGGCCAGCTCGGCAGCCTCCTGCAGATATCGGCGCAGAACAACATGTTGTCCGGCCCGGTGCCGCCGGAGTTCGGTGACTTGGACGCGCTGATCTGGTTGCACCTCCAGAACAATCCCGACCTGTCGGGTCCGCTGCCGGATGAACTGACCTCGCTGACGGCACTCGAGCAACTGATCGCGGGCGGCACCGGCCTGTGCGCGCCCACTGACGCAGAGTTCCGAGCCTGGCTGAACGACGTGGTCGCGAAGTGGCGCGTCCAGTCGTGCGGGGCGGAGGGACACGCCGAGGCCTACCTGACGCAGGCGACACAATCGCGCGAATTCCCGGTTCCGCTCGTGGCCGGCGAGAGCGCGCTGCTGCGCGTCTTCGTCATGTCCGAAGCGGCGACGACCGAGAACATCCCGCCGGTCCGGGCCACCTTCTTCCTGGACGGGGCGGAGGTGCACGTGGCGAACATCCCCGCCGGGTCGTCCGCGATTCCGACGGAAGTGCAGGTGGGCGAACTCGACCTCTCGGCCAACGCCGAGATCCCCGCCGAGGTGATTCAGCCGGGCCTGGAGATGGTCGTCGAGGTCGACCCCGACGGGACCGTCGATGCGGCGCTCGGCGTGGCGAAGCGCATCCCCGCCGAAGGGCGGGCGACGGTGGAGGTCAGGGAAGTGCCCCCGTTGTTACTCACTCTGGTTCCGTTCATCTCGACCGCGGACAACAACCGGGAGGCCGAGGCGTTCGTCACCGGCGCCACGCCGGACCACGACCTCTTCTTCGAGGTCAACACCCTGCTCCCGGTGGGCGCCTTCGAGGTCACGAAACATCCGAGCGTGACGGTCAGTTCGAACGACATCTTCGAAATGCTGGATGAGATGGACCGAATCCGGATGCTGGAGGAGGGGATCGGACACTGGATGGGTCTCAACGCGAACCCCACCGGGGCCTCGGGCGTCGCGTATCTGGGGGCCATCCCCAACCCCAACCGCAGCAAGATCAGCGTCTCCCTGCTGAACGTGGGGACGATCGCGCACGAGCTGGGACACAACCTGAACCTGAGCCATACCGACTGCGGGGACCCGGCGGGCATCGACCTGACCTTCCCCTACGACAACGCACGGACGGGCGTGTGGGGATACGATCCGCGCGACGGAGGGTCGCTCGTGCCCCCCGACCGGGCGGATCTCATGAGCTACTGTGATCCCACGTGGGTCAGCGATTACTACTTCACCAACGCGCTGCGCTTCCGGCTCGTGGATACGGTCGAGGTGTGGCCGGCCGCTTCGCGGACCCTGATCGTCTCGGGCGGCGCCGCCGCCGACGGGGCACTCCACCTGGATCCCGCCTTCGTCGTCGAGACGACGCCCGTCGTGCCGCGCTTCGGAGGGCCGTACGAGCTGACCGGCAGGCGCGCGGATGGCAGCGACCTGTTCTCGGTCAGCTTCGATATGCAGGAGGTCTGGGACGGCGACGGGCGTTCCGGCTTCACGTTCGCGCTTCCGGTCCAGGCCGAGTGGGGGTCGGAGCTGGCGAGCCTCGCGCTCTCCGGGCCAGGGGGCACGGTCGAGATGCGGGAGGGGAGCGAACCGCCGATGGCGATCATGCGCGACCCCGTGACGGGCCATGTGCGGGCCATCCTGCGCGACCTTCCGGCCGGCGCCATGGGCCCCGGTGCCCTCGATGCGCTGGCCCCCGAGCCGGGGCTGGACATCATGGTCAGCGGCGGGCTACCCGGTTTAGCGGCCTGGAGGCGCTGAGTCGGCCCAGGCGCCTCCAAAGGGTCGTCTTCGACCCACTTCGGGAGCTGGCCGCGCGCCCCGTCCCGCGGGATGGAGCGCGCGGTCCGGCGCCCCCTCGTACCTTCCCGTTGATGGCCCGTTGACGACGACTCTTCTTCCGGAGGCGGACCCATGCGAGGGCGAGCTGGCACGACTTCCGGCCGGAGGCCCCGCGCCGCACGCGGCGGTGTAGCTCCGCGCTCGGCCGCCCCCGGCGTCTTCCTGGCTCTCTTCTCCCACGGGGAGGGCGTGACTCCCCCTGCTCTCCTCCTCCTCCTCCTCCCGCGCCCTCACCACGGCCGACAACGGTGACGCTGGCACCGAATCCGGCCATCGTCGTCGCGGGCGACACCGTCCGCCTGAGGGCGCGCGTCCTCGACCAACGCTCGCGAGTCATCTCCGGTGCTCTGGTGACCTGGACGAGCGGCGATCCATCGGTTGCGACCGGGCGGTCGAGCGGCTGGAGGCGCTCGGCAAAGAGTCCGAGTCGATGACGTACCCCGAGGGACACGGGTTCCGGGACCCCGCGAGCTCGATCGACATGTACTCCCGGCTCCGGGCCTTCTTCACCCGACACTTGGGGACCTGCTGATCGGGATCGCCTTCACCCACCTTGTTTGGGGTGAAAACACCTTGTTTAGGGTGGGGCTATGCGGTATGCATTCTTCTATGCATCGAGTTGAAGACGGTCTTCCCAACAACCCGCGGACATACCATGAGACACGCCACCGCCAATCCAGACGAACATCCCGTACACACCCCGCGAAGCATCGTGCTGTCAACTGCCCTCCTCGGCGTGCTCTTCGGGCTGCTCTCCTGCGGCGGGGAGGACACTACGGCGCCACCCCCGACCGCGCCTCCGTCGGCTCCAACGCCGAGCCGGGTCACGATCGAGCCCGAGCAGATCGTCGTCGTGGCGGGCGACACGGTCCGTCTGAGGGGGCGCGTCCTGGATGACCGGTCACGGGTCATCTCCGATGCCCCGCTGACGTGGACGAGCAGCGATCCGGCGGTCGCGACGGTCGATGCGTCGGGTCTGGTGACGGGGATCCGCGAGGGACAGGCGAGCATCACCGCCACGTCCGGACCGGTCAACGCCTCCGCGCCCGCGGCGGTGCAAAGCCTGGACCGCGCGACGCTCATGGACCTCCACGACTCGGCCGGCGGAACGAGTTGGACGAACAGGGAGAACTGGGGGTCCGACGAAGCGATCGGCAGCTGGTACGGCGTCGAGGCGAACGCGGACGCCCGCGTGACCGCGCTGCGCCTGAGCGAGAACGGGCTGAGCGGGCAGCTTCCGGAAGACCTCGGAAATCTGGCCTTCCTCACCGAACTGCAGGTGAACGGAAACGAAGGCCTCTCGGGTCCCATCCCGGCCTCTCTCTCCGCGCTGGCCATTCAGCAACTCCAGTACGGCGGCACGATGCTGTGCACGGTGAGAGACGAGGGGTTCCAGGCGTGGCTGAACGCCATTCCGACGCGCGACGGCGAGTTCATCGCCTGCAACGAGGAACGGTCGGACCTCATGAAGCTCCATGAAGCCATGGGCGGAGCGAGTTGGACGGAATCGGCCAACTGGGGGACCGACGCGCCGCTGGGGAACTGGTACGGCATCGCGGTCGATTCGACGACGGGGCGGGTCACGCAAATCAACCTGAACCGCAACAACCTTTCGGGAACGGTCCCTCCGGAGGTCCGATACTTCCCGCACCTGCGAGTGCTGCGCCTGGACTACAACCGCCTTGAAGGCGAAATCCCGCCGGAAATCGGCGAACTCACCGAGCTGCGGCGGATGGACATGGACGGCAACGAGTTCAAGGGCCAGATCCCGCCCGAGATCGGGAAGCTCGCGAAGCTGAGAACACTCTGGATGGGTGGGAACCAAATGAGCGGCCCCATCCCGCCGGAGCTGGGCAACCTCGCCAGCCTCCGGGAAATCCACCTGTATGAGGCCCGGTTCGACGGTTCGATTCCCGAGGAGTTCGGAGCGCTGACCGAACTGCGGCTACTGCGGATCTCGGATACCCGCATCGATGGCCCTCTTCCGGAGAGTTTGGGAGGGCTCAGGAAGCTTCAATCACTCCGGCTTTACAACAACAGCCTGCTGTCGGGCCCCCTTCCCGCAGCACTTGGCCAGATCGACAGCCTGCGGATACTCCGGCTCAACGACAACATGATCGATGGCCCCCTCCCGGCGGAGCTTGGCCAGCTCGGCAGCCTCCTGCAGATCTCGGCGCAGAACAACATGTTGTCCGGCCCGGTGCCGCCGGAGTTCGGTGACTTGGACGCGCTGATCTGGTTGCACCTCCAGAACAATCCCGACCTGTCGGGTCCGCTGCCGGATGAGCTGACCTCGATGACGGCACTCGAGGAACTGATCGCGTACGACACCGGGCTGTGCGCGCCCGTCGAGCCCGAGTTCCGAGCCTGGCTGAACGACGTGGTCGCGAAGTGGCGCGTCCAGACGTGCGGGGCGGAGGGGCACGCCGAGGCCTACCTGATGCAGGCGGCACAATCGCGCGAATTCCCGGTCCCGCTCGTGGCCGGCGAGAGCGCGCTGCTGCGCGTCTTCGTCATGTCCGAAGCGGCGACGACCGAGAACATCCCGCCGGTCCGGGCCACCTTCTTCCTGGACGGGGCGGAGGTGCACGTGGCGAACATCCCCGCCGGGTCGTCCGCGATTCCGACGGAAGTGCAGGTGGGCGAACTCGACCTCTCGGCCAACGCCGAGATCCCCGCCGAGGTGATTCAGCCGGGCCTGGAGATGGTCGTCGAGGTCGACCCCGACGGGACCGTCGATGCGGCGCTCGGCGTGGCGAAGCGCATCCCCGCCGAAGGGCGGGCGACGGTGGAGGTCAGGGAAGTGCCCCCGTTGTTACTCACTCTGGTTCCGTTCATCTCGACCGCGGACAACAACCGGGAGGCCGAGGCGTTCGTCACCGGCGCCACGCCGGACCACGACCTCTTCTTCGAGGTCAACACCCTGCTCCCGGTGGGCGCCTTCGAGATCACGAGACACCCGAGCGTGACGGTCAGTTCGAACAACATCTTCGAAATGCTGGATGAGCTGGACCGAATCCGGATGCTGGAGGAGGGGATCGGACACTGGATGGGTCTCAACGCGAACCCCACGGGGGCCTCGGGCGTCGCGTATCTGGGGGCCATCCCCAACCCCAACCGCAGCAAGATCAGCGTCTCCCGGCTGAACGTGGGGACGATCGCGCACGAACTGGGACACAACCTGAACCTGAGCCATACCGACTGCGGGGACCCGGCGGGCATCGACCTGACCTTCCCCTACGACAACGCACGGACGGGCGTGTGGGGATACGATCCGCGCGACGGAGGGTCGCTCGTGCCCCCCGACCGGGCGGATCTCATGAGCTACTGTGATCCCACGTGGGTCAGCGATTACTACTTCACCAACGCGCTGCGCTTCCGGCTCGTGGATACGGTCGAGGTGTGGCCGGCCGCTTCGCGGACCCTGATCGTCTCGGGCGGCGCCGCCGCCGACGGGGCACTCCACCTGGATCCCGCCTTCGTCGTCGAGACGACGCCCGTCGTGCCGCGCTTCGGAGGGCCGTACGAGCTGACCGGCAGGCGCGCGGATGGCAGCGACCTGTTCTCGGTCAGCTTCGATATGCAGGAGGTCTGGGACGGCGACGGGCGTTCCGGCTTCACGTTCGCGCTTCCGGTCCAGGCCGAGTGGGGGTCGGAGCTGGCGAGCCTCGCGCTCTCCGGGCCAGGGGGCACGGTCGAGATGCGGGAGGGGAGCGAACCGCCGATGGCGATCATGCGCGACCCCGTGACGGGCCATGTGCGGGCCATCCTGCGCGACCTGCCGGCCGGCGCCATGGGCCCCGGTGCCCTCGATGCGCTGGCCCCCGAGCCGGGGCTGGACATCATGGTCAGCGGCGGGCTGCCCGGCTCAGCGGCCTGGAGGCGCTGACTCCGGTTCAGGCGCCCCTGAAGGGCGTCCCGAGGTAAAGCCGCAACGCACCGGGCCGCGCGTTCCGTCTCTCAGGGCGGGGCGCGCGGCCCGGCGCGGCTTGGTACCTTTGCGGATGACAGCCCGTTGACGACGCGCCTGCCCCGGAGGCGGACCCATCGCAAGGCGAACCAGCACAACTTCCGGCCGGAGCCCCGGCGCCACTCGCGGCGGTGTACCCCCTCGTGCGGCAGCTCTCGGCGCTTTGCTGGCCCTCCTCTCCTGCGGCGAGGGCGTCACGCCGCCTCCCCCACCTCCCCCCGCGCCCGCGCCGCAGCCGGCCACGGTCACGCTGGAGCCGAATCCGGCCGTGGTCGTTGCGGCCGACACCGTCCGCCTGGTGGCGCGCGTCCTGGACGAACGTGCCCGGGTCATCTCCGGTGCGCCCGTGACATGGACGAGCGGCGATCCTGCGGTCGCGACGGTTGATGCCACCGGTCTCGTGACGGGCCTCAGGGAGGGACGGGCGAGCGTCACCGCCACCTCCGGGCCCGCCACGGCGTCCGCACCCCTCACGGTCCAGAGCCAGGACCGCGCCACGCTCATCGACCTGTACAACGCGGCGGGCGGAGGGAGCTGGACCGGGAAGGACGGCTGGACGACGGACGCTCCGCTCGGAAGCTGGTTCGGGGTCGAGGCCGATCCGGACGGGCGGGTGCTGACGCTTCACCTCAGCGAGAACGGACTGCGCGGCCAGCTTCCGGAGAGCCTCGGCGATCTGGCCCTCCTCACCGAACTGAGAGTGGATGGAAACGCGCTCACGGGCCCGTTGCCCATCTCTCTCTCCCGACTCGGCCTCCAGGCACTCCACTACGGCGGCACGATGCTGTGCACGCCGAGCGATGCGGCGTTTCGCGAGTGGCTGGGCGCCATCCCGTCGCGCGAGGGCCAGGAACTGGCCTGCAACGAGGAACGGGCGGATCTCGCGGGGCTCTTCGAGGCCCTGGGCGGACGGAACTGGCAGAACTCGGCGAATTGGCTGACCGACGCACCGCTCGCGAGTTGGTACGGCATCCAGGTCGATGAAGCGGGGAGGGTCACCGGGATCAACCTGATCGACAATCGACTCGCGGGGCAGATTCCACCGGAGATCGCGAGATTCCCGCGACTGAGCTTCCTCGGGCTGGATTTCAATCGCCTTACAGGTCAAATCCCGGTCGAACTGGGCGACCTCCCCGAACTGGGGTCGCTGGGTCTCGCCGGGAACGACCTGCGGGGTCATATCCCGCCGGAGCTGGGGAATGCCACGCGACTGGTCCAAGTGTCCCTGAACGACAATCAGTTGAGCGGCACGGTCCCGCCGGAGTTGGGCCACCTCGTCTACCTTCGATGGCTCTACCTGAACAACAACCTGCTCGAGGGTTCGATCCCCATTGAAGTCGGAGCCCTCTCCGACCTTGAGGGGCTGAGGCTCTCCAGCAACCTGCTCGAGGGAGCGGTGCCGCCCGAATTGGGTGAGCTGGGGAGCCTGCAATGGCTCGATCTTGGCGGAAACGACCTCTCGGGTCCCCTGCCCGCGGAACTCGGCCAGCTCGATCGGCTGCAAGCGCTGTGGCTGCGGGACAACAGGTTCTCCGGCTCAGTGCCACCCGCGTTCGGCGACTTGAGGGCGCTCGAGCAATTGCACCTTCAGGACAACGAAGAGCTGTCGGGTCCGCTCCCGGAGAGCCTGACTTCGGTGGGTCTGAGGGAGTTGCTTGCGGGCGGCACGGCGCTGTGCGTGCCCGACCAACCCGCCTTTCGGACCTGGGTGGAAGCGATCCTGAAGCGGCGTATCCGGCCGTGCCGGGCGGAGGGACAGTCGGACGCCTATCTGACGCAGGCCGTGCAATCGCGCGACTACCCCGTCCCGCTTGTGGCCGGAGAGAGCGCGCTGCTCCGGGTGTTCATCACGTCCGGTGAGGAGACCTCCGCGGCGATCCCGCCGGTCCGAGCCACGTTCTTCGTTGACGGCGTGGAGACCCATGTGGTGGAAATTCCCGCCGGTTCATCCCCGATCCCGACCGAGGTGGAAGAGGGCGAACTCGACCTGTCCGCCAATGCGGAGATCCACGGTGCGGTGATTCAACCCGGCCTGGAAATGGTCATCGAGATCGATCCCGCCGGGACGCTCCATCCGGGACTCGGGGTGGCGAAGCGTATTCCCGAGACGGGACGGGCGCCGATCGACGTGAGGGCCATGCCCACGCTCCGCCTCACCCTGATCCCGTTCGTCTGGACCGATAACAGCGATCCCGCCGCCGTGACGCTCGTCAGCGAAATCCATCCGAACCACGAGATCCTCTGGCAGACGAACAATCTGCTTCCGGTGGGCGCCTTCGTGATCACGAAACACCAGAGCGTCACGATCGCCTCGAACAGTGCGTTCGCCGTGTTGAACGAGGTCGGACGCATCCGGGCGATCGAGGGGGGCACGGGACACTGGAAGGGTCTCCTGCCCGAGCCCGAAGGCGCCGGAGGCGTCGCATATATCGGTGGCAAAGTGAGCATGTCGCAGCTGAGCGAGTCCACGATCGCGCACGAACTCGGGCACAACTTCAACCTCCGCCATGCCGACTGCGGCAGCGCGGCGGGGCCGGACCCGACCTTCCCCTGGCCCAACGGGGCGATCGGGGCCTGGGGCTACGATCCCCGGGACGGCGGGTCGCTCGTGCCGCCCGACTGGGCGGATCTCATGAGCTATTGTCCACCCGAGTGGATCAGCGACTACTACTTCACGAACTCGCTGCGCTACCGCCTTGTGGACGAGGGCGCGGCGTCCCGGGCCCCGGCCGCCGCAACGAGGTCGCTTCTCGTATCCGGCCGTGCCACTGCGGACGGCGTCCCGTCCCTGGATCCCGCCTTCCTCATCGACACCTCCCCGGTAGTCCCGCGTTCCGGGGGACCGTACGAGTTGACGGGAAGGCGCGTGGACGGAAGCGAACTCTTCTCGCTCAGCTTCAATATGCCGGAGATCGCGGACGGAGACGGGCGTTCCGGGTTCACCTTCGCGCTACCGGTCCAGGCGGAATGGGAGACAGGACTGGCGAGCCTCTCGCTCTCGGGGCCAGGCGGTGTCGCCGAGATGCGGGAGGGGAGCGAGCCGCCGCTGGCGATCCTTCGCGATCCGCGGACGGGCCATGTGCGGGCGATTCTCCGTGACCTGCCGTCCGGTACGGTGGCCAGCAGCGATCTCGACGCGCTCGCCCCCGAGCCGGGCCTCGATGTGATGATCAGCAGCGGGCTTCCAGACGCGGCCGCCTGGCGGCGCTGACCGCCGGAAGGTGCCGACCCGGACGGCCCCACCGAGTTGACGGTTTGCCCCGGTCGAGATGAGTAGATTATACTCATGACATGAGTAAGCGCTTGCAGGTCGTAGTTTCCGGTGCCGAGTACGACGAGATTCGGGATGCCGCCGGGCGCAACCGGGAGACGGTTTCCGCCTGGGTCCGGCGCGAGCTGCGGCAAGCCCGGGCCCTTGAACTCCAGGGTCGCGCCACGATCGTCGGGGAGTCTCGCCCCATGTACCGGGAAGCAGAGTCATCCTTGTCCGGGAGGGAGCGTGTCGAGTTGACCGTGACCGCGCGCCTGCTGGACACGATTCGCGAGCGATACGGTTTTGCGGATCGGTCTGCCGCCGCCGAATTTGCGCTTCGGCGGATCGCGGTGGTGCCGATGACCAGGGAGGAAGCGCTCGCCATGCAGGGTACCGGATGGGGCGGCGACCTCGATGAACTGCGGGCCGGCGACCCAGGGGATCGCTGGTGATCGCAGACACGTCGGCTTGGGTCGAATACCTCCGCGATACGGGTAGTCCGACCCACCTCGCGCTTCGATCCCGGGTCCAGTCCGGCGAAGCGATCGCCACGCCCGCGCCGGTGCTGCTGGAACTCCTGGCCGGATGCGGGACGGAGCGTGAAGCTGCAGCTGTCGCGCGTCTTCTCGCCCGCTTCGAGATATTGGGCACCGGCGGCTTGGCCGACTTCGAAGACGCCGCGCTCATCCACCGCACTTTGCGCCGACAAGGTCTGACGATCCGGTCCGTTCTCGACTGCATGGTCGCGGCCGCCTCGCTGCGGATGGGCCGTCCGCTCCTGGCCCGCGACCGCGACTACGATATGATCGCCCGCCACTTCGAACTGGATCTGGTGAGGCCTTAGGTCTCGTGCCCCGCCCAGCTATCCCGGTATCTCAACTCGACAGGTGAACCGCCATGCGACCGCGTCCGGCCGTCATCCCTTCCTTCGCCCACGCCTCCGTCCGGGGCCTCTCGTTCCCTGGTCTCGCTGTCTGGGGCCTGGCTGCTCTCGGCCTGGGCTTCGCCCCGGTTTCCGCGGCCGGACAATGGACCCATCGATACCCCAAGGTCGCCGGGTACAACCACCACGTGTACCTCGAGGGATACGAGCTTCCCATGCTCACCAGCGGACCGATCGATCCCGCCCCGTCGCCGGACGGTGGGGAGGTGGCATTCGCGTCGAGAGGCTGGATCTGGGTCATGGATCTGTCGAGCGGGGTCGCGCGCCGTCTGACCCGGGGTGGCGAGATCGATGCACGCCCGGCATGGTCGCCCGATGGGCAGGTCATCGCGTTCGTTCGCGATGACACCCGCGACACGGAAATCGTGTGGGTCGCCGCGGCGACGGGGGCCGAGCTGGGCCGAGTCGACAGCCCCGGGATCGAACTCGACCCCGCGTTCTCCGCCGATGGCACGAAGCTGTTCTACTCGTCCGCCGAGGCTGAGGCCGGGACGCTGGATCTGTGGGCCGTAGACATCGCGAGCGGCGTGAGGCGGCCGGTCACCAACGCGCCCGGGATCGAACTCAAACCCCAGCCCGGCGAGAGCTCTCTCGTCTACCTCGCAAAGGGCGGTGGACGCGACCGCGTGGTCGTGCGCTCGGGCGGTTCCCCGGAGTCGCGCACACTCATCGAGGGCAACATCGCTTCAATGGCCCGGCCCGCCCTGAGTTCCGACGGGTCCACCGTCGCCGTCAACTGGCCGACCCAGGATGGCTGGGACATCCGCCTTCTGAACGTGGACGACCCCGGGCCCTCGATCCTCCTCGCGTCGGGCGGTCTGCCGCTGACCCCTGCCTGGGATCCGTCCGGCGAGTGGGTGTACTTCTCGGAGGCTGACGACCGGGAACGGCTGCGGCTCAAGCGCGTCCGCGCCGCCGGCGGACCGGTGCACGAGGTCGACGTGGTCGGCTGGGACTGGGGCGCGCCGACGGCCACCATCCGGATACGGACGATGCGGGAGGAAGGCGGTCCCCCGGTCCCGGCGCGGCTCGAGGTCGTGGACGGGTCCGGCCATCCCGCGGTCCCCGACGCGTCCGCGGCGCGCTTCGACGGCCAGAGCGGGCGCGTCTTCTTCTATTCGCCAGGCGTGATCGAAGTCACCGTTCCGGCCGGCGAGGTCACGGTCTCAGCAGTCCAGGGCCTCGCGACGCCGGAAGCGTCCGCGACCGTTCAGGCGGGGGCCGAGGCCGGGACCGCCGAGGTGGACGTCGTGCTGCCCTCCGTGTGGGACGCGCGCGCCGGAGGCTGGAGTTCGGGCGAGCACCACTTCCATCTCAACTACGGGGGCCTGTACGACCTCTCCCCGGGCGACCTGATGCCCATGATGCGCGGCGAGGCGCTCGACTTCGCCACCCCGCTCCTTGCGAACCTGCACAACCGGTTCGAGGATCAGGACCTCTGGGCCTGGAGCGAGCCCGGTGGTCCCCCGTTCGTCCGCTTCGGGCAGGAGGTCCGGTCCCATTTCCTCGGCCACCTCGGGCTGATCGGGATCGACGACCTGTTCTGGCCCTGGGTTTGGGGTCCCGGCTACCAGGTCTACGGGTCGGACGACCGGCGGAACGCGGACGCCCTCGGGCACGCGCGCGCGCAGGGAGGGCTGGCGTACTACGTGCATCCGGTCAGCTCGCGGGGCGCCGAGCGTACGACGCCGTGGGCCGAACTGCCAGTCGCCGAACTTCACGGGAGTGTCCCGGTCGAACTCGTCGCGGACGCGGTCCTGGGCGACCTCGACGCGCTCGAGATCGTCTGCCTGTGGAGCGACGAGATACTGACGTCCCAGATCTGGCACCTGCTGCTCAGCGCCGGGATCCCAGTGGTCCCGTCGGCGGGCACCGACGTGATGACCGATTTCTACCGGACGATGGCGGTCGGTACGGCGCGCGTGTACGCGCAGACCGGCGGGGCCCGGAACTGGCCCGCCTACATTGACGCGCTTCGGAACGGGCGGAGCTTCGTCACGAACGGCCCATTCCTGGATTTCCGTCTGGGTGGAGCCGGCCCCGGCGAAATCGTGTCCGCGCGAGAGGCCTCCTGGTCACTCTCCCTGGCCACGGCGACCGAAGTCGAGCGGGTCGAGATCCTCGTCAACGGGGAAGTGGTGTGGACGGAGGATGGACTCGGCGCACCCGGCACCCGTCGCTACGACGGGGACCTGATGCTGCCGGAGGGCGGCTGGGTCGCCGCGCGCGCCGTCGGCGGGGAAGCGCGCTGGCCGATGATGGCCAACTATCCGTTTGCCCACACGGCGCCGGTGTGGATCGGGAGCGTCGGCAGTTCCGATCCCTCGGCCAGGGCGGCGGCGGCGGCGGACCTCCTCGGCATTCTCGGCGCGGCGCGCGAGCGGCTGATCGCGGGCTACGGTGGTGCGGACATCCCCAACCTGCTCGACCGCTTTGACGCCGCGCGCGAGCGGCTGGAGGCGCTGGCCGCGCGATGACTCCGGACGACCGGGCCGGCCCCCGGCGCGCGCCGACCCGCCACGCCATCGCCCTGATCATCGAACAGCCCGGGCGGCCCGGGGCGCCGGAAGCCGCGGACGGGGGACCGCGCTGGCTCACCGTCCGGCGCCCCGACGACGATCCCGACCTGCCCGGCGTGTGGGGTCTCCCGGCCGGATCCCACGCCGAAGGGGAGACCGATGACGCCTTGGTCCGGCGCATCGGGCGCGACAAGCTGGGCGTGAAAACCGTCGACCTCGGCCCCCTGAGCGACGGCTTCGTCGACCGCGACGGCTACCGACTCTCGCTGCGGCTGCACGCGGCCCGCCTCGTGTCGGGCGAACCACATGTGCCCCAACCGGTCTCCGGCGTCACGCAGTATTCGGACTGGAACTGGCAAGCCCCGGCGGCGCTCCGGGACGGTGCGGAACGCGGATCCCTGTGCTGCCGTCTGGCCCTCGCCCTGCTCGCCGCCTCTGGAGAGTGAGGCGAGCTGGCTAGAGCTTGATGTCGAGGCGCTTCGCGGCTTCGAGGGGCGGGGCCGCGAGTCCGCAGCCCACATAGGCGGCCAGTGAGAGCGCCATCGCCGGGAACACCTCGTGCACGGCCTTGGAGAACGGCACCCAATCCCAGCACAGGAGCACGATGAATCCGGTGAGGAGCGAAGCGACCGCCCCCGCCCCCGTGCCGCGCCGCCACAGCAGCCCGAGCACCACCGCCGGGAAGAAGCACGCGGCATAGAGGCCGCCGGAGAACGCGGTCAGCGTCACGATGCTCCCCGGCGGGTTGAGCGCGAGCGCGGCCGTGATGATCGCGAACAGCGCGACCCAGAATCGCGTCTGGGCCACCGCGCGATGCTCTTCCACGTGCCGCACGGCCGAGATCACGTCCCGCTCCCAGGTCGAGGCCATGACGAGGAGCACGCTGTCCAGCGACGACATCGCGGCCGCGAGCATGGCCACGAGGATGAACGCGGCCGGGAGCGCCGGCAGGATCCCCGCCTCCCCGAGCAGCGTCGGCACGACGAGGTCCGACTCCGTCAGCCCGCTGCCGATCACGGCGTGCGCGTACAGCCCGATCGGAAGGAGCAGCGTGTACACGCCGAGGAAGGCGATCGTCGACACGATGAGGCCGTGTCGCACCGCCGCCGGGTCCGCGAGCGCGTAGAACCTGGACAGCTGTCTCGGATCGACGATGAACTTCAGCGTCCCCGCCACGACGATCCCGATGAGGACGGGGAAGGGCATCGCCGCGTCCCAGCGGAAGAGCCCTCCGGTGGCCGGTGCCGCGCGGATCGCGTCGATGGCTCCCAGCCCCCCGGCGCCGCGGAGCGTGCCCCAGAAGAGAAGCACGGCCGCGATCGACATCACGACCCCCTGCACGGCGTCCGTCTTCACGACCGAGATGAACCCGCCCACCGCCGTATAGAAGACGACGACGAGGAAGACGAACCCGATCGCGGCGGCGTAGGGGATGTCGAGGAAGATCTCGAGCAGGGTCCCGATCCCCTTGAAGACGGCGATCATGTAGAGGAAGCTGGCGAAGATCACGATGACCGCGGCCAGGAGCCGCGCCGTCCCGCTCTCGAAGCGAAAGCCCACGTAGTCCGCGAGCGTCACCGAGTCCACCGCCCCCGTGAACGCGCGCAGCCGCGGCGCGATCCACACCCACGCGGAGAGCGAGAAAATCACCACGGCGGGCGCGACCAGCAGCCACGCCGCCCCGTACGTGTACGCCTGCCCGGAGAAACCGATGAAGCTGTTCGTGCTCGAGTAGGTCGCGAAGAAGGAGAGACCGAGCACCACCCCTCCCATCGACCGACCGCCCACGTAGTAGTCCGCCCGTCCCTTCGTCCCGCGCCGGCCCTCGAGGGCGTGACGCACGAGGACCGCCCCGTACACGGCGAGAAGGGCTACGGCGATCCAGTGTGTCTGCAACCAGGCCATGGGCACTCAGATCCCTGGTACAGGGTATTGGGGACGGGTCTCGGGACTCGCGACCCGGTATCTGACCCGATACCGGGCCACCTGACAAGTGTGCGCCGAAGATGCCACCGTCGGTCGGTTGCTCCGCCGGCCCGCCCGATACGATCTTGTTCAGGACGTCTTCCGGTATCACACGGAGGTGAGGAATGCAGTGGAGTCGATTGAATTCCCCTCTGGCCACGAACGTTCTGGCCGCGGTCGTCGCCTGGGTTGCGGGCATGGTCGCGATGTTACTTCTGGGAGGGGGCCTGATTGTCCTCGCCGGGCTGCTCGGATTCGAGAGGATGTCGGGGTTGGTAGTGGTGATCGCCCTGGTCGCTTCCCTGGCGATCCTCTTCGGCGGCGGTTTCGTCTGCTCCCGGCTCGCGGCAAGTCGCGCCGGCGTATGGATCCTGATCGCGCTCCTCATCCTTCCGGGATTGTTTCCGGGCCGCGGGGGAAGTCCCTTCGGGCTGAGTTTCGGAGGCGGGGACTCGGTGATGACCGGATGGGGGGGGCTCCTGATCGGGTTGGTCACGCTCCCCCTGGCCATCCTGTTCGCCTGGTTGCTGACGGTCCTTCCGGTGCTGGCCGGGGCCAACTATGAGGAGAGGCGCCGAACGGCGGCCCGGTAGCTACACCCACAACAACGCAAGACAAGGGGCAGTCGACGTGGCACAGGCAACGAGTGGGGTGAGTCGCGAGGTCCGGACGCGGAAGCAACTCCCCGAGAAGGGGATCGACTGGGAGACGCTCAGGGCCGAACTGGTCCGTCGCAAGCGCGCCGACTACGACTGGAGGAACGGGCGCGTCCCGTACCTGGTCTACTTCGTCGACGAAGCCGTGAAGCGCGTGCAGGACGAGTCGCATGCGATGTTTTCGGTCGAGAACGCGCTCTCCGCCCACAGCTCGTACCCCAGCCTCGGCGTGATGGAAGATGAGATCGTCCAGATGGGCCTCGAGCTGTTCAACGCGCCCGAGGGTGCCGGCGGGCAGTTCACCTCCGGTGGCACCGAGAGCATCTTCCAGGCCGTGAAAGTCGCGCGCGACATGAAGCGCGAGGCCCGGCCGGACCTGAGGCGGTTGAATATCGTCGCGGCCTACAGTCGCCATCCCTCGGTGGACAAGGCGGCGGCGATCCTCGACCTCGATATGAAATACGTGGATTGTCGCGCGGACTATCGCGCGGATGTGGACGCCATTCGTGAGGCGATTGACGAGGCGTCCATATTCATATATGCCGGCGCCCCCACCATTTACTACGGACTCATGGACCCGATCCGGGAACTGGGTGAACTGGCCCTGGAAACGGGCGTCCGTCTGCACTCGGATGCCTGCTACGGCGGCTTCATCTCGCCCTTCGCGCGCGACATCGGCTATCTGGTCCCCGAGTTCGATCTCTCCGTGCCCGGCGTGTCCAGCCTGTCCGCGGACCTTCACAAGTTCGGCTTCGCGCAGAAGGGCGCCTCGCTCGTCCTGTTCGCCGATGGGAACGACCTGGAGTACGCGAGATACGTGGTCCACGACCTTCCCGGAGGTTCCTACGCGTCCCCGACGGCTCAGGGCTCCCGCTCGGGGGGTGCCGTGGCCTGCGCGTGGACGATGCTCCAGCACCTCGGCCGGGAAGGATACCGCGAAGTCGTCCGCGGAATCATGCAGACGACCGAAGCGACGATCGAAGGCGTGCGGGCGATCGACGGCCTGTACGTGTTCGAGCCGGTGGGCGACACGAACCTCTTCCGGTACGACGTGGAACCGGGCGAACCGTTCAACATCTTCGCGGTCGCGAGGCTCATGAACGAGCGCGGCTGGATGATGGGCCAACACCGGGAGCCGCCCGCCATCCACCAGCCCATCACGCTGGTGCACACGCCGGTGCTCGACGACTACCTCTCCGATCTCGCCGAATGCGTCGCGATCGCCCGACGCGACCAACTCCAGGACTCCTTCCCCGACGGCACCTACTGAATCGTTGAGGCGTCGTTGACGCCCGACGGGTAACTCAACGATAGGTTAGGTTGAGTGCGCTGAGAGAGGAAACGAGATGACGCCTGAAATGTGGACGATCATCGGGGTGGGGATCGCGCTGGCCGCCGCGCTCCTGCCGGGACAGCGCGCGATGCGCAAGGATCTGGCGGCGCTCACCGGAGACGTTAGCGACCTCCGGGGCGAGTTCGCCGAATTCCGGGAGCGCATGGCCCGCGAGATGGGCGACCTGCGGGCGCAGGTGGCGCGGGAGATCGGCGAACTTCGAGAGCAAATGGCGCGGGAGATGGGCGAACTTCGCGAGCATATGGCGCGGGAGATGGGTGCGCTGCGGGAGCGCTTGACGCGTCAGGAAGGGTTGTTCGAGGGTTTTTCTCGCCGAAGGAAGAACCCCAAGACCATCTGAATCCGGGTCTTAGCCTGGGGACCCGCGCAGGATGTTGATCGGGGCGAGGTCCGGGCGTCTGCAGGCGGCGAGCCGGACGATGAAGGTGTCGACCAGGGCGTGCTGGCCGGATACGCTCGCATGGCTCACCATGTCGGTGAGCACCATCCAGGCGGAGAAGGGCGGGAAACGGATCTCCTGCCACGTCTCGTCCCGCTCCTGGAAGGATGGCGTGTCCTTCATGTAGTTGTGGAAGCGCCGCATGAGGCGGTCGTACGGACTCGAGTCCGCCAGCACGGCCTCCGCGAGTCCGGCCTTGGCGATCCCTCGAAGCAGGCGTCCCCGAAGACGGTCGAGCGTCCCGCGCTCCAACGAGCCGCCGCCCGCCACCCCCGCCTCGGCCCCGCAGCGCGCGAACACGTCGGAGAAGGTTCCCCTGGTACTCCACACGCGCTCTTCGTCCGGGTTCACGTTGACGAAGAAACGGAGGATCCGATCCCCGTCCGTCGCCCCGTAGGCGCCGGCGTCGAAGTGGATCCGTTCGTTGCTCGCGTGCGCGGAGAGACTGCGGCCCCGTTCCTGGATCGGGCGGAAGCTGGTCGTCCCCACCGTCCATCCGCGCGTGAGCGTGGGCAGGGTTTCCCTCAGGAAGGCGCGGACGCGGGCCCCGTGCGCGGTGAGCGTGGCAAGAACTGCGTCCCGTAGCCCTCCCGGGCCCTTCACCCCGCGGAGGCGCCCGCTTTCCGGGTGGTAGCTGACGTTCTTCGCGCGCAGTTGACGCGGCAGTTCTTCGCGAAGCCGCTCCAGGGCGCGATCCGGCGCAAGGTCTACCGGACAGGCGGGGAAGAAGACGATCTCCCCGCGCTCCAGCGCATCGGCGAGATCGGGCCGGGGCCCCGCACCGGGGCCCGCTTCGGTGACCAGATCCCGCCTCCGGCTCAGTTGCGGGAGCCGATCGCCATGACCTCGAACCGCGCCCCGAACAGGAGCGGGCCCGAGCCGAGGAAGGCGCGCGCCGGGAAGTTCTCCGTGAAGTACGTCCGGTAAACCTTGTTGAACACGTCGTAGAGGTCCACGTCGGAGCAGAATACCTGCACCGAGACGAGGTCGTCCATCGTGATCCCGGCCTCCTCGACCGTGTTCTTGATGGATTCCATCACGACCTTGGCCTCCTCCTCGGCGTCGTTGGGCGGACGCCCGTCGACGAGCCCGATCGATCCCGAAACGAACAGCAGATCCCCTACCCAGACGGCGCCGCTGAAGGGGAGGACGCCCTCCTCGCTCGCGTGTCGCGGGTTGATGTAACGGCGCTGGGCCGACAGATCAGGGGCCATGGCGATGAGCCCTCCGGCTGCAAGCAGTGAGACCAGGATGAAGCGCTTCATGTGATGGTTCCTCTCGCTTTCTGAAGTTCACTCTCCGCCGCCCGACGCCTCCGCCTCGGCTGCGAGCGACTCCCGCGCCTGCGAGACGATATAGGCCTGGATCAGCCGCAACTGGTCGGAGTCGAGCAGGCCCTCGTAGGACGGCATCCCCTGCGGCTCCCGGCTCCCGCCGAGGACGATGTCCTCGAAGTTCCGGTGCACGATGTTTGTCGCGCGCTGCAGGTTCGGCATCGAACCCTCCGAGCCGCCGCCCGCCCCGTGACAGTGGCGGCAATACTGCACGTACAATTCGCCCCCGCGCTCGAGCGACGCCGCGTCCGCGGGCAGGTCGACGTCCGGCACGCTCACGGGGCGCTTCCGCCGAGGCAACGGCATGGGCTCGGTTCCGCCGAGCACGAAGGTGAAGATCCGCCCCTGCTGCTCGTAGTTCACCGCCTCGCCGTAGGGGGCGCCGCTGCGACCCCGTGATCCACCCCAGCCGGCCGTCACACTCACGTGCTGCCGTCCGTCCACGAGATAGGTCACCGGCCCCCCAAGGATGCCGAGGTTGGTCGAGACCTCCCACAGCTGATCCCCGATCTCGGCGTCGTAGGCGACGAAGCGGCCGTCCCCGCCGCCCTGGAACACCAGCCCGGCCGTCGTCGTCATGGTGCCGCCGTTCCAGTAGCCGAGGAGGGGCACGGTCCAGCGCGCCTCCTGTGCCTTCGGGTCCCAGGCGACGAGGAAGCCGGCGTCGTCCCGGGCCCCGTAGCGGCTCACATGGCCGAGGTTGTTCACCGCCTGCCCGTAGCGGTGGTCCTCGATCTCGAGGTCGGTGTACACCCAGTCCGGCTGCTCGCTGCGCTCGACCCAACCCTCCTGGATCGGCAGATACAGGAGCCCCGTCTCGGGGTTGAAGGACTGAGGCTGCCAGTTGTGGCCCCCGAGTGCGGCGGGCGTGATGAGGGTCCACACCTCGGCGTGCACGGCTTCCGGCCGATCCGTCGGCCGGCCCGTCTCGAGGTCGAGTCCCTCGGCCCAGTTCTGGACGATGTATTCCTGGCCCGAGAGGAACTCGCCGGTCTCCGCATCGAGCACGTAGAAGAACCCGTTCTTCGGCGCCTGCATGATTACGCGGCGCATGCGTCCGTCGAACTCCAGATCCGCGAGCGTCAGCGGCTGGACGGCCGTGTAGTCCCAGTGATCGCCGGGCGTCGTCTGGAAGTGCCACACGTACTCGCCCGTCTGCGGGCGGAGCGCGAGGATCGAAGCGAGGAAGAGGTTGTCGCCGCCTCCGGGGCTCCGGAGGTGCCGAGACCAGGGGGAACCGTTCCCGGTCCCGACGAAGAGGAGGTCGAGATCCGGGTCGTAGATGATCGAATCCCACGCCGTCCCGCCGCCGCCCGCAACCCACCACTCGCCGCTCCAGGTCTCGGCCGCCATCTCCATGGCCTCCGACTCGAACCCATCCGCGGGATTGCCCGGCACCGTGTAGGTGCGCCACACGAGTTCGCCGTCATCCGCGTCGTAGGCCGACACGTAGCCGCGTACGCCGTATTCGGCCCCGCCGTTTCCGATGATCGCGAGACCCTGCACGACGCGCACCGCGCCCGTGATCGTATAGGCCTCGTTGGGGTCGATCGTGAGCGCCTCCCAGACGAGCTCTCCGCTCTCCGCGTCGAGGGCGATGAGGCGCCCGTCGATCGTGCCGACGATCACCTTGCCCTCGTACAGCGCGACGCCGCGGTTCACCACGTCGCAGCAGGCGAGCCGGCCGCGGATGCGCGGAACCCCCGGGTCGTGGCGCCACAGCCGCTCGCCCGTCCGCGCGTCGATCGCGTGGACCACGCTCCACGGCGAGCTGATGTACATGACGCCGCCCACGACGAGGGGCGTGGCCTCGACCCCGCCGCGCAGTTCGATGTCGTACGTCCACGCCAGACCGAGTTGGTCGATGTTGTCGCGCGTGACCTCGTCCAGCGTACTGAAGCGGTCCTCCGCGTAGTTGCCGCCGTAGGTCAGCCAGTTGGCGTCAGGCCCGGCGGCCTCGAGCACCGCGTCGGTCACGTCCCTGGCGCTCTGGACGCTTGCCGGCTCGCGCGGCGGCGCGTCCGCGGTGCAGGCGGCGGCGGGCACGAGGAGGAGAAGGGCGTGGATTCGCGTGCGCATGGGCTCTCCCGATCTGACAGTTGTCGGTCGTCGTCCGGCCCGAACAATAGCCGGGAAACCCGCCCATGCGACACGGGGCCGCCGGTGCCACGACTGCTTGGCATGTGAGCCGCTCTTGGGTTATCTTGAGTTTACCTTGAGATTCTTCGAGAGGAGAACGACAGGTGTCTACCATGATCAACGTGAAGACGCTCAGACATGAGATGGGACGAATCATCGAGCGCGTGAGGAAAGGCGAGGATTTCACGGTCCTCTACCGGAGCCGTCCCGCGTTCCGGATCGTGCCTGTGGGAGCCGGACTCGATCTTCGTCCGGCCGAAGCGGATTCGCTCTACGGAGCCGGGGCCGTGGGGAAATCGACCGACGGACTCACCGCGGCGGAGCACGACCGGATTCTCTATGGCGAATCCGGTTCCTGATCCGGCAATCTTCGTCGATACGGCGGGCTGGATGGCCATGGCCGACGAGGGAGACGCCATGCACGAAGCCGGTCGGCGCGAGCGCGACGCCTGCCTGCGCGCCGGGGGCGTCCTCGTTTCGACCGACTACGTGATCGACGAGACGCTGACGCTGATCCGCGCGCGGTTGGGGCTGGGCGCGGCCGCGGCATGGTGGGCGCAGATCGACGCGAGCGCACGGATCCGATGGGAATGGATCGATCCCTTGCGCGCCGAAAAAGCGCGTAGCTGGTTCTTCCGATGGAGTGACAAGAACTTCTCCTTCACGGACTGCACCAGCTTCGTCGTCATGACGGAACTCGCTCTCACCAGAGCGCTGACCACGGACCGTCACTTCTCGCAGGCCGGGTTCGAGACGGTGCCCGGTCTTACCAGTTAGTTCTCGGAACTCCCGGGCCGCAGGACGACCACGCCGGGAAGCGCGTCCGTGAACTCGCCGCCGTCCACCGTGAGCACGCCGTTCACCATCACGTAGTCGATCTCCTCGCTGAACAGGTCCGGCTCCAGCACCGTGGCCCGGTCGCGGAGGCGCTCGAGGTCGAACACGACGAGATCCGCCTTGTATCCCTCGCGCAGGAACCCCCGGTCGTCCAGACCGATGATGCGCGCCGGGAGTCCGGTCATGGAGCGCACGGCGAAGGGCAGGGAAATCGCCTTCAGGTCCTTCACATAGCGGGCGATCTTGCGCGTGAAGGCGCCGAAGTGGCGCGGGTGCGCCCCCGGCCGCGAGGCGAACTGCGGCACGCCCTCGACCCCGCTCACGGCGGCGTCCGAAGCCGTGGCCGTGTAGTCCTGCCGGTAATAGTTGACGATGTCCACGTCGTGGATCCCGTAGCCGCGGGTCCAGGCGCCACCCAGCACGTCCGGGTACCCGTGCAGCGCCAGGTGGACGACGACCTCCTCGTACGTGACCCCCATCTCGCTGCCCAGCTCCTGCAGCGTCCGGCCCACGAAGGTCGAATCCGGATACCCCACCACGACCACCCGGTCCGCCCCTCCGTTGTGGTCGACGATCCACGCGATGTCCCGGGCGATGATGCCCCGGAGTTCGGGGTCGGCCCAGCGGCGTTCGAGGTTGGCGCGGGCGTCGTCGAACAGCTCCTCGCTATTGTAGACGGGGCTGTCCCGGCCCCCGCTCGTGTCCACGGTGTCGTGCACCAGACTCCAGCGCGGGATCATGGGACGCGGACCTCCGCCGAACGTCTCGTAGGGATAGACGTCGAGATACACCTCGAGCCCCTCCGCGCGCGCCCCGTTCACGACCAGCGTGTCGAGCCCGGAGCGTCCGAAGCTGGACCGGCCCCGGGCCTTGTGGTGGCTCCAGACGACGCGGATTCCGGGCTGACGGGCGATGTTCACCGTCTCCTCGAGCCCCTGGGCGCCGTCCACCGGCCAGCCATCCGCGTTGCTCGGGAGCTGCCACAGCGGCATCTCGGCCTCGCTGCGCTGGTGGGCGATGTAGAAGCCGTCGTACGGCGCCACCGCGCCGGCGAGGGCGATGACCTCCTCCGGCGTGCTGAAGCGGGCGGGGCGGTACTCGACGCCGGCCCCGAGCCCCCAGGCCCCAGCCTCCATCCCCTCGCGCACGAGTTCCTGCATGCGCGCGATCTCCGCCTCCGTGGCGGGCCGCTCGTAGTCGGCGCCCATCACCTCGGTGCGCACCGTGCTGTGCCCGACCATGGGGACGAAGTTCATCGCGTGGCCCAGTTCCCGGAGAGACGCGATCTCGTCGCCGAGCGGCCAGGCTGACGTGCGTCCGTCCGCGCCGCCGAGGACCGTCGATGCGCCGGGCCGTCGCGTCCCCAAGGTTCCCGATCCGCTCGATGCGGTCCCCGACGATGCCGCTGTCCGCCGCGAACCAGGGGTTCCCCGTCCCGTCGATCACCCGCCCGTGGCGGATCAGGAGGTCGTACTCCTGCGCGGCGAGCCCGGGGGAAGCGGCCGCCGGGCCGAGGACGGCGAGCGTCAGGAGGACGAGGATCGCCCCTGGCGAAAGGGACGGGTACCGTGCCGGAAACCGAGTCATGTCATTCTCCCGGGGACGGGCTCTGGAACCGAGGCTTTTCGTTCACGGAAAGCTGCGCTGGACGCGCAGAATAACGCGGTGGTTGCCCGCCGGTCGAATCCGGAGGATGTTTCCGGGCCTGTTCCCATTCTATGCCCATTCGTCGCCCATTCACGGTCGCGAGCCATGCGGGGAGCTGAAGATGGATGAGAGAAGCTGGATGAAGAGGATCGCCCTGGCGTTGTTCGCCGCCGCGGGCGCCCTGGTCGCCGAGTCGGCGGTCGCGCAACAGCACTTCCAGCCCATGGACGTGTTCGAACTCGAGTATGCGGCGGACCCCCGGATCTCCCCGGACGGTGGGCAGGTCGTGTACGTCCGGACCTCGATGGACATCATGCGGGACGGGAAGAAGTCCGAGCTGTGGGTCGTGAACGCCGACGGATCGAATCACCGGCGGATCGGGACGGGCACGTCCCCTCGGTGGTCGCCCGACGGGACGCGGATCGCCTACACGGCGGACGGCCAGATCCGCGTCCGCTGGATGGATACCGGCGAGGAGGCCACGCTCACGCAGCTCATCGAGTCGCCCCGCGGCCTCCGCTGGTCGCCGGACGGGCGCTATCTCGCCTTCAACAAGCTGGTTCCGTACCCGGCGCCGAGCCTCGCCCCGCCTCCGCAGCCGCCGGCCGGCGCGGAGTGGGCCGAGCCCCCCATCATGGAGGACCGCTTCAAGAACCGGCAGGACGGCGTCGGCTATCTGGACTTCGGGTACGACCACATCTTCATCGTCCCGGTCGAGGGCGGGACGTCCACGCAGGTCACGTCGGGCGACTTCCAGCATCAGAGCCCCGCCGCGTGGACTCCGGACAGGAGGAGCCTCGTCTTCTCTTCGAACCGGAACGAGAACTGGGTCCACGACTACCGCAATTCGGAACTCTACATCATCTCGATCGCGGACGGGCAGGTACGACAGCTCACGGACCGTCCCGGACCCGACCAGAGTCCGGCCGTCTCCCCCGACGGCCGACTGATCGCCTTCGTCGGCTACGAGGACCGCACGCGCACCTACCAGGTGAGCCAGCTCCAGGTCATGAACCTGGACGGAAGCGGGAAAAGGGTCCTCACGGGCACCCTCGACCGCGGCGTCGCCAGCCCCGTGTGGGCCTCCGACGGGAGCGGCGTCTACTTCCAGTACGATGACGAGGGGAACTCGAAGGTCGCCTTCGTCACGCTCGACGGCGAACTCGAGGTGCTGGCGGAGGATCTGGGGGGCACGTCCTACGGGCGTCCCTACGGGGGCGGGTCGTTCAGCGTCGCCCGCGACGGGAGCTTCGCCCTCAACCAGACGCGGCCCGAGTTCCCGGGGGATGTCGCTGTGGGCGCAAGAGGTCGCGGCGTGCGCCGCATCACCTCGCTCAATGACGATCTGCTCGCCAACCGCACCCTGGGTGAAGTCGAGGAGATCTGGTGGGCGTCCTCCTTCGACGGTCGTCCCATCCAGGGGTGGATCGTCAAGCCGCCCGACTTCGATCCCGGGCGTCGCTATCCCCTCATCCTCGAGATCCACGGCGGGCCGGTCTCGAACTACGGAGACCGTTTCTCGGCGGAGATGCAGCTTCTCGCCGCGGCCGGGTACGTCGTCCTCTATCCGAACCCGCGGGGAAGCACGAGCTACGGGGAGGAGTTCGCGGATCTCCTCTATCACAACTATCCGGGCCAGGACTACGACGACCTCATTTCGGGGGTCGACGCCGTGATCGAGCGGGGGTACATCGACGAGGACAACCTGTTCGTCACCGGGGGGAGCGCCGGCGGGATCATGACCGCCTGGATCGTCGGCAAGACGGACCGCTTCCGAGCCGCGGTGGCGCAGAAACCCGTCGTCAACTGGATCAGCAAGACGCTCACGGCCGACAACTGGTACGGCTACTACTTCAGTCGATATGAAGGGCTGTCGTGGGAGAACCCGGAGGCGTACTGGGAGTTCTCGCCCCTGTCGCTGGTGGGAAACGTGAACACGCCGACGCTCATCATCACGGGCGAGGAGGACCTGCGGACGCCGCTGTCGGAGTCGTACCAGATGTTCCACGCGCTCAAGCTGCGCGGCATCGACACGGCCGTGATCCGGCTCCCCGGCGCCTCGCACGACATGAGCCGCCGCCCGAGCCAGCTGATGGCGAAGATCGCGAACATCGTGGCGTGGTTCGACAAATACCGGACGACCCCAACCACAAGCTGAGTCCCTCGAATCCGGAGACCACACCATGAGCGACTCCGGCCGTGCGCTGGCGGGAGTGCGCGTCCTCGCGCTCGAGCAATACATGTCGGCCCCCTACTGCTCGCTGCTCCTCGCGGACGCGGGCGCCGAGGTCATCAAGATCGAGCGGCCGGGTGCCGGCGACCCCCGCCGGGCCATCCCCCCCTTCGTGGAGCGGAACGGCGTCCGCATGGGCGTCGGGTTCATGGCCTATAACCGGAACAAGAAATCCCTCGCCCTCAATCTGAAGAGCGACGAGGGGCGCGATCTCTACCGGGCGCTCGTGGCGAAGTCCGATGTTGTGGTGGAGAACCTGCGGCCGGGGTCGGTGGACCGCATGGGGCTCGGCTACGAGGCGCTGTCGAAGGCGAATCCGGGGCTCATCTACGCGGCGGTGTCCGGCTTCGGGCGATTGCCCGGGCGCGAGGGGCCATACGGCGATTGGCCATCGTTCGACGTCGTGGCGGAGGCGATGGGCGGGGTCATGCACATGATCGGCTTCGCCGACAAGCCGCCGTCCCCCTCGATCTACGGGATGCCGGACCTCTACGCCGGGATGGCCGCGGCGCACGGCGTCTCGATGGCGCTCTACAGGCGCAGCGTGACGGGGAGGGGCCAGTTCGTGGACTCCGCCATGTATGACGGGGTGCTGTCGCTGAACGAACGCATGATCTCGCTGGCCGCCAACACGGGAGCGCGGCCGGCGCGCGGTGACGCTCCGGGTTTCTACCCGCGCGGCCTCCTGTCGGTGAGCGACGGCTACGTCGCCTTCACGATCCCCGACGACATCATGTGGCGTCGGTTCTGCCGCATGCTGGACCGCCCCGACCTGCTGGACGACCCCCGCTGCGATTCCCCTGCGGCCCGCACCGAGAACCGCGCGTTCCTCGACGAGGTCGTCGGGCCCGTGTTCGCGGACCTCACCCGGGATGAGGTCGTGCAAAGGCTCCTCGCAGTGGGCGTCCCCGCGGGGCCGGTGCAGACCTCCGACGACCTCCTCGTCTGCCCGCAACTGGAGGCGCGCGGCGTGAGGGTCTCGGTCGAATACGAAGGACTGGGCGAACTCCAGTTCGTCCGCACGCCGCTCCTCACCTCCGACGCCCCCGATGTGCCGGTGAACCCCGCGCCCGCGCTGGGCGGGGACACGCGACACATCCTCACCGATGTGCTCGAACTCTCCGAGGCGGAGGTCTCCCGCCTCGCGGCGGCGGCCGTGATCGGTACGGATTAGGGACAGGAAAAGTACAGATTCGGGACGTTCCCGCGGGAACGTCTTCTTCCACAGCCGGGAGGACTTCGATGCGCGGTCACCGAATGACCCTCATCTCGTTGGCCACCATCTGCGGGTTCGGGGCGGCTCCGGGCGCGGCGGCCCAGGAGGCGCCTGCCGACGGCGGTGGGCTCGCGACGGAGGGGCTGCCGCTCGAGCCCACGCGGGAGATCCGCTTCCGGACGGACCGCGGTTCGTGGATGTCGGTCGACGTGAGCCCGGACGGCGCCACCCTCGTCTTCGACCTCCTCGGCGATCTCTACACGCTGCCTATCGAGGGGGGCACGGCCACGCCGCTGCTGACCGGGCCCGCCTTCGAGAGCCAGCCGCGCTTCAGCCCCGACGGGTCGGAGATCGTGTTCGTGTCCGACCGGAGCGGGGGACAGAACCTCTGGGTCCTCAGCCTCGACGGGACCGACACGACGCAGGTCACGCGCGGCAACGACAACCTCTACACGTCGCCCGAGTGGTCGCCCGACGGCGACTATCTCGTGGCGTCGCGCACCTACAGCCCGCTCGGCGGGGCGGCGAAGCCCTGGCTCTTCCACCGCGACGGCGGAAGCGGCATCGCCCTCATCGACGAACCCGACAACCTGAAGGCGATCGGGGCCGCCTTCGATCCCTCCGGCCGCTACATCTACCTCGCGCAGGGGACCGGCGACTGGACGTACGACGCGGCGTTCCCGAAGTACCAACTTACCCGGTACGACCGCGAAACGGGTCGCCGCGCGACGCTGACGAGCCGCTACGGGTCCGGCTTGCGGCCTGCGGTCTCTCCCGATGGCGGGACGCTGGCATACGGGACGCGCCACGAGGATGCGACGGGCCTCCGCGCCCGCGACCTCGCGACGGGCGAGGAGCGCTGGCTCGCCTACCCCGTGCAGCGCGACGACATGGAGAGCCGCGCCACGCTCGACCTTCTTCCGGGCTACGCCTTCACGCCCGATGGTGAGGCCGTCATCCTCTCGCACGGCGGCCGGCTGTGGCGGGTTCCGCTGGCTGGAATGCAAGAAACGGACGGCGGCGAGGCGGCCGAGATTCCGTTCGCGGTCGACGTGACGCTCCATGTCGGCCCGCGCCTCGACTTCGACTATCCGGTCGAAGACACGCCGACCTTCCAGGTGCGCCAGATCCGTGACATCGCCCTCTCCCCCGACGGGAGTCAGGTCGCCTTCACGGCGCTGGGGCGCCTCTACGTGATGGACGCGGACGGCGGGGTTCCGAGGCGGGTCGGCGAGGAGATCGAAGGCGGGCTCGCGGAGCCCTCCTGGTCGCCGGATGGGGAGACGTTGGCGGTCGTGAGCTGGGACGAGCCGGAGGGGGGCTACCTGTGGTCCGTGTCGCCGGATGAGGGCGCGACGCGGCGGGTGTCCGATCTCCCGCGCTTCATGCGGTCTCCCGCCTGGTCGCCGGACGGGGGCCGCATCGTGCTGCTCCAGGCGCCGGTGCGGGCGCGGCTGACGGGCGGGGCGGGGAGCCGGACCGATATCGCGTGGTACGACGCGGAGGGTAGCGCTGCCACGGTGGTGGCCGAGGCGATGGGACGCTCCGGGCCGCATTTCCGGCGCGATGAGGCGGATCGGATCTACCTGCACGCGGGTTCCCGCGGGCTCATCTCCGTCCGCTGGGACGGCACGGACGAGAGGGAGCACCTCAAAGTCACCGGTTTCTCGGCCACGCGCGGCGGCTCGCCCGCTAACGCCTCGTCCATCGAAGTCTCCCCGACCGGTGACCGCGCGCTCGCCAGGGTTGGCAACGACCTCTACGTGGTGACCGTGCCGCAGGTGGGCGCCGAGGCTCCGACGATCTCGGTGCAGGACCCGGACGGGGCGGCCGTTCCCGTCACGCGCGTGACGGAGTTCGGCGGGGAGTTCCCCTCGTGGAGCGCCGGCGGCGGGACGGTGGTGTGGGCGCTGGGGAACGCGTACTTCCGCTACGATCTGGCCCGGGCGCGCGCGGTCAACGACAGCCTGGCGGCGCTGGAGGCGGAAGAGGACCCAGCGGGCGCGGAGGCCGCGGCCGACACGGCAGGTGCCGCCGCGACGGAGCGGGACGAGGCGCGCTACCGCCCCGTGGAGGTGCGCGTCGAGTTGCCTGTGGATCGCGATCTGCCCGAGGGCAGGCTTCTGCTCAGCGGCGCCCGGGTCATCACCATGCGGGGCGACGAAGTGATCGAGCGCGGCGACGTGCTCATCGACGGAAACCGCATCGCCGCCGTGGGGCCTTCCGGCACCCTCGCCGTCCCCGACGACGCCGAGATCCGGGACGTGAGCGGCATGACGATCATGCCCGGTTTCGTGGATACCCACGCGCATCTGCGCCCACCGGCCGGCATCCACACCACGCAGCCGTGGGGCTACCTCGCGAACCTCGCGTTCGGCGTAACGACGACGCGCGACCCCCAGACCGGCGTGTCCGACGTCCTCACCTACGCCGACCGCGTGCGTGCCGGCGACATCCTCGGCCCCCGCATCTATTCCACCGGCCCCGGCGTGTTCGGCAACTATCAGCCCGGCGAGCCGATCTGCGACCTCGACCACGCGCGGGACATCCTCACCCGCTACTCGGACTACTACGGAACGCAGACGTTCAAGATGTATCTCGCCGGCAATCGCCAGCAGCGGCAGTGGCTGGTCATGGCCGCCCGCGAGCTGGAACTCATGCCGACGACCGAGGCCGGCCTCGACCTCCAACTCGACCTCACGCACGCGATGGACGGCTACCCCGGCATCGAGCACAATCTTCCCGTCTATCCGCTGCACGGGGACGTCGTCCGACTGTTCTCGGAGACCAAAGTCGTGAACACGCCCACGCTCGTCGTCTCGTTCGGCGGACCGATGGGCGAGATCTACTGGTTCACCCGCGAGAACGTCCACGACCACCCCCGCCTGGCCCGCTTCACGCCGCACGAAACGCTGGACGCCCGCACGCGCCGCCGCGCCGGAGCCTCGGGCGCCGTGGGCTGGGCCGTCCCGGAGGAGTTCGTGTTCGAGGAGAACGCCGCCTTCCTGGCTGAGGTCGTCGCCGAAGGCGGGTTCGCGGGCGTCGGCAGCCACGGCCAGCTACAGGGCCTCGCGTACCACTGGGAGTTGTGGATGGTCGCCTCCGGCGGCATGTCCAACCACGACGCCCTCAAGGCCGCCACCATCTTCGGGGCGAACGGCATCGGCCTCGAGCGCGAACTCGGCTCCATCGAACCCGGCAAACTCGCCGACCTGCTCGTCCTGTCGGAGAACCCGCTCGAGGACCTGCGCAACTCTCTTGCGATCGAGCGCGTCATGATCAACGGACGCCTGTTCGAAGCCGGGACGCTCAACGAGGTCTGGCCCCGCCAGCGTCCTCTGGGCTACCGAGGCTTCGTCGCCGACGAACCCGTCGCAGGGAGCCGTGATTGAACATTGATCGACGGGCTACCTCTCGACTTGCCGTGCGATGCGCGACCTGGGGCTGCTGCGTTTCCGCACTCGCCTGCGGCGGGGCGGACGTCGATCCCTCGCTCGTCACGCAGCGGGACAGCGCCGGGGTCCAGATCGTGGAGGCGTTCCGCCCCGCGTGGGGCGATTCGAGCCGCGGGACCGTCGACCCTGAGCCCATCCTGGACCTGACGCGGTCCGGCACCGGAGAGTCCCACGAGTTCTTCAGGGTCGGCGCGATGACCCGCCTCTCCGACGGACGCGTGGTCGTCTCGGGTCAGCAGGAGATCCGCCTCTATGCCGCAGCAGGCGAATTCCTCGGGTCCTTCGGACGGGAGTGGGAAGGGCCTGGCGAGTTCCGACAGATCCGGGGCATGGAACGAGTCTCCGGCGATACCCTCCTCCTGCTCGATTATGATGAGCGCGTCACGGTGGTGACGCCTGACCTGACCCTTTCCCGCACGTTCAGCCTGCCGTTGTTCACGGATGCGATCTACGACCTCGGCGGCGGCACGCTCCTGGTGGAACTCGGTTACGGCAGCATGAGGACGTACGAGGGCACCGGCGGGCTACGCCGGGAGCCGTGGTCGCTGTGGCGATTTGACCTGCACGGCACCCGGATCGACAGCATCGGCGAGTCGGCGGGTTTCGAGGAGCTGATGATCACACGGGGCGAGAGCCTGCTCAGTACGCTCCCCTTCTTCGCTCGCGTCAGCCAGGTCGCCACCCGCGGAGGCACGATTCTTGCGTGGTTCGGCCGATGCCATGGAGGTCGAGGAACTCGCGGCAACCGGCGAACTGATCCGCATCATCAGACTGCCCGACTATCCGCTTGAACTGACGCCGGATGAGATCGACGCCGCCCGGGAGTCGCTCGGCGAGAACCCCGGATCCGTTGCGATACAGATGTTCGAGGCGATGTCGGGGATGCGGCCCGCCTACGCGGACATCATGGTCGACCCATCGGGAGCCATCTGGCTGGAGCGGTACCGGGGCCGCCACGAACGGGAGTCGCCGCAGAGCTGGCTGGTCCTCGACCACGATGGCGCATGGCTCGGCCAGCTCGTGATGCCCGCCGGATTCAACCTCCACGAAGTCCAAATGGACGCACTCCTCGGAGTCCGGATCGACGCACTCGACGTCGAACACCCCCAGGTCCTCCGCCTCCGCCGGAACCGAGCCCCCGCGGCGGGCTGACCTCCGGGCCGAGTCGGCCGCCGAAGCTGACGGCTACCGGATCAGGTGCAGTTCCGTCTGCCGTCTGAGCATCCAGCGGATCTCGCCATCGAGCGTGACCTCGGCTTCTTCCTCTTGGGCCATCCGCACCGGCTGCCCGTCCCACTCGGGGACCGGGGTCGTGACCTGGAGTTCGGTCGAGAACCACATCCCGGGGATCACTGGAGGATCGCCGCGGCCGGGGACGCCGGTCTGGTAATCCCACAGGCCGATGAGCGGACCCGCGCCGTGCCCGTGGTCCCCGATCGGGTGCGTGTACATCGTCCCGTTGAGCCCCTCCGCCCGCATCTTCTCCAGCACCGAGGCCAGGATCTCGTTTCCGGTGCGGCCGACCTTCGTCTCCTCCAGGAGGATGTCCTGGAGGCGGTTCGAATTTGCGAGCGCGCGCCTCAAGCCCTCGGGCGCTTCCGTCTCGCCTTCGCGGAGGACGTAGGCCATGTGCTGGGTGTCGGTCGCGAGTCCGAACGCGACGAGTCCAAAGTCGCAGTGGAGCACGTCCCCCCGCTCAATTACCGGCGCCGTCACGCCGCCCATGTCGACCCCCCGCCGCTGCACGGACACCGAGGGCTGGAACCAGGAGTCGAGCCCCAGGTCGTGGACCCGCTGGCGCATCCACCACACCACATCGGCGGTCGTGGTCTGGCCTGGGACGATGACGACCTCCGAGAACGCCGTGCCGATGATCTCGTGCACCACCGCCTGCATCCGGCGGTAGACCGGGGTCATGGCTGGCACCCGCATGGCCAGATAGTCGATCGCGAGCAGCGGTTCACGCACCACGCGGCCGGCGAGATCCGGCCCGAGCGCCGCCTCCATCTGCTCCCATTCCCCCGCCGAGAGTCCGTCGGCGAAGTTGTGATCGTGCGAGATGTTGACTGCGATCCGCCGCGGGCCGCGCTCGCGCACCATGTCGGCGAAGAGGTTCCACTGGTCCTCGCCCCACAGCTCCGCCGCTCGCCCGTCGGGGGCGGTTGCCGTAGCGCGCACCGCCTCGTACACCCCTCCCTGCGACGAGCCCCCGAGAGCCAGGCGCTCGACACCGTGTTCCGGCCCCCGGTCGTGGAAGATGTAGATCGTCCGACGCCGCGCCGCGAAGGTCGTGGGGGAGACGAGGGCGGGGAAGACGGGATCCTCGTTGTACTCCCGCATGGCCAGGACCCACATGTCCACGCCGTGCTTGCGCATCAGCATGGGCAGGTTCTTATCGAGCCTCTCCGCCAGCCACGCCTGCTGCGTCCGGGCCTGCTCCCGAAGCGCGCCGAACGGCCGCTCCGGCCGGTAGTCGCGCGCCTGAGCCTCCAGCCGCGCCCCGTGGAAGGGGCCCGCCACGGCCATCGACAGCGCTATGGCCGCAAGAACTCGGCCTGCGCGCGGGGTCTGTGCGATCTTCGTCATCTCGTGCCTCTCACTTCTTTGTAGACGGACGGCGACAATCCGACCAAGGTGGCCGGTTGGTAGTTCGCGGCATAGGGTCGCAGATGCATACGCGTGTTGTTCCCCGGATGAGGGCCCGGCGGTAGCTTGGCGTGCGTCGGAACTTCGAGAGCCAGAGAGGTGCATCGCCCCTGTTCGAACGGTGTTCCCAGTCCCCATGAACGGCTTGCCTGCCGACGATCTGAGGGATCGTCCGTCCTACCCGGCGGCCGAGGCCGGACGTCTGGTAGGCTTGAATCCGGCCCGCGTGCGCCGGTGGTTGAGAGGTTACGACTACAGGCATGCCGGCGCGGTTCGGCACCAGGCGCCTGTCGTCAGGCGGCAGGGTGCCCGAAGAACGTCATACGCTTCGTTTCTCGATCTTGTGGATCTGTTGTTCGTGAAGCGTTTTCTCGATCACGGCGTTTCCCTTCAGAGGGTCCGGGCGGCGTTGCGAGAAGCCTTCGAGATAACCGGGACGACACGCGCGTTGCGAGAGACCTTCTTCACCGATGGAAGCGACATCTACGTCAAGGTGCGGCACGCGGGCGACGCGATCCTCGAACTCCTCTCCGGTGGACAATGGACCATCGCGCCCGTCATACAACAGCTCTCCGCCCAAATCGAATTCGATTCCCCCGGAGGGTTGGCCCGTCGCTGGTATCCTCTCGGCCGAGGAGGGCATGTCGTACTCGACCCCCTCGTGTGCTTCGGCCGTCCCGTGGTTGTCGGCAGGGGGGTTGCAACGGCGAACGTCTACGATCTCTTTCGCGCCGAGCACGAGCGCGTTGAGGCCGTCCGCGCCTGGTGGGATCTGACGGACAGCGAGGTGGAGGCGGCGGTGAAGTTCGAGCGACAACTGGCGGCATGACCTTCTTCGTGGACAACAATCTCAGCACTGCGCTGGCCGCGGGCATGAAGGGATTCGGCGAAGACGTGGTGCATCTTCAGGATCGTTTCCCCGAGGACGCTGCCGACTCCGACTGGTTGGCTCACATCGGCTCGGAGGGTTGGTTCCTGATCACCCGCGACGAACGGATCCGGTATCGTCCAAGCGAATGGAAGGCGTTGAAGGAGCACCAGGTCGGGGCGTTTTTTCTGGGCGGCAAGAACCGGAGTCGCTGCGATCTGATCCAGCAGCTTGTACGGAACTGGCCGCGGATGAAGGAGTTCGCCGCGAAAACCCGGCGCCCCTTCGCATTCAGGGTCCCGCCATCCGGGACCAAGTACACGCCACTCCCATTGGACTGATCGCTGCACGTCTGTTGCGCTCCAACTTCGGCGTCGGCGGCATTGAGAAAGAGCGAAGGATGATACAGGCACGGAAGCATCGGTCGGTGCGGCCCAGTCAATGGATGCCTCCGGAGAGCGGCCTCCGAGTCGTGGGACCACTTGTCCTGGCGGCGGCCTTCGTGGTTTCGGAGGCCGCCGTGGCTCCGGGAGTGGCGGCCCAGACCTTGGCCGTCACAGGGGCGACCATCATCGATCCCCTCGCCGACGCGCCGCTCGCGGACGGGGTCGTCGTGATAGAGGACGGGCGGATCACGGCGGTGGGGGCGGCCGGGGCCATAGATGTTCCCGCGGGAACGGAAATCATCGATGCTCGGGGCAAGTACGTCATTCCCGGGCTGATGGACGCCAACCTTCATCTCTACCTGAACCTCGACCTGGAGACCCTCATCAAATACGAGGGTCGGTACCACGAGATCGTGCTGGAGGCGGCGCAACTCACGCTCAAGACCGGGCAGACGACCGTCTTCGACACGTGGGGACCGCTGGGCGCGCTGGCCCGGGCCCGCGACATCATCAATGCGGGCGAGGCGCCTGGGAGCCGCATCTACTTCGCCGGCAACATCATCGGCTTCGACGGGCCCCTCTCGAGGGACTTCCGCGCCGAGGCGGCCGCGCACGTGAGCAAGGCGCTCGTGAACCGCACCAACGAAGCGTGGGAGCAGGGGACCGGCCGCGACCTCATGTGGATGACGCCGGATTCCGTGCGCGCCGCGATCCGCGAATACACGGGCACGGGCGTCGATTTCCTCAAGTACGGGTCGAGCAGCCACGTCGAGATGTACTTCATCTCCTTCTCGGAACGCGTCCAGCGCGTGATCGTGGAGGAGGGGCATCGGGCGGGCATGACGGTCCAGACCCACACGACCTCGGTCGAGAGCCTCGACATGGCGATCGAGGCGGGCGTCGACATCATCACGCACGGCGACATCTCGGGCCCCGTCGTCCCCATCCCGATGGAGACGGTGCGGAAGCTGGTGGAGCGGGATATCGCGGTCTCGGTGCTGCCGATCACGCAGCGACGGCTCGAGGCGCTGCAGAAGCACAACCCCGACGGGGTCCTGACGCCCTACCTGGTCGTCGCCCGCGAGAACCTTTCGAGGATGATCGAGGCCGGCGTCTCCATGCTCCTCTCGACGGATGCCGGCATCAAGCACCCGGTCCTGCTGGCGGAATCGCCCACGATTGCCTCGGACACCGTGGACCAGCGGGTGAAGCTGGGCGAAGGCCACTTCAACGCGATGTCCGCGCTGGAAGAACTCGGGATGGCGCCCATGGAGATCCTCAGATCGATGACGAGCAACATCGCGCGCGCCTACGAGATGGAGGAAGAGATCGGCTCGTTGCAGCCCGGGATGATCGCGGACCTCGTGATCCTGAACGAGAACCCGCTGGAGGCGGCGCGCAACTACCGCTCCATCCACGCCGTGATCAAGGACGGCCGCCGCGTCGACCTCGACGCTCTGCCGGTCGCCCCAATTATCAGCGTCCTGAAACCGAACCCCTGAGCCGAGAAATCAGGATGGCGACTCCTCCACACCATCTCGCACGACGTGGTTCCGGGCCAAGCGGCTCGCGGCGTACCTGCCGGATGGACTGACGTCGATCACAGTGATGCTGATCTTCGCCTGCTGTGCGGGAGCGAGTTGCTCCTCAAGTCGCTCCCGCAACTCGGCCGGCGTCCGCGGCAAGCGCCCGCTGGGCGGCACCACCTTCATATGGTCCGGCCCGAACCAGAACACCAGATAGATGCCGTAGCCCCGGGATTCCGGCGCCCGCGTGTACATCGTCGCTAGCTGTTCGTCCACGGCACGCCAAACGTCGCGGTGCAGGTTCTTCTTGATCTCTATCGGGATGGCGAGGTGCGAGCCCAGCGCCACTCGGATGTCCGCCCGCTTGTCGTCGGCATACTGCCCCTCCTTCTGCGCGTCCACTCCGTATGGTCCGAGGGTTAGCTGCAAGTCGGAGAGAAGCGCGTTCCGGCAGTCGTCCTCGTGTTGCGGTCTCAGAGGTCGCCGCGACTTCAGATCCAAGTGCCAATACTGCCGCCAGTCCGTCGTGGAGTCGTCTCGGATGCGTGCGGCGAGCTGTTCCACGGCATCGAGCACGAGCGCGGCCAGATCCGCCGCGCTCACCGGCCGTCCCCCCCTGAGCGACTCCTGGATCGCGGCGAGCCCCGGCGTCTCGTGCTTCGCCGCGCGGAGTCTCTCGGCTTGAGCGTCGCGCGCCCGGGAGAGTTCCGCGGTCCATTCCTTTAGGCCGGGGTCGGAGGCGAGCGATTCCAGCGCGGCGGCGGCCTCGTCGTCGGCGCGGCCCGCAAGCGAATCGATCAACCTTCTAATCAGTGGTTCTGCCCTGAACCGCGCCAACTGCTCGTCGCCGAGCATGCCCACGCCGTCCGGCGGTTCGTATCGTCGCAGGCGCCCGCCGAGCGCCCGCAGTAGCGGGGCGAGTTCCTCGGCCTCCCAGTCGTCAAGCGAGAGTGCCCCTCGCAGCTTGTGGTCGAATGACACAAAGAAGTCGACGAGGTGGTGTACGTGCGCGTCGCTCCCTTGGGCCAGATAGTCGATGAGTTCGGGTAGGCGGTTCGCTCTGGCTACGAACAAGCCCGCGCACATCCACTGAACCCGCTGCGCCACGTCCATGCCCCGGCGTCCGAGCCGCTTACGCACCAGATCGGCCAGTTCAGCCGGTGCCATATTCCGTGGGTCGAGGGCGGCCCACAGCACTAGGCGCAGGGTCTCGACCTGCGGCTCGGTGCAGCGGCTGGGAAAGACCCCGAACATCCGCTTCACGGCGATCGGTGCCACGCGCGCGTACGCCGCATCCCGGCCCATCTCATGTAGGTGCCGGTCCGGCCCCTCCTTCGCCCGTACCCGGGCGCGGTGGACCACGACCATGGCATCCGCCACTGCCGTCGGATTCGATCCGAGGGCACGGCGATACCAGCCGGGGTGGCGCCTCGCCTGCTCTCGCTCCGACCGGTCCCAAGCCTCAAACCGCAATGTGTGCAGTCCCGAGACGAAGTAATATCCGAGGGCCCTCCGAAGCCCCTTCTCGCCGAGAAGTTCCAGCGGATCGCCGGCCGCACGCTCCTCCTCCGCCAGCCCCGCGAGGAAGGGGAGGGCGAAGTAGGAGATCCTCTTGGCCTGATGGAGTTGAGCGATCTCGGCCAGGTCTGGTAGATCGTCCCGGTCCAGTAGACGGTGGAACCCCGCCAACGTCGCATCCACAAGGGCTTTGTCGCCGTCGAGACGTGAACGCAGCCCTGCAATGGGCCCCTCGGCTGCCGCATCTTCCGCGCGCCCTTCCAAGTAGGCCTGTGCCAGCTCGTGCATGAGAGCGGGCGGGCAGCGCCCTTCCGCCAGACCCGCCGCGTGCCCGCGCACATGCGCCACATACTCCCGCCGTCGTTCCCGCACCCGACTCAGGATGGGGGCAGTTCGTTCCCTCCGCTTGGCGTCCGTGCGCTCCCAACGCGCCTTGGCCCTCAGGCGCTCTGTGTTCCACTCTCGCAGTGTCGGGATGTTCCGCACGGCAAGAGCCACTTCGTTGTCGGGCAGCGGCGGCCCCCAACCGCCTCTCACCCGTATGGCCCACCAAGCGAGTTCCTCCGCGATCTTCGGCCTCGTGTCCGCCAACTCCGCCGCTCGCACAAGACACCATTGACGAAAACCGGCGGGCACCTCTTCTCCCATGAACTTCCTGCCGACCGATGCGTCGAGCGCCTTGCGTCCAATCTCGGACTCCCGCTCGGCGACGCCGCGCACGACGAGTTCGAGCTGGGCGGATGGGTGCGATCTCAGCCAGGCGTAGATCGGATCCGAGGGATCGGAGAAGAGACCTACCGTCACGGTCCCGTTGCAATACGCCGGAATCAACCCCGGGCGGCTTGGGGCAGCGTCCACGAGACCGAACCAGCGGTACAGCTCCGCATCGCGAGCCCCGTCGCCGAAGAGTTCGAGACCGCGCGCCAATAGTTCCAACACGATGTTCCCGAACCCCTCGTCGGCCAAGGCGGGAATGACCGTCCGAGCACGGTCGCACAGTGAGTCGAGCAGCTGCCGGATCTGCTCCGGGTCCGACCGGTCGAGGAGGGTGTCCCAGAACGAGCTGTAGGACGTGGCGCCGGGGAGGCGGGGCCGCGTGGCTAGGCGATCCCATATCTCGGTGGGGGGTATATCCCGGGGATACATGTGGTCGAGCAGCGTGCCGAGCAGCTCGTTGTCCTCGTCCGGCAGGCGGCCCGCTTCGATATCGGACAGGATCCCGCATAGTGCGGAACATCGGTCGGGGCGGTCGGCAAAGAGGCGACCGAGGGCCTCGATGGCCCTGCACCGAACATAGTCATACCAAGTATCGTCATAGACGATCCGGAGCAGCGCCCGGCGCTCCAAGTCGTCGTCCGCCGTCGGTGTCGGTCCCCGGCCGACGGTCGTCGCGCCGAGTCTCCGCGTGAACCCGGCGAGCAGCCGTGCGACGAGCATCTGTCTGGCATCTTTTCGGACGGGAGAGGAGATCAACTCCCAGAGCGGGGATCGGTCGCGGCTCCCGGCCAGTGCCCCGAGCGCGACGGCTGATGGCCACTCTCGTGGGAGGCTGGGGCTGTTCTCGAGCTGCGTGAACAGTTCCCGCCGCTCGCCCACCGTGAAGTCTTTCGCGTCGCCGCCGAACGCCACGGCAATCGGATCCGCGCGAATGAGGATGGTCCGGGCGTCCGCATTCAGGGCCGCGAGCCACGCGGAAAGGCCTCGGAGGTCCGGCAAGGGAATCCCGTCGTGTCCCAGCAACAACGACAACACGCGCCGAGCACCGGGTCCGTGCGGTGCCCGGATGCGGCGGTCGAGGTACGCCGCGCCCAGGAACTCGGCGACCAGCCGGTGGACAGGAGTCTGGCGCGCGGCCGCGCCCGAGAACAGGATGGAATCCAAGGCAGCCAGCAGAGCCTCGCGCTCCCCGCCGTTCACATCGCCCTCCACATCGCGCAGGGAGAGGATGTCGGGGTCGTCCGTATCGGTCGCCGTCCAGCCCTCCTTGCCGGTAAGCAGCAATAGGGCCGACAGCTGTCCGGCCGCAAGCAGGACCGCGTCCCGCGATGGCTGGACACGCCCGTGCCTGGCGTTCCGGTGCTCGGGGTTCCGCTCCTTCGAGAGTTCTCGGCACGCGCTCTCGAACGCAGCTCGAGGACTGTCTGGCCAGCCGGCCGCTTCCACTGCGTTGAGGAGTACGCTGAGTAACTGCGGATTCCAAAGGAAGGGGTCCAGCCCGTGCTCGAACGCCTCGAATATGAACTCCCCGGCATCGTCCGTTCGGCGGGAGACGATCCGGCGAACATCCTCGCGGGATAGAGGGTTCAGCCGCAGAACCCGAATCGGTCCGGCACCCGTAAGGGAGGAGAGTTCCCGTTGATCTCCGGGCTCAAGCCAGCTACCGGTGCGGCACGACAGGCGGAACGGCGGGTTCCCCAGCGCCTCTAGCCTTGCGACAACCTGATGCAGCGGAGTACGGGGGTCGCCCGCGCCCGTGCGCATCTCGTCCAGCCCGTCGATGAAGACCGGCTTTCCCCGGCAGTCCACATGGTCATCGGAACCTCCACGCGTGAACTTATGCGCGGTGATCGGATCGGGAGCCTCCACGCGCCGGCATTCTTCTTCGAACGCCTCGGTCTTGCCCATTCCCGGCTCACCCAGCAGGACATAGCCGTGGTCCGAGCTAAAATCAGCCAGCGACAGGCCATCCCGACCGAATCGCGGGTCGTCATGCGGCGAGACTAGGCTGACGGTGCGCGGTACGAGCGGGTTCATGTCTCGTCCAGCCATTCTTCGGCGCTCAGCGACAGGAATTCGTTGAGGGGAACTCCGCCCGTGCCCACGACCATGCTTCGGGCGCTGCGGAAGCGCCGCCGGAAGGCGTCCAGCCCCGGAGTCGCGCGCTGTTTCCCGCTCTTCACCTCGATCCCCAGCAGGTGGGGGCCGCGCGCGACCACGAAGTCGACTTCATCCGGGGGGTCGCGCCAGAAATGAAGCCGGGTGGCCGTGGCCCGGCTGTTGAAGAGATGCGCCCCCACCGCACTCTCCACGAGTCGGCCCCAAAAGGAGCGGTCGGCCCTCGCCTCCTCGAAGGTGTAGCCGGAGGGCGCCGTCAGCAGCGCCGTATTGAGCACGTTGAGCTTCGGAGACGACGCCTTCCCCAGATGTGGGGCCGGCGTGTATCGGGACAGGCCGGTCACCAGACCGGCGTCGGAAAGGAGATCGAGGTACCGGGCGACGGTCGTCGTATTGCCGGCGTCCTGAAGCTGGCCGAGCAGCTTGTTGTAGGACATGAGTTGGCCGGAATACCGTGGAGCCAGATCCATCAACTGGCGCATCAGTGCCGGCTTCGCCACGCGTGTCAGTCCGACGATGTCCCGGTCGATGGCGGGCGCGACGATCGAGTGCGCGATGTGATCTCGCCAGGCCACGAGCCGTTCGGTCACCGATCCATCGGGCAACGCGCCGGGATATCCGCCAAAGAACAGGTACTCCTCAACGGTCAACCCGAAAGCCCTCGCCATCTCCCCGAGTGACCAGTGCGTCGTCGGCAGCTCGTTGAAGCGACCCGCCAGACTCTCGTGCAGTCCGGTCAGCATCTGCCAGGGAGCCGACCCCAGGATGACTACCCGCAGCTTGCGTCCGGCCCGGCGGTCCCCGTCCCAGAGTCCCTTGACGACGTTGGACCAGCGGGGAATGTGCTGGATCTCATCGAGGACCAGCACCAGGCCACGGTCCGGCCGCGCCGCCGCCCGGCGGGCCCTTTCCCAGATCTCGACCAACCATTGCTCGTCCTGTGAGCTACCGGCCGGGATCGCATCCACCCCGGCCAACAGACCTGGCGCGTCGGATTCGTTCGGCGTGGGGTCATCGAGCGGGACGTACCAGCACATCCGCCCGACGCCCTCCAAGCGCCTCCGCACCTGGCGGGCGATCGTCGTCTTGCCGGTCTGGCGAGGCCCCGTGACCGCGACGATCCGCATGGCCCTATCATTCTCCAGCAGCCGAAGCAGTCGGCTGACATGAGGGCGTTCGTAGGTATCCACACCGATCATGATACGTTACTGAGTAAAACCACTCAAGAACGTACTGTAAGACGATGGGAACCGAGATCAGCGGGAGCGGTTCACCAGGTGGGCGGCGATGAGGGCGCCGTGCTCGCGGCCGTTCTCGATGAAGATCTTGTTGGCGTTGTAACCCGCGGCGATCACGCCGGCGATGTAGACGCCCGGCGCGGTCGTCTCCATGGTGGCCGGGTCGTGCGCGGGGATGCCCGTCTCGGGATCCGCGGGGACGCCCAGGCCAGTGAGCAGGGCGGCATCCGGCCGCCATCCCGTCATCGCGAGCACCCAGTCGTTCGCGACCGCGGTCTCCGCCCCCGTCGTCTCCTCGATGATGGTGGCCGTTCCGGGTCCGAGGCGGGCGACCCGGGACTCCCAGTGCATCGGGATCTCCCCGCTCGCGATCCGGTTCTCGATGTCCGGGCGCACCCACGGCTTGACCCCCCGGTCGACCGTGTCGGCGAAGTGGACCATGCGGACCCGGACGCCGTTGCGGTACATGTCCAGCGCCGCTTCCACGGCGGAGTTCCCGCCCCCCACGACGATCACGTCCTGATCGAAAAAGGGGTACGGCTCCTTGTAGTAGTGGATGACGCGGCCGTGCGGGTCTCCGGCTTCCAGCCCCAACCGGTTCGGCTCTCCGAACCCTCCCGTGGCGATGACGACCGCCCGCGACGTGATCCGGCTCGCCCGCCCGTCCCGCGTACGGGTGGAGAGCGTGAAAGCGCCTTCCCCTCGAGTGATGCCCGTCACCTCCTCGTATTGGCGCACCTCGACCCCGTGGTGGGCGACGACCTGCCGGTAGTAGGCGAGTGCGTCGCGGCGGGTGGGCTTGGGATCGGGAATCGTGAACGGGACGCCCCCGATCTCCAGTCGCTCCGCCGTGGAGAAGAAGGTCATGTAGGAGGGATAGTGGGTCAGCGACTCGGTGACGCACCCGCGGTCGAGGATGGCGTAGCTGAGCCCGCGCTCCTGCACGGCGATCGCCGTGGCCAGGCCACAGGGGCCGGCCCCGACGATGGTCACGTCAAGCGGTTCCGACTCGGCGATGGAATCCAGGGTCACCCGCACCTCTGACGAGAACAATTCGTGAGCGCGGGATGGTAATCACTGAGACGGGAGCGGAGAACCGCGGGGGGCGTCAGCCGCCTTCCGAACCGGCTTCGTCTTCGGCGTACGGCTCGATACAGACCGGCTGGCGTTCGATCAGCGCAGCGCGGTCCTCGGTTCCGATGGCTCCCCAATCGTCCGGCGGCGTACCCGCGAACGCGTAGCAGGGTGGCGTCGGCACCGAACCCCGGAACCCGGCCAGCCAGCTCTCGGTTGCCTCGACCCTCGCCCCCCACCCGTCATCGGTCTTTTCCAGTTCGACCCGGAAGTGCCCGGGAAGGTCGTGGTCGGAGAGGGCACCGAAGCCGAGCAGGTTGTCGAGTCTCCGGGCGTAAGCTCCGCGCGCCTGTCGGTGGTTGTCCTGCGCCGCGATCAGGGACTCGAGGCTCGCGATCTGGCTCTTCCGCGTGCGCTCGACCCACTCGTCGGTCAGCACGTAGGTTGCGCCGTTTCGGACCTGGATTCCGAAGTGCTCCTCGATCCAGCTCCAGCACACGATCTCCACCCAATGAATGTCGTAGTCCGTGTAATTCCACTCCGACGGATCGCCATCGAACGGTTTGTGATCGATGATCAGGACCGTCTCCGGCATGCCCGGGTCTCCATCCGTCCGCGGCTCACATTTCATCAGGCCCGACGACTCCGGCGTGCCCCCAAGGTCGAGGGCTCCGGCAGAGACGAGAAGGAGTGTAGCGGCGATGTTTGGCATGAAGTCTCTTCCGCTGGGAATCCTCAAGAAACCTGGGACTCTGCCCCACGAACGACCAGAGCAGCCGGGTTGTGACAGCGCAGCATCAAGTTCTGTGATTCTCCGCCGCGGGACGTTGCTCCCGCGCGGCAGACCTGAACAGCCGGGCCGATCCGAGCCACAGCGCAACGAAAAACCCGTTCAAGAGCACGATCTCGGGCACGGAGCTGACCGCGACCCGGTGCTTCCCGGCGATCAGCGCGAACACGGCGACCAGCGCCTGCGCGAGCGCCATTGCGGTCAGGGTGCGAGACATACTCCGTGGCTTGAGGCGGACGATCATGGCACCGATGACTCCGACGGCGAGCACCCCGGCGTACAGCAGGTCGAAGGGGTCGCCCTCAACCCCGATGAGGCCGACGGCACCGATCACCCATACCAGGATGAATGCCGTCGCCAGCGCCGCGCCGACCGCGAATCGGTATGCCGAGGCGGCTTTCATTCTCATCCCCTTCCTCCTCCCTCGCTTGCGGCATTGCTTTCCGTGGAATCCAGAGTAACCTCGGCCTCCGCCCCTCGAACGACCAGAGAGAACGGGGCGGCCTCCGCTTGATCCCACCCGTGCCGCGGGTGATGTTTGGGGGAGGTTCCCACGCGCCCGGGAGGCAGGTGATGAGTACGGTCGAGACCGCTTTCGCTCCCGCTCCGTCCCCGACGGAAGCCGGCATGAACGACGCCGCGATCCGGCGCGCGCTGGTCGACTTCGCGGCGCTGCACCGGATCATCGTGCACGAGAACATGCACGAGGGCACCTGGAACCACTTCAGCTGCAAGGTGCCGGGCAGGCCCGGGCACCTGCTCATCACGCCGGGGCAGATGCACTTCTCCCGCGTGACGGCCGGCAACCTCGTCGAGGTGGGCCCGGACGGGCGTCCCGTGGGCGGGGAAGGGCGGCTGAACGTGAGCGCGTGGGCGATCCACGAACCGATCCATCGCGCGCGCCCCGACATCATGTGCGCGCTCCACATCCACGCCCCCTACAGCACCGCGCTCGCCTCCATCGACGGCTGGAGACTGGACGAGCGGGGGAGTCAGAACGCGGCGGTCTTCTACGGGAACTGCGCGTACTTCGGGTACGAGGGGATCGTCACCGAGGCGGACGAGGGCGAGAGCATGGTCGAGGCCCTCGGCGACAAGCGGGCGCTCTTCCTCGCGAACCACGGCGTGCTGATCGTCGGCGACACGATCGAGAAGACCATGCTGTGGCTGTACCAGCTCGAGCGCGCCTGCATGAACGAACTGCTGGCCCTCCAGACGGGCCGCAGCCTGCGGCGGATCCCGGTCGAGGCCGCGCAGCACAACGCCGACATGTCCGTCGAGTCGGGCGGCGAGGCGGGCTACCTCGAGGGCATGAAGGAAGTGCTGGACGCCGAAGGCCAGGACTACGCCACCTGACCCGCCGCGCCCTCCGGGAGGAGGATGCCGGGGCTTGCACAGCTTGGGTAAGTCGTCCATCTTACCCTCATGCGAACCACTATCTCCACAAGGGGGCAGCTCGTACTCCCGGCTGAGCTTCGGCGGCGAGACGGCGTCGTGCCCGGCCAGGAATTCGAGATCAAGCGGCTCGGGCGAGGAGTCTACCGACTCGCGCGCGCCCCGGCGGCGGTGAACGAGGGTCTCGTCGACCACCTTCTGGCCTGTCCCGCGAAGGGCTGGTTCGTACCGGTTCCGTCTGATTCGACCGCCGACCTGCCCGCTCCGGGAATCGAGGAGCCGGCCGATTCGATACCTCGTTGACGCGAACGTCCTTTCCGAGGCGACCAGGACGAGACCTGATCCGCGCGTCGTCACATGGTTGCGGAACCACGAACCGCAGATCGTCGTCAATCCGGTCGTACTCGGAGAAATCTGGTACGGAATAAGATTGGTGGCGCCCGGGAAGGGTCGCGAGGCGCTCGAGTCGTGGTTCGAGGAGGCCGTTCGCAGGATTCAATGCGTCGCGTTGGATGCGAACACGGGGCTCCGCTGGGCGGAACTCCTGGCGCGTCTCCGTTCCCGGGGACGGCCGATGCCCGTCAAGGACAGTTTGATCGCGGCGACCGCCCTCGCCCGCGGGCTGGTTGTGGTCACGCGGAACCGAAAGGACTTCGAGCCCGCGGGAGTCGAGATCCTCGACCCATTCGAAGGTGGCGATTAGCCCCGTCACGACCTGGCCAACTGTCCGAGAACCCGGCTTGCGATGTGTTCGCCGATCGCCAGGCAGGCGGTCGCGGCGGGGGAGGGCGCGTTGAGCACATTCACGACGCCCGGTGCTTCCCCGAATCACGAAGTCGTGGATGAGGGTGCCGTCGGTGTCTACCGCCTGCGCGCGGATTCCGGAGCGCCATCTCTCGAGGTCCCCCACACCCAGTTCGGGCAGCATGTCGCGGGCCTTCCGCACGACGGCTCGCCGGTCGAACGAGCGCCACTGTTCCTCCAGGGCGGTCCGCCAGTGCGCCCGCGCCAGGTGCCGAAAGCCTCGGTAGCTCAGCGCTTCCAGCGCGTCCGGCACCCGCCCGGAGAACCGGCCGTAGGCCTCTCGACCCCGGGCCCACACCGCGTTCGGGCCGAGTTCGACGCGTCCGGCCACGTTTCGCGTGAAATGAGCGCCCAGATGCGGCAGCCGGGGATCCGGGACCGGATAGATGTGGCCGTGCACGCGGTCGGCCGCGGCTCCGGAGAGGCTCCAGTATTCGCCCCGGAAGGGAAGGACGCGGAGGCGGGGATCGTGGCCGAGGAGCCGCATCACCCGGTCGACGTGCAGCCCGGCGCAGTTGACGACGACGCGGGCCTCGATGTTGCCCGGCGGCCCCACGAGGCGGGTGCGAGTCGGGGTCGGGGTGCGGCGGGCCTCGCGCACCTCGAAGCCGGTGCGGATCTCGTGGCCGGCGCGGGCCAGGTCCGCCGCGAGGGCACGCGCCACGTCGCCGAAGTCGACCGCCCTGGTGGCAGGTACGTGGAGCGCCTCGATGCCGCCCGCGCGCGGCTCGCGCTCGGCGATTCCGTCCGGGCCGATCCGCTCCATGGCCACGCCGTTGGCCCTGCCGCGCCGTTCGAGTTCATCGAGGGCCGGGAGCTGATCGCGCGACATCGCGACCACGATCTTGCCGGTGCGCGTGGTCGCGATGCCTCGTTCGGCGCAATACCGGCACAGCCGGGCGCTCCCTTCAGTGCAGAGCCGCGCCTTTAGCGACCCGGGCGCGTAGTACAGACCGGCGTGGATGACGCCGCTGTTGCGGCCGGTCTGGTGTGCCGCGACCTCCGGTTCCTTCTCGAGCACCGTCAGCGAGAGATCCGCGCGGGTGCGCCGGATCGCGTCCGCCGTGGCCAGCCCGACGATGCCGCCTCCGACGATGGCGATGTCGAGCGGTTTCGTCATCCGCCTCCCGCGCCAGCCCCCTGTCCGACCACGCATTCGGGGGTTTCGCCGCGGATCCAGGCGGCGAGCATCCGCCACTCCGGGTCGTCCATCGAGGCCCAGCGCCGGGGGCCGCCGTGGAAGTAGTCACCCCCCGCGGTCGGCGCGAGAGGATGGGTGAGGAGCCGGCTCATCATCGGCTCGCCCGGCTCCACGTAGCGGCGGGCGATCGCGAAGTTGCCCCGCGACTCCTGCTGGTTCCAGAAGTCGCGATCCTCCGGGATATGCCGGGCGAAGCCGCGCGCTCCGGATTCGTGGCAGTGGATGCACTCGACGTCTCCCGGGCGCTTGTCGAGGAAGACGCGCTGCACGCAGTCGCGGAAGAAGTCGAAGTCCAGACGGGGCGGGGCGGGACGGTCGACCGGATCCGCGGCCGCCACCCAGTCCGCCATCGCGCGCCATTCGGGGTCCGACTTCGATTCGAAGAACCGCCCGCCCACATGGAACGCCGCGCCGCCCGAGGACACCTCAAGCGCCTTCCTCAGGAGGCGGCTGCCGTCCGCATCCCCCGGGGTGACGAGCCGCGACACGACCTCGAAGTTCCGGCGGGAATCTTCCTCCGACCAGAACACCTCGCCCTCATCCGTCTCGCGGAGGCGCTGCAGGCGAAGCGGCGTCCCCTGTTCCGCATGACACGTGACGCAGGGCGCCCGTCCAGGTCCCCATCCGCCGCGGTCCGCGAGGAAGATGGGTTCCACGGTCTCGCGGTAGCGTTCGAAGCTCAGGGGTTCCTGACCCATGACGTCGCTGGGGCCGGGAGCCGACGCCATCAACGCGACGGCGAGCGCTACAGCCGACAGCGGCCGAACGCCGGTTGTGAGTCTCAGGCCGGTCCCGAGCCCCGGGCCAGGCGCTGGCCGCAGGGGCACACCCGAACTCACGGGAACACCACGGTCTTGTTCCGCTTCGGCGTCTGCCCCACCGGGATGCGGGCGATCTCCTTCATCTCCCTCGTATCGACGACCGAGACATCGTTCGACCCTGCGTTGGCCACGTAGAGGTAGCGGCTGTCCGGCGTCATCGTGAGCCAGTCGGGAATGTGGCCAACCTCGACCCCGCCCAGGTACTCGAGGTCGGGGAGCGACCACGCATAGACGTGTCCGTTGGGCTTGCTCGTCGACCACAGTTGCCCGCCATCCGGCGACACCGTGAGGCCGTGCCCGGGCGATCCCTGCAGCGCGTCGTTCGTCACCCGCGAGATCGGCAGGATTGGCATATCCAGTTTCTGCAACACTTTACGTTCCTCGAAGTCAACCACATACACACCATGGTAGTTCGAGATCTGGACGAACAGTCGCTTCGTGGACCCGTCCGGATGCGCTTCGAATGCCATGGGACGCACGCCCCCATCTGCGTAGCCCCCCGTCGCGCGCCCGCTGAAGTGGAGCGACCAGATCGCCTCGTCGATCGAGGTGTCGATGATCGTCAGCGTGCGCGCGCCGATCATGCCCGCGGCGACGTGCCGGCCGTCGGGCGACATGAACACGTTGTGTACCGTCCCCAGCGTGGGGATCGACTTCACGACCTCGCCCTTCTCCAGGTCCACGACGTCGACGCAACTGCAGTCCTGGATGATCGCGACGTACACCTTCCGGCCGTCGTTGCTGATCGCGATGTTGTGCGGCCGCCCCGAGAGCGGGATGCGCTCCGCGACCTTCATGACGTCCGTGGGAACGATCTCCAGCGTCCGGTGGATCTCGTTGCTGAAGTAGAGGGTGCCCCCGTCCGGCGCGGCGGCGACCCCATGAGCCTTGGGGATCCCGTCGATCACCTGCACGACCTGGTTCGTCACCGGATCGATGATGTGGACGTTGTCCCCCGCCGAGTTGGTCTGCACGATGCGCACCTGCGCCGACAGGGCCGCCACGGAGGTCGCGCACGCGATGGCCGTGGAAGCGAGGAGAACTGGAAGCCGGCGTCTCATTCGGGAACCTCCACCGTTGGGGGGACCCACCTGCTGCACACTCTTACGGTACCATGCCGCGTTTGGCGCGGTCCAGCCTTGGCCGGCCGGCGTTCCCGCGGGAACGCGGTTGTCAGCCCCCGTCGCCGGAGGTCCCTGCGCGCGGCATTCGGATCTCGGTCGCGTCGAGGAAGTCGGCGAGGTTCGAGACCGTTTCGTCCAGGGTCGCCTTGAACATCCCCGTGGGTTCGAACCCCGGCTCCAGATGGAGGGCTCGGATCTCGAGTAGGCCGCGATCCCGGTGCAGCTTCGGGTCGAGGCGACCCACGAGCCGGCCGTCGTGGAGGATGGGCAGGACGTAGTAGCCGTACTTCCGTTTCGCCGCGGGGACGTAGATCTCGACGGTGTAGTGGAAGTCGAGGAGTTCCGCCGCGCGCTTTCGTTGCCAGAGCAGGGAATCGAAGGGACAGATCAGCGTGGTTCCGGTCGGTTCGGGCAGATCGTCGATCGTCTCGAGGTGCTCGGGCAGGGCGTAGCAGGGACCGCGGAGGCCCTCCACTTCGACCTCGACGATCCGCTTCCGCCGGAGGTTGCGGGCGATGACCCGGCGCCGCTCCGCCGCGTTGAGTTCCGGCCCCGTGAAGTAGTTGACGAGGTGCCGTTCGGGGGCGATGCCGCAACCGCGGAGCGCGATGAGGAGCCAGCTGTCGTGGTACTCCGTGAGCGACGCGGTGGGACCGTCCGGGTAGACGCGCTCGGCCACGTCATAGATGCACCGGAAGTGGCGCCGCCCGCTCACGACGACCCGGCCGTCGTGCCACAGGAGCTTCAGCGACCGCTTGTCCTCGTGCAGCCGCCACGCGAGCGACTCCGTCTTCTCACCTCGTTCCGCCGGCTGGGGCGCGAAGTCGGCGCTCTCCAGCGGTCCTTCGGCGCGGAGCCGCCGCCGCACCCGGCGCTTCGACCCCGTCGAGGTCGCGTAGCGGCTCCACCACTTTCGGCCCGACCAGCTCTCGGGAGGGAAGCGGCGCATGCGCCGGCGGCCCAGCGGGAGATGGGAGATGGGAAGGATCGAGGCTTCGTGTCCCCAGTACTCGTACGCCAGCCGCTCCCCGTACACCCAGCGGTCTACGCGGGAGCGGTCGTACGGCCCGAAGCGGCTCCAGAGGGTCAGATAGTGGGCGCGGTCCACGACGTTCACGCTGTCGAGTTGCAGTGCTCCCGTCCGCTCGAGGTGGTCGACGAAGGCGCGCCGGTCGAGGCAGGTCGACCCGCGGGGCCGAGCGAGACCCTGGCGATGCAGCCACAGCCTGACCACCGCTTCGCGCGCGAACTTCTGTGGTCCCCTGCGGATCGGCGTCACGCCGGTTCCCGGCCCCGGGCCGGCTCGACGAGGCGGAGTTCGCCGAGCGGCACGTAGTAACGCACGTAGCGCCGCCCGTCGGACCACCGGTCGCCCCCTGCGTCCTCCACCAGCACCGTCGCGCGCTTCGTGATCCGGTTGACCCGCCCGGTCAGGCGCCGGCCCCGGAATGTGAACGTCACGCGGGAGCCGACCCCGACCCCCACGCGGGCGGCGCGCTCCGAGCGGGTGATGAGCTGGTGCGTGTGGGCCCGGTGCAGAAACAGACGCCGGGCGATCCCCTGGAAGCGCGAGCGGCCGCAGTGGCTCGCGTCCCAGCACAGCCACTCGGCGAGGTGCACGAGTTCGTGCTCGAAGATCCGCTGCAGCGCCTCCAGCCGGTTCGCGCACGGCAGCCCGCACACCGTGACCTCGGGATCGTCCCCGCCGAATCCGTCGAACAGGATCGACGTCGCGACCGCGATCTCGAAGCGCCTGGCACCACCGGGGCGCTCGAAGCGCGTCGTCTTGCCGCCCGCGCGCGTCATCCGGCCGGAAAGGCGGAAGGTGAGGCGGTCCGGGCCGACGATCTCGCCGCAGAGGCCGTTAAGGAAGCGATCGTCGTAGGCCGCGAACAGAAACGCGAGGTCGTCCGCGTGGATCCGCGTGAAGTTCGGCTCGCGGACGTGCGGGGACCGGGTGAGAAGGTCCCCGCCGATGCCACGCGTCCAGCCGCCGATGCTGACGGCCCCCGGATCCCGGGTGAGCAGGATCCGGGAAAGCCTCCCCGTCAGCAGGCCCCCACCGGCGACCGGCCTCGCGCGCGGGTCAGCGGCCCTCGTCCGCAGCGGTGACCGCATCCGAGTCCAGGTGCTTGCGGAACCAGGCGAGGATCCGGTCGGAGACGTCCATGACGAACTTCGGCTCCCGCGGCCCGTGCGGGGTCCGCGGGTATACCACCATCTCCGTCGGAATCCCGCGCCGGTCGAGCGCCCGGTAGAACTCCTGCCCCTGCGTGAACGGGACGCGCAGGTCCTCGGCCCCGTGGATGACCTGGGTCGGCGTCACCACGTTCGCAATGTGGTACATGGCCGAGTGTCGCTCGTAGCGCTCGTAGTCCTCCCAGAACTCCACCCCCATGTGGCCGACGAGGTAGTCCTGAATGTCCGTCGTCGTCGTCATCGAGATGAGGTTGGGGAGGCCGGCGCCCATGCTCGCGGCGACGAAGCGGTCCGTCTGCGTGACGGCCCACGAGGTCATGTAGCCGCCGTAGCTCCAGCCCATGAGGAGGAGCCGGTCCGGGTCCGCGACGCCCATCTCGATGACGTGGTCCACACCCGACATGAGGTCGCGGAAGTCGCCGTAGCCCCAGTCCTGGAAGTTCGCGTAGCGGAAGTCCTTGCCGTAGCCCGTGGACCCGCGCGGGTTCGGGCGCAGGATCGCGAACCCCTCCTGCGCGAAGTACTGCAGCATGTAGGCGGCCGGCGACCCGGTGAAGCTCTGGCTGAACACGCCGCCGGGGCCGCCGTGCACGTTCAGAATCATGGGTACCCGCTCGCCCTCTTCGTATCCCACGGGGTAGGTGAGGAGGCCCTCGATCTCGAACCCCTCGGTCGAGGTCCATGAGACGAGCCGGGTCGGGCCCATCTCTGGTCGCGGCACATCGGCGTGGAGGTCCGTGACCCGCGTCGGCGCGTATCCGTTCGTGGGCGAGACGAAGACATCCCACGGCTCCTCGGTCGTCTGCCAGGTGAAGGCCATGCGGCTCGCGTCGTCGGTGAGCGCGACCGAGCCGACCACGCCGTCTCCGTACGAGATGAACCGCGTCTCGCCTCCATCCACCGGGACGGCCAGGACGTGCCGCCGGGTCGCGAGCGATTCGAGCAGGAGCAGTTCGGAGGAATCGCCCGACCACCCCAGCACGGATGCGCTGCGGTTGGGCGTATCGAGGCGCCGCGCCTCTCCCCCCGCGGCCGGCATCACATGGACGTCGCCCAACCCGATCGGCTCCGGCTGGTCGCCCGTCGACACGTAGGCGATCCACGCCCCATCGGGTGACCAGACCGGCCCGCTCTCGATCCCCGCCCCGGTCACGAGCGCCGACAAGTCTCCGACCGCGGCCGGGTCGCCTTCCTCCTCCTCCTCCTCCTCCTCCTCGGTCTCTTCACGGGCGGCCAGGAGGTCGGCGATCGCCCCGGCGTCCGGGACGGTCGTCGTCGAGATGTCGCCGCTCAGCCGCGCCGTGTTGATCCGCGGGTCGGCCTGATGCGAGAAGGAGATCCGCCCGCCGTCCGGGGCCCAGCTGAACCCCGTGATGTGGAAGTCGCCGGCCGTGAGCCGCACCGGCTCGGCGGGTTCGTCCGACTCCGGGTCGACGGCGACCACATACAGGTGGGAGAACTTGTAGTTCCGGTCCACGAGGATGACGTCGCGCTTCTCCTCCCGCGCCTTCTTCTCGTCCGCCGTCTCCGGATCCCGCATGAGGAACGCGATGCGCGTCCCGTCCGACGACCAGCGATACGCCCCCACCGAGCCGCCCGCCTCCGTGAGTTGCCGGGCCTCTCCGCCCGCCAGCGGCAGGGCCCAGAGCTGGCTTCCGCCTTCGCCCTCGCCGTCCCGGCTCGTGGTGAAGGTCAGCCACTCGCCGTCGGGCGAGAAGCGGGGAGAGCCCGCCGAGGCCTCGCCCCGGGTCCACTGCGTGGCCCGCGATCCCTCGGCGTCCGTCAGCCAGATGTGACTCAGGTACTCCGACTGCGGTCCTTCCATCAGCGGTTCGCGCACGACGAAGGCGATGCGGGAGCCGTCGGGGGAGATCGCGGTCCCCGAGACGGCGTGGTACCGCATGCTCAAGGCCGGCGTCCATGCGTCGTCGTCCTGGGCGGTGGCGGTCTGCGCTCCGGCCGTCGCGGCCAGGAGGAGGATCGCGGCGAGCGCGAGGGCCCGCCTCGGAGTGCGGAAGGGGAAGGGCTGAGACAGGATGTTCCGGGACCCGGGCATGCTCACACCTCTCGGTTGACGTGGCGCCGTTGCGTGCTCGCGCATCGCACCGCGCATCCAACATAGCGAACAGGTACACGATGTCCGAAACGATGCGGGCCACCCACGCCGCCGCTCCGGTGTCGGGATCCGAGCGACCGTGGCGTTCGGTCGGATGGCACTGACCAACTACATTGCCTCGCGTGGGGAGTGCAGGGTGCGTCGGCATCGTCGCCGCTGTGGTGTACGCTGTCCTACGGGAGATGTCAGCCGATGAGGAAAGGCCGCTGAGGATGAGAAGGGGAGTTATATGAGGGTGATGGGTGCGCGGCCGCAGACGCCTCGCGCACGGCTGCTCGCCGCGCTGGCCGTGCTGGTTCTGCTCCCGCTGGCGGCCGGGGCGCTTCCCGGCGGTCTGGCGGCGCAGGAGGGGGACCCGGAAGAACGTGAGGCGGCGGCGGCGGCGGAACTCGCGCGCCGCGACTCGCTCCGGCGGATCTTCGACCCGGCCGCCGCTTTCGAGCCGCTCGACCTCCCCGAACCCGGGCCATTCCGCGACGCCACGGGCGCGCCGGGCCCCGAGTACTGGCAGCAGCGCGCGGACTACCACATCCGGGCGAGCCTCGTCGGCGACCGCATCGAGGGCACCGAACGCATCACCTACACGAACCACAGCCCCGATTCCCTCACGAGCCTCTGGGTGCAACTCGACCAGAACCTCTTCCGCGAGAACAGCTACGGTGCGCTGAGAGCGGAAGAAGTCGAGGGAGATGTCCGCCACGGCGGCTTCTTCCGGGACGGCGGCTTCGTGATCTCGGGGGTGCGGGTCGAGCACGAAGGAGAGATGACCGTCCCCGAGTACCGGACCGAGGACACGATGATGGAGATCCTCCTCGACGAGCCCCTCCCGCCCGCGGGCGCGCAACTCGAGGTCGACATCGACTTCGCGTTCGAGATCCCCGAGACGGGCGGCGACCGGATGGGGCAACTCGACATCCGGGGCGGGATCATCTATCAGCTCGCCCAGTGGTACCCCCGCATGTTCACCTACGATGACGTGAACGGCTGGAACCAGTCCCCGTTCCTCGGGCAGGGCGAGTGGTATCTGGAGTTCGGGGACTTCGAGGTCGAACTCACCGTCCCCCGGGACTTCGTCGTCGTCGCGACCGGTGAACTGCTCAATCCCGAGGATGTCCTCACGCCGACGCAGCGCGAACGGCTGGCGCGGGCGCGCAACTCGGAAGAGACGATCCACATCATCGAGCCGGACGAGGCGGGGGACGATGAAACCCGCCCCCCCGGCGAGCTGCCGCTGACGTGGCGCTTCCGGGCGCAGGACGTGCGCGACTTCGCGTGGGCCGCGTCGGACCGCTTCGTGTGGGATGCGGCGGGATGGGAGGACGTGCTCATCATGTCCGCCTACCCCGAGGAGAGCCTCGGAGGGCGCGGCGTCAGCGGGTGGGAGCGCTCGACGGAATACCTGCGCCACAGCGTCCAGTATTACTCGGAAGAGTGGTTCCGCTATCCGTATCCGGTGGCGATCAACGTGGCCGGGCTCGCGCTCGGGATGGAGTACCCCATGATCGTGTTCTGTTCGTGGGAGTCGCGCGGCGCGTTCCTCTTCTCCGTCACCGACCATGAGATCGGACACACCTGGTTCCCCATGATCGTGGGCTCCGACGAGCGGCGATACGCGTGGATGGACGAGGGCTTCAACACGTTCATCAACTACTACTCCGGGATCGAGTTCTCGGGCGGCGAGCCGATCCTGGGCCAGTTCATGTCGCCCGCCCAGATCGCCGTGGACACGCAGCGGCCGGGGTACGCGATCCTCACGCCGGCCGACAGCATCCCCGAGGAGGACATCGGCGTCCTCGCCTACAACAAGCCCGCCGCGGTCCTCGTCCTCCTGCGCGAGGATGTGCTTGGTCCCGAGGTGTTCGACGAGGGGTTCCGGGAGTACATCCGCCGCTGGGCGTGGAAGCACCCGCAGCCGGCCGACTTCATCCGCACGATGGAGGACGTGTCGGGGCAGGATCTCGACTGGTTCTTCAAGGGCTGGATCTACGAGGACGCGGTGCTCGACCAGGCGATCGCTTCCGTGGAGAGGATCGGGGACACGACGACGGTGACGATCGAGAACCGCGGCGGGATCCCGATGCCGCTCGAGATCCGGATCCTGTACCGGGGCGGGGACGAACAGCGGCACGACGTCCCGGTCGAGGCGTGGCAGGTGGACGGCACCTATGTGCTCGAGGTGGTCGACGGATTCGTGCGCAACGTGCAACTCGACCCGGACGGGATCCTGCCCGACGTGAACCGCGGCAACAACGTGTGGGGCCGGGGCATCATCGGTCGAACCCCGCCCGGGTAGTGGCCGCGGCCCACATCCTTCTTCCGAAACCTTCTCGCCACCCCTTGCGTTCGGTTTCCACATGGAAGACCTGCTTATCCCCCTCTTCGCGATCTTCTTCACGATCGGCGTCCCCGTCCTCGCGTTCGCGACGCATTTCGCGCTGCGGCCACTGGTGCGGGACGTCACGCAGGCGCTCGGGCCCCGGAAGCAGGACCGGGAGACGATCGCCCTCTTGAGGGAGCGCGTCGCCCAGCTCGAACTCGAAGGCCGGGAGCGGGACGAGAGGCTGAACGAACTGGCGGAAGCGGAGCTGTTCCGCCGGCAGCTGGAGGAGCGTGCCGGCGGCACGACGCCCGCGATCCCACCCCCCGCGACTCCGACCCCCGCCGCCCCCGGCTCGCCGCCCCCGGGCCCCTGATCAACAGTCAACCGGGCACTCGCACATGTCGATCATAGAGACGCAGGGGCTCTCCAAGCGGTACGCCGCGATTCGCGGCGAGGGGACGCTCGCCGTAGACCAGCTCTCGGTGCAGGTGGAGGCCGGGCAGGTGTACGGCTTCCTGGGCCCGAACGGGAGCGGGAAGACGACGACGATCGGGATGCTGCTCGGGGTCATCACCTCGACAGGCGGTTCGTTCCGCCTCTTCGGCGGCTCGTCGCCGGCGGAACTCCACGCCGGGCGCCAGAGGATCGGGGCCACGCTCGAGTATCCCAACTTCTATCCCTACCTCAGCTGCCGCGACAACCTGCGGCTCGTGGCGCGGGTGAAGGGGCGGGACGAGACCGAGGTCACGGAGGCGCTCGATGTCGTGGGGCTGGCCGCGCGCCAGAAGACGAAGTTCAGGGCCTGCTCGCTGGGGATGAAGCAGCGGCTCGCGCTCGCGGCGACGATGATCGGCGACCCCGAACTCATCATCCTCGACGAGCCGGCCAACGGCCTCGATCCGGCCGGGCAGCGGGAGATCCGCGACATCATCCGCGAACTCGCCGCGCGCGGGAAGACGATCTTCCTCTCGAGCCACCTGCTGCACGAGGTGGAGCGCACCTGTACGCACGTCTCGATCATCGAGAGCGGCCGGCTCATCCGCGAGGGGAGCGTGGACGAGATCACCTCCGCCCGGACGGTGGCCGCGGTGGGGGCCGACATGGACGTGGAGGCGCTGAAGCTCGCGGTGGCCGAGTTCGAGGGCGTGAGCAACACCCGGGTCGTGGACGGCCGGGTGCTGGCGCAACTCGAGGGCGGGGGGCTCGCGGAGCTGAACCGCTTCCTCTCGGAGCGGGGGATCTACGCTTCGCACCTGTCGCTGGAACGGCAGTCGCTGGAGGACGCGTTCATGGAGATTACGGGCGGGTCCCACGGGTTCGGAGAAGTGCAATGAAGGGCGGTCGGGTGTTCGGCGTGCTGCTGCGCAACGAGTGGTTCAAGGCGAGGAAGCGGATCGTCCTGTGGATGGCGCTCGGCTTCTACGCACTCGTCACGTTCATGGACAAAGCGTACTCCTTCTTCGAGCGCAGCGAGGGCTTCCGGCTCCCGGACATCTGGGCGTCGGTATTCGGCGACGACTCGGCCACGCTCTTCCTCTTTGCCGCCATTACCCTGGTTCTGTTGACGGCGACGGAGTTCAGTTGGCGGACGGCGCGGCAGAACGTGATCGACGGTCTGTCGAAGTCCCAGTGGTTCTGGGGCAAAACCCTGTTGTTGCCGATCGTGGGCCTCGCTTTCGTCGCCGCGCACGTACTGATTCCCGGCGTGCTGGCGCTGATTCGCACCGACATGGGGGCTGCCGCATCGTCGCTCGTGCCGCTTTCGGTCTTCCAGGCGACGGGCGGGCTGGTGCTCGCGTTCCTGAGCGTGGGGGCCTTCGCCTTCTTCCTGTCCCTGGCGATCCGCAAGACCGGCGCGGCGCTTGCCGTTTGGTTCCTGTGGCTTGGAGCGATCGAGTTCGGGATGCTCCCCCTGCTCGTGCAGCGTATCCTGCCTGACTATTCCGAGCGGCTCGAGTACCTCCCGTGGAGGAACGTCTTCCCGCTCCTCGAGTTTCGGAATTACGACGCCCCCACGTTCGAGCGGATCGCCGCCGCCGCGGAGGCGGCCGGTCGCTCGGCTCCCGAGGCCGTCGATCTCGGCTCGCATGTGATCATGGCTACCCTCTGGACCGTGCTCTTCATCGGCGGCGCCTTCATCTGGTTCCGCCGCCGCGATCTGTGACGCAGTGGTGTCTTGCACTCCGGGGGTCGGCGTGTAGCCTTGGCGCAAGGGGGACTCCATGAAGCTCAACCCGTGAACAAGTGGCAACGCTACCGGAACGTGCCGCAGCGCTCGATCTTCGCGGGCAGCTTTGCCTCGACGTTCTTCTCCACGTGGTATTGGGCGACGTCGATGGACGAGCCGAGGATTCTGCTCATGGCCCTCGCGGTCGCGACCGCCGCCACTGCCGGCCTTCTGGCGGGCCTGGAACTGGCGCTGTTCCTGGTCCCCGGCTGGCGGAGTTCGCCGGGCAAGACGCGAGCGAGTGGAGAATGATCCCCCGGGCGGGGATCGATGCTGCATATCGGCGGTCTACGGCGGGGGCGCGGGACGACGAGCGGTCCTGGGTGTTGACCTGTCGGCGGACAACCGGCTGATGCCCGAAGCGCGAGGTGGTCTGCACCGCCGCATCGCGCTGGAGACGCCGGAGCACGTCCGGCTCGAATATCAGCTCGCGGACCTGGGATCGCGGGCGGCGGCCCTCGCCCTCGATCTGGCGATCATCGTGACGACGATCCTGCTGGTCGCCCTCGTCGTGAGGTTCACGGGGGCGCTCGGAGGTGCGGGTGCGGGATTCGGGATGGCCGTCCTCTACATCGTCCTCTTCTTCGCCACCTGGGGGTATTTCCTCTTCTTCGAAGCCGTGTGGGACGGACGCACGCCCGGGAAACGGGCGCTGGGGCTGCGCGTGCTGCACGACGGCGGTGAGCCGCTCTCCTTCCAGGGGTCCGTCCTCCGCAACCTGATCCGCTTTGTCGATCTGCAGCCGGGCGTGACGGGGATGGCGGGAGCCGCGACGATCCTGTTCAACCGGCGCGCGCAGCGGCTGGGGGACATCGTCGCGGGCACGATCGTGGTCCGGGACACCGGAGGCGGCGAGATGTTCGGGGACGAGGTCGAGGTTTCCGGTCGCCCGACGCGCCCGACGCTCTCCCCCGAACAATTCGAGCTGCTGGCGGGATACATGGCGCGTCGGGAGGGACTGGAGCCTGGGGTGCGGGCCCGGGTCGCGAGTTCCGTCTGGGGTGCCCTTCGCGAATCGGTCGGCGGGGATCTCGCCGAATCGGAGGCGGATCCCGACGCGAGGCTCGCCCATCTGCACGGGGCGGAGGCGCCGCGGCACGCCGCCCGCCGGGGAGGGGCGAGTCTACAGGCCGCCGCGATGGCTCGGGAGCGGCGGGAGGCGTGGGAGGCGTACACCGCGCTGGTGGAGAAGGGACGCGCCCGCGGCCTGGGGGCGCTCACCGAAGAGGAAGTCCGGGCGTTCGGTCGTCTCTACCGCGGCGTGACGGCGGATCTGGCTCGCGCCCGAACCTACGGCGCCTCGCCGGCGATGATGGAGGCGGTGGAGCGGTGGGCCGGCTCGGGGCACAACCTCCTCTACCGGGCGAAGGGGCGGGCGGCGGTCCCGCTCGGGCGCTGGGTCGCCCGCGAGTTCCCGCGGGCGGTGCGGCGCCACCACCGTCAGGTGCTTCTCGCGGCGCTCCTGCTCTTCGGCCCCATGCTGGCCTCGTACGCCGCCGTCCGGGACGGACCAGCGCGGGCCCGCGCGATCATGCCGCCCGGAATGCTGGCGCGGGCCGAGAATACCGTGCGCGGGGACCCCGACGCGGCCTATCTGGAGGTTGGAGGCGCCGAGATGCCGGCGCTCTCGTCGATGGTCATGACGAACAACGTCGGCGTCACGTTTACCGCCTTCGCGGGCGGTCTGCTGGCGGGGGTGGGCACCGTGCTGATCCTCGTCTTCAACGGGGTCCTGCTGGGTGCCGCGTTCGGGCTGTACGCGAACAACGAGGTGCTCGGGGTGATCCTCGCCTTCGTGTTTCCGCACGGCGTGATGGAACTCACCGCCATCTGCCTGGCCGGCGGGGCGGGACTGGGTCTCGGGTCGGCGCTCCTCGTTCCGGGGCGGCGGACCCGCCGGGAGGCGCTGAGGGAGCGCGGGCGGGAGTTCCTCTCCCTGCTGGGCGGCGCGGTGCTGCTGCTCCTCGTGGCCGGGCTGGTCGAGGGCTTCTACTCTCCATCCGGGCTGCCCGCGGTGGCGAAGTTCGCATTCGGGGGCGCCACGGCGGTCCTTCTCGCCGTCTACTTCGGGTTCGCGGGTCGGGGGGTCAGAGCAGCCCCCGCTCCTTGATTTCGACGTACTTGTCCAGGGTTCGGACGAGCGCGTCTCTGGGCGGCGTGTCCACCACCAGGATCCCGGACTGGCGCATGACCTGCAGCGTCGTGGCCCGCGCCTGGACGAGTTCCTCGGCGGCCGCTCGGTGGAAGGCCTCGGAGGGCGTCGGCGCCGGCCGCGCCGCGGCTTTCTCGAGGGCGGGGTTGCGGATCGCGACGGCCAGGGGGAGGTGGGCGCGCCCGATCCTCGTGAGCGAGGTCACGAGGGCCTTCGAGACGGCCTCGTCGATCACGTCGCAGAACAGGATGACGAGCGCCCGCTTGCGGAAGGTGCGCGCGAGGGTCGCGAAGGCCAGGGGATAGTTGGGTTCGACGGGCCGCGTCTCCACGCCGGCGAAGATCCGGGCCAGCGCGCCGGGGTCGGCGCGGCGCGGCGGCGAAACGTGCCGGATGCGATCGTCGAACACCATGGCTCCGATGCGGTCACCGAAATTCCGGGCCCGGGTGGCGAGCATCATCCCCGCCGCGAGGGCGAAGTCGACCCGCTCCCGGTCCTCCAGCCGCTCGCGCATGTGGCGGCCCGCGTCGATCGCGAGCACGATGTTCTGGCTCCGCTCCGCCTCGTAGTTGCGTACGACGAAACGCCGGCGCCGGGCCGACGCCTTCCAGTCGATGATGCGGGGGTCGTCCCCCTCGGCGTAGTCGCGCAGGCTCTCGAACTCGCGCCCCTCGCCCCACTGCCGGCTGCGGCGGGCCCCCGCCGTCCGCAGTCCCCACCGGAGTGCATGGCCGCTCCGGTCGCGCAGCAGCCTCCGGATGCCCGGCTGCACCTGCAGCGTGTCGGCGGCCTCGATGGTGGAACGCCGCCACGCGAACCCCCACGGCGACCGGGTCCGCAGGTGGATCGCGCCCAAAGCGAGGAACCCCCGCGTTCGGGGCCGTACCTCGTAGCTGCAGCGGATCGTCGAGTCGGCGGGGAGATGCAGCCGCACCCCGTCTTCCCATTCGTCGGTATCGCCGGGGTGGGGGAGGCGCCGCAGGCTGGGGTCGAGGTCGTCCGTGAGTCGGAGCGAGAGGGCGCGACGGGTGGGGTTCACCACGTCGATCGAGACTTCCGTGACTTCGCCGAGCGCGGCGATGCGCGGGACGAGCCGCGAGGCCGAGGGCAACGGGGTCCGACGCCCGTCGAGCCAGGCCACGAGGAGGATGATCGCGTCCGCCGCCAACCCGCCCCCCGCGGAGACCAGGAAGAGGAACGACGCCAGCCCCAGCAGCCACAGCGTGCGGCCGCTGGGGATGAGGACGACGCGCGCTATCGGGGCGCCTCGAGCTTCTCGAGGAGGGCCCGCAGTTCGTCGTCCGAGGAACGGCCCTCGACCTCCGCCTCCGCCGTCAGCACGACGCGGTGCCGGAGCACGGGGAAGGAGAGCGACTTCACGTCGTCCGGGGTGACGAAGTCCCGGCCGCACAGGTAGGCCTCGGCCCGGGCGGCCTGGAAGAGGGCGACGCCGGCCCGGGGGCTCGCGCCGAGGGCGAAGGCCGCGTCCTCCCGCGTCGAGCGCACGATGTCGGTCACGTAGCGCCGGATCCGCTCGTCCATGTGAACCCGGTTCACCGCGTCGCGCGCCGCCAGCAGCGCGTCGCGCGTGAGCGGCTCGCCCATGGGATAGGTCGACTCGTCGTCCGCCCGGAAGCCCGCCTCGTGCCGGTCGAGGATCGCGCGCTCCGCCTCTTCCGGCGGGTAGTCGATGACGATCTTCATCAGGAAGCGGTCGACCTGCGCCTCGGGGAGGGGGTAGGTCCCCTCGTATTCCACCGGGTTCTGGGTCGCGAACACCGTGAACGGCGAGGGGAGCGGGCGCGTCGTGCCGTCCACCGTGACCTGCCGCTCCTCCATCGCCTCGAGCAGCGCCGCCTGCGTCTTGGGCGGCGCCCGGTTGATCTCGTCGGCCAGGAGGAGGTCGGTGAACACGGGCCCGGGGCGGTAGCGGAAGTTGCCGCGCGCCTCGTCGAGGACACTCACGCCGACGAGATCGGTGGGCATGAGATCGGGGGTGAACTGGACGCGACCGAAGTCGAGCCCCAGTCCCCTGGCCAGCGCCCGCACGGAGAGCGTCTTGGCCGTTCCCGGCACGCCCTCGAGGAGCGCGTGGCCCCGGGCCAGGAGCGTGATCATGAGCTGTCTGAGTACGACCTGCTGGCCGAGGATGACCTGCTCGATGTCGCCGAGCAGGCGTAGCGCCGCGTCGGGCGTCGTCATGGCGTGGGTCTCTTCGCGAGGTGGTCGTCGATTCCGGCGGCGATCATGGTCAGGTCCGCCGGATCGGCGCGCAAGCCGCGCCGAATGCGCGCCAGCGAGGGGTGCGCTCCGCGCCGGGCTTCCAATTCCCGGACCAGCGCCTCGGCCTCGGACAGGTCGCGCGGGGGCGGCCGGCGCACGGTGCGGGCCAGGCGCGCCGACAGGAGGAGAGCGGCCGCGCGGGCGGCGCCCGCCTTCTCGTACAGGTCCCCGAGGGCGGAGACGTGTTCGAGCGGCGACCGCCGCTCCCGGTCCTGAGGGGCCACCGATGTCATCGGCGACCCGAAACGAAGCCCCGTGCACACGAGGGCCAGGAAGGCGGCGGCGAGCACGTGGAGCAGCGTCCGCCCCCGCGGGGTGCCGAGGACGAAGCCGGCCCAGCGCCGCGCGGTGCTGTCGTAGCCCCGGATCCCCTGATGGAACTCATCGAAGAACACCGTGTCGGCCGGGGTCGTATGCGCCAGCAGGGCGCGGATGACGAGGGGCGCCAGCGGGTTCTCCGCCGCGCTCGCGTTCGAGAGCGACTGGGCGTCGCTCAGGACGAGGACGCGTCCGTCGCCGAGCGGCATGAGGCCGGCCCCGATCCACCGCCGGTCTTCGCTCGGCCCCGTCGTCAGGAGATCTTCGAGCGGGGGACCCGACGCTTCCGACGTGTCCTCCACGACCTGGATGTCGCCTCGCTCGGCGTCACGGCGCGCCACGAGTCCGCGCTCCGTCAGCCGATGGAGGACGCGGCGCGGCGGGTCCGGTGCAGGCAATCCTTCCGTGAGGGCGTGAGGTGCCCACTGCGGATCCTCGATGTCGCCCTCCTGGGGCAGACGAAAGGCGATGCCCAGCGAGTCCATGAGCGGGGTCACCCTCAGCGTGCCGAAAACGGTCGGCACGAGGAGAGGTGCATACACGAGCGTGCCCCCCGCCCGCACCCGCTCGAGGAGTGCGTGTACCTCGGCGGGACTGGGCACGACCTGCGGCGAGAGGAGGACGATCGCCCCCGGCACCGGTTCCGCGTCCGCGAGCGGCGTGATGCGCGGCGCCGTGGGCCGTCCCAGGCGGGCGATGCCGCGTGCGAGTGCCGCCACCCCGTCCGGCGTCGTCCGGAAGAAGCTGCGCTTGACGTCCGTCGCGGCGCGTCCTTCGGGACGGGTGAAGAACGCGGCGAGCCCGGCGACGAGCGCGATCGCGGTGACCAAGATTATGGTCCTGCTTCTCGCTCTGTTCACGGTGCGTCGGACTCCGAAGGTTCGTCCGGACCCCGGCATCCCGCGTTCCGGGCCAGCGCCTCCAGATCCGCGTACCCCCCGGGAGTCGGCGCCTCCTGGCCGAAGGAGAGACGCTGGAAGGAGCGGAGGAATCTCTCTCCGGCTCCGGCGTCGGGAGCGGCCTCACGCCGCTGCGGATCGATCTCCAGGGCGTAGTCACCGGGCGTCTTGGAGGGGTGGAACGCCAGCGCCCCCCGCTGGTCCAGCGTGAGGAGGAAGCCCCGGTAGAGGGCGCTCGCGGCGGGCCGGAAGTCTCCCTCTCCGGCCCTCGCGCGAGCGAGGCGCAGCCACTCCCCCGCGGACCGGGGCGTGCGGCCGGATCCGGCTCCATCATCGCTCTCGCCGGAGCCTCCACCGACCCACCCCGGAACGTGCCGGAACGCCACGACGCCCAGGGCCACGAGGGCGGCCAGCGGGATCAGGATCGCGAGGACCGTCATGAGCCCGGTGCCCTCGTCGAACAGGAGCTGGCGCAACCATTCCCAGGCGTCGCTGATCGCCTCGCCGATCCACTGCATGATCCGCTGCCGCAGCGGCAGGGCCGCCGTCACGAAGTCCGGCTCGGCGAGGATCTCGCGCAGAACGGCGGACATCTCGTCCGGCGAGGGGAGCGGGTCGGCCGGAGGTTCCTGCCCCCCGCGCGGCGAGGCCGGCCACGGGAATCGGATCAAGGCCCGTCCGTCGCCATCGCGGCCGCGGTCGTCTCGAGATCCGACGCCTCCAGGCGTACCCTCCGGTCGTGGTGGAGGAAGAAGACGGTCGCCACCCCGAACGGCGTGGTGAGGGCTCCGATCAGCAGCTCAACGGTGTTCTGCACGGCGATCCAGCCGCCGCCCACGGTGCCGACCGTCTCGGGCGACGTGAACATCTCGAAGCCTCCCGAGAACGCGAAGAGGCCGACCGAAACCGCGTTCTGGATGATGACTACCACGAGCATGATACCGAGGACCCGGAGCCGCGCCCCGCGGGCGAGCTGAAACGAGCGGCGAAGGGAGGCCGACGCGGACCGCCCATCGAGCAGGACGGCCGGCAGGATCGCGAACGTGATCGAGAACCACAGTGCGAACACCAGGAGGGCAGCGGCGAGGCCCATCGGCACGAAGACCACGAGCGCAAGCACGAGGCTTCCGGCCGCCGCCACCGCCACCGCGAGCATCATTCCCAATAGCATGAGAACAAAGCCGGCGATGCCCACGAGCAGGATGGCCAACAGGTGCGCTCCGAGCGTGCTTGGGAAGGGGCGGAGGACGCCGCGGTAGGCGCTCTCGAGGGATGCCCGGCCGTCCTCCAGGCGGGCGCGCATCGCGACGGCCACGGCGACCGTCCCGACCCACGAGACGATCATCGCGAGGAGCACGATGAGTCCGTCGAATCCGACGCCCCCGAAGTCCGGATTCCCGGCCGCGTCGATGCCGGTGCTGGGCGTCCCGAGGGCGAGCAGCATCGCGTATGCGGGAAGCGCGCCCACGAGGGCGATGAGGAAGTAGAGGCCGAAGTCGCGCCGGTAGAACTGGATGGCGCCGTCGAGGATCTCACCGAACCCCAGCGGTCTCTGCGGTATGACCGTCATTCCGGCACTCTCCGTCAGTCGGATTGCCCGCTCAAATTGCCCGGTTCCACGGGACCGCCAGTACGCGCTCCGTGAGCCAGTACGTGTCGGCGGCCGCCGTGGATGATGACCCCCGCGGGAACCGCGTCGCCATAGTCTCGCATGAAGGTAGCCAGGTGGCGGGCATCCGCTACGCGGAGCTGCTGGCGGCTCTTCACCTCCACCGGAATCAGTGCGCGCGGCGTCTCGATGACGAAGTCCACTTCGGCGCCCTTGCTGGTCCGCCAGAACAGGATGTTGGGTCGGTGCGTCCGACTCTCCCGCCACGCGAAGAGATCGCCCGCGATGAGATTCTCCAGATGCGCCCCCGTCGGCTCGATGCCGCCCGCCAGGTGTAGCGCGAGTCCGGGATCGCTCCAGTACAGTCTCGGCTGCTTCACGAGTCGCTTGTCCCGATTGACGGCGTAGGACTCGATCCTCAGCAGCTGATACGAGACCTCCAGAAGGTCGAGGTATCGTTGCGCCGTCGTCGAGGGAATCCCGGCATCTCTCGCCAGATTGGCCTGGTTCGAGAGGCCGCCGAGGCGAAGGGCGGTCGCGCGCACGAGCCGCTGAAATCGCGTGAGGTTCTCGATTGCCGCCAGTTGCCGCAGATCGCGTTCGAGGTAGGTGCGCAGGTAGGCTTCGAACCAGGCGGCACGGTCCGCTTCGGAGGCGAGGTTCAGCGCCGGAAACGGGTATCCGCCACTAGGGCATATCACCCATGGCGTGGGCTATTATAGCCCAGCTGATGGGTTATTTGTGCCTCTCACGCAAGAATTTAAGGTGTGGTCCGGTGGTCCTCGTCAGCCCGCGTTCTCGTGGTGCCCGGGCCGCTGCACCACACGTTGACATGGGCGCGAATCACCCGGAGGGGCCGTGTACCAGACGTGCATGTTCTGCAAGAAGCCGCTGGGGTCCAACGAGGTCGTCGAGACCTTCCCCGTGGGACCAGGCTCGCCTTCGACGCGGCGAAAGGCCGGCTGCGGGTCGTGTGTCGGAAGTGCCTGCGGTGGAATCTCACGCCGCTGGACGAGTGCTGGGAGGCGGTGGAAACGTGCGAATGGCTGTTCCGCGCCACGCCCCTGCGCGCTTCCACCGACAACATCGGGCTTGCCCGCCACGGCGAGGGTCTCGAACTCGTCCGCACCGGGAAGCCGCCGCGCGGAGAGTTTGCGGCGTGGCGCTACGGCGACCAGTTCCTGCGCAGGATGCGGAACGTGGGGTTCACCCTTGCGGGTGGTTTCGCCACCAATTTGGTGTTCATGAATCTGCCGGGCGCCGGTCGAACCGGGGACGGTCGTCAAGTTCAAGCACACGAACATTCGCTCGATCCGGATGCTCCCCGCCGAACACGAACCCGGGTTCACGGTCGATATCCGGCAGGGGTTCGAGGGGATCGAGCGCACCCGGACCGCGTCGTTCGCCGGCGAGGACGCGCACCGGGTCGCGGCCGCGGTGTTGCCGGTGCTCAACGCGTCTGGCGGCATGCGGAGAACCGTCCAGGCCGCCGTGGCCGAAATCGAGGCGCAGGGTCACCCGAGCCGCTACGTCGCCCAAGCCGTGAGAGGCAACCCGGATGTCGACCGGGAGAGTCCCCCGGGCCTCGTCACGAACATGCGCAAGCCGACGCGACTCGCGCTGGAGATGGCGCTTCACGAGGAGCAGGAACGGCGCGCGCTCGAAGGCGACCTATGGGTGCTGGAGCAGGCGTGGCGCGAGGCGGAGGAGATCGCCGCGATCGCGGACAAACTGCTCCTCCCGGCGGGGACCGACGCCTTCTTCGAGAAGTACGGGGCTACTCCAGAATCCGATCGCCGATGAGGTAGGTCGCGGTCTCCCACTCGTCCAGGGGCGCCGTCCAGTCGCGGTCGCGGATGCGGCGCAGGTAGGTGATCTGGGCGAGGTGGTACAGGTAGTGCTGGGCGATGTGGATCACGGTGTCGCCCATGCGTGACGTCGCGTCGCCGTCGAGCGACGTGCGCTCGGTGAACAGGTCGGCGTCGTCATCCAGAGCTTGCAGTTCGACGATGATCTGCTCCTGGATCGTGCGCATGCGGGCGGCGATCTCCTCGGCCGGCCCCGGGGCGTCCTCCTGAGTCACGGGGACGATGCCGAGCCGCTTCAGGAACCAGATGTCGACCCGGTACATGTGGCGGCAGATCTTGCCGATCCCGCGCATCCCGTCGGCGGGCTGCCAGTCGAGGTCCTCGCGGGAGATTCCGTCGAGGACCGTGAACAGCGGCCGCCGGGCGGCTTCGAGGATCTCGATCGTCTGCGTGATCTTCCGCTTCATCTCCTGGTGGCTCCTTCGCCGGTCAGCGTCTGGGTGATGAACTCGACCGCGCGCGGGATGGCGCCGGTCAGGGACAGAAAGTCGTGCCCGCCCCCCTCGTAGATGAAAGCCTCGAAGTCGGGCGAGGCGCGCCCGAGCGTCTCCATGGTCCGGATCAGGGACTCGGCCTGGGACACGGGAACCGTGAAGTCCGCGGTCCCGTGGTGCAGTTGCACCGCCGGGAGGTCAGCGGCGAAGAGGACGGACGATCGCCGGACGAGCCCGAGACGCGCCTCGGGAATCGTGATTCCGCCCCGTACGAACGGCTTGATCAGGGTGGAGTCGAGGTGGATGAGGCCGGGCAGATCCCAGGGGCCGTCCAGCGCCGTCTTCCAGGCGATCACCCGGATCCAGTCGTCGAAGAAATCCGTGGGACCGAAGAACGCGACGATGCGGTCGACCCGTGGGTCGCGGACCCCGGCCAGGAGCGCGACGCCGGCCCCGCGGCTGCCGCCGAGGATGCTGAACGTGCCCGGCTTGGCCTCCGGCGTGGACTCGAAGGCGACGTTCACGAGGGCGAGGGCATCGTCGACGTCCTGGTCCCAGTGGCCGGAGGGACCCTCGGATACCCAGGTGCGGCCCCCGTACCGGAGCGGTTCGCTGCGGAACGAGGGGACCACGTACATGAAGCGGGTGCTCAGTTCGCCCAGCGAGAGGGCGACGAACTGGAGGTCGTCCACCGACACGCCCGAGTCGCCCCCGTGGGCGTACATGAGCACGGGCAGGCTCTCGGGTTCCGCGCCGGCGGGCACGATGATCGCCCCGAAGTGGCGTACGCCGGCCACGACGTGGGAGACGATCCGGAGCGTGGCCATTGAGGGGCCCAGCGCCATCTCCTCGGTGAGTTCGACGGACACCTGGGCCGCCGATACGTCGCGGCCGGCCCAGTCGGCGCGCACGACCTCGATCTCCGCTGCCGAGGCCGGCGCGAACAGCGCGTCCAGTTCGGCCTCGAGATCGATCGCTTCGGCGCCGACCGTGACCGAAGACGCACCGGCGGAGACCGTCAGCGTCTGACGGCCGGGGGCGGAGGACCCCAGGGTCCACGTCGTCGCCGCCTCGCCGTTCCCGTCCGATGCGGTCGAGATGGGGACCGAGCTCCCGTTCCCGAGGGCGGGAGTGAAGGAGACGGTGACGCCGGGGGCGGGACGACCCGACGCATCGTGCACCCGGACGACGATCGGCTCGGCCGGCGGGCGGCCCCCGATGGCGCGCTGATCTCCGCCCGACACGAGGACGACGGTGGCCGATCCGCCCCCCGGCGGCGTGAGCGTGTCGGCGTCCCCGCACCCGGCCAGTGCGGTCAGGGCGAGGAGCGCGGTCGTGCGCCCAATGGCGAATCGTCCTCGGCTCATGCCGGACCTCCGACCGTTCCGGGCCCGCCGCCCGGCCTCAATCGGACACGCGCGCCGCCAGCCGAAGCCGGCCACGCGAGTTGAGCGATCTCTCCCTGGTCGATCCGTTCGAACCCGCGCTCGGACCGGGCCAGCGTGACGATGCGCTCCCTCGACTCCGCGGCGGCGGGCGTCGCCTCCACTCGTCCCGGATGCGCGAGCGGCAGGCGCGTGACGACCACCGCCCCGGCGGGAAGACCGGCTTCGCTCCAGTCGAGGTTCGCGTCGATGCGCCCGTCGTCGTGGATGTCGAGCATCTTCTGGAGTCGTGGCGCCCCGGGTTCGGAAACGAACCGAAGGCGGACCTTCCCGTCCCCGATGGTGGGTGCACCCCTGAGCCGGAAGGGATGGAGGCGCCAGTCCGCCAGCACGGTTCCGTCGGGGCCCGCCTCATCCACCGCGACCTCCTGCATCAGCGCGAGCGGCGCCTCGTCCGGGGTGGGCGGCAGGGGTGCCCCCGAATGCCGATCGTGGACCGAGGCGATGCCGCTGGCCTGGGCTGCCTCCTCCGAGCCAACCGGATCGTCGCCGTCGGTGGCCGTTGCTAAGTCGGCGGACCCCGGCGCCGGGTCGTCAGGGTCCCGATGGTAGGCCTCGAGGCGGCGTGACAGCACATCGGCGTAGTTCACGGCGTCCCCGAAGACGGTGAGGATCTCGATCGCGCCGCCCCGCGCGGGGCTGATCACGACGGAACTCCGGGATGAGTGAATCCAGATCTCGTCATGGCCATCAAAGTCGAAGTCGAGAAGTTCGCACGCGATCTCTTCACCCTCCCGCAGGTGCCGTTCGGCCGCGGCCAGCTCGCGCCAGATCGCCTGCCTCAGGTGGGGAAGGTAGACGCCGCCGAACACCCCGTGCCAATACGCGTCGTTGCACTGCGCACGCGCGATGGCCCTCCGGGCCTCCCCGGGATCTCCGCGGTCGCGGCACAGCCGGGAGAGGTGCAGCGCCGTCTTGTGCATGCGGTTCGCTTCGGGATACTTGCGCAGGAAGCCCTTCCAGTGACCGCCGTGCACGAGCGGGCCTGCACCCATTTCGTCGCGGCGGCTCCCGGCGCCAGCGACGGTAGCGGCCGTTCCGGGAGTGTCGGCCGCGAGCCGCTCCAGACGCAGGGCGGCGGGGCGGGGGAGCGTCCACTCCTCCATCTCCCGGTACGATCCGGCCGCCGGATAGACGAGTCCTCCGCTCAGGCCGGCCGCCGCCTCGCGGGTCGTGATGAGTTCCAGGTCGCCCCCGCTCCGCAGGTCGTCGAGCGCAGTCAGGAACCTTTCCAGCCAGCCGCCGTCGTATACCCACGCGCGGGTCCCCGGCCAGCCTCCGAACTTCTCCCCGTCGTCTCCGAGGACGAGCTGATGGCGGCCGTCCCGCCGTCGGGCCGCGAAGAACTCCACGATTTCCGCCACGGGCCGGAACGGGATCAGATAGCGCAGATCCTCATCGATCGGGAGCAACTTGAGAGAGCGTCCGCCGTGCTCCGTCGTGAACGCCCGATCCAGCTCCGCCCGCTCCAGCCCGCAGGCGAGGAAGTGCCGGTCGTCGAGGAGCGTGTACTCGATCCCCGCCCGGGACAGATCGGCGGCGAGGTCGGGCTCCCACACGCGTTCCGTCAGCCAGAGTCCGCATGCCTCGACCCCGAACCGGGAACGGAGATCGGCGCGCATCCATTCGACCTGATCGAGACGGTCGCGAGGCGGGAGCGCCGCGAGGATGGGCTCGTAGCGACCGGAGGTGAGGAGTTCGATCCGCCCGTCCGCGGCACGGGCGCCGATTTCGTCCAGAAAGTCCGGGCCATGGCGCTCGAGCCAGTCGAGCAGCGGCCCCGACATGTGAAGCGTGATCGGATACGCGCCCCGCTCATGGATCGCATCGAGGAGCGGCCGGTACACGCCCTCCAGGTGATCCTCGAACACCGGGTCGAAGTTGCCGACCGGCTGGTGGAGATGGATCGCGAACGCGAACCGGAGGGGAGGAGGCGTCATTCGCCCGACGCGCTGGCCCGCGTCGGGCTGTCGCCGGCCCCCGCGCTCCCGGCCGACACGCGAGAGCCGTCGCCGAACTCGCGGGCATAGACGCCGGCGGCGGTCCCGATCCCGGGATCGTTGGCCGGGGCCGAGCCCAGACCCTCGACGAACGCACGCTCGAGTGACGCCGCGCGTTCCGGGGCGAGCGCGGCGAGGCGGTCCAGCGCGTGCGCCGCGTAGCCGAGGACCTGGATCGGTTCGATCCCGGCCACGTCGTCGAAGAACCACGCGCACGACGTGAACATCGCGGCCCGGTCCCGGACCATCTCGAGGAGGGCGAGGGCTTCCTCCTCGGACCCGGCCACGGAGACATCCCCGGCGAAGTCCGCCGGTCCCGCCGGCTGGCCCAGGACATCGCCCAGTGCGGTTACGGCTCGTTCGGGTTCCGACAACCGTCCGGGGGCGAGGGCTCCGTACGCCTCATCGAGGCCCGCGGCGAGTTGCTCGAGCGCCGCGCGCAGGGGGGCGCGCCAGCGCTGCTGCGAGTCGAGGTGCGGCGCCATCCTGCAGCCGCAGTCGGAGCGCCAGCGCTCGACGCCGTGCGCGCAACTCCAGGAAGTGGGTTCACGCAGCGTCACCGCGGGAAGCTCGCCGGCCCGGGCCAGCGCGGAGGCGAAGTTCTCGAGCCGCAGCGCCCGGCTGCCGCGCGCGCGGGTGATCACCCGCATCAGCCTGCGGTCCGCACCCCGGTGGTGGTGGCCGAACGTCTCGCCGTCCGTCGCCAGCGCGACGAGGCCCCCGCCTCCTCCGGTCGCCGCGCGCAACGCCTCGAACCAGGCGTCGCGGCCCTCGAGCAGCGCCCCGAACGCCACGCCGTGCGAGAGTCCCCCGTCGTAGACGACGACCGGGATCTCGCGCCCGCCGCCGAGCCGGACGCGCCCCACACCGCCCGCCGGAGGGTCCGCGACCTGATGCGGGGCCAGGATCGTGAACGCGATGTCCTCCGCCGCCAGCACCTCGAGCGTGGCCGTGTCGACCGCGGTTTCCGGCATCCACATTCCCTCTGCGGGCCGCCCGAAGCGCCGCTCGAAGTCGCGCAGCCCCCAGCGCACCTCGGTCTCCTTCTCGCGGCGGCTGGCGAGCGGCAGGATGATGTGGTGATAGGGCTGGGCGACGGCGTTCCCGTGGCCCAGGCGCGCGCGGCTCGCGCGGTCCCCCAGCACGAAACCGTCGTGGACCTGCGGGTGTTCGCGTTCGAGCCAGCGGGCGAGGGTCGGGCCGAGATCGAAGCTCAGCCACTCGAACGCTTCCGCCGCGGCAAGGGGCGCGTAGCACTCGGCGGTGATGCGCTCGTTCCAGTTTTCGAACGGGGCCGCCGTCGGTTCGGGGCGGGTCCGCCCCGTCCACGGGTCTTCGCGCGGCGGCTGGTAGAAGTGGCCGTGGAGAACGACCGCCGTCGGCTCCGCCGCGGTCACCGGGACCGCGTGCGCCTCAGGCGTCGGGGGCATGCGCGGCCAGCGCGCGACGGTAGACATCGAGGTAGCGGGCGGCGCTGCTCGCCCAGCCGAAGTCGCGCGACATCGCCTCGATCATGTGCTCGGCCCACGCTTCCCGACTTCCCGCGTAGGCCGCAACGGCCCGGCCCAGCGCGACCTCGAGGTCCTCCGCCGTATACCCGTCGAAGAGAAAGCCGGTCATCTGGTCCTCGATCGTGTCGGCCAGACCCCCGACGCGGCGGGCCACGGGGATCGCCCCGTAGCGCTGCGCCCGCATCTGCGTGAGGCCGCACGGTTCGTACAGCGACGGCATCAGCAGAAGGTCGGCGCCCGCGAGCAGGCGGTGCTCCTTGGGCTCGCTGAACTCCGTATCCACGGCGACGCGCTCGGGGTGCCGCTCCGCGATGTCCCGGAGCGCTTCCTCGTAGCGCGCCTCGCCGGCCCCGAGGAAGATGAACTGCCCCTCGGCCCGCTCGAGGAGGCCGCCGTCGAGCAGGAGGTCGAGTCCCTTCTGGGTGACGAGGCGCGCCGTCATCCCGTACAGGGGCTCGCGCGGGTATTCGTGCAGCGAATACTCGCGCTGCAGAGCCCGCTTGCACGCCGCCTTCCCGCTGAGGTCCGACCGGGAGAAGGTCGCCTCGATCTGCGGGTCCGTCGCGGGATCCCACACGTCGAGATCGATTCCGTTCAGGATCCCCAGGAAGCGGTCCCCCATCTCGATGAACGACCCGTGCAGGCCGAACCCTCCCGCCGTCGTCCGCAACTCGTGCGCGTGCGTGGGACTCACCGTAGTCGCGTAATCCGCATACACGAGGCCGCCCTTGAGCAGGTTCAGGTGGCCGTAGAACTCCATGCGCCGCCAGTGGAAGACCTCGCGCGGGAGTCCGATCTCCGCGAGCACCTCGGGCCGCTGGAGCCCCTGGTAGCCTGCATTGTGGACCGAGAGGACGGCCGCCATGCGGTCGTGCACCTCCCGGCCGGCGAACCTCGTCCGCAGGTAGACGGGCGCCAGCGCCGCGTGCCAGTCGTGCGCGTGGACGACGACCGGCACGCTGGCGAGTTCGGGCAGGATCTCGATCGCGGCGAGATTGAAGAGCGCGAACCGGATCGGATTGTCTCCGTAGTCCTCCCCGTCCTCACCGTAGATCCCTCCGCGGTCGAAGAAGCCCGGATGGTCGACGAAGAGGACCCGCGGGTTCCGGCGCGGACCCGGGTGCTGAAGGATCGATACCTCCTCCACGCGCCGCCCCACGCGCACCCGGAAGCTGTCCGTGATCGGCTCGAGGTCCGGACAGGCCTCGCGCACCGACCGGTACAGCGGCATGAACACCGTGACGGGGGTGCCCTGGGCCGCCTGGAAGGTCGCGATGCCGCGCGCCGCCTCCGCCAGCCCGCCGGTGCGCGCGTACGGCCAGTACTCGGCCACGAGGTGGACGACGGCGAGTTCCTCCGGGCTACGCACTCCGGAGGTCGCGCTCGTCGGCGTCGTGGTCGGCTTGGCGATCACAGGTGTCGGGCTCATACTCTTTCGCGAGACGTGTGGTGAAACGTCCGGCAGGGACCCCGCCGCAGTTGCCACGGGCCGCAAGAGACCGCGCCCCGACTCGAAGCGGAAACGCGCGCCGGTGAGGTGGCAGATCGAACCGAAAAAAGCTAGCGGCTCGCCCGACACTCGCCAAACCGGGCGTGACCCCTCGTGCCCCCTCGCGGCCGCCGATTTCGAAACGTTTCGCGCAGGCCGGGAATCGGCGCTCCACGATCTTCTCGGCGCGTGCCCCTGCGTGCGGGAAGGCGTCGCCGGCACCCGCTTCGCGGTCTGGGCTCCGCGCGCCTGGAGCGTGCATCTCGTGGGCTCGTTCAACGACTGGGCAGCGGAGACGAATCCGATGTCCCCCGTCGGGGACGCCGGCGTGTGGGAACTCTTCCTCCCGGGCGCGGGCCCCGGCGCGTTGTACAAGTTCCATGTGTGTTCCGAGACCGACGGGACGCCGCGCGCGGTCGAGAAGGCGGATCCCATGGGACGCGCCGCCGAGTTGAGACCTGGCACCGCGTCCCGGATCGTCTCGGGTGAGCCGCACGCCTGGACGGACGCCGACTGGCTGCAGAGCCGGCCCGAGCGTGGGGCGCCGAGCGCTCCGGTCTCGATCTACGAAGCGCACCTCGGCTCCTGGCGCCGGGAGCCGGACGGGTCGTGGCTCGGCTACCGGGCCCTCGCGGACGCGTTGCTCCCGTATGTCGCCGACCTCGGGTTCACGCACGTCGAACTGCTCCCGATCACGGAGCACCCCTACGACGCGAGCTGGGGCTATCAGACGAGCGGCTACTTCGCCCCCTCCTCCCGCCATGGGGCGCCCGAAGACTTCGCGTACTTCGTCGACGAGGCGCACCGGCTCGGGCTGGGGGTCGTCCTCGACTGGGTCCCGGGACACTTCGCGCCGGACCTTCCCGGGCTGAGGACCTTCGACGGCGCCCCGCTCTACGAGATGGGGGAGGAGCCGCGGGCGGTCCATCCCGACTGGGGCACGCTCGTGTTCGACCACGCTCGGCCGGAGGTCGTCTCCTTCCTCCTCTCGAGCGCGCGCTACTGGATCGAGCGCTTCCACGTGGACGGGCTGCGCGTCGATGCGGTGGCCTCGATGCTCCACCTCGACTACTCGCGCGAGGCGGGGCAGTGGGAGCCCAACGAGTTCGGGGGCCGGGAGAACCTCGGCGCCATCGCCTTCTTCAGGGCTCTGGCGGATATGGTCCATGCCCGCTTTCCCGGCGTCCTCCTCTTCGCCGAGGAGAGCAGCGCCTGGCCGGGGGTGACGACGCCGACGGACGAAGGGGGGCTGGGGTTCGACTTCAAGTGGAACATGGGATGGATGAACGACACGCTCCGTGTCCTGGCCGCCCCGCCGGCGCGGCGGCCCGCGCTCCACGAGCGGCTCACGTTTTCGCTTCACTACGCTCACGGTGAGCGATATCTGCTTCCTTTATCACATGATGAGGTCGTCCACCTCAAGCGATCTCTCATGGAGAAAATGCCGGGTCCCGACGAAGAGAAGTTCGCCGGCCTCCGGCTCCTCCTCGGTTACATGTGGACCCATCCGGGCGCAAAGCTACTCTTCATGGGCGGGGAGATCGGCGAGCGCAGGGAATGGAACGAGGCGGGGTCGATCGACTGGACTCTGCCGGAAGAGGCGCCGCACCGCGGGATCCGGCGCTGGGTGCGCGCGCTGAACGAACTCTACGCCCGTGAACCGGCGCTCCATGCGCTCGACGACGCGCCGGAAGGCTTCGAGTGGCTGGATGTCCACGACGCGCGGCGCAGCGTGCTGAGCTACGTGCGCTGGCGCCCCGGCTGGGAGGATTTCGTCGTCGTCGTGGCCAATTTCTCGGCCACGGCCTGGCCGGAGTACCGGGTCGCCCTGCCCGCCGCCGGCACCTACCGGGTGCTCCTCGACAGCGGCGACCCCGCGTTCGGGGGAGGCGTCCGTACGCAGCTGCCTGAGTCTGCGGAGGAGGTCGATTACCTGCAGCGCCCGGCCGCGCTCACCGTCGATCTGCCGCCGCTGGGCTTCCTCGTCCTCCAGCGGACCGCCAGGTACAGCGCAACGGGCCCGGGCTGAACGCCCGCCGAGCGCGCAAGCTGTGAAAGGTAAGCGACGAATACGGCTCGATTAGCGCCGCCACGCCTCGCCGTCCGGTATCCCGCGGCTGAACAGCACCTCGAGGCCCGGGTTGGGCAAGGCGGCGGCGACCGCGGCCGCCCGGTTCGCTGCCGTTGGCGGCAGATCGTGCAGGATGCCGCGCACTATCCCCGTTCGCGGGTCGCGGAGGATCGCCGCCGGCCGGTCGGTCTCCCCATCGAGCGTGACCGATCCTCCGGGTCCCGAAAGCGTGATGCTCGCCAGGTCGCGCTCCCACCCCGGTCGCGCGGGGAGTACGAAGGCGAACCCGGAACTGCCGTCGCCGTCGGCCACCTCGGGCATGCCGAATCCGAAAGAGAACAGCTCGTCGCCGGCGGCGGAGTTTCCGGAAAGCACGTACACACCGTCCGAGCGTGGCAAGTTCGGCGGTGCATCGACCAGGAAGGCCGGTTCGAGGAACGGCACGCTGTCCGCGCCCACACCGCCCCAAAGGAGGAGCGCATTCGTCCGCTGAGCGCGATCAGGGAGCCCCACGCTGTCCGCTTCGCTCAGACGGAAGCGGAGCGCGTTGGCGAAGTGGTAGTCGCTGATCCCGTCGGGCGGCCCGCAATACGACATCAAGTCCGGTGTGGAGGGCTGCACCAACCGGCCGCCGTCGCGGAAGTCGTACCCCCAGGTCCCGGTCGATCCGTTGGCGTAGGGGAACGAAGGGTCGGGGCCGCCGGCTAAACCGCACGGCGCGTGGCGGAGATTCAGGTTGTGACCGAGTTCGTGAGCTATGACATCCGGGGCCGGTAGGGAGAAAGTCGACCGCCCGGGGAGCTTGGCCACTCCCCTCACGGGTCCCAGCAAGGGGCGCACCATCATTCCCTTGTAGTGGCCGGTCCCGCCTTCCAGGGCCCGAATGACGGCGGTCTGGTTGAGTAGAGCGCGCGCGCTGTTGGTTGAGGTCAGCACGGGCTCGTGCGCCGTGACCGCCAGATCGCCGATCGGCAGCAGCGCGCGCGCGTCCCCGAACATTTCGTGGTTCTCGGGGTCCGCTGCCATCTCCCTGACGAGGTCCACGATCGACGAATCCTGCGTCTCGCTCCAGATGAAGGGGATCAGCGTCAGGTCGAACAGCGGCACGGCCCGGACCTCTACCGGCAGCCGCCCTGTGTCCGGGATCCGCGTTGCAACCCCCAGGCTCGGATCCAGTGTCCCGTCCGGGTCGACTTCGATCACTATCTCGAGCCCCGGCTGAACGACATGGCCCGGAATCTCGGCGTTGGCGGACTTCGAGAGATCGCTCTCGTCCACCGTGGTCGGGATGGGCTCGGACCGGCGCGGAATGTCCTCCACATGCGTCTCCGTGCCGTCCCGGTAGAACCGGGCCCGGACCGCCGGAATCCCTTGGCTGGTGGTCCGGCTCGCCGTCGGGAACACACGCAACAGCGCTTTCCTGCCCGCCACCAGCGGGACGGGGAAGTCACGTGACTGCACCGCCTGGGTCAGGTACGCGGCCGGCAGGTCTCCCTCGACGCAGGGGGCGATCCGGCGCTTGTAAATCCCGGCCAGCCACGCCTGGAACCCGGGGTCTGACGGCGCGCACAGGCGCGTACCCGCGGTCAGGAGCACGTCGAGTCGGTGAAGCGCCGCCATCTCGATTGGAAACGGCCCCGCCATGGACCGGTTGTTCGAGAGGGACATCTCCTGCAGGCTCGCCATGCCGCCAAACTCGCGGGGCACGGGGCCCATCAGCTTGTTGTCGTCGACGACCAGGTGCTCCAGCATCGAAAGGTCGCCGAGCTGTCGCGGGAGCAGGCCCGTCAGCTCGTTGCGGCGGAGGTCCAAAAACGTCAGCGAGGAGAGGTTGCCGAGTTCGGCGGGGATCGCTCCGGAAAGGGCATTGTCGCGCAGGGACAGGACCTTCAGGGTGGCGACGTAGCCGAGTCCCGGCGGGATCGCGCCCGTCAGGGCGTTCCCCCACAGGAGGATCCGCTCGACGCTGGCGAGGCGGCCGAGTTCGCGCGGGATCGGCCCCGTAAGGCCGTTGTCCTGCAGGAGAAGCTCGGTAAGGCTGGAGAGATTGCCGAGTTCGGGGGGGATCGGACCGCTCAGATCGTTACCATGCAACTCCAGCCACGTCAGGTTGGAGAGACTCCCGAGTGCGGGCGGGATGGTTCCCGTCAGGTTGTTGCCCCACAGTTCCAGTCGCTTCAGGCCGGAGATGTTGCCGAGTTCGGCGGGGATCGGGCCTTCGAGTTCGTTCTCGCCGAGCGCCAGCAACTCAAGCCTGGAGAGGTCGCCGAGTTCGGGCGGTATCGCGCCCGTGAGAGCGTTTCGCCCGAGGTCCAGCGTTGTCAGGTCGGCGAGGCCGCCGAGTTCCGGGGGGATCTCGCCCGACAAGCCGTTCTCCGCGAGGTTAAGCCCCGTCAGGTTGGTGAGGCCGCTGAATTCCGAGGGGATCGGGCCCGAGAGGTCGTTTTCTGCGAGGTTCAGCCCCGCAAGGTGGGTGAGGTCGCCGAGTTCGGGCGGGATGGGCCCCCTGAGGTTGTTTGAGTGAAGCGCCAGCCGCACCACGCGGCCCTCGCCATCGACCTCCACCCCGTACCAATCCCCCAGAGGCGCGTCCGTTAACCAGTTTTCGCTATTGCCCCACGTCGGCCCTCCCGCCGCTTCGTACAGTATCTCAAGGCTCTTGCGGTCCGAGAGCGGCTCGCACTGGACGCCCGTCCCCTCGTGCGACGGAATGCCGCTCATCCACGCCTGGAATGCCGCCTCCGCCGGGGCGCACAATCCAGTGTCTGCGTAGTGGAGTTCCCGCAGCGAGAGTCGCGCCAGTGTCCGTGGCAGCCGGCCCGCGAGGACGTTGCCGCCGATGCGCAATATGGTCATGCGCGACAGTTCCCCCAGTTGCGCGGGCAATCGGCCGGTCAATGCGTTGCGGGCAAGATCGAGTTCCGTCACCCGGCCGAGGGAATCGGCCGTGACGCCATACCAAGCGGCCACGGCATCTTCGCCCAGCCAGCCGCCGGACTGGGTCCAGCCGGCGCCGCCAGTCGCTTCGTAGAGCGACTCGAGTGCGGCCACGTCGGTTGCGTTGCAGGAGGACGCCGCGTCGGCATCGTGGTTCTCGATGCCTTCCAGCCACTCCGCGAAAGCGGACGTGCCGGGCACACAAACCCTGCTCCGTCCGAGATAGAGGTCGTCGAGCTGGTCGAGTTGCACGAAGCCCTGCGGGATGGGGCCGGTGAGTTCGTTCCCCCAGAGGTACAGCGACGCCAGGTTGGCGAGGCCGCCGAGTTCCGCCGGGATCGGGCCCGTGAGATTGTTGGCGAAGAGTCGCAGGTCCGTCAGGTTCGTGAGAATGCCGAGTTGCGAGGGGATCGGGCCCGAGAGGCCGTGCGATACCCATGGCCGTCTTATGCCATCCCCCCGGCCGGACAGATCAAGCCGCCGCACACGCCCGGAACGGTCGGTGTCCACCCCGTACCACTCTCCCAGCGGCGCGTCGGTGAGCCAGTTCTCGCTGTTGACCCAGTTCGGCCCGTCAGTCGCCTCGTAGAGCGCCACCAGCGCCGCCCGGTCCGGGTCGACGGACGTCGGCAGCGCAGGCGGTGGCGCGGGTCCAGCGGGATCGTCGGCGCAGGAGAGGAGCCCCAGCGTGGCAAGCGCAGCCATCGGCGCCCACCGCCGCCCGTCCCGCCGCCGGGCCCATCTCGCTGGCCTGCCCGCCATATTCGCCCCCCGAGGCTCTCGGTCCGTCCCCTGTCACCGAATCTCGTACGGCCTCGGGACAAGACGCCCCTGCCGCATGGAGTGGATTATGGTGAACTCTGCACCGGGGAGACACCAGGACGACGGCGACGATGCCTTTGACTGAGACGACGGCCGTAGGTCAGGCGGCGTAGAGCTGGAGTCGGGTCGAGAACTCCGCGGCGATCGCCTCCAGCGTCTCCAGGTCGGGGTGTCGGAGGAAGATCATCCCGTCGGAGACGAGCGTCGCCTTCCAGTTGCGGCGGGGCGCGCCGATCGGGAGGAGGTCCAGGCTGCACACCCGGTGGCCGTACTCCTGCAGCAGGGGTCCCAGCCCCTCGATGCGTTCGATCCGGCCCTGGCCGCGCGCACGCTTCACGATCCAGCACGCGTTGTACTTCCGCTCCACGGGCTGCGACCACCTCGCGTGGACCACGCCTTCCGCCCACCCGCGGTACGTGTCGATGTCGCTCGCGAAATTGATCAGGTCGACGGTCCGCACCCCCGGCGGCCGGGCGCCGATCTCCCCGAACACGGCTTCGCCGTCCGCGGTCCGGTACCACTCCATGTGTGTGTAGCCGGTGTCGAAGCCGAGCGCGTCGAGCACGGCGAAGCCCATCTCGCGGCCGGGGGCGAGGTCGTCGGCCTCCACATCGCGCAGCGCGTAGGTGACGGGGCTCAGCCACTCGTGGGTCTTCGACTCGAGCGCCCGCGGCCAGTAGCGGCACATGTTGTAGTGGGCCACGACGCCGCCCACGGTGACGGTGTCGAAGGTCATGTCCTCGCCCTCGATGAATTCCTCCACCGTGACCTGGGGCACGTGGCGCAGGGCGGGGAGCACGCGCTCGAGGTCGCGCGCGGAATCGACCCTGTAGGTGTCGGCCGATCCCGCCCCCGCCACGGGCTTCACGATGAGCGGGAAGCCGACCCCGTCGGCGACCTCGCGGCACTCCGCGACGCTCGAGGCTCGCCCGTGGCGCGGCGTCCGGATTCCGGCCGCGTCGAGCACGTCCTTCATGATCTCCTTGTCGCGGAAGGGGAGCGTCTGCTCGACCGTCGGCCCGGGGACGCCCAGCATCTCGCGCAGGCGCGCGGCGAGGATCATGTAGGGCTCCCACAGGCACTCCACGCGGTCGACGCGGGTCCTGGCCGCGAACGCGGCCACCTGCCGGATTACGTCGGCCTCGTCGGCAAGCGACCGCACCTGCACATGCGTCGACACGCTCGCCCGGGCGATCTCCGGCAGCGCGGACCCCGGCTGGTCCCCGAGCCCGATCACGGTCGCGCCCACCTCGGCGAGGCCGCGCGTGAAATACTGCATCTCGGCCGGATACCCCGGCGAAATCATGAGTACGTTCATGGCTGTAGCTCCACCCGCACGCGGGTAATGATCCGTCCCAGCGCCTCCTCGACCATTTCGGTGCGAGGGTGACGCACGATGATGTAACCTTCTCCCTCGTAGGAGGCGCTCCGGGCCTGTCCCGGCCGCGGCAGCCGCCACTCGACGCATAGCGGCCCCAGTTCGCTCGCGATCTCCTCGAGTCCCGCCACCCGCCGGACCCTTCCGTGTCCCTGTCCCCGGAGATACGCCGCGCCCGCCGCGTAGGGCCGGGCCTGAGGATCGAAGTCGTCGAACACCAGCAGGCGCGCCCAGGCCCGATAGAGGTCGAACTCGTGCGCGTGGGAGATCAGCGTGACGAACTGCGCACCGGGCGGGCGGGCGCCGACCTCCGAGATGGCGACCGTCCCGTCGGGGCGCCGGAACCATTCCATGTGGCTGAGGCCCGTCTCCATCCCCAGCGCGTCGAGCGCGGGTCCCGCGACGTGGCGGATCTCCTCGTAGCGCGGGGAGTCCACCTCGCGCGGGAGGAGGACGCACCACTGGATCCACGGCTCGCGCAGCACCTCGAGCGGCGAGGGGAGGTAGTGGTTGATCGAGTGCCACACGAGGCGGCCGCCGATCGACACGGCATCGAACGAGTGTTCCTCGCCGACCACGAACTCCTCGATGAGGGTGGGTCGATCCGGGCTCGGCGCGGACATTGCGACGGCGGCGCGCAGTTCCTCGGGCGTCTCGACCCGGAAGGTGCCGCGGGCGCCGGAGCCGGCCGGGGGCTTCACGATGAGCGGGAACCCCTGCTCGGCGGAGAACGCCGCCGCCTCGGCTTGGTCGCGGACGAGCGCGTGCCGGGCGCAGGGCAGGCCGTGCGCGCGCAGCACGTCCTTCATCCGCGACTTGTCGCGGAAATTGTGTGCCGCCGCGGCGCCCATCCCGGGGAGTCCGAGCGCGTCGCGCAGCTCGCCGAGCGGCACCTGGAGATCCTCGAGCGCGCCCAGCAGCCGGTCGATCCCCCCGAATTCCGCGGAGAGCTGTCCGAGCCCGGCGTGGATCCCCTCCGCCGACAGCGCGTCCTCGACCCGCGCCGTAGCAGCGATGCGCCGCCGTAGCGCCGGGGGCATCTTCTCGATCGGCTCCTGCGTCACGACCCCCAGACGCACGTTCTCGAGTCCCGCCGCCGCTTCCAGAAACCGAAGCGTGGCAGGGAGATAGAACGGGGCGACGAATGCGACGTTGCGCATGGAACTTCCAGGGTTTCGGACAGGTACGGACCGGGTACGGACCGCCGGGCTGGCGCTTGAGAGGAAGGACTGTACAATGCCGGGCCGACAAAGTGAAGCTTCACGGCGCCTCTCGCAAAACCCGTCTGAGAGAACGATGCACGTCGTATTCGTCGAACCCCGGTTTCCCGGGAATCAGAAGGACTTCGTCCGCGGTCTTCACGAGGTCGGCGCGGAGGTGTCGGCGGTCGGTGAAGCCCCGCTCGATGCACTCGGCCCCGACCTGCCCCGGTGGCTCACCTGCTACGAGCAGGTGGGTTCGGTGTGCGACGAGTCCGCCCTCTCCCGGGCGCTGTACGAGATCCATCGCCGCCGGCTCGTGGACCGCCTCGAGGCCACCGTGGAGGCGCACATCCTGCCCGTGGCCCGCGTCCGGGAGGCGGCGGGGCTGGCCGGCACCTCCGTGAAGACCGCGCATCTGTGCCGCGACAAGCCGGCCATGAAGGAGGCGCTGCGCGAGGCGGGCGTCGCGACCGCGCAGTCGATGGGCGGGGGCGATGCGGACGAGATCCTGCGCTTCGGGAGCCGCGTCGGCTATCCGCTCATCGTCAAGCCGCGCGCCGGGGCGGGCGCTTCCGGGACCTATCGCGTCGACAGCGAAGCCGAACTCGCCGCGCTCCTCCCCCGCCTCGGGGTGGGTCACGGCGCCGAAGTCGCGGTCGAGGAGTTCGTCGAGGGGCACGAGGCGTTCTACGACACGCTCTCGATCGGCGGCGTGATCGTGCACGATTTCATGACCCACTACTACCCGAACGTGCTCGAGGCGATGCGGACGCGGGAGGTCTCGCCGCAGTTCATCACGACGAACCGGATCGATGCCGCCGCCCCCTATGCCGAGGTTCGGGAGCTCGGGAAGAAGGTCATCGACGCGCTCGAGATCGGGACCTCGGCGACCCACATGGAGTGGTTCTTCGGGGAGAAAGGGCTCAAGTTCTCCGAGATCGGCTGCCGCCCTCCCGGCGTCCGGGCGTGGGATCTGTACGCCGCCGCCAACGAGATGGACCTGTACCGGGAATGGGCCGCCTGCATCGTGCACGGGCGCACGGCGCAGGAGGCGACCCGCCGCTACTCCGCGGGCATCGTCACGCTGCGTCCGGAGCGCGATGGCCGGATCACGGGGTACGAGGGTCTGGAGAAGGTGGAATCGCGGTTCGGAGAGTGGATCATCGACGTGCACCTGCCGTCCCCGGGCACGCCGACCCAGCCGGTGGAGGCGGGCTATATGGCGAACGCGTGGTTGCGTCTGCGGCATCCCGACTACGACGAACTGCGCGGGATGCTGGATTCGGTGGGGCGCTGGGTCAGGGTTCGCGCCGCATGAATCCGGTCGTCCTCATCGGGCCGCGCGGCGGGGGCCTCACCCTCCCGGGGGTGGTCGCGGAACTGGAAGCCTCGGGCGTGATATCGCGCGGTTCGAGGATTGCGGCCGTCACCGCCGGGTGGCGGGACCGCGAAGCGAACGAGGGCTTCATCGATCCCCGCCTCGCCGACCGCGTCGTCGATCTCGAACTGTACCGGCGCTCGGACCGGGTGGCGGAGGCGGACCCGGAATTCGCCCGGGCGCACCGGGCCACCCAGGGTCGGCTCAAGGCCCTGCGTCGCGCCTACAACCTGCGACTCGATGGCCTCGTCGGGGCACACCGGGGGCTGGCCGAGTTGCGTGGAGACGAATCCGTTCTTCGGGCGGAACGGGACGAGGCCCTGGAGGCCATCCGGCGGCTCGACGCCCGGCACCTGGACCGGGTCGCCGAGATCCGGTCGGAGTTCGAGCGGCGCATGAAGTCCGCTGAGCGCGACGCGGTGCGATCGCAGCGGCGGGAAGTCGACGCGCGACTGGAGGGGACGGAGGCGGTCGTGATCGAGGGCGGACACGTCGCGAACCTGCTCAGCCGCCTCCGCCTGTTCGGGGGACGGGAGCTCCTCCAGGGACGCGCCGTGATCGCCCGCTCGGCCGGGGCGATGGTGCTCACCCCGCGCATCGTGCTCTTCCACGACCGGCCGCCGTGGGGCGCGGGGCACCCCGAGGTCTTCGATGCGGGGCTCGGACTGGCCGAGGACATCGTGGCGCTGCCCCACGCCTCCGCGCGTCTCGCGCTCGACGACCGAGCGCTGGGTGCGCGGCTCGCGGCCCGATTTGCCCCGGCCTCCTGCGTCCTCCTCGACCCGGGACACCGGATCGATCTGGCCGCCGAGGGCTGGAGCGGGGAAGGCGGAGTCGAACGGCTCGACCCGACGGGCCGCCGGGTCCGTTTCCTCGCGGCGGCGTAGCCCGAGCGATGCGATTCGACGCCAGCCCCCGGCCGCGCGGGCACGACGCGTCCATGCCGCGCTCCGCCTCGATCGCGGCCCTGGAGGCGCGGCTCGCATCCGATCCCCGCGCCGTGGATGCCTTCCTGGAAGCCCACGAGTTCCCGCTCGCGGAACCGCCTCTCTATACCTTCGTCTATCGAGGGGAGGCCGACGCCGTACGGCTCCGGCACTGGGTGCACGGGCTCCACACTTCGGCCCCGTTCCGCCGTCTGGAGGGGACCGATCTCTGGTGCTACACGCTCGAACTGCCGGACAGTTCCCGCGTGGAGTACAAGATCGAAGTGCTCGCCCGCGGCCGCGCCGAATGGATCGAGGACCCCCTGAACCCCCTCCGTGCGCGCGATCCGTTCGGCGCGAACTCCGTCGTTCAGGCGCGCGGCTACGAGATCCCCGATTGGGCCCGCGAGACCGGCGAAGCGCCCGCCGGCGTCATGGACGAACTCGTGGTCGAGAGCGAGGCGTTCGACTCCGCCCGGCATGTGACCGTGTACCGGCCGGCGGACTTCCGCCCCACGCGTCGCTACCCGCTGCTCATCGTGCACGACGGGGCCGACTACCTCGAGTACGCCAGCCTGCGGCCGGTGCTCGACCAGCTCATCGGGCGCTTCGAGCTTCCGCGCCTGATCGTCGCGCTGCTGCACCCGGGCGACCGGATGTCGGAATACTCGGCGGATCCGGCCCACGCCCGGTTCGTCGTCGAGGAGTTGCTGCCGCGACTCGAGCGCGACTACCCGCTCCTCCCCGAGCCCGATTCGCGCGGCCTCATGGGCGCCAGTCTGGGGGCGGTCGCCTCCTTCCACGTCGCGCTCCGCTACCCCGACCGCTTCGGCCGGCTGCTGCTCCAGTCGGGCTCGTTCCTCTTCACGGACATCGGCGGCAATGAGGGCGGCCCCGTCTTCGACCGGATGGTCGACATGATGAACGGGTACCGGGACGCGCCGACCCCTGTCGCCGAAAAGGCGTTCGTCTCCGTCGGCGTGTACGAGCCGCTGGCCTCCGAGAACCGCGCGCTCATCCCCGTCCTCCGGCGCGTCGGCGTCGACGTTCGTTTCGTCGAGTCGCGCGATGGCCACAACTGGGAGAACTGGCGCGACCGGCTCCGCGAGGGGCTCACGTGGCTCTTCCCGGGCCCGTTGTGGTTGGTGTACGAATGACCCCCCCTCGAGCCGCCACCCCGGCGCCCGAAGTCACGCGCCGCATCGGGCTCTCCCTCGGGGCGGACCTCTGCTGGCCCATCGCCTATCGCGAGATCCTCCGGCGGCTGGACCTCCGGATTCCCTCCCCGGATGGCACCCTCCGGTTCCAGGTCGAGGACGTCACGATCGAGCCTTTCGACATTCAGAAGCCGGTGAGATACGACCTCGTCATCGACCGCCTCACGCGCTGGTACTTCCCGACGCGCGAGTGGATCAAGAAGTGCGTCGTCATGGACGACCTCTACGTGTTCAACAACCCGTGGAGCGTCCAGTCGATGGAGAAGCACTCCACCTACTGCGCCATGATGCGGCTGGGTCTCCCGGTGCCGCGGACCTGGCTGATCCCGCCCAAGTCGTACGAGCCGAAAGACGACCTGGCCGTCACCCTTCGGCGCTACGCGCGGCTGTTCGATCTCCGGGAAGTGGCGCGCGATCTCGGATATCCCGTCTTCATGAAGCCCTACGACGGCGGGGGCTGGCGCGGGGTCTCGCGGATCGAGGACGACGAGGCGCTGCAGGCCGCCTACGACGAGAGCGGCAAGTTCGTCATGCACCTGCAGCGGGGCGTGGAAGCGTACGACCGCTTCGTCCGCTGCGTCGGGCTGGGACCACAGACGCGCGCCGTTCTCTACGACCCCGGCGCCCCGCAGCACGACCGGTACACCCTCGAGCGGGATTTTCTCGGCGCGAGCGACGCCCGCGAGATCCGCGACATGACGCTCACGATCAACGCCTTCTTCGGGTGGGACTTCAACTCCTGCGAAGCCCTCCGCAGCGGCGGGCGGTGGATACCGATCGACTTCGCGAACCCGTGCCCGGATTCCCAGGTCACGTCGCTCCACTATCATTTTCCGTGGCTCATCAAGGCGAATATCCGCTGGTCCATCTTCTGCGCGGCGACCCGGAGGCGAATGCGCATCAACCTTGACTGGCAACCGTTCTTCGACGCGTGCCGCGCCGGGATGACGCCGGAGGAGAGGATGCGGGTCTGCGGCGAAATCGCCGAGGCGCGCCTGGAGACCGACCGCTTCGTGGATTTCTGCGAGACGCACCTCGGCCAGCTCGACGAGGTGGCCGACGAGTTCTTCGGCAGCGAGGCGGCCCGCGACGCGGTCCACGTGAAGGTGTCGTCGCTGTACCCGGATCACGAGATCGACGAGTTTACAGATCTCCTCTTCAACCGCATCCAGGCGGCCCGGCGGGAAGAGCCGCCCGGCAGCGTACCCATCCTCGCGTCATGAAACTCATCGCCAGCTGGTGGTCGGACCGTCTCGAGCAGGAAGTCGACGTCGTCCGCTGGGGCGAGGTCGGCGTCCCCCTCCTCATGTTCCCCACCGCCGCCGGCGACGCGGAGGAGATCGAGCGCTTCCTCGTCATCGACACGGTGGCGGACTACCTCACGGACGGTCGTCTCAAGGTCTATTCGTGCGACAGCGTGGCCGGACGCGCCATGCTCGGCCAGGAGGGGACGCCCGAGCACCGCATGCGCGTGCTCAACCGATTCCAGGATTTCGTCGGCTACGAGTTCGTCCCCTGGATCCAGGACGACTGCAACGACCCGTCGATCGACGTGATGGCGGCGGGATCCTCCATCGGGGCCTTCCACGCGCTGGCCATGCTGTGCCGCTTCCCGGACGCCTTCTCGCACGCGCTCTGCATGAGCGGGACCTACGACCTGGAGCGGTTCCTGAAGCACGAGACCGGGATTCGGGCGGGGATCACGGAAGACTTCTACCACGCGTCCCCTCTGCACTACCTGCCGGATCTCACGGGTGAGACGCTCGACCGGCTGCGGGAACGGTTCGCCCTCTTCGCGTCAGGACGCGGGCGCGCCGAGGACATCGACGAATCGTGGCGCATGGCGTCGCGGCTGGGCGGGAAGGGCGTGCCGAACCGGGTGGACGACTGGGGCGAAGACTGGCACCACGACTGGCCCACATGGCGCAACATGCTGCTCCGCTACCTGGACGAACTGCTGCCGCCCCGCTAGGAGCGCGAGCCGCCGCCTTCCCTCCGGGGGTGGGCCGCTACATGTGAGTCGGCGGGTCGTCGCCATCGGAGAGTCCACGCAGCGCCGGGACGTAGTAGTCGCGGGCGTACTCTCGCACCATGCGTTGGGCCGTGAACCGCGCGCCGGCCACCTCGATGGCCCGCCGCGCCCGCTCGAGCCAGCCCGCGGGGGCGTCGTCCCATGAGCCCTCGCCCGGCCGGTCGTAGAAGAGGGGGACGACCTCGTCCTCGAGAAGGCGGAAGAGGTGCTCGTGATCGTGGCGGTCCGTCTCCTCCTCGGTCGCGTCTTCCGGCGCGCGCGGCAGGATCCAGCCGTTGTCTCCCTCGAATCCCTCCTCCCACCATCCGTCGTTCGTCGCGAGTTGGGGTACGCCGTTGAGCGCGGCCTTCATCCCGCTCGTCCCGCTCGCCTCCAGCGGGACCCGGGGCAGGTTGAGCCACAGGTCGACGCCCTCGACGAGACGATGGGCCGTGTGGAGCCCGTAGTTCTCGATGAAGGCGATCCGTCCCTCGAACCGGGGGTCACGGGTGTGCTCGTAGACGCGCTGCAGGACCCGCTTGCCCTCGTCATCCCGCGGGTGCGCCTTCCCCGCGAAGATCAGTTGCACCGGCCGGCGCGGATCCGAGAGCAGCGCCAGCAACCGGTCGCGGTCGCGGAAGATGAGGTCCGCGCGCTTGTAGGCTGCGAAGCGCCGCGCGAAGCCGATCGTGAGCGGATACGGGCTCATGAGCGTGCCCGCCCCGACGAGGTGCTCCGCTTCCGGCCAGTGTTCGCGCCAACGGCCCCGGGCCTCTTCGCGCATCAGGTCGAGGAGTCTGAGCTTGAGCCGCCGGCGCACCCGCCACAGGGCCTCCGCCGGGAGGTGGTCGTCCAGCAGACGGACGATGTCCTCGTGCATCCACGTCCCGAGGTGTACGCCGTTCGTGACGTGCCGGATGGGGACATCCCCGGCCGGCCGGTTCGCCCACAATCCGCGCCAGATCTCCCGGCTGACGTGGCCGTGGCGCGCGGAGACGCCGTTCACCCTCCGTGACAGCCGGATCGCGGCCGCCGTCATGTTGAAGCGGTCGCGTCCCTCGTCGTCCGGATGAAGCCCCAGCCCCAGAAGTTCGTCCCGCGCCTCGATCTCTTCCCAGAACTTCTCGCCCGTCCAGTCCCGCATCTGAGAGTGGGAGAACACGTCGTGACCGGCGGGCACGGGCGTGTGCGTGGTGAATGCGGTCGAGGCCCGCACGCGGGCCACGGCGTCCGGGAAGGGAAGACCCTCCCGAATGAGGCCGCGTACCCGTTCGACCATCATGAACGCCGCGTGGCCCTCGTTGGCGTGCCACGCCCTGGGCTCGATCCCGAGCGCCGCGAGGACCCGCACCCCCCCGACGCCGAGGAGCGCTTCCTGGCGCAGCCGGTGGTCGACGCCACCCGCGTACAGCTGGTGCGAGAGGCCGCGGTCCGCCGGGTCGTTCTCGTCCAGGTCCGTGTCGAGCAGGTACAGCGGCACGCGGCCGACCCGGACCCGCCAGGCTCCGACGTGGATGCGTCGGCCCGCGCCCTGGATCCATGTGAGCCAGGGCACGCCGTCCGCCCCGCGCAGCCGCTCGAGCGGCGTCAGCCGGGGATCGAGCGGATCATCGGCGTCCTCCTGCCAGCCGTCGGGGCCCAGCGTCTGGTCGAAGTAGCCGTGCGCGTACATCAGGCCTACGCCTACGAGAGGGACGCCGAGTTCCGAAGCGGCCTTCAGGTGATCTCCGGCCAGCACCCCGAGCCCTCCGGAGTAGATGGGGATGGACTCGTGCAGAGCGAACTCGGCGCAGAAATAGGCGATCGGGGTGGCGGCGAACTCGGGGTATCGCCGCTGGAACCAGGTCGACTCGCGGCTCGCAGCCGCGTCCACCGCTGCGCACAGTGCGTCGTAGCGCGGCAGAAACGCCGGATCCCCGGCCAGGGCGCGAAGGCGCGCGTCCCCGACCTCCCGAAGCAGCGCCACGGGGTTGTTCAGCGAGCGACGCCACAGCGGCGGGTCGATGGCGCGGAAGACGGACCGGGCCTCCCGGTTCCACGTCCACGAGAGGTTGGTCGCGAACTCCCACAGCCGCCCGATCCGGGCCGGCAGGCCGGGACCGCGTGCGTCCACCGTCATTGCCTCACTGTCATCGCGTCACCGTCATCGGCTCGAAGTCTGGGCCCACGTCTCCCCTTGCGTGCTTCCGGTGGGTGTGTCGGATGTGGTTTCGGGGCCGGGTGTTGGAGCGACGCCGGCTCCGGGCCGCCGCTGGCGCGAACGAACTTACCGATCCGGGGGTGGCGCGGCAGGTACCGGCCGGCCCGTCATCGGCGGACCGGCGAACCGCTCCCGGTTGCAGCCCCGGCTGCCGGGGGCCAAACTCAGCGCAACTCCCTGCCACCGGCAGCTCAACAGGAAAAGCGCATGGACTTCGCCACAATCGTCGACTGGCTCGACCGGAACATCGCGCAGTTCGGGATCACGATCGCTGGAGAGCGCCTGACGCTTCAGGTCCTGCTCCTCCTCGGCATCGGGACCTACCTCACGCTGAAGCTGGGCCTGCCGCAGATCCGCAAGTTCGCGCACGGCGTCGCGGTCGCCACCGGCCGCTACGACGACCCGGACGATCCGGGCGACGTTTCGCACTTCCAGGCGCTGACCACCGCGCTCAGCGCCACGGTGGGGATCGGGAACATCGCCGGCGCCGCGATCGCGATCCATCTCGGAGGGCCGGGGGCGCTGTTCTGGATGTGGATGACGGCCTTCCTCGGCATGGCGACGAAGTTCAGCGAGGTTACGCTGGCGCAGAGGTACCGCGAGGTCGACGAATCCTCGGCGAAATACAGCGGGACGGTGTCCGGCGGACCGATGTACTACATCGAGAAGGGACTCGGTCCGCGCTGGAAGCCCGTGGCGGCGTTCTTCGCGGTCATGCTGGGGCTGACGGCCTTCCTCACGGGGAACGCCAACCAGGCGAACACGGTCGCGGACGCGATGCTGTCCGAATTCGGGATCGCCAAGTGGATGACCGGGCTCGCCACCTCAACGCTCGTCGCGCTCGTGATCCTGGGCGGGATCAAGCGCATCGGCCGCGTCACGAGCATCCTCGCCCCGGCCATGGCGATCCTCTACGTGAGCGCCGCGATGCTCATCATCATCCTCAACCTCGACCAGGTGCCGGGAACCTTCGCGCTCATCTTCCGGGAGGCGTTCAATCCGACCGCCGGGGTGGCCGGCACCGGCGTGGGCGCGTTCCTCGTCACGCTGATGTGGGGCGTGCGGCGCGGGCTGTTCTCGAACGAGGCGGGGCAGGGCTCGGCGCCGATCGCGCACGCGGCGGCGAAGACCGATGAGCCGGTCTCCGAAGGGGTCGTCGCGCTGCTCGAGCCGTTCATCGACACGATCGTCATCGTGACCATGACGGCGCTCGTCGTGATCATGACCGGGGCCTGGAACGAACAGGTCGACACCGAGATGGCACTCGCGGGCGGGGATCTGAGCTATGTGGTGCTCGACGAAGACGGCAGCTCCGTGCCCACGGACCCGACCGGGACGATCCGCTACACGCTGGGGCGGCCGGGCGTGACGAGCGAGCCGCACGTGGCGTGGCACGAGGTTTCCGTTTCGCAGTTGTTCGAGGACGAGGCGCACACGCAGCCGTTCAGCGGCGCCGTCGACCCGGCGCGTGAAGTGGCGGTCGCCGACGACGGGCGGGAGCTGGCGGTGCTGTACGGGCAGGCCTACGAGACGGGCGCGCCGCTGACGCAGATGGGGTTCCGGAGGGGCCTCGAGCCGCTCGGCGACTGGGGCCATTACATCGTGATCTTCTCGGTGTTCCTGTTCGCGATCTCGACGGCGATCTCCTGGAGCTACTACGGCGACCGCTGCGCGAACTACCTGTTCGGGCAGCGCGCGATCATCCCCTACAAGCTCGTGTTCGTCGGGATGCACTTCATCGGTGCGGTTCTGCCGCTGGCCGTGGTGTGGGCGCTGGGCGACGTGTTCCTGGCCATCGTCATCATCCCGAACCTGATCGCGCTCATCTTCCTGACGCCGAAGATCAAGGAGATGACGGAGTCCTACTTCACTCGCAGTCCTTGGCAGCGTCAGCGCGGACGGTAGGTCGTACGGTCATGTAGCGCCGGCAGAGGCGTCGTTGCCGACGTGCGACGGTCGCGTCGGCGGACTCTTCCCGGGACAGCCTACCGCGGCGGACGGGCGAGGGTCCGGGGACTCCCCGTCCGGAGCCTGCCGGCGCCCTCGACGTATTCCTCGAGGCTGATGCGGCCGTCGACATAGTGGCGCTGGAGGCGGGCGACGGCCCGGTCTTCGGGTCTCGGGCTCGCGGTCGCGATGGCTCTGCCGCCGTCGCGGACGGGGGCCCGGTCAAGACCGCGGTTGGAGCGGGTCGAGGGTTTCCGCGCGCGCCGTTCGAGACGAGCCCGCGCGCCCGAAGGCAGGAACCGGGCGGTGTCCTCCACGAGGCCCTTCATGTCCGCCGCGCACTGCGCGAGCAGGCCAGGCAAGGCTCGATGCGTGGTAGCGATGGCGCTCCGGCCCACACGCCCCAGCTTGCCGAGGGCTCGTTGCAGGTCGGCCCGACCCCAGCCCTGGCGACGGCAGAGCCATACCGCGATCACTCCCAGAAGCGCGAATTCAAACATGGCTCACGCCTCCCGGGTCACGGCGGATCCGGGCTCCGGCCACGCGGTCTCGATCTCGCGGGCGGCACGGTCGAGGATTGCCTTTACCCTCGCCAGAGTTTCCGGATCGCCGTGCCCGCCCGTGGCCCGCTCGAAGCTCACCTGGGCGAGGTGGATGAACGAGCGCGTGACCTCGCGCATCGCGGCCCCGGTGAAACGCTCGCCCATGTTCACCAAGCGGCCGAAGATGTCGCGGGTCCGGGAGCCGTGTTCCTCGAGGAAGGCGTGGCCCTCGGACGTGAGCCGGTAGACGCGCTTGCCGTCCTCCTGCGTCGAGGAGACGTAGCCCTGGTCTTCGAGCAATTGCAGGGTGGGGTATACGGAGCCCGGGCTCGGCGTATAGAGCCCGCCGGACTCCTCCTCCAGCCGCCGCATCAGCTCGTAGCCGTGCATCGCCTCGTCGGCGAGGAGCCGGAGGAGGACGAACTTCAGTTCGCCCTTTCGAACGATCCGCCGCTTGGGGCCGAAGCCTCCGGAGAAGCGGAAGACGCCGGGGCCACAGCAGTTCGCCCAGGCGCCGAGTCCGTCTCGGTTCGTGAACATCGCTCGTCCTCCGTACGCTAACCGTGCCGACGTGTCTCGATATATCGGAACACTATCTCGATATATCGCGATGTGTCAAGAGGCGAGAACGCGGGAGGAGAAAGCGGGGGGGCGGGCCGGCGAAGGCGTCAGCTCGCGGCGGGAGCGGGCTCCCACAGTTCGACGCGTGCGCCCGTGGGGTCGACGATCCAGGCGAACTTCCCGTACTCGCAGGCTTCCGTGTTCGGGTCGACCCAGACGCCGCCTCCGCGTAGCGACGCGACGAGCCCGTCGAGGTCCTGGACGCGCAGGTTTGGCATGTAGCGGTGGGGGCTCGGCTCGCCCTTCGAGTCGAAGTAGGTCGTGTTCGAGGGGAACACCTCCCAGCGGACTGTTCTCGAGCGAGGTGGGGCAGGGCTCGGCGCCGATCGCGCACGCGGCGGGGAAGACCGATGAGCCGGTCTCCGATGGGGTCGTCGCGCTGCTCGAGCCGTTCATCGACACGATCGTTCATCGCGACCATGACTGAGCTCGTCGTGATCATGACCGGGGCCTGGAATGAACAGGTCGACACCGAGATCGCGCTTGAGGGCGGGGATCTGAGCTACGTCGTCCTCGACGAAGGCGGCTCCTCGGTGCCCACCGATCCCACGGGGACGATCCGCTACACGCTGGGGCGGCCGGGCGTGACGAGCGAGCCGCACGTAAGCGTGGCACGAGGTCTCGGTGCCGCAGTTGTTCGAGGATGAGGCGCACGACCAGCCGTTCAGCGCCGCCGTGGACCCGGCGCGCGCGGGTTGCGATCACCGACGACGGGCGGGAGCTGACGGTGCTGTACGGGCAGGCCTACGAGACGGGCGCGCCCCTGACCCAGATGGGGTTCCAGCGGGGACTGCGCCGCTCGGCGACTGGGGCCACTACATCGTGATCTTCTCGGTGTTCCTGTTCGCCATCTCCACCGCGATCTCGTGGAGCTACTACGGCGACCGCTGTGCGAACTACCTGTTCGGGCCGCGTGAATCATCCCGTGCAAGCTCGTGTTCGTCGCGATGCACTTCATTGGTGCCGTCCTGCCGCTGGCTGTGATGTGGGCGCTGGGAGACGTGTTCCTGGCCATCGTCATCCATTCCGAACCTGATCGCGCTCATATTCCTGGCGCCGCAGATCAAGGAGATGACGGAGTCAGGCTTCACCCGGAGCCCCTGGCACCGGTAGTGAGTATCACGGAGAAACTCGGCTTGACCGATTCAGGCTAGAACCAGCCGCGTTCCAGAATCCCGCGCTCGCTTAGGTTGGGGTCAGCCATTAGCTGCCCCACATGCTTGAGAAGACGCTGGAACGAGTCTGTAGAGAAGGGGTTGGAGACTAAGTGTTCTTCGAACGCCGCTCGAGAAGCGCGGCGTCCCTCGGCGTTTGCGAAGTGCTGCCGGACTGATGACGAGAGCCGCTTGCTCTTGCGCAGTATCACTACTTCATCGATGGCCGTACCGGCTGTCCGGATGGGTGTCATATCGAGCCATTCGCAGAGAAGAAGATAACGGGCGCCAGGTACAGCGAGCTTAACGTCGGCCGCCGTGGCTGCGGCTTCTTGGAACATGGTTTTGTCAAGGTTGGTCTTGATTTCCGCGACAAGATAGGCGATGGCTGCCTCTGCGTCCGTTACTGCTTCAAATGTTGGCTCATGCGACGTACGGAGGTAGATCTTTCGGGCGATAGCAAAATCCTGATCCTTGGATCTCACCCTCATACCTCCGCCGGGAGCAGGCGCTCTCAGTTCTGACACAAATTGGACAGCAGAAAAACAAGTTGCGGGACCAAGGTGAACGTCAAGGTCGTTCAAATCTCTCGAAAATACGGCCCAAACTAGCCAGGGTAGGAATTCCTCCAAGATCGTGTTGTCAAGCTTGATCTGGCCTTTCTGCCTGTATAGAAAGTCTGCGGGGCTATCGAATACAAGATCAAGATCCACCGACATCTTGTAGTTGGACAGCAAAGTCACCAACTCCGTCACAACGGTAGCACTCTCATTGTCGACGTCTTCAAGCTCTTCAATCCATTTGTCATAGCGTCCAATCGCATCTGCGACACGCGGGCTGTCTTCGGTTGGGAGCTTCGGGTTGTCTGCAAGGGCCCGAAGCTTGTCGCCATGAGGAGTGGGGAGTGCCATCTGGGTCCCTATCCAACTTGGGGTGAGGCCGGGAGTCCCGCCCGGCCTGTGAAACGGGGGGAGGGATCAACCTCTAATATCTGTTTTCCTGCACCGTCGATCAAGCGGCGAACCCCCGGTTCACTACGTCGGACAGCCGAAGCTAGGACCTCTGCTGCAAGGATACGAGCCGAGCCCAGAACGTCTCCGCTTACCTGCTTGTTCTCGAAATGCAGGATGTCTTCGAAGATTCTCTTTCCGAAACGATTTGTGAACACCCGCTCCTGCCGCAACGTAATTGGTAGGCCAAGCACCTTACTTCCAATCTCTGCTATGATGGCGCCGTTGAAGAATGGCGTCCCAAGCACATTGGATTCGCGACCAACGACGAGGATGAGTCGAGTTCCGTTGGCAGCGACGCGAGTCATCTCCTTCATGGCTAGAGACAGGTCCAAGATGTATTGGATGACCGTTAAGAAGCGATTCTGACGGTGCTTGCGATTCGAACCAACTTCAGATCGTGCGGCATCTAAGACATCATAGCCTAGTCCTTCGACCGACCCTCGGTATTGCTGATGATAGTTGAAGACGTTGATGTAAGGTGGTGACGTGATCACGAGGCCCACATCATCATTCGGTAACGGTAGATCCCGGGCATCCGCGGCGAACGTCTCGATGGGGGCTTTGGAGTATGGCAACTTCTGGACGAGATCCCGCACCTTGGTCCAGTGCCTCAGAAAGTCGACCGGCTCAGCAGTTCGTGGAAAATCCGAAAGAATAATCGCTGCATCCAGCAGTGTGGTTTGTTCGTCCAACTCCAGAGTCGCTCGGAAATCGCACAGGTGCTGGAGGTCTTGCGGAAGTCCTGGAGTAGACTTGAATAGCGATACGTCGCCAAAGTGATCTCGGAGACGCGAATCGAGATCTGTAAGCAGCGTGGTGCGTGCCGGAGGTTCGATGTTGATCAGCGTGTAGAGTCGGGCCAACAAGAGAGCGCCCGGGTTCACCTCGGCACCTCTAGCGGACGCTCCGACGAGCCCCGATTCCAGCAAGACGGTGCCGCTCCCCATGAACGGATCGAGGACCGTAGTGCCGCTAGGCCAGTACCGTCCGAGCAGCGCATCCACGAGTTGCGGAGAAAACTGGCCTCGCCACGGCAAGGGATTGGCCCGCGCGCGTCTGGTGATGTCTAGGACCGCCTGCGGGATCTCTCGTCGATTGACTGCGGTCTTAGAAAAAGCTCCCCTCGCTACCCCCACCTCCCGCTCCTCTTCCTTTGAACAACGCCAAGAACAACCGAATCGAATCGCCCAACCTACGATAACAGTTTCGGGGACCTCAGGCACAGCGAATTCCGGGGTAGCGCTTCTAGGTTGGGGAGCCGCTCTCGGGCTCCGCCCAAGCTGTGGCTTTCTAACCGCTAAGACCGGCGGAGGCGTGTCCTCTTCTGTCCGACCGGGCTAAGCGCGGCGGTCTCCCGCTGCGGAGTCTCCGGGCCGCCTCCACATATTCCTCGAGGCTGATCCGTCCATCGAGATAGCGGCGCTGGAGCCGGGCGAACGCGGGGTCTGACGCGTCTGACATCGCTCCGTCACTCCGGTGTACCCGGCCCCGCGCCGGCCGAGATGTCCGGTTCCGGACGCTTCGTCGGAGTCGAGCGCGGGCTTCAGGGCTGACAACCCCAAACATATCCTCTCCCAGGCTCTTCAAATCGGCCGCGCATTGCGCCATCAGGCCTGGTCCCGCCTGCCGACCGGGGACGACCCCGCGTCGCAGCCGTCGTTCCAGTTTGGTCAGGGCCCGCCACAAATCAGCCCGGCTCCATCCCCGCGACCGCGTGAGGCGACGGTAGAACGCCAAAACGATGATCCCCAGGAATGCCAATTCGAGCATGATTCGGACCTCCCGGGATGCTGCGGGACTCGGTTCCGGCCACGCGGTCTCGATTTCGCGGGCGGCGCGGTCGAGAATCGCCTTGACTCTCGCCAGGGTCTCGGGATCACCCTGCCCGCCCGTCGCCCGTTCGAAGCTGACCTGGGCGAGGTGGATGAAGGAGCGCGTGACCTCGCGCATTGCCGACCCGGTGAACCGTTCGCCCATGTTCACGAAACGGCCGAAGATGTCGCGCGTTCTGGAGCCGTGTTCGTCGAGAAAGGCGCGACCCTCGGCCGTGAGCCGATAGACGCGCTTGCCGTCCTCCTGGGTCGAGGACACGTATCCCTGATCCTCGAGCAGCTGCAGGGTGGGGTAGACGGAGCCCGGGCTCGGGGTATAGAGCCCGCCCGACTCCTCCTCCAGCCGCCGCATGAGTTCGTAGCCGTGCATGGGCTCGTCGGAGAGAAGTCTGAGCAGGACGAACTTGAGGTCGCCCTTCCGAACGATGCGCCGTTTGGGGCCGAACCCGCTGGCGCCGGTGAAGCGGAAGACGCCGGGGCCCGCAGCAGTTCGCCCATGCGCCGAAACCGTCCCGATTCGTAAACATCACGCTCTCCTCGTTCCGACTGGTCTCGATATATCGAAACATACTACGATATATCGGAACGAGTCAAGCGTTCGGTGGCGCGAACCCAGGAGCGGGGCGCCGGGCCCGGAACGGCGTCAGCTCGCGGTCGGAGCGGGCTCCCAGAGTTCGACCCGGGCGCCGACGGGGTCCACGATCCAGGCGAACTTTCCGTAGTCGTAGGACTCGATGTTCGGATCGACCCACACACCTGCCGCGCGCAGCCTCTCCACGAATCCGTCGAGATCCGCCACGCGCAGGTTGAGCATGAAGGGGTGCGGGCTGCGCTCCCCCCGGGAGTCAAAGTAGGTGGTGTCCGAAGGGAAGACTTCCCAGGCCGTGAACGTCTCGCTCCCGTCTGGTGAACTGGCCGGGAACGTAACGTATCCGTCAGGCCCCGGACGGATCCCGAGCTTCGCGTACCACGTCTTCAGCGAGGCCGGGTCGGGCGAGCGGAAGAAGACGCCCCCGATCCCCTGCACCCGCCCGTGGTCGACGGAACGTCCGGGCGGTTCGACCGCCTCCAGGAGTTCCACCCGCTGGCCGTTCGGATCGATGATCCCCCCGCCCCGACCGTGCTGAATCGTCAGGTCGTCGCCGCCTGCGCGCAGTGTATCGGCCAGCGTCTCGAGGTCGCGAACCCGGTAGCGAACCATGAACGGCTGTGTACCGGGGTGGAAGGACGAGGTGGTCTCGTCGAGGAAATCGAGATGGCTGACGGCGAGCCTTCCGCTGTCGGCCTCACGCCAGAAAAAACGTGCGCCCTCACCCTCGGAGAACCGGAGCCCGAGGTGGTGGTGGTACCATTCGCGGACGTGAACCGGGTCCCGACAGGCGATGAAGAGTCCGGCGATCCCTGCGACGCTCATCCCCCGTCGCGGTGGATGTGGTGTATGCTGCCCTGGCTGTTCGAGAGGACGATGACGTCGGCCACGTTGATGTGGGGTGGGGCGTTGAGCACGAAGGAGACCACCTCCGCTACGTCCTCCGGTCGAAGGGGATGCGTGCCCTCGTACACCGCCCGGGCGCGTGCAGCGTCGCCGCCGAAGCGGACGAGGGAGAACTCGGTCTCGACCATTCCGGGGTTGACCCCCGACACGCGAACCCCCGTACCCAGGACGTCGAGGTTCGACCCCTCGGTGAGCGCCTGGACGGCGTACTTCGAGGCGCAGTAGACGCTCCCGCCCGGGTAGACCTGCCGGCCCGCGATGCTCCCGATATTGACCACATGGCCCGAGTCCCGCGCGACCATGGCCGGCAGGAAGGCGCGCGTCACGAACAGCAGCCCCTTCACGTTCGTGTCGATCATGCGGTTCCAGTCGTCGACCTCGGCGTCCTGAACGAGCGCCATGCCCGCGGCGAGCCCGGCGTTGTTGATGACGATGTCGGGCGCCCCGGTCTCGGCCATGAGCCGGTCCGCCTCGGCCACCACGGCCTCGTGATCGCGGACATCGACGACACCGGTCTGCACGTTCACCCCGGTGGTCGAGGCGATCTCCTCCGCCAGCTGTGCGAGCCGGTCCGAGCGGCGGGCCCACAGCACGAGGTTCGCGCCATCGCGGGCCATCCGGCGCGCGATGGCCTCGCCGATCCCCGCGCTGGCCCCGGTGACGAGCGCGAGTTGCCCCGCGATGCGGGCCGTCAAGGCCTCGCGCCTCCCGCGTTTGCCGACTCGCCGAGATGCGCCTCCAGGAACGCCGCCGCGCGCTCGAAAGCCTCGAGCCAGTTCCGGTGCAGGAGGAAACCGTGCACCTCGTCGGGGAAGACGAGCTGCTCGACTTCGACGCCGCGCGAGCGGAGCGACTCGACCAGGTCCACGGACTCGGAGAAGGGCACGTTGCGGTCGTCGTCACCGTGGATCAAAAGCACCGGAGAGCGCCAGCCGTCGATCCAGGCCATGGGGGAAGACTCGAAGGCGAGCCGCGCGAAGGCTTCTCGCGTCTCGGGCTGGTAGGACGGCACGAAGTTGCGGATGACGACGTTCCAGTCGTGTACGCCGTGGATGTCGACCCCGGCCGCGAACACGTCGGAGTTCCGAGCGAGCCCGAGCGCCGTGAGGTAGCCGCCGTAGGAGCCGCCCCAGAGCGCGATCCGGTTCGGGTCGACGTCGTCGCGCTCGGCGAGGTAGTGGCCCGCCGCGATCACGTCCCTGTACTCGCTGGCCCCGCGCGCCCCGTAGTTCAGCGCCTCCCGGAAATCGAGGCCGTAGCCCGTGCCGCTGCGATAGTTCACCGATAGGACGACGTAGCCGCGGCTCGCGAGGTACTGGTTCAGCGCGTAGGTGTTGTGGTAGTAGCGCAGGTAATGCCAGCCGAGCAGCATCTGACGCCTCGACCCGCCGTGGAAGAAGATGGCGGCGGGCCGGCGCCCCTCCGCGCCGGCGGAGGGAAGGAAGAGCTGCCCGTGGATGAGCATCCCGTCCTCTGAGCGGAACATGACCTGTTGCGGTTCCACAAGGCTCTCGAACGGGAAGCTGTCCGGCATGAAGGCGTCCATGAGCGGCCGCCGCTCCCCTCCCGTCTGGACCTCGGCGTGGGCCGGCGTCCGCCCGTCGGAAGCGATGAAGCCCAGTACGCCGTCCGCCGTCACGGCGGGGCTCCACTCGATACCGGTTCCCGAAGTGAGGGCCTCGGGCGTTCCCCCGGGGGCCACGCGCCACAGGTGCCGTCGGTCGATATCGCCCTCGTTGGATGAGAAATAGACGGATTCTCCGTCGGGCGCGGGGAGTACGTATTCCACCTCGAAATCACCCGGCGTGAGGTGCGTCGCCTGGCCGCCCGCCACCGGGACCGAGTACAGATGTTGCCAGCCCGTGCGCTCCCACGGGAACACGAAATGGTCCGAGGCGAGCCACACCAGCGCGGGTCCGCTCACGCCCTGGAAGGCGCTGCCGCTGCCCGGCAGCGCGCGCCACGCTTCGCGCGCCGTCCCCGTCTCGAGGTCGGCCACGCGGATGGACCAGGGGAGGGCGCTGCGGATGGGCGAGAACGGGAGTCGTCCCCCCTCGTTGGGGATGCGGATGAAGGCGATCCGGGTTCCGTCCGGAGACCACACGGGGTCGCCGTCCCGGTCCAGACTCGGGTTCAGATAGCGGACGGATCGGTCGTCGAGCCCGAATACGCCGACGAACGCGTGATCGCCGCGGTTACTCACGAAGGCCAGCCGGTCCCCCTCTGGAGACCAGGTGAGCGACCCCGCACTGCCGCGGATGCGGAGAAGGGAGCCCGCGGGCTCCGACCCGTCGAGCGTCACGGTGTAGACCTGCCCGCGGTTCAGGAACGCGACGGTTCGGCCATCGGGGGAGATGGCGGGTGACGTCCCTTCCGCGAGCGGCCCGGCGGCGCCATCGAGGGACGCGACCCACACCATCCGGCTCGCCGGCTCCGGCTCGGAGCGCGGATTCGGGATTTCCCCGGCGCGGTTCGGCCCGCCGCCGCGCACGAAAACGATCTGACGCCCGTCCGGCGTGAACCGCAGTTGCGACAGATCCTGTCCGTCGTCCTCGGACCAGGCCGCAAGCTGACGGCCGACGAAATCGGGCCCTTCGGCGACCCAGATGCCGCGGGCGCCGCGGTCGTACCCGACCCAGGCGAAGGCCGAGCCCGAGGGCGCGGCGACGAGATCCGTCGCGAAGGGGGCGGAGAGGATGTCCTCGACGGTGTACGGCGTCTGGGCTTCCGCACCGGCCGCGGCGAGGGACGCGAGGAAGGCCCACATCCCGGCGGTGGCCGCCTGCGTGCGCCGCGAACTCTGCGCCTGGCTCATGGCGTCAGTTCCGACGCAGGACGTAGAAGCAGCGATCCGCCGCGAGGTTCGCGACCAGGCTCTGCACTTCATATCCCCTCCTGAGATAGGTCAAGACCGCGTCGCGCACGGTCTCGCGCCACCTTGTCAGCGCTCCGTCGGGGGGCAGCGATTCGACATTCGCCGGAATCTCGACGAACACCTCCTCACCCCCGGGCAGTCCGTCGCCCGCCCCCTGTATTCCGTCCGGCCGCGGCACGACGTGGGCCGGATCCGGCAACGGAACCGCGAGACGGCCGGCGGACCTCGCGGATCCCTCCTCGAGCGCCCGGCGGGTCTCCGGTCCGTCGAGATCCCACCGGACTATGAACCGGTCGGTATCGCCCCCGGCGTGCAAGGGGCTCCCCGTATCCGAGCCGTACATGTTCGGCACGTAGCGAAGCACCGTCGCGCCGAGCCGGTTCAGGTTCACATGCGCGTTGCGGGCCACCATGGGGTCGTAGGTCCAGAAGATGGTGCCGATCCCGCTCGAGAGGACAGCCTCGCGCTGACACAGCTTCAGCTCCCGGCCCAGCCCGCCCCCGCGCGCGGACGGATGAACGGCCAGCATGTGGGACCAGTGCGCCTCGTTGCCTTCGAAACGCCCGAGAAGCGAATAGACGAAACCGATGAGACGGTCCTCCTCGAACGCTCCTCCCGCGAAGCCGCCGATCTTCTGCGATACCTGCAGGACGGACGCGGGCACGATGTCCGCGAACCCCTCCCCCCAGGTCGTTCGCTGGAGGCGGACGCACGCGCGCAGGTCGTCGAGCGTCTCCAGCGGGCGGAACTCGGTCACGACGGGACGCCGGGGGCGGCCGCGGCGAACGTCTCGGACCGGCGCGTGAGCGCCTCGACGCGTTCGGTGTCCACTTCGACGCCGAGGCCCGGCCGGTCGCGGGGCACGGTCACGAAGCCGTCCGAGCTCATCGTCCATTCGGGCGTCACGATGTCCCGCGTCCAGTAGCGGGCGCTCGGCGACAGGTCACCGGGGAGTTCGAAGTTCGGCATCGAGGCGAGGGCGACGTTGTAGGCCCGGCCGATCCCGCTCTCCAGCATGCCGCCGCACCAGACCGGGACGTCGGCGTCCCGGGAGATGTCGTGGATCCGCCGGGCGCTCCGGAACCCGCCGACCCGCCCCGGCTTGATGTTCACGATCCGGCCGCTCCCGAGCGCGAGCATGTCCTCGCAGGTGGCCGGGTCGACGATCGATTCGTCGAGGCAGAGCGGGGTGTCGATCCGTTCCTGGAGTCGCGCGTGGCGCACGAGGTCTCCGGCCGCGAGCGGCTGCTCGATCATGATGAGGTCGAACGCGTCCAGCCTCGCCAGGTGGTCCGCATCCTCCAGCGTGTAGGCCGCGTTCGCGTCGACGGCGAGCGGGGTCTGCGGCCCCAGGGCCTCGCGGACGGCGGCGACGTACTCGAGGTCCTTCTCGGGACTGATCTTGAGCTTGACCTTTCTGTAGCCCTGATCGACCGCCTGCCTCGCCTTCGCCACGAGGTCCGCGGGCGAGGCCTGGAGACCGATGGAAATCCCCGTCGGGACCCGGCTCCGCGTCCCGCCCACGAGCCGGGAGAGAGAGACCCCCGCAGCCTCCGCGGCCAGTCCCCAGACTCCCATCTCGATCGCCGCCTTGGCCATCGGATGCCCCTGCACCCCGTCGTCCAGAAGGGCCTTCACGACCCCCGGCCCTTCGATCTCCCGCCCGAGGATCCGGGGCAGAAGCCAGAGCCGCAGCGCGAGCCATGCGGTGTCCACCGTCTCGGGGGAGTAGTTGGGAAGGTCGCCGCAGACGCACTCCGACCAGGCCGTGACGCCGCTTTCGTCGCGGAGTTCGAGCAGGAGGATGCGGCGATTCTCCATCCATCCCGACGAAATGACGAACCGCTCCTTCAGGGGCAGTTCGATCTCTCGCAGCGTCACCTCGACCAGGCGCAGTGGGCTTGTCGGCAAGGATTCGTCTCCGGGCGGGAACAGGCCGTCAGCGGCAGCGAAACATCCGCTCCGCCAACCTGCACCCCCAATCAGCCCGGCGCGAGGCGCTCGGCGGGATCAGATCGAAAGGTAGTGGCTCACCTTTACGATGAAGACGTTCTCCGCCGGCGCCAGGAACAACCCCTCGAGGTCTCGGTTGATGTTGAAGTTGCCGAGCAGGACGCTCTCGCGGCGGGCGTGCTGCCACACGAGGAAGATTTCCGAACCGGGGCGGTATTCCCAGCGGAACACCGCGTTGCCGCGCAGCGAACGGACGTTGAAGTCGCGGTCCCGGGTCGAGTAGTCCAGCGCGCCGTCGCCGTTGAAGTCGAAATAGCGCACGCCGTCGAAGGCGCAGGTCGTACCGTCCGTGCATCCCGTGACGACGCCGTTGAAGCGGTAGGCCCGCCCCTCGGCGTGGTCGAGGAAATCAAACGATCCGGCGGTGGCGAGCTGCCGGTAGCCGCGATAGTCGCCCGAGGAGAGCAGAGGCTGCGCATAGAGCTGGAGGCTCAGGTCGGGCGTGAAGGACACGTTCAGACGGGTCTCCATCGAGAAACTCGTCCGCTGGAGGTCGCCGAACAGATACCGCGTACCGTACGTCGGCCTGTACGTCAGGGTCTCCGTCCGGGTCACGTACTGGGCCCCGTCCCGGCTATTCGAGTAGTTCGGGCCCAGGGAAAATCGCCAGTTGGGAACCGGGCGGAACGAGAAGTTCAAGCCGGTACTGAAGTCATGCCCACGTCCCTGTGCCGCCATGCGGTAGGAGAAACGCGGCGACACGTGGAAGGCCCGGCTCCGATCCGTGTTCGCGTCCAGGCGGACGTTGAACTCCGCGGGTTCCGTCATGAGCGGACCCCCGCGCGTCTGCGTATCGGACTGGCTCTCGGGGGAATACGAGAGGTTGAGGTTGAGACCCCAGTTGTTCAGGAAGGTGAACCTCCCGCTCATCCACGCGGCGCCCGTGTCGTAGGACCGCCGCCAGTACTCCGGATCCCGCACTTCTTCGAGCAGCGAATGGCGGAAGTTGTGGTAGCTGAAGAGGCTTATGTTGTAGTTGCGGAACAGATCGCCGGGGGTGATGTTCCGATAGCTGATGCGCGCGCCCACATCGAGCCGTTCCCCGCTGGTCAGGAACCCGAAGTCGTTGACCTCGAAGCCGGGGGTCTGCTGTCCCAGCCATGTGCCCCACGTCCAGTGCTCGCCCTCCTTCTCGATCTGCACGCGCCAGTCGCTCCCGAACATGGAGGTGGCGGTGGAGTCGACCGAGAGGTAGCTGGCGTCGGGACGCTGGAAGTAGTGGGTCGGATTTCGCTGCAGCCGCAGGAGCGCCTCGTTCGACCCCCGGACCAGGCTGCCCGAGTAGAAGCCCCACAGACGATAGTCGCGGCCGCGCCGTCCGCCCCACTGATGCTCGAAGTCGAGGCCGAAGCTGTACGCCTGCGAGGGGAGGAAATCGAACGATGCGTCGCCCGGAAGTTCGCGTTTCAGGCCGGTGCCGATGACGCCGATCTTGCTCGCGCCGCCGCGGAAGTCCTGCTGAAGCCGCAGCACGGCGTGCTCGGTCTGCGGCTCCGCCACGAACCGTCCCAGGGAATCCGGCCCCGCGAAGTACGCCTGCCCCATCTCCTGCCCGGTCACCGCCGCCAGCGCGCCGAGGGAGAGACCGCCCTGCGTCCGGCCCGTCAGCTTCGCCGCCCCGAGGATGGACGTCAGATGCGGCGCATCGCGGTAGTCTGCCTCGTAGGGCCCGAATCCTCGCGGTTCCCGCCCGATCCGGCGACTGAAGAAGAGCGCCTTGCCGCCGCCCATCCGGCCGCCACGCGAGCCGGCGAAAGTGAAGATCTGCGCGTCCCGCACGAAGAAGGGGCGTTTTTCCGGGAAGAAGGTCTCGAAGGCGGTGAGGTTGATGACCTCGGGGTCCACTTCGACCTGGCCGAAGTCCGGATAGACTGTCGCGTCGAGGCTGAAAGCGGAGCCGATTCCCATGCTCAGGCCCAGACCCCCGCGCGGCTCCATCTCGCTGCCGTCGAACAACGGGTTTCCGGCGTCGGCGGGCGCCGTGTGGTACTGGGACACGGCGAACGGCCGCACCTCGAACCGCCGGTTCGAGCGCGCGAGCTGGAGCCCGTCGATCGTGCCGAACTGGCTCACGCGTCCCCGGGCCGTGCGCGACTGGAGGGCGAAATAGTCCGTCTCGTTCGTCTCGAGACGCTGTCGCGCGAAGTTGATCCCCCAGGTCTGCACGCCGGGGCGAGCTTCGTAGCGGATCTGCGAGAGCGGGATCCGCATCTCGACCGTCCACCCGCGGTCGTCGACCTGCACCGAGGAGTCCCAGATCGCGTCCCAGTTCACGTCTTCCTGGGTATCGCCGAACAGGTACCGGTCGGTCTCGGCCCCGGCGGCGCTGACCTCGAACTCGTAACCGGTCAGCCCGTCACGGTTCGGATCGAGCGAGAGCTTGAAGGAGTCGAAGGAACCGCGTTCATCCCGGCGGGTGAGGCGCGCCCGGATCACCCTCGGGTCGCTCTCGTACAGGCGGGCGGCGACGTAGATCGCGCCGTCGTCGAACACGACGCGGACCTCGGTCGGCTGGGACGGCTCGGCGCCCTCCAGCGGCACTCCCTGGACGAAGTCGGTGATGATGGGGGCCGGCTGCCACGCGGGATCGTCGAGCCGGCCATCGATCGAGAGTTCGCCCTCGCGGCGTACCGCCTCCACGGCAGCGGGGGCCCCGCTGAAGACGGTCGCCACGGCCGCGGTCGGCGAGAGCGACGGTTCCTGCGCCGAAAGCCCCCACCCCGCCCCTGTTATCGCCAGAACCGCGAGGGCGAACGCCACGCGGCCCGCTTCACGTCGTCGCTTTTCCATATGAGGCGAAACACGTCCCTTCGTCCGGCTGTTTAACCGCGTGCGCGTATTCGGTTTCGTCGGCATGGCGGGTGCGCTAGTTTTCGCCCGCCGGAAAATCCGGCCGTGGTGATTTGAGGCAGCTTGCAGCCACGCTAAACAATCGCTAAAGAGCCACGCCCCGGGCGCGATCTTTGGCGACCGGGATTTTTTTGGGCGTGAGGTCCGTGGCCAACAGTCGTGAGTCGCGCAGCGTACAGATCCGGGAGGCGCTCAAGGGGCGCATCCTGATCATGGACGGTGGCACCGGGACGATGATCCAGCGCCTCGGCCTCGATGAGACGGCCTACCGCTCGGGCCCCCTCGCCGACCACGATCGTCCCCTGGCCGGCAACCACGACGTGCTGTGCCTGACCCGGCCCCGGGATATCGCGTCGCTTCACCGCGCGTACCTGGAGGCCGGCGCCGACTTCATCACGACGAACACCTTCAACGCGCAGGCCATCTCCCAGGCAGATTACGGTATCTCCCCGGAGCACGGGAACGCCCGCCTCATCCACGACCTGAATGTAGCGGCCGCGAGGATCGCCCGGAGGGAGGCGGACCGCGCGACGCGGCTGGATCCGTCGCGGCCGCGGTTCGTGCTCGGGAGCATGGGGCCGACCAACCGGACGGCCTCGCTCTCGCCCGACGTGGAGAACCCGGCCTTCCGCGCGGTCTCTTTCGACGAACTGGCCCGCGCCTATCGCGCCCAGGCGGAAGGGCTCATCGAAGGGGGCGCCGACGTGCTGCTCGTGGAGACCGTGTTCGACACGCTGAACGGGAAGGCCGCCATCTTCGGCATCCTCGAACTCGCCGCGGAGCGGGGCGAGGCCATCCCCATCGCGGTCTCCGGCACGATCACGGATCTGTCGGGGCGTACGCTGTCCGGCCAGACCGTGGAGGCGTTCTGGCTCTCGGTCCGCCACGCGGATCCGATCTTCGTCGGGCTCAACTGCGCGCTCGGTGCGGCGGAACTGGACCCGTACGTGGCGGAACTGGCCACCGTCGCCGACGTACCGGTGAGCTGCCACCCGAACGCGGGACTGCCGAACGAGTTCGGCGGTTACGACGATACGCCCGAACACATGTCCGACCTGTTGGGCGACTTTGCGGACCGGGGGCTCCTCAACGTAGCGGGTGGGTGCTGCGGCACCGGGCCCGAGCATATCCGGGCCATGGCGGAGCGGATGGACGGAGCGCGCCCCCGGCGGATCCCGGTGCTCGATCCGCTGCCCCGGTTCTCGGGTCTCGAGCCGCTGGTGATCCGGCCGGACACGCTGTTCGTCAATATCGGGGAGCGCACCAACGTCACGGGCTCGGCCCGGTTCAGGCGCCTGATTCGGGAGGACGCGTTCGACGAGGCGGTCGAGGTGGCGCGGGACCAGGTGCTCAACGGCGCGCAGCTGCTCGATGTGAACATGGACGAAGGGCTGCTCGACTCCGAAGCCACCATGACCCGGTTCCTGAACCTGATCGCGGCGGAGCCCGACATCGCGCGCGTGCCGCTGGTCGTCGACTCCTCGCGCTGGGAGGTGATCGAGGCCGGGCTCAAGTGCGTCCAGGGCAAGGCCATCGTCAACTCGATTTCACTCAAGGAAGGGGAAGCGGTCTTCCTTGAGCAGGCGGCCCTTATCCGGCGCTACGGGGCCGGCGTCATCGTCATGGCCTTCGACGAACGGGGTCAGGCCGACACGGTCGATCGCAAGCTGGACATCTGCCACCGGGCCTGGAACCTCCTGCTCGGCACCGGCTTCCGGTCGGAGGAGATCATCTTCGATCCCAACGTATTCGCCGTGGGCACCGGCATGGAGGAGCACGACGAATACGGGATCGCCTTCATCGAATCGGTGCGCCGCATCAAGCGCGAGCTGCCCGGAGCGTCGACCAGCGGCGGAATCAGCAACATCTCCTTCTCCTGGCGGGGGAACGACCAAGTACGCGAAGCCGTGCACACGGCGTTTCTGTACCATGCGATCGCGGCCGGCCTCGACATGGGGATCGTCAACGCCGGCCGGCTCCCCCTGTACGACGACATCGCCCCCGAACTTCTCGAGGCGGTGGAAGATGTGCTGCTCGCCCGGCGTCCCGACGCGACGGAGCGGCTCACGGATCTCGCCGGGCGGATCGGCGAACAGGGGGTGCGGACCCGGGTGGACGACGCCTGGCGGTCATGGGGCGTCGAGGAGCGGCTCGAGCACGCGCTCGTGGAAGGGATCGTCGAGCATATAGAGGAGGACGCCGAGGAGGCCCGTCTCGGGTACGACCGCGCGCTCGACGTGATCGAGGGTCCGCTGATGGCCGGAATGAACCGGGTGGGCGACCTGTTCGGCAGTGGCCGCATGTTCCTGCCGCAGGTGGTGAAATCCGCGCGCGTCATGAAGCGGGCCGTGGCGTTTCTCGTCCCCCACCTCGAGGCGGAAAAGCAGGCCACCGCTGAAGGGAGGCGTGCGGCCGCGGCAAGAAAGGGGAAGGGGACGATCCTCCTCGCCACGGTCAAGGGAGACGTGCACGACATCGGGAAGAACATCGTCGGCGTGGTGCTGGAGTGTAACGGCTACGACACGTTGGACCTCGGTGTCATGGTGCCTCCGGAGCGGATCCTCTCGGAGGCCCGGTCGCATGACGTGGACTTCATCGGCCTGAGCGGTCTCATCACGCCGTCGCTGGACGAGATGGTGCGCGTGGCGAGCGAGATGGAACGGCAGGGGTTCGAGGTGCCGCTCCTGATCGGCGGGGCCACGACCTCGCGGAAGCACACCGCCGTGAAGATCGAGGAACGGTACTCCGGCGCGACGGTGCACGTTCTAGACGCGTCCAGGGCCGTCGGGGTGGTGGGGAAGCTGCTGAGCGACGACCGGAGGACCGCGTTCGTCGAGGAGACACGGGCCGAGTACCGGCGCATCCGCGCCGAGTTCAGGGACCGGCGGAGGCCCCTCGCCTCTCTCACGGGGGCCCGCGGGAACCGGCTTGCGATCGACGAGCGGGTGCCGATTGCGGCTCCCCGCGAGTTGGGGGTTCGCGTCTTTGATCCGTTCCCGCTCGGGGACCTGCTCGACTACATCGACTGGACGCCATTCTTCCAGGCGTGGGAGATGAAGGGCCGCTTCCCGGGTCTGCTCGATGATCCGGTGCGGGGCGCGGCGGCGCGCGAATTGTACGACGATGCCCGGCGGCTCCTGGATCGCATCGTGCGCGACGGGTCGCTGACGGCCCGGGCGGCCGCGGGGCTGTATCCGGCGAATGCCCGCGGCGACGACATCGTCCTCTTTTCGGCCGATCGCGGTCGCGAACTGCTGACCGTGCCGCATCTCCGGCAGCAGATGGACCGGTCGTCGGGTCCGAACGTCTGTCTGGCCGACTTCGTTGCCCGGGAATCGAGCGGCGTGGCGGACTGGAGCGGAGGGTTCGCGGTCACCGCCGGGATCGGGCTCGAGGCGCTGTGCGCGCGCTTCGAGGCGGAGGTGGACGACTACGGGAGCATCCTCGCCAAATCGCTCGCCGACCGTCTGGCCGAGGCGCTGGCCGAACGCCTGCACGAGATCGTGCGGACGGAGCTGTGGGGGTACGCGCCGCAAGAGAAGCTCGACAACGCGGCGCGGATCGCGGGGGCGTACGCCGGGATCCGGCCGGCGCCGGGATATCCCGCCTGTCCCGACCATTCGCAGAAGGCGCTGCTGTTCGATCTGCTCGGCGTGGAGCGGCGTCTCGGAATCTCGCTCACGGAGAACTACGCGATGCTGCCGACCGCATCGGTGAGCGGGTGGTACTTCGCGCGGCCGGAGGCGCGGTACTTCGGTCTGGGCCGCATCGGTCGCGACCAGGTGGAGGACTACGCGGAGCGGAGCGGGGTCTCGCTCGAGGAGGCGGAGCGGCGGCTGTCGCCCAACCTCGCCTACGACCGCGAGGTCCCGCTGGAGGCAGCGAGATGAGCGCGCGGCTGCGGGAGTGGATCGAGGGGGACGCCGTCCGTGTCATCGATGGCGCGATGGGCACCGTTCTGTACGAACGCGGCGTGTTCGTCAACCAGTGCTACGACGAGCTGAACCTTACGCGGCCCGATCTGGTCCTCGGGGTGCACGCGGATTACGTGCGCGCCGGGGCGCAGCTGATCGAGACGAACACCTTCGGCGCGAACCCGGTCAAGCTGGAGGCGTTCGGCCTCGACGGCTCCACGGAGGAGATCAACGTGGCGGCCGCGCGGCTCGCCCGGCAGGCGGCCGGCGAGCGGGCGGAGGTGCTGGGGGCGATCGGGCCGCTCGGCATCCGGATCGAGCCGTGGGGCCCCACCTCCGTCGACGAGGCCGCGGCGCTGTTCGGTCGCCAGGTCGCCGGCCTCGCGGAAGGCGGCGTGGACGGCTTCATCCTCGAGACGTTCTCCGACCTCGACGAACTGCTGCAGGCGCTGCGAGCGGTGCGGCGCGTGGCGGGGGACGCGCCGGTGTTCGCCCAGATGACGTTCGGCGACGAGGGCTACACGGCGTACGGCGCGCCCGTCGAGGCGGCGGCGCGGACGCTGGACGAAGCGGGGGCGGACGTGATCGGGCTCAACTGCTCGGTGGGGCCGTCCGCCATGCTGTTCGGGATCGAGCGCATGGTGGCCGCCGCGGAGCGTCCCGTCTCGGCGCTGCCCAACGCAGGGCTGCCGCGCGACATCGGCGACCGGAAGATCTACCTCGCGAGCCCGGAGTACATGGCCCGGTACGCGCGGCGCATGGCCGAGGCCGGGGCCCGCTTCGTGGGGGGCTGCTGTGGCACCGGGCCCGAGCACACGCGTCTGACGGCGACGCTGCTCGGGACGAACTCGCACGAGCCGGTGCGGGTGGCGGTCGCCCAGCCGACCGAACCGGGCGGCGACCCCGCCCCCGACCCGCCACCGCTGGCCGACCGCTCGGCTCTTGGCCGCCGACTGGCCGCGGGCGAGTTCGTCCGCGCGGTAGAGGTTACGCCGCCGCACGGGTGGGACCCGAGCGAGCTGCTGGCGGGCGCCCGCCGCCTCCGCGACTCCGGGGTGCACACCGTCCACATCGTCGACGGTCCCGCGCACCGGAGCCGGATCGCATCGCTGCCCGCCGCCATCGTCATCGAACGCGAACTGGGCATCGAGACCGTCCCGCACTACAGCTGCCGCGACCGCAACATGCTCGGCATGCTGAGCGATCTCCTCGGAGCCGCGGCGGCCGGTCTCCGCAACCTGCTGCTCATCACCGGCGATCCGCCGCGCGGCGGCCCCTACGACACCGGCGGCGTGTACGACATCGACAGCATCGGCCTCACGAATGTCGTACGGCAGTTGAACCTCGGACTCGATCCGGGCGGGAGTTCGATCGGCTCCCCCACCTCGTTCGTGAAGGGTGTGGCCGTGAACCCGGGCGCCCTCGATCCGGAAGAGGAGATCCGCCGCTTCGCCTGGAAGGCGGAGGCGGGCGCGGACTTCGCGGTCACCCAGCCGGCGTTCGACCCTGAGGCGTTCCTCGCCTTCGTTCGCACGATCGAGGAGTTCGGCGTCCCGATCCTCGTCGGCCTGTGGCCCCCGCTCTCACTGGAGAACGCGGAGTTCCTGGCCCATGAGGTGCCCGGTGTCGACGTGCCCGCAAGCGTCCTCGAACGGATGTCCCGCGCCCAAGGCCAGGGGGCGGAGGCGGCTGACCGCGAGGGCATCGCCGTCGCGTGCGAGATCCTGCATGCCGTCCGCCCCCACGTAGCCGGCGCTCTGGTGAGCACCCCCGGCGGTCAGGTCGACCGCGCCGCCGCCGTGCTACGTGACCTGTAGATTTCAGGTACCACGAAGTCGGCTCGCCAAAGCGTTGGTCAGAGATTCGATGCCCGCGTAGATCGGCTTCACGGCGAGGCCGGAGGCGAAGGCGATCACGATGGGGCCCATCGCGATGGGGCTCGTCGCGGTCGGATTCGAGGTCGTCTCGAAGTCCGTAAAGACTACGACCGCGAACACTCCGATCATGGCACCAAGAAATACGCGTACGACATCGCCCTGCTGTCGCGCCCGCTCGTACGCCTGCGCGGGAGGTGTTTGGCGAAGACTCCGGGACATTTGCACCATTCAAACAGGGTATCTCGCTCGTCACGGCCTCCGATCTGCGACGTGCTGTTCCGTTCCAGGGGGGGACCAAAACACCGCCTCTGGCGTGGGCGATCAACCACCCGACGGCCCAGAGGCAATTCGATCGCGTCGCTCGTGGCACAAACGGACACAACAGCGGATCGTCGCCGTGGATGCACTCGCGGGCCGGGAGAGAGCCCTCTTCACTCGCCCGTGTATTCGGCTTATCTTCGGTACGGTTGTTTGGGCGGGCGTTGTCGCAAGACGGGGGGAGAGACCATGGGCCAGCGGACATCGATTGAGTGGACTGAAGTCACCTGGAACCCCACGACGGGGTGTACGAGGGTGTCGCAAGGGTACGACAACTGCTATGCCGACGCGCTGGCGCGGCGGCTGCTGGAGCGCGTCTACACGCGCCATCCTCCGGTCCTGGACACGCCGGAAAACCGCGACGACCCGTTCGCGGTGCGAGTCTGGCCGGACCGGCTCGCCCAGCCCGCCCGGTGGAAGAAGTCCCGGCTCGTCTTCGTCAACTCGATGTCGGACCTGTTTCACAAGGACGTTCCGGACGAGTTCGTGCGTGAGACGTTCAGTGTGATGCTGGATGTGGACCGGCATACCTACCAAGTGCTTACGAAGCGCCCCGCCCGCGCCGCTCGTTTCGTTCGACAGAACGCAGACTTGTTCGGGATGAGAGGGCTTCCACCGCACATTTGGATCGGCACCTCGACCGAGAATCAGCAGACCGCGTACCGGGTCGGTCACCTGGAAGACATCCCGGCATCGGTCCGCTTCCTGAGTTGTGAGCCTCTGATTGGGCCGCTCAGCCTGTGCAACGTCTGGAGTCCGGGCGGAATCCATTGGGTCATCGTTGGGGGCGAGAGCGGGCCGGGGCGCCGACCCATCGATCCCGAGTGGGTGACCGGGCTGCGCGACGAGTGCCGGGCCGCCAGCATCCCCTTCTTCTTCAAGCAATGGGGTGGACGGACGCCGAAATCCGGTGGACGGGCACTCGAGGGGAGGGAATGGAACGAATTCCCGGCGCCGCAACGGCCTCGCGGGTCGGGCGCGGTCCTTCCGCACAGCCATGAAGTGTGCGTCTGATGGCCGCTTCGCGTAACGGAGCGACGCCCGCCTTCAAAGGCTGGCGTCAACTCTACCATGATGACTCACAGGTCAGTTTGTTCGGAGATTCCACCTTGGTGAATGCGCGGAACTCACCGCTCTTCCAGCTCATCTTCTGCGCAGGCAGTCCGGCGGAGAGCGCCGTGCGGCTGGCCAAACGCGTTGCGAACTACCTGATCACGAGATGGTAGACCGCGCCGAGGCCGAGCGCCGCTCCAGCCGGGGCGAACTCATCCTTTACTCGACGGACGACGGGCGAGCGCAGATCCAGCTCCGCGCCTCGGAGGGCACCGTTTGGCTAACCCAAGCCGGCATGACGGAGCTGTTCGACACGACCAAGCAGAACGTCAGCCTGCACTTGCGCAACATCCTGCGCGAAGGAGAACTCAGTCCATCAGTTGTCAAGGAATCCTTGACGACTGCCGCCGACGGCAAGGCGTACCGAACCAAACTTTACAGGCTTGAAGCCATTCTGGCGGTGGGCTATCGCGCCCCCAGCAAGGCGCGGGCCTCGCGGGCGGGCTCGAACGATTCGTCGGCGAACTCCCAGGCGGCGAGCGCGCTGCGCAGGTGCTCCATCGCTCGCGCCGTATCACCTTGTGCTTCCAGCACCAGGGCCATCTCCAGGTGCGTCCGCGGATCGGCCGGTCTGAGGCGCAGCGCTTCCCTCAACTCCTCTTCGGCCTCGTCCAGACGGCCCGCCTTCCGCAGCGCCCGTCCGGTTCGGCGGTGGAAGTTGCGGCCGGGATCCTGCGCCATCGTATCCCTGTAGTTCGCGACGGCCACATCGTAGTTGCCGTCGAGTTCCTCGATCCGTCCCAGGTCGCCGGTCAGGGCGGGGCGCAGCACGCCGAACTCCGCCGCTTCCATGGCGTCGAGCGCGGCGTGGTACGCACCCCGGGCCGCCTCGCCGTCCTCCGCCCCGAGCGCGATGTGAATCTCCCAATGGGGGACCTGGTAATCGCTCACGGGCGGTGGAAGCTGAGACCGCAGTTCCTCGAACAGGGCCACGGCGTCGTCGTACCGGCCCGCGTCCAGATACAGGTCGATGTCGGAGAACCGGTCCTGGGCGACCTGCATCGGCGTCTGCCACGCATGGGCCTCGTCGAGCCGGGCGTCGGCCATCCCGATCGCTTCTTCCATCTGTCCGCGGAACCTGTAGTACTCCCGCAGACCCTCCAGCGCGGCGGTCCTCTGCGCCGGCGCGCGAGACGAAGCCAGCGCCCCCTCATACCCCGACAGGGCGCTCTCGAACCGGCCCGTGCTCAGGTCGAGCGAAGCGAGTTCGCCCAGCAGTTCCGGCATCCGGGGCTCGATGATGATGGCCCGCTCCAGATAGTCGCGCGCGCTGTCGAGATCACCCTGCCTCCGCTGGATGCGGGCCAGGTCGAGGTAGCCGGTGTAGTCCTCCGGGAATTTCTCCACGTACTCCGCGAGCGCCGCCAGCGCCCGGTCGTTGTCGCCGAGTTCCTCATAAGTCTGGGCCATCGCCCGGAGCAGAGAGTGTTCAGTCGGATTGAGCCGGTACAGTGTCTCGAGCGTCCGGACCATCCCCTCCCAGTCGCCCCGCAGCAACTGCACTGCGAGGTAGGTTCGGAGGGCAGCCGGATCCTCGGGATGGAGTTCAACCCACATCTCGAGGACGGCCCACGCCTTCTCCGGCTGCTGCGTCAGGAAGTAGTAGTCCGATTTGACCCTGAAGCGCAGGCGCTCCGGGAGTCGGTAGACGTGGTCGATGGCCGCCTGAATCGGGGCGATGGCTTCTCCAGGGCGGTTGGCGCTCAGGAGCAGCACGGCCAACTGGTGCTGAGCCATCGTGAACGTGGGATCGAGGGCCGTCGCGGCGCTCAACCCCGCCACGGCAGCGTCCAGATCCGGCGGATTGGCGAGCAGCTTCGGATAGCTCTGGCCGAAGGCCTCCCAGGCCGCGTCATTCCCGGTCAACCGTTCCCGAACCGCGAGGTGTTCGATGTCGTCGCGGTCGGGGATCTCCAGTGCGTCCGCGAGAGCCTCGGACATCTCGTCGATGAGCGTCAGAAAGTCGGGTCCCTCGTGGACCGTTTCGCTGACCTGCGAGCCGCTCCCCGTGTCGTGCAGAGTGAGCGTGAGGCGATATCCGTCCTCAACGCCTTCGACCGTGCCGCCGACGATGAAGGCGGAGTGGAATTCCGTCGCGACCTCGCGCTTGAGTGAAAGGGGTACGTCTCGCAGGGCGGGGAAACCGAGTTCCGCCAGCCGCTGCATGAACACGGCAAAGAGAAGCGGCTCGAAGAAGTCGTCCGCGGCCAGGTCGAGTTCGAGCACCAGCGGCGCCATGTATGTGAGCCAGGCCTCCTCCTCGCCCAGGCCCGGTCCCGCGTCGAACGGGAAGAGAGCCGTCCGCTTGCGGAACTCCGGCTTCGGCACCACGCGTTCGACGGTCTCGCCGTCCTCCGTCTCGACGGACACCGACGTGGTCGCCGCCCCCAGATCCTGGCCGCCGAAGAGGAGAAGCAGGACCGTCGCCGCGAGCGCGAGATTCGCGGGGATCCCGATCTTCTCGGTCAGCGGTACCTCGTCGCGGCCCTGTCGGCCGTGGAACCACGCGAGCATGGCCACGCTCGGCAGGAGGAGCAGGACCGCCGTCAGGACGACTCTCGTCCAATGCGGGGAGAGGAGGAATTCGTCGACCATGAAAGCGGCGAACTCGACGAGTCCAAGAGAGGTGCCTGCGTAGATCGCGAGCACGTGGGGAACACGGCGCTCGAAGAGGTTCCTGGCCAGACTCGCCATAGACGATCTCCTCGCCGGGGATACTCGGCCGGGGCGACCGTCCGAGGCCCCGAAGTTTGGGCCACGGAAGGATGTCCACGCAACTTTGCGGGAAGACCGTCAGCCGCGAGGTTGCGGAGCCTCCATGAGGCGGAAAAGGTATCGGCGGCCCAGGGCGGCCGGCGCAGACCTTCGGGAACTTCGGACGCAGGACTGGAATCGATATGAGAATCGCCCGCTATGACCTGAGGCGTGCCCTCGTGGCCGGGATGCTCGCCGGGGCCGCTCTCTTCGCGGCCTCGGACGCTTCCGCGCAATGGACGCGGGGTTTCTACGTCGCGATGGACGTGGGCCTCTCCCATGGGGCGAACACCGAGGTTGCCCTCTCGGGACCCAACACCCCGACACGGTGCGACCGGCTGCTGTACCCGAGTCTGACCGACGCGCCCAGGGATACGGGCTGCCTCGCCGGCTCCGAATTCGGAGGGCTGTATTCCCATGCCCCGGACGCGGGCCTCGGTGGCAGCGTCGCGGTCGGGTACGGATTCGGGGCGTTGAGTGTGGAGGTCGAACTCCTCAAGCGGCATCAGATCATCCGCAATACACTGTTCACGCTGGGGGATGCCTCGGGCGCCGCGATCACCGGGAAGGACACGGAATGGAGCCCGGATCGGCCGCCGTGGGGCGATATCTCGGAGTTCCGGGGGCGGCAGTTCTTCGCCAACGTCTACTACGCCTTCCGGAACCGGACCCGCCTGACCCCCTACGTCGGCGTCGGGGGAGGGATGTCCCAGCTCGACTTCCGCTACTACCTCGGTTTCGCCCGCAAGTCGATCGCGGAGGGTTACCTCGAGGTCTTCGGGGGCGACCGCGCGAACCCCGGTGCCTCGCCCGACTGGCAGCGCGCCGCGGCGGGAACGGTAAGCGAGCTCACGACGGACCTGGACGCGCGCGACCTGGGTTTCCAGCTGCTCGGTGGTGTGGACTTCGCCTTCTCGCCCCGCGCCTCTCTGGGCCTCAAGGGCCGCTGGGTCCAGGTTCCCGACATCAGCGCGGACGCGCGCTGGACCACGGTTCGCAGCCACGCGCCGGTGCACGCGGATGGCGCGACGCCCTTCGTCTCCACGCTCGATTTCGCGAAGCTGGGGCACTGGGCGGTCAGCGCCAGCCTGAAGTACGTGCTCTAACGCGATGAGCCGACCGTCCATTGAGGCGGTCGCGGCGCAGGTCGGTCGGGGCGGCGGGGTCGCCCGCCGGGAGGCCGAGGCCGCGATTCGCTGCCACGAGGCGAGTGATCTGGGCGCATACATCGCCTTCGATGCGGAGGCTCTCCGACGGCAGGCGGACGAGGTCGACGCGGCGGCGGCCCGCGGCGAGGACCCGGGCCCGCTCGCCGGCATCACGGTCTCCGTCAAGGACCTGTACGCGCTCGACGGATACCCGCTCCGCGCCGGCACGAAGCGGCCGCTCCCCGCCTGGCCCGAGGGATTCCTGGTGCGGGCGCTCCGCCGGCTGGGGGCGGTGTTCACCGGGAAGACGCACACCGTCGAGTTCGCGTTCGGCGCGGTCGGGCTGAACCCCAACACGGGGACCCCCGTCAACCCGTGGGACCCCGTCGAACACCGGGCCCCCGGCGGCTCGTCGGCGGGCGCGGGCGTGAGCCTGTGGGAGGGATCGGCGCGGATCGCCCTCGGCTCGGACACCGGTGGCTCCGTACGCATCCCCGCCTCCGCAACCGGGGTGGTCGGCTTCCGGCCCACGACGGGCCGCTGGCCGACCACGGGCGTCGTCCCCCTGAGCACGACGCTCGACACGGTGGGGCTGCTCACCCACACGGTGGAGGACCTCCGGTACGCCTTTCGCGCCCTGGACCCGCTGGCGAGTCACGCGCGGGAAACCGCGGATGCGACGCCGGAGGGGGTGTCGGGGCTGCGGATCGGCGTCCCCGCTTCCCGCCTCTGGACCGACGCGGACCCCGGGATCGCCGCCGTGGTCGAAGGCGCCCTCGCCGAGCTGAGCGCGGCAGACGCCACGCTCCTGAAAATTGACGTGCCCGAACTCGACGAAGCCGGGGAGCGCTACTTCGACGGCCAGATCGTGCAACCGGAGTTCCTGGGGTTCCTCGAACGCGATCTGCCGGAGTGGATTCCGCTTCTCCACTCGATCATCGGAAAGCGGCTGGGAGCGGCGGGCGACGTGCGCGCGATCGACTATCTGGCCGCCCTCCACGAGCGCCGCCGCCTCTCCGCCGAGGTTCACGCCCGACTGGCCACGGAGCGCGTCGACCTCCTCGCGACGCCCACCCTGCCGATCGCGCCGCCGCCGCTCGCGGCCCTCTCGCGACTCGGGGCCTACCGCGACGCGAACCGCCTCATGCTCTCCGGGACGTGCCCCGCCAGCATGCTCGACATGTGCGCGATCAGCCTTCCCGCCGGGATGGACGGAGAGGGAATGCCCGTCGGACTACAGTTGATGGGACCAGCCGGTTCGGACCTCACGCTGCTCGCGCGGGCGGCCGCGGTGGAATCCGTGCTCGGTACGAACCTGACGCGGCTGGGCACGCCGCCCCGGATCGGGGCATCATCTCCCGCTGAACTGCGGGAGTGACTCAGGGCTGGCCGAGAAGGACCGACAGTTTGCCCAGAACTTCACCCACCAAGGCCGGCGGGGCCTTGCATACATACCGCGTTCGTCGGGCGCGCCAGTCCAGGCTCTTCACCTGGTCGGCGAGCACGACTCCGGTAACCTCTCCCTTTGCGGGGAGCGCAACTTCGAAGGGATAGCCCTTCCGCCGTGACGCGATGGGACAGAAGAGCGCCAGACCGCTCCGGCGGTTGTAGGCTCCGGGGCTGAGAACGAGTGCGGGCCGATGTCCGGCCTGCTCGTGCCCGGCCTGCGGCGTGAAGGCAAGCCATACGAGATCCCCGGCGTCAGGCACATGTGGTGGTTCTACCACACCTCCCTGCCTCGAGCGGGTCCCGTGTCGACCTCGCCGTGTAGCGTCTCCGGCGACATCCGGGCCAACATCTCGTCGAGGTCATGGGCCTCCTTGCGCATCACCAACCGGTCGCCACGCGGCACCATCTCGATCCTGGAGCCCTCGCGGACACCCCATTGCTCCGCCACCGGCTTCGGAATGCGTACGGCCAGACTGCTTCCCCACCTGGCAACATGTGATCGGGCACCCACGGGTCATCTCCTCCTGAGATTGGATCTACAATAGATATCCCAAAACGGTCATCGTCAACTCTCGAACCGACATGCATCCGACGAGTGTGCGTCAGGAGGAGGCGCACGGGTAGGAACCGAGGATCTTGAAGGACGACGCGCGGGCGCGGATGCTCTCGAGGGCCTCCGCCACGACCGGGTCCTGCCGGTGACCCTCCATGTCGATGAGAAAGATGTACTGGCCGAGGCTACTCTTCGCGGGTCGTGATTCGATCTTGTGCATATTGATTCGCCGGTCCGCGAGCTTACCGAGCACACCGTGGAGCGTGCCGGGTCCGTCGGCGGAAAAATCGAAGCAGATCGACGTCTTGTCCCTCCCCGTCGGCCTCGCGTCCTCGCGCCCCAGGACGACGAACCGCGTCCGGTTGTTGGGCACGTCCTCGATATTGGCGGTCGCGACGGAGGCGCCCAGCACGGCGGCGGCCCGTCGGCTCGAAATCGCGGCGGCCGTCCGCCCGCCCGCCGCCATGTCGTGTACCGCGCTGACGGTGCTGAGCGAGGCCACGGTCTCGGCCCGGGGCAGGTGCCGCGCGAGGTAGCCCCGGCACTGCGCGATCGCCTGGGGGTGGGAATAGACGACCCGCACCTCCTCGAGCGCGACATCTCGCGCCGTGAGCAGGCAGTGGTGGATCGGAACGACGACCTCTCGGCGGATCCTGAGGTCCGTGTGATGGACGAGGAGGTCGGTGGTCAGCGTGACGGCGCCCTCGGTGCTGTTCTCGAGGGGGACGATCGCCTCGTCGACCTCCCCGGCGTCGGCCGCGCCCACCACGGTCGCGATGTCACCGAACGCGACGTGGACCGCGGCGGGATCGTATTCGACCGCCGCCTGCTCGCTGAACGTCCCCGGCGGCCCGAGATAGCCCACCCTTGGCAAAACGGTATCACTCATCCCGAAACATACGTCGGTCCCCCAGTGTACGGTGAACCTTGGGGTTCTCGAGAAGCGGAGGTTCGGTCATGACCCTGAGGAGCGAAACGCGTCTCCCCCGTGTGTTCCTGTTCGCCGCCATCGGAGTCGTCACGCCGGGGCTCCGGCCCGGGGAGGTGGAGGCCCAGCGCGCCGCATCGGTGGTGGACAGCGCCGGTGTCTCGATCATAACGAGCGACCCCTTCAGTTCCGACCGACGCTGTACCGTAGGTGACGAGCCCTTCTTCTCCGTGGGCGACGCCCTTGGCGACGAGCGGTATGAATTCTACAGCCTCCGCGGCATGGCGCGGCTCTCGGACGGGTCCGTGGCGGTCATAGATCGGCGCGACCAGCGCGTCCGCATCTTCAGCGAAACCGGCGAATTCCTGCGCTCGATGGGCGGGCGCGGGGACGGACCGGGGGAGTTCCGCAATCCCTGGTTCCTGTGGGCCCTCCCCGGAGACACGCTCTGGGTGGGTGACTATCGGCCGCAGCGATTCAACGTCTTTTCCGGCGACGGCGAGTTCATTCGACTCGTCACGCTGGACCCCCTGTACCCGAATCCGAGCCATGGAGGCGGCGTGTTGTCGAACGGCACCTCGGTCAACCTGCGGCAAGACTACGAGAAAGAAACGGATTTCAGAACCCCTCAGACGCTGCTCGTCGAGGCTCACGGGCCGGCCGGCGTCCTCTCCGGGATGGTGATGACGGTCGCCGGAAGGCGCATGGGTTCCGTGGAGAGTGCGCCACGCTTCAGCTTCGCCCCCCTGTTCGATGCGAGTCCCGATGTCGATGCCGACGGGACGACGATCGCCGTCACCTCGGGGCGCGATCCCGAAGTACGCATATTGGACGAGCAGTTTCGCCTGGCCCGGATCATCCGCTGGTTCGACGAGGACAGGGATGTGACCCGGGCCGATGTCCGGGCCTGGCGCGACGAGTACGTGAAACAGCAGCGCGACCGCAACCTGGGGGACCTCGCGGAAACTCTTCGTCCGCAGACTGCCGCCCTCCTGAGCGACGAGCGGCCGGTGGCCGATTCCTTCCCACCGCTTCTTCCGTGACGGTGGGCCGCGACGGACGTATCTGGGTCCGGCGCTACCCACGGCCGAGAGAGGCGACGGGATGGCTGGTCTTCGAACCGGAGGGCGACTTCCTCTGCCACCTGGATCCGGTGCAGGGGCTCCAGGTCTACGAATTCGGCTCCGACTACATCCTGGGGTCGCGCCGGGACGCCCTCGACATCGAGTCGGTCGTCATGTACGAGCTGGTCCCGGCTGATCCCTCGCGGTAGCAGAGACGAAGGAAGCTGACGGGCAGCCTTCCGCCGCCCGGGAATCCGCGTCTATCTTCGGCGGACGATCAGCCGCCACCGTCGATTCACGTACGGAGCCTCGACATGAGCCGGATCCTGCGCATTCCCATCTACCTGCTGGCAGCCTTCGTCTTCCTGAGTTCCAGCGACCCTGCCCCCCTTCGGGCGCAGGAAGTCGCCCCCGGAGCGGTCACGCTGGATTCGGCCTTCCTGGCGGGATACCGCTGGCGGAACCTCGGACCCGACCGGGGAGGGCGGTCGATCGCCGTCAGCGGCGTCGTGGGCCGACCGCAGGAGGGGTATTTCGGCGCCACCGGTGGCGGGCTGTGGAAGACGACGGACGGGGGCGAGAACTGGGTGCCCGTCACCGACTTCAAGATCTCCTCGGCCTCGGTGGGGGCGGTCGCCGTCTCCGAGACCGACCCCGACCTCGTCTTCATCGGTACCGGCGAGACCTGCATCCGCGGCAACATCATGCCGGGGGACGGCGTCTACCGCAGCCGCGACGGCGGCGAGACGTGGGAACACGTCGGGTTCTCCGAGTCTCACGGGATCGCCAAGATCCGCATCCATCCCACCGACCCGAGCATCGTCTACGTCGCCTCGTTCGGCAAATACGGGGCGCCGAGCGAGGAGCGCGGGCTCTTCCGGAGCATGGACGGGGGCGACAACTGGGAGCGGGTCCTGTTCCGCGACGAGCGCACGGGCGCGGTGGACATCGCGCTCGACCGCAACGATCCGGACGTGATCTACGCGGCTCTGTGGGAGGCGTTCCGCAGGGAGTACACGATGTCGTCGGGCGGCCCCGGGAGCGGGATGTTCAAGAGCACCGACGGGGGCGACACGTGGACGGAGATCACGCGGAACCCCGGCATGCCGGCCGAGGGTGTCGTGGGCCGGATCGGGCTCGCGGTCTCGAGTGCGAATTCCGGGCGAGTGTTCGCCCTCTTCGAGCACGCGGACGGCGGCCTCTTCCGCAGTGAGGATGGCGGCGAGACGTGGGCGCTGGTCAATGACGAGCGTCGGATCCGGCAGCGCGCCTTCTACTACACGCATGTGTTCGCCGACCACCAGGATCCCGACATCGTGTACGTGCAGAACACCTCGCTCTTCCACTCCACGGACGGCGGCGAGACGTACGAAGTCATCAACAACGGCACCCACGGAGATTTCCACGACTTCTGGATCGACCCCGAGGACCCCGCGCACCTCATCGTGGCCAATGACGGCGGCGGCGCGGTCAGCTTCGACACCGGGCAGCGCTGGACGGACCAGGAGTTCTCGACCGCGCAGTTCTACCACGGCGTGACCACGGCCCACGTTCCCTTCCACGTCTGCGGCTCGCAGCAGGACAACAGCACGCTGTGCCTGCCGTCGGCCTGGAACGCGAGCCGCCTCGGCCTCGGCCAGGCGCCGGGGTTCGGGGGCGGGCAGCCCGCGAGCATCACCGAGGGCTCGATGGAGGTCGCCTACCGCGCCGGGGGCGGGGAACCGGGCTACATCGCGCCGGACCCGAAGGACCTCGACATCTTCTTCTCCGGCACGAACAACGGGCGCTACATCGACCGCTTCAACCGGCGGCTCGGTACCTCGCGCGAGGTGAACCCGTATCCCTGGTTCTATTCGGGCGAGCCCGCCAGCGAGATGGTCGAGCGCTGGCAGTGGACCTTCCCCATCATCTTCTCGCCGCTCGACCCGAGCGTCCTCTACGTGTCCTCCAACCGGCTCTGGAAGACGACGAACGGGGGCGACGACTGGGAGGCGATCAGCGACGACCTGACGCGCGCCGACCCCATGACGCTGGGCCATTCCGGCGGGCCGATCACCGGGGACATGAACGGACCGGAGGTCTACGCGACCATCTTCTCGGTCGGGCCCGGCAAGGTGGACATCGACGTGATCTGGACGGGGTCCGACGACGGCCTCATGCACGTGACGCGCGACGGCGGCGCGACGTGGTCGGACGTGACGCCGCCGGACATGCCGGAGTTCGGGCGCGTGAGCCAGATCGACGCCTCGGCATTCGATGCCGGGCGGGCCTACATCTCGGCGCGGAAGCCGCTGCTGAACGATCTCTCTCCGTACATCTGGAAGACGGACGACTACGGGGCGACGTGGACGAAGATCGTGAACGGGATCCGCGACGACGCCTACGTGCACGCGGTGCGCGAGGACCCGAACCGGGAGGGGCTGCTGTACGCGGGGACGCAGCACGGCATGTACGTGTCGTACGACGACGGGGCGCACTGGCAGGAGCTGAATCCGGGCTTTCCCGATATTCCGGTGGCGGACGTGATCGTGGAGCACAACGAACTCGCGATCGCCAGCCACGGCCGCGGTTTCTGGGTGCTGGACAACATGGCGCCGCTACGGCAGGCGCGAGCCGGCATGGCCGGGGAGGCGGTCGCGCTGTTCGAGCCGCCCACCGTCTACCGGTCGGCGAACGGGGCGACGCTCTCGTGGTGGCTGAGAGATGCGCCGGAGGAGGCGCGTCTCGAGATCCTCGACGCGTCGGGGCAGGTGCTGCGCACCTACGAGCCGGCCGCGCGTCCTGATCCGGCGGCGGAGGGGGATTCGGCGGTTGCCGAGGGGGACTCGACGGCCGCGGAGGGCGCGGAGCCGGCGCCCCCGGCCCGGGATCGCTGGGCGGGGCCGGCGATGCCCGCCGAAGCCGGCCTCAACATGCTGCAGTGGGATCTCCGCACCGATCCGGCCGCGACCTTCCCCGGCATGATCCTGTGGGGCGTGCGCACCATGGCGCCGACCGTGCCGCCGGGGACGTACACGGTGCGCCTGACCGCCGACGGCGAGGTGCGGACGACCGAGGTGGAGGTCGCCCGGCACCCGTGGATCGAGGGCGTGACGGACGAGGACATGCAGGAACAGTTCGAGTTCGGGATGCGGATCCGGGCACGGGTGGACGAGGCCAACTCGGCGGTCATCGCGATCCGGCGCGTGAAGGCGCAGCTCGATGACCGGTTGGAGGCCTCCGATGACGCCGCGCTGGCGGACGCCGCCGGGGCGTTGACGGCAGCGGCTTCGGAGGTCGAGGGCAACATCTACCAGGTGCGGAATCGCAGCAATCAGGATCCGCTCAACTTCCCGATCCGGGTCAACAACAGGCTCGCGAACCTCCTCTCGATGTCGGAGCGCGGCGACGGCCGGCCGGGCAGCGGCATGTACGAGGTGTTCGAGATCATGGTCGTGGAACTCGAGGACTACACCGGGCGCCTGCAGGAGGTATGGGCGAACGAACTCGCGGCGGTGAACCGCGAACTGGAGCGTCTGGGGCTGGACCCGGTCGACCCCGCCGACGAAACGGTCGAACTCGTGTCCTGAACGGCTAACGGCCGGGGAGCGACGTTCCCGCGGGAACGCGCCCCCGGCCGTTGGTCAGCCGGCTTCCGGGAGCTGGCTCACGAACTCGATCATGCGCGCCTGCTGGTCCTCGTCGGGGAGCCGTCCCATGCCGGCGCCGAGGTTGTCGACCATGTGCTCCGCCCTGCTCGTCGCCGGCGTCACCACCGTCACGGCGGGGTGCGCCGCCGCGAACTTGATGAAGAACTGCGCCCACGAATGGGCGTCGAACTCGCTCGCCCACTCCGGTACCTCGCGGTCGCCCACCCGCGACCAGAGCCGCGTGCGCCCGAACGGCACGTACACGAGTACGCCGATCTTCCGTTCCGCCGCGAGCGGCAGGATCTCCTCGGCCGCGCTCAGGTTGTCGACCGCGTAGTCGATCCCGATGAAATCGAGCGGGTAGTCCCGCATCGCCTGCAGGAGCACAGGGTATTGGCGATCGCTCGTGCTCGTGATCCCGATGTATCGGACGCGCTCCGCGGCCTTCAACTCCTCCAGAATCCCCACCTGCACCGGCGGGTCCCCGAGGTTATGGACCTGGATGAGGTCGATGACGGGGACGCCGAAGTACTCGAACGACTGCTCGATCTGGGCCCGCGCCGCAGCGGGGTCCGCGGAGCCGCCGCCCCGCCGGGCCACGTTCACCTTGGTCGCCCAGAAGATGCGCTCGGAGATCCCGAGGTCCCGGCAGATGGACCCCGCGACCTGTTCCGAGGTGCCGTAGCTGGGAGCGGTGTCGAACACCGTGCCGCCGCCGTCCACCAGCGCCTGCATCACTCCCTCGAGCTGCGTGTCGTCGTCGCCTCGCGCCACGCGCTGGAAGGTCGCGGAACTGCCGAGGCCGACGATCGGCAGTTCCTCTCCGGTGGAGGGGACGGGCCGCGTGATCATCTCCTGCCCCTGGAAGGCGCGCAGGATGCGGGGGTTGAGGGAGAGGGCCGCGCCCGCGGCGGCGGTGGAACGGAGCCAGTCGCGTCGAGTGACCATCGTCGAATCTTCCTCGTGCTGGGGTTGGACCGAACGCATCAAGCCGGACAGGGCCGATGGGAAGCTAAACACTTCATGCGGCCCAGCCGCTGCACAATCTCACGTCAGTATTTGACCATGGTCATGACCATGGTTCTATTGAGGGCGCGTTGACGGGGTTTCACAGACTGGGAGCGGACGTATGGAAGGGGACCACGAGGGGCCCGCGGGCGTGCCGCGGACCATCAAGGCATCGGAGTTCAAGGCGAAATGTCTCAAGCTCATGGATGAAGTCGCCGCGACCGGCGAGGAGATCGTGATCACGAAGAACGGTCGCCCCGTGTCCAAGCTCGTGCCCTGCGACGAGAGACCGGAGACCTGGTTCGGGCGGAATCGCGACAACATCCGGATTCTGGGCGATATCGTGGGGCCCATGCCGAGGGAGTGGTGGGACGACGGGGACGATGGGGAAGAGGATCTGTTTTGATCCTTCTGGACACGCATGTCGTGTTGTGGCATGAGTGCGGCGACCGTCGTCTCGGGCAGCGCACCCGCCGGTTGGTCGAACGTGCTCTTCTCCGGCGGCAGGCCGCCGTCTCGGCAATCTCTTTCTGGGAGGTGGCAATGCGTGTTCACGGTCGGCACGTCGATTTCCTCTTCGACCCTGAAGCCTGGCGCCGCGACCTCCTCGCCCAGGGACTCACCGAAATCCCGGTGAACGGCCTCATCGGAGTAAGGGCGGGACTGCTCGAGGGTCTGCGTGGCGACCCCGCCGACCGGCTGATCGTGGCCACGGCTCTCGAAGGACATCAGCTCGTGACCGCCGACCGACGCATCCTCGGCTGGCCCGGCAAGCTGAACCGGATGGACGCGACCGAATAACGCGGTTCGGCGGGGTCCCCTTCGGCCACGGCGAAGGGTCAGTGATCGATGGTTTCGAGCGTGGCGACCTGGGCCATGATGCGGTCGAACTGGGTGGCGGCGTGGTGCGGGGCGAGGTTGCACAGATAGACGTGCGCCACGCCCAGGCGCCGGAGAGCGACGATGGTCTCCGCGCAGTGCCGTTCAGGCGTAACCCCCGCCTCGAACGCGGTGGCCACTGCGTCCACGGGCACGGGGAAGAACCGGGACAGGCGTTCCAGCACCCTCCGCCGGCCGTTCCGGTAGTAGAAGACGCCGAACGAGCCGGGGATCCCGAGGCCCTCCCGCTCCGCGCTCACGAGCCACCGCTCCACACGCGCCAGGTGGTGGTGTGAGACGACCTGTGTTAGGTAGTAGTCCGCTTCGTACTCCGGGCCCGTGGCGAAGCCGATCTGTTCGGCGATCGGGCGGTGCAGGTTGACCCAGCCGCCGAGCGACAGCCCCGGCGCCCGCTCCCGAAGCTGGTGTCGAAGCATGTATCCGTGGGGTACGCAGCGGGCCGCGCCGCGCACCTGGTCGCCTCCCGTCACGGTGAGGCTCTCCACGCCGCGCGCCCGCGCCCGGTCGCCGTAGCGGAGGCAGTAGTCGAGCGGATGGAGGCAGGTCAGGAAGGGGACGACGCGCCACGGCTCGACCTCGTTGGCGAGGTTCGCCGTGAGGTGCTGCAGGTTCTCCTCCTCCTCCTCCCCCACGGCGCTGTCCGTGAGCATGAGGAACGCATCTCGCGCCGCGAGGCCCCGGATCGCATGCGAGAGGTCGATCCACATGTCCATCGCCCCGCCACGCGTGAGCCCGCTCCGGGGTGGGCGCAGTTCGACCGTGGCCGTCGGCGCTTCACCGCGCAGCCGCTCCACGAACCGTCTGGAGTCCGGTTCCCGGGGGGCGTGTCGGGAGCCTGGTGTGTCGCTCACGGCGGAGGATCTCGCCTCGCGCGAAGGGTGAGGCCGCTGGCGGCCGGCTGTCGGGTGGCAGGAGGATGCGGGTCCGGAGGCCCGTTGCAAAGAAGGCGGGTTACGGTTCCGTTTAGGCCCGCGATCCGACGGGTCAGGGGAGGCGGAGGTCCTGCACCGGATTCGGGCCGGCATTCGGAGACGGAGCCCTCGGGAGGCGAGTTCAGGTGACGGAAGAAACGATCGTGGGAGACGAAGCGCTCGCGGAGGAGATCCTCGCGCTCCTCGCGCGCACGCCGGGGACGGTGCGGGTTCTGCTGGAGGATCTGCCGCCGGAACTCCTGCACGCGGACGAGGGGGAGGGGACGTTCAGCCCCTTCAGCGTCCTCGGCCACCTGATCCAGGGCGAGATCGACGACTGGATCCCGCGGGCTCGCTGGATCCTGGAGCACGGCCTGGAGCGCCCGTTCCCGCCCTTCGACCGCTTCGCGCATATCGAGCGAACGCAAGGCCGCTCGCTGGACGAACTGCTAGGCGAACTCGAGGCCCTGCGCGAGACCGGGCTCGCGGCGCTGCGGGAGGTGATGGAGGGCGGGGCGGACCTCGACGCGGGAGGCCTTCACCCGGAACTGGGCGAAGTCACGTTGCGGCAACTGCTGGCCACCTGGGCCGTCCATGACCTGAACCACATCGCCCAGATCACGCGCGTCGTCGCACACCAGTTCGAGGGTGAAGTCGGGCCCTGGAGAGCCTACCTCCCCATCCTGCAGCACGAACGATAGAACACTCGCGATCCGGTCCTGACATGTCGCCATCTGGTGGCGGCCGCGGACACGCGAGGATAGCGTTCCACCATCATGGACTGGATTCAACCGCTCTACTCACGAGGCGAGGTCGACCGCGCCGGGAAGAAGCTCGCTGTCACGGGTTGGGTGGGAAACGGGCGGGGCGAGCCGGACACCCGCCATGAACTCGCGGTCCTGAACAACTGGCGTGCGGCGCACAGCTTTCCGCTCAACACGATGCAGATGGGGCTACGGCAGCGGGCGAGGAGCATCGAGCCCGACGCCATCGTCTCCCAGCGCCTGAAGCGGGCCCCGGCTACGATCGCCGAGTTGCGGCGGTTCCCCGACATGAAGTTGTCGCGGATGCAGGACATCGCTGGTTGTCGTGCCATCCTCGGCAGCCCTGTGGCGGTTCGGGAACTGTGGAGTGCGCACCGTCGCTCGAAGATGAAGCACCAACTCATCCGAGAGGTGGACTACATCCAGTGGCCCAAGCCGTCCGGCTACCGAGGTGTTCACCTCGTGTACCGCTATCGAAGCGACAGGAACGACACATACAACGGGCTCCGGATCGAGATACAGCTTCGCTCGAAGCTCCAACACGCCTGGGCGACCGCTGTCGAGACGGCCGGAGCCATCAGGGACCAGGCTCTCAAGTCCAGCGAGGGGAATGCGGACTGGCTGCGGTTCTTCGCTCTGGCCGGGTCCTGGCTCGCGATCAAGGAGCGCTCGCCCGTGGTTCCGCAAACCCCTTCCGATCCGGTCGAGCTACGTGACTCACTGCTGGGGCTCGCGAACGATCTCAATGTCGTCGCCACGCTGGATGACTATCGGACGTTCATCAGCTACGTACCAGAGCGGCTCCCGTCCTACTGCCACTATTTCCTCCTGGAGCGAAGGCCCGATCAGCGATCCATGGCCGTAAGAGGGTTCAGGAAGTCCCAACTCACGAGGGCCGCGGGACTATACGAAGAGAGAGAAGAAGAAATCCGCGGGATCGATGGCGCCGAGGTCGTTCTTGTCGCAATGGACTCCGTGGCAAGCCTGCGGGCTGCGTACCCGAACTACCTGTTCGACACCGATCTGTTCATCAAGGAGCTTGATCTTGCGACGCGGAGACAGGTACACCTGCCTGGACACCCTCTACACCGGCGATAGCCGGATACCTGAGCGGCGGCCTGCGCGAACGTGTCCCTCGATCGCATAGAGCTTCCCGAATGGACGCTGGACGAGGGCGAGGGGACGTTTCCCAGTCGCGCACCACGGCGGCTGGCGGCGGCTTCGAACGGCTATCGGCCTCCGGGATCGATCCGCCAGACGTCCACATGGTCCAGATCGAGGCTGTCCCGCCGGATCGTGACCATGTGCTCCGAGCCGAACGCGGGAGCGGCGCGCTCCTTCTGCGGGCGGACGGGGAGACTGGCGAGGAGCCGGCCCTTTACGTCGAACAACTCCCAGCGGTTGCCGGCCGTTCGGACGACCTCCACCCAGAGTCTGCCGTCGGGTGCGACGTGGAGGGCCGCGATGAAGGGCTTGGCGTCCGGGCGGTCGGGACGCCGCGGATCGCAGGAAGCATCCGGATAGTCTGCGCGGAACTCCTCGAACGCCTGATTGGCGGCCGCCCACTCCTCGTCGGACACCGGCTCGGGGGGTAGCGTGCGCTCGATCACCCGCAGGGTATCCCCATCGCCGCGGGTCACCGCGATCCGATAGGCATCCGTCAACGCCACGAACATCACGCCGCCGCCGCCGGGATGCTGGACAAGACGCGGCCGGAAGGGAACTTCGAAGGCGCTGATGCCCCCCTCGTAGCGGCAGATGATCGTGGAGCCGGCAGCTGCGGGCGATCGCATGTATGACAGCGTATCACCTGTCACGCCACGACTGTCGTGGCCAACGAACACGAGCTCCAGGCCCGCCGGGCCCGTCCGCAAACCAGCGGCGAAGGCCTCATCCGGTCCCACGGGGAAGAAGCGAAGCTGCGACGGCGAACCGGTGAAGCCGCTCGGAACGTCCCGCTGGCCGAGCCACGCTCCTTCAGCGGACAACTCTCCGATCCGTCCCACTCCGAAGTCGAGCGTCAGGAGTCGGTCTCCGACCCACGCCAGGGAATAGAGACCGCTGAACTCCCCCGGACCCTCCCCGAACCGGCCGAACGTGCGCCGGTGGGCCCCGTCCAGACCGAAGACCTTGATCTCGTCGTTCACGTCGTCCGCGATGAACAGGGCGCCATCCGGCCCGAGGGCGGCACTGGTCACCCTTCCGAACTCCTCGGGGGATTCCACAGCCGTCAGCGACCTCGGCCCGATCGACACGACCCGCGTGAGTTCCCATTGGGGCGGAGTCCCGGTGTTGGCCACGCGAATCACGCCGGCGACCGTATCCACCGCGGTCGTGATGCCGTCCCCGCCCGGCACGGCGTCCGGGCCGCATCCTGCGGCCAGTACGGTAGCGAGGAAGAGCGACTGCGCGAGGCCGGACGGAGTCTCGCTGCACAAGCGGGTCGTCATCGGTCCCTCCGGGATTGGACCTGTCTCGTTAGACACGTCGCGACGGTCGTTAGACACGCTACCGTTTCCGCAGGGTTGCGCCGGCGGCAAGCGCGCCGCCCGGAGAGAAAGCTCGCGATTCGTTCTCCGCGTGGTTCTACCCGCTCCCGCGCGCCGCTTCGGCTTCGGCCACGGCTGTCCCGAGAGTCTCGGTGTACGGCGGGCGGTGGATGCCCCGTTCGGTGACGATCCCGGTCACGAGTTCGTGCGGCGTGACGTCGAAGGCGGGGCAGTACACGCGGGCCGCCTCCGGGGCGAGAAGAGGGCCGAAGCCGCGGCGGACCTCGTCCGGATCCCGGTGTTCGATCGGGATTTCGGCGCCGGTCGGCGTACCGAGGTCGACCGTGGAGGTCGGCGCCAGCACATAGAAGGGGATGCCGTGGCGGTCGGCCAGCACGGCCAGGGGGTAGGTGCCGATCTTGTTCGCCACGTCGCCGTTGGCCGCGATGCGGTCGGAGCCGACGAACGCGATGTCCGGCGGGTCCGTGGCGAAGAGCGACCCGGCCATGTTGTCGGCGAGCACGGTCACCTCGATCCCGGCGCGTGACAGTTCCCAGGCGGTCAGGCGGCTCCCCTGCAGGAGCGGGCGCGTCTCGTCGGCGAACACGCGCACCTTTCGGCCGGCCTCGGTCGCGACGTACACGGGGGCGAGCGCCGTGCCGATGCCGCCGGTTGCGAGCGAACCCGCGTTGCAGTGCGTGATGACCGCCCCTCCGTCCGCGAGCAGCGTCGCCGCGTGCTCGCCGATCGCCCGGCACATGCGGCGGTCCTCGGCGTGGATGGCGTCCGCTTCGGCCGCCAGCAGCGTGGCCAGCTCCCCGGCGGTCCCGGTAGCCGCCTCCAGACGGGCCCGCAGGCGGCGGATCGCCCACAGCAGGTTGACCGCCGTCGGCCGGGCGTTTCCGAGCCGGTCGGCCCAGCGTGCGAACCGCGCCCGCAGCTCGTCCGGAGTGACCCTCTCGGCGGCGGACTGCCGCGCCAGAGCCGCGAGGCCGATGGCGGCGGTGATCCCGATCAGCGGCGCGCCGCGCACCCGGAGACTGCGGATCGCTTCCACGAAGTCGCCGAGCGTCGACAGCTCCTTCTCCTCGAATACGCCGGGCAGCAGGGTCTGATCGAGGATGATCGCACTGGTCCCTCCGCGGGCCCAGCGAATGGTCTCCGGAATCGGCAACGCGGGATCGGTCATGGCGCGCAACTTATCCGGCGGGGTGAAACGCGCTACCTTTGCTGGCCCGGGCGGGGCTTCCAGGTACGCGGACCCCGCGACATCGCAGTCCCAGGAGGCGTCATGAAGTCGTCACGGCAACGCGCGGCCTTCGGCCGCAGGTCCCTCTTCTTCACCTTCACCTCGGTGGTCGCCACGGTGGTCGCCACAGCCGCGCTCGCGGTCTTGCTTGTGCCGGCCACGCCGCTGGCCGCGCAGGAACGGGATCCGAACCACTTCGGGCCGGCCGACGTGTTCGAACTCGAGGTCGCCGGCGACCCCCGCATCTCGCCGGACGGCTCGCAGGTCGTGTACGCGCGCACGTTCATGGACATCATGACCGACCGCGAGCGGCGCAACCTGTGGATCGTCGACTACGACGGCTCGAACCACAGGGCGCTCCTCACCGGCCAGCAGAACTTCTCGTCGCCGCGCTGGTCGCCGGACGGCACCCGGCTCCTCTACGTGGCGAGCGACGAGCACGGGAAGTCGCAGCTGTACCTGCGCTGGATGGACACCGGTCAGACGGCCATGCTCACGCACCTCGAGCAGGGCCCCGGCGGGCTCTCGTGGTCTCCGGACGGCCGCACGATCGCGTTCAGCATGTTCGTCCCCGACACGCCGCCTCCCTTCGCGAGTATGCCGGCCAAGCCCGAAGGGGCGACGTGGGCACCCCCCGCCACGACGTACGAACGGCTCTTCTACCGGTCGGACGGACGGGGCTTTCTCCCCCTCGGCTATTCGCAGGTCTTCGTGCTCCCGGTGGAGGGAGGGACGCCGCGCCAGGTCACCCGCGGTCCCTACAACCACGGCGGGACGCCGGAGTGGACGCCCGATTCGCAGCACCTCCTGATCTCGGCCACCCGGCGCGACGACTGGGAGTACGTGCGTGACTCGGAGGTGTTCGACGTCTCCGTGGCGGACGGATCGATCCGGCAGCTGACGGACCGGGAGGGTCCCGATCAAAGCCCGAAAGTATCCTCCGACGGAGGACTCATCGCGTACACCGGGTACGACGACCGATTCCTCGGGAACCAGGTGTCGAAGCTCTACGTCATGAACCGGGACGGCTCGGGATCGCGCATGCTCGCCGACGACCTCGACCGCTCGATCGGCAACCTGCACTGGGCGAGCGACGGGCAGGGGCTGTTCTTCCAGTACGACACCGAGGGGAACACGCGGCTGGCCCACGTCGACCTCGACGGGACGGTGACGGACATCGTGTCCAGCGTTCAGGGCCTGTCGCTGGGCCGCCCCTACGGCGGCGGCACCTTCAGCGCCTCGGCGAATGACAGGTTCGCCTACACCTACGGGACCCCGGACCACCCGGCGGACCTCGCGGTGACGAACCGCGGCGGCGACTGGCAGCGGCTCACGCACCTGAACGAAGATCTCTTCGCGCAGAAGGCGATCGGCGAGACCGAGGAGGTCTGGTACAAGTCCTCGCACGACGGGCTCGACATCCAGGGCTGGATCGTGAAGCCGCCGGGCTTTGATCCGAGCCGCAAGTATCCGCTCGTGCTCGAGATCCACGGCGGTCCCTTCTCCAACTACGGAGACCGTTTCAGTGCCGAGGTCCAGCTGTACGCCTCGGCGGGCTACGTCGTTCTCTATACGAACCCCCGCGGCAGCACGAGCTACGGCGAGGATTTCGCAAACGAGATCCACCACGCCTATCCCAGCTACGATTTCGACGATCTCGTGTCCGGGGTCGACGAAGTGATTTCTCGCGGATATGTGGACGAAGACCAGTTGTTCGTCACCGGGGGGTCCGGCGGCGGCGTCCTCACGGCCTGGATCGTGAGCCACACGGACCGCTTCGCCGCGGCCGCGTCGCAGAAGCCCGTCATCAACTGGTACAGCTGGGTGCTGACGGCGGACATGGGCGGGACCGGGGGTCTCAACTACTGGTTCCCGGGCGCGCCGTGGGACAACCTCGACCACTACATGGACCGTTCGCCGATTCACCACGTCGCCAATGTGACGACCCCCACGATGCTCATCACGGGCGAGGTCGATTGGCGGACCCCGATGTCGGAGTCGGAGCAGTTCTACCAGGCGCTGAAGATCCTCAAGGTGCCGTCGGTTCTGGTCCGGATCCCCGAGGCGAGCCACAGCATCGGTGCGCGACCGAGCGGCCTGATCACCAAGGTGGAGCACATCCTCGCCTGGTTCGAACGCTACCGGAAGGACGGGACGACGACGCAATGACCCGTGATCCGCGCCGAGGAGTGATGAGATGAAGGACCGGGATCTCGGCCTCGACAGGGAGATTACGCGCCGCGACTTCGTCCAGCTTGCGGGGGCGGGGATCGCGGGTTCCGCGCTGCTCGGGTGCGGGACGGACGGCGGCGCGGGTCGCGGGCCGGAGGTCGCCGCGGGCGCGGGGCCGGGTGCGCCCGTCGAGCCGTGGTCCGAGATGCTCGGCGCGGACTGGTACGGGCCCGGCGGGGTGGGGGACTACGCGCCTTCGCATGGGAACACGCCGGAACTCGTCCGGCTCGCGCACCGGCTCAGGGACGGTCGTCCGCCGTCCGCCGACGTAACGGACACGGGGGAGCGCTTCGATGTCGTGATCGTCGGCGGCGGCCTCTCCGGGCTTTCCGCCGCACACCACTTCAAGCGGCACCGTCCGAACGGGCGCTGCCTCGTGCTCGACAATCATCCGGTGTTCGGCGGCGAGGCCAAGCGCAACGACATCGAGGTCGACGGGGTGCGGCTGGCCGGTCCTCAGGGGTCGAACGACTTCGGCATACGGCCGGCGACGGGCGAGCCGGACGACTACTTCACGTCGCTGGGGATCCCGCGCGAGTTCGAGTACGCGCCCTACGACGGGGACGTGCAGGCGCCGCTCGAGAACTACGGCTTCATGCACTGGGTGCAGGACCAGTTCTCCGTCGGACACCGCTTCGGCGGAGGCGGCGGCTGGTCCGGTGGCGGGGCGGGCCACTGGGTGAAGGAGTTGTGGGACGATCCTTCGCGTACGCCCTGGACACCCGAGGTCCGCGCCGGCTTCGGGCGCTGGCGGGCGGCCCGGGTCGGCGACCACATGCCGCCGGACGCACCGGGAGGCCCTGACAACCCCGGGGTCTGGCTCGACGGGATGACCCTCAAGACGTACTACGAGGATGTGCTCGGCCTGCCTCCCGAGGTCACGGCGTACGTCGACCCGATCCTGGCGAGCATCATCGGCCTCGGGTGCGACGCGGTTTCGGCCTGGTGGGGGATGCACTTCGATCTGCCCGGATTCGGGGGGCCGTCCCGCTACGACGGCATGACCTTCCACTCCTTCCCGGGCGGGAACGCCGGCATCGCGCGGTATTTCGTCAAGGACGTCGTGCCGGACGGGATTGCGGGCGGGCGCGATCTGGGAGACGTGATCAACGGGGGCATCGGCTTCGAGAGCCTCGACCGCCCGGATCAGACGGTCCGGCTGCGGCTCGGGGCGACGGTCGTCGACGTCCGGCACAAGGGAACCGGCGATGGCCGGGTGCTCGTCACCTATGTACACGGGGACCGGGCGTATTCGGTCGAGGCGGAGGGGGTCGTGCTCGCGAGCGGGGGGTGGATGAACCGCTACGTGGCGGCCGATCTGCCGGACGGGCACCGGGCCGCGTACGAGCACTTTCAGCACGCGCCCATCCTCGTGGCGAACGTGGCGCTCAGGAACTGGCGCTTCATGGACCGGCTCGGTATCGCCGCCTGCATCTACGAGGGCGACCTCGGCTTCTCGTGCAACATCCGCCGCCCCATGTATGCGGGCGACTACCGGCCGCCGTTCGCTCCGGACCAACCGGCCATGCTGACGTTCTACATCACCTTCGAGTCGCCGGGCTCGTCCGCGGCGGATCAGGGGATGGCCGGCCGGATGGAGATGCTGAGCACGCCGTTCGCGGAGTACGAGAGACGGCTGCGCGCGCAGATGGTCGCGCTGTTTGACGAGGGCGGCTTCGATCCGGGCGCGGACATCGGGGGCCTCGTCCTCAACCGCTGGGGGCACGCCTACGTGGCGCCGGGCCCGGGCTTCTTCTTCGCGCGAGGAGGTGCGCCCGCGCCGCCCGACGTGATCCGGGAACCGTTCGGCCGCGTCGCGATCGGCCACTCCGAACTGCGCGGGCACCAGAACTGGACGGGTGCCGCGGCAGAGGGACGGCGCGCCGTGGAGGCGGTCCTGGATCTGATCTGATGCCAATTCCTCATGGGCGGCACAGCCTTCTGATCCTCTCCATCTGGGGGCTGGCGGGCTGCGCTTCCCCGATGCCGTCGATCGAGTACGAGATCCTGGGGACGTTCCCGCACGACCCGGCGGCCTACACGCAGGGCCTCATCTTCCACGAGGGCCACCTCATCGAGAGCACCGGTCGCTACGGAGAGTCGAGCGTGCGGCGGGTCGACGTGCCGACCGGCGAGGTCGTGGCGCGGGTGGCCGTCGACTCCGCGCTGTTCGGAGAAGGGCTGGCCCGCGTCGGCTCGGAATTGTTCCAGCTCACGTGGAAGTCGGGCCGGGCCTTCGTCTACGACCTGGAGAGCTTCGACCTGCTCCGCGAATACACCTACGAGGGAGAAGGGTGGGGGCTCTGCTTCGACGGCGAGTCGCTCTGGATGTCCGACGGATCCAGCGCCCTCGAGCGCCGGGACCCGCAGACGTTCGAAGTGCTGGCGACGGTCGAAGTGCTGCGCGACGGGTCGCCCCAGAGGCGGCTGAACGAACTGGAGTGCGTGGAGGACCGGATCTACGCCAACGTGTATCAGACCGACCTCATCGTGCGCATCGACAAGCAGACCGGCGCCGTACTCGGTGAGATCGACCTCTCCAGCGTCCCGCTCAGCGCCCGCCGCCCCGGCGACATCGACGCCGTGCTGAACGGCATCGCGTACGTTCCCGAGACCGGCGTCTTCCTGGTGACCGGCAAGCTGTGGCCGAAGCTGCTGGCCCTCCGCCTCGACGGGTAGCGCGCGGTCTCAGCCGTTGTTGGCTCTCTCCTCGATATCGGCACACCGACTCATGAGTTTGTCGAACGGTTCTTCATCGTCGAACAACATGCCGTCGCGCATCATGCGTTCGTAGTCGGCGGCGAGTTCGTCTCGGAACGGGCCCCGGGGGCGCAATTGCAAGCCACCTGAAACGGCGGCTTCGTAGTCGATCCAATGTCCCGCCGGGTCCTTCTCTCGAAAGAACATCGACTTGTGGCGGGCGACCGATTGTGCCAACTGCCGCTCGGCCAACGCCCTCTCCGCGAAGCCGGCGTCGTCCAGACGAACGAGGTCGTGCCAGTGTCTCGAGAGACGCGTCCCCCGCTGTCGCCGTCGCCGACAGAAGACATGGATGGCCGTGGCCTTCTCCCAGAAGGTGCGCTCGGCCAGCATGACCGAAGGACGCGCGGAGGGGAAGCGAACGGCGGGCACGAACCTGGCCGCGTCACATTCGGTCACCAGCTCCTGACGCGGCTCGCCGGTCGAGCGTGCCCCGAACTCCACCAGTACTTCCGGTGCGACGAAACCGTAGTCCTCGATAAGTGGCCTATAACCGACACGGATCCGGTCCCCGTCAGCTCGGACCCGTGCGTCGGACCCATTTCGAGCCAGCCCATCGCGGATCGTCGCGACGGCCACTGCCTCCGTCCATTCCGCGAGCCGGGTCCGGATTACACGAGTCCAGCGCTGTTCCTGGCTCCGCGTCGGCGGAAGCGCGTCATCGCCGGCTCCAGCCACCAGTTCGGGGGCGAAGCGGCGGATGTCGTAGGTGACGTCGACATCCTCGGAGAATCGGCGGATCGCCTGGTAGGCCTTTGCCAGCGAGGTCCCTCCCTTGAACACCAGATCCGGGCCGAACGGTGCCCCGAAGAGCACGGCGAGAGTCTGAACGACCCAGATGTCCTTCTCCAGCAGATGTGGCGGCCGCCCGCTGAGGCTCGAGGCGGATCTGAGAACCTCACGCCTGTCGGCCGTGGAGAGCGACTGGAACGAGACGTCAGCCACGAGCTACGAGGGCGCTTACCGGCGTGGCGATCCACGACGGGAGGGTCGCACGTGCAGCGGCCAGCTCGGCAAGATCTGCCGCGGAGAGTCCGCGCTGGATGGCAGCGAGGTTCTGTTCCACTTCCCCCGGCCCCAGCCAGGCCAGGGCTCGGACGACCAGGCCGGCCGGTCGTCCCGGCGCGACAAGTTGCCAGCGAGGGCTATGGCGTAAGCGGACGGTCATCGCGTACAACTGCAGCGTTCGGCTCGGTCCCGAGGTGAGGTAGACCAGCCGTACCGGGACCTGTGTCGTCAGACCGAGGACGTTCGCCGCCGCTCCCCCGCAGGGGGCGATCGTTTCTCCCCACAACTCGGCCAAAGCGGCGATGACGGCTCCGACAGCAGGTGCCCGAATGCCGAATCGGGTCTCTATCGGTCGGACGTATACGCCCCGGAAGACCCGGAGCAACTGCCCTCGGCGAGCGAGGCGCGACAGGGCCTGATCGACGGCGGCGCGGGTGCCCAGGTGAAGCAGCGCGTTCGGGCAGATCGGGGCGCCCTCGGGTAATGTCGCCGCGTGTTCCCGGATTCGGCGTGGCAGACTTGGCACGGTTGTCACTGGACCCCTCTCAGAATGAAGTGTCAGAAACTAAATGATAATACTGACACCCGCGAGCAGCAAGAAATGGCTAGAGGGGCCCTGAGTTCCTCGGAGCACTTGCATGGTGAACGGTGTCACCGTACACTTGAGGCATGATCATTGGCTCCGTCCGCCACCGGGGACTGCGCAGGCTCATTGTGGCGGACGATGCCCGGTTTCTGCGGCAGGATCAGGCGGGTCGGGTTCGCAACATCTTGACAGCGCTGATTCTTGCCGACGACTTGGCCAGCTTTGTTTCCGAATGCACCGCGCGGGTGGCGCGTGCACAGACTTTCGGGTGATCGACGTGGCGAGTGGAGTATTTCCGTATCGGCAAATTGGCGGATCACCTTTGAGGAGCGGAACGGCTCTATCCACCAGCTGAACCCGGAGGACTATCACTAATGGCTGGAGAGGGGATCATGGTGAATATGACGCCTTCCCATCCGGGCGACTTCATCCGCACGGAGGTCATCGAGGACCTGGATCTGAGCGTCACTGAGGCGGCCGAGATTCTGGGGGTTCGTCGGGCAACCTTATCGGACTTGCTCAACGGCCGCGCCTCGCTATCGCCGGAGATGGCGTTGCGGATCGAAAAGGCCTTTGAGGTGAGGATGGAAATGCTGCTGCGCATGCAGGCTTGGTACGACGCCGCCCGGATGCGGGCGCGAGCCGGCGAAGTCCGCGTCAAACGCTACGAGACTGCCTGAGTCCATGGCTCCGAAGGTCTGGCTCGCATTGTTGTGTTGCTTCCCGGTCGCTTGCGGGGGTGAGGTCGCCGACCGTGGCGATCCTCCCGTGGAAGTCCGGGACAGCGCCGGGGTCCGGATCGTCGAGAACCAACGGCCAGCCGAGATGTCACGGCTGGGGTGGCGGGTCGGGCCGGAACCGAGCGTTTCCATCGGCGCCCTGGAAGGCGAGGAGCCGTACCTGTTGCACCGGGCCACGGCGCGGATGTTGCCGGATGGCCGGATCGCGGTGGCGAACGGAGGCTCTGATGAGGTGCGCGTGTTCGACGCGTCCGGTCGCCACGTAACGACATGGGGAGGGCAGGGCGAAGGCCCCGGCGAGTTCTCGGGCCTGACTCAGGTCGCGCGCTGGCCCGGCGACTCGCTCGTGGCCTGGTACTCGCAGGGGCTCTCGATATCGGTGTTCGACGCCTTGGGCAACTTCGGGCGCTCCTTCTCGCTCCAGAGCGTCGAGACCGAGTCGTGGCTTCACCCCCGGCCCGTGGAGGCGCGGCCGGACGGGACGATCCTGTCCCTGAACGATCCTGAAGGCGCCGACACCGCCGTGGTCGAGATCCGGGACGGCGAGGGCGCGCTCAGCGCGTCGCTGGGCACGCATCCAAACATGATCGTGTTCGTCGAGACGGACGAATACGGGAACAGGGAGCTCTCGTCACCCGCCTATGGACCGGCCCTGCGACTGGCGGTGTGGGGCGAGCTTGTCGTCGTCGGTCACACCAGCCGGTACGAGATCAGGGCATTCCGGGCGGACGGGTCACTGGCGCGGATCGTCCGGCGAGATGATGTGCTCCGCGCCCCCGTGCAGGCGGATCTCGGGCCTTTTGTCGAGGCGCAGATGTCGATGCTGAGCGAGAGTAGCTTTCCAGCGGAAATGCTGCCGGATGCCCGGCGTTCCCTGACCGCGGCCCAATCCTCGGCGTCGAGCACGCCGCCGGACGGCATGGATGGATTCATGATGAAGAGCGCCCGGGTCCGGCGCCCGACGCGCGCGGCGAGGGCGTCGAGATCGAGCCGCCAGCCCGTAGAGGGATCGAAGGCCCAGGGCGCGAGCCGGGGGGTCGCCCCGGCCAGCCGCACGCGCTGGAGCATGCCCGCGTACGTGGGGTCGGTGAGGATCACTTCCACGGCGCCGACCTGTCGCCGGAAGCCCTCGCCGGCGATACCCCCGTGCGCTGGCGCCGAAGACAGATCTGTCGCCGACCTTATCCGGGGCGAAGAGCGGCGACAGGCAGGGATCCGGGAGCAGTTCCTCCGGTCCGCGGCGACGAAAACGGTCGTGGGAGACCACCGAAGAGCAGCGGCGCGTAGCGCGTCTTCAGCCCGCTGCGGATCCACACTCTTCCGACGCCCCGTCGACCGCGACCGATGTTGCGCCCCCTCTCAGCGCACTACATATCGTGCAGCGATACATATCATAGCTCTATACATTGGGCCAAGGTGCACGAAGCTGCCGGGAGGTCGGTCCAATAGGTGTGTAAAAGGCAGGTTCCTCGCTGTTTCAGGTGGGTAGGTTGAAGTTGAGTTTGCCGCACACGAGATAGGCGATGGTGATGAAGTTCTCGGTGGTCCGGTAGCCGCGGGCTCTGGCCTTGGCGGCCTGGACGAGGGAGTTGATGCCCTCGACCAGACCGTTGCTGATGCGGGAGCGGAACCAGCGCGGTATGCCGCTCCAGTGCTTCTTGATGGTCTTGGCGGCGTCGATGACGGGCTTGAGCCGGCTGTGCGTGGCCCAGAAGTACCACTTCTTGAAGTAGGGCCCGGCCAACTCGGGCGGGAGGCTCCAGAAGTCCTCGAAGGCCACCTTGATGCGGTAGGCGCGGGCCGTCTTCAGCGCCCGCCGCGACGGAACGAGTTGTTCATCCAGCCACGCCCGCTGCGCCGCGGTCAGCCTGTGCGCCTTCTTGAGCCACACGTAGCGGCTGCGCTTCAACTCCGGGCGCGCCTTGCGCTCGGCGCGCCTCACCTCGTCCACGGCCCGGTTCATGAGCCGCTGCACATGGAAGCGGTCGAAGGTGATCTCCGCGGCCGGGAACTCCTCGCGCGCCCCTTTCATGTACGCGGCCGACATGTCCATGCACAGCTCCCGCACGCCCGCGGCTCCGCCCCCGTGCCGCCCGAGGTCCTCCCGGAAGAACCGCATGACCGAATGGCTGCGCCCCGGCGTCGCGTACAGAAGCCGCGAACGCTCCAGGTCCGCGAACAGCGTGATGTAGTGGTGGCCCCGCCGGCACGCCGTCTCGTCCACGCCCACCGCGCGCACCCCGGAGAAGTCCGCCCCCTGTTGGCGGCCATGCAAAATTCGACAGTTGTGGCCGTCGAAAATCGTACACCTCGGGTGGGTGATCGAAGGCCGGGCTGGGCGGTGGATCGGGGGGCTGGTGAGGTTCCCCGGGCCTTTCTCCACTCTGGCGTCTCCATTCAGCACAGGGGGCGCGATGATCGGGAGAGAGAAGCGGGTGCTTCTGCGACACTACCTCGAGCAGGGTGTGCCGAAGGCGGCGATCGCTCGGCACGTGGGAGTGAGCCGCGAGACGATCTATCGTTGGATCGCGACGGGGCAGTTGGACCGGGATCTGGACGACGAGGCGGTGAGATACCGGCCGAGAGCTCCGGCGCCGTCGAAGCTCGATCCCTACAAGGGGATCATCGACACCCGGCTGGCGGACTATCCGAGGCTGAGCGCCGTGCGGCTGTTCAACGAGGTGCGGGCGGCGGGCTATCCTGGCGGCTACGGCCAAGTGAAGCGCTACGTGCGCAGGGTCCGGCCACGGGAGCCCGAGGAGCCGGTCCGGAGGTTCGAGACTCCACCGGGCCACCAAGCGCAAGTGGACTTCGCGGAGTTCCGGCTGCCGTGGGGCAAGCGTCATGCGCTGATCGTGGTGCTGGGCTACTCGCGGCTGATGTGGCTCAGGTTCTATGAGCGCCAGACGATGCCGGTCGTGATCCGGGGGCTGGAGACATCGTTCGCTCATTTCAGCGGCGTGCCGTCGGAGCTTCTGTTCGACCAGATGAAGGCCGTCATCACCGGCGACAAGCGCAACGAGGGGGGCCGGCTGGTCGAGAACCCGGAGTTCCTGCGCTTCAGCGGCCACTGGGGGTTCCGGATCCGGGCGTGCCGCCCGTACCGGGCCCAGACGAAGGGCAAGGTCGAGCGGCCGATCCGCTACATCCGGAACAACTTCTTCTACGGCCGGGACTTCCTCTCCGATGACGACCTCAACGCACGGGCCCTCCTGTGGCTCGACGGCGTGGCCAACGTTCGGATCCACGGCACGCTGAAGGAACGTGTGGCGGACCGGTTCGAGCGGGAGCGGCCGTACCTAAATTCCCTGGCACCGTGGCCTTACCGTCCCGTGACGCCGTTGCCCGAGCTCCAGACGACACAGACCCGGGTTCCTTCGGCACTCCAGGTCGTGGAGGTCGAACGACGTCCGCTGTCCGAGTACGCCGGGATCACGGGAGAGATCTCGTGAAGGCCCGGTCCCGGAGCACGCGCATCGCGGCCCAACTCGCCGATCTGAAGATGCCCGGCGCCCTGGAAGCCCTCGACGAGGTGCTTGCCGCGGTGGACGGCGGCGGAACCACCGCGGCAGAAGCCATCGAGCGGCTCCTGACCGCCCAGATCACGCTGCGCAACAGCCGGCGCCTCGCCACCGCCATGCGATCGAGCCGTCTTCCGGCGATCAAGACGCTCGCGGACTTCGACTTCAGCTTCCAGCCCTCGGTCAAGCGGGAGCAGATCGACTCGCTTCACGAGCTCGGCTTCCTGGAGCGCAAGGAGAACGTCGTCTTCCTCGGCCCGCCCGGCGTCGGCAAGACACATCTGGCGATCAGTCTGGCCATCGCCGCGGCCGAGAGCGGGCGCAGGGTCTACTACGGGACGCTCACGGATCTCATCGACTCCCTCGAAGAGGCCGAGGCCGCCGGCCGGCTCAACCACCGGCTCAAGACCCTCACCCACCCCGCGCTCCTGGTCGTGGACGAGATCGGCTACCTCCCGGTCACCCGCAGCGGTGCCATCCTGTTCTTCCAGCTCGTCAACCGGCGCTACGAGCACGCCTCGACGGTGCTGACCTCGAACAAGGGCTTCGAGCAGCGGGGAGAGATCCTGCACGACGAGGTCATGGCCGCCGCGCTGCTGGACCGGCTACTGCACCGCTGCCACATGGTCAACATCCGGGGCAACAGCTACCGGATGCGACGCCATCTGGAACTCTCCAAGGCCATCCACCCGACCGCCTCCCGGGCGGTCTCGGCGGATCGCTCGGAACACGGAGGGACTCGGTGATGCGCGCCGACCAGATCCTCTCGGAACGTCCCGCTCCGGTCGCTCCGCTCCCTCCGCGGCGCGTTCCGAAAAGTGTCCCATTTTCGACGGCCAGAAGTGTCATATTTTCGATGGCCATTGACACCCCGGCCCGGGCCTCCTCCACATGGTGCTTCAAGAGACGCCACAGCCGCGTGTCGTGCTCGCCCACCAGCCGGGCCACCGCCCGCACCGGCATCTCCCGCGCCAGCGCCACCACCAGCGCCTCGAACCACAGCGTGAAGCCGCTCCCGCGCCTCGCCCACGGCACCTCCGCCAGCTTCACGCCGCACTCCGTACACCTGACCCGAGGCACCCGCGCGTGCAGGTACGCCCGGTGCTGGAAGAAGTCCAGGTGCCGCCAGCGCTTCCGGCTTGAATCGTGCGCCTTGCAGCCCCCGCCGCCGCACGACGCGCACGCGAACGTCCCTCCGGCCTCGAAGTCCACGTACAGGTCCAGCCGGCGCTCCGCCGCGTCGAACTCGGTCCGCTCCACCCGCCACGGCCGATCCAAGCCCAGAGCCCGCTCGAACAGTGACCTCTCCGTCATCCCCGCCGCTCCCGCCCGGCCGCTCCGCATCCCCCTCACGCCCCAGCCGGTCCCGGAGATCCCGGGCACCTCGAAGACCTGCTCAGGCACCGGCGGCCGTCCCCGCCAACCCGGTCACCCTACCACCCCTCATCCACCCCGAACAGCGAAGAGCCGGGTTTTCTGCTGCTGGCCTTGCTCTCCTGCGGCGGGGAGGACGCGACGGCGCCGCCCCCACTGCCTCCGCCGGAGGGTCCGCGTGCCACCCGGATCACCATCGAGCCGGATCGGGTCGTCCTCGTGGCGGGTGACACGGTCCGTCTGACGGGCAGCGTGCTGGATCAGCATGGGATGGTCATCCCCGATGCGACCCTGACGTGGGCGAGCACCGATCCTGCGGTCGCGACGGTCGATGCGTCGGGCCTCGTGACGGGGGTCACGGTTGGGAGGACAAGCATCACGGCCGCCTCGGGAGAGGTGAGCGCCTCCTCTGCCGGGACGGTGCAGAGCGTGGAGATGGCGACGCTCATGGATCTGCACGAGTCCACCGGCGGAGCGGACTGGACCAACCGGGAGAACTGGGGGGGCGAGGAACCGGTCGGCAGCTGGTACGGCGTCGAAGTGAACGAGGGCGGTCGCGTGACGGCTTTGCGCCTGAGCGAAAACGGGCTGGGCGGCCAGCTCCCGGAGAACCTCGGCGATCTGGCCTTCCTGACCGAGCTTCACGTGGACGGCAACGAAGGGCTCTCCGGCCCCATCCCGATCTCTCTCTCCGCCCTGAGCATTCAGCAACTGCAGTACGGCGGCACGATGCCATGCACGGTGCGGGACGAGGCGTTCCAGGCGTGGCTGAACGCGATTCCGACGCGCGGCGGGGAGTTCATCGCCTGCAACGAGGAGCGATCCGACCTCATGGCGCTCTACGACGCCATGGGCGGAGAGAGCTGGACGAACGAGGAAAGCTGGGGGACCGACGCGCCGCTCGAGGACTGGCACGGCATCACGGTCAACTCGAATGGGCGGGTCACGGAGATCTTCCTGCACTTCAATAACCTGAGGGGAGAGATCCCCCCCGAGATCGGGCATTTCCCGGAACTGCGGAACCTGAACCTGGGGAAGAACCTCCTCCGGGGCGAGATCCCGCCGGAAATCGGCCTCCTCACCGAATTGCGGGAGTTGGGCCTGCACAACCTCCCCGACTTAACGGGAAGCATTCCCGCGGAGATGGGGAATCTGGCGAATCTCGAAGAACTCTGGCTGTACAATACCGGACTGACGGGCGCCATCCCACCCGAGATCGGCAATCTCGCCAGCCTTCGACTACTCATCCTGTATCGCTCCCAGGTCAACGGTCCGATCCCCGAGGAACTCGGCAGGTTGACGGAACTACAGCAGGTCTGGCTCCTGGACAACATGATCGACGGACCGCTGCCCGCCAGCCTCGGAGGGCTCGAAAACCTCCGGATCCTCGTCCTCTCGAACAACCGTCTGACGGGGCCGCTTCCCGCGGAGCTCGGCCAGCTCGGCAGCCTGCAGAGACTCGCGCTCGACGACAACATGCTCGACGGGCCTCTGCCGCCGGAGTTCGGCGACCTGGCGGCCCTTCGATCGCTGGATGTCCGCAACAATCCCGACCTGTCGGGTCCGTTGCCGGACGAACTCACCGCGCTGGCGGCACTCGGGGAACTCCAGGCGGGCGGCACGGGGCTGTGCGCCCCCCCGGATCCCGACTTCCGGGTCTGGCTGAACGAGGTCGTCACGAAGTGGCGCGTCCGGTCGTGCGGGACGGAATCACACGCCGAGGCCCACCTGATACAGGCGACACAGTCACCCGAGTTCCCGGTCCCGCTCGTGGCCGGAAGGAGCGCGCTGCTGCGGGTGTTCGTGATGTCCGAGCAGGAGACGATGGAGACCATTCCGCCGGTCCGGGCCACGTTCTTCATGGACGGGGCGGAGGTGCACTCGGTGGATATCCCCGCCGGGACGTCCGCGATCCCGACGGAGGTTCAGGTGGGCGAACTCGACCTGTCGGCCAACGCGGAGATCCCCGGCGAGGTGATTCACCCCGGCCTCGAGATGATCGTCGAGGTCGATCCGGATGGGACCGTCGATCCGGCGCTCGGCGTGGTGAAGCGGATCCCCGCCGAAGGGCGTGCGGCGGTGGAGGTCCAGGAGGTACCCCCGCTGTACCTGACCCTGGTCCCGTTCGTCTCGACCGCGGACGACAACCAGGGAGCCGTAGCCTTCGTCGCCAGCGCCACCCCGGACCACGAACTCCTGTTCGAGACGAGAACCCTGCTCCCGGTGGGCGCCTTCGAGATCACGAGACATCCGAGCGTGACGGTCAGTTCGAACGACATCCTCAACATGTTGGATCATATGGAACAGATTCGCACTATGGAGAACGGGACCGGACACTGGATGGGTCTCACCCCGAACCCCGCCGACGGCCAGGGCATCGCGTATCTCGGGAGTGACGGCCCCAACATCGGAAAGGTCAGCGTCTCGAACCTGAGCGCGGGGACGATCGCGCCACGAACTCGGACACAACCTGAACCTGCCCCATGCGCCGTGCGGGGGTCCGGCGGGCGTCGACCCGACCTTCCCCTACGCGGACGCACGAACGGGTGTGTGGGGGTACGATTCGCGCGACGGAGGGTCGATGGTGCCCCCGGACCGGGCGGACCTCATGAGCTACTGCGACCCCATCTGGGTCAGCGACTACTACTTCACGAACGCGCTGCGTTTCCGACTCGTGGATACGTTCGAGGTGCGGCCGGGCGCTTCGCGGACTATGGTGGTCTCGGGCGGCGCCGCCGCGGACGGGACCCTCCATCTCGAACCAGCATTCGTCGTCGAGACGACGCCCGTCGTGCCGACTCAAGGCGGGACGTACCAGCTGACCGGTCGGCGCGCGGACGGGAGCGAACTGTTCTCGCTGAGCTTCGACATGCAGGAGGTCCGGGACGGCGACGGACGTTCCGGTTTCACATTCGCGCTTCCGGTACGGGCCGAGTGGGAATCGGAGTTGGCGAGCCTCGCGCTCACGGGGCGCGGCGGCACCGTCGAAATGCGGGAGGGGAGCGAGCCGCCGACAGTGATCATGCGCGACCCGGTGACGGGCCAGGTACGGGCCATCCTCCGTGACCTGCCGGCCGGCGACCTCAGCCCCGGGGCCCTGGACGCGCTGGCCCCCGAGCCGGGACTCGAGATCATGGTCAGCGACGGATTGCCCGCGGCGGCGGACTGGAAGCGCTGAGACCGCGTTCAAGCGGCCGCCTCGCCGTGAGGCAGGCAGCGGTCCCAGCTATAGGACGTGGGCGAAGCGGTCGCCGAGCGTGCGGAGGCGAACCGCCGGTTCTCTGCTGAACACAATCCGGAGCAGAGACGCGGCGTCGGGTCCGCCCCACGCGTCCATCGGAGTAGCCGCGACGCCCGCTCCGGTCAGCAGGCGTGTCGATAGCTCGCGGGCCGGGAGGCCGAGCGGGCGGGTGTCGACGAGGAGGGACCACCCGCCGGCCGCGGGGCGCACCGGATAGTTGCGGAGCGCCTCGAGCACCGCCTCGCGCCGCCGCTCCCAGCGCTCCACGCTCGCGGCCACGTTCGCTGCTTCGTCCGCGGCGGTCAGCGCAGCCAGCGCACCGGGCTGCCCGATCCCGACCCCGGTGACGACGTTGTAGATCCCCACCTTGGCCACATCCGCGAGGACCGCCGCCGGTCCCACGACCCAGCCCACGCGCCACCCGATCATCCGGTACTCCTTCGAGACCGAACCGACGGTGAGCGTGCGGTCGCGCATCCCGGGAAGACCGGCCGGGTGCAGGTAGGGCCGCCGGTCGTAGAGGATGCGCTCCATCGCCGCGTTGTAGATGAGCCACAGGTCGTGGCGCTCGCAGAGTTCCGCGACCGCGGCCCAATCCTCGGCGTCGAGCACGCCGCCGGACGGCATGGATGGGTTCATGATGAAGAGCGCCCGGGTCCGGCGCCCGACGCACCCGGCGAGCGCGTCGAGGTCGAGACGCCAGCCGGCCGCCGGATCGAAGGCCCAGGGCGCGAGCCGGGGGGTCGCCCCGGCCAGCCGCACGCGCTGGAGCATGCCGGCGTACGTGGGGTCGGTGACGATCACCTCGTCGCCCGGGTCCACGGTCGCGAGGAGCGCGTTCAGGAGGCCCTCCGTGCCGCCGGCGGTGATCACGCACTCCCGGTCGGGGTCGTACGTGCGCCCGGCCAGACGGCCGACGTGCCGGGCGGCCGCCGCCCGCAGGTCGCCCCGGCCCGTGAAGGGCAGGTAGCTGTTGGCGGCCGGCGATTCGAGCGCCGCGCGGGTGGCGGCCAGCGCCGCCGGGGGCGGCCGCAGGTCGGTGTCCAGGTTCTCGAGGCGGAGGATGTCGGGATCGCCCTCTGCCGCCCGCGCCACCGCGTCGATGTCGAAGCCCGGGATTCCGGACAGCCGCCCGGGCGGCCTGCGCCCGCGCCCCTCCGCTCCGCTCACCCGCCCATCCTCCGCTGCAGCGCCTCGAGCGCCGCCATGAGGTCGGGTGCGTCCGACAGCACGCCCAGCAGCGGGTCGGGGTCCAGCGCCCGCGCCCGCTCCGGCATGGTGCGGATCGTGAAGTCCTCCATCGACAGTCCCTCCTCCACCTCGCCCCAGCGCAGTGGCGCCGACACCGTGGCCCCCGCCCGCGGCCGCACGGAATAGGGCGCGACGACGAGCCGCCCGCGCCCGTTCTGGACGTAGTCGATGTAGACCTTCCCGTCACGTCCCGATGGGTTCCGGACGATCGTCGCCCGGTCGGGAATCTCCGCCGCCACCGTCTTCGCGAGCAGGAGCGCGAGCGTCCGCGACTGCTCGTAGTCCAGCTGCCCGCCGAGCGGGATCATCACATGGATCCCCGAGGAACCGCTCGTCTTGGGATAGCTGGGCAGCCCGATCTCCCGGCACAGGGCGCCGATCGTGCGCGCGACCTCGACCACCTCCCCGAACGGGGCGTAGACCTCCTCGCCGTCCCGCTTGTGCTTCGGGTCGAGGTCGAGGAGACACCAGTCGGGCCGGTCCAGGCCCCCGATGCGGCTCGCCCACACGTGGAGCGGAATCGCCCCGAGGTTCGCGATGAACACGAGGGCGGCGGGGTCGTCGGCGATGAAGTAGTGGATCTCCCGCTCGGAACCCTCGCTCCAGATCGCCTCCGTGCGCACCCATTCGGGCTGAAAGCCGGGCGCGTTCTTCTGGAAGAAGGACTTCCCGTGAATCCCGTCCGGATAGCGCGTGAGCACGAGAGGTCGGTCCTTGAGAAATTTAATCAGCCACGGAGCGATATCATGATAGTACGCAATGAGATCCCCCTTCGTGTATCCCTCCTCCGGCCAGAAGACCTTGTCCAGATTCGAGAGCGACAGTTCCTCTACAGGTGGGGGAGACGTGTCCACCCGAACGGGATCGGCGAGGGCCGCGCGCGGATCACGGGGAAGTCGGCAATCCGTGGGGAGTACGTGTTCCGCATCCTTATCCGAGGTCGCCCCGTCCCCCTCCTCCGGGACGGGGAGGAGTCGGAGGAAGACGGGGTGCCGCAGAAGACCTCCATCGGTGACCTCCTTGTACCGGATCTCGGCCACGAGTTCGGGCGCGACCCATGTGTGATCGTCTCCCGCGGGGGCCGGCGTGACGAAGGGGGGCCGCTCAACTCGCAGCGCGTCGAGGTTGGTGCGAAGCTCGGACAGGAGCAGTTCGTTGAAGCCGGTCCCGACGCGGCCGATGTAGTGAAGGGCGAGCTCGGCGCCGGAAGGCTCGGCGGGGGAGTAGGCGCCGAGGTGAAGGGCGCCGAAGCCCGTGCGCGAGCCCGCGGGCGTCGTGAAGCCGACGATGACGAAGCGGGCCTGGCGCGCGGCGTGGATCTTCCGCCAGTCGGAGGAGCGACCGCCGACGTACCGGGAGTCGGCGCGCTTGGCCATGATCCCCTCGAGCCCCATCTCCCGCACCTGCCGGAAGAGCGCCTCTCCGCACCCCTCGAAGTGTTCGCTGAACCGGATCGGCCCCGCTTCCGGCACCACGTCGCGGAGGAAGCGGCGCCGCTCGGAGAGCGGAAGGTCGCGCAGATCGTGGTCGTCGAACGCCAGCAGGTCGAAGGCGTAGAAGCTGGCCGGCGTCTCGAACGAGGCCCGCCGCACGTCGAGCGCACGCGACAGCCGGGCCCGCTTCTGCAGATGCCGGAAGCTGGGGTAGCCCGCCGCGTCATGCACGACGACCTCGCCGTCCAGCACCACGCGGCGAAAGGGGAGCTTTCGCAGCGCCCGCGCGATCTCGGGGAAGGTGGGGAGGGCTTCATGGCCGTTCCGGGTGAGGAGGCTCGCCTCGCCCTCGACGGCGGAGGCCAGCATGCGGTAGCCGTCGAGCTTGAGTTCGAAGTGCCAGGCGGGATCGTCGAACGCGTCCTCCCGGGGCCGGGCGAGCATGAACTCGACATCGGCCGGGTCGACCCGCCGTTCCGGGGCGCGGGCCCGCGCGAGGGCCGCGGCCAGCTCCTCCCCCGGATACCAGCCCCGCTCGCGCTCGGCCATCTGCTCGACGGTGAGGCCCGAAAGGATCGAACCCTCCGGAAGGGACCCGTCCTCCAGAATCGGGTGCCCGCCGCGCCGCTCGCGGATGAGGAGCCATTCCTTGCCCGTTTCCCCCTTCTCCAGCCGCACGAGCGTCCACACGCCCTTGAGCTTGTGGCCCCGGAGCTCGAACAGGAGCTTGCCCGATTCGAGCCCCTCCTCGGGATCATCGAGCGGGATCCAGCGGCCGAGGTCCCACACGATCATCTCGCCGCCGCCGTATTCGCCGGCCGGAATCACCCCCTCGAACTCGATGTATTCGACGGGGTGGTCCTCGACGTGGACGGCGAGCTTCTTGTCGACCGGATCGGCGGAGATGCCCTTCGGCACGGCCCACGAGAAGAGGACGCCCCCGATCTCCAGGCGCAGGTCGTAGTGCCGGCGGGTCGCGGCGTGCAACTGGACCACGAACACCCCGACGCCGGTCCCGGGCGCACCGCCGAAGGGCTCCGGCGTGCGCTCGGAGGCGCGCTTTTCCCGGTACTTCTCCAGCTTTCCTCGGGGCATGCTCGCGGCGCTGACTCTCGAAGGGGTGCCTCGACCCGTCTCTCCGCTCACGGTTCGCTGCGGGCGGGCGACCCGCGGGCGCGGTAGTCGCGGTAGTTACGATCCGGCCCGGAACCTATTATTCCGCCCCCGGCTTCGGCATGACGCCCGGTTTCGGAGACACGCCACGGGTTCGGCGTGAAATGGAGAGACGACAGGCATGGCTCCTCGATCCATCGCGTCGGCGACGATCTCGTTCGGGCTCGTTTCGATCCCGTGCCAGCTCTTTTCGTCCGCCCAGAACTCTCAGAAGGTCCGCTTCAATTTCCTTTCGCCCGACGGCACCCGGGTGAAGCAGCAGTACGTGGACGCGAAGACGGGAGAGCCGGTTCCGCGCCCCGAACTCGTGAAGGGATACCAGTTCGCGAAGGACCAGTACGTCACCTTCACGAAGGAAGAACTGAAGGCGCTGGAGGCCGAGGCGACCCAGGCGATCGAGATCGTCGAGTTCGTGCCGGTGGACCAGGTCGAACGGGCGTATATCGGGAAGACCTACTACCTCGGGCCCGGGAAGGGTGGCGACAAGGCCTACCGGCTTCTGGGCGCCGCGATGAGGAAGACGGGCTGGGCCGCTCTCGCGAAGTACGCGGCGCGCGGAAAGCAGTACCTGGTGCTCGTGCGCCCGGTCGGCGACCACCTCGTGCTCGAGCAATTGCACTACGCGAATGAGGTACGGGACATCGCAGCCGTACCGGCGGGAGACGCCGAGGTCATCGACGCGGAACTGTCGCTCGCCGTTCAGTTGATCGAGCAGATCGCCTCCGACACGTTCGATCCGTCGAAGTACGAGGACGAAGTGGGACAGCGGATGCTCGAAGCGGTCGAGCGGAAGGTCGCCGACGGGACCGAGATCACGGCACCGGTCGAAGAGGAGACCACTGCCCAGGTCATCGACCTCATGGCGGCGCTTCGGGCGAGCGTCTCGAAGTCCGGGGAGTTCGGTTCAGAGGAAGCCGGGGATGCGGCGAGCGCCGCGTCGAAGCGGAAGAGTGCCACGGGTTCCTGAGGGACACAATTCCAGACTGAAGCAACGTTTAGCAAGGAGAGTCCGATGCGGATTCGAGCCGTCGCGCTGTTCGCCCTCTTCATCATGCTGCCGGTCTGGCGGGATTCCGGGGCAGGGCCGGCCGGCGCCCCGACCGTCGACCTTCCGCGGGACGCCATCGGAGGCGGCCGCGCGCTGGCGCCGGCCCGGACCGAGACGCTGCGGGTGCCCGGACTCGAGGCGCAGGTCGAAATCCTCAAGGACCTGTGGGGGATCTCCCACATCTACGCCGAGACGGAGCACGATCTCTTCTTCGGGCAGGGCTACAACGCCGCGCGGGACCGCCTCTTCCAGTTCGAGATGTGGCGCCGCCAGGCCACCGGCACCGTTTCCGAGATCCTCGGCTCGCGCGAACTCGAGCGGGACCGCGGGGCCCGCCTGTTCCAGTACCGGGGGGATCTGGAGGCGGAGCTGAACCACTATCACCCGCGCGGCGCCCGGATCATCCGGGCCTTCGTGGACGGCATCAACGCCTGGATCGCCGAGACGGAACGCGACTCCGACCTCCTCCCCATCGAGTTCGAGATGCTGGACATCCGGCCGCAACCGTGGAAGCCGGAGATCGTCATCTCGCGTCACCAGGGCCTGCTCATGAACATCGGGCAGGAGCTGAGCCTCGGGATCGCCGTCGCCGCGGTCGGGGCGGAGCAGGTGAAGGATGTCTCCTACTTCCACCCGGGGGAGCCGGAACTCGACCTCGACCCCGCGATCGACGGGTCGCTGCTCCGGAGCGAGATCCTCGACGTCTACCGCGCCTTCCGCAGTCCGGTCCGCTTCCGTCCCGAGGACATCGCCCCTCGGTTCCGCGCCACCGCCTTGGACGAGGGCACGGAGTTGGCCCTCGCGGGGGAGGCCGTGGACCCGTGGGGCCCGGAGGGTGAGCGGCTCGAGGCGGAGTGGCCCGGGACGGGGAGCAACAACTGGGTCGTGGCGGGGAGCCGCACGCTGAGCGGCCACGCGATCATGGCGAACGACCCGCACCGGGTCCAGGCGGCGCCCTCGCTCCGCTACCTCGCGCACCTCGTGGGGCCCGGCTGGAACGTGATCGGCGGCGGCGAGCCGGTGCTGCCGGGCATCTCGATCGGGCACAACGGGCACGGCGCCTGGGGCCTGACCGTCTTCCAGACGGACGCGGAGGACCTGTACGTCTACGAGACCCACCCGGATAACCCGAACCGGTACCGGTACGAGGGTGCCTGGGAAACGATGCGGGTGATCGAGGATGAGATTCCGGTCGGGGGGCAGACCGCGGTGCGCGTCCGACACAAGTACACCCGGCACGGGCCTGTGGTGTACGAGGACCGGGATAACCACGTCGCGTACGCGGTGCGCGCCGGGTGGATGGAGATCGGCGGGGCGCCCTACCTCGCCAGCCTGCGCATGGATCAGGCGAAGACGTGGGAGGAGTTCGTGGACGCCTGCAACTACTCCAATATCCCCGGCGAGAACATGGTGTGGGCCGACGCGGACGGGAACATCGGCTGGCAGGCGGTGGGCATCGCCCCCATCCGGCGTAACTGGTCGGGGCTCGTTCCGGTGCCCGGAGACGGCCGCTACGAGTGGGACGGCTACCTCGAGATCCGCCACAAGCCGCACGTGTTCAACCCGGACAAGGGGTTCTGGTCGACGGCGAACCAGAATCTGGTCCCGCCCGGCTACGAACACCGGGACGCGGTGGGCTGGAGCTGGAGCGACCCCTTCCGGAGCGCGCGCATCGACGAGGTCCTCGCCACGGGCCGCCGCTTCACGATGTCAGAGATGATGCAGCTCGCGACGGACTACGTGTCGCTCCCCGCCCGGTCCCTCGTCCCCATGCTGCGGGCGGTGGAGCTGACGGGCGGGTCGGCGGGCGATCGCGACAGGGCGGAGGCGGCGCGGCGCGACCTCCTCGACTGGGACTTCGAACTCGCCCCCGACTCACGCGAGGCGGCGATCTACGTGTCGTGGGAGCGGGAGCTCCGGAACCAGATGGTGCCGCTCGTCGTGCCCGCCGAAGTTCGGGGCCAGCTCGGTGGCCCGTCGCTCAAGAAGATCATCGACTGGCTGGGCTCGCCGCCGACCTGGTTCGCGCCCCTCGGAGACGGGGATCCGGTTGCGGGTCGCGACGCGTTCATCGCCCGCACCTTCGCGGACGCGCTCGACGGGCTCGAGGAACGCTTCGGGTCGGACTCCTGGCGCTACGGAGACGCGCGCTTCAAGCACGTGCGCCTGCGGCATCCGCTCTCGGGCGTCGTGAACGCCGAGATGCGCGAGCGCCTCGAGGTGGGCCCCCTCCCGCGGGGCGGCAACGGTTCGACCGTGAATCAGGCGGGGGGCGGGGACAACCAGACCTCCGGCCCCTCGTTCAGGGTCATCACGGAAGCCGGCGACTGGGACACGGCCGTGTTCACGAACAACCCGGGACAGTCGGGGGATCCCGATCATCCCATGTACCGGAACCTGTTCGAGGGCTGGGCGACGGACCGCTTCTTCCCGCTCTACTACTCGCGAGACCGGGTGGAAGCGGTGGTTGCCGACCGCGTGGTGCTCTCGCCCGCCGGCAGGTAAACGGGGGCGGTACGGGCCCGGCCTCCGCCCCCCGCATGAACGCGTTTGCAGCGGTTGCGTGGGCACGGCTAGATTATACGGCTCACTCGGGAATGCCTCCGTCCGATCGGAGGCGGACCACCAGCGCAGGGACGAACGATGAAGGCAGGCATTCATCCGGAATACGCGCCGGCGAAGATCACCTGTGCGTGCGGCCGGGAGACGGAAACCGGTTCGACGGTCGGTGAAATCCACGTCGAGATCTGCTCGCATTGCCACCCGTTCTTCACGGGCCGGCAGAAGCTCGTCGACACGGCGGGACGGGTCGAGCGATTCCTGGCCAAGTACGGCGATCGCGCGAGCCGCGGCGCGGAGAGCGCGGAGAGCGCGGAGAGCAAGGCCGAGGCGGCCGCGGCAGATGCCTGACCGCGCGCAGCCGCGCCGACGCCTTCGAACGCGACGGGGTCCCTCGGGGCCCCGTTTTAGTGTGGGGACCTGATGTCGGACGGTGACCGACTCGTGGCTCGCCTTCGTGAGGTCGTTGAACGTTACGACGAACTCGCGCAGCGGATGGCGCAGCCCGAAGTGCTGTCCGACTTCGGGCTCCTGAAGGAACTGGCGCGCGAGCATTCGGCGATCGAGCCGCTGGTTCGGGCCGCAGAGCGTCACTTCAAGCGGCTCGACGACCTGAGCCAGGCGCGCGAGGTCGCCGCCGAGGCGGACGGGGAACTCGCCGATATGGCATCGGAAGAGGCGGCCGAACTCGAGACCGAAAGGGAAGCGGCCGAGAGCGAGCTTCGCCGACTCCTCGTTCCGAAGGACCCGCTGGACGATCGGCCCGCCGTGGTCGAGATCCGCGCCGGGACCGGCGGCGACGAGGCCGCGCTCTTCGCGGCGGACCTGTACCGGATGTATACCCGCTTCGCGGCCGAATCCGGATGGAACACCGAACTCATCAACACGAGCGAGGGCGCGCTCGGCGGCGTGAAGGAGGTCGTCTTCGTCGTTCGGGGGACCGAGGCGTACGGGCGGTTGCGCTACGAGTCCGGCGTGCACCGCGTACAGCGGGTGCCGGAGACCGAGAGCCAGGGCCGGATCCACACGTCGGCGGCGACCGTCGCGGTGCTGCCCGAGGCGGAGGAGGTCGACGTCGAGATCGATCCGGCGGATCTCAAGATCGACGTATTCCGGTCGTCCGGCCCCGGTGGCCAGTCGGTCAACACGACGGACTCCGCGGTGCGGATCACGCACCGGCCCACCGGGCTCGTGGTCTCGTGCCAGGACGAGAAGTCGCAGCACAAGAACAAGTCGAAGGCGCTGCGGGTGCTGCGCAGCCGGCTTCTCGACCGGATGGTCGCCGCGCAGGAGGCGGAACGGGCGCGCGAGCGGCGGACGCAGGTGGGCACGGGCGACCGTTCGATGAAGATCCGGACGTACAACTTCCCGCAGAACCGGATCACGGATCACCGCATTCACTTCACGACGCACCGGCTCGAGGCGGTGCTCGGCGGCGACCTCGGCGAGGTGGTCGAAGCGCTCAGGATGGCGGGGGTGGAAGAGCGCATGGCGGCGGGGTCCGGATGACGGGTGCGCCGCGAGGTGGGGCGGGGCGCCGCCCGGCCGGGCCGACGCGCCGTGAGATCGTGCAGGGTGTGCGGCGCGAACTGGAACTGGCCGGGCTGGAGGCGCCGCGTGTCGAGGCCGAGCGGCTCGTGGCCGCGGCCCTCGCACTGTCGCGGAGCGAGCTCGGCGCCTCCGGCGGGGAACGCGTCGAGCCCGCCGCCGCGACGGAAGTGGCGCGTGCGGTTTCGCGTCGTCTGGAGGGGCAGCCGCTGCAGTACATCGAGGGCACCGTCGACTTCCGGCGCGTCCGCCTCGTGTCCGACGGTCGCGCGCTCATCCCGCGCCCGGAGACCGAGCAACTCCTCGATCTCGTCGCCGCCTGGCGTCGAGGCCGGGATGCGCCCGCCGAGGCGCTGGATATCGGCGTCGGGTCCGGCGCCATCGCGCTCGCTCTCCTCGACGAGGGCATCGCCTCGCGCGTCGTGGGACTCGACATCTCGGCCGCCGCGCTCGACCTGTCCCGGGCGAACGCCCGGCGCGCGGGCGCGGAGGGCCTGGAACTGCGCGCCTGCCCGCCCGACATTTGGCCGGCGCTCGGCCCCGCCGAAGACTTCGACCTCATCGTCTCCAACCCGCCCTACGTGACGACGGGCGAGTGGGCCACTCTCGAGCCGGTGGTCCGGGACCACGAACCCCGCGTCGCCCTCGATGGGGGAGAGGACGGGCTCGACGTGATGCGGACGATTGTCGCGGGCGCGCCCGGCCGGCTCCGGGAAGGCGGGGCGCTTTTCCTGGAGATCGGGATGTCGCAGGGGCCCGCCGTCCTCCGGTTTCTGCAGGCCGAAGCGTCGCTCTCCGAAGAGGGCATCGCGACCGATCTCGCCGGCCGCCCCCGCTTCGCGAGCGCGCTGCGCGTGACCCCCCGGACTGTACCGCGTGCACGTTAGAGCGTCTCCATTCGACCGGCCGTCACGGCCGGCGCCCGGCAAGTCGCGTGGGGTGCGGGGCGGGGTTATACTCGGGCGGCGGATCGCCGGCCTCGCCCGCAGTCGGGGGGACAGAGGGGGCGCGCGCGGTCCGGTTTCCCCGCCCGTCGGCGCCTGTCGCGTAGGCCCGCGGCGCTTCCTGATTCCATTCGGAGTTGGACGATATGGACGAGCGAGACCGCATGCTGGAGAAGGCGCGGGAGGTGGGGCGCATCATCTCGCAGCTTCCGGAATACGCCTACCTGCGTGCGGCCCGCCGCGAGATCGACGCCGATCGCGAGGCGACGGAGATGCTCAACCGGATGCGGGATCTGCAGCAGGCGTTGATGCAGGCGATCAGTCGCGGCGAGACGGCGAGCGAGGAACAGGAGCGGGAGTTCGGGGACCTGCAGGAGAAGATCCAGACCAACGCCCGCTACCAGGCTTTCATCTCGTCCCAGGCGAACTTCGAGAAGCTCATGGACCGGGTGGACCACGCGATCGGCGAGGGGATCCGCAAGGGCGAGGAAAGCCGGATCATCCTCGCGACATGAAGGCGGTCCGCGATCTCGTAGAGCGCGGGCTCCGCGCCGTGTTCGAGCCGGTCGTGGCCTGGCTCACGAAACGCCGCGTCCACCCCAACGTCATCAGCCTTCTCGGCTTCCTCATCACGTGCAGTTCCGGCTACTTCTTCCACGAGCATCACGTGAGCACGGCCGGGTTCCTCGTCCTGCTGGGTGGTGCGTTCGACCTGTTCGACGGGCCGGTGGCGCGCCGAACCGGGCTCGCCTCCTCCTTCGGGGCCTTCTACGACTCGACGCTGGACCGGCTGTCCGAGATCGTCGTGTACCTGGGACTCCTCTCCCTCTACAACGACTATCGCCTCGAGCTGGGCGACGTGGGGATGATCTACTGGATCGTACTCGCGATGGCCGGCTCCCTCATGATCAGCTACACGCCGGCGCGCGCCGAGGCGCTGGGGATCGACTGCCATGTCGGCCTCATGCAGCGTCCGGAGCGGGTCATCCTGATCGGCTTCGCGGCGCTGATTTTCGGCGAAACCCCCATGTTCGGACACCAGGGTCTCGTCCTCAGAGTCGTGATCATCGTCCTCGCGATCCTGACCAACCTGACCGCCATTCAGCGCATCTGGTGGGTGTACCGCAACACGCGCCCCGATGGTGAGCCGCCGAGGAAAACAGACTGAAAGACACGGAGTGAACCGCAATCGTGGACCCTGATAGATCACCCGAAACCATCGCCCCGGCCGAGGGGACGCTCGGCGTCCTTCTCGTCGGGCTCGGGGCGGTTTCCACCACCTTCATCGCCGGAGTGGAAGCCACACGCCGCGGACTGAACCGTCCGATCGGCTCCCTCACGCAGATGAGCACGATCCGGCTCGGCAAGCGGACCGAGAACCGGACCCCGCTGATCCGGGACTTCGTGCCGCTGGCGGAGCTGGACGATCTCGTGTTCGGCGCCTGGGACCCGATCCCCGACAACGCCTACGAGTCGGCCAAGGTGTGCGGCGTCCTCAGGCCGGAGGACATCGACCCGCTGGCCGACTTCATGCGCGGGATCGAACCCATGCCCGCGGCCTTCGACCGCGCCTACGTGAAGAAGCTCGACGGCCCCAACGTGAAGACGGGGGCGAACAAGCGTGAACTCGCCGAGCAACTGCGCGAGGACATTCGCCGGTTCAGGGAGGAGAAGGGGTGTGACCGCCTCGTGATCGTGTGGGCGGCGTCGACCGAGGTCTTCATGAAGCCGGGCCCGGCCCACGACTCCCTCGCGGCCTTCGAGCGGGCGATGGAGGAGAACGATCCCGCCATCGCGCCGTCGATGCTCTACGCCTGGGCCGCGCTCATGGAGGGCGTCCCGTTCGCCAACGGGGCGCCGAACCTGACCTGCGACATCCCGGCCCTCATCGACCTCGCGTCGGAGAAGGGGGTCGCGATCGGGGGGAAGGACTTCAAGACGGGCCAGACCCTGATCAAGACGATCCTCGCGCCGGGTCTCAAGGTGCGCATGCTGGGGCTCAACGGCTGGTTCTCGACCAACATCCTCGGGAACCGGGACGGCGAGGTGCTCGACGATCCCGAGAGCTTCAAGACGAAGGAGGAGTCGAAACTCGGCGCGCTCGAGTACATCCTGCAGCCGGAGATGTATCCGGACCTGTACGGCGACATGTATCACAAGGTGCGGATCAACTACTACCCGCCGCGCGGAGACAACAAGGAGGGGTGGGACAACCTCGACATCTTCGGGTGGATGGGGTACGAGATGCAGATCAAGATCGACTTCCTGTGCCGGGACTCGATCCTCGCGGCCCCGATCGTCCTCGACCTCGCGCTCTTCCTCGATCTCGCCGCGCGCGCCGGACTGTCGGGGATCCAGGAGTGGCTCTCGTTCTACTTCAAGGCGCCGCAGACGGCCCCCGGCCTCTACCCGGAGCACGACATCTTCATCCAGCACTGGAAGCTCAAGAACACGCTGCGCTGGCTGATGGGAGAAGGGCAGATCACCCACCTCGCCGTCGAACACTACGACTGAATGACTCCCCCGGGCCCCACAGGGCGCGCCGCCGACGACGGGCCTGGCCGGGGCCGCTTCATCGTCTTCGAGGGTCCGGAGGGGTCGGGGAAGTCACTGCAGATCGAGCGACTCTCCCGCCGGCTGTCGGAGCGGGGCGCCGCGCATGTGACGACGCGCGAGCCGGGGGGGACGGCGGCGGCGGAGGCGATCCGCGAGGTGATCCTCGAGCGGCCGGAACTGCGCCTGGACGGGACCGCGGAACTTCTCCTCTTCTCGGCTTCACGACGGATGCATGTGGAGGAGATCATCCGCCCCGCGCTGGAGCGGGGAGATGTCGTGCTCTGCGACCGCTTCGAACTCTCCACGCGCGTATACCAGGGGTGCGCGCGGGGGGTGCCCGCGGAGACGATCCGGCGCGTGACCTCCGCCGCGACAGGAGGGTTGCTTCCGGACCTTTATGTCGTGCTCGACGTACCGGTGGAGGTGGGGCTCGAGCGCGGGGAGGCGGACGGGGAGCCGCGCGACCGGATCGAACGGGAGGCGCGAGCGTTCATGGAGCGTGTGCGCGCGGGGTATCTGGAACTCGCTGCGCGCGATGAACGGATTGAGACCGTGGACGGGGTGGGCACGCCGGACGAGGTGGAACGGAAGGTCGGCTCGCTCGTCGCGCACCGGTTCCCGAGCCGCTTCGGATGAAGGCGAGCTTTACCTGTGCGCAGCGGGGTGAAACATTGATCGTGGCGGCGCCAAGCCGCTCGAACGCAGCCGGACCCTCGGTGTGGGCTGCCAGAATGGAGGACGCATGAGAGCGCAGCGATCCTGGACGACGGGAGTGTTGGTGGGCGTCATCGCCCTCACGACCGGCGGCTGGCTCATCAATCAGGGGGGGGCGACGGGCGCGGCCGAGAGCCGGAGGCTCCTCGAGGAAGTCCACCGTCTGATCGCTAACCGCTTCGTCAACGAGATATCGCCCGACGAGCTGTACCGGATGGCCATCGACGGGATGCTCGACAACCTCGGCGACCCGTACACGATCTTCCTGGAGCCCGAGGACTCGGAGGACCTGCGCTTTATCACGACCGCGAACTACGGCGGGCTGGGGGTGCGGATCGAGGTCAAGGGCGACTGGATCACGGTCGTCCAGGTGCTTCCGAACTCGCCGGCGCTCCGGGAGGGACTCGAGGTCGGCGACCGCATCATCGAGGTCGAAGGCGAATCGGCCGAAGACTGGTCCGTGGACAAGGCGGTCAACACGCTCCGCGGCGAGAGAGGGGAGCCGGTCAACATCACGATCGCGCGGGTGGGCGTCGGTCGGCCGCTCGCGATCCGCATGGTGCGCGACGTCATCCAGGTGCGGCAGGCGCAGGGCTTCATCCTGGACGACGGGATCGGGTACGTGGTGCTGCGGGGGTTCAGCCGTCAGGCGAAGGAGGAACTCGTCGAGACGCTCGACCGCCTCGTGGGCAACGGAGCGCGCGGGCTGATCCTCGATCTGCGGCGGAACCCGGGCGGGTTGCTGCCGGCGGGGATCGAGGTCACGGACCTCTTTCTCGATCGGGGCCGGGAGATTGTGGAGACGCGCTCCCGTCTGCCGGACCAGAACCACGTCTTCCAGGCGTCCTCGGGCGACCGGTACACCGATGTCCCGCTCGTGGTCGTCGTGGATGGTCTCAGCGCAAGCGCCTCCGAGATTGTGGCAGGCGCCCTGCAGGACCATGACCGTGCCGTGCTCGTGGGGACGACCACCTTCGGGAAGGGCTCGGTCCAGACCCTGTATCACCTCTCGGGGAACAACGGCATGAAAGTCACGACGGCGCGCTGGCACACGCCGACGGGGCGCTCGATCTCGAGGGACTTCGACCGGGAGAGCGCCCTGCGTGAGCTGGCGGCGAGCGCCGTGGCGATTTCCGGGGAGCCGGTGGTTGCGTCCTCCGAGCCTGAGGAGCGGGAGGAGTTCCTCACGGAGAGCGGGAGGACGGTGTACGGCGGCGGGGGAATCACGCCGGACCTCCTCGTCTACCGTGACACGCTCTCGACGGACGAGCAGGAGTTGCGCCGCCTCGCGACAGGCTCGGGCGTGATTCCGAGGAACCTCGTGTTCCGCTGGGCGGTGGGATATGCGCAGGAGCACGACTTCGGCGAGGGCTTCTCCGTCACGCAGGCGATGCGCGAGGAGGTCTGGTCCGAACTCATGGCGGCGGGGGCCGAGGTGGAGCGGGAACTCTTCGACCGCTCGCAGACATACGTCGACTGGCTCATCGCGGACGAACTCGCGGGGGCCGAATTCGGCGAGGTCCCGCAGCTCAAGAGTCGGGCGATGCGCGACGCGCAGGTGCAGATGGCCATCGAACTCCTGCGAGAGGCGGATTCGCCGGAAGCCCTGCTCGCGGTCGCGGCCCGCGCCGCGGAGGAGCGGGCAGCCGAGGGTGCTTCGGGCGGTGCCTCGGGCGGGGGGCGCTAGCCCGGCTCGCCCGGAGGGCTGATCGGCTCGGGCGGCGGTACATCACGGGCGGACGACAATCCGCCGGAAGGTCAGGAGACGGACGATGAGCGAGCGCACGCGAAGGTCCGCCAGCATCGCGATAACGATGGCCGTGATGGCCATGGCGGCGTGCGCCAGCAGCGGCAGGCCGGGGACGTACACGCGGCTCGTCATCACCGGAGGCGAGATCCGGGAGGCGGGCTACGGCACGGCGTACGAGGCGCTCACCCACCACCGGGAGCTGATGATCTTCGAGGACCGGATCGGCTTCCGGGGTGGGCGCGACTCCGCATTCGGCTCCTCGGCGCAGAGGTACCACGTACCGATGCTCGTCGTGGATGGCGACTTCAACCTGAACGATGCGGTCACCACGCTGCGCCGGATACGGGCGGACGACATCGTCATGATTCGCCTGTACCGCCAGAGCATGGTCCCACCCCGATACCGGAGGCCGGGTGCCGAAGGCGGCGTGATCGAGGTCAGCACGCGGCCCGGCAGCGACCGGTGACGGATCGAAGGCTGGCCGCTGGTGTGGGCCGAAGGCGGTAGCTCCGTGCTCGGTGGAGAGGTTCCTTGAAAGGCGTCACACGGTGCGGAGCCTTGAGCGTGATCTTGTTAGCGATCCAGTTGGCGGTGGACGCGCGGCAAGGTCACGCGCAGCAACAGAACGAATGTGGCGACCGGATGCCCCTCCAGGTTGTGATCACAGACGACTCGGGAACCATCCGGTTGCCGGGGGCAGGGCAGGCCACGCTGTGGGCCGAGTTCGGCGACGATTCCAGCGAGGAGTTGGTCGTGTCACTCGAGGGTGGCAGGGCTCAGCAGGTCGAGCTCCGAGTGCTCTTCAAAGAGGGAGGAGCGGGGCGACTTGTCGGTCGGGTGGTCGATGGCGCCACGGATGAGCCAATCGGGACGGCAACTGTGTCGATCATTGGGGAGTTCCGCTCGGTCGAGAGCGACCGACGGGGCCGCTTCGTGCTCAGCGGTGTGCCGGCGGGGGCACGCGAGATTGAGGTCCGACGAATTGGCTACGAAGCTCTGCGGCATCGGGTCACAGTAATTCGAGGGCTCACCGCCGAGTTGGAGATTGGGCTCGTTCCCATGCCGGTGGAGATGGAACCGCTCGTGGCTACAGTGATACGACCGCGACGGCTGGAGATTGGCGGCTTTTATGAGCGGAAGTATTGGGGTGAACTCGTCAGCGGAGGCTCCTTCTTCACGGCCGACGATATCGACCGCCGCCGTCCTCTCCGCATCAGCCACATGTTGGCCGACGTTCCGGGGGTCCGTGTCCGGTGTAGCGGCAGCGGGATCAACAGCTGTCGGATTGAGAGTGCAAGGAGGTCGGAGGGGTTCTCGGGTGGGGGTTGTGACTTGAACGTCTACCTTGACGGCACTTTGGTCAGAGGTGGCGGGGTCGACGAGTTCGTGCTGCCGATCGAGATCGCCGGCATCGAGGTCTATGCGGGGCCGGCGCAACTTCCGGCCGAATTCGCGGGCTCCGATGCGCGGTGTGGGGCGGTCGTGATCTGGACAAAGTAGCGGAGCGAAGACTCCTCGTCTTCGGCCGTCTCCCCGAACCGCGCTACGTCAAGACGCGCCTGAGCCCCCGCCTCACTCCCGGGGCTTGCGCGGCGCTGTACGAGGCCTTCCTTGACGATGCCATGCGACTCGCGCCGCGCGGGGCGAACGTGGAGTTGTGGGTGCCCGTTCGGCCGCGCGCGGTCGAGCGGTTGGAGGCGCGCTACCCGGCGGCCCGAGTCCGCCTCCAGCCCGAGGGTTCGCTCGGTGACCGGCTCGCGATGGCGTTCGCCTGCGCCTTCCGCGAGGGTACCGGTCGGGCGGTGGCCATCGGCAGCGACCATCCGACGCTTCCGGCCGAGTTCGTGGCGCGGGCGTTCCGAGCGTTGACGACCCGGGAGCTCGTACTCGGACCGACGCGGGACGGGGGGTACTATGCGATCGGCCTGCGCCGGGCCGTCTGGCCAGCCGCAGAGCGGCTGTTCGCCGACGCCCCGTGGTCGGAAGCCGCCCTCTGCGACTGGACCCGCGCGAGCGCGGCCGAGTTGGGGCTTGCGCCTGCCGAGTTGCCGACTTGGTACGACGTGGATCGGCCGGAGGACCTTTCGCGCATGGAAGGTGACCTCCTGGAAGGCTCGGCGACCGCCCGGGCGTGGGCGCGACTGGGGCTGGCCCGCGGCGCCGCACCCGATCAGGAGGGTGATCTGTGAACCTGATTCGCGTCGATCTGGACCGTGCGGGGACTCCTGAATCGACGCATCTCGTGGCCGGCGTCGTCCACGAGATAGCCTCGGGGGGCAGCCGGTCGTTCGGGGACTCGGGGCTCACGGCCTTCTGGCGCTCTTCGATGAAGCCGTTCCAGGCGTTGCCGGTCGCGAGGTCGGGCGTGCTCGAGCGGCTGGGGATGGGTACGGAGGCGCTCGCGCTGGCCTGCGCATCACACCACGGCACGCGACGCCACGTGGAGATCGCGAGGTCTGTCCTCGGGGCGGTGGGGCTGGACGAGGTGGCGCTGGTGTGCGGGCCGCACCGACCCTTCGACCCCGACGCAGCCAGCCGCCTGGACAGGGCGGGGCGGCTCCCGGACCGGATCCACAACAACTGTTCCGGGCAGCATGTGGCGCTGCTGGCGCTGACCGTCGCAAACGGTTGGCCGGTCGAGAGCTATCATGAGCCGGATCATCCGCTGCAGCACGCCATCCGCCGTGAACTCTCGGTCTGGCTGGGCGCGGACTGCGAGCGTCTGCCGTGGGGCATCGATGGGTGCGGGCTTCCGACGCCGGCCCTGTCGCTGAGCGAAATGGCCAGGGCCTACGCGGCGTTCGCGACCTCGCGCGAGTCTCCGGTCCGCGCCGTTGTCAGGGCGATGACGACGCACCCGACCTTGGTCTCGGGTCCGACGGCGTTGTCGGCGAACGTCATGCGGGCGACATCGGGTCGCGTGCTGGCGAAGGAGGGGGCCGAGGGCGTCTTCTGCCTCGCGAGTCCGGCGTCGGGTTGGGGTGCGGCCTTCAAGGTGCTCGATGGCGCCACGCGGCCGCTGGGCCCCGCAGTCGTGCACGCGCTCTCGACGCTGTCGCTTCTGGAGCCCGGGGAGGCGGAACGCCTTCGTGCGTTCGCACGGCCTTCGATTTCGAATACGCGCGGCGAGGAGGTGGCGGCGCTGGTGGTGGAAGACGATGGGGAATAGCGATCGCCTCGATCCCGGCGTGCGGAGGCTCGTCGGGCTCTCGGCCGCACTGGCCGCGGCGGACGCCGGGGCCAGGCGAGAGGCGCTCCGTGTCGCGGGGCGGCACGCGAGTCGCGCCGAGGTCGAGGAGGTGCTGCTGCAGGCGCATCTCTTCGTCGGCTTCCCGATCGTGCTCAACGCGTTCGGCGTCTGGCGCGAAATGACGGCGGAGGGGGCCGGATCGAGCCGCGGCGACGCGGCGGCCCCGCCGGGCGGCGACGGGGCGCACGATTCGGCCGCCGCGGGCGAGGCGCTGTGCCGCGCCGTGTACGGGAGGTCCTACGAACGCCTGCGGAGGAACCTGGGGCGGCTGCACCCGGCCCTGGATCGCTGGATCGTGGAGGATGGATACGGCAGGACGCTCTCCCGTCCGGGGCTCTCGGTGGAGACTCGGGAACTATGTATCGTGGCGCTGCTGGCCGCGGGGGGGCACGAGGCGCAACTCCGGGCTCACCTGCGCGGAGCCCTGAACGTGGGCGCCGCCGCGGAGCACGTGGAGGCGGCTCTCGGCATCGGCATCGAGACGGCGCGGGCGGCCGGGGGGCGGGGAGCGGAACCGGACCGCCTGTGGAAGATGTGGGCGGAAGCGGGAAGTCGAGTGGAGAAGAGATCGTGTTCGTCGACGTAGCGCGAATCCACGTGACCGGGGGCGCGGGGGGTGCCGGCGCCGTCGCCTTCCGGCGTGAGCGGGGCGTACCGCGCGGAGGTCCGTCCGGCGCCAGAGGCGGCGACGGAGGTGATGTCGTCCTCGTCGCGGATCGCCGGCTGGACACGCTGCTCGACTACTCCTATCGCGAGCACTACCGGGCGGGCCGCGCCACCCACGGCGAGGGCGGCAACCGGGTCGGCGCGTCGGGGGAGGATCTGCGCCTGCCCGTGCCGCTCGGCACGCTGGTGCGAGATGTCGAGACCGGTGGGCGGATCGGCGAACTGCTGGACGAGGGGGATGAACTCGTCGTCGCCAGGGGGGGACGGGGCGGGCGGGGAAACGCGAGCTTCGCCTCGCCGACCCGCCAGGCGCCGCGCGAGTGGGAACCGGGGGAGTGGGGCGAAGAGCGCCACATCGAGCTGGAGCTCAAGCTCATCGCCGATGTGGGTCTCGTCGGCGAACCGAACGCGGGGAAGTCGACGCTCCTCGCCCGCGTGACGGCGGCGCGGCCCAGGGTCGCGGCGTACCCGTTCACGACGCTCACGCCCAATCTCGGGGTTGTGGGGTTGAGCGACAGCCGCTCCTTCGTGATGGCGGACATCCCCGGGATCATCGAAGGGGCGCACGAGGGCCGCGGGCTGGGGACGCAGTTCCTCCGCCACATCGAGCGCACGCGCACGCTCGCGCTCCTCGTGCCCGTCGACGACGCGGATCCGCAGGCGACGTACGACCTGCTTCGTGAGGAACTCCGGGGGCACGACGCCGCGCTGGCCGGCATCTCGCACTGCGTCCTGCTGACGAAGTCCGATCTCCGTCCGCCCGACGCGGACGTAGCGGTCGACGCCCCGGAGAGCTGGGGCCAGTTCGAGATCTCGTCGGTGACGGGGGCGGGGATCGCGAAGGTCCTCGAGGGCCTGTGGGCGCGCGTCCAGGTCGAGAAGAAAGCGTTGCGGGAGGCCGAGGAGCCGGACCCGCTGGAAGGGGCCGCGACATGGCGCCCTTAGAGCGCGAGCTGCTGGCCCTCATCGTGCTCTCCCGCGTTCCGGGTCTCGGGTTTCGTACGGTCCGGCGGCTGGTGGACCGCTACGGCGGCGCGGCGGCGGCGCTTCGGGCCGTGCGGGCCGCGGCGCCGGACGAGTTGCGGCGGGTGTGCGGTCGCCCCATCCCGACCGGGAAGGCGACGCGGGCGCTGGGGCCGGCCGCCGTCGAGCGTGCCCAGGGGCTCCTCCGGGCGGCGCGGGCGAAGGGACTCGGCGCCGTCGGCTACGGCGGCGCGGCGTACCCGGCGGGGCTGCGCGATCTGCCCGACCCCCCGCCCGTCCTCTTCTTGCGCGGGAGCCTCCCGTCCGACCCCGACCGGGCGGTCGCCGTGGTCGGGACGCGGGCGGCCTCCTCTTACGGCCTGCGGACGGCCTACACGCTGGGCCGCGAACTCGGGCGCTGGGGGTGGACGGTGGTCAGCGGGATGGCGCGGGGCATCGATGCGGCGGCCCACGCCGGGGCGCTGGACGCGGGCGGCCATTCCACCGGCGTCCTCGGCACGGGTCACGACCACGAGTATCCCGCCGAGAACCGCGAACTGTACGGGCGGATGCGCGCGCGCGGCCTCCTGTTGAGCGAGTTCGAACCGGGCGCGCCGCCCACGCGGGCGGCGTTCCCCCGCCGCAACCGGGTGATCGCCGCTCTCGCGCGCGGAGTCATCGTGGTCGAGGCGGGCGGAAAGAGCGGCGCTCTCAACACCGCGGACCATGCGCTCGACCTGGGCCGCGAGGTGTTGGCCGTGCCGGGGCGGATCGACGATCCGGGTGCGGCCGGGTGTCTGCGGCTGCTGCGGCAGGGCGCGGGGTTGGTGGCGGGCGTCCAGGACGTGTTCGACGCGCTCGGGTGGCTCCACGTCGCGGCGGACGGGGGGCCGGGCTCCGGCGACGACGGCGGGTCCACGCAGTCGGAGGGCGAGGCGGCGGCGTCGCCCGACATGGAACTGCTCCGGGCCCTGACCCGGGGACCGCGGTCCCCGGACGAACTGGCCGTCGGCCTCGAGCTGCCGGTCGCGCGGGTCCTGCGTGGACTCGGCCGTCTCGAACTCGAAGGCTGGGTCGAGCGCAGGCCGGGCGGGAACTTCTCGGCCGTGCGGCGTCCGGCGCGGCGCTGATGCCCGGCGAGCCGGTCGCCGCGGACCGGGCGGCGGCCGGGCCCGGCTTCCCCTGGGCCGTTCCGGCCGGCGCCGCGCGGCCCCGCGCCCCCGCCCCGCCCCGCTCCCTCTATGTGCATTTTCCCTTCTGCGTCCACCGCTGCCACTACTGCGACTTCTCGGTGAAGCGGGCGGCCGCGCCCCCCATCGGGCGCTGGCTGTCCGCCATCGAGCGCGAACTGGCCTGGTGGTTCGAGCGCGGCGGCTGGGAGGCCGGCACCGTACTCGACACGATCTTCGTTGGAGGAGGGACTCCGTCTCTGCTGGGCGCCGCGGGGATGGAGGAACTCGCGGAACGGATCGCCGCCTGGTTCCGGGTCGATCCGCGCCACACCGAGTGGACGGCCGAGGCGAACCCCGCCTCGTTCGATGCGGATCTCGGGGTGCGGTGGCGGGCGGCGGGGGTGAACCGGCTGAGCCTCGGCGTTCAGGCGTTCGACGATGCGGTCCTCGCGTGGCTGGGGCGGCTGCACGACCGCCGCCGCGCGATGGAAGCCGTCCGCGAGGCGAAGGCTGCGGGCTTCGACGGCGTGAGCCTGGATCTGCTGTTCGGTCTCCCTCCGGAGGTGACGCGGGATCTCGCGGCGGAGGTGGAGACGGCGGTCTCGCTCGGCGTTTCGCACCTGAGTCTCTACGGTCTCACGGTCGAGCCTCGCACGCCGCTCGCCGAGTGGATCCGGCTGGGCCGCGTCCGTGCGCCGGACGAGAACCGTTACGCGGCCGAGTACCGCCTCCTGTCCCGCGGCCTGCGGGCGGCGGGGTACGACCACTACGAGGTGTCGAACTTCGCCCGGCCCGGAGCCCATTGTCGGCATAACTGGGCGTACTGGAACCGAACATCGTATCTTGCCATCGGCCCGTCGGCGCACGGGTTCCTCCCACCTGTCCGCAGCTGGAACGTCTTTCGCTGGGATCGGTATGAACGCGCCCTCGACACCGGTCGCGGCCCGCTCGACGGGTGGGAACGCGTGGGGGCGGCGGAGGAGGATCTGGAACGGATCTGGCTGGATCTCCGTACTCAACGCGGAATCGGGCCGGGCGGGCCCCGCCTCGAACGATGGACCGAGGCTGGCTGGCTGGAGGAACGGAACGGACGCTGGGTGGCGACGATCGAGGGCTGGCTCCGCCTGGATGCGATCGTTGCCGAACTCGCGGGCGCCGAGGGACGATGACCCTCCCGACACTGACAGAACGCGAACAGGCCGTCCTCTCGGCGGTGATCGATTCGTTCGTCCGCACCGCCGCTCCGGCCGGCTCGCGGAGGATCGGAAAGGACTACGGGCTCGGTGTTTCCGCGGCGACGATCCGCAACACGATGGCCGACCTGGAAGGCAAGGGGCTGCTGACCCATCCCTACACCTCGGCCGGTCGCCTGCCCACGGACCTCGCGTACCGATACTACGTGAACGCCCTCATGCAGTGGGGGAGGATCCGCAGACGCGACCGGGCGAAGATCGAACGCGAGTTCCGCGATGTCGAAGTCGGCGTCGTCGAGGACCTGGTGAGCAAGGCGGCGCGCGTGCTGAGCCTCCTCACCGGTGAACTCGGGCTCGCCATCGGCCCCACGCTCGCGAAGGCCACGCTCGAGCGGCTCGAACTCGTGTCCGTCTCGAGCGAGAAGGTGCTGCTCGTGTTCACGATCGAGTCCGGTGTCGTCCGCACGGTCTACGTGGATGTGACGACGCGCGTCCCGCGCGAGACGCTCCATGCCGTGTCGCAGGCGCTGAACGAACGGCTGGCGGGGAGCACGATATCCGAGATCCAGGCGACGCTGCGCGAGCGGCTGGGGGACCTGCGCTTCGATAGCGAGGGCGCGGACGAACTCATGAACATCTTCGTGCACAGCGGCCCCGATATCTTCGACTGGGCCCGGCGGGAGCGCGACGTGCACCTCGGGAGCACGGCGGCCATCTCCGAGCAGCCGGAGTTCACGACGAGCGAGCGGCTTCGCCAGCTCATCCTGCTGACCGAGCGTCGGGAATTGCTCGCGACCGTGCTCGGGGACCGCGGCGGCTCGGACGGCCCGCACGTGACGATCGGCACCGAGCACGGACAGCCCGAACTCGATGATCTGACGATCGTCACGGCCAACTATTCCGTCGGGAGCCTGCAGGGGACGGTCGGAGTGATCGGCCCGACCCGAATGCCGTATGAGAAGGTCGTCTCGATCGTAGACTGGACGTCCGCCCTCCTCACACGTCTCACCCCATGACGAACTCCCCTACCCGCGGAGACGAGACCCGCACATGAGCCGGGACTACTACGAATTGCTCGGCGTGTCGCGCGACGCGGACGCGGCCGAGCTGAAGAAGGCATACCGCCGCCTCGCCATGAAGTATCACCCGGACCGCAACGACGCCCCCGATGCGGAGGAGCGATTCAAGGAGGTGACCGAGGCGTGGGAGGTGCTGAGAGATCCCGGCAAACGGGATCTCTACGACCGCTACGGAGAGGCGGGTGTGCGGCGCGGCGGCGGCGGCGAGGCGCCGTTCTCGGGCTTCGGCAGCTTCTCGGACGCCTTCGACGTGTTCATGCGCGAGTTCGGCGGCGGGGGCTTCGGCGGCGGCGGCTTCGGCGACATCTTCACGCAAGCGTCCCCGAACCAGCTCCGGCGCGGCTCCACGCTGAAGGTCGCCGTGAACATCACGCTGGAGGAGGCGGCGAAGGGGGCCAAACGTTCCCTGCGCATCTCGGTGCTGGAGCACTGCGAGCGCTGCGAAGCCACCGGCGCCGAACCGGGTACCGAGGCCACCACCTGCGAGACGTGCCGCGGCGCGGGCGAACTGCGCATGGTCCAGAGGTCCATGCTGGGACAATTCGTGTCGGTGCGACCGTGCGCCGACTGCGGCGGCGAGGGGACCCTGGTTGCGGCCGAGTGCGCCGACTGCCGCCGGAGCGGGCGGGTACGGGTCGAGCGGTCGATCGAGATCGAGATTCCCGCCGGCATCTCGTCGGATGATTACCTGAAGCTGCGGGGACGCGGGAACGTGGGCCTGCGCGGCGGTCCGCCCGGCGACCTCATCGTGGGCGTGGAGGTCGACCCGCACGACCGCTTCGAGCGGAGGGGGGACGATCTTCTCCTCGATCTGCCGATCACCTTCTCGCAGGCGGCCCTCGGCGTCGAGATGGAAGTGCCGACGATCCTCGGGCAGGCCCGGCTCAGCGTGCCGGAGGGCATCCAGGCCGGACAGGTGCTGAGGCTGAGCGGACAGGGGATGCCGAAGTTGCGTGCCGCGGGCCGGGGAGACCAGCTCGTGCGCGTACACGCCTGGACGCCGAGCCGGCTCTCCCGCCTGCAGCGGGAGAGCCTCGAGTCACTGCGGGAGATCGAGGACGCTCCACCGGAGCCGCGCCGTGGTGAGGACCCGAGTTTCTGGGAGCGCGTGAAGGCGGCGTTTACGGCGTAGCGGCCGCGATGGGCTGATCCGCCATCCGCGCTTCCAGGCTCGCCAGAAGCCGGTTGAAGGGGACGGCGAATTTCTCCACGCCCTCGGCGAGCAGCTGATTGGTCACGGCGTCGAGGTCGATCCCGACCGCCGCCAGCCGTTCCATCGTGCGCCTCGCCTCGTCGACTCCCTCGCCCAAGGTGTCTGCCGCCGTGCCGTGGTCCATGAAGGCGTCGATCGTCTTCTCGGGCAGCGTATTCACCGTGAGGTCGCCGATCAGCGGCTCCACGTACTTCACGTCGGAATAGGACGGGTCCTTGGTGCTCGTGCTCGCCCACAGCAGCCGCTGCGGATGGGCGCCGTGGCGGGCCAGGCGGGCCGCCCACCGATCGGTCCCGAGCCGTCGCGTGAAGGAGCGGTACGCGAGCTTCGCGTTGGCGATGGCGGCCTCCCCCAGCAGCGTCCGGAAGCGAGCGGCATCGCTCCCCGCCGCATCGGCCAGGGCATGGAGCCGTCTGTCGATCAGGGCGTCGATCCGGCTCACGAAGAAGCTGGCCACCGACGCGATTCCCTCGACGGAGCGCCCGGCCTCGATCCGCTGCTCCAGCGCCTCCATATGCGCTTCCGCGACCGCCTCGTAGGCGGCGATCGAGAAGAGGAGCGTGACGTTCACGTTCACGCCCTCGAACAGCGCCTGCCGGATGGCGGGGACGCCGGCGGGGGTCCCCGGGATCTTGATCATCACGTTACCGCGACCGACGGCGTCGAAGAGGCGGCGCGCCTCCTCCACGGTCCGTTCCGTGTCGTCCGCCAGATGCGGGGAAACCTCGAGCGACACGTACCCGTCGACGCCCCCCGAACTCTCCCAGACCCCGCGCAGGATGTCGCAGGCGCCCTGAACGTCGGCGATCGTGAGCCGGTCGTAGACCTTCTCGACGCCGAGGCCGGCGGCGGAAAAGCGCGCAATATCCTCGTCGTACTGGTCGCTGCCGGTGATCGCGTTGTGGAAGATGGCGGGATTGGAGGTCACGCCCCTCAGCCCCTCGGCCTCGACCCGGCGCGCGAGCTTTCCGTCGACCACCATCCCCCGGGTCAGGTTGTCGAGCCAGTAGCTCTGCCCGTGTTCCTGGAGCTGAAGCAGCGCGCTCATCTCTCTCCGCCTCCCCTCATGTGACGAGCCTCGATGTCGAGGACCTTGTCGAGCCGGCGTCGGTGCCGTGGCTCGGCCGAGAATTCCGCCATCAGAAACGCCTCCGTGATGGCCCGCGCGAGTGCGATGCCGATCACCCGCTCGCCCAGGCAGAGGACGTTCATGTCGTCGTGGTCGACCCCCTGCGCCGCGGAGTAGGTGTCGTGGCACACGCCGGCCCGCACCCCGGGCACCTTGTTGGCGGCGATGCACATGCCTACCGCGGAGCCGCACACCACGATACCGCGCTCCACCTCGCCGGAGGCCACACGCTCCGCCACGGCCCGCGCGAAGTCCGGATAGTCGACCGAGTCGGTGCCGTGCGTGCCCACATCGACGATATCGTGCCCCGCCGCGCGAAGCTCGGCAGCGAGGGTGTCCTTGTAGCCGACGCCCGCGTGATCCGCGCCGAGCGCGAGCCTCACGGGGAATTCCGAGGCGCGAGCCGGGCGAGGGCGCGCTCCACGAGCGCTTCCGCCGTGAACCCGAAACGCGCGAAGTTGTCGGCCGCCGAGGCGGACTGGCCGAAGCGGTCGATCCCGATCACCGCGCCATCCGTGCCGACCCACTCCGTCCAGCCGAGCGTCGCACCGGCTTCGATTGCGAGACGGGGGACGCCCGGCGGGAGGACCTGATCGCGGTATTCCGGCGTCTGGGCGCGGAACAGCTCCCAGCTGGGGAATGAAACGACGCGCGCGGGCACACCCTGCGCTTCGAGGTGTTCCGCCGCTTCGACCGCCACCTGCAACTCCGAGCCGCTGCCCAGGAGCACGACCCGGAGGTCGCCGGACTCGGGCCGCAGAACGTAGCCTCCCCGCGGCACGCCGGCGCGGGCCGCCCCGGCCGCGCGGGCGAGGTGAGCGACCTTCTGCCGGGTGAGGACGAGGACCGTCGGTCCGTCGCTTCGCTCGATGGCGACACGCCACGCGTGGACCGTCTCCTCCGGGTCCCCGGGCCGGAGTACGACCACCCCCGGCATGGCGCGGAAGGAGGCGAGGTGCTCTACAGGCTGGTGCGTGGGGCCGTCCGCCCCGAGCCCGATCGAGTCGTGCGTCATCACGTAGATGTTCGGGAGTTCCATCAGCGCGGCGAGCCGCATCGCCGGCCGGGCGTAGTCCGTGAAGGTGAAGAAGGTGGCGACGTAGGGTCGCACCGCGCCGTGCAGCATGAGCCCGTTCGCGATCGAGGCCATCGCGTGCTCGCGGATCCCCCAGCGGAGGTTCCGGCCCTCCGGGCTCCGTCGCGAGAAGTTCGGGGAGTCGATGAGGGTGTTGTTGGAGCCCGAGAGGTCGGCGCTCCCTCCGATCAGTTCGGGGAGACGGGGGGCCAGGGCGCCGAGAACGCGGCCCGAGGCGGCGCGCGTGGCGATGGGTGCGTCGTCCGGGCTGAACTCCGGGAGGTTGTCGTCCCACGCCTCGGGGAGCGCGGATTGCACGCGTCGCTCGAGTTCGGCCGCGAGTGCCGGGTGTTCGGCCCGGTAGCGTTCGAAGCGTTCGGCCCACTCGGCGGCCAGCGCCTCGCCGCGGGCGACCTGCCGTCCCATGTGCCGGCGGACCGCATCGGGGACGAGGAAGGGCGGCTCCGGCGGCCAGCCGTACATCTCCTTCGTGAGCCGGATTTCCTCTTCTCCCAGCGGAGCGCCGTGCGCCGCGGCCGTATCCTGCTTGTTCGGGGCACCGTACCCGATATGGGATCGTACGATGATGAGCGACGGGCGCTCCTCGACGGTCCTCGCCTCCTCGATCGCCGCATCCAGTGCCGCGAGGTCGTTCGCGTCGTCGACCCGCTGCACGTGCCAGCCCATCGACTCGAACCGTCCGCATACGTCTTCGGAGAAGGCGAGGTCGATGTCGCCGTCGATCGTGATCCGGTTGTCGTCGTAGAGCCAGAGAAGTTTGCGCAGACCGAGATGGCCGGCGAGCGAGGCCGCTTCGTACGAGACGCCCTCCATCAGGTCGCCGTCGCTGCAGATGACGTAGGTCCGGTGGTCGACGATCGCGTGCCCCGGCCGGTTGAACACCGCGGCGAGATGGGTCTCGGCGATCGCCATCCCGACGGAGTTCGCGACGCCCTGGCCGAGGGGGCCGGTCGTCGTCTCGACACCGGCCACGAGTCCGTGTTCGGGGTGGCCCGCCGTCCGGCTCCCGGCCCTCCGAAAGCTGCGGATCTCCTCGAGCGGGAGGGCGTACCCCGTGAGGTGGAGCGCGGCGTACTGGAGGATCGCGGCGTGGCCCGCCGACAGCACGAAACGGTCCCGGCCGAACCAGGAGGGATCGCCCGGGCTGTAGCGCATGTGCCGCATCCAGAGGGTGTACGCCACCGGGGCGAGCGCCATCGCCGTGCCGGGATGCCCGGAGCCGGCCCGCTGAACGGCGTCCATCGCGAGGGTGCGAATCGTGTCGACGGACTGCGATACGACGGGAGGGTCGGAGGTGGGAACGGCGGTCACGGGATCGGCTTCGGCCATCGTCGATTCGTTCAACAGCCCCTCGCGCGAGATGAGTCGATCCGCAGACCACGGACGGGTTCGGCGGAGCGAACATAGGCCGCCGGCGGGTGGCGGAAAACCCTGCGCGCGGGACGTGGCCCGGTCGGTGGCGAGGGGCCGCGCGCGGCGGCTACGTTGCCAGTGTGAGCGACCCGGAAGACGGCCCAAAAATGGACCCGTCCCAGCTGCCGACGTTCCTCGCCGACGATCTCGCGGGTCGGGGGGGCGAAGCGCGGATCCATCTGGCGGCGGACGAAATCACCCACGTCCGCGCCGCGAGGATCCGTCCCGGAGCCCGGCTGGCGGTGACCGACGGAAAGGGCCGGTGCTGGGAGGGGGAACTCGTCGAACTGGATCGGCGGCGGGCCCGCTGCCGGCTGCCGCGGGCCCTCCCGGTGCGTCCGCCACTGCCCCTGCGCGTGTGGGCCCCGGTGGCGAACCGTGACCGTTCGCTGTGGCTGGTCGAGAAGGTCGTCGAACTCGGGGCGTCGGCCGTAACCTGGATCGAGTGGGAGCGGTCGCGGTCGGTCGGCGACGCGGGTCGTTCGGAGGGGTTCCGTCGGCGGGCCGGGAAGCGGGTGCGGGCCGCCGTGACGCAGTCAGGCGGGAGCTGGCTGCCCCGGCTCGACGGTCCGTTGACGCTGGAGGAGGCGCTGGCGGGCCACGACGGGGCAGGGTGGCTCGCCGATGTGAGCGGCCCGTCCCTCCTGGCCGGCGGCGCCCTGCGCGACCCGTGCCGGAGCGGCCACCGGAGTCCGCTGACGCTCGCGGTCGGGCCGGAGGGCGGGCTGACGCGCGCTGAGCGCCGACGCTGCGTGGAAGCAGGGTTCGAACTCGTGTCGCTGGGGCGGGGTACGCTGCGATTCGAGACGGCGGCGATCGCGGCGGTGGCGCTCGCTTCGGCCATCCTCGAAAACCTGGAGGGGACATGACGGATTGCGTGTTCTGCGCCATCGCGGCGGGCGCCATCCCGGCGGATATCGTCGCGGAGGAGGACGGTTGGGTCGCGTTCCGCGACCTCGAACCTCAGGCACCCGTGCATGTGCTTGTGGTCCCCCGGACCCATGTATCGAGTCTCGCGACGCTGTCGAGCGGTACGCTCGGCGGGGAACTCGTGCTCGCCTGCGCCGCGGTCGCCCGCTCCGAGGGGCTGGGGGACGGGTACCGCGTCGTCACCAACGCGGGCGAGGACGGAGGTCAGGCCGTCGCGCACCTCCACTTCCACGTGCTCGGCGGCCGCCGCATGGGTTGGCCGCCCGGTTGAGACCCCGGTTGAGCCCGATGGATCACGCGCTGCGCGTGCTCGAGTTCGATCGCGTGGTCGCCGCGATCTCAGGGTACGCCGCGTCCGAGCCGGGGAAATCGAAGGTCCGCGCCCTCCGTCCGCTCCCCGATGCGCCCTCCGCCCGCCGCGCCCTCGCGGCCGTGGGCGAGTTGCAGGCGCTCCTGGCGAGCGGCGATGGGTGGAACCTGGATGCGTTCCCGGAGCTGGGACCGGCGCTGCGCCGCCTGACGATCGACGATGCGTGGCTGGACCCCGGCGACCTGCTCGCCTGCGCGAAGGTCATGGCGGCAGGGCGGATCGCCCGGGGGCTCGCGGAACGACTCGATCCCGAGGGCCTCCCGGTGCTCCTGGTCGGCCGGCTGTGGGGTGACCGGGCGCTCGAGAAGCGGATCGCGGCCACCTTCGACGCTGCCGGTGGGGTCGCGGATGGGGCCTCGCCCGAGTTGCGGCGCCTCCGGCGAGTGCTCACGGGGGCTCGCGTGCGTCTCGTCGAGGAACTCACGCGTTTCGCCGGCTCGCTCCCCGAACGGGTGCGCGTTCCCGACGCCTCCGTCACGGTCCGCAACGGGCGCTACTGCATCCCGGTGCGGCGCGAGGGGAAGGGCATCGCGGGAGGGCTCGTGCACGACGCCTCGGCGAGCCGCCGCACGCTGTTCGTGGAGCCCGTGCGCGCCATCGAGGCGATGAACGGGATCAGGGAACTCGAACTCCGCGAGGAGCGCGAGGTGGAGCGGATCCTGCGGGAACTCGCTGCCGCAATACGCCGTCACGCCTCCGAACTCGCCGCTTCGTACGGGGCGTTGGTGGAGCTGGACGCGCTTCGCGCCCGCGCCCTGTTCGCGGCCGGGATGGAAGCCTCGCCCCCGGCCTTCGTCGACCCGGTGGCGGAAGGGATCCGCATCCGCGGCGCGCGGCATCCCCTGCTCGCGCTTGCCCCCGGGGGCGCCGTGCCGTTCGATCTCGACCTCTCGGCCGATGAGCGGGTGCTCCTCGTGTCGGGCCCCAACGCGGGCGGCAAGACGGTTCTCCTCAAGACACTGGGGCTCCTCAGCGCGCTCGTGCAAAGCGGCGTCGTCCCGCCCCTTCGGGCCGGAAGCCGAATCCCCTTCTTTCGCCGCTTGTTCGCGGTCATCGGCGACGAGCAGTCGATCGACGCGTCGCTCTCCACCTTCGGGGCGCAGGCGCGCAATCTGGCGGAGATCCTGAACGAGGCGGACGAGCGGGACCTCGTCCTCTTCGATGAGATCGGGAGCGCGACGGATCCGGCGGAAGGGGGTGCGCTGGCGGCGGCGGCGCTGGAGCGTCTGGCCGGGCAGGCGCGGCTCACGGTCGCCACGACGCACCTGGGCGACCTGAAGCGGCTCGGCGACGACGGGGCGGCGGTGCAGGCCTCGCTCGAGTTCGATTCCAGGCGTCTCGAACCCACGTACCGGCTCGTGCGGGACCGTCCGGGACGGAGCTACGCCCTCGTCATCGCCGCGCGACTGGGGGTCCCGGAGGACGTGCTCGCGAGCGCGCACGCGCGGCTGGGCCCGGAACACGTGTCGCTCGACACCCTGCTCGCCCGCCTGGAGGCGGAACGGGGAGAGATCGAGGACCTGCGGGCCCGACTCGAGCGTCGGACGGAGGAGACGGCGGCGCGGGAGCGCGACCTGGCGTCCCGGGAGACCGCGCTCGCGGATTCCGAGCGCGCGGCCGAGAGGCAGCGGGAGGTGGCGCGGCGAGAGACGCTGCGCCAGGCCCGGGAACGGGTCGAGGCCGCAATCGCGCGGCTGGAGTCCGAATACGTGGGGGGCGATGAACCGACCCGGCGAGCGGCGAAGCGGGCGGTGCGCGGCGAAGTGGAGCGGGCACTCCGCACTTCGGCCCGGAAGTTGCGCGCACTGGGCGATCGCGCACCCGCCACCGAGGCCGCGGAGACCCCGCGGGCAGGGGAGGCCGTCCGCTGGAGCGCCTCCGACCGACCCGCCACGCTCGTGGAGGTCCGCGGGGCTCGGGGCGTGATCGAGGTCGGCGGGTTGCGCCTTACGGTACCGCTGCGCGACCTGACGCCGCATTCTGGAGCGGTGGCGCCCCGAGGGAAGCGTTCTTCGTCCGGAGGTTCCCGCGAGGCGGGGGAACGCCGGCCCATCATCAGGGTCGAGACCCAGGTCGATCTGCGGGGGCTGCGCGCCGATGAGGTGGACGCGGCGCTCACGCCCGCGATCGACGCCGCGGTGGTGGGAGATCTCCCCTGGCTCCGCATCATCCACGGAAAGGGGACGGGCGCCCTCAGGGCCCGCGTCCAGGAGATTCTGAACGGAGACCCGCGGATCCGGCTCGTCCGGGCGGGCGGGGCGGGCGAAGGGGGTACCGGGGTGACGGTCGTGGAATTCGAGTAGGCGGATGCAGCGGGCGATGATGCAGCGGGCGATGAGGCGTCGCGACGGTTCCGGTGGGAGGAGGCGCGCGTGGTGAGCGACGCGCTCGTCGAGGAGATCCGCGCCCGCGCCGACCTGCTCGAGGTCGTGGGCGAGCACGTTGGGCTCCGGCGCTCCGGCAAGAGCTACCGCGGGCCCTGTCCGCTGCACGGCGGGGACGGTCCGAACTTCGCCGTCGATCCTCAGCGGCAGATCTTCAAGTGCTTTGTGTGCGGCGAGGGCGGAGATGTCTTCGGGTTCCTGATGAAGCACCTCGGATTCGAGTTCCCCGAGGCGGTGCGTCACGTCGGGGCGCGGGTCGGGATCGAGGTCCCGGACCGGGAAGAGCGCCGCGAGGACCCGCACGCACCCCTGCGCGGCGTCCTCGCGTTCGCGGCCGAATGGTTCCAGGGTCGGCTCCGGGAACCCGCCGGGGCCCGGGCGCGCGCCTACCTGGAGGGCCGGGGTCTGCCGCTGGAGGAGGCGCTCGAGTTCGGGCTGGGGTACGCGGACGATGAATGGCGGGTGTTTCGCGCGGCCGCGGCCCGGCACGGCATCGAGGAAGGGGCGCTCTTGCGACTGGGGCTGCTCGCGACGAGCGAGAAGGCGGAGGAACCCTACGACCGCTTTCGCGGACGACTGATGTTCACGATCCAGGACCTCCGCGACCGGCCGATCGGCTTCGGCGGCCGGGTCCTCGATCCGAACTCCGATGCGCCCAAGTACATCAACTCGCCCGAGTCTCCCGTCTTCCGGAAGGGGGAGGAACTCTACGCGCTCAACCGCGCCCGCCACTCGATGCGGCGCGAGGGGCACGCGGCGGTCGCCGAGGGCTTCACGGACGTCATCGCGCTGCACCGGGCGGGGCTCGAGTTCGCGGTCGCCGGGCTGGGTACCGCCTTTACAGCCGACCAGGCGCGACAACTCGCCCGCTACGCGAAGCGGGCCTATCTGCTCTACGACAGCGACACGGCCGGGCTGCGCGCGACCTTCCGGACCGGCGACATCCTCCTCGCCGCCGGCGTCCATCCGCTGGTCGTCTCCCTGCCCCCCGGGGAAGACCCCGACTCGCTGATCCGCAGGGAGGGGGCAGCGGCCCTCCGGCACCTCATGAACGACGCGGTGGACCTGCTCGAACGCAAGCTCCAGATCCTGGCGCGCGAGGGATATCTCGACCGCGTGGAGGGCCGGCGGCGTGCGGTGGACAGCCTGCTGAGCACGCTCCGGGCCGTGGCCGACCCGGCGCTGCGCGACATCTACGTGGACCGTGCGGTCGAGGGGCTCGGGATAAGACGGGACACGCTCGTGCACGAGATCGCGCGCGCGGAGCGGCCCAGGATTCGCCGCCCTCCCGCGGGTCCCGACTCCGGAAGGCCCGACGACAGCCCTCCCGTCGAGTCGCGAACGGAACGGGCGTTTCTTCTCCTCCTCGTGCGCGACCCTTCGCTGACGCGGAGGGCGGTCCGCACAGGGCTCTCACCCCGGCACCTGCGCGACCGGTGTGGCCGCGAGATCTTCGAGATCCTGTCGGCGGCGTGCGACGAGGGCGTGGACGCGGAAGATGTGGACTGGTCCTCCGCCTCCGGGCCCGCCCGCGCGCGCTTGACCGCCCTCCAGGAGGCGGGGGAGGAGATCCCCGACCCGGACGGGGTCTTCGAAGCCGCGGTGAGCCGCCTCCTGTATCGGCGGCATCGAGAACGCCTGAACGAGATCGATCGCGAACTGGAACTTGCGGACAGCGAGCAGCAACGTCGATTGTTGAGCGAGAAGCAGGAACTCGCACGGGAACTTCGAGACGCGGGCGAGGCCGCCGCATTCATGCCCCGACAGGGCGCGGGGCGGCCGGGCTTCGCCGATCGACCGGGGGGCGCCCCGACCGGGTTGCCCGGTTGACAGCCGGAGAGAGCATGCAGGCGACCGATACCGTCGACGAATTACTCACGCTTCAGGAGATCGATCTCGAGATCCTGAGGATCGAAAGCGAACTCGTGACACTGGACGAGGAGGTCGCCGAACTTCGCATCACGGTGGATGCGCTCGAGAAGCGGGTCGCCGGGATCCGGGGCGACGCCCGGAAGGCGGAAGCGCGCGTGGAACGTTTCCGCCGCTCCGTGGAGGCGGGGCGAGCGACCCTCAAGCGACTTGAATCGCGTTCCGCCGCGGTCGTGAACGAGCAGCAGTATCTCGCCGTGCGGAGCGAGACGGAGACGGCCTGGCGGAATCTGCGAGGGGCGGAGGACGACCAGCTCGACGCCATGCTGGAGCTCGAGTCGGCGCGCGAGGCCTTCAGCGCGGCCGGGGGTGAGTTGAAGGAATCCGCCGCCGCCCTCGCGGAACGGGCCGCCGCCGCCGATGACCTGCGCTCGGCGTTCGAGCGCGAACTGCACCTGCGGGGCGCGGCCCGGAAAACCCAGGAAGATCGTCTCGGCCGGCGGGCGCTCCAACTCTACAGGTCGGCCGGCGGGGGCGGGAAGCGTTCGGCGCTCGCGGAACTCACGGCGGACGGCGTGTGCGGACAGTGCTTCACCTCTGTGCCCAAGCAGCGCCAGGCCGAGATCCGGACGCGTCGCGATCTGGCCGTCTGCGAAGGCTGCGGAATCATCCTCTACCCGGTGTCCTCCGGCGCCTGACACGCCGAACCATGCGACTCCGCATCATCGCGGGCGATCTGGGCGGCAGGTACATCGACGCTCCGCCCGGACGGCGCACCCGCCCCACGGCCGCGAGGGTGCGGGAGGCCTGGTTCTCCGCGCTCGGCGAGGATGTCGTCGATGCGCGCGTCGCCGACCTCTACGCCGGTTCCGGGGCGCTGGGCATCGAGGCGCTGTCGCGCGGCGCGGCGCACGTCCATTTCGTCGAGTCGGACCGAGGGGTCGCTTCCGTGCTCGACCGGAACATCCGCAGGCTCGGGCTCGCGGACCGGTCCCGGATCGGGCGCCGCGATGCCCTCGCCTGGATCGACGGCCTGACCGCTCCGCTCGACCTTGTCTTGGCCGACCCCCCGTACGGATCGACCGCCGGCCGCGGGCTCGTGGAGCGCTTTCGCCTCCGACCATTCGCCGCCCAGTTCTGGCTCGAGCACGACGCCGACGCCGGTCTGGCCACGACCGCGGACTGGACGAGGGAATACGGCGACACCCGCGTGAGCCGGTTCCTGGCTCCGGCATGCGCCCCGATCTCGACACCTGAACGGAAGCTCGGATGAAGAAAACCATCGCCGTGTACCCGGGATCCTTCGATCCGCTCACGATTGGACACGAGGACATCGTGCGGCGGATCGTGCGGCTCGTGGACCATCTGATCGTCGCCGTGGCCGAGACCGCCACGCAGGCGAAGTCGAGCCTCTTCCCGATCGACGAGCGCGTCGAACTCATCCGCTCCGCGTTCGCGGACGAGCCCCGGGTGGAGGCGACCTCCTTTTCCGGGTTGCTCGTGGACTTCGCCCGTGCGCGGAAAGCCCGCATCATCGTACGGGGGCTCCGGGCCGTGAGCGACTTCGAGTACGAATTCCAGATGGCGCTGATGAACCGCTCCCTGTGGCCCGAGGTGGAGGTCCTGTTCATGGCCCCGGCCACGCGCCACACCTTCCTGAGTTCGTCGCTCGTGCGCGAGGTCGGACGCCTCGGCGGCGATGTGACCGATTTCGTGAGCCCGCTGGTGAAGGCCCGCATGGATCGGGCCTTCGAGCGGCCCGCAACGGATTGAAGCCGGTGCCGACCCCGCGGGACTTCATCGGCCGCCTGCGGGTGCGAGCCGCCACGGCCGAGGCCAGGATCGGCTTCCCCGAGGCCGAGGAATCCCGAACGGCCGAGGCCATCCGGATCCTGCGATCCGAGGGCTGGGTTCACCCCGTCGAGATCGGCCCCGGGCGTGGCGGGCTCGAAGGCGCCGCGCGACGCCTCGCCGAGGGTGAACTCGACGGCGTCGTCGCGGGCGCCGTCCACTCGACGGCGGAGGTGATCCGGGCGGGTCTGCGCATCGTCGGAGTCGCGGAAGGGGTGGAGACCGTGTCCGCGGCCTTCTACATGGTCTTCGAGCGGCCGCGGGAGCGCGTACTCACGCTTACGGACACCGCGGTCGTCCCCGCGCCGACGCCGGAGCAGATGGCCGACAGCGCCTCGGCCGCCTGCGATGCGCGGCGGGCCATCGTGGGGGACGAACCGGTCGTCGCCTTCCTGTCCTACTCGACGCGCGGCTCGGCCGGCGGGCCGGCCGTGGACCGTGTGCGCGAAGCGCTCGATCTGTTTCGGCGGCGGCGGCCCGATATCGAGGCGGACGGAGAGCTGCAGGCAGACGCGGCGCTCGTTCCCGGGATCGCGGCGGCGAAGGCTCCCGGCTCCCGGGTGGCGGGGCGCGCGAACCTGCTCGTCTTCCCGAACCTCGACGCCGCGAACATCGCCTACAAGCTGCTCGAGAGACTCGCCGGAGCGCGCGCGCCGGGACCGATCCTCCAGGGTCTGCGGCGGCCGCTCAACGACCTCTCCCGCGGCGCCTCCGTCTCCGATATCGTGGATGTCGCGTGCATCACGGCACTCATGTCGCGAGGGAGCTAAATCGCGAGGGAGCAAAGCATGACGTTTTCGTTGGAAAGACTCGGAGCCACGACGGTGGTCAGCGTCGGTGGCCAGCTCACGCTCAATAACCGGGGCGAACTCAGGGAACGCGTTCTCGCGCGTCTGGCGGATGGCGAAACCGACTTCGTAATCGACTTCGCCGACGCCGACTACATAGACTCGTCGGGTCTGGGCGTGCTCGTCAGTCTCTCGAAGCACATCCGCGATGGGCACGGGCGCCTCAAGCTGGCCGGGCTTAACGATGACCTCGCCCGGCTGTTCGCGCTCACGAAGCTGGATTCGCTGTTCGACATCGCCGAGACCCGGGCGGCCGCGCTGGGCGAAACCTGACCCGGGCGGCGAGTCCGGGCATGGCCGCCGGCGACCCCCGCCGGATCCTCGTCCTCTCGAGTCGGCCGGATATCGTCCAGGCGGTGGCGGAGGCCGCTTCGGCGATCGAACCGAGGCCCGAAGTTCGCGGGCTCTTCGGGCAGCCGCTGAACGTGCGCGATTCCGACCTCATCCTCGTCGACATGGCGGAACCTCGCGCCACCATACCCTACCTGCGGCGGCGGTTCGGCGGCGGGCCCGCGCTCGTCGCGCTGGTCGAGGGTGCCTGGATCGACCGCCTCGGATCCGCGCTGGCGGAGGACTGGACGGACTACCTCTTCTATCCTCTGAACGCCGACGAACTGGGGCTCGTGTGGGAGAAGCACACCTCCCCCGCGGACGCACCCGAACTCACCCTCGACGTGGACGGGTCCGGCCGGATTCGCGTCGTGTTTCCTTCCCGCGTCCAGTACCAGCACCCGGTGGTCGACCGGGTTGTCGTCGCGTGTCGGCATCTCGCGGACCTCGATGGCGAGACGGCCTTCCGGCTGCGGGTCACACTCGGAGAGGCCGTCGCGAACGCGATCCTGTACGGGAGCGGAGACCGGCCCGGGGCGGTGGTCCGGATCACGGCGGTCGCCCGCCGGGAGGGTCTGCGCGTGAAGGTGGCGGATGAGGGCGAGGGATTCGACCCCGAGGCCGTCCCGGACCCGATCTCGGGCGAGGGGATCGGGCGGCCGAGGGGCCGCGGGCTCTTCCTCCTGAGGCAGCTGGCCGATCGCGTCGAGTTCAACGAGGTCGGGAACGAAGTCAGCCTGACGTTTCACGGGGCGCCCGATCCGCTGGTGCGGGTCGAACCCCTCCTCGGGCGCTTCGCCGCCGTGACCGGCCTGCGGTTCCGGCTCGACCGACGGTTCGACGACGGCGTGCGGGTGCTGTTCGACTGCCTGGAGAAAGAGGGCGGCGAATCGGGCGGTGAATCGGGCGGCGGCGCAGCCGGAGAATTGCGTGAGACGTGGCCACTCGGCCCCGAGGGGGGGCTGCGGCTCGTCTACGAGACGGCGCGGGATGACGGACCCGGGGAAGGGGCTCCCCCCGATGTGGACGCGGCCGCGCTGCTCGCGGGGTGGCTCGCGGCGGTCGCGGAGGGCGAACAGGCTGGCGAGCGACTCCTCGCGCGGCGGATGCGCCGCGAACGGGTGCTCGCCGAACTGGAAATCGCGCGGGACCTCCAACTGCGACTCCTTCCGGCGCCGGAGGACTTTCGCGATCTGGCGCGCGTGGCGGCCCGGTGCGATCCGGCTCTCTCGCTCGGGGGCGACTTCTATTACCTGGTCCGCCTTCACGAGGGACGGCTCGGTATCATGCTGGGGGACGTGAGTTCGCACGGCCCGTCCGCGGCCCTGATCATGGCGCGCACCCTGAGCGCGGTGGCCGTGGCGACGGGGGTGGAAAGCGAGCCCGGCGCGGTGCTGGACGCGATGCAGGGTCAGCTGCGGGCGGCGCTGGAGTCGACCGAGATGTACATGACCCTTTTCTACGGCGTACTCGACCCCGCGTGCGGCGAACTCCGCTACGCCAACGCCGGCCACCCCTACGCGTATCTCCTCGGATCGCAGGGGATCCGTCGACTCGAGGCGCTCGACCCGCCGGTGGGGATTGCTCGGGTCGAGGCGTACCGGCAGGAGCGGATCGCGTGGTCCGGCGATACGCTGCTCGCCTTCACCGACGGACTCGCGGAGCTGAGCGACCCCATCGCGGCGCCCGGAGCGCGGGTCCGGCGGCGGATCGATCGGGGTGAACTCGATCCGGAGATCCTCGTCAAGGCCCTGTTCGCCGACAGCGACGACGAGATGCGGCTCGACGACCGGACCGCGGTCGCGGTGCGTCTGTGACCGGCGGGGAGGCGTCGCCCCCGCGCGCGAAGCGCTCTCTGGGCCAGAATTTTCTCGTCGACCCGAACATTCAGCGCAAGATCGTGGCCGAGCTCGATCCCGGCCCGGAGGACGCCGTGCTCGAAGTCGGACCGGGCCACGGAGAGTTGAGTCGTCACCTGCTCGGGCGCTGTCGGCGGCTCGTCCTGATCGAGAAGGATCGCGATCTCGCCCGGGAACTCGCGACGCTCTGGAACGGTCGCCCCGGAGTCGAGGTCGTCGAGGGCGATGCGCTTCGGCTGGATCTGTCCGCCCTCGTCCCGCGCGGGATGCCGCTTCGGGTGGTGTCGAATGTCCCCTACAACATCACCTCGCCCCTTCTGTTCGCGTTTCTCGACCTCGTCCCCGCGGCGGTACGGGTGGTGATCACGGTTCAGCGGGAAGTGGCGGAGCGGATCGTCGCGCCCCCGGGAACGAAGGCCTACGGCGCGCTGTCGGTCGGCGTACGTGCGGTCGCCGACACCTCGCTCGCGTTCTACGTCGGCCGGCAGGCCTTCCGGCCGGTGCCGGCGGTGGACTCGGCCGTGGTGCGCCTCGAGCCCCGGCCGCACCCGGCCGCGGTGGACCACGACGAGCTGAGGGCGCTCACGCGGGCCTGCTTCAACCGCCGCCGCAAACAGCTCCAGAAGACGCTCCGAACCGCCCCGGAGCTGGGATTCAGAGGGGACCCGAGGGCGTTTCTCTGCAGCCTCTCCATCGATCCCGCCGTCCGGCCGGAAGCGCTCGATCCGGCGACGTTCGTCGCGCTCGCGGCGAAACTGCGGACGATCAGGCAGATGGATCCCGCGCGTTGAGTTGAGGCCGGACCGGACCTATCTTGGCTTGTGAATACTTTCACAAGGCTAGCAGCCCTTGGCGAAACCCCGACTGCATTCGACCGCCGATACATTTCCGCCGAACGCTTCGCTCTGCGTTGCTCCTCGGTCACATAGCGCTGCTATGCTCCCTCGTCGCGCCTTGTCGCCCGAACGTCTCGGCGCTCTCGGTGCGACGCGGGGTTGCGCCACGGACTGCCAGGCATGAGCGGCAGAATTTCCGATTCCACGGTCCGGCGCCTCTCGTTGTATCTCCGCATGTTGCGCGACCTCGAGCGAACCGGCGTCGAGGTCGTGTCGAGTGCGCGGCTCGCCGAGCCTTCCGGCGCGACGTCGGCACAGGTTCGGAAGGATCTGAGCCACTTCGGTTCGTTCGGAAAGCGCGGGCGAGGGTATTCCGTCGAGGGTCTCGTGCGAGCGCTGGAGGGGATCCTAGGGCTATCGCACAGCTGGCGGCTCGCGCTCGTCGGCGTCGGGAAGATCGGTACGGCGCTCCTCGGGTACGGGGGGCTCGCGGCGCGCGGGTTCGACGTGGTGGCCGCGTTTGATGCCGACGATGCGAAGATCGGAACCCGGGCCTTCGGCCTGACCATTCGCTCCATGTCCGAGTTGCGGCCGGTGATCGCGGAACTGGGAGTCGACATCGGGGTGGTCGCGACGCCCGCGAGGGTGGCGGCGGAGGTCGCGGCGGCGCTCGGGCGGGCCGGCGTGGGGGCGATCCTGAACTTCGCGCCGATCGACCTGTCGGAGATCGACGGGGTCCCGATCCGGACCGTGGACATCGTGCTCGAGCTGGAAGGCCTGAGCTACCTGCTCTCCGAGGCGAGCCGACGGTCGGGGAGCGGCGGCGCGGGGGGCTGATCCGTGTCGCGGCGAGGCGAGGGCCGCTCGGGCGGCGAGATGTCGCGGGTTCCCGCGGTTCGCTTCGCTCCGGAGGGCGTGCTGTTCCGCAGGGCCATGGCGCGTCTGGAGCAGGGCGCCTGCGAGACCCGCGATCTGGCGGTCGAGATGTTCGGCATCCGGGGAGGCCCTCCGGGGCTGGCCGATCGGCTCGTGGCCGAGGTCCTGGAGGGGGCCCCGGATGTGGTCCGCGAGGGTCCGGACGGAGCCGTGTGGCGACTGGCGCGGTGTGAGGCGAAGCGTGCGGAGGAGCGTGCGGAGAAGCAACGCGACGGCCTGCACCAGCTTCGCTACGCCGTGGTGGATGTCGAGACGAATGGAGGCGTCGCGGGCGCGGGCGGACGGGTCGTCGAGATCGCGATCGTGGAGGTCGACCGGGGTGAGATCGGAGACTGCTTTTCCACCCTCGTCGATGCGGGGGTGGCGATCCCGCCGTGGATCACGCGCCTGACGGGAATCCGCACGGAGATGACCCGCGGGGCGCCGAGCTTCTCGCAGATCTGCGACCAGGTGCGCGAGCGGCTCAGCGGCCGGGTTTTCGTCGCGCACAACGCGGGATACGATTGGGGCTTCCTGCGCGCCGAAATGAGACGAGCCGGGGCGGCCGTGCCGCGTGGGCCCCGCTTGTGCACCGTTCACCTGGCGCGCCGACTGCTGCCCGGACTGGATCGCCGCGGGCTGGACGCGGTCGCCGACTACTACGGGATCGAGATCCGGGAACGGCACCGTGCGCGAGGGGATGCGGTCGCGACGGCCCGCATCCTCGTCCGCATGCTGGCGGACGCGGAGCGGCGTGGGTGGACGACCTGGCCGGCGCTGCGGCGTGCCCTGGCCCGCCCGTCGCGACGCAAGCGGCCGCCGGACGTGAGCGGGCCGCCCGACGAATCCCATGCGGGAGGGAACACGACCGACCATGGATGACCATATGGACAAGGACAGGATCCCGGTGATCGTCTCCGCCGCGCGGCTCCCCACGGGCCGCTTCATGGGCGGACTCTCCTCGCTCGCGGCCCCGGATCTCGGAGGCCTCGCGATCTCCGCGGCCATCGACAGGGCGGGGATCGACCTCGCCGACATCGAAGACGTGATCATGGGCAACGTCGTACAGGCGGGCGTCGGACAGGCGCCCGCCCGCCAGGCGGCCATCCGGGGCGGCGTTCCGGAGACGGTCCCGGCGGTGACGATAAACAAGGTCTGCGGCTCGGGACTCAAGGCGGTCATGCTGGCGGCCCAGGCGATCAAGGCCGGGGACGCCCGGGTCGTGGTCGCGGGCGGGATGGAATCGATGTCGAACGCGCCCTACCTGCTGAGGGGGTATCGGGAGGGTGTGAAGTTCGGCGATCGGTCGATGGTCGACGGCCTCATCCACGACGGACTCTGGTGCGCCTTCGGGACCTGCCACATGGGCGGACACGCGGAGTACACGGCCCACAAGGCGGGCGTGAGCCGCGAGGATCAGGATGCCTGGGCCCTCGCAAGCCACGAGAAGGCGATCGGGGCGATCGACACGGGGGGGTTCGCGGCGGAGGTCGTGCCCGTGCATATCGAAACGCGCGGGGGCACCGTGACGGTCGATGTGACGAACCGCCCCGTCGCGGCACTTCGCTGGAAGCGCTGGCGCGGCTGCGTCCGGCCTTCGCGGGCGACGCCCCCCCCGAGGTCGTCGAGCCGAGCGTCACGGCCGGCAACGCGCCGGGCCTCAACGACGGGGCCGCCGCGACGCTGGTCACCTCCGAGGCGTACGCCGAGGCGCACGGACTCCCGGTCCTGGGGCGGATCCGGGCCTACGCCGTCGCGGCGACCGCGCCGCGTGACCTGTTCTTCGCACCTGTCGCGGCCGTGGCGAAGCTGATGACGCTCGACGAGGCGGTGGCGGCCGATTACGGACTGGTGGAGATGAATGAAGCGTTCGCGGTGCAGGTGCTGGCGGATGCCCGTGAACTGGGGCTGGATCTCGACCGGGTGAACGTCCGGGGGGGTGCGATCGCCCTCGGCCACCCGATCGGAGCGTCGGGCGCGAAGATCCTCACCACGCTCCTCTACGCGATGCGGGACCGGGACGTCGAACGTGGCATGGCGACCCTGTGTCTCGGCGGCGGGAACGCCGTCGCGATGAGCGTGGAGTGCGTGTGACCGTGAGCGACCCGGGCTGGGCGTGGGCCGGGCGACTGGCCGGGTTCGTCGGCCTGTTCGTCGCTTGCGCGCTCCCGCTCGCGTTGCTCGGGCAGCTGTTCGCAAGCGCGGCCGAGACGGCCTCGGCGGCGCTCGCCTGGTGGACGGCGGTCCCCGTGCTGATTGCGGCGCTCTTTGCGACCTGGCTCCTCGCCGTCCTGATCGACGGCCGGCGCCTGTCCTGGCTGGGTCTCCGGGGCGGGATCGGGGGCGTGACGGAACTCGTCCTGGGATCTCTGGCAGGGGTGGCGATCGTGGGGGTCCCGATCCTCGTTCTGGCGGCGCTGGGCTGGGTGTCGTGGACGGCCTCGGCGGAGTCCTCCCTCTGGAGGGGCGTCGAGGTGTCGGCGCTCGTGTTCGGTGCGGCCTTCTCCGAGGAGCTGCTCTTCCGGGGTTATCCGTTCCGCGTCGTCCAGGCCCGCTTCGGGCCGGTCGCGGCGGTGGTCGCGACATCGGTGGCCTTCGGCCTCGCGCACGGCGCGAACCCGGGGATCGGCCCGCTGCCGTTCCTGAACATCGGCCTCGCGGGGGTGTTGCTCGGCGTCGCCTATTGGCGAACGGGGAGTCTCTGGTTCGTGGGCGGCGTCCATTTCGGCTGGAACTGGCTGATGGCGGCTTCCAGCCTGTCCGTGAGCGGGCTGGACGTGTCAATATCCGGCCTCGACGCGGCTTTGTCCGGGCCGCCGCTGTGGACGGGAGGCGCCTTCGGGCCCGAGGGCGGACTGCTCGTCACAATCCTGACCGCGATCGGAACGGTGTGGCTGTGGCGGATTGGCGGCTCGACCGGCGACGGCGGCCGATCGTCCGTGAGCCCGGACGCCGGCCCGCAAGACGGCCCGCAAGACGGCCCTCAAGACGAGGAAGGAGAGATTCGTTCGGAAGATGATTCGAGCAACTGAAGTCGCGCGCGTCGGCGTGGTGGGCGCCGGGACGATGGGGAGCGGGATCGCGCACGTCTTCGGGCTCGCCGGCTGCGCCGTCCGTCTCGTCGATGTGGACGCCGCGGCGCTCGAACGAGCCCACGCCTCGATCGAACGGAATCTCTCGCGACAGGTCGGCCGGGAGCTGATATCCGGGGACGACGCCGAAGCCGCGCTCGGCCGGATCCGTACCGACCGGAACCTCGTTGCCCTGGAGGACGCCGAGGTCGTGGTCGAAGCCGCGAGCGAGGACCCCGCCCTCAAGTTCCGACTCTTCGAGGAACTGGCGGCGCGGGTCGGGGGGGAGACGCTCCTCGCGTCGAACACCAGTTCGATCTCGATCACCCGGATCGCCGCGCACGTCGGCAACCCCGCCCGCGTCATCGGGATGCACTTCATGAATCCCGTCCCCGTTATGCGGCTCGTCGAAGTCATCCGGGGGCTCGAAACCTCCGATGCGGCGACGGACCTGACCCTGGAGCTCTGCAAGCGGCTCTCGAAGACCGCGGTCGTCGCGAACGACTTTCCGGGTTTCGTCGCCAATCGGATCCTGATGCCGATGATCAACGAGGCCGTGTACTGTCTCATGGAAGGGGTCGCCGACGCGGACGCGGTGGACACCGTCATGAAGCTCGGGATGAACCATCCCATGGGGCCCCTCGCGCTGGCCGACCTCATCGGGCTCGACACCTGTCACGCGATCATGCGCGTTCTGCACGCGGAACTCGGAGACTCGAAGTATCGCCCGTGTCCGCTGCTCGCGAAGTACGTCGCCGCCGGCCGGCTGGGCCGTAAGACCGGGCGCGGCTTCTACCGCTACGAGAGCGGATGACGACGCACCGCCGGGCCTATTCGGCCATCGAACTCTCCTCCGAGGCGCGGCAGGTGCTCGATCTCGCCCGGCAGTTCGCGGAAGAGCGGTTGAGGCCGACCGCCGAAGCGCGCGACGCGAACGAGGACGTCTTCGACGAGGCGATCCACCGCGAACTGGGAGATCTGGGGTTTCTCGCCATGCGGGTGCCGGAGCGTTACGACGGGCTGGGGCTGGATCTCGTCACCTATCTCTACGTGCTCGAGGAACTGGCGTGGGGCGATGCCGGGGTCGCGGTGTCCGTCAGCGTCCACAACTCGCTGCCCGTCTCGATCCTGCTCCGGCACGGAAGCGAGGCGCAGCGGCAGGCCTGGCTCCCCCGCATGGCGAGCGGCGAAGTCCTCGGTGCCTTCTCCCTCTCCGAAGCCGGGGCGGGGACGGATGCCGCGGCGCTGCGCACGCAGGCCACCCGCGCGGACGGCGGCTGGCTCATCAACGGCGAGAAGATGTGGGTGACGAATGGCGCTTCGGCGGACGTCATCCTCATGTTCGCCCGGACGGATACGCCCGCGGATCGCAGGGGGGCGAGGGGCATCGGCACCTTCCTCCTGCCCGCCGGAGTCGAGGGCCTCGCCGTGGGCCGGAAGGAGCGCAAGATGGGACAGCGCGGCTCGGAGACGGTAACGCTCGCGCTGAACGATGTGTTTCTCGGAGACGGACTCCTGATCGGAGAGCCGAACCGGGGCTTCTCCTACGCGCTCGCGGGGCTGGAGGGCGGGAGGCTCGGCATCGCGGCCCAGGCGCTCGGCATCGCGTCCGCGGCGGTGGACGCGGCGTTCGAGTACGCCCACACGCGGGAACAGTTCGGCCGGCGGCTGAGGGAGTTCCAGGGGTTGGAGTTCAAGCTCGGCGACATGGTGACCCGGCTCGAGGCGGCGCGCGGCCTCCTCGAGCGCGCGGCCGCGGCGTACATGACGGGTGATCCGCGGGCGCGGCGGCTGTCCAGCGTGGCCAAGCTCTTCGCGAGCGAGACGGCGATGCGGAACGCCCGTGAGGCGGTCCAGGTTTTTGGCAGCTACGGGTATTCGCGGGAGTATCCCGTGGAACGCCTGTTTCGGGACGCGAAGGTCACCGAGATCTACGAGGGGGCGAACGAGATGCACCGCAGCCTGATCGCGCGGCAACTCTACAGAGAGAGGGAGTACGGGTGAGTTCGACCGCGGAACGAACGGCAATCGGCGCGCTGGATCCCCGCCCGCTGGCAGCCACCGATCCGGAGGTGGCGCGCGCGATCGATCGCGAACTCGAGCGCCAGCGGACGGGCCTGGAGATGATCGCGAGTGAGAACTTCGTGTCGCGCGGGGTGCTGGAGGCCACGGGCAGCGTGATGACGAACAAGTACGCCGAGGGCTACCCGGGGCGTCGATACTACGGCGGGTGCGAGTTCGTCGACGTGGTGGAAGACCTGGCCCGCGAACGGGCGCGCGACCTGTTCGGCGCCGACCACGGCAACGTCCAATCGCACAGCGGCTCCGGCGCGAACATGACCGCGCTACAGGCGCTCACGAAGCCGGGCGCGACGCTGCTCGGGATGGACCTCTCGCACGGCGGGCACCTCACGCACGGGTCGCCCGTGAACTTCTCCGGGCTCTGGTACCACGTCGTCCCTTACGGCGTGCGGCGCTCCGACCGGACGATCGACTACGAGGCCCTCCTGGCGACCGCGCTCGAGGTGCGGCCGGCGGTGATCATCGCGGGGGGGAGCGCCTATCCGCGCAAGATCGACTTCGCGCGCTTCGCGGACATCGCGGAGGCGTGCGGCGCCCGCCTCTTGGTCGACATGGCGCACATCGCGGGACTCGTGGCCACCGGGCACCATCCGTCGCCGGTCCCGCACGCGGATGTCGTGACAACCACGACGCACAAGACGCTGCGAGGGCCACGCGGGGGTCTGGTGCTGTGCCGCGAGGAGCATGCGGCGGCGGTCGACAAGGCGACCTTCCCGGGGTTGCAGGGTGGCCCCCTGATGCATGTGATCGCGGCGAAGGCGGTCGCGCTCGGCGAGGCGCTGAGGCCCGGGTTCCGCGAGTACTCGGCTCTCGTAGTGCGCAACGCGCGCTCGCTCGCGAGGCGGCTCGCCGAGCACGGCTACGACATCGTCGCGGGCGGGACGGACACGCACCTCGTGCTCGTCGACCTCCGGACGACGGAACTCACCGGCAAGGATGCGGAGGCGCTCCTCGGCCGGGCGGGCATCACGGTGAACAAGAACACGGTGCCCTTCGAGACCCGCTCCCCGTTCGTGGCGTCAGGGATCCGGATCGGGACCGCGGCCGTTTCCACCCGCTCCATGGTGGAGACGGAAATGCGGACGATCGCCGACCTCATGGACAGGGCGCTTCGCTCGGAGGGTGACGAGGGGGTACTGTCCGCCATCGAGGCCGAAGTGCGCGGGCTGTGCGCCGATTTCCCCCTCTATGGCGGGACGGAGGGTGTCCCCTGAGGCGTCGCGGCTTGACGCCTTCTTTTTCCCCCGTCTAGCTTCCACCACGATGTGCCCTTGCGGGCAGCGCTCTCGGCGGTCGGGAAAAGGGGCCTGTGGCGAAGTGAACACAGCGGGCGCTCTGACGGGAATCAGGCAGCGCAATCCCAGGTATACGGAAGCCGCATACCTGTTTCTGCTCTCCGCGCTAAGGCGTCGGCTGTCGAGTCTCGCGTTGCCGCGTCACATCAGCGGCGCCGAAGTCGCCGACGCGGTGCGGGAACTCGCGCTGGAGCGATTCGGTCCACTGGCCCGGACGGTGCTGGAACACTGGGGCGTACACGACACGACGGATATCGGCGAGATCGTCTTCGCGCTCGTGGAGTGCGGGGTTCTGATCAAGCAGCCCGACGACTCGCGAGAGGATTTCGAGGGTCTCTTCACCTTTGACGAGGCTTTCGAAGACAGCTATCCCTGGAGCGCGTAGGGGAGGAACTCACGCTCGACCACGCAGCCGTGGGGCGGCGGGGGACGGCAGGCGGCGGTGACGGGCCGGAAACGGGAGGACCGTCCAACATGGGGGAGGGGTGATCGCGTGGCCGAGAAGTTCACGCTGTGCTTGAGTTGCACCAAGGGAGTGTTGCTCCCGCTCTCGGACTACGGGCGCGACGGCGCGCCGATCCGGTACAAGGCGTGGGTCTGTTCGAATCCCGACTGCGGGTTCAACATCCGGATCGACAACGGTGAGATCAGTTTCGGGCGCAGCGTGCAGCAGTCCTACAAATGACCTCACGGGGGGCGTCGGCCCCGTCCGCAGAGCGATTCCCCCCGACCTGACCCCTCTCCTTCCGCCGGTGGACTGGTGGCGGGTGGCGGCGCGCAATGTCCCGCTTCCCACCGCAGCCGAGATGGCGCAGATCGACCGGCTGGCGATCGAATCCGGAGCGATACCGGAACGCGCGCTGATCGAGAACGCGGGCCGGGCGCTGGCCGGCCACCTCCAGGAGAGATACCCGACGGGGCGCGTCGTGGTGCTGGCGGGGAGCGGCCACAACGGGGCCGATGCGCTGGTGGCCGGGCGCACTCTGGCGGCCTGGGGGCGCTCGGTCCGATTCGTCCAGTGCGGGAGCCGCCTCCCGAGCCCCGATGTTCTCTCGGGGTGGAATCTCCCCATCGAACCCGCGCCCGCGCTGGAGCGCGAACTCGGGGCCGCCGCGGTCGCGGTCGACGGCATCCTCGGGACCGGCCTGAGGACGGCCCCCCGCGCCCCGCAGGCGCGAATCATCGAACGCGTGAACGAGGCGGGGGTCGCGGTCGTCTGCGCGGACGGGCCGAGCGGAGTGGACTTCACCACGGGGCATATCCCCGGAGCGGCGATCCGGGCGGATCTGACCGTGACCTTCGGCTGGCCGAAGATCGGTCTGTTGCGCTTCCCGGCGCGCGAACGGGTCGGCGACCTGCTCTGCGTGGAGATCGGTTTTCCGCCGCCCGATCCTGCACCGCCGGCCCGCGCGGTCACCGCCTCCTGGGCGGCGGAGCTTCTGGGGGGACGTTCGGCGGCCGGGCACAAGGGGGATGCGGGCTATCTGGCCATCGCGGGCGGGGAGCCCGGCATGGCCGGGGCCGTGATTCTGGCGGCCCGCGCGGCGATCCGGGCCGGCATCGGCATCGTACGCGTGGTGAGCGACCCGGCGAACCGGGACATCGTACAGACGAGCATCCCCGAGGCGGTGTTCGTCGACTGGACGGAAACGGACGCCCTGGAGGCGACGCTTCGCTGGGCCGACGCGGTCGCCGTCGGACCGGGTCTGGGGACCGGGCCGGAGCGGGTCGAACTCGTCCGGCGGGTCCGGGGAGCGGGGACGGCCGCGCTCGTGATCGATGCGGACGGCCTCAACGTGCTGGCGGCGGGCGCGGCGGATGCAACCCACGGCCAGGTCGCGCCGGGTCGCCCGGTTCTCCTGACCCCTCACCCCGGCGAGATGGCCCGGCTGCTGGGCTCGTCCGTCGCCGCGGTGCGCGAGGACCCCCCGGCGGCCGCACGACGGCTGGCCGACGCAGCGAAGGCGACGGTACTCCTCAAGGGCGCGCCGACGTGGGTGGCCCGGCCCGGAGGCGAAATGCGGGCGACGACGCTCGTCAGCCCCGGCTTCGCCAGCGGAGGCATGGGCGACGTGCTCACCGGCGTGTGCGGAGCGTACATGGCGGCGGGTCTCGGTCCGGCGGATGCGGCGACCGCCGGGCTTGCCGTGACGGCCCTCGCCGTGCTGCACGGGGTCGATGAGGTCGGTGGATCCGCCGCCGACGTGCCCGAGGCGCTGGTGCCGGCGCGCCAGGCGCTCGGGACTGTGTGTCCGGGGGCGTGGCCGGGCGTGTCGCTCGCCCTCCCCGCGGTCGCGGCAGGACGTCCGGCCGGGGGGGCGCGATGACGCGCTTCGACGGACCGGGTCTCGCCGCGGGGCCCGAGACGGCGCGCATCGCGGCGTTCCTGGAGGAGGCGAGCGCGGGCGCCGGTCCGGCGGATCCGGCGGTCGCGATTACCCTGCCGCCCGGAGATGACGCCGCGGCCTTCCGCCTCGAGACGGACGAACAGGTCGTCGTGAGCTGCGACGCGAGCGTGGAGGGGGTCCATTTCCGCCGCGCGTGGATGACGTGGGAGACGATCGGCTACCGGGCCGCCGCGAGCGCACTCAGTGACTTGGCCGCCATGGCCGCCGCCCCGATCGGCCTCGTCGTTTCCGCCGCGCTGCCTCCGGAGTTGGGGATCGAGACGGCGGCGGCGCTCGGGCGCGGCGTCGGCGAGATCGCCCGTCGCGCGGAGGCCGAGGTGCTGGGAGGGGACCTCGTCGCGTCGCCCGGCCCCGTTTTTCTCGATGTCACGGTGCTGGGGCGCGTGGCAGACCCGAAAAGGCGCCGCGACGCGCGCCCCGGGGACGAACTCTGGGTCACCGGGGAGCTGGGCGCCGCCGCCGCCGCCCTGCGGGACCTCGAGCGCGGGCTGGAGCCGGATGGGACGGCCCGCGCGGCCTTCGACCGGCCACAGCCCCGAATACGGGAGGCGCGGTGGCTCGCGGAGCGGGTCGACCTCCACGCGGCGATAGACCTCTCCGACGGCCTCCTGCGGGACGCGCGGCATCTCGCGGCGGCCTCCGGGGTCGCGCTGAGGATCGATGCCGCGCGCGTCCCGGCAGCGTCCCCGCTGGAGGGCTTTCGGCGGGCGCCGGTCGCGACGCGTCTGGTCCTTGCGGGCGGGGAGGACTACGAACTGCTCCTCGCCGTGGCGCCCGGCACGATGCGCGGTACGGCCCGGGCGTTCGCCGCCGCCTTCGATCTCCCGATCACCCGCATCGGGACGGTGAGCCGAGGGGAGGGCGTCCGCGTGGACGGACTGGAGGGGCCGGAAGTTCCCGCGGGCTTCGACCACTTTGCGTCCGATCCTTGATCAGGACCGCGCTCTTCTACCCCGTCCTTGTGCTGTCGACTGCGGTCTTCTCGATCCTGTCCGTCCTCCTGACACGGATCGGGGGCGGACACACGGTCGTCGACTGGATCGACCGCAACTGGGCGCGCTCGCTGCTGCTGGCTGCCGGCGTGCGGGTCAGCGTCCGCGGCCTCGAACATCTCGATCGCTCCGGGCCGCAGGTCATCGTCGCCAACCACCAGTCGTACCTGGATGTCTGGGCCCTCATGGCCGTCCTCCCTGTTTCCGTTCGCTTCATCGCGAAGCGGGAACTCGCCGGGATCCCGCTCCTGGGTGGGGCGATGCGCGCAGCGGGGCATGTCCTCATCGACCGCAAGCGCCCGCGGAATGCGAAGGAAACCTTGCGGACGGCCGGTCGCCGGATGCGGGCGGAAGGGTTGACACTGGTCCTGTTTCCGGAGGGGACCCGCTCGCGCGACGGTGAACTGGGGCGTTTCCGGCGAGGTTCCTTCGCGCTCGCGCTCGAGACGGGCGTCCCGCTCGTGCCCGCGGCGCTCGACGGGGGACACCGCGCCTATCCGCCGGGGGCGAAGCGCGTCCGCCCCGGCCGAATCGTGGTACGGCTGGCCCCGCCGATCTCTCTCGAGGGAGTCGATCCTCCGAGTCGGGAGGCGCTGATGCGGGAGGCGCGGCGGGCGATCGAATCGATGCTCGGGGAGGGCGGGGAGTCGGGCCCGCGTCCGGAGTCGCCCGACCGCGCAACTTGTTCAGCCGGCAAGGGGTAGTATCTTCCGGCAGTCCGCGGTGGGCCGGCGGACGACCTGGGCGGAGGAGGAAGCGATCGGCCATCGATCGCCGGGTGGCGGAGGGACACGCCTGCATGAACGCTCCTGCACATCATCGAAACGAGGGAACGCGGTGACCGCGATCGCGGAAGTCGTGGGCCGCGAGATCGTCGATTCGCGCGGCAACCCGACCGTCGAGGCGGACGTGCATCTCGAGGACGGAACGATCGGCCGGGCCGCGGTGCCCAGCGGCGCGTCGACCGGGGAACACGAGGCCGTCGAACTGCGGGACGGCGACAGGTCGCGGTACGGCGGCAAGGGTGTTCTCCGCGCGGTGTCGCACGTCAACGGCGAGATCGCCGATGCCGTCCGGGGGCGCGAGGCCGTCGATCAGCGGGGGCTGGACGCGACGCTCATCGCGCTCGACGGGACGCCGAACAAGGGGCGCCTGGGCGCGAACGCCCTCCTCGCCGTGTCGATGGCGGCCGCGCGCGCCGCGGCGGCCTCGGCCGGAGAGCCGCTCTTCCGCTACCTCGGGTCGGGCGACGCGCACCTGCTTCCGGTCCCCATGCTGAACATCCTCAACGGCGGGGCGCACGCGAACAACACGGTCGACATCCAGGAGTTCATGGTCCTCCCGGTCGGTGCGCCGAGCTTCTCCGAGGGGCTGCGCGTCGGCGTCGAGGTCTTTCACGCGCTGAGGCGGCGACTGTCGGCGGCCGGACACAGCACCGCGGTCGGCGATGAGGGCGGTGTGGCGCCCGATCTCGGATCGAACCGGGAGGCGCTCGACCTCATCGTGGAAGCGATTGTGGACGCGGGATACGAACCGGGGCGGGATGTGGTGCTCTCCCTCGACTGCGCGGCGTCGGAGTTCCATGACGCGGAGGCCGGGATGTACCGGCTCGCGAGTGCGGGGGAGGCGGGAGACCACGATGCCGAGGCGCTCGTGGCCCTCTACGCGGACTGGCTCGAGGCGTATCCGATCGTCTCCATCGAGGATGGCCTCGCGGAGGACGACTGGGACGGCTGGGCGGTCCTCACCGCGCACATGGGGGACCGCGCACAGCTCGTCGGCGATGATCTCTTCGTGACGAACGTCGACCGCCTCGCGCGCGGCATCGCGAGCGGGGTCGGCAACGCGATCCTCATCAAGGTCAACCAGATCGGGACGGTGAGCGAAACGCTGGACGCGATCCGGATGGCGGCGGCGGCGAACTTCGGCGTCGTGATTTCGCACCGCTCCGGCGAGACCGCCGATACGTTCATCGCGGATCTCGCGGTGGCCACCGGCGCCGGGCAGATCAAGACCGGGAGCGCCTGCCGTTCGGAGCGGGTCGCGAAGTACAACCGGCTCCTCCGCATCGAGGAGCGGCTGGGTTCGTCGGCGGTCTATCCCGGCGCCACGATGTACGGAGGCTGAGTATGGCGGAGGCGGCGAGCCGTCGTTTGAGCCGGATCATCGCCTTCGTGGCGCTGGTCGCGGCCGGGTATTACTGGATGGTCGGAGGGGAATACACCCGGGCCGGGGTGTCCGGACTGGAGGAGGAGACGAGATCCCGAGAAGCGGAGATCGCCGCGCGCGAAGCCGAACTCGCCGCCCTCGATGCCTGGGCCGACAGCCTGGTGGCCCATCCGTGGGCGATCGAGCGGGTCGCGCGTGAACGCTACGGATTCGTCCGCCCTGGCGAGATCCTCGTGCGGTTCGTCGAACTGGGAGACGAAGCCCGCCCCGGGACCGGACTCGCCGCGCGGCCCGAGGATCCGGCCTCTCGCTGAGGCGGCGGGTTGACCGGCGTGCGAGGATGTGTAGGATGCGCAGCCACAACGCGGCAGGGTAGCTCAGCCTGGTAGAGCAAGGGACTCATAAGCCCTGGGTCGGGGGTTCAAATCCCCCCCCTGCCACTCGTTTCCCGTGTCGTACCGGCCGATGTAGACTGTCCCCATGACGGCGAGACACGAAACATGGAACGGCGGCGAGCCCCGAGCGGGGACTGTGCGGGCCCTCGTGCGCTTCTCCGGCGAGCTCTCGACCAAGGCGCGACGCACCCGATCCCGCTTCCAGAAACAGCTGGCGCGGAACCTGCGTGACGGGTTCGCGGCGGAGGGCGTCGAGGCGAGACTGCGGTTGGAATGGAGCCGCTTCTACATCGAGGGGGCGGACCGCGGCTTCCTGGGGCCGCTGAGGCGGACGTTCGGCGTGTCCAGCTGTTCAGTCCTCGCCGGCGAGTGCGAAGCCGAGCTTGACGCCATCGTCACGGTCGGGAAGTCGCTCTTCGCCGACGCGGTGCGCGGCCGCAGGTACGCGGTGCGCGCGCGCCGTTCCGGCTCGCACGGCTTCTCCTCCTCCGACATCCATCAGCGTCTCGGGGCGGCGCTCAACCCCGGCGCGACCGTCGATCTGGACCATCCGGAAGTGACGGTGTTCGTCGAGGTCCGCGACGGCCGGGCCTTCTTCTACGATAACAGCGTCCGGGGCGCATCGGGTCTTCCGCTCGGAGTGCAGGGCCACGCGCTCGCGCTCATCTCGGGCGGCTTCGATTCGCCCGTCGCGGCCTGGATGGCGCTGCGGCGGGGCATCCGCCTCGACTATGTCTTCTGCAACCTTGGAGGCCGCGCGTACGAGCGCATGGTCGTCGAGGTGACCAAGATCCTCGCGGATCGCTGGAGCTACGGGACCCGGCCCCGGCTCCATGTGCTCGAGTTCGGCCCGGTCGTCGAGGCGATGCGGGCGCGCGCGAAACCCGCCTACCTCCAGGTCGTCCTCAAGCGGATGATGTATCGGGCCGCGGCGGAGATCGCGGGGCGGACCGGAGCCGACGCCCTGGTGACCGGCGAATCGGTCGGCCAGGTCTCGTCCCAGACGCTCCGCAACCTGCGGGCCATCGAGAACGCTTCCTCGCTCCCGGTCCTCCGCCCCCTGCTCGGGTTCCACAAGGAGGAGATCCTCGAAAGGGCGCGCGAGATCGGGACGCACGACCTGTCCGCGCGGGTGCGCGAATACTGCGACCTCGTACCCCAGCGGCCCGTCACCGCCTCGACGCCGGCCGCGGCGGAGGCGCAGGAAGCGGCCGTGGGCTTCGAGGAACTGAACGGCGCGATCTCCGCCGCCACGACCTGCGACCTGCGCGAACTCCGCCCCGAGTCGATGGTGGGCGCCTCGCTGTACGTGACCGCCGTGCCCGAGAGCGCCGAGATCATCGACACCCGTCCGGCGCGGGCGTTCGAATCGTGGCACTGGCCGGGTGCGGTTCGTCGTGACCTAATGGAGCTTGAACGTGACTTCGCTGACCTGGACCGCACGGCGACCTACGTCCTCTGCTGCGCGGAAGGGGTGCGCACGGCCTACCTCGCCGAAGCGATGCAGCGGGCCGGCTACGAGGCGTATTCCTTCCTCGGCGGCGCGCCGCGCATGCGGCGGCTCCTCCGCCCACCCGCTTCCGGATCCCCCGATCGCAACGCGTTTTGACACCCCCGCCCACACGGCGCGAGCTTGGGGCGCATGAGCGGGGAGAGAAACGGGGCGACGGCCTCACTGGAGGCCGCGACAGAGGGCGAAGTGCCGACCCACGTCGCCGTCATCATGGACGGGAACGGCCGCTGGGCGAGGCGGCGCGCCTTGCCGAGATCGGAAGGACACCGCGCGGGGATGACGGCGGTGCGCGAGACGATCGAGGGGGCGGCGGAAGCCGGTGTGTCCCACCTCACGCTGTACGCCTTCTCTCACGAGAACTGGTCCCGGCCGCCGACCGAAGTCGAGGCGCTCATGGCGCTGCTCGAGGAGTACGTGCGGAGCCAGGGAGAGGCCCTGGCGCGGCACGGGATCCGGGTCACGGTGTTCGGCGACCGCATGCGGCTGCCGGAACCGGCGCGCGTTGCGATCACGGAACTCGAGACTTCCACGGCGGGCGGGGCGAAGCTGGACGTCCATCTGGCGATCAGCTACGGCGCGCGGGCGGAGATCGCGGGTGTCGCCCGCGATCTGGCCCGGAGGTGCGTCCGTGGGGAACTGTCCCCGGAAGAGATCGATGCGGAGCGCTTCGCGGCTGAACTGCTCACGCGCGACTGGCCGGACCCCGATCTGCTGATCCGGACCTCGGGGGAGCAACGGCTCTCCAACTTCCTCCTCTGGCAACTTGCCTACGCGGAGATCTTCGTCACGGATGTGCTTTGGCCCGATTTCACCCGAAAGCACCTCTTCGGCGCGCTCGTCGACTACCGGCGGCGGGAGCGGAGATTCGGGCTGGTGAAGACGTGATGGGCGCGATCGCGCCGTGAGCCCCAATCTCCGCAACAGGCTGGCTGTCGCGGGCGCGGGCATTCCGCTCTGCGCGCTGCTCACCTATGCCGGCGGGTACGTGTTCGCGGCGGGTCTCGGCGCCGTCGCCGCGATCGGATACCGGGAGTTCGCGGGGATGACGCGGGGGGCGGGGACCCGCGCGTTCGTCGTGCCGGGATCGATCGCGGCCTTCCTCTTTCCGCCGGTCGTTCTCGCGGCCGGGTTCGAGGGGGCCGCGCTCCTCGCGACGGGTCTCGTGCTGGGGTTCGCGGCCCTCGCGCTCGCGACGATCGACCTCGAAGAGAGGCCGATCCGGAGCGCCGCCGTCACGACGTTCGGCGCGCTGTACGTCGGAGGTCTCCTCGCCTTCGGGATCCCGCTGCGCGAGGGCTGGGTCCTCCTTCCGCAGGGGGGCGGGGCGGAAGGCGGGTGGATCCCGGGGACGCTCCTCTTCTTCCTGCCGGTGACCCTGACCTGGATCGCCGACACGGCCGCCTACGCCGGCGGCCGGACCTTCGGCAAGCGTCCGCTCGCGCCTCGCGTGAGCCCGAACAAGACGATCGCGGGGGCCGTGTCCGCGCTCCTCGGGAGCGTGGCCGTGGCCGTCCTGTATCCGCGGTTCCTGCTTCCCGACGCCTGGACGCTGGGCCTGCCCCGCACGCTCGCCTTCGGGCTCGTGGTCGGGGTGCTCGCCATCGTGGGTGACCTCGCCGAATCGGCTCTGAAGCGTGAGTGCGGAGTCAAGGACTCTTCCCGCCTGCTTCCGGGACACGGGGGGATGCTGGACCGGCTGGATTCCGTGCTGTGGGCGCTTCCCGCCGCGTTCCTCTTCCTCGCCTTCGCGGCATGAGCGGCATGAGCGGAGGAGCCGCGTGAAGCGGGTCGCCGTCCTCGGCGCCACGGGGTCCGTCGGGGCGGGGGCCCTGGAGGTGATCCGTCGTCACCCCGACCGGTTCCGGGTGACCGTGCTGACCGCCCACCGGAACCGGGAGGCGCTCGACGCGCTCGCTCTCGAATGGGACCCGGAGTTCGTCGTTCTCGGGACGCCGCCGCCGCACGGGTTTACGCCGCGCTGGTCCGGCGAGTGGCGCGTGGGCCCGGACGCTCTGGAGGATGCCGCGCGCTCCCCCCGCGCCGATCTCGTACTCAACGCGCTCGTGGGCTTCGCCGGCCTCGGGCCGACGCTCGCGGCGCTCGGGGCGGGGAAGCGGCTCGCGCTGGCCAACAAGGAATCCCTCGTGGCGGGGGGCGCCCTCGTGCTGCGGGCGCTCAGCGAGGGAGGTGGCGAACTGCTGCCGGTCGACAGCGAGCACTCCGCCGTCCACCAGTGCCTCGCCGGACGCCCCGCGGCGGAGATCGCGCGCATCACCCTGACGGCGTCCGGCGGTCCGTTCCGGACGTGGCCGGCCGAGCGGCTCGCCGCCGTCCGTCCCGCCGACGCGCTGAGGCATCCCACGTGGGCGATGGGGTCGAAGATCACCATCGACTCCGCCACGCTCGCGAACAAGGCGCTGGAAGTCATCGAAGCCCAAACCCTGTTCGGCATCCCCTACGAGCGCATCGACGTCGTCGTACATCCGACGTCGATCGTCCACTCGGTCGTGGAGTTCCGCGATGGCTCCTCGCTCGCCCAGCTCGGGCGGCCGTCGATGGAGATCCCGATCCTGTGGGCGCTCGGGTATCCCGAGCATCTGGACGACGCGCGCGTCGAGCCGGGTTTCGATCCCATACGGGACGGACCGCTGGAGTTCGAACCCGTGCGGGAGGATGTGTTCCCGCTCTTCCGGGCGGGGGTCGCGGCCGGAGAGGCGGGAGGCGAGTTTCCCGTGGCCTTCAACGCGGCCAACGAGGTCGCGGTCGAGAGATTCCTCGCCGGACAGGTCGGTTTCGAGGAACTCTCCGGAGTCGTGCTCCGTACCCTTGAAGGGTTCTCGTCGCGCGCCATCGAGTCGGTGGAGGACGTACGGCGGATCGACGCCCGGGCGCGCGGGATCGCCCGGGAAGCGCCGGGAGCGCGGAGTCGGCGAAGCCGGAATCGGGTGTCAACGAGTCGGGAGACCAACGAGTGATCATCACCATCCTGGTAACGGTCATCGTCCTCGGCGTGCTCATCTTCGTGCACGAACTGGGGCATTTCGCGGCGGCCAAGAGCGTCGGCATCGAGGTGCCGCGGTTCTCGATCGGGCTGGGCCCGAAGATGGCGGGCTTCCGGCGCGGAGAGACCGAGTACGTGCTGTCGTGGATCCCCCTCGGGGGCTACGTGAAGATGGCCGGTATGGCCGATGAGGAAGTCGTCGGGAAACTCGAGGGCGGGACAGAGAGTCCGCCCGGAACGGAGGAGCGCGGCGCGGCGGGAACCTCACCCCGCGACTTCGACGCGAAGCCGTTCTGGGCCAGGGTGATGGTGATCTCTGCGGGCGTCATCATGAACTGGCTCTTCGCCGTCGTGGCCTTCGCCGCGATCGCCATGGGGCAGGGCGTGTTCGAGCCGCGGATCGTGGAGGTCGCGCCGGGTTCCCCCGCCGCCGAGGCAGGGCTCCGGGACAACGACCTCATCCGGCGGGTCGACGGGGTCTCGGTGCACGATCCGACCCAGGTCACGATGCGGATCGAACGGCGGGCCGGCGAATCCGTCGACATCGTCGTCGAGCGCGACGGGGAGGATCTCACCTTCGTCGCCATGCCGGACGCGGTCGAGCAGTTCTCCGACCTCACCGGCAACTCCCGCACGGTCGGGCGCATCGGCATCCGCCTCGGGGCCGATGGCGGGCGCGCGGGGCCGATCGAGGCGCTCGGACGGGGCTGGTCGAGCGCGACCTACTGGAGTGGCGCCGTCGTCCAGTTCCTGACCGATCTCGTCACGGGGCGGAGTTCGGCGCGCGAGATCGGCGGGCCGATCATGATCGGCGAGATCTCGGGGCGGGCGGCGCGCGCCGGGTTCTGGGAGCTGCTCGGCTTCATGGCGGTCATCAGCATCAACCTCGCCATCTTCAATCTGCTGCCGATCCCCGTCCTCGACGGGGGGCACCTCCTCTTCCTGGGGATCGAAGGCCTGCGCGGCGGCAGGGCCCTCAGCGTCCAGCAGCGCATGCGCTTCACGACGGTGGGGATGGTCTTCGTGCTCGCGCTCATGCTGTGGGCCGTCGGAAATGACGTGCTGAGGGTGATCCTCAGATAGACAGCGAGAGCTGCGCGCCATCGGCGCGGCTCCTCACGAGCTCGGCCACGTCGTATCGGGGACCGGGAAGGTCCTGTCCGGCGGTCTCCAGGAGTCCGCTGTATCGCGACGGCTCCAGTCCGATGGAGACCCTCTCGAGGGCCAGTTCCGGGTCGTTGCACTCGTGACTCAAGTGCGCGAGGAGGATGCCTCCCAGTCCGGGATGCGCCAGTTCGCGCGCGAAGTCGGCTGCGTGACGGTTCGACAGGTGCCCGCGGCTGCCCCCGATCCGTTGCTTCACGCGCCAGGGATAGGAGGCGGCTCGGAGCCGTCCTTCGTCGTGGTTCGCCTCCAGGACGAGGAATGCGCATCCACGCAGGGCGTGGCGGACGGGAGTGGTGGGCCTCCCGAGGTCCGTCGCGATTCCGGCGCGCAGTCCCGTGGGCCGGTGCAGGACCGTGATCGCCACGGGGGCTGCCGCATCGTGATGGGTCGGGGCCGCCTCGATCGCGAGGTCCCCCACCTCGAGGCCGGTTGAGGGGAGGTCCCGGCACACCTCGCCACCCCGCAGGAGTGCTCGGCAGGCGAGGTGGGTGGGCGCGTTCATGGCGAGTCGCCAGCCCCAGCGACGCGCCCCGATCCCGATCCCGGCCGAATGGTCCCGGTGCTCGTGCGTCACGACGACGAGGTCGATCGCCTCGGGCTCCACCTCGAGCGCCTCGAGCCGCCGTGCGAGCTGAACACCGGAAAAGCCGGCGTCCACGAGCACGCGGGCGCGCCCCCCCTCGACGAGGAAGGCGTTGCCGCGGCTCCCGGTCCCGAGCGAGGCCACGGAGAACGTCATGGCCGGCAGGCCTCGTCCCACACGTCCCCGAGCCAGCACCGGAACGGCGCGTCGGCCTCGAGGCCGCGTCGCGCGACGACCCGGGTCGCGGTGGCGATGAACGCCTCCCGGCGGCAGCGCTCCCGCGTCCGGCCCGGGCCCCAGGAGAAGGGCTCGACCCAAGTGGGCGGCATCTCCGCCCCGAACAGGCTCGAGCCGGCGCCGACGACGGTGCCCGTATCGAGGCGAGCTCCGATCCCGGTCTTCACATGGTCTCCGAGGAGACAACCGAGCTTGACGAGCCCGGTGTCGGTCCGGGCTCCCGGAGGGCCGACCCGGACCGTTCCATAGGTGTGCTTGAGGTCGCTGTTCGTCGTCATGGCGCCCAGGTTGACCCAGCGCCCCACGTACGCGTGGCCGAGGTATCCGTCGTGCGCCTTGTTCGAATACCCGAGCGCGGTGACGCCGTCGACTTCCCCCCGCACGAAGGAGAAGGGTCCGCTGCTGAAGCGGGAGAGGGCGCCGCCGAGGAGCCTGGAGCGGGGGCCCGCGTAGAGGGGACCGGCCAGGCGGGCCCCCGTACGCACCTCGACGCCGGGACCCAGTTCGATCGGGCCCTCGCGCGCATCGAAGAGCACGCCCGGTTCGACCCGCGCGCCCTCTCCGAGTCGGATCGCCTCGCTGCCGAGCCGCCGGCAGCCGTCCGGCAGGTCGTCCCGCACGCCCGCACCGATCGTCGCCGCCAGGTCGTCGGCCAGACGGGCCGGACCGGCGGACACGAGGTCCCACGGATGGAGCAGCCATTCGCCGGGCAAGGTGCGGTCGGGGAGCCCGGGCTCGGGGCGCGGGGCGGCGAACCAGTCCGGCCGCGGCGGCCGCCCCCCGGGCGCGAGCCGGATACCGGCGAGTTGGCCCGCGAGCCAGAGGTTGGCGGGCGAGCGGCCCCACGCCGCGTCGAGCGCCGGCACGGCCCGCGAACTCCAGTAGGTGGCGGCGTCGGGCAGCCGGTCCGGGCCGAGGCTCGCCGGCGCCCCGGCCTCGGCGTACCGGCGCAGCCAGGGGCGGGTCACATGACCCGTTACGCGCCTGCCGGCCACACGCTCCAGCCGCTCGCGCAGTGTCCAGCGTCCGAAGATGAGTTCGCCGCACGGCCGGGTGAGCGAAAAGGGGGCCCACCCGTCCGCGAGTTCGTCGTCGAACATGACGAGTGCGGTCAAGGCGGCTGCCCGGGGGGCGGCTCCTCTGCTTCGAGCCGGCGGAGGTGGGCATCGAGCGCCGCGGCCTCCTCCCGCGGCATCACGAGCACCTCTCCGTTCGCCTCCACGATCACGAGGCCGGAGACCCCGATGACCGTCGCACGGCGCGCCTCCGTCCACACGACGTTGTCCGCCGCATCGAGCAGGCGGGCGGAGCCCGTGACGACGTTCCCGGCATCGTCGCTGGCTTGCGCGCGGGGAAGGGCGCTCCACACTCCGAGGTCATCCCAGGCGAAGCTCGCCTCGACCGTGGCCACGCGATCCGCGCGTTCCATGACGCAGACGTCGATGGCGGTCGTCCCGGCTCGCGCGAAGAATTCGCCCGCGTTCCCGTCCTCCAGTGCCGCCCAGCCGGCCGCCAGTTCGCTCGCGTGCGCCCGGGCGGCCGCCAGCAGATCGGCCGCCCTCCACACGAAGATGCCCGAGTTCCAGAGGAAGCGCCCGGATTCCACGTACTCCCGGGCCGTCCCGGGGCCGGGCTTCTCCACGAAGCGCCGCACCTCGCGCGCGCCCGACGGCAGCTCCCGGCCCACTTCCACGTAGCCGAACCCGGTCTCCGGCCGGTCGGGCCGCACGCCCACGCAGCAGAGATATCCCGCCCGGGCGGCCTCCACGGCCGATTCCAGCGTATCCCGCAGCGCCGCCTCCGGCGCGATTCTATGATCCGCGTGCAGCGAGATCATCACGGCACCGGGGTCTTCTCGCTCGATTTCGCTCGCCGCCCACACGAGCGCCGGGCCGGTGCCGCGTGCCCGCGGTTCAACGAGCGCGCGGATCCCGGAGCCCTCCAGAGCCGGCCGCATGAGCTGCACGAGGTGTCCGGACGCGAGGACCCGCACCCGGCCCGCGCCGACGAGACCCGCCGCCCGGGCCAGGGTTTCATCGAGAAGGGGTGTGGGACCAGCGAGGGGCAGGAACTGCTTGGGTCGGTCGGGGGTCGAAGCGGGCCAGAACCGACGTCCGATCCCGCCCGCGAGGACCGTGCAGTACGCGTCGAAGTGCACCGACAAGGACTCCCTCCCGTCCTCCGTTCCGCCCCCTCTCGCGCGCCGGGAGCCTCCCCGTCGCGGGCCGGCCACGCCGTCGCCAAGCTACGCCTGCCCCACCCCCGACGCCACGCCGGTGTCCCGCCGCGCGGAAGCCCTTTTTTCTTGCCTGAGACACGGCGGAACGCCAGTTTCCGCGCCATGCTCCCTCGCGACCGAAGGCCCCCCGCCGCTCTCCCGGCGGCGCTGATTCTCGTACTCGCCGTGGCCGCCTGCGACGATCCGTTCGCGGCCTTCCTCGGCGACGTACCCCTCACGCCCACGGAGACCACGCTGTTCGACTACCAGACGGCGCGTATCCAGGATCCCCCGGCCTTCGACATCGTGCGCGCCGTCCCGGCGCGCGTCGACCAGACGCTCCACTGGGATTTCCTGTTCCAGATCCGTGCCGGCGTGCCGGAACTGGTCCCGTTCTCGGCGGCGGCGGACAGCGTGACGGATTCGGGCCTCCAGGTGACGGACGAGCGCTTCGAGGAGGTCCTCGAGGCCCCGGAGGAGGGGTACACGCTCAACAGCCCCGTGCCGGTCCGCCCCGGCGACGTGCTCATCGGGCGCAGCCGGGTCGACCCGACCCAGTTCCTCGCCTGCAGCCGGTACGCGAAGCTCCGGATCCTCGATGTCGACCTGGAGGCGGGTACGCTCACCTTCGAGCACCTCGTGAACCCGAACTGCGGTGACACCGTGCTCGAACCGGGGGAGCACGGGTCGTTATGATGCCTGCCTCCGCGACGGGCCCTGCCTGACCATGCTCGACCTGAAGGCCATGAGAGAGGCTCCCGCCCTCGTTCTCGACGCCATGGCGCGACGCGGCGATGAGCGGGCAGTGCGGCTCGTGGAGGAGACCGTCAGGGCCGACGAGGCGAGACGACGCCTCATCCATGAGGTGGAAGTCCTCCGGGCCGAACGGAACGCGGCGTCGAAGGCGATCGCCGCGGCGAAGAAGGCCGGCGAGGACGCATCGCGGCAGATCGAGGTGATGAGGCGCGTGGCGGCGCGCATCAAGGCCCTGGATGCCGACCTCGCCCGTACGGAGGCCGGGATTCGCGAGAACCTGCTCCGGATCCCGAACATCCCCGACCCCCGTGTACCGCCGGGCGAGGAGGGGGAGGGGCCGACGATCGCGGAGTGGGGTCGCCCGCGGAAGGACGACATCCCGCCGCACTGGGAACTCGGCGCCACCCACGGGTACACGGATCCCGGCGGCGCGGGATTTCCGGGCGGGCGAACCCCCGCTCTGGACATCGAACGCGGCACGAGGATCGCGGGCTCGGGCTTCCCGCTGCTCGTCGGGGGTGGAGCGCGGCTCTCCCGCGCGCTCATCCAGTTCATGCTCGACCTTCACGTCCGCGAGCACGGGTATCTGGAGGTGCTGCCTCCCCTGATGGTCTCTCGCGACTCGATGACGGGTACCGGGCACCTCCCGAAATTCGAGGACGACGCCTATCGAACGGATCCTGACGACCTCTTCCTCGTACCGACGGCCGAGGTCCCCCTCACGAACCTGCATCGGGGCGAGATCCTGGCCGACGCCGACCTCCCGCTCGCCTACGTCGCTCACACGCCCTGTTTCAGACGGGAAGCGGGCGCCGCGGGCCGGGATACTCGCGGGCTTCTGCGCGTCCACCAGTTCGACAAGGTCGAGCTTGTCCGCATCTGCCGGCCGGAAGAGTCGGAGGCGCAACTCGAACTTCTCACCCGCCACGCCGAACGGGTGCTCGAACTCCTCGAGATCCCGTATCGGCGCGTGCTGCTCCCGCTGGGGGATCTCGGCTTCGCCAACGCGATCACGTACGACCTGGAGATCTGGGCCCCCGGCGTCGAGGCATGGCTCGAAGTGTCGAGTTGCTCATCCTACACGGACTACCAGGCGCGACGGGCCGACATCCGGTATCGGCCCCGGCCCGGTGCGCGTCCCGCCCACGTCCACACGCTGAACGGCTCGGCGCTCGCGCTGGCCCGGCTGCTCGTCGTCCTGCTCGAGACCGGATTCCGCCGGGGCGAGGGGGTCCTGCTCCCGGAGATCCTGCACCCCTACCTCGGCTTCGAGCGCCTCGAGCTCTGCCGGTGACCCGGTTCTGGACCCGTCGCGGGGCCGCCCTTCTCGTCGCGATCCTCTCCTCCGGCGTCCTGCTTTCCTTCGTCGTCTTCTCCCGACAGCAGGCCGAGGAGCGGCGTCTCGACGCGGCGGTCTTCGGGCGGCTGCGGGCCATCAGCGTCGCCGCCGCCGCCGGCAACCTATCGGTGGAGGAGGTCAACGAACTGTGGAACGGGGCCTCGGCGGAAGTCCTCGCCCAGGTGGAGCGGCTTCAGATCCCCGTCGTGGTCTCGGACACGCTCGGGAACCCGACGAGCTGGGCCCACCTGCCCGACGACTTCCCGCGCGGCCCCGACGGCAAACCCGACGAACAGGCGCTGCGGTCTCACTTCGAGGCGCCCGGCCTGCAGGTGCATTTCGGCGATCCCGAGTTTCTCCGCCGCCTGGAGTGGATCCCGTGGCTGGCGGCGGCCGCGCTGGTCGTCATCGTGGGCGGCGGCGCGTGGCTCCTCCTCACCTCGTTCAGGAGCGAGAGAGAACGCATCTGGTCCGCGATGGCCCGGGAGTCGGCGCACCAGATGGGGACTCCGCTGAGTTCTCTCGTCGGCTGGCTCGAGGTTCTGGAGCATCGGCCGCGCCCGGAAGCGGCCCGGGTGGGCCAGCCCGATCTCATCGACGAGATGGCGGCGGATGTGAACCGCCTGCAGAAGGTGTCCCGCCGCTTCGAACTCATCGGCCACAAGCCCAAGCTCGAACCGGTCTCGGTGCGCGCGACGGTCGTCCGTCTCAGGCAGTACTTCGAGGCGCGGCTCCCCACGCTGGCGCGCGCGAGCAAGATCGAGATCGAGGTCGACATCGACCCCGAGGCTCCCGATGTGCTCGGGAACGAGACCCTCCTGGAGTGGGCGTTCGAGAACCTGGTCCGCAACGCCGTGGATGCGCTGGCGACGGAGGGCGGACGGATCGGGATCTCCCATCTCGGTCCCAACGGGAAGCGGTCGGTCTTTCGGGTGAGGGATACCGGGCCCGGTATCCCTCCGGCCCTGGGCGACAAGATCTTCAATATCGGCGTCACGACGAAGGAACGCGGCTGGGGCGTCGGCCTTTCTCTCACGCGCCGCATCATCGAGGACATGCACGACGGGTCCATCCGGCTCGAGGACACGCCGCGCGGCGCGAGCTTCCGGATCGAACTCCCGCGCCATCGCCCGCGGAAGCCGCGGCGGTGAGCGGGCTTCGGCTGAACCCCGAGCAGCGGGAGGCGGTCGAACACCCCGAGGGTCCGCTCCTCGTGCTCGCCGGCGCGGGGTCCGGCAAGACACGCGTGCTCACGGCGCGGGCCGCCCGCCTGATCCGCGAAGGCCTGGCCCCCGGCCGCCTTCTCGCCGTCACGTTCACGAACAAGGCGGCCGGCGAGATGCGGGAGCGGATCGAAGGCCTCATCGGGCGATCGACGCGCGGCCTCTGGATCGGGACTTTCCACTCGATCGCCGCCCGGCTGCTTCGCATCGAAGCGCCGCACACATCACGCACGCACGCCTTCACGATCTACGACGAAGACGACTCCATCCGCACGATCCGGGACGTGATGTCGTCGCTGGGGCACGATCCGAAACGCTGGTCGCCCCGCGCCGTGAAGACCCGGATCTCCTCCGCCAAGAACGCCCTCGTGGGGCCCGCCGAATACGCCGCGGACGCGTTCGATCCGTTCGGGAAGATCGTGGCTGCGGTGTACCCCGCGTATCGGCGTGAACTCGAACGGCGGAACGCCTACGACTTCGACGATCTCCTGTCCGAAACCGTCCGGCTGGTCGAGGGGGAGGAGGGCGTCGGGGAACGATACGCCGCCCGCTTCGTGCACGTGCTGGTCGACGAATATCAGGACACGAACCACGCCCAGTACCGGATCGTGAAGGCGCTGGCCGCCGCCTACCGGAACCTTTGCGTGGTCGGGGACGACGATCAGGCCGTGTACGGATGGAGGGGGGCCGACATCCGGAACATCCTGGACTTCGAGGCCGATTTCAGCGGAGCCCACGTCGTGCGGCTGGAGCGAAACTACCGTTCCACGGGGTCGATCCTCGAAGTCGCGAACGCCGTCATCTCGCAGAACTTCGCGCGCAAGCCGAAGCGGCTCCGCGCCCAACGGGAGATGGGCGATCCCATTCAGGTGGTCCGGTGCGGCGACGAGCGCGACGAGGCGGCGTGGGTTTCGTCGCGGATCGAGGGCGAGCGCGGCGATCGGGGACTGAACGAGTTCGCCGTGCTGTACCGGACGAACGCACAGTCGCGCGCGTTCGAGGAGGCGTTCCGGCGCGCCGGTATCCCGTACCGCATCGTGGGAGGCGTCCCGTTCTACGAGAGACGCGAGGTGAAGGACGTCCTCGCCTACCTTCGGCTTCTGGTCAACCCGGCCGACGACGTCGCCTTCATGCGAGCCGTGGCCTGGCCGCGCCGGGGAGTGGGGGCGAAGAGCCTGGAGCGCCTGGAGGAGGTCGCCGGCCGGCGCGATGAGCCGCTCACGCTGGCCGCGGAGCGGGCCGAGCGCGGCGACGGGATCCCCGCCGCGGCCCTGCGCGGACTTCGGCACTTCGTGGAAGGACTGCGGCAGGTGCGCGCCTCGCTCGCGGACCGTACGGCGCGCGAGGCGATGGAGGCCTGCGTCGCCACTTTCGGCCTGGCGACGGCGCTCGCCGAGGAAGAGGACGGCGCGGACCGCCTCGAGAACGTGAGCGAACTGTTCGCCGCGGCCGAGGCGTTCGAGCGAGAGGATGCCGAGGATGCGGTCGACGAAGCGTCCGACCTCGAACTGTTCCTGCAGTCCGTGTCGCTGCGCTCGGACCTCGACGAGGCGGATTTCGAGGGCGAAGCCGTGACGCTGATCACCCTGCACAACGCGAAGGGCCTCGAGTTCCCGGTCGTCTTCCTCGCGGGACTCGAGGAGGGGCTCTTCCCCCTCTCCCGGGCGATCGAGACCCCGGAAGGGCTCGAGGAGGAGCGGCGCCTGTTCTACGTCGGCGTCACGAGGGCGATGGATCATCTGAATCTGACCTACGCCGACACGCGCTGGAGGGCCGGGATGTCGAGCCGGTCGGCGCCATCGAGCTTCCTCGACGAACTGCCGGCCGAACATGTGCGGTCGCGGCTCGGGGCCGGGCTCGGATTCCGCGCCCGGCGACCGTGGAGCGGCGCGGCCTCCCGGCGCCGTTCCTTCGCGGGCGGCGGGGCGGCCACGCGCCCGGACGCGACGGGTGCGGACCGCTCGTACTCGTGGCGACAGGGCCCCGCGCGCTCATCGGGTCGGGAAGGGGGTGCCGGCGAGGAAGGCGAACTCCGGTACGACTACGAAGATTCACAGGAGCCGCTGGCTTTGGCGCCGGGCGTTCGGGTCGTGCATCCCCGCTTCGGGGCGGGGGAAATCCTTCAGGTGCATGGATACGGGCGCGAGGCGAGGGTCGACATCGACTTCGACGACGCCGGCCGCAAGAAGGTCGTCGTCGCCTACGCGGGGCTGCGTCCGGCCTGAATCGGGACGGTCAGCCTGGTGGGCGGTCCCCGATGGCGCGCCCCCCCGGTTTTTCGCCCGATACCTTGCGGCTTCCGCGCCGCAGCCCGCGCAGCAGCGAGGCCGTGGAGACGAAGGCCGCCTCCGCCTCCTCCTGGATGACCGCCACGAGCGCCGCGACCTCGACCACGCGTTCCTCGACGAGTTCCACCATGCGTCCGGTCGACTCGGTCGCGTTGCTGATGGCGTCGCTCACGTCGTCCACATCGCGCTTCAGGCGCGCCGCGATCTGTCGGGCCTGGTCGCTGGCCTGTTCGGCGTTGCGCAGCACCGGCCGGAGCCGCTCGTTGAGGTCGGTGACCGCGCCGGATACGCGTACAAGCGGCTCGCGCACGTCGCGCAGAAGCCGGATTCCGTACACCAGCATGGCGAGGATCACCATGGCGACGATGACCCATAGCGCCATGCCGACAACGACCGCGATCTCGAAGGTGGACACCGCCACTCCTTACGGGGGAAGTTGGAGGGGAGTATAGGCCCGGCCCCCGAGGGGCTCAACATCGCTTGCCCTCCTCCGCCCGCCGGCTACTTTCCGCGCGGTCGAGGGACGGGTGGGAGGAGACGCGATGCACTTTCGGATCGAGGGCGGACACGCGCTGAGCGGCGTGTTCACGCCGGCCGGGAACAAGAACGCCGCCCTTCCGGTCCTCGCCGGAGTCCTCCTGACGCGTGAACCCGTCCGGCTGGAGAACGTCCCTCGCATCCAGGACGTGGAGACGCTGCTCCGCCTGCTCGAGGATCTCGGGGTGCGCGGCAGCTGGGCCGGCCCGGGCGTCCTCGAGTTGAGCGCCGCGGACATCGCTCCGGGAGCGGCGCTCGACCCGGAAGTCGTCGGACGCATCCGGGCCTCGGTGCTTCTGGCCGGCCCGATGCTGGCCCGCATCGGCACGTTTCAGCTCGCCCAGCCGGGCGGCGATTTCATCGGCCGGCGGCGCCTCGACACGCACATGCTCGCGCTCCAGGCGCTGGGCGCGACGGTGGACGTCGGGGACCACTATCTGCTGCGGGCCCGTCGACTTCACGGCGCTTCGATCTTTCTGGACGAACCCTCGGTCACGGGGACGGAAAACGCCGTGCTTGCGGCGGTGACGGCGAAGGGGACGACGGAACTTCGCAACGCGGCGAGCGAGCCGCACGTGCAGGAACTGTGCCGTTTTCTCGTCACGCTCGGCGCCAGGATCGAAGGAATCGGGACCCCGCGACTGCTCATCGAGGGGGTGGACGCCCTCGGAGGCGGGACCTTTCGGCTCGGGTCCGACCACATCGAGGTCGGGAGCGTGATCGGTCTCGCCGCGGCGACCGGTTCGAACCTTCGTATCGCGGACGTGGACCGAGCCCATTTCGACCCGCTGCGGGTCGGATTCCAGCGCCTCGGGGTGGAGTTCGGCTGGCGCGACGACCACCTGCTCGTGCACGGGGCCGGCGGAATCGAGATCCGGCCCGACCTCGGCGGCCAGATTCCCAAGCTCGACGACGGACCCTGGCCGGCCTTTCCCGCCGACCTGACCAGCATCGCCCTCGTGACCGCGACCCAATGCCGCGGCATCGTGCTCATCCACGAGAAGATGTTCGAGTCCCGGATGTTCTTCGTGGACAAGGTGATCGCGATGGGGGGCCGAATCGTCCTCTGCGACCCGCACCGCGCGGTCGTGGTCGGGCCGTCCCCCCTGCGAGGGGCGAGGCTGGAGAGTCCCGACATTCGCGCCGGCATGGCGCTGCTCATCGCGGCCCTCGCGGCGGAAGGCACGAGCGAGGTGCACAACATCGGCCAGATCGAGCGCGGATACGAGCGCATCCACGAACGACTGGGCGCGCTGGGCGCCCGGATCGAACGCGTCGCGCCGGACGGCCCGTGACGCCCGGGCGGGTCGCGGCGGGGGGCGCCCCGGAGGAAATCATCGGCGCCCGGGCGCTCGATGGGTTCGAAGTCGAGGAAGTCTCGCGTGAGGGGGTCCTCAGGCTGACGCCGTGGGAGGCGCTGGATCCGAACATCGTGTGTGGCATCACCATGGCCGCCCGGGGAGATTTCGGGGTTGCGGCCTCGTCACCGGCGCGGGTGGCGGAGGCCTACGGGACGCTGGCCCGCGGACTCGGCTTCGGCCGCGTATCGGTGCCGACGCAGGTCCACGGTACCGCGATCCACGAGGTGCCGCGCCGTTCGGGCACGGAGGGTGCGGTCCCCGTCGTCGAACGGGCGGGTCGCGTCGATGGCCAGGTCACGGGCGCCCGGGGGTGCCTGCTCGCCGCCACGGCGGCCGATTGCGTTCCCATGGCGCTCTGGAGTCGGGCGACGGGACGGATGGGCCTCGTCCACGCCGGGTGGAGAGGGGCCGCGGCGGGGATCCTTGTGCGCGCCCTCGTCGGTCTGTGGCGGACCGGCGGAGGTGCGCCCGGGGAGCTTCGCGTGCACTTCGGCCCGGCCATCTGCGGCGGCTGTTACGAGGTCGACAGGCCCGTGCTCGCGGCCTTCGGTTTCCCGGGAGGGCGCGCCCGCCTTGATCTGAGGGGCCTGCTGGCCGGGCAGGCCCTCGCGGCGGGAGTGGACCACGCCTCGATCTCGAGTTCACGGCATTGTACCGCCTGCGGTCCGATCCCCCTGCACTCCCATCGCGCGAGTGGCGGCAAGGCGGGCCGGATGGCCGCGTTTCTGGGGCGCCGAAGGGACTGATACGACCCCCGCCGGGCTTGGTTGCCGCCGGTTTGCGTCCGCCCTATCTTGACAGCCGCAGGTCCACATACCGTCCCGCGCGGGCCCGGCGGGCGATGGCGTTACTCGAAGTGGGGAAGCTGTACGGGCCCCACTTTTTTTTGCTGATAAACGGTTACCGGGCGCGGCCGCGGGCCGCCGGAGGTCGACCATTCTGGACGCGGCGCACATCGAGCGGGCCGTCGAGGCCCTGGGGTTCGAGGTCGTGCAGCTGGAGCGCGGAGGAGGCCGCCGCCGGCCGCTGCTCCGGCTCCGGATCGACCGCCCGGACGTTTCGGCCGGCCAATCGGGCGTCACGGTGGAGGATTGCGCGGCGGTCGCGATGGAACTCCGCGCCCGTTCGGCGGAAGCGGACGTGGGAGAGGAGAACTGGGTGCTGGAAGTCTCCTCCCCGGGAGTCGACCGGCCGCTGGTGAAGGCGGCGGACTACGCGCGCTTCGCGGGGTCGCGGGTCCGCGTGAAGGGGTACGTGCCGCTGGCGGAACGCGGGCGGCGCCTCGACGGGACGCTCCTCGGGCTGGCCGCCGGGCCCCCGGAGGCGTTTGCGCTGGAGGTCGATGGGGATCGCGTGGAGATTCCGCTGGAGGCCGTTGCCTCCGCGCGTCTTGTATACGACTGGGACGCGGTGGAAGGCGGCGAGGGAGATAGAGGGAAGAGATGAGCGATCAGATCCCGGTCGTTGAGGCGTTCCGCATGATGGCGGCCAACAAGTCGCTGACGGAACTGGAGTTGCAGGGACTCATCCGCGAGGGGATCCATGCCGCGCTGGCTCGTCGGTTCGGAGGTCCGGTCGAAGCGGAGATCGACGTCACGGACCAAGGAGACATCTCGATCGTCGTGCTGAAGGAGGTCGTGGAGGATGTCGAGGACCCCGCGCGCGAGGTCACCCTGGAGCAGGCGCGTTGGGACGATCCCGACTTCGAGGTCGGCGACCTCATGGAGATCCCGGTCGATTTCAGGGAATTCGGGCGCAGCGCCGTGATGGCAGCCAAGCAGCGGATCATCCAGCGGATTCGCGAAGGTGAGCGCGACCGGATTCGCATGGAATTCAACGATCGGGTCGGGGATCTCGTGTCGGGCGAAGTGCAGGCCAGCGAGCGGGGCAAGCTTGTCGTGATGCTGAATCGTTCCCGGGAAGCGGAGGCCATCATCCCGTGGCGAGAGCAGAATCCCCGGGAGCGTTTCCGCCAGGGCGAGCCGATCCGCGCCGTGTTGAAGCTGCTCGAGGAGACGTCTCGAGGTCCGCGGCTCGTCCTGTCGCGTGCGGACCCGCAGTTCGTCGCGTCCCTGTTCGCGCTCGAAGTGCCGGAGATCCACCAGAATATCGTGGAGATCAAGGAAATTGTCCGGGAAGCCGGGGGGCGCACCAAGGTGGCCGTCGCGTCCCGCGACGAATCCGTCGATCCGGTGGGAGCGTGCGTCGGCCTCAAGGGCTCTCGCGTGCAAGCGGTCGTTTCCGAACTGAGCGGCGAACGCATCGACATCGTCCCTTGGCACCCCGATCCCGAGATCTTCTCTCGCCGGGCGCTGGCTCCGGCCCGGGTGGCCAAGGTGATCTCCGATCAAGAGCGCCACGTGATCACCGCGATCGTCGATGAGGACCAGCTGTCGCTCGCGATCGGACGCAACGGGCAGAACGTGCGTCTGGCGTCCCAGTTGATCGGGTGGCAGATCGATCTCTACTCCAGCCGGGACTGGATGGAGCGGGGCGGCCGGAGCGGCCTGTTCGGGGGCGGGGAGGACTACGAGATTTCCGATTTTCCGCTCTCGGAACTGGAGGGAATCGCGCCCGCAACGCTGGCCGCGCTCGAGGCGGCGGGAATCGGCAGCTTCTACGGCCTGCTGGAGATGGACCGGGGGGATTTTCTCCAGGTCCCCGGGATCGGAGGGGATGAGGCGGATACGCTCGAAGCGCTGATCGACGAGCTGACCGTCGTCGAGACGCCCCCGGACGCGGCCGCGGCCGGGAAGGCGGTGGAGGAGGAGGCTGGCGAGACGGCCGACGTGGCCGGCAGCGAGATGGCCCCGGAGGCCCTGGACAGGGCGGCGGCTTCCGGGGAGGCGACCAGCTGAGCCGAGGCGGCCCGCGATGACGCTCGCGAACGGGAGGCTCGGTCTGCTCGGGATCGCGATGCGGGCGGGCCGCGTGGCGCTCGGCACCCGCGCGGTGGATGGCGCGGCGCGGAGAGGGCGGCTCGCGTTGCTCGTGGTGGCGTCGGACGCCTCACGACATGCGCTGGGCCGTTTGCCGCCCGAAGCGCGCGCGGCGTCGCGCGTCACGGTCGCAAGCCGGGAGGCGCTCGGACGGGCGCTCGGAAGGAACGATGTCGCCGTAGCGGGCGTCACGGATGTGGCGTTGGCCGCGCGGATTCTCGAAGCGGAGTGTGCTCCCGCGGGGGGCGATCACAGCTCCGGGTCGGCAGGAGACCCCGAAGGGCGGGTGCCTTGACAGAGAAACGTGTCTTCGAGGTCGCGGAGGAGTTGAGACTCGAGACGAGTCGCCTCATCCAGCTGCTTCGCGAAATGGATGTGCCCGTGCGGAGCCACATGTCCACCGTGGATCCGACGAACGTGGCGCGCCTTCACGCTCGGCTGGAGCGCGAACGGCGCGGCGAAGCCATGGCGGGAACCGCCACCCGTGTGCGCCGCCGTCGGAGGCGTCGCCGCGCGACGCCTCCGACGCTCACACCGTCGGACACGCCCGCGACCGAGGTCGCCGAGGCGGTGGAGCCGTCCGCCGATCCTCCGGCCGATCCGGTTCCTGCCCCGGACACGACGGAGGTGGCGGTGGTCGAGCCGCCGGTCGAGGCCGTCGTGGAGGTCCCGGAGGCCGTCGATTCCGTGGTCGAGACCCCGGAGGCCGTCGAACCCCCGGTCGTGGAGGAGATCCCGGAGCCGGAGCCCGAGGCGATCGTCGAGCCGGAGGAGGAGTCCGCGGACGCGGAGCCTACCGAGCCGGTCGAAGCGGAAATCGACCAGGCCGATGCCGCCCGGGATGCGCCGGAACCCGCTGCGGAAGAGCCGTCCGCACCATCCCGCCGCGAGCGCCGACCCAAGCCGGTGCGACGCGACATGCCGGCGGACGCGCCGCCGGGCGCCGCCGGGTCGGGGCCGACCGCCTCGGCCGGCCCGGGAGGCAAGGTGAGGATCTCGGCCGCGGGCTACACGGTCGACGGCCGTCGCAAGGCCCGGGGAGGGGAACGGAAGAAGCGCCGTCGGGTGGACGGGAACGCGGTTCAGCAGAACTTCAGAAAGACGCTCGCCGCGATGGGCCAGTCCCCGACGCGGAAGCGGCGCCGGGATACGCAGCAGCAGCAGCGGGAGGCCGAGAAGGAGCAGCGCGAAATCGAGCGGCAGGTGGAGAAGGCCACGGTACGGGTCAATGAATTCCTCACCGTGTCCGAACTCGCCGATCTCATCGAGGTCGCCCCGCAGGTGATCATCACATCCGCGTTCAAGAACCTCGGTCTGATGGTGACCATTAACCAGCGCCTCGACTTCGAGCAGATCGAGCTCATCTGCGAGGAAGCCGATTACAGCGCGATCCGGGAGGAGGCCTTCGAGGCGCACCTCGCCACCATCGACGAGGACGACGCCGAGGAGGAGGGCAAGCTCGCGCCGCGGCCCCCGATCGTGACCGTCATGGGTCATGTCGACCACGGAAAGACCTCGCTGCTGGACCGCATTCGCAGGACCAACGTGATCGCGGGCGAAGCGGGAGGGATCACGCAGCACATCGGCGCTTATCACGTGAAACTCTCGGAGGAACGCACGATCACGTTTCTCGACACGCCGGGTCACGAGGCCTTCACCGCCATGCGCGCGCGTGGCGCGGAGGTGACGGATGTCGTGATCCTGGTCGTCGCGGCCGACGACTCCGTGATGCCGCAGACGATCGAAGCGATCAGCCATGCCAGGAACGCGGGCGTACCGCTCGTTGTGGCGGTCAACAAGATCGATCTCCCGTCCTCCGACGTGAACAAGGTGAAGCGGGAACTGCTCGCGCATGAAGTCGTGCTCGAGGAGTTTGGCGGCGACGTCCTGGGCGCGAGCGTGTCCGCGAAGACGGGCGCCGGACTCGAAGACCTGATGGAGAAGGTTCTCCTACAGGCCGAGTTGCTTGAGCTGGGGGCGAACCCGGATCGTGACGCCCGCGGCACCGTAGTCGAGGCCCAGCTCGACAAGGGCATGGGGGCCGTGGCGACGGTCCTGATCCAGAGTGGCACGCTGCGGGTCGGTGCGGACTTCGTGTGCGGGCTGCACGCCGGACGGGTCCGGGCGCTGCTCGACGAGCGTGGCCGGAAGGTGAACCGCGCGGGGCCCGGCGTCCCGGTGAGGGTGCTCGGGCTCGAGGGCGTCCCGCAGGCCGGTGATTCCCTCGTCGTCCTTCCTGCGGCGCGCGTCCGCGAGATCGTGAGCCGACGCCAGCAGCTCGAGCGTGAGAAGGACATTCGCCGCAAGGCCACGGGGACGCGTCTCGAGGACGTGTTCGAGGCGGTCAAGGCCGGCGAGCGCGCCCGGCTGAACATCGTCATCAAGGGCGACACCGACGGATCCGTGCAGGCGCTCTCCGACAGCCTCGAGCGCCTCTCGACGGACGAAGTCTCGGTCGAGGTCATCCACCGGGCGGTCGGCGGCATCAACGAGTCCGACATCCTCCTCGCCTCGACCTCGCAGGCGATCATCGTCGGCTTCCACGTACGTCCCGACGCGGGCGCCGCGGCCACGGCCGAGCGCGAATCGATCGAGATCCGGATCTACAACGTGATCTACGAGGCGGTCGAGGAGATCCGCCTCGCCCTCGAGGGTCTGCTGGTGCCCGAACAGCGGGAGATCACGGTGGGGATGGCCGAGATCCGGGAACTCTTCCGCGTCCCCAAGGCGGGGACGATCGCCGGCTGCTACGTCCAGTCCGGCGAGATTCGGCGCAACCTCCCCATCCGCCTGCTCCGCGACCAGGTCCAGATCTACCAGGGGCGGATCGAGAGTCTGAGGCGGTTCAAGGAGGACGTGCGCCAGGTCAGGGGCGGGTACGAGTGCGGCATCTCCGTCGAGAATTACAACGATATCAAGACTGGCGATGTGATCGAGTGCTTCGAGGTCGTGGAAGTCGCCCGCACCCTCTCCGGAGCACCGGCCGGCTGACGCCGCGCGAGGTGTCGTGGCCGTCATCGGGGTGGGTCGCTGGGTCTTTCACCTTCCGGGCTGCCGGTCGCTCAAGACGAAGCGTTCGGTCATCCGTGGCCTTCGCGAGCGGGCGATCGGGAAGTTCCGGGTCTCGGCCGCGGAGACCGGTCTGCAGGACCGCGCGTCGATGGCCGAGATCACGGTCTCCGTCGTCTCCGGTGATCGCCGCCACGCCGAGTCCGTGCTGGGCGGCGTGGACCGCTTCCTGCGCTCGGACCCTCGGGCGCACGTCGTCGAGTCGGAGAGGGAGTTCCTTTGATCCGGCGGCGTGAGGCGGGGGCGCGGAAGTGAGCCACCGCCACCGGGGCGAGCGCCTGGGCGAGCTGTTCCGGCGGGAGTTTTCGCGGCTGCTCCTGGGTCCGCTGAAGGATCCCCGGCTGGATGGCGTGACGGTGACGGACGTACGGGCGACGAGGGACCTTTCCTTCGCCACCGTCTATGTGCGGTCCGATGGTGATGTGGCGGAGGGTATCGAGGGTCTGGAGCACGCGATCGGCTTCATTCGCCGCGAACTCGGGCGGTCACTCCGGCTCCGGAAGATTCCCGAATTCCGCTTCCTGCCGGACGAGACGCCGGAACACGCCAGCCGGATCGAAGCGCTCCTCCGCCGGGTGCGCGAGAGCGACGGGCCGAGTGAGGCCTGACGCGGGTCTGCTCCTGGTGGACAAGCCGGCCGGCGCCACGTCGCACGACATCATGCTTCGGCTGCGGCGCGCGCTCGGCGTCCGCCGGGTCGGCCACACCGGGACGCTCGATCCCTTTGCCACCGGGCTGCTCCTGGCGCTCGTGGGAGCGTTCACGCGGCTCGCGGACTTCTTTCACGCCCTCCCGAAGTCGTACGAGGCCACGCTGGAACTCGGACGGGAGACCGACACGGACGACCTCACGGGGGTGACCGTTTCGGGGAGCCCCGCCTGGCGGGGCTGCGAGGGAGAGCGGGTCCGAGCCGCCTTCGCCGCCCGTGTGGGGAAGGGACGTCAGGTGCCGTCCGTGTATTCGGCGCGGCACGTCGGCGGCGAGCGTGCCTACGATCTGGCCCGTCGCGGAGACCGGCCGGCCCTGGAGGCCCGCGAAGTGGTCTTCCACGAACTCACGGTCACGGAGGTCGACTTGCCGCGCGTCCGCTTCCGCGCCCGCGTGTCTACCGGCACCTATGTACGCGCGCTGGCCCGCGACATAGGGCGGGACCTCGGCGCCGGCGCGCACCTGACCGCGTTGCGCCGCACCGGGATCGGTCCCTTCCCGCTGGCGGAAGCGGTAGGCCCCGAGGAAGCCGCGGACGCGGTGACGGCCGCGCTTCCGGCCTGGCGCCCGGGTCCCGGAGCCCTGCCCTGGTTCCCCCAACGCCGGCTGAGCGGCCGGGAAGAGGCCGAGGTGCGCAACGGACGGCCGGTGGAACGGGGCGATCTGCTCCCTCCGCTGTGGACGGACCTCACGTCCGCGGAGCCCGAGGCGGGCCCGTTGGCCCTCGTCGCCGGCGACACTCTCGTGGCCATCGCGGAAGCCCGCGACGATCGGCTCTTCCCCAGGAAGGTGTTCCCGGCGTGAGCGGCGTGAGCGGGCTTCCGGCGCACGTGGACACCACCGTCGTCACCGTCGGGACCTTCGATGGCGTCCACCTCGGCCACCAGGCGATCCTCCGACAGGTGCGGAGCCGGGCGCAGGCGCGCGCGGGCTCGTCCGTGCTCCTTACGTTCGATCCGCATCCGCTGCGGGTCGTCCGCCCCGACGCGGCCCCGCAACTCCTCACGCTGCCGAACGAGAAGAAGGAGATCCTCGCCCAGTTCGACCTCGATTACGTCGCGTTCGTCACCTTCACGACCGAGTTCTCCCGGTATTCGCCGGAAAGGTTCGTGGAAGAGATCCTCGTGCGGCGGCTCCGCGCGTCGGAACTCGTCATCGGATACGACCACGGGTTCGGGCGCGGACGCGCCGGCGACGTGAGCGTGCTCGAGCGGCTCGGGGCCATGCACGGGTTCGATGTCGCGGTCGTGGGCGGCGTCGAGGTGGGCAGCGGGGCCGTCTCTTCCACCCGTATCCGGTGTGCGGTGGCCGAGGGCGACATGGAGGCCGCGGCCGCGGGACTGGGCCGTCCCTACTCGCTGCGCGGGACCGTGATCCACGGACTGGGACGCGGCCGGACGCTCGGCTTCCCGACCGCCAACCTCACGCCCCCCCCGCCCGACAAGCTGCTCCCCGCCGAGGGGATCTATGCGGTGCGCGCGAGTGTAGGCACCGAACTGAGGGAGGGGCTGCTGCACCTGGGCCCGCGCCCGACCTTCGTGGGCTCGCCCCCCACGATCGAGCTGTTCCTGATCGACTTCGAGCAGGACATCTACGGCGAGCGGGTCGTCGTGGAGTTCCTCCACAGGCTGCGCGAGGTGCGACCGTTCGCGACGCAGGCCGGACTGATCGAGCAGATGCGACGAGATCTGGAGGCCGGGCGCGAGTTCTTCGCGCGACGTTGAGCGGCATGGACAATGGTGATGGGTAGTGATGGGTAATTGTCGATGAGATCTCATGAGATGCTCCTGGCGACGCTGGCTGGAGCGAGCCTGCTCGCAATGCCGGGGGTGCCGGGAACCGCTTCCGCCCAGGAGCTGGTGTCCATTTCGATGGATCCTCCGGATTGTGTCGTCGGGTTGCGCGAGGTGCTTCGTCTCGGCGAACTGGAAGACACGGGAACGATCGGAGTGCGTCCAGAGATCACGCGCACCCGGGACGGAGAGTTCGTCGTCGCGAGTCCGGAGAACCGGGGGGAGCTGCTGGTCTACGATGCGGAGGGGCGCTTCCGCCGCACATTGGGGGCAGCGGGCGACGGCCCGGGAGAGTATCGGCTGCCGGGGCGCATCCGCCTCGGCCCCGATGGGAGCCTGCTGATTCTGGACATCCGCAACCGCCGCATCACGCACGTGTCGGCTGGCGGCGAGGTGCTGCAGACCGTGGACGTACGCACGCTTCAGGTCCTGGACTTCGTCGCCCTCGATGGCGACGCCCGCTTCTTCGTGTCCGGCTTCGGGGTCGGCGACGGGGGGCTGAGCGTGGTGACGGAGGTGGTCGATGGCGAGGGGACGGCGCTCGCGCGCCTCGGGTCCGTGTCCGCGGAGCCGTGGACCGCGAACTTCTTCCGTGCGCCCGTGGGTCTGGACGGCGGCGGCCGGTTGTGGTCGGCGCGGCCCGGAGGGTACGCGTTCGAGGCGTGGGAGGCGGACGGGGACCGCGAGCCGGTCCGGCGCCTTACAGGCGAGGCCGACTGGTTCGATCCCGGCCCGCCTCAGCCGGGCACGCCGATCACGGCGCCGACCCCGTCGGTCGTGATGAGCCTCCGTTTCGCCGAGGGCCTGCTGTGGATCGCGACGTGGGTCGCGGACGAGCACTGGCAGGAGAACGCCGACGTGAATCCCGCCGAGCTCCAGCTCAACCGCGTACTGGACACGGTGCTCGAGGTCGTCGACCCGGCGAGCGGAGAACTCGTCGCGCGGACGCGGCACGAGGAAGCGCTGCGCATCACGGGCGATGAGGGACTCGTGTTCGGCGTGCGCGAGGACGGCGTGGTGCCTCGAGCGGTGCTCTACGCCCCGTCCCTCGAGGGCCCCGACTGCCGTTCGCCCGATCGCCCCGGCATGTGAGCGAGGCCGGGCAAGCAGCGGCCAGGCCGGTCTTCGCGGCGGAGGGGTTCGTGAAGCGTTTCGGAGAGACGGAGGTCCTCAAGGCGGCGTCCGTCCAGGTCCGGCCGGGGCAGGTGACCGTGCTGCTGGGGCGCAACGGGTCGGGGAAGAGCACGCTGGTGCGTTGTGCCTTGGGGCTCCAGGCTGCGCAAAACGGGAGCGTGATCTGGCGGGGCGACGCGACGCTCAACCCCCGCCTCGCCCGCATGGCGCGCGAAGGCCTCTTCTTCCTCCCCGACCGCGGCCTCGCGGTGCCGCGACAGCGCGTGGAGACCCACCTCGAGACGTTGCGGGCGGCGTTCCCGCGGTCCGAACCGCCGGCGAATCAGGATCCGCTCGACGTGGCTCCCTTCGTGCGCTCCCGGATCTGGCAACTCTCGGGTGGAGAGCGCCGACGCGTGGAGCTCACCCTCGCCCTCCTTCGTGATCCGGTCTGCCTGATCGCGGACGAGCCTCTCGCGGGACTGTCGCCCGCCCATCAGGGCCGGACGGCCCGAGCCCTCCGCGATGCGGCACGGCGGGGCGCGGCGGTGTTGGTCACGGGACACGAGGTCGAGTTGCTGCTGGCCGTGGCCGATGAAGTCGTGTGGATCGTCGCCGGCGGGACGCGCGTCCTGGGGTCTCCGGAGAAGGCGTGGGCGCATCCCGAATTCGTCGGCCAATACCTCGGCCGTCGCCGACCTCGCGACTCCCCACTGAGCGCCGCAGCCTCCGCTCCGGCCCCGGTCGCGGCGAGCCTCGCCCGCCACGCGCCGGTCGGCGTTCCGCAGCGCGGGGCGGCGTGGCTTCGGCGCGCCGTACGGGTCCCGCTGCCGGTCGCGGCGTCGGTGGCCGTGATATGGGTCACGCTCCGGGCCGTGCTCGCGGCGTTGCGCGGCGCCGTCCCGTTGCCGGAAGAGGGCGGCGCGACCGGATCGGTGCTCGTGGGCGAAGTGTCGCTGCCCCTCGTCGCGGTCTGCGTCTTCCTGGCGTGGATCGACCAGCGCCGCCGGGGCGAGGCCTCCTGGCTCGCCAACCTGGGAATCGGACCGCGAGGGGCGCTTCTCCTCTGGGCGGGCACGTGCCTGAGCCTGGAGATCCTCGCGGTCGTGACTTCGGCGTGGCTTCGGTGAACAGGCCATGCGGGCGCCGCGCCGCGTAAGCGTGTACCTTTACAGCGACGAGCGCCGAATCTAAACTTATGGACTGTATCTGAAACGCCCCGGATGGGCGGCCGGCAAATTCTCCCGGCTCCTCCGCGCAATGAGGGGCAGGGACCGAGGGATATCGAACGACGTGGAAAAGACGACGAAGCAGGGAATCATAGAGAAGTTCTCGCGGCGCGAGAACGATCAGGGGTCGGCGCCGGTGCAGGTCGCGCTGCTTACGGCTCGTATCGAGGAGTTGACCGGGCACTTCCGGAGCCACCCCAAGGATCATCACAGCCGCCGGGGACTCCTGAAGATGGTCGGCCGTCGCCGCCGACTGCTCAACTACCTTCGCACGACCGATCTCGACCGCTACCGGTCGGTCATCGAGGAGCTCGGACTACGCCGTTGAGGCGATGTCCGGCCCCGAGGCTCTCCGCCGTCCGCCGCCGACGGCCCGCTTTGCCGGGCCACCCGCCATTTCATTCACGTCTCGGGCCGCCGAAGAGAACCTCTCCGCGGCCGGGGCGCTGACGGCAAAGAAGCTGATGCATAGGACACCAAACCACGCCATGAGCCCCCGCGATCGTCGCGGGCCGGCGCGGCGCCCGGGAAAAGCCGCGGCGTCACCGAAGACACGAGAAGAGACAAGAAGAGAGAAGAAGAGAATGACGCACAGAATCGAAACCGAGTTCCATGGTCGGCCCCTCATCCTGGAAACGGGCCGCATGGCCCGCCAGGCGGACGGCGCCGTCTACGTTCAATACGGAGAGACCGCGCTGCTGGTCACCGCCACCGCAGACCGCAAGCCCACGCACCTCCCCTTCTTCCCGCTCACGGTCGAATACCGGGAGAAGACCTATGCCGCCGGAAAGTTCCCCGGCGGCTTCATCAAGCGGGAGACACGCCCCGGCGACAAGGAGACGGTGTCGGCGCGGCAGATCGACCGCCCGCTTCGACCGCTGTTTCCCGCCGACTATCGCAACGATACCCAGGTCGTCTGTTTCGTGATCTCCGCCGACCAGGAGAACGATGCCGATGTGATCGGTCTGCTGGGAGCCTCGACCGCGCTTCTCCTCTCGCCGATCCCGTGGGACGGGCCCATCGCGGCAGTGCGCGTAGCCCGCATGGAGGACCGCTGGCTCGTCAACCCGACGTTCGACGACCTGGAGATGTGTGACTTCGAGATTGTGGTCGCGGGCTCCGAAGATTCGATCGTGATGGTGGAAGGCGCCTGCCTCGAGGCCACGGAAGAGGAGTTCCTGGAGGCGATGCGCGTCGGACAGGAAGCGATCATCGAGCTCATCGGTCTCCAGCGCGAGCTGGTGGCGATGGCCGGGGCGCCCGAGACGTTCGAGTACGAGCCCGTCGGACCCGATCCGGAGGTCGTCGCGAAGGTCACCATGGACGCCGCCGGCCGGGTGGGCGACGCGCTGAAGATCGCGGACAAGGACGAACGCGGACGTGCACTCTCCGCGTTGCGCGGCGACATCACCGGGCGCCTCGAGGAAGAGCACCCAGGCTGCGGGAAGGATGTCGGCGCGGCCCTGCGGAAGCTGGAGAAGGAGATCATGCGCCGTCGCATCCTCGATGACGGGGAGCGGATCGATGGCCGGGGCGTGAACGACATTCGCGACATCACCTGCGAAGTCGGCTTGCTGCCGCGAACCCACGGCTCGGCCCTGTTCACGCGTGGGCAGACGCAGGCGCTCGCCGTGGCGACCCTCGGGACGGTGAGAGACGAGCAGCGTATCGACTCGGTGGACATCCGCGAGCAGACATCGAAGTCCTTCATGCTCCACTACAACTTCCCCGGCTTCGCGACGGGCGAGGTCCGAATGTTCCGGGGGACGAGCCGTCGGGAGACGGGTCACGGGCTGCTGGCCGAACGTGCGCTCCAGGCGCTCCTCCCGGCATACGAGGACTTTCCGTACACGATCCGGGTCGTGTCCGACGTCCTCGAGTCGAACGGGTCCAGTTCGATGGCCTCAGTGTGCGGCGGCTCGATGTCCCTCATGGACGCGGGCGTTCCGATGCGAGCCCCGTGCGCGGGCATTGCCATGGGGCTCATCAAGGAGGGCGACCAGGTCGAGATCCTGACCGACATCCTCGGTGTGGAAGACGCCCTCGGCGACATGGACTTCAAGATCGCCGGGACCGAGCGAGGCATCACCGCCGTCCAGATGGACATCAAGGCCGACGGGCTGTCCGTCGACACGATGCGGGAGCCGCTGGCCCGCGCCCGGGACGCGCGGCTGCGCATCCTGGCCGTCATGAACGAAACGCTGCCCGCGGCCCGCGAGGAGATGTCGCCGCATGCGCCGCGGATCGTGACCGTCCAGATCAACCCCCAGAAGATCGGCGAGGTCATCGGGCCGAAGGGGAAGACGATCCGGATGATCCAGGAGGAGACGGGAACGGATGTGAACGTCGAGGATACCGGGGTGGTGACGATCGCGGCCCCCACGGGCGAGGGCGCCGAGCGCGCGCGAGAGATGGTCGAGGCCATCGTGCAGGAGCCCGAGGTCGGACGCATCTACCGCGGCGTGGTCAAGAACACGACGGACTTCGGAGCGTTCGTGGAGATCATCCCCGGCGTCGAGGGGCTGTGCCACATCTCCGAACTCGAGGAAGGGCGAACCGACAAGACCGAGGATGTCGTGAAGCCCGGCGACGAAGTGAAGGTGAAGTTGCTGGCGGTGGATGACCGCGGACGCATGAAGCTCTCCCGCCGCGCGGCCCTCGCGTCCGCGGACAAGGGCTGAGCACGATCCACGCGGGCCCGCGACCGCGCGGGCCCGCCAGGAGCGCGCAGCCGGTCGCGGCGGCCGGCGGAGACCCCCACCCGGGCCGTGCGGGGTCGGAGCGGCTGGACCGGGCGGTCCACCGGACCCGTCTGCCGAACGGGATGACCGTGCTGAGCGAGCGCATGGACTCGGTTCGCTCGGTGGCTCTCGGTCTCTGGGTGCGGCAGGGGCGCGTGCACGAGGACCCGGCCGAGAGTGGCGTGTCGCACCTGCTCGAGCACATGGTCTTCAAGGGGACGCGCCGCCGCTCCGCGCGGGATCTCGCCTGGGAGCTGGAACGCCTCGGGGGTGCGCTCGACGCGTACACGACGCACGAATCCACGGCCTTCCAGGCCAGGGTGACGGCCGGCGAACTGGATGTCGCGCTCGACGTGCTCTGCGACCTCGCCTTCCGGCCCCTCCTCGACGAGCGCGATCTCGAAGTGGAACGGGATGTCGTGCTCGAGGAGATCGCGGCGGCAGCGGAGGTCCCCGAGGATGTCGCGTTCGAGGAGCACGCCCGCCTCCTGTATGGAGGACACCCGTATGGCGAGCCGATCCTCGGGACCCGGGCATCGGTACGGTCGCTCCCGGCGACCGCGCTCGCGGCGGCGCACGGGCGCGCATACCGCCCGGACAACGTGGTCGTCGTGGCGGCGGGAGCGGTCGAGCACGAGGCTCTGGTGGCCGGGCTTGCGCGCTGGCTCCCCGACCGGGCGCCTGGATCGGCCCCCGAGGATCCCCCCGCGCCGGTCGGCGGGACCGGCTTCCGGCGTCTCCGGAGTCCGGGTGGCGGGCAGACGCACATCGTGATGGGCGGACTCTCGATCCCGTACAGCCACCCGCTGCGCTACGCGATCTACGTCACGTCGACCGCGCTCGGCGGGGGGATGAGTTCACGGCTGTTCCAGCACATCCGCGAAGAGCGCGGGCTCGCGTACTCCGTATACAGCTTCCACGCCTTCTTCTCGCGGGCGGGGCACGTGGGCGCCTACGTCGGCACCCGGCCCGAGACGGCGGACGAAGCGCGGGAGGCGTTGACCGGGGAACTGGCTCGTCTCGCGCGGGAGGGGCTGACGGAAGCCGAGTTGGACGACACCCGGAGCCAGCTCAAGGGCCAGTTCCTGATTTCACTCGAATCGCCCGTCGCGCGGATGGGCCGACTGGCAGGCATCGCCCTGTACGGGCACCGCTATCGTACACTCGATGAGGTGGCCTCCCGGCTCGACGCGGTCGACCGGGACCAATGTCTCGAAGCCGCCGCCTACTTCGCCCCCGACCGGCTCGCCACGCTCGAATTGGCGCCTGAGCCCGCCCTCGCGGGATCCGCACCGGTCGGAAGGTGATCCTTCGCCCGGAGCGAACAAGATGATCGTCGGCGTGCCGAAGGAGATCAAGACGGACGAGAACCGGGTGGCGCTCGTCCCCGCAGGGGTCCAGTCGCTCGTCCTGTCCGGCCACACGGTCTGCGTCGAGAGCAACGCGGGTCTTGGCAGTGGCTTCCCGGATGATGTCTACAGGGCCGCCGGCGCCCAGATGCTCGACTCGGCGTCGGACGTGTGGGCACGGGCGGAGCTGATCGTCAAGGTCAAGGAGCCCATCGAGGCCGAGTACGATCTCATGCGGCCGGAACAGGTCATCTTCACCTACTTCCACTTCGCGGCCGACGAGCGGCTCACGCAGCGGACGATCGAGAGCGGCTGCATCGCGATCGCCTACGAGACGGTGCAGCTTCCGGCGGGCGAACTGCCTCTCCTCACGCCGATGTCGGAGGTGGCGGGGCGCATGGCCGTTCAGGAAGCGGCCAAGTACCTGGAGCGGACCTCGGGCGGATACGGGATCCTGCTCGGCGGGGTGCCCGGCGTGCTCCCGGCCGAGGTCGTCATCCTCGGGGGCGGGGTCGTCGGATCCAACGCGGCCACGATCGCGGCCGGCTTCGGCGCCCATGTGACGGTCCTCGATGTGAGCCTGCCGCGGCTCCGCTACCTGGCGGACGTGATGCCGGCGAACGTCGATACGCTGTACTCGAACCGGCACTCGATCCTTGAGCAGATCGAGCGCGCCGATGTCGTGATCGGAGCCGTTCTCGTCCCCGGCGGAAAGGCGCCGAAACTCGTGCGGCACGACGACCTGCGGCGCATGAAGGACGGCTCCGTGGTCGTCGACGTGGCGGTGGATCAGGGTGGTTGCGTCGAGTCGGCCCGCCCCACGACGCACAACGACCCGACGTACACAGTCCACGGGGTGATCCACTACTGTGTGGCCAACATGCCGGGGGCCGTACCGCGAACGTCCACGCTGGCGCTCACGAACGCCACGTTTCCGTACGTCGCCAGGCTGGCGGAACGGGGCTGGGAGGCCGCCTGTCTGGTCGACCCGGATCTTGCCCTCGGCGTGAATGTTGCCCGCGGAAGGGTCACCTATGGCGCGGTCGCCGACGCCTTCCACCTAGAGCATACGCCCCTCGATGTGTTTCGGGGCTGATCGCCGGTACGGTGCCCCGGAATGCCCTGAAAACAGACTTTCCCGCACCCGACAGCACCCATACATTGCGGCGTCTGGCGCCCTCCTGCAGGGCGCTCCCTATGAGACCCGCCACTTCGGAGGCCCGCCTCCCGTGTCCCGCAGTCGCGCAACCTCGAAACTCATCCAAGGTTCGAACTCCTAGATGGGAAAGTGGTCGCTGCGGAGCAGTCTCCTCCCGGTCAGCAAGATCGGAGTGGATCTGGGCACGGCGAATACGCTCGTCCATGTGGAAGGCGAAGGGATCGTCCTCAACGAACCGTCCGTCGTCGCCGTCCGGAAGGAGACCGGGCGGATCGTGGGCATAGGCCTCTCCGCGAAGCGGATGCTCGGCCGGACCCCGAGCGGGATCGAAGCGGTCAGACCCTTGAAGGACGGCGTGATCGCCGACGTGGACGTCACCGAGATGATGATCCGCTACTTCCTCAAGGAGGTGATGACGTCGCGGTTCTTCAAGATCCGGCCGCTCGTCGTGGTGGGTGTGCCCTCCGGGATCACGGAACTCGAGCGCCGGGCGGTCCGATCGAGCGCGCATGCGGCCGGTGCCAAGGAAGTCTACATGGTCGCCGAACCGATGGCGGCGGCGGTGGGCGTCGGACTGCCCGTCGAGACGCCGACCGGCAACATGATCATCGACGTGGGGGGCGGAACGAGCGAGATCGCCGTGATCGCGCTCTCCGGTTCGGTCGCCGACACGTCGATTCGCGTGGGGGGCGACGAACTCGACTCGACGATCGTGTCCTTTCTCCGCAAGAACTATAATCTCCTCATCGGGGAGCCCACTGCGGAAGCCGTCAAGATCCAGATCGGATCGGCCTATCCCACGGACGAGGACCGGGAGATGCTGGTGAAGGGCCGCGATCTCGTGTCCGGGATTCCGAAGACCGTCCGGGTCCATTCGGCCGAGATCCGCGAGTGCCTCCAGGAACCGATACAGCAGATCGTGGCCGCGGTCAGACGCGCGCTCGAGATCACGCCGCCGGAACTCGCGGCCGATATCGTGGACCGGGGCGTCGTGATGACCGGAGGAGGGGCTCTGGTCCGCGGTCTGGATACGCTGCTTGCGGAAGAGACGGGGCTCCCGATCCACGTCGATGAGGAACCTCTCACCTGCGTGGTTCGGGGGTGTGGCAAGATCCTCGAGAATTTCGGACGGTACCGTGGAGTGCTTACCAGTTAGCCGTGCCGTGAGGGCCGGAACCGGGATGCGGGACTCCCGGCGACCGTGAGCTACCCGGGCGCCCGTCCTCCGCGCCGCCGGCCGCTCGAAGTGGTCGCCCTCGTCGTCGTGCTCGGTTTGAGCGGAATCGCCGCGAGCCTTCCCCGGGAACAGGAGGGCCAGATCGAGTCCGCCGTCCGGGGGACGGTGCTCTATCCGTTCCTCCGGCTCCATCGCGTCGTTTCGGAGCGCGGGCAGATCGAGCAACGCAACCGGGTGCTCGTCGCGGAGCGGGATTCTCTGACGGAACTTCTCATGCGATATCGCGCGCGGTCCGCGTCCGTCGGCGAGGCGCCTCCGGACAGCGGGCGCGCGGCGCGGCGGATCGGATCCACGCTGCCTGCAATCGTCTATCCGGGTCGACCTCAGATAGGGAATCCCGACATCTTCTTCCTGTCGGGCCCTGATCCCTCGGAGCTGGACTTGCCCGTCGGCGTGTTCACCGGACTCGGCCTGGTGGGCGTCGCGAGAGCACCGCAAGGGCGCGGGGTCAGCGGAGATTTCTGGAGCCACGCCGACTTTCGCGTCAGCGTGATGACGGAAGACGGGGCCGTGTCGGGATTGGTGAGGCCGATGCGCCTCGAGGGCGGACAGCCGCTGTTGCTGCTCGAGGGTGCGCCCTTCCAGGCCGAAATCCCCTCGGGAACGCTGCTCCTGACGACCGGGATCGGCGCCGTCTACCCGCCCGGCGTACCGGTGGGGCACGTCCGGGAGCCGTCGGAACCCGAGGCGGGGTGGATGAAGCGCTACGTGGTCGAGCCGGCGGTGTGGCCGCAGGAAGTCAGTGACGTCTTCGTCTGGGAGCGTCCCGATCTCCCCGCGGAAGAAGAGCCCGAGGTCGTACGGGATCAGCCGGAGACGGAGGGAGCGGCGGGCACGGTGGACACGGTGCCGGCCCGTCGGTGAGAGCTCGGAGAGAGTGGCTCACCGTCCTTCTGTTGCTGCTGCTGCACTTCGCCCTCCACCCGCTGTGGAGCCGCTGGCAGATCGGGCCCGATCTGCTCGCGGGCGGACTCCTGCTGGGTTCGTTTCTCTTGCGTTGGGGTCGAGCCGCCGTGTTCGGGTGTCTGTTGGGCCTGCTCGAGGCGTCGATTTCCCTCGGCCCCCTGGGCCTGACCATGTTTCTCTTTTCCATCTTCGCGTGCATCGGTGGCTGGCTTCGCCGCATCGTATATTCTGACTCGGACACCTTCGTGGTAGCTTCCATGTTCCTTGGGACGTGGGCCCTGCGGGCCTCGGTGTCGCTGCTGGTCCAGGAGGACGCCTCGATGGGCGCGCTTCTCGTGAACGCGCCGGCGTCGGCCGCGTTGACCACGGTTCTGTGCTGGCTGGTCTATCGCTTCGTATCGGCGGAGCCTGACGCTTCGTCACGGCCGGTCGGGGAGGGGTTGAGATGAGGGGTGGTAACGGAGATCGGCAGTTCCGGAGACGGCGCGGGCGCGTGGCGGCCGGCGCGCTGTTCGCTCTCCTGCTGTTGCTGGCGTGGGGCTTTCTTCGCCTGCAGTTCTTCAGCGGGGATCGATACACGCTCCAATCGAGCGAGAATCGCCTCCGGAGCGTCACGGTTCCGGCGGCGCGCGGGACCATTTACGACCGCTACGGGCGCGCCGTCGCGGACAACGTACCGGGCTACGACCTTTCGCTCCTGCCGGGCCCGCGCGACTCGATTGCCGCCGGTCTCGACCGCCTCGCCGACCAACTGGAGCTCTCTCCCGAGTGGCGCGCGGAGTTGCTGGAGCGGAATCGCGCCAGGCCCCACGAATCGCTGGTCGTGCGCGAGAACGCGAGCTTCGAACAGGTGGCCTTCATCGAGGAGCGCCGCCCGGAGTTCCGCCGCGTGACCGTGGCTCAGCGTCCCCACCGGCGGTATCCGGCGGGCTCCGCCGTCGCGCACCTCATCGGGTATGTGGGAGAGATCAGCGAAGAGGAGTTGGCGCGGCCCGACTACGTCGAATACGCCGCCGGCCAGACGGTCGGGAAGGCGGGTCTCGAGGCGCAGTACGAGAGCCGACTCGCCGGACGAAACGGGGTCCGGTACGTGGAGGTGAATGCGCTCGGCACGATCGTTCGGGACCTCGGCGTCGCGCAGGGGCTGAACTCACAACCCGGCGACGATCTCCACCTGGGCATCGACCTCGACCTGCAGCTGTTCGCGGACTCGATCTTCCCGGCGGATATGCGTGGGGCTGTGGTCGCCATCGACCCCGCCACGGGGGAGGTCGTCGTCCTCTACAGCCACCCCGCGTTCGACCCCAACGCCTTCATCGGAGGAATCCCGCTCGATCTCTGGAATTCACTGCGCGAGCATCCCGACAAGCCGCTCCTGAACCGGGTCACCCTGGCCCAGTATCCGCCCGGATCGACCTGGAAGCCCATCATGTCCGCCATCGGGATGAAGACGGGAGACCTCACAATCGACACCTACCACACGCACACATGCGCGGGCGGGCTCGCCTACCAGAACCGCTTCTTCCGCTGTTGGCTGTCGCGTGGACACGGGCGGCTGGATCTGGCGGAGGCGATTCAGCGCTCCTGCAACGTCTGGTTCTACCAGGCGGGACAACGGATCGGGCTCGACACGCTCCTTGAGGAGGCAACGGTGCTGGGCTTCGACCGCCCATCGGGGATCGATCTCCCGTTCGAGGTCAGCGGACGGTTCCCGGACTCCAGAGAGTGGTATGACCAGCGGTACGGGCGAGGCGGCTGGTTCGAGTCCGTGATCATGAGCCTCTCGATCGGACAGGGAGAAAACGCGCAGACCCTGCTCACGATGGCGCAGTTCTACGCCGCCCTTGCGACGGGCCCATCGCCGGTCCAGCCGCACCTTGCGCGCGACGAGTTGCTCGCGGAACGACGTGTGGACTGGACGCTCGATCTGTCGGAGACCCAACGGCAGCAGCTCGTCGACGCGCTCGTTCGCGTCGTCAACCAGCCCGGTGGCACCGCGTACGGCAGCCGCCTCTCGCGCTGGACGCTGGCCGGAAAGACAGGGACCGCGCAGAATCCGCACGGCGAACCCCATTCCTGGTTCGTGGGTTTCGCGCCCGCGTATGATCCGCGGATCGTGGTCGCGGCCATCGTCGAGCACGGGCATCCCGACAACCAGCCCTCCCTCGCCGTGCCTCTGGCATCCCGAATCGTCGACCGCCATCTGGAGACCCTCGGCCTGCCGCCCGAAGCCACGCCCGGTGTCCGTCCCTCTGCCCAGGCCTCGGTCGAGACGGGCGGGTGACCGTGTCGCGCCGCATCCCCGGGATCGGAGATCCCACGCTCCTGGCCCTGATCGTCCTTCTGACCGGGCTGGGGATCGCCATGATCTACTCGGCCGGGCAGGTGGACATCCGGTCGCTGGCCACCGGCATCTGGCTCCGCCAGCTCACCTGGTTCGCCGTGGCGATCGTCGCCCTCTGGGTGACCTCCCGCTTCTCGATCCGCTTCCTGGAATGGCTCGCGCCGCTGTTCTACGCGACATCGATCCTGCTTCTGCTCCTCGTGCTCGTCATCGGGACCGGCCCGAGCGGGAGCTGGCTGGAACTGGGACCCGCACGTGTCCAGCCGGCGGAAGTGGCCAAGCTGGCGACGATCCTGATGCTGGCCCGGGTCCTGGGAGGCGACCGCGGCGGATACGACCGGTTGGTGATGCTCTGGAAACCCCTCCTGCTCGTCGTCGTTCCCCTCGGTCTCGTGTTGCGGCAGCCGGACCTGGGGAGCGCCCTCGTCTTCGCGGTCATCCTCATCGCCGCACTCTTCTGGGCCGGCGTCCCGCTGTTCAGGATCTTCCTGCTCGTGACGCCGGGTGTCGGTCTGCTGCTCGGCTTCAACTGGATCGTGTGGGGCGGGTGGTTTCTGATCGTCGCGACGTGTCTGTACATCGACCGTCCCTACATGCCGGACTCCGTGGGCGTCCTCCTCGCGAACGTCGCGGCCGGGGCGCTCACCCTCCCGGTCTGGAACTCGCTCGCCGACTACCAGCGGAACCGGCTTCTGATCTTCCTCGACCCGGAGATCGATCCTCTCGGTTCGGGCTGGCAGTTGGTCCAGTCAAAGGTCGCCGTCGGGTCGGGAGGTCTGCTCGGCGCGGGGTTCGCGCAGGGCCCACAGAAACGCCTCGCCTTCCTCCCGGAGCAACACACGGACTTCATCTTTTCCGTCGTCGCGGAGGAACTCGGTTTCGTCGGGGTGGCGGTGTTTCTCGTGCTCTTCGCGCTGCTCCTGTACAGGGTGCTGCGGACGGCGGTCGATACGGAAGACGATTTCGGAGGCTCCGTGGCCTTCTGCGTTTTCGCCGTATTCTTCGCGCACCTGGCCGTCAACCTCGGGATGACCATTGGAATGCTGCCCATCACGGGGCTGCCCTTGCCGCTCGTCAGCTACGGCGGGAGCTTCCTCGTCGTTCTGTACGCGGGGTTCGGGATGGTGCAGCGGGTGGCCTGGGAGAAGTAGCTTGTTCGCCGCCCATCACGCGGCGGGCCCCCGGGCCGCCGTAACCGACACGCCGGAGGCAGGGTGTCCTGGTTCAGCAAACCGAAGCGGAAACTCGTCTCCCAGAAGCGGGAGCTTCCGGGCGACATGTGGGATCGATGTGCCGGCTGCGGTGAGATCCTGTACAGCGGCCGGCTCGAGGAGAGTTTCCACGTCTGCCCGAACTGCGGTCATCACTTTCGTATCACGGCGGAATCCTACGAGGCGCTGCTCCTCGACGGAGGCGGCCTCGAAGTCTTCTACGACCAGACGCTTCGCTCCGCGGATCCGCTCGGGTTCGTAGACTCGAAGCGCTATGTGGACCGCGTGCAACAGGCCGAGAAGCGCGGAGGGGACCAGGACGCGATACGCACCGGGCGCGGCCGCATCGAGGGGAGGGATGTGCATCTCGGGACCATGGACTTCCGGTTCATCGGAGGTTCGATGGGATCCGTGGTGGGCGAGAAGATCCGGCGCGTCGCGGACCGGTCCCTCGCGGCCCGGACGCCGCTCGTGATCATCTCCGCCTCCGGCGGGGCGCGGATGCAGGAAGGCATCCTGTCCCTGATGCAGATGGGCAAGACCGCCGTCGCCCTCGAACAGCTCTCCGATGCGGCCATCCCCTATCTGAGCGTCCTCACGAACCCGACCACGGGCGGCGTCACCGCCTCGTTCGCCATGCTGGGGGACGTGATTCTCGCGGAACCCGGCGCGTTGATCGGCTTCGCCGGGCCGCGAGTCATCAAGGAGACGATCCGGCAGGACCTGCCGGAAAGATTCCAGACCGCGGAATTCCTCGAGGAACACGGGATGATCGACCGCATCGTCCCACGGGCCCGGCTGCGGGGCGCGATCTCGACCCTTCTGGACCACATGTGCTGAGCGGAGGCGAGGGGGCGCTTGCGGCCCTCCTCGACCCCCGTCCCATCGCCGCGGTGCTCCCGGGTCTGGACAGAATCGAAGCCCTCCTGGAACAGCTCGGATGTCCGGAGCGGACGTTCGAGGCCTTCCACATCGCGGGAACGAACGGCAAGGGTTCGACGGCGAGTTACGCCGCGGGCATCCTGGAGGCGGGCGGGCTGCGCACGGGTCTGTACACCTCCCCTCACCTCGCCGACATCCGCGAACGCTTTCTCGTGGACGGGGCGTGGGTCGAGGATCCGCTGATCGAGGCGGCCGCGGCCCGGATTCTCGCCTGCGAGGCGAGCGACGCGTGTACCTACTTCGAGGTCACGACCGCGCTCGCCTTCATCTGTTTCGCGGAGAGTGGGGTCGATGTCGCGGTCGTGGAGACCGGCCTCGGCGGGCGTCTGGACGCCACGAACGTACTCCGCCCCATCGGGGCCGCCATCACGCCGGTCGGGCTCGACCACACGGAGCTTCTGGGCCCATCGCTGTCCGCGATCGCGGCGGAGAAGGCCGGGATCTTCAAGCGGGATGTCCCCGTCAGCCTCGGGCGAATGCCCCGCGAAGCGCGCGACACGCTGGAGAGGATCGCGCGCACGACGGGGTCGCCCGTCGCCCGCCTCGGCAGGGAAGTGGAGGTGTCGGATGTGCGCATGGGCCCCGCGGGGACCCGGTTTCGCTACGCCTCCCGCGACCGGCCGAAGGGCCTCTCGCTCGCCACCCGGCTTCCGGGCCGTCACCAGGCCGACAACGCGGCGCTCGCCCTGCTCATGCTGGACCGGTCGGGCTACGCGTACAATGAAGCGTGCGTGAGGCGAGGCGTCGCGGGTGCCCACCTGCCCGGCCGCTTCGAGACGTGGCGGGAGGGCCCCGCCGGGGCGACATTGGTTTTGGATATCGCGCACAACCCGGCGGCTGCGGAAATCCTCTGTCAGACCGCTGCCGACATGGCCCTCGCGCGGCCGCGGATCGCGGTCGTCGGGATGCTGGCCGACAAGGACTGGAGGGCTGTGCTCTCCCGTCTCGCGCTTGACATGGACGCTATGATCCTGGTCAGGCCGGCCGCCGCCGGGGGAAGGCAGTGGGACCCGCACGAGGCGCAGGCGTGGCTGTCCCGGGAGCTTGACGTGCCTGTCGAGGTTTGCGTCGACGTGGCGGAGGCCGTCGTCCGCGGGTGTGCGCTCGCGGGTTCGGGGACCCTGCTGGTGACGGGGTCCGCCTACACGGTGGGAGAGGTCAGGGCGCTGCCGGAACTGGCCGGGGCGCGGATGGGAGAACAGAAAGCGAACAATGCTCTACGATCCGAGATTGGTACAGCCGATGAGGGACGAACTGACGCGCCTCGGCGTGCGTGAGTTGCGGACCTCCGGCGAAGTGGATGAAGTGCTCGACGCCGAGGGGGACACCCTGGTCGTCGTGAACTCCGTGTGCGGCTGCGCGGCCCGCAACGCCCGCCCGGCCGTAGCGCTGGCCATGCGCCACGAGGTGCAGCCCGACCAGGTGGTGACGGTCTTCGCGGGACAGGACGCCGAAGCGACGACCCGGGCGCGGCAGTACTTCGCCGGCGTGCGGCCGTCGTCGCCGTCGATCGCGCTGCTCTCCGACGGGGAATTGCATTTCATCCTCGAGCGGCACCAGATCGAGGGACGCGAGGCGTACCAGATCGCCGCCGACATCACGAAGGCGTACGACGAATTCTGCGCGACCTCCTAGCAGTCCCGGGGTCGTGAGTTCGGGGGAAATCCGGGGCCTCCCCGGCTTCAGGGACTTCTTCCCCGAGGCGTTCGCCCTTCGCCGGCACATCTTCTCCGCCTGGCGTCGGGTCGGCGCGCGCTACGGGTTCACGGAATACGACGGGCCGCCCCTCGAGCCGCTCGAACTCTATACCCGCAAATCGGGCGAGGAGATCGTCGGGCAGCTGTACGCATTCGAGGACAAGGGTGGACGCGCCGTCGCGCTGCGGCCGGAGATGACGCCGACCTTCGCGCGCATGATGGCGGCGCGCGCCGCGGGGCTCCCCAAGCCGGTGCGCTGGTTCTCGATCCCTCAGCTGTTCCGCTACGAGCGGCCCCAGCGGGGACGGCTGCGCGAGCACTTCCAGCTCAACATGGACATCGTCGGCGAGACGGATCCCCTCGCCGACGCCGAAATCATCGCGGCGGGCATCGACGCGCTGCGCGAACTCGGGCTCGGGGCGGCCGACATCGTCGTCCGCGTCTCGGACCGGCGGCTCGTGGCGGCGCTCCTCGACGCCCTCGGCATCCCCGTCCGCGAGCACCTCGCCGTGTTCGCCGCCATCGACCGCCTCGAAAGGGAGGGGGAAGACCCCATCCGGGGCCGGTTGGCCGCGGCCGGCGTGGACGGAAAGCGGGCGGACCAGCTGTTCGAGGCGCTGAGGCTCCCGCTCGGGGAGCTGATGGCGGCGCACGGCGAAGAGGGGCCGCTGGAGGCGGCGGCCGCGGGGCTGAAGACCGTGTTCTCGCACCTCGACGCGGCGGGCTTCGCCGACTTCTTGCGCTTCGACGCCCGCCTCGTGCGCGGGCTCGCCTACTATACCGGCACCGTGTTCGAAATCTGGGACCGTCGCGACGAACTGAGGGCCATCTGCGGCGGCGGTCGCTATGATGATCTCCTGCGGGCACTGGGAGGCGTGGACCTTCCGGCCCTGGGCTTCGGGATGGGGGACGTGGTTCTGGCGGAGTTGCTCCGGGACCGGGGTTTGGTGCCCTCGGAGCTGCGCCGCGTGGACGACTACATCATCTGCGTGTCCGAGGACGAGCGCCCCACGGCGCTCCGTCTGGCGCGGGCGCTCCGGGACCAGGGGCGCCACGTCCTGTACGACCTGCGCGGACGTGGCGTCGGACGCCAGTTCAAGGCCGCAAACCAGGCGGGGGCGGCGCGGACGATCGTGCTCGGCCCGGAAGAAGTGGGACGCGGCGTCGTCTCGCTTCGCGACATGGCGTCCGGCGCCGAGCGCGAAGTCGCGATCGAAGCCCTGACGCGCGCGGCCGAGGCGGAGCGGGCGTCCCCCGAGAGCAGCGAGTGAAGCAGCGAGTGAAGCAGCGAGTGACGGGCGAGGAGGTTTGGTGAGTCGCGTGCTCATCCTCGATTTCGGGTCCCAGTTCACCCAACTCATCGCGCGCCGCATTCGAGAGGAGGGGGTGTACTGCGAGGTTCACCCGCCGACGCGGAGCTCCGGGTGGGTCCGGGCGTACGAGCCGGCCGCCATCATCCTCTCCGGGGGGCCGGCGAGCGTGTACGATCAGGGAGTCCCCAGGGCGAGCCCCGAGATCCTGACCATGGGGGTTCCGATCCTCGGGATCTGCTACGGGATGCAGCTCGTCGCGGACCTCGCGGGGGGAGCGGTTCGCGGTGCGGGCCGCCGCGAGTACGGACGGGCGGAGCTGCGGGTCCGGTCGACGGACGGACTCTTCGAGGGTTTCTCGGAGGGCGAAACCACGCAGGTGTGGATGAGCCACGGCGATTCCCTCCGGTCGCCGCCCCCCGGTTTCGACGTGCTGGGGACCACGGAGAACTCCATCGCGGCGATCTGGTCCGAGGAACGCCGGATCTGGGGTGTCCAGTTCCATCCGGAGGTCGCCCACACCACGCGCGGCGGAGAGATGCTCCGCAACTTCGTGTTCGGGGTCGCCGGCTGCGACACGAGCTGGAATGCGGTCAACATCATCGACCACCAGGTCTCCGCGATCCGGGACGCCGTGGGGGACGCGGAGGTCATCTGCGGCCTCTCCGGCGGGGTGGACAGCTCCGTGGCCGCGGCCCTCGTGCAGCAGGCGGTCGGAGACCAGCTGACCTGCATCTTCGTCGACACCGGCCTGCTGCGGAAGGACGAACGCCGCTCGGTGGAGGCCGCGTTCGGAGAGCACATGGGGATGCGGCTCGAGGTCGTCGACGCGGCGGATCTCTTCCTGGAGCGGCTCGGCGGGGTGGCGGAGCCGGAAGAGAAACGGGTCATCATCGGCCACACCTTCATCGACGTGTTCGAGGAGGCGGCCGGCCGGTGGGGGGATGCCCGCTTCCTCGTGCAGGGGACGCTCTATCCCGACGTGATCGAGTCCGTGTCCGTGTGGGGACCATCGGTCAAGATCAAGTCGCACCACAATGTGGGGGGGCTGCGGCCCGACCATCCGTTCCAACTCGTCGAGCCGCTGCGCGAGCTGTTCAAGGACGAGGTGCGCCAGGTGGGCCGCGAACTGGGCCTGTCGGAGGAGATCGTCGGTCGCCACCCGTTCCCCGGGCCCGGCCTCGCGATCCGCATCCTCGGCGAGGTCACGCGGGAGAAGCTCGACACGCTGCGGGAGGTGGACGCGATCTACCTCGAGGGCATCCGGGAGGCCGGGCTCTACGACGAGATCTGGCAGGCCTTCGCCGTCCTGCTCCCCGTGCAGTCCGTCGGCGTGATGGGCGATGCGCGCACCTACGAGAACGTCGTCGCGCTCCGGGCCGTGACCTCTCTCGACGGGATGACGGCCGACTGGTTCCAGTTCCCGCACGACGTGCTGGGCCGGATATCGAACCGCATCATCAACGAGGTGAAGGGGGTGAACCGGGTGACCTACGACGTCTCCTCGAAGCCGCCCGCGACCATCGAATGGGAGTAGCGTCCGTGGGGACATCTGGCGCCGGGAGCGGGGCGGCCTGCCGGGAGGTCGCGGCTTGGCTGGACGATCTCCTGCGAGTGACGGAGGTCGACGACTATCCCTTCGCGCTCAACGGACTGCAGGTCGACGGACGCCGCGAAGTGGCCCGCATCGGGGCGGCAACGGACGCCTGCCGGGCGACGATCGACCTCGCGGTCGAGGCCGGGTGCGACCTCCTCCTCGTCCACCACGGGCTCTTCTGGGGCGGCCTGCGCCCCTTCGTTGGCCCCCTCTACGAGCGCTTCCGCCGGCTCGTGGAGAGCGGGATGGGCCTGTATTCGGCGCACCTCCCGCTCGATCTGCACCCTCGCATCGGAAACAACGCCATCCTCGCGGCCGAGTTCGCCCTCGAGGGGGTGGAGCGTTTCGGGTCGTTCAAGGGAAACGAGGGGATTGGCGTCATCGGGACCGTGGATGCGTCGCGCTCGGAAATCGCGGCCCGCGCGGAGGCCGTGTGCGGTCAGTCTCCGGTCGTCATCGCCGGGGGGCCGGAGCGCGCATCGCGGCTCGCGATCCTCTCGGGCGGGGGTGGCTCGCAGATCGAGGCCGCGGCCGCGGCGGGCGCCGATACGTTCCTCACCGGCGAGGGGAGCCACCACACGTATCACGAAGCGCTGGAACTCGGCATCAACGTGATCTACGCCGGCCACTACGCCACGGAGACCCTGGGCGTCCGGGCCCTCGCCCGCCGCGCGGCGGGCCACTTCGGAGCCGAGCACCTCTTCTTCGACGTACCCACGGGCCTCTGATCCGGCGGCCCGCGCCACTCGGCGCGTCGCCCGCGCCCTCCGCCGGCCCGTCCGCTAGAAGACGGAGATCTTGATGTCCTCCAGATAGCGGTCCGGCCGCTCGCGGATGTCTCGCATCAGGAGCCCGAACTCCTCGCCGGCGGCGCGAAGCGTCTCCAGCGTCTCCAGCAACCCGTCGTAGACATCGTCCTCGCCGAGCAGCTTCCCGAGCGTCCCTTCCCCGGCCTCCAGCCGGCGCGTGATCTCGGCGAGCGACCTGCCGGTGGCGGCGAAGTCGTCGCTCGCCCCCGCCAGGCGGGACGAGAGGGTGTCGAGGCTGGCGAGCGTGCGGTCCACCTCTTCCGATCCCGTCAGTCCCGAGAGCCGGCCCGAGAGCGTGTCCATGTTCGCGAGCATGCCGCCGATGGAACTGCGCTCGGCCTCGAGGAGCCCCGCCAGCTCCCTCATGACGAGCGTGAGTGCTTCCGAGCCGGCGGCCACGTTCTCGGCGAATTGCTCGGTGAGGATCGATTCGAGTCGCTCGATCAGCCCGCCGGTCTCCTCGCCGAAGCTGGAGGCGAGCGATACCAGGTCCGACGCGCGGTCGAGGGAGATGGTGTCTCCCTCGGCGAGGGCCCGCATGCCGGCGCCGGGCATGAGTTCGATGAGCTGCTGTCCGAGGAACCCGGAGGGCCTGACGGTGCCCCGCGTGTCGGCCGGGAGCGGGATCCGCGTGGAGATCGTCATCCCGATCACCGCGCGCTCCGTCTCCAGTCCCACCTCGTCGACCGTCCCGATCTCGACGCCGCGCAGGAGCACCGGCGAATCGGGGGTGATCTGGCCCGCGTCGCCCACGACGCCCCACACGCGGATCGTCGGTCCCCGGAAGGGCGAGTCGGCGATCCAGAACAGGCCGGCCACGGAGACGATCGCGGCCAGGATGAGGAAGATACCGACCCGGATCTCGACGCCGCGGTCGCGGAGGCCGGGATCCCTCATGCGCCTCGCACTCCGACCCCGGGGGCCGCGTCGAGGAACTGGCGCACGGCCGGGTTGTCCGTGACCCGCAGTTCCTCGGGCGTACCCTCCGCCTGGATCACGCCCTCGGACAGGAGGACGATCCGGTCGGCGAGGAAAAAGGCGGACGCCACGTCGTGCGTGACGACGATGCTGGTGGCGTCGACTTCGCGGCTCACGTGCGCGATCAACCTGTTGATTCTCGTGGCGTTGACGGGATCGAGCCCCGTGGTAGGCTCATCGTACAGTACGTAGCGGCGTTTGCCGATGATCGCGCGGGCGATGGCGACCCGTCGCTGCATGCCCCCGGAGAGTTCCGCCGGGTACAGCGCCAGCACGTCGGGTGCGAGGTTCACGTAATTCAGTGCGGTCCGCGCCAGCTCTTCGCACTCTGCCATGCGGTCCTGGTAGGAGCCCGGGGGGAGTCCCATGAGGAGGTTGCCGCGCACCGTCATCGAGTCGAAGAGCGCCGAATTCTGGAAGACGTAGGCGATCTTCGCGCGGATGGCGGCGATCTCCTCCCGGCTGGAGGACGGCACCGAGATGCCGTCCACGATGATGTCTCCGGCATCCGGGTCGAAGAGGCCCACGATGTGCTTCAGGAGGACGCTCTTTCCGGTCCCCGAGGGTCCCATGATGACGAGCATCTCCCCCTCACGGACGTCCAGATCGACGCCCTCCAGCACGGGTCGGCCGCCGAGCCTCTTGTGGACCCCGATGATCTCGATCACGTCAGCGCCTTGTAGACGGGTCCGAGCACGGTATCGAGGACCATGATCGCGACGATGATCGCGACGACCGCCCGCGTGGCCGTGCGCCCCACGCCTGCCGCCCCGCCACTCGCCCGCAGCCCGACGTAGCTGGCGATGAAGGTGATGGCGAAGCCGTACGCGATGGCCTTCACGAGCGAGAAGAGGAGCGCACCGTGGTGGTAGTAGCCCTTGGCCCCGTCGACGTACTCGCCCGACGTGAGCCCGAGGATCCCGACCGAGGTGACGTAGCCGCTGAAGACGCCCATCACGTTCGCCAGCATGACGAGGGGGACGAGGATGAGCGTCCCGGCGACGACCCGGGGGACGACGAGTTCGAGCACGGGGTCACGGCCCATCGTGAGGAGCGCGTCGATCTGATTCGTCACCTTCATGGCCCCGAGTTCGGCGCCGATGCCGGCCCCGACGCGTCCGGCGAGCACGACCGCCGTGAGCACCGGCCCCAGCTCGGTGAGCATGCCGCCGACCACGCCGCCCGCGACGATCTCACGTGGCAGACCCGGTGAGAGCTGGTACATGGTCTGCTGGGCCATGACCGCGCCCGACAGGGCCCCCATGAGGAGCACGAGCGGCAGGCTCTCGACCCCGATGTGTTTCACGTGTCCGATCGTCTCGCGCAGATAGGCGCGCGGGTGAGCCAGCGAACAGAACGTGGCCCAGCCGAGGAGCCCCATCCGGCCGGCGTGAAGCGCCGCGGACCGCGCCTGGCGTCCGGCGGCGGCGAGGAGATCGGGCGGTCTCACCGGCCTCCCCGCCGTTCTCCGGGACGGTTCCCCGCATCGTCCGCCTGTGATTCGGGCGGCTGGACGCCGTGCAGCACCTCGACCTCGCGTCGAATCCGCTCCCACAGCCGGTTCATACGCTGGGGATCGCCTCCGTGGCGTGACGTGAACTCCTCGATCTGCGGGCCGGAAACGCCGAACTCCTCGAGCACCGCGGCCCGGGCGGAGTCGTCCTCGGCCGTGTTCGCATAGCGCTCACGGTGGTAGTTGAGGTGGGCCATGACCTGGACGTAGGTGTCTTCGTCGAGGCTGCTCGCCCTGCCGCCGCCGCAGCCGCCCGCCACGAGGCTCGCGGCGAGCAGCACGACGATCGCACGCCCCATCCGCGGTCCGGGGCTCATCAGCCGGACGAGCGAACCGATACGCGGTAGAGCCAGCATGTGAATCCCACCGCCGCCGCCCCCCCGATCCAGCTCGCGATCGTCCCGAAGCCCTCCGGCGCGAGGCTGAGTACGTCCGTGCTCTGGAAGGCGGCGAACGGGATCGCGAGGAGGATCCCGACGAGCGCCTCTCCCGTGATGAGGCCGGAAGAGAAGAGCAGACCGCGCTGGCTCGCTCGTTCCACCTCGGCCTCGCCGTCGCGGCGGCGGACCGCCCGGCTCACGAGCCACGCCACGATGCCCCCGACGAAGATCGGCACCTCGAGTTCGATCGGCAGATAGATCCCGACCGCCACCGCGAGCACCGGAATCCGGAGGTTGGAGCCTCGCGCCTTGAGGACCTGGTCGAGGGCGATGACCGCGGCCGCGATCAGCGCCCCGATTCCGATCATCCCCCACGGGAGGTTCCTCGAGAACACGCCGTCGGCGACGGAGGCCATGAGCGTCGCCTGCGGCGCCTGCAGCATCTCGTTCGGGTCCATCCCCTCGCGCGGAAGGACGCCGCCGAGGCCGTACGCCTGGTATAGGAGCCCGAGGATGGGTGCGATGACCAACGCCGCGGAGACGACGCCGATGACCTGCATGATCTGCTGGCGGCGCGGCGTGGCCCCGAGGATCCTCCCGGCCTTGAGGTCCTGCATGTTGTCGCCCGCGATCGCCGCCGCGCACGCGACCACCGCGCCCACGAGGATCGCGGTCGCCGCCGCCGCGAGCGCCTGCGCGCCCGAGACCGTGAAGTCGATCTGTGATCCGAGCAGGAGATAGAGGATGAGGGAGATCGTGAGGATCGTCGCGATCGTGACGCCCGAGATCGGGTTGTTCGAGGAGCCGACGAGACCGGCCATGTAGCCGGCGACCGAGGCGAACAGGAACCCGGCGAGCAGTGCGAAGACCGTCCCCAGCGCGAGAACGATCCAGTAGAGGCCGGGCGTGATCCCGAGTGCGGATCGGTCGATCACGAGCACGAACACGGCGAGGATCGGCGCCGCGAGCGCGACGGTGCCCACTGCGACGAGGTTGATCGGCATGTCCCGCTCGGTGCGGGGGACCTCCGGGCCTCCCTCCGCCACTCGGGCGGCGCGGAGCGCCTCGATCGAGGACCGCACGCCGTCGCGGACGGCGCCCAGGAGCGAGACGAGCGCCCACACCCCGCCCACCACCATGGCGCCGACGCCCATGAAGCGGATCTGTGCGCTCCAGATCGCCTGCGCCGCGGCGTAGCCGGTCTCGCCGCCCGCGACGCCGGCCACCGTCGCGGGGTCCGTGACGGCAAGGTAGATCGGGATGGCGGCGAACCACGAGATCGCGCCCCCCGCGAGGACGAGGCTGCCGACCCGGGGCCCGACGATGTACCCGACGCCGAGCAGGGCGGGCGAGAGGTCGCTCCCGATGCCGAAGATCGAGCGGCCGGCCGCAATGGATCCGTGCAGGGAACCCTCGGCGATCTTGAATCCGGTCTGCGACAACTTGAGCAGCGCGGCCGCCGCCCCGCCGAGCGCGATCAGCTTGGCGCCCGAGCCGCCCGTCGCCCCCGCCTTCAGCACTTCGGCCGTCGCGACCCCCTCGGGGAAGCGCAGGTCGGCTTCGATGATCAGCGCCCGGCGCAGCGGGATCGTGAACAGCACCCCCAGGACCCCGCCGCAGAGCGCGATCCCCATCGTGGGCAGGAAGGGGAACCCCGCCCAGTGCCGCAGGAGGATGAGGGCGGGGAGGGTGAAGATCACGCCCGCGGCGAGCGACTCACCGGCCGACGCGGCCGTCTGGACGATGTTGTTCTCGAGGATGTTGTGTTCGCGGAACATCCTGAGGATCGCCATCGAGATTACGGCGGCCGGGATCGACGCGGACACCGTGAGTCCTACCTTGAGCCCGAGGTACGCGTTCGCACCGGAGAGGACGGCCGAGAGGAGGATGCCGAGCACGATCGCCTTGACCGTGATCTCGGGCAGCGACTGCGAGGCGGGGATGTAGGGCTGGTGAGCGCGCGTGTTCGAAGCGCCCGCGACCTGGTCCGGCATGGGCATCCCTCCACGTGGTTCCGGGTTGCAACTCGGGCGGCGATCGAATCCTCGTGGGGCGGGATCGACCGTCCGGACGCTAGTCGCGTCCCCCGTGAGGGTCAACAGGGGACACCGCGGGACAAACCTTTCCTCGCGGTCCCGGAGGCGCGCATCTGCCGACCTGGCGCGCGTCCGCCCGAATGGCAGGGGTCGCGCCGGCCGGATCCGGTCCGGGGCCCGCCTCCCCGGCGAAGGCGGAGTCCGGCGCGCGCTCCGCTCCGGGCACGGGAATTGCACCGGGTTACGGGTATCCCCCGGGGACGGCGAACCCGGCGTACAAGTTGAACGCAGTCGAACGAGAACGAAGCTGGCGGACAGAAGATGATCCCGACCGACCGACTCACGCTGAAAGCCCGCGAGGCGCTGGCCGAGGCGGCGCGCGCGGCGCGCCGGGCCGGCCAGCCGGCCGTGGAGGACGCCCATCTGCTCTCGGCGCTGCTCGCCCAGGAAGGCGGCGTCGCCGTGCCCATCCTCCAGACGGTGGGCGTCGACCTGCGCGCGCTGGAGGCCGACCTCGGGCGGGCGGCGAACCGTCTGCCCCGGCAGAGCGGGGCTTCGCCGACGCCCAGCCGCGAATTCGAGCGCGTGCTCGATGACGCTGAGGCCGCCGCCCGGGAGCTGGGCGACACCTTCGTGACGACCGAACACCTCCTCCTCGCCCTCGCCGGCCCGAAGGCGTCGACGACCGGCCCCTTGCTTCGCGGGACGGGGGCCGACCCGGAGCGGACGCGGCGCGCGGTCGAGGAGGTGCGGGGGCCGCATCGCGCGACGGACGAAGATGCGGAAGGGAAGTACCGTGCCCTCGAACGCTACGGTGTCGATCTCACTGCGGAGGCCCGGGCGGGGAAGCTCGACCCGGTCATCGGCCGGGATGCCGAGATTCGGCGCGTCATGCAGGTCCTCTCCCGGCGAAGGAAGAACAATCCGGTCCTGATCGGTGATCCCGGGGTGGGCAAGACGGCGATCGTGGAAGGTCTCGCTCAGCGCATCGTCGCCGGGGACGTCCCGGAGTCCCTCCGGAACAAGCAGCTGGTGCAGCTCGACATCGGCGCGATGCTGGCCGGGGCCAAGTACCGGGGCGAGTTCGAGGAGCGCCTGAAGGCGACGCTGAAGGAGATCACCGAATCCGGCGGCCGGTACGTCGTTTTTCTCGACGAACTGCACACCGTGGTCGGCGCCGGAGCGGCGGAGGGCGCGGTCGATGCGGGGAACATGCTCAAGCCCCCCCTCGCCCGGGGGCAGCTCCGCATGGTGGGTGCGACGACGCTCGACGAATACCGTCTTCATATCGAGAAGGACCCTGCCCTGGAGCGGCGGTTCCAGCCGGTGCTGGTCGACGAACCGGGGCTCGACGAGACCGTGGCCATCCTGCGCGGACTCAAGGAGCGGTACGAGGTGCACCACGGCGTCCGCATCACGGACCCGGCCCTCGTCAGCGCGGTGCGGCTCTCGGACCGCTACATCGGAGACCGCTTTCTGCCCGACAAGGCGATCGACCTCGTCGACGAGGCGGCGTCCCGGCTCCGCATGGAGATCGACTCGATGCCGGAGGAGATCGACGAACTCGACCGCCGCGTCACCCAGCTCCAGATCGAACGGGAGGCCCTCAGGGACGAGGACGATGACCGGAGCCGGGAGCGTCTCGCGGAGATCGAGGGCGATCTCGCCGCGGCGCGGGAATCGCTCGCGGGCCTCAACGCCAGCTGGATCCGCGAGAAGGAGATGATCGAGGCCGTCCGGCGCAGCAAGCGGGAGATCGAGGAACTCGGCGTGGAGGCCGCGCAGGCGCAGCGGCGGATCGATCACCAGCGGGCGGCGGAGATCCTGCACGGCGAACTGCCGAAGCGGAGGTCCGAGCTTGCCGCGGCCGAAGCGAAGCTGGCTGCGATCCAGGCGGAGGGCTCGTTCCTCAACGAGGAGGTGGGTCCGGAGGATATCGCCGATGTGGTGGCGAGCTGGACGGGCATTCCCGTGGCGCGGATGCTCGATGATGAAAGGGATCGGCTCGTGACGCTGGAGGCGCACCTGCACCGGCGCGTCGTCAACCAGTCACACGCGATCACGGCCGTGTCGGACGCGGTCCGGCGCAGCCGGGCGGGGCTCCAGGATCCGAACCGTCCCATCGGGAGCTTCATGTTCCTCGGCCCGACCGGGGTGGGGAAGACCGAGACCGCGCGTGCGCTGGCCGAATTCCTGTTCGACGAGGAAACGGCCATGGTGCGGATCGACATGTCGGAATACATGGAGCGGCACGCGGTGTCCCGGCTCATCGGCGCGCCGCCCGGCTACGTCGGCTACGAAGAGGGCGGCCAGCTTACCGAAGCCGTGCGCCGCCGGCCCTACACCGTGGTCCTGTTTGACGAGATCGAGAAGGCGCACCCCGAGGTGTTCAACGTGCTCCTGCAGATCCTCGATGATGGCCGGTTGACGGACGGGCGCGGGCGGACGGTGGACTTCCGGCACGCGGTGCTGATCATGACGAGCAACATCGGCAGCGCCAGGATCCTGGCGCGTTCCGAGGCCGGAGACCCCTGGGCCGAGACCGAAGTCGAGGTCGAGAACGCGCTGCGCGGGCGCTTCAAGCCGGAATTCCTCAACCGCGTGGACGAGATCCTCGTCTTCCGCCCCCTGAGCCGGGAACACCTCGAGTTGATCGTCGAACTCCAGGTCGCCCGGGTCGCGCGTATGCTCGCGGAGCGGGACATCCGGATCGACGTGAGCGCCGCCGCCCGGAGGCGGATCGCGGAGGTGGGACATGATCCCGCCTTCGGGGCGCGTCCGCTCAAGCGTGCGATCCAGCGGATGATCGCCAACCCGCTCGCCATGGCCTTCCTCGAGGGACGGTTCGCGGAGGGCGACGCGCTGCGGATCGATGTCGATGCCGGGGGAGAAGAACTTCGATTCGTGAAGATGGATCCGGCCGCAGCCGATGCGGAGGGGGGCGCATGACCGGGCTACGATGTCGAAAGCGCGCGTCGCTGTCCGTCCTGGCGGGCCTCGCCCTGATGGGGTGCGCGTCGGGGCGGGGTGCCGGGGGGGCGGGAGCCTCGCCGGAGTACGGGGCGCCATCGGCCGAGGCGGCGGTGGCACAGTTCCTCGACGGCGTGCGGGGGCGCGACTATCCGGCGATGGCCCGCCTCTTCGGCACGGCCGAGGGGCCGGCCGAGCGGCGCTGGGGCCGGGTCGAGACGGAGCAGAGGATGTTCGTCCTCGCGGGTCTCCTCGCGCACCGCTCCCGTACGCTGCGTGCGCAGCCCCTCGGAGATGCCGCCGGGACATCGCGCTGGGTCGTGGAGTTGACGGGGACCCGTCACGGCGGCGCGACCGTGCCGTTCATCGCGGTCTCATATCGGGGGCGCTGGTTCGTGGAGCGGATCCTGACGAAGGCGCTCGTCGGTTCGTAACCGTCTACGGCGGGGCCCGGCGCTCGTGATAGCGGCTCAGGCGGCGCGGGTTCACGCCCGCCGCGAACGTCGCCCGGAGCACCCAGTGCCGCACGATTGTGCGCAGGAAGGCGCCTTCCCAGCGCCTCCTCGACGTGCGGGCCGCCTCGGTGAGCGGCTCGAACCGGGTGACGCGGCGCACGGCCCGGACGAACGCCACGTCCTCGAAGAGGGGAAGGGCGGGGATGCCGCCGCACGCGTCGTACACGGCGCGCGAGGCGAAGATCGTCTGGTCTCCCGTCGCGGTCCGGAAGCGCCGGGTGCGCCAGTTCACGCCCCACTCGAGCACTCGGTAGCGCACCTCGCGTGCCCGCGGGTGCAGGGCGAACCGGAAGCACCCCGCGCCCGCGCCGGCCAGCACGGACTCCCGCAACGCCGCCGCGCTTCCCTCCGGGAGCCACGTGTCCGCGTGCAGGAACACGAGGACCCTTCCCGTCGCCTCCCGCGCCCCGGCCGCGAGCTGAACGCCCCGGCCGCGCGAGGCGATCAAGACCTTCCCGTAGCGCCCGGCGATTGCCCGCGTCCGGTCCCGGCTGCCGCCGTCGACGATGATGAACTCGGTCTCCGGCCCGAGTGCGCACTTCGCCCGCCGGAGCGTTTCTTCGAGTTGCGCTTCTTCGTCCAGGGTCGGGACGATGACGGAGAATTCCGGCCCGGCGTGTCCTCCCGTCCCGGCTTCCGCGGCGGCTCGCCCTCGATCTCGGGTCACCCGGCCGCGGGATCCTCCCGCATCTCCACGAGGACGCCGCCGAGCGAGCGCGGGTGCAGGAAGGCGATGCGGGCCCCGCCGGCGCCGGTCCGGACGCGCGGCGGAATCACCTCGGCTCCGGAGCACTCGGCCCGCGCGACGGCGGCCTCGAGATCCGCGACCCGCACGCACAGATGGTGGATGCCGGGGCCGCGTCGTTCGAGGAAGTGGGCGATGGGCGACTCGCGCGTGAGCGGCGCGAGGAGTTCGACCCGGCCCGGCCCCTCGCCGAAGAAGGCGGCGCGGATCCCCTCGGAAAGGACGGTCTCCTCTCCGGCGGGAGGTTCACCCAGGATGGCGGACCACCGCGCGGCGGCCTCGCGGAGCGAGTTGACCGCGATTCCGACGTGATCGATTATGGGCGCTTCCGGAGACTCATTGCGGTCGTTCACGCGGCCGGGAACCCCTCCTTGTATCGCCTGGTACCGAGGTCGAGGACTCGGGCCGCCGAACCCGGGTCGGGGCGAGCGTCCGGGAACGTACCCGCGAGACGGAACCGGAGCCAGCGAGGCCGTGGTGCCGGGGCGGAGGCGGTCAGGGGGGGCACGGAATGGACGAAACGAATACACGGACCCGGATGCCGGGGGGAGATCTGAATGACTGACGCAGGGAATGGCGGACCCGTCGAAATTACGGACGCGAACTTCGCGGACGAGATCGAAGCGGCCGAGGGGCTCTCTATGGTGGATTTCTGGGCGGAGTGGTGCGGACCCTGCCGTCTCGTCGGGCCGGTCGTCGACGAGCTGGCGCGGGAGTACGCGGGTCGCGTCAAGATCGGGAAGCTCGACGTCGACGCGAACCCGCAGACTGCGTTCCGTTTCAACGTCCGCTCGATTCCGAGCATCCTCTTCTTCAAGGGTGGGGAGGTCGTGGATACGATCGTGGGTGCGCACCCGCGGACCTCGCTCGAGAACAAGATTCTCGAGCACGCCTAGCAGTCGTCGTCTTGCCGCCGCCGGCCGAGACCGGCTGCTGGCCGCACAGAGGAGACCTCGCGCCCTCCGCCGCCGGGGCCCTGGCTCCGGGGGGCGCGGGCGCGTCGGGCGGTGAACGGGAAGCGAGGAACGCGCGTCGTGACGGGAACCCTTTATGTGGTAGGGACGCCGATCGGCAACCTGGACGACATGCCGGGTCGGGCGGCGCACATCCTGCGTGCGGCCGACGTGTGCTACGCCGAGGACACGCGGCGTACCGGTACCCTGCTCGCGCGGCTGGAGGCCGACGTCCCCCTCCGGTCGCTCCACCGGCACAACGAGCGCTCCCGCGTGGACGAACTCCTCGCACATCTGGAGGCCGGCCGGTCCGTTGCCCTCGTCTCGGACGCGGGGACGCCGACAGTGTCGGACCCGGGGCGACGCGCGCTCGCCGCGGTACGCGCGGCGGGATACGACGTGTGCCCCATCCCGGGCCCATCTGCCATTCTGGCGGCCTTGTCCGTCTCCGGTCTGCCGGCGGACCGCTTCCTGTTTCTCGGCTTCGTCCCGCGGCGGGGCAGGGCGCGCGCCGCGTGGATCGACGACCTCCGCGCGTGCCCCGATACCGCGGTCGTCTTCGAGGCGCCCGGGCGGGTCGGCGCCCTCCTGGAGGAACTGTCGCACGCCGGCCTGTCGGAGCGGCACGCGGTCGTATGCCGAGAAATGACGAAGCTCCACGAGGAAATCATCGCCGGTTCGGTGGCGGAACTGGCAGCGGACTGGGCAAGCCGGACCGCCAGGGGTGAGGTGACGCTGGTCTTCGCCGGTGCGCCGGCGGGCAACGAAGGGCCCGATCTGGCGGTCATCATGGAACAGGCGCGACATTTGTCGCGCGCAGGTCTGCGTCGGCGCGAGATCGCCGACCGCCTGGCCGCGGAATGCGGGTTGAGCCGGAACGAGGCCTATCGCGTGAGCTTGCGGGTCGAAGGGACGCCCTCGGATGACTGACGGATTCGGCTTCGAACGGCTGGCCGCCGTGTGCCTGGGGGCACGGGCACGCGCGGCCGCGACGGCCGCCGCCGCCGCGATCACGCTGGTCGGGTCTCTGGTCCTCGTTCTTTCCATGTTGCCTGCGTCGGTGCGCGAGGGTCGCGGGTCCCTGGTTCCGCTCGCGCTCGCGCTCGTGCTGTGGGCCGGCGTGGCGGCGCTGGCCTGGCTGGGCCGCAGAGCATGGCTCGCGCTCTACCCGCGCGAGGTCGCGGAGGAGGCCGATGCGGCGGCCGGCCTGGGGGCGGGCGACGTGCGCGTGGCGCTCGAACTGGAGGGTTCGGTGCGGCGGGGCGGGAGCGGGCTCGCGGCGCTCCACCGCGTCCGCGTGTCCGGGGCGCTGGGGCGCGTCGCGCCCCGGCGGCTGCTCCCGGTGACGGGGCCGGGCTGGAGTCGGCGAGCGCGCCGGTCGGGCCTCGCCGTGGCGGTCACGCTCGTCGCGCTCTCGCTGGCCGGGCTCCTGCGGCCGCAGCCGACGCTCTCCGCCGCCCTCGCGCTGGGCGCGCCCTGGCGGACAGCCTTTCCGGCTCCGCTGCCGCCGCTCGGCCTGGACGGCGCGGCGGGGGTACCGCGCGGTGAACCCGCGACCGTCGTCATCTCGGCCGTGGGGCGGGACCGCGTTACCCTGGTGTGGCGCGCCGCCGGCCGGGCGCTCGAGCGGCGAGTGCTCGAGGTTTCCGCGGCGGGTTCGGCCGAGGGCCGCACCGGCCCCGTCGTATCGCCCGTGACGGTGTGGGTCGAGGACGACGACGGTCCGTCGCGCGACACCCTGCACGTCCGGCCGCTGGAGCCGCTCCTCGTGCAGGACCTCCAGGTCATCCTCGAGTATCCGGCCTATCTGGGCCGCGGTTCGGAGACGTACCGGGGCCAGGTCCCGCCGCTGGTGGTTCCCGAGGGGACGCGGTTGCGGCTGAGCGGAGAAGCGAACCTCCCGCTCGACGGAGGCGCCTTCCTCTGGCAGCCCGCCGCCGGGAATGAAGAGGAGGAGGGCGCGCGGATCCCCCTCGACGTGTCGGGACCCCGCTTCGCGGCCTCATGGGTGCCGGAGCGAACGGGTGCCTGGGCGTGGGAGATGCGCGCCTCCTCTTCGCTCGGGGAGCAGATCGTCCCGGACCCGATCCGGGTGCTCCTCGTCCCGGACCTTCAGCCGCGGATCCACCTTCTCTACCCCGCTCCCGACACGACGCTGGGCTACGAGCGGGTGATGCCGATCATCGTCGACATCGAGGACGACATCGGGCTCCAGCGGGCGTTCCTCAGCAGCTGGCGTTCGGGGTTGGGCGAAGAGGTCGCGGAACGGCGGGAGCCGCTGTCCCCGGAACCGGCCGGCGCCCAACGATCGGTCTTCCGCCATCTGCTCGACCGGAGTGCGGAGTCCTTCCTCCCGGGGGACACCCTCTTCTATCGGTTCGAGGCCTTCGACGGACATCCGCGGCGGGGCCCGGCGGTGTCTGACACCTTCCTGCTGCGCGTACCGACCTTCACGGAGATGCGGGACGAGCGTGCCGAGCAGACGGAGGCGCTGTCCGACGCCGCGCAGGAGCTGGAGGAAGCCATGGAGGCGCTGGCGGAGGCCGCCGCGGACGCGGCCCGCCAGACGGACGCCGCCGGCGACGACAGCGAGGACGTTCGCTTCGAGGCCACGGAGGAGGCGCGAAGCGTGCTCGACGAGGCCCGGCGCTCGGAGGAGGAACTCGGGGAGTTTTCGGAGGACATCGAGTCGCTGCGGGAGGAGTTGGAGGCCTCGCCGCTCTCGGACCGCGCGCTGCACGAGCAGCTGCAGCGGCTGGCGGAACGGTACGAGGAACTGACCGAGAGCGGGCTCGACGACCAGATCGAAGCCCTCGCCGAAGCGCTGCGTGACCTCGACCCGGAGGCGGTACGGGAGGCGCTCGAACAGCTGGCCGACGACTACGAGGCCCTCCGCGAACAGGTGGACCAGACGCTGGGCATGCTGGAACAGGCCGCGCTCGAGCAGGCGATGAAGTCCGCGCAGGCGAATGCGGACGACCTGGCCCGCGAACAGAGGGAAGTGGCCCGGGAGACCGACGTCGAGGCGTTCCAGCGGGAACAGGAGGCGCTGGCCGAGCAGGCGGAGGCGCTGGCGGAGCGTCTGCGGGAGCTGGAGCAGGAGCTTTCCGCGGCCGAACGGGAGGCCGCCGCCGACTCGGCCCGTGCCGCCGGGGAACGGACGGAGGAAGCGCTCGGGAAGATGGCCGAAGCGCAGAACCAGTCGGCGGAGGCCGGCGCTGGCGGCCGGAGCGAGGTCGGCGAAGCCGAACGGCAGGCGGCGGAAGAGGCCGCCGAAGCACTCGAGCAGGCGGCCGGGGCGCTCGGATCTTCGCAGCAGGAGATGAGCGGCGAGCAGGGAGAGGCCGCGGTCGAATCGCTGGCCCGCGCCCGCAGCGAGGCGCTCGGGCTGGCCGAGGAGGAGGGCCGTCTGTCCGAGGCGACGCGCGGGGAGGACACGGCCGATCCCGAATCCTGGCGGGCGCAGCAGAACGCGGTCCGTCAGGGGCTCGAGAACCTCGTCGAGCGGCTCTCCGAGGCCGGGAACGAGGCCGCCATGCTCGACCAGCGCACCGGGGCGGCGGCGGGCGAGGCGGCCGAACTGATGGATGAACTGCTGGAGCGGCTGGCTGAAGACGGCGCGCGACGTCTGCCGGCGCGCGCCGGGGCCGAGGCGATCCAGGAGTCGCTGAACGAGCTTGCTCGACACCTGCTCGCGAGCGAAGAGGCGGCGCGGGCGGCGCAACAGCAGTCGGCGGGGCAGGACGCGGCCGAGCAGATGAACCAGCTCGCCCAGCAACAGCAGTCGGTGACGCAGCAGACGAGTTCACTCCTCGTGCCCGGTCCCCGTCCGGCGGGGGAAGAGCGCCGCCGGGAGGAGGTGGCGCGCCGCCAGGAGGAGATCGCCGAAGAACTGGGACAGCTGGAAGACCCGGAAGGCGACCTGCTGGGGCGCCCCGAAGAGATGGCGGAAGAGGCGGCGGAACTCTCCCGCGAGCTCGAACTGCAGGGGCCGTCGCAGGAGACGCTCGAACGCCAGCGGGAGCTCTTTCGGCGTATGCTGGACGCGGGCCGGTCGCTCGAGGACGAGGACCTCGACCCGAACCAGAGGGAATCGAGGGAGGCGACGGCGGAGCCGCGGGCGCCCCCGCTGATCGACCCCGAGTTGCTGCGGGGGCGGCGCTTTCCGCTCCCGGCCGAGGCGCTTCTGCGGGAGCTGCCGCTCTTCTACCGCTCGCTGGTCTTCGAGTACTTCGACCGGCTGAACCGCGTGCCGCCGCCGGACGGCGGAGCGCGACGGGATCCGTGACGTGACCTGCGGGACCCTGCGGAGTTGTGGCGTCCGCGCGGCCGTGGCTTTTCTGGCTTTCTCGGCGGGCCCGGCGGCGAGCGGAACCGCACTCGCCGCGCAGGCGGCCGCGGCGTCCGAGCAGCGGACGGTGGCCCGCGCTGGAAGGCTCCGGGATGCGGGGCGGCCCGCCGAGGCCGCGGCGGCGCTGCGCGAACACCTGGACCGGGTCCCGGCCTCGCCGGCCGCCCTCGCGCTGCTGGGCGAACTCGCGCTCGAGGCGGGGGAGGCGAGGGACCTCGTGACCTACGCGGAAGCTGCGGTCACCGCGGCGCCGGACGACGACGTGGCGCGGTTCTGGTGGGCCCGCGCGTTGACCGAGGCGGGCCTGCTCGACTCCGCGCTCGCGGTGACGGGCCGCTGGCTCGAGCGGGCCCCGCGGGCCGCGGGGGCCCGGCTCGCCCGCGCGGATGTGCAACTCACGGCCGGCGATTCCGCCGCCGCCGTGCGCACCCTCGGCGACGCGGCGGCGCCTCCCGGGGAGGTGCTCGGCCGTCTCGCCGACCTCCTCCTCGTCATGGGCGATGCCGAACGGCTCGCGGCGGCGTGGGCCGGACTGCTCGCGCTGGATCCGCCCGCCACCGACGACGTGGAGCGGGGCCTCCGGGCGGCGGGCGAGGCCGGGGTGGCCTACTTCGACCGGCTGCGTGGCGAGCTCGGAGGCCGCACGGACGACGCGGCGCGCGCCGGGGCCATCGTCGCCCTCCGCGTGGGTCGGCCCGCGGCGGCGCGCGAACTGGCCGAGGGCGCGCGCGGGGTCGGCGATGCCGAAGACGCGGCGTTCCTGCGGGAGTACGCGCGGGAAGCCGAAGCGGCCGGGCTCTCGAGCGAGGTCGCCTGGGCGGCGGGGCTCCTGGCCGGACTCAGCCCCCGTCCGGTGGACCAGTTCCGCTGGCGGGCCCTGGCCGCGGAGCAGGCGCTGGCGGCGGGCGACTCGGGTTCGGCGCGGCGGGCCCTCGAAACGCTGACGCGGGAAAGCGCGCCGGGTGACGCCCCGCATCAGGCCGCCTCGCGCCGGCTTTTCGGCCTCCTCTCCGGGGACCCCGCATCGCTCGGCGAAGCGACCGACGTGCTCGCCCGGTACCTGCGGCAGTACCCGGAGTCGGCGGCGGCCGAGGCCGCGATGCGGGGCGAGCTTGCCATCGGCCACGCGCGCGCGGGCGATCTGGCGGCCGGGGAGGCCGTCCTCGCCGAAGCGCGCGAGCGGCTGCGCGTCGCCTGGACCGGACCGCTCGACGCTGCGGCGGCCCGGTTGTCGCTCTACGCCGGGCGTCGCGATTCCGCCCGCGAGCGGGCGAGGCGGAGCGTGCGCGACCCGGGAATCGACGCGGCCGAACGGACGCGCCGCCTCGCGCTGCTCACGCTCGTGCAGACGGCGGATTCGGCCGAAACGCGCATCGTCGGGGCCGCCGCGCTCGGGTTCCTCGGCTCGCCGGAGGCGTTCGATCCCGGGCCGGCCCTGCGGGAGCTGGCCGGCGCGACCGCGTCGGAAGGCCGGCCCGCGGCCCTCGCCTTCCTGGCCGACGCGGCGGCGGCGGCCGGGCGCGGGAAAATCGCGGATGGGCTGCGCCGGCGGCTCGTCGAGCGTCACCCCGGGAGCCCCGAAGCCCCCGCGGCGCTCCTCGACCTCGCGCGCGCGGCCCGCGCGGCCGAGGCCGTCGTGTGGCTCGAACATCTCATCGTGGAGTATCCCCGAAGTGCGCTGGCGCCGGTCGCGCGACGGCTGTTGACCGAACTCGATGGAGGCCTCTGATGCCCCTGACCCCCGTCCGGTGGACCGGTTCCGCTCGCGGGCCCCGGCCGCGGAGCCTCCCGTGGCGCGTCTGGCTGGGCGGCCTGCTCCTCCTTGCGGCGCCGCCGGACGTTGCGGGGCAACTCCTCGTCCCGATGGACCGGGAGCAGGAGAACCATCTCAAGGCGTACGGGTATGCGTTCGGCATCCTCTCGGAGGGCCAGTCCGCCGAGTGGCTCCTCAACTATCGGGCGGGGTCGTTTCTCGTGTCGGATATCCCCGACAACCGCCGGAAGGCGGCCCTCATGGGCGTCACCGTGGAGACGCTCGGCGGTGCGGATGTGGCGAGGATCCGCCGCGAGATCGAGACCCGGAACATGGAGACCGTACCCCTGGAGAAGGCACCGCTCATCGCCGTCTACACACCCCCGAACAGCTCACCCTGGGACGACGCCGTCACGATGGCGCTCGAATACGCGGAAATCCCCTACGAGCAGATCTGGGACCGGGAGGTTCTGTCCGAGGAACTCGAGAACTACGACTGGCTACACCTGCACCACGAGGATTTCACCGGGCAGTACTCGAAGTTCTACCTCATGTACGCCTCGTCGGCATGGTTGCAGGAGGAGGTCACGCGTAACGAGACGATCGCGCGCGAACTCGGCTTTCCGAACGTACCCGCGCTGAAGAAGGCGGTCGCCGCCCGCCTCCGGGAGTACGTCGAGGGGGGCGGCTTCCTCTTCGCCATGTGCACGGCCACGGAGACGCTCGAACTCGCGCTCGCGGCCGCGGGAACCGACATCGCGGCTTCGTTCGCCGACGGGTCGCCTCCGGACGCGGCGGCGAGCGACAAGCTTCGCTGGGACGGCGCGCTGGCCTTCCGCGACGCCGTGCTCGTCACGGACCCCACGCTGAGCGCCTTCAGCGACATCGACGGCCATCAGGTGAACACTCCCTGGCGCGTCGATCTCGGGAGCTTCTCGCTGTTCGAGTTCAGCGCCAAGTTCGATCCCGTGCCCGCCATGCTCACGCAGAACCACCGGCGCGTGCTGCCCGATTTCTACGGTCTCACGACCACCTTCCGCGAGGAGCGTCTCCAGCCGGGCGTCACGGTGCTCGCCGAGGAAGAGGCGAGGGGACGGGTCAAGTACCTGCACGGAAACCTCGGGGAAGGCACGTTCACGTATCTGGGAGGACACGATCCGGAGGATCCGCGGCACCTGATCGGGGACGCCCCGACGGATCTCGACCTCCACCGGCACTCCGCCGGCTATCGGCTGATCCTGAACAACGTCCTCTTCCCGGCGGCGAAGAAGAAGAAGCTGATCACATGAACGGCGCCCCCGGCGCCCCCGGCGTGACGCGCCGGCGGCGCGAGCGCGACCGGCGGCAGCGCCGGACGTTCGCGGCCGGGTTCGGCGCGTCGATCCTCCTCCACCTGTTGTTCGTCCTCCTGGCGGGTGGCGTGCGGGTGGACCCGCTCGCGCTCACCCTCCCTCCGGTTGAGACCGTGCCGGCCCCCGACGCGCTCATCGTCGTCGAGATCGCTCCCACCGAACTCACGCCCGCGCCGGAGGATCCCCGGCCGGAGCCGGTCCCTCCCCCGGAGGAGGCGACGCCGGATCGGGAGCCCGCACCGGAAGAACCCGAGGAGGCGGTCGAGGAGGCGGAGGAGCGAGATCCGCTTCCGGGCGTCCCCACCCTCTTCCTGCCCGGCCGCCCGTTCGAGGGGCCGCAAGGGGAGCGGACGACGAACGCCTCGCGCCTCACCCTCCGCTTCAGCGACGCGCGCCTCTGGTTCGATCCGAGATCGCCGCGCCTGATCGGAGAGCGGCTCGTGCGGTTCGCGCGGGCCGACAGCGCGGTGCGCGCGATCCTGCGCGACTGGCTCGACAGCATGGCACTCGATGCTGACCTGGAGCGGCGGGCGCGGGATTGGACGTTCGAGCGCGACGGCGAGCGCTGGGGGATCTCTCCCGCGGGGATTCACCTCGGGGACGTCACGATCCCGCTTCCGGTCGGTGACCTGGATGGGGACGGATACCCGGATCTCTTTGTTCCCACCGGTCCGCAACGGCGCGCGTTCGAGCAGGCGGTCCGCGATCTGACCGCGATCCAGCTCCAGAACCTGCGGGCCGACGTGGAGGTCGCGGCGGCGGAGGCGCGGGCCCGCATGCGGGAACGGACGGAGGACGAGCTGCGTCGCCGCCGCGGCGACACGCTCCGGGTTCGCGGACCTCCCTGAACACGGCCCGCGGTGGGGAGCGGCGGCGGGCATGGGCCCGGTTCCGCACCCGGCCAACCCCCGTTAGACTGAGCCCCCGCCGTTCCGACGTTCTCTCGACGATCCGCAACCCCAGTCAGGAGCCGCCCCTTGGGTGACTCGCCCATACGCACCGAACTCTCTTCCCGCTACGATCCTGCCGGGCTCGAGGGGCCGATGTACGACCGCTGGGTCGAGGACGGCCTCTTCCACGTCCCGGCCGAGGAGGCCGAGCGGCCCTATGTGATCGTGATCCCGCCGCCCAACGTCACGGCGGCGCTCCACATGGGACACGGACTCAACAACACGCTGCAGGACGTGATCATCCGGCGGCGGAGGATGCAGGGGTTCGACGTCCTCTGGGTACCCGGGACGGACCACGCGGGGATCGCCACCCAGAACGTGGTCGAGCGCCAACTGGGCCAGCGCGGGCTCACCCGCTTCGATCTCGGTCGCGAGGCCTTCGTGGACCGAGTGTGGGAATGGGTGGAGGAGTACGGCGGACGGATCATCGATCAGCTGCGCACCATCGGCTGCTCGTGCGACTGGGAACGGACGCGGTTCACCCTCGACGAAGGGCTCTCCAACGCGGTGCGCGAGGTCTTCGTGCGGCTGTACGAGAAGGATCTGATCTACCGGGGCCGCTACATCATCAACTGGTGCCCGCGCTGCCGCACGGCGCTCTCCAACGAGGAAGCGGAGCACCGCGACCTGGACGGCAGGCTCTTCCGCATCAGGTACCCCCTGGTCGCCGGCGGGCACGTGGAGGTCGCGACGACGCGGCCGGAGACGATGCTCGGCGACACGGGGCTCGCCGTGTCGCCGGACGACGAGCGGTATCGCGATCTGGTCGGAGAGGAGGCGGAACTGCCGCTCGTCGGGCGCCGCCTGCGGATCGTGGCCGATCCGCACGTGGACCCCGCCTTCGGCTCCGGCGTAGTGAAGGTGACACCCGCACACGACCCGAACGATTTCGAGATCGGACGACGTCACGGCTTCGAAACTCTCGACGTGATGACCGATGGGGGCGCGATGAACGACGCCGTGCCGGAGGCGTACAGGGGGCTCGACCGCTTCGAGGCGCGCGACCGTGTCGTGGCGGACCTCGAGGCGGGGGGCTGGCTCGTCGGAGTGGAGGACCACGCGCATTCCGTCGGCCGCTGCTACCGGTGCGACACCGTCGTGGAGCCGCGCCTGAGTCTGCAGTGGTTCGTCCGCATGAAGCCCCTCGCGGAACCGGGGCTCGCGGCGTACAGGAGCGGCGAACTCCGCTTCCACCCCGAGCGCTACGGCCGGGTGTACCAGAACTGGATGGAGAACATCCGCGACTGGTGCATCAGCCGGCAGCTGTGGTGGGGGCACCGGATCCCCGTGTGGTACTGCGAGGCTCCCGGCTGCGGCGAGATGGTCGTCACGACGGAGGACCCGGACGCCTGCCCCGCCTGCGCAGGCGAACTCCGGCAGGACGAGGACGTGCTCGACACCTGGTTCAGCTCCTGGCTGTGGCCCTTCTCGACGCTCGGCTGGCCGGAGGGAACGGACGATCTCGAGGCGTTCTATCCGACGGCGACGCTCGTCACGGCGCCCGAGATCCTCTTCTTCTGGGTCGCCCGCATGATCATGGCGGGGTTCGAGTTCATGGACGGGCTGCCCTTCTCCGATGTCCTCCTCAACGGGACGGTACGGGACCACCTCGGACGCCGGATGTCGAAGTCGTTGGGTAACGGCATCGATCCACTGGAAGTCGTTGATGCATATGGTGCGGATGCTATGCGCTTCACCCTGGTTCGAGGTTCGCCGCTCGGCACCGACATCCAGCTGGACTACGAGAATCTCGAGGCGGCGTTCCGCCCCGGACGCAACTTCGCGAACAAGATGTGGAACGCGGCCCGCTTCGCGTTGTCGCACACCCGGGCCGATGTCTCACCGGAAGACCCGCCCGCGGGCGCGCTGGCGGACCGCTGGATCCGGAGTCGGCTGGCCGGACTCGCACGGGACATGGACGCCTCGTACGAGAACTTCCGGCTCCACGAGGCCGCGGAGACCGGCCACGCGTTCGTATGGGGCGACTTCTGCGACTGGTATCTGGAACTCTCGAAGCGCCGACTGGCCGAGGGAGGAGAGGCGGCCCGGGAGGCGGGGCGCACGCTGACGCTCGTCATGCGTGGCTGGCTGTCGCTCCTGCACCCCGTCGTACCCTTCGTGACGGAGGCGATCGCCGACCGTCTCCCGGACGCCGGGGCCGCGGGTTCGCTCGTGACCGGACCATGGCCGGACTATCCCGACGACTGGTGCGACCCGGAGGCGGACGCGGCCATCGAGGCGCTGCAGGAATTCATCGGCGCGATCCGGATGCTGCGTGCGGAGTACGGCATCGCGCAGGGCGCGCGGGTGCCCGTCCGACTGACGGATCCGTCGCCCGGGCTCGAACGGGCGCTGGCCGAGGAGGAGGGGAGCGCCTCGCGCCTCGCCGGTCTGTCCTCCATTCAGCGCGGTCGCGGCGCGACCGGAGAGGGAGGGGTCGAAACGGGGGCGGGGGCGCATGCGGTGCTCCCGGCGGGGGGGGAACTCTTCATCCCTCTCGAGGGCGTGATCGATGTCGAGGCGGAACGCCGGCGTATCGGCAAGGAGATGGAGCGCGCGGTCAAACTCCTCGCGGGAAGCCGAAAAAAACTCGAAAACCGGGGTTTCCTCGACAACGCGCCGCCGGAGGTGATCGTGCGGGAGCGGGAGAAACTCGTCTCGCTGAATGAACAACGCGGACGACTCGAAGAGAAGCTTCGATCGCTGGGGTCGCCGGTGTGACCCCCGCTCGACGAAGGCGATCCGTGGAGGGTCCGGGTGCGGGCCCGGCGGCGGGGAGGGCGCCTCGCGGGGTCCGGGGTCGGGTGGTGCGCGGCTGCGTGACTCTCGCGCTCGACGGCCGGGCTCCGGCCGGGATCCTGGCGGGACTGATCCTGCTCGGTTGCGCGCGGGAGATGCCCCCGCCCGGTACGCACCCCGATGAAGTGCCCCCCGTCATCCTGCGAATCCGCCCGGCGCCCGACTCGGTCGTGGTCGATTTCGATGGGCGACTGGAGCTCCGTTTCGATGAGCCCGTCCGAATCCCGAACGACATCGCGCGGCAGATGTTCGTCTCGCCGATGGAGGTCTACGAGGTGGAGACCGGTTTCTCCGACCTTCGCCTCAGGCCCGAGGACGGCTGGAGGGACAGCGTCAGCTACTGCTATTCGATCCCGGCCGATGGAATCGCGGATCTGCTGCGCAACCGGATGGAGGGCGTGGCCGAGTTCTGCTTCTCCACCGGATCCGCGATCCCGGAGGCGCGCGTCCGCGGTTCGATCATCGACGGGCTGACGGGGCAGCCTCAACAGGAGGGGCGCGTGATATTCTGGGCGGAGCCGGACTCGATCCCGTACGGGGCCGTCACCGACAGCGTGGGAGAGTTCGTCGCGAAGGGGTTGCCGCCGGGAGAGTACGAGGCGTTCGGGTTCATCGACCGGAACCGGAATCTCGTCCCGGATCGTGAAATCGAGAATCACGACAGCGCTCTGGTGACGGCGAGCCCGGATTCGGTGCGGGAACTCCACTTCGTCGTCCTGCCGCCGGACACCACGCCGCCGCTCCTCGCGCGCGCCGTGGTCGCCGGCAGCGAGATCGTTCAGCTCGAGTTCGACGATTACCTCCTCAACCCCCAGCCGGGGGAGCCCGTGATCGCGATCCGCGACTCGGCCGCGGGCGTGGATCTCGAAATCGTGGATGTCCTGGTCGGCTCGGCCGACGCGGTCGCCTTCCCTTCGGACAGCACCGCCCTGGACTTGGCCGCGGTCGAGGCGGATTCCGCGACGGTCCAGGACTCCGCGACGGTCCAGGACTCCGCGACGGTCCAGGACTCGGCTGCGGTGGTGGACTCGGCTGCGGTCCGAGACTCCACCGCGGTCGAGCCGCCCGCGGAGGATTCCGCGGCGGCCCTGGCCGACTCGACGGAAGAAGAGCCAATCCTCCCATCTCGCTTCATCACCGTGAGGTTGGCGGAGGCGCTCGATTCCGCCACATACCTGGTTTCGGTGTCGGGCGTGGTGAACGTGCGCCAGCTCGTGGGGGGCGGGGACACCTCCTTCGTGGCCGAGCCGCTCCCGCCGCCCGCCGACTCGACGGAGACGCCCGCCGACTCGACGGAGACGCAGGCGGAGCGCACGGCGGGAGACACGCTGGGGCTGCCGCCGGACACGCTGGGGGCGCCACCGGACACGCTGGGCGCTCCGCCGGACACCGCCAGAGGGAACCCGCCGGACGGGAACGTGCCGGAGGGGGCGCGTGACCGGCGGGTCGGGAGACGCCGCGCATGAGCGATCCGCGGCGCCGGCTCCCGTCCATGGACTCCCTCCTCAAGCGACCCGAGGTCGGGGCCTGGATCGACCGCTATGGCCGCGAGACCGCAAAGCACGCACTGCGAGAGGCGCTGGACGGGGCACGCTCGGCGTCCGGGGGGGGGCGGGACCGGCTGGCCGAGATCCTCGGTGCGGCGGAGGGTGATCTGGCGGCGCGAGCGCGACCCTCACTGCAATCGGCGCTGAACGGGACGGGCGTCGTCCTTCACACGAACCTCGGCCGCGCCCCGCTCGCCGAGGAGGCCCGCCGCGCGCAGGCCGAGGCCGCGGGCTACGGCAACGTCGAATTCGCGCTTGAGACGGGGCGGCGCGGCTCGCGCTACGACCACTGCGCCGACCTGCTGTGCGAACTGACGGGGGCGGGCGCGGCCATCGTCGCGAACAACAACGCGGCGGCCGTCTCGCTCGTCGTGAATGAGATCGCGCGGGATCGCGATGTGCTGGTGTCGCGGGGCGAACTCGTCGAGATCGGGGGGTCCTTCCGGATCCCCGATGTCGTGGCCCGAAGCGGCGGGCGGCTGCGGGAAGTCGGCACGACGAACCGAACGCGCGTGGCCGACTACGAGGCGGCGATCGGCGAAGACACCGGCCTCATCCTCCGGGTCCACCCCTCGAACTACCGGGTGGAGGGGTTTGCCGCCCGGCCTCCTCTCGAGACGCTCGCCGCCCTCGCGAGGGATCGCGGGATCCCGCTCGCGCACGACCTCGGGTCGGGGCTGCTCGACGCCGACCTGCTTCCCGGTTTCCCGCCCGGCCCAACCGTGCGGGGATCTCTCGCGGCCGGCGTCGATCTCGCGACGTGGAGCGGGGACAAACTGCTCGGCGGGCCGCAGGCCGGGATCATCGCGGGCGATCCGCTGCTGGTCTCGCGGCTTCGCGGAAACCCGCTGCTGAGGGCCTTTCGCGTGGACAAGACGACGCTGGCCGCGCTTGAGGCCACGCTCATGCTCTACCGCGATCCGGATCTCGCGGCCCGGCGCATCCCGGCCCTCCGGATGCTTCGGGAACCGGTCGAGGCGGTGGAGGCGCGGGCCGCGGCGGTCCGGTTCGAGGTGCCGGCCGGCAGCGGCGCCCGGGTGGACGTCGGCCGGACCGAGGCCATGGTCGGCGGCGGCGCCTTCCCCGGCTTCGCGATCCCGTCGGCGGGCTGGATCGTCACCGGAGTGGACGTCGACCGGCTCGCCGCGGCGTGTCGGGCGGGCGACCCCCCGCTCATCGGCCGCATCGAGCGCGCGGCCTTCATGGTCGACGTGCGCACCCTTCCGGGCGGAGACGCGGCCCGGGCCGCCGATGTCCTCCGGCGGGCGCTCGTGCGCACGGCGGGAGGAGACGGTGGCTGACGTCGTCCGCATCGCGGTCCTCGCGTCCGGGGGCGGGAGCAACTTCCAGGCGCTGGTCGACCGCTTCCAGCGGGCGGAGGCGCCCGACCGCGAGGTGGTCGGCGTCATCGCGAGTCGGGCGGGCGCGGGAGTGCTCGAGCGGGCGCGCCGCGCGGGGCTGGCGTTGGCCGTGGTGCCGGCGGCGCGGAGCGACGAAGCGGACGCGACGTTCCTGCTCCGGACGCTGGGCGGCTGGCGGAGCGACATCGTCGTCCTTGCCGGCTACATGAAGCTCGTCCCGGAGGGGGTCGTGCGGGCCCACTGGGGACGGATCCTCAACATCCATCCGGCGCTGCTGCCGTCCTTCGGGGGCAGGGGCATGTACGGCGCCCGCGTCCACCAGGCCGTCGTGGACGCCGGCGCCCGCGTCACCGGAGCGACGGTCCACTTCGTCGATGAGGCATACGACCGGGGTCCGATCCTCTGCCAGTGGCCCGTACCGGTGCTGGAGGGTGATACTCCGGCGTCCGTCGCGGCCCGGGTACTGAAGGTGGAGCACCGGCTGCTCCCGGCGGCGGTCGAGGCGCTGGCGTCGGGGACCGTCCGCCTGGCCGCGGATGGCCGGGTGCGCTGGTCTCGGGAATGGTTCGAGTCGGAGAGGTTCTTCAACCGGGAGGGCTGAGTGGGGAAGCCGATCGCGCTCGCGAGCGTTTCGGACAAGACGGGCATCGCCGAGTTCTGTGCCGGGCTGATCGCGCGCGGCTGGGGCATCGTGTCGACGGGCGGGACGATGAAGACCCTGCGCGAAGCGGGGCTCGAGGTCCGCGGCGTGAGTGAACTCACCGGCCACCCGGAAATGCTCGAGGGGCGCGTGAAGACGCTGCACCCGACGGTGCACGCCGGCATCCTCGCGCGCCGGCCCGTGGCCGCGGACGTGGCCCAGTTGACGGCCCACGGGATCGCGCCGATCGACCTCGTGGTCGTGAACCTGTACCCCTTCCGGGAGACGATCGCGCGCGAAGGCGTGCAACTCGGGGAGGCGCTGGAGCAGATCGACATTGGCGGCCCTACGCTCCTCCGGGCCGCGGCGAAGAACCACCCCTCGGTCTGGCCGGTGTGCGATCCGGCGGATTACGAGCGGGTGCTCGCCGCGCTCGATGCGGGGGATTCCGTCCGAGAGCCGGACGTGCGGCGCGAACTCGCCGCGGCGGTGTTCCGCCACACCGCGAGCTACGACGCGGCGATCACGGACTACCTGTCGCGTGCGGAGTCCGCCGACGGCTCGGCGTTCGCATTCCCGGATGAAGCCGTGGCGTCGCTCGTCCGCGTGCAGACGCTGCGCTACGGGGAGAACCCGGATCAGGGTGCGGCGTTCTTCCGGAACGAATCAGGCCCGCCGCGCGGGATCCCGGCGCTCCGCCAGCTCCACGGGAAGGCGCTTTCGTTCAACAACATCCTCGATGTCGACGGCGCCCTCACCGCGATCGCGCCCTTCGTCGCCCGCGAGCGCCCCGCGTGCGCGATCCTCAAGCACTCGACTCCGTGCGGGCTGGCCATCGGGACGACCTCCCTCGAAGCCTACGAGAAAGCGCTCGCGTGCGACCCCGTCTCGGCCTTCGGATCGGTCCTCGCGTTCACGGAGCCGGTTACCCGGACGCTTGCCGAAGCCCTGTCCCGGAACTTCGTGGAATGCGTCGTCGCGCCCGGATACTCGGATGGCGCGCTTGGCGTCCTGCGGGAGAAGCAGAGCCTCCGGATCCTCGAACCGGAGGGGGGAGCGGCCCTCGACGCGGCCGGCCACCTCCGGGACGGGGTCGAGATCCGCGGCGTGCGGGGGGGCGTTCTGGTCCAGACGGCCCCGCGCCCGGCTCGTGATGTGGACCGCGAGGCATGGGTGCCCACGGAGCGGGCGCCGACGGACGCGGAGTGGGACGACCTCGCGTTCGCCTGGTCCGCCATCCAGAGCGTGAAGTCGAACGCGATCCTCCTCGCCCGCGACGGGGCGTCGGTCGGAATCGGCGCGGGGCAGATGAGCCGGGTCGACTCGGTGGAACTCTCGATCCGGAAAGCCCGGGCGCAGGGGCTGGACGTGGCGGGCGCGGTACTGTCCTCGGACGCGTTTTTCCCCTTCCGCGACGGCGTCGATGCCGCGGCGGCGGCGGGGGTGACGGCGATCGTCCAGCCCGGAGGGTCGAGACGCGACGAGGAAGTCATCGCGGCGGCCGACGAGCACGACATGGCGATGGTGTTCACCGGGCGACGACTCTTCCGCCATTGACCGCCGGTCTCACGGACGAGACGCCCTCCGGCTGGGGGAAGGGGAACCACGCGGACGCCAAATCGGTTATAGTGGAATGATGGGCGGTTCGAAGGCCCGCCGCCCGGGCCGGGACCATCCGGGCACGGAACGGAAACGGAGAAGCTCCATGGCGAACATCCACATCCCCCCCGGCTGGCGGCTCAGGGAGCGTGACGTGACCCCCGAGTCGATCTACCTCGACCGCAGGCAGTTCGTCGCTCGCATGGGCGGCGGGGCGGTCCTCGCCGCCGCCTCCATGGCGTGCGGGACCGGCCGGGCGGCCGAAGCCCGGGAGCGCGGTCCGCTCGACAACATCCCGGACACGCCGACGGCCGACCTCTATCCGGAGGCGATGAAGGATCCGCGATTCACCCCTGGCGAGCGTCACGGGGAAGTGTCGCCCGAAGAGATCGTGGCTACGTACAACAACTTCTACGAGTTCGGCACGGACAAGGACGGGGTGTGGCGCAACGTCGCCCCCTTCGAGGCCCGCCCGTGGGAGATCGAGGTTTCGGGCCTGGTCGACAATCCCGGGGTCTACGATCTGGTCGAACTGGAACGCGCCTTCCCGCTTGAGGAGCGCATCTATCGTCACCGCTGCGTGGAACGGTGGTCCGTCGTCGTCCCGTGGATCGGTTTCCCCCTGGCGCGGCTCGTCGAACGGGCGCAGCCGAGGGGCAACGCACGGTACGTCGCGTTCGTCACCTTCGACCGGCCCGAGCAGGCGATCGGCCGGAAGTCCATGACCTGGTGGCCCTGGCCGTACCATGAGGCTCTCCGCATGGACGAGGCGATGAACGAACTCGCTTTCGTGGTGACGGGGATGTACGGCCACCCGCTCCAGAAGCAGAACGGGGCGCCGGTGCGGATTCACCTGCCCTGGAAGTACGGGTACAAGAGTCCGAAGAGCATCGTCCGGATCGATTTCACGGCCGAGCAGCCGCCCACGTTCTGGAATACTTCCACACCTGCCGAGTACGGCTTCTACTCGAACGTGGATCCCGGCGTGCCGCACCCGCGCTGGTCGCAGGCGCAGGAGGAGATCGTCGGCACCGGGACGCGGATCCCGACGCTGCCCTTCAACGGTTACGGCGAGTGGGTCGCCGACCTCTACGGCGGTCGGGTGACGCCGGTGGGAGATGTCCCGCACGCGCGCTGACCGCGGGGCGTTTCAGCGCCCGTTCCCTGCTGCGGGGCGGTCCCGCCGCCCCGCAGCAGGGGGCATCGCCGCGTCATGCTTGACCCGCCCCCGCCTCCCGGCTACCCTCCCGCGTGCGTTGCAGGATCGCAGCGCCCGATCCCGATCAAGACATTGCCCGAACGTATATAGATAGATCTTTGAGACGACCCGCGTTTGCAGCGGTCGTGCTTGTTCTCGGGATGCTGGCTGTGCAGGGGTGTGGGGGGGAATACCCGCAGTCCGCCCTGCATCCCAACTCGGACGCCGCCACACTCCTCGATCGCCTGTTCGACCAGATCTTCTGGTGGGCGGCGGGCGTCTTCGTCGTTGTGGAAGGCATCCTCGTCTACACGCTGGTCCGCTTCCGGCAACGGCCCGGCGGCCCGCGGCCGAAGGAGATGCACGGGAGCATCCTGCTGGAGGTGGCGTGGACGCTCGCGCCGGCGCTCATCCTCGTGGCCATCGCGATCCCCACCATGAGGACGATCTTCCTCGTCGACCGGTCCACCGACGACCCCGACGCGCTCGTCGTGGAGGCGATCGGGCGCCAGTGGTGGTGGGAATTCCGTTACCCGGAACTCGGAATCGTGACGGCCAATGAAGCGCACGTTCCGGTGGGGCGCACGGTCGATCTGCGGTTGAGGACGGCCGACGTGATGCACTCGTTCTGGGTGCCGCGGCTCGCCGGGAAGCGCGACCTCATGCCGGGGAGGGAGAACCAGCTCTGGTTCCGCCCGGACTCCGTGGGCGTGTTCCACGGACAGTGCGCCGAGTTCTGCGGAACCGCCCACGCGCTCATGGGGATGCGGGTGATCGTGGAGGAGCCCGAGGAGTTCGAGCGCTGGGCGCGGGCGAACGCCGCTGGCGCGGTTACGCCCGCCGACGCGGAGGCGCGGGCGGGGCAGGGGGTGTTCATGTCGAACGCCTGCGTGGGCTGTCACACCGTGCGGGGAACGTCCACGGCGCATCGGTTCGGTCCCGATCTCACCCACTTCGGGAGCCGGCTCACGATCGCCTCCGGCGTACTCGATAACACGCCGGCCAACCTGACGCGGTGGCTCGACTCGCCCCAGCACGTCAAGCCCGGAAACTTCATGCCCGAGGTGGTGTTGAACCCTGCCCAGATCCGGCAGCTCGTCGCCTACCTCGGCGCGCTCCGCTGACGGCATGACGACGACGAACGCGGGCGCGGGCGCTCGGATCCTCGGCTGGTTGAGCACGGTCGACCACAAGCGGATCGCCGTCATGTATTTCGTGACGGCCTTCCTGTTCCTCCTCGTCGCCGGCTTCGAGGGGCAGATGCTGCGGCTTCAGCTCGCGGCGCCCGGGCGCGATTTTCTGGATCCGGATCTGTACAACCAGCTGTTCACGATGCACGGCACGACGATGGTGTTCTTCGCCGGCATGGGGCTCGTGGCGGCGTTTCTGAACTTCGTCGTGCCGCTGCAGATCGGCGCGCGCGATGTCGCGTTCCCTCGGCTGAACGCCTTCTCCTTCTGGGTCTTCCTCTTCGGCGGCCTCTTCCTGTACGCCAGCGTGCCGCTGCGGTCGATGCCGGACGGCGGCTGGTTCGCCTACATGCCGCTGACCAACGCCGAGTACTCCCCGAGTCTCGGCATGGACTTCTATCTCCTCGCGCTTCTCATCTCGGGGGTGGGCTCGATCGCGGGCGGGGTGAACTTCCTGGTCACGATCCTCAACATGCGGGCGCCGGGGATGACGTTCATGCGCATGCCCCTCTTCTCCTGGATGGCGCTCATCGTGGCCGCGCTCATCCTGCTCGCCTTCCCGCCGTTCACGGTCGGACTGATCTTCATGCTCTTCGACCGCCGCTTCGGAACGCACTTCTTCGACGCCGCGGCCGGCGCGGACCCCGTCCTCTGGCAGCACCTGTTCTGGGTCTTCGGGCACCCCGAGGTCTACATCCTCGTCCTGCCCGCCTTCGGCGTCGTATCGGACGTGATCCCGACCTTCTCGAGGAAGAGCCTGTTCGGGTATCCGATGGTCGTCTTCTCGGGGATCCTCATCGCGTTCCTCGGTTTCGGGGTCTGGGTCCACCACATGTTCTCCGTCGGGCTGGGCCCCGTCGTGAACGCGGTGTTCGGCGGGACGACGATGCTCATCGCGATCCCGACCGGGATCAAGATCTTCAACTGGATCGCGACGATGTGGGGCGGCCAGTTACGCTTCCGGACGGCGATGCTGTTCGCGGTGGGTCTGGTGGGGACGTTCATCATCGGCGGGCTCAGCGGGGTCATGCACAGTTCGCCCCCCACGGACCTGCAGCAGACGGACACCTACTTCGTGGTCGCGCACTTCCACTACGTGCTGATCGGCGGGACGGTGTTCGGGTTCTTCTCCGGCCTCTACCACTGGTTCCCGAAGGCGACGGGGCGGATGCTGCACGAGGGGCTGGGGAAGGCCCATTTCTGGCTCACCTTCCTGGCGCTCAACGTGACCTTCTTCCCGATGCATTTCGCCGGGCTCCTGGGCATGCCGAGGCGCACCTACACCTACGCCGAAGGGCTGGGGCTGGACACGTTCAACCTGATTTCGACCATTGGCGCGTTCATCTTCACGCTCTCCTTCGTGCCCCTGGTGTGGAACCTGTGGCGCGCGTGGCGGCGCGGAGAGGCGGCGGGACACAACCCGTGGGATGCGTCGACGCTGGAGTGGACGACCCCTTCGCCGCCTCCGCACTACAACTTCGCGGTGCTCCCGAACGTCGACCGGCGCGATCCGCTGTGGCATCCGTACGTCGAACGGGATCTGCGACGCGGAGAGGAGGGGGAGGCCGGCGGCGTCGTGCCCCGCCGGCAGCCGGACGAACCGCCCGAGCCGGTGCACATGCCGGAGCCCTCGTACTGGCCGCTCGTCCTCGCGGTGGGGCTGCTCCTCATGGCGATCGGCGGGCTCGGTTCGCTCGGCCTCACCCTGTTCGGGCTCCTGGTGGCGCTGGGCGGGCTGTTCGGCTGGGCCTTCGAGCCTCCGTTCGGGGAGGGGGCGCACTGATGGAGGGGCCGACGGCGACGGGGATCCCGAATCGAAAGCTGGCCATGTGGACGTTCATCGCGTCCGAGTGCATGCTCTTCGGGACGCTGATCGCGACCTACATGATCTACCGGGGCCGCAACGTCGTGCCGCCCTACCCGGAGGACCTGCTCAACATCCCGTTCATCACGGTCACGACGTTCGTCCTCCTCATGAGCAGCCTCATGATGGTGCTCGCGCTGGCGGCCGTGCAGCGGAACGACCTGCGGGCGACGAAGCTGTGGCTCGGGCTCACGGTGCTCTTCGGGCTCATCTTTCTCGGGGGCCAGTACTACGAGTTCAATCACTTCGTGCACGAGGGGCTGCCGTTGTCACGGAACCTCTTCTCTTCGACCTTCTTCGTGCTCACCGGGACGCACGGCGCGCACGTGGCCGGCGGCGTGATCTGGCTGGGCACCCTCTGCCTGCGTACAGCGGCCGGGAAGCTGGACGCGCGCAACGCCGAGACGGTGGAGATCGCGGGACTCTACTGGCACTTCGTGGACGCGGTGTGGATCGTCCTCTTCACGCTCATCTACCTGCTGCTGTGAGGCACCCGTGAGCGACCCATCCGGCGCATCCCATCCGGGCACGCGACTCTACATCTCCGTCGCGGTGATCCTCGGCGCGTTGACGGCGCTCGAGGTGATGGTGTTCTACATCGAGGCGCTCGCGCCCGTGATCCTGCCGATCCTGCTCGCGATGATGGTGGCCAAGTTCGTGCTCGTCGCGATGTTCTTCATGCACCTGCGATCGGACGGGCCGCTTCTCACCGGCGTGTTCGCCTGGGGGCTGTTCATCGCCACGGCCATCGTGGTCGGGCTGCTGGCCATCTTCGGGAAGTTCGGGGGGTAGGCGCAGCCGCACGCCAGGTCGGCGCGGCTCAGCGGGAAGGGGTCGCGGAGAGCGCGTAGAGGAAGAGGTTCACGCCCATCCGGAGGGCCTGCTCGCGGATCTCCGGCGCGTCGCCGTGGACCCCCTCGTCCTCCCATCCGTCTCCCAGATCGGACTCGAAGCTGTAGAAGACGGCGAGTCGACCATCGATGAAGATTCCGAACCCCTGGGCGGGGTTGCCGTCGTGTTCGTGGATCTTCGGCAGACCTTCGGAAAAATCGTAGAAGAGCCGGTAGATCGCATGCTCCAGCGGCACTTCGGCGAGGGGGATGTCGGGGAAGAGGCGGGCGACCTCCCGGCGGAAGGACTCGTCGAGCCCGTAGTTGTCGTCCACGTGCAGGAAACCGCCCCCGTAGAGGTAGGCGCGCAGCCGTTCGATCTCGAGGGAGGTGAACGACATGTTCCCGTGCCCGGTCGCGTACAGATACGGGTGGTCCGCGAGATCGGGATCGGCGGCACCCACCTCGGAGGGTCGGTCGGCCACGTCGATCCCGGTCCGCAGTTCGATCTGCTCGAGCAGGTTGTCGAGGCTGGAGGGATTCGCGTACCAGTCGCCCCCGCCGTCGTAGCGCAGGCGCGCGATCGTCGGAAGCTCCTGGCGCGGCGCCGTCACGCCCTGGGCCTTGAGACCGGGGCACGACCCGATCGCCGCCAGGGTGGCGGCCGCCACGGCCGCGAGGCCGAGGACGGTCTGCGGAAGCCGGTCCCCACGAGGTTGGCGGGCGCGGCAGTGCGGACACGCCCTGGTGGCGTCCGGCACACGGTGTCTGCAGCGGCGGCACGGCTTCAAGCGGTCCCTCCCGTCTTATCCCCGATCTCCCGAACGTTATCGGTTCGCGCGCCCCGAGGCGAAGGCCGGGCCGTCCGTGGCGAGACCCCGCGTTGCGGCGTGAACGGGCCGGCGCTTGCATGACAGGGCGCGACGAGGGAGCATAGCGGGACCTGTGCGGGTCCTCTTCCGCTTCATCCCGCACGATGAGAACCTGAGCGATGCGTCGATACGCGGCCTACGATCCCCCCGAATACGTATCCTGGCGGCCGGACCGCGGGCTCCTCGAGGAGTACCGGGCGCGCGTGGAGGCGCATCCCGACCGCCAGCGCGAGATCGCCGGGCTGACCCCCGAGGCCCACCTGGCGCTGTACCGGGGTCTGCTCCGCTTCCGCCTCGGCGACATCGCGCTGGCGCGCTGGGTGAAACAGGGGGTGATCTCGAAGGCGTGGCTCGCCACGGGAGAGGAAGCCGTGACGGTGGGGGCCGTGCACGCGCTCGACCGGCGCGGGGCGGAGGGGGACATCGTCGGGCCCATGATCCGCAACCAGGGAGCCAACCACGAGATGGGCGTACCCCTCGTGGAACTCTTCCGGACCTACCTGGCGACGCCGGATTCCCCCACCGGCGGACGGGACCTTCACCTGGGGGATCTCCGGCACGGAGTCTGCCCGCCGATCAGCATGGTCGCGACGCTGTCGACGGTGATGAACGGTTTCGCCCTCGCCTTCCGGATCCGCGGCGAACGCCGCGTGGCGCTCACATGGGTGGGCGACGGGGCGACGAAGCACGGCGAGGCGCACGAGGCGTTCGCCTTCGCGGCCTCGCTCGCGCTGCCGATCGTGTTCATCATCCAGAACAACCAGGTGGCGCTGGGGACGCGGCTGGACCAGCACCACGTGCAACCGGATTTCTCGGATTTGGGGGCGGCGTACGGAATCCCTTCCCGGACCGCGGACGGCAATCACGTCCTCGATGTCTACGCGGCGACGCGGCTCGCGGCGGAAAGCTGCCGGGCGGGCGGAGGGCCGCAGTTGATCGAAGCGCGCACCTTCCGCATGGGAGGCCACGCGACGCACGACGTGCGCGAGGCCCGGGCCACCTTCGCGCCCCGGCTGTTCGAGTACTGGGGACGACGGGACCCGATCGGGATGTACGAGGAGTACCTGGCGGGCATGCACCTCGGGGCGCCGGGCGACGGGGGGCTCCGGACCCGGAACCTCGCCCGCCTCGAAACGGTGGAGCGGGAGGTCGAAATGGAGATCGAGGAGGCCGCGAAGGCGGCGCTGGCGAGCCGCGAGATACGGCCCTCGCCCGGAGGCACCGCGGGGTTCGGCGTGTACGGGCAGGCGCCGGCATGAGCGGCGGAGCGCGCCGGCCGCGGCGAAAGGGTCTCATCGACGGTACCCCGTGGACGCTCTTCGACGCCGGACGGACGGCTTCGGGCCTCGGCCTGGGCTACTTCGTCCGCGACGATCTGGGCGCGGGAGACCGACGAGCGGCGCTCGCGGAGGAGGTCGAGGTCGGGCGGCTGGACGACGAGGCCTTCCGCTGGCTGTGGGAAGCGGGCCGCGGTCTCACGACCACCGAGCGGCGGCTGGTCGACGACGGGGGCGCCGTGTGGCTGGCACAGGGCACGGGGCCCGTGTGGGCCGAGGGCGGGACCGCGGCGGGAGCCGTCGGCATCCGGCTGCGATGCGTCTCCGCGGAGCACCCGGTCGTCGAGTGGAACGGCGTGGCCCTCGCGGATACGCCGGATGCCGCCCTGGCCGCTTGCGTCGGCGGGTCCGAAGGAGTCGCGCCATCCTCCGACTGACGTTTCTCGGAACGGCTTCCTCCCGGCCGACGGTGTCGAGGAACGTCCCCGCGCTCGCGCTGAAGCGGGCGGGACGCAGGTTCCTTCTCGATTGCGGCGAGGGGACGCAGCGCCAGATGATGCGCTACGGGGTCGGTTTCTCCGTGGGGGACATCCTCATTACGCACCTGCACTCGGATCACTATCTGGGACTGGCGGGCCTGCTCCGGACCATGAGCCTTCAGGGGCGCGAGGAGCCGCTCCGGATCTGGGCGCCGCGGGGTGCCGGGGGTGCGCTGCGGACGCTGCGGGACCTCGGGGGCGACCGGCTGGCGTTCGAAGCCCCGGTCCGCGAGATCCGCGCGGGTCAGGCGGTCGAGGGGGACGGATACCGTCTGGAAGCCTTCGCAACCGACCATACGCGCGCCTCCCTCGGCTACGCGCTCCTCGAAGACCCGCGTCCGGGAAGGTTCGATGTCGGGGCCGCGCGCGCGCTGGGCGTGCCGGAGGGCCCGCTCTTCGGCCGGCTCCATGGCGGCGAGAGCGTGGAGCTCGAGGACGGAAGACGGGTTGACCCGACGGATCTCGTGGGGCCTCCGAGGCCGGGACGGAAACTGGTCTATACCGGAGACACCCGGCCCTCACCGCAAACGGTCGAGATCGCCGGGGGAGCGGACCTCCTGGTCCACGAGGCCACGTTCTCGGCGGAAGAAGCCCGCCGCGCCCGGGAGACGGGCCATTCCACGGCGGGGGCGGCGGCCCGCATCGCGGCGGAGGCGGGGGTCAAGCGGCTCGTCCTCACCCATATCAGTGCGCGGTACGCGGAGCGGCCGGCCCGACTTCTCGAAGAGGCGCGGGCCATCTTCCCTCGCACCGAGCTGGCGCGGGACGGCTGGTCCGTCGAGGTGCCCTTCGATGACGCGGATTCGGGAGGTGCGACGCCTTGATCCGCGTACGCGTGCCGGGCGACAAGTCGATTTCGCACCGGGCCGCGCTCCTCGCCCCGCTCGCCGCCTCGGACTCGGTGGTCCGAGGACTTTCCACCGGAGCCGACGTGCGCTCGAGTGTGCGCGCCATGCAGCGGCTCGGAGCCGCCATCGAGTGCGAGGAGGACGAGGGCGGTCTCACGATCCGTTGCCCCGGCGGCGGCCTCGCCGGGGGGGCTCCGCCGCGGCTCGACTGCGGGAACAGTGGTACGACCGCGCGGTTGCTCACGGGAATCCTGTCCGGCGCCGGCGTCGCCGCCGTCCTCGACGGGGACCCGTCGCTGCGGAGCCGGCCCATGCGGCGCATCGTCTATCCTCTCCAGGCCATGGGCGCCCGGATCGAATACGAAGGCGAGCCGGGGCGACTCCCGATCCGGGTTCGGGCGCGGGCCACGGGCCAGCTGAGACCGCTTCGCCACCGGGCCAGGGTCGCGAGCGCGCAGGTCAAGTCCGCCGTGCTGCTCGCGGGCGTCCTGGCCCGGGTTCGTGTCTCCGTGAGCGAGCCCGCGCTTTCCCGCGACCATACCGAACGCATGCTCGCCGCGATGGGGGCGCCGGTCGTGTTCGACCCCTCCCGGGCCGGGGCGGGCGAGGCGGCCTTCGACCCGACCGGGTGGGATGGGGGGCTGGATGGCCTGCACATGACGGTCCCCGGCGATCCCTCCTCCGCCGCCTTCCTCATCGGCGCGGCGCTGCTCAGCGGACGGGCCGTCCGGGTCGAGGACGTGGCGGCCAACCGGGGGCGCACCGGCTTCCTCGCCGTCCTCGAAGCGATGGGGGCGGCCGTCCGCCGCGACCCCTTGCCCGATCAGGCCGGTGAACCCCGGGAGACGTGGACCGTCCGGCCTCCCGATGGGCTGCGCGCGTTTTCGATCGGAGGTGCGGCGGTCCCGGGACTCATCGACGAGATCCCGCTGCTGGCCGTCCTCGCCGCCCGGGCGCGCGGCCGGTCCGAGATCCGCGACGCGGCGGAGTTGCGCGTGAAGGAGAGCGATCGGCTGACCGGGCTGGCGCGGGCCCTCGAATCGCTCGGCGTGCGGGTCGAAGAACGCACCGATGGTCTGACGATCGAGGGCCGCACGGGACGGCTCCGGGGTGCCGTCGAGAGCCGGGGAGATCACCGGATCGCGATGGCGTTCGGGGTGCTCGAGGCGGCCGGGGACGCCGACCTGGCGATCGACGATCGCGCCTGCGCCGGCGTGTCGTTTCCCGGCTTCCGGGAAGCCCTGGCACCCTTCACGGAGGGCACGGCCGCCCGCCCGGCCGCGCGGGCGGGCGGGCGGGTGATCGCGGTGGACGGCCCGGCGGCCTCCGGCAAGAGCACCACGGCCCGCCGCGTCGCAGACCGGCTCGGGTTCGTACACGTGAACTCCGGGTTGCTCTACCGGGCGATCACCTGGTGGGCCATCCGGGAGGGGATCGACGACGACGCGAAGGCGGTCGAGGACTCCGTGCACGCGCTGGCGCTCGAGTTCGTCCCCGCGCCCGACGGGCTCGCCGTCGGCGTCGGGGAGGTCATCGCCGACCGGGCGCTCCACTCGCCCGAGGTGACCGCGCGGGTGTCCGCCCTCTCTGCGCTTCCCGCGGTGCGCGCGGTCGTGCTGGACCGCCTGCGCCGGGCCGGCCGAAGGCACGAGATCGTATGCGACGGCAGAGACATCGGGACGACCGTGTTTCCGGACGCCGGCCTCAAGGTCTTTCTCGTGGCGGAGTCCCGCGAGAGGGCCCGCCGACGCCTGCTGGAGCGGGGTGCGTCCCTCACCGAAGAGAACATCGAGCGAGAGGCCGCAGCCCTTGAGGCGCGCGACCGGCTGGACAGCTCCCGCTCGCTGTCGCCGCTGAAACGCGCGGAGGAGGCGGTCGTGATCGACACGACGGGGAGGGATCCGGGCGAGGTCGTGGATTCCATCGTACGACTTGCCGTCGAACGCCGTCTCGCCCGACCCTGACCATACGTCGCCGGAACGGCCTTTTGTTATGTTGACGGAACCCCGCGTCCGCTCTAGCTTCGCGCACTGTCCACGGATTGTGGCGGGGGAACGTGGTGCCCCGCGACGATCCTGTAGAAACCCGAGATAAAGGGATCGGCCGGCGGCTGGGCGGAGGGGTGCGATGCTCGGTCAGGGTCGATCTTTTTTTGCCACAGAGGCCCGGTGGGACCGGAATCCGGCCCGCCCGGGACGATGACTTTCGATGCCCGACGACACGACCCCGCAGAACGACATCCCCGAGAGCACGGTCGACGCCGACGAGAACGGCGATCCCTCCCGGGAGGATGAACCGGTACTCGTCCCAGTGCCGGAAGCTTTCGAGCCCAGCCCCATCGATCTCGATCTCGATGCCGACCCGCGCGACGATTCCCAGCACGATGAGGCGGAGTACCGGGAACTCCTCGCGCTCTACGAAGACACCCTCAGCCAGATCGCGGAGGGAGAGATCGTCTCCGCCCAGGTCATCGGCCGGACGGAGACCGACATCATCCTCGATGTCGGGTTCAAGTCCGAGGGGGCCGTGCCGCTGGACGAGTTCCAGGACCCGGACTCGGTGCAGCCGGGCGATTCGGTGGATGTCTTCCTGGAGAGCCTCGAAGACGACGAGGGCGTCGTCGTGCTGTCCAAGAAGAAGGCGGATTTCCTTCGCGTCTGGGAGAAGATCAAGGACGCCTTCGACAACGATCGTCCGGTCAATGGGCGCATCAAGCGCAAGATCAAGGGTGGCGTGACCGTCGACCTCATGGGCGTGGACGCGTTCCTGCCCGGATCCCAGATCGCGCTCCGTCGGGTACCGAACGTCGACGACCTCATCGGCGACGAATACGAGTTCAAGATCCTCAAGCTCAACAAGCGCCGCCGGAACATCGTGGTCAGCCGGCGAGTGCTCCTCGAGGAAGAGCGGGCCGGAAAGCGCGATCAGTTGAAGGAGGAACTCTCGGTCGGCGACGTCCGGGCCGGGGTGGTCAAGAACATCACGGACTTCGGCGCCTTCATCGATCTCGGCGGGATGGACGGGCTCCTCCATATCACCGACATGTCGTGGGGCCGGATCGGACATCCGTCGGAAGTCTGCGACATCGGACAGACGGTCGAGATCAAGATCCTCGACATCGACTGGGACCGCGAACGAATCTCGCTCGGTCTCAAGCAGCTTCAGGAATACCCCTGGAAGAACGTGGCCGACAAATACCCGGTCGGGACGCGCGTGCTCGGGCGGGTGGTGTCGATCACCAACTACGGCGCCTTCATCGAACTCGAGCGCGGGATCGAGGGGCTCGTGCACATCTCGGAGATGTCCTGGACGCGCAACGTCCGCCATCCCTCGCAACTCGTGGGCATCAACGACAAGGTTGAATGCGTGGTGCTGCGGGTCGACGAGGACGCGCAGAAGATCTCGCTCGGCATGAAGCAGGTCGAGGAGGACCCGTGGCTCGCGCTTCCGGCGCGGTATCCCCCGGGGACGAAGATTCGGGGTCTGGTCCGGAACCTCACGTCGTTCGGCGCCTTCGTCGAGGTGGAAGCCGGGATCGACGGCCTCGTGCACATCTCGGACATGAGCTGGACACGCCGCGTACAACACCCGGCCGAGGTATTCCGGAAGAGCGACGAGGTCGAGGTCGTGGTCCTCTCGATCGATCCCGACCAGAAACGGATCTCCCTCGGACTCAAGCAGGTGCAGGAGGATCCCTGGTATCAGCTCGCCCAGTCCTACCAGCCGGGGCGAGAGGTCCCGGGCTCGATCAGCCGGCTGCTCGAGAAGGGCGTCGTGGTCGACCTCGGAAGCGATATCGAGGGGTTTGTGCCGATTTCGCAGCTTGGCGTCGAAGAGCAGTTGGCCGAACCGGCCGAACACTTCGAGGAGGGGCAGAAGCTCGACCTGCGGGTTCTCGAGACGGACCCCATCAACCGTCGGATCGTCCTCGCCGTCGTGGACGCCCCGGATGTTCCCTACGATGCCGCAGAGGTGGAGTACGAGAACATGGCGGGGGCGCAGGCCGGCTCGTCGAATCGGGCCGCGGGCGGGAAGGCGTCCGGTGCCGATGATGAGGCGGAGGCCTAGCCGCTTCGACGCGAGGCGGTTCGCAGCGAGGAGGCGCGCCACCCTCGGCTGCCTGGCCACGCTGTTCGTCGCGGCGGGCTGTCTGTTCCGCAGCGACGGTCCCATCACCGACGACGCGGGGGTGAGCGCGATCGACCTCGAGGTGGCGGCGGCCGCGCTGCGGCTGTCCGAAGCGGACTATGAGCGGGGGGACTTCGCATCGGCCGGGGCCCGCGCCGACTCGCTGAACGCCGCCTGGGAGAGCCGCGAGACGTTGCGCGCGCTGGCCGACCGTGCCCTCGTCCTGGCCGGTCGGGCGCTGGAGGCGCAACGACTCCCCGGCGCCGCGGCGGACCGCTACGGGCGGCTTCTCGACAGGGTCCCCGAGGGTCCCCTCCTTGAGGAGACGGTGGAACGGCTCGTCCGTACTCTGTCCGAGACGGGCAGGGAGGGGGAGGCCGTCGCTGCCGTGCTCGCCCACCCCGGAACGCTGCAGGCGGTCGGCCCGGATGCGTTCCGCCAGTTGGCTTCGGCCCTCGACGTCGCGCAACTCCGCGCCCTCGCGAGCGAGAACCCGCCGACGACCGCAGCGGCCGCCGTCGTCCACGTCCAGCTCGCGCGGCTGCTCATCGTCGCGGGGGAGGGGGAGGAGGCGCGACGGCTTGCCGCCGGCGTCCTCCATGGGAGTCCCGCCGAGGCCGAACGGTCCGCGGCGGAGCTGGTCGCGGCGGCCGAGACGGATCTGGGCAGCGCCCCGGCCCGGATCGGAGCGATCCTGCCCCTCACCGGTGATCTCGCCGGCGTGGGGGAGCTGCTGCGCGAAGGGATCGAGGTCGCCGTCGACCGCTACCGGCGCGCGCGTCCGACGGGATTCGACGTGGAGCTGGTATTGCTCGACGACGCTTCGGACCCGGACAACGCGGCCGGACTCGTCCGTTCGCTGGAGAGCCGGGACGTGATCGCGATCATCGGCCCCCTCCGCTCGGAGTCGTTCGCGACCGCTTCCCGGGCCCGGCGCAACCCGCGGCTCCCCATCATCAGCCCCACCGCGACCGAGGTGCTGTGGCCGAGTCCGGGCGCCTACACCCTCTCCGATGCCGCAACCCTCGAGGCGGACGTGGCGGAGGAACTCGCCCGCTGGATCCTCGAGGAGTTGGGGCTCCGACGCGTCGCGGTCCTGGAGCCGGTCGGCGTGGGGCTTGCGGGGGCCGTGGGGACGTTCACCCGCGCGATTCTGGAGGGAGGCGGGGAACTGCTGGCGCGCCAGCGATACGATCCCTCGCTCACGACCTTCCGGGAGCCCATCGAGGCCCTCGCGGCTTTGGAGCCCGATGTGGTCTTCGCACCATCGGCGTCGGCGTCCGGCGTACTGTCCGTCGCGCCTCAGCTCTTCTACTACGGACTCTACAACGCGATCATCGTGGGAAGCGCCGCCTGGGCCGAACCCGCCGCCCTGCGCCGCCTCGAGGAGTTCGCGACGGATCACCGGGTCGTGGGGCTCACGACGGATCGAGTGAGCGCCGGAACCGCGTGGCAGCAATTTGTCGCAGATTATGAGATGAAATATCGCAAATCATTGCGCGATAATATGATGCCGGCTTTGGCCCACGATGCTGCAACGCTCGCGCTGGCGGCCCTCGAGGGAGGACGACTTCCGATTCCGGCCGCGCTCGCCGCATACCTCGAGACGGAACCGGAGGTCGAGGGCGTGACGGGGCGCCTGCGGCCCGACGCCGGGCGCTCCTCGGTGCGGCGCGCCACGGAGGTGCGCATGCTCGTCGGCGGCGTCCCCGTCGAAGCGGATCGGGGCGCGCTCCTCAGCTGGCTGGCCGGGGTGCGGGGAGCCCCGTCGCCCTTCGCTCCGCGAGATACGGTCGCGACGGACACGACGTTCAGGATGCCGTCCCCGTGAGCATGCGCGACAAGCTCGCCGAGCTCGAGGCCAGATCCGCCGAGGCGCTGCGCGGAGACCCGGAACGCCTCGCGCGGCAACATGCACGCGGGAAGCTGAGCGCCCGTGAACGCCTCGACGTCCTCCTCGACGAGGGGAGTTTCGTCGAACTCGACCGTTTCGTGGAACATCGCTGTACCGATTTCGGACTCGCGGACCGGCGGATCCCGGGGGACGGGGTCATCACGGGATACGGCCGCATCGACGGCCGCACCGTGTATGTGTTCAGCCAGGATTTCACGGTGTTCGGCGGGTCGCTCTCCGAGGCGCACGCCGGGAAGATCGTCAAGATCCTGGACCTCGCGACCAGGAACGGAGCCCCGATCATCGGGATCAACGATTCGGGGGGCGCTCGTATTCAGGAGGGGGTCGCCTCTCTTGGAGGCTACGCGGACATCTTCCTGCGCAACACGCTCGCGTCGGGCGTCATCCCCCAACTGAGCGCGATCCTCGGCCCGTGCTCGGGCGGAGCCGTCTACTCCCCCGCCATCACCGACTTCGTCTTCGTCGTCGATGGCCTGAGCTACATGTTCGTGACGGGCCCGGGGGTCGTGAAGACCGTGACGCACGAGGACGTGACCTTCGACGAACTTGGCGGCGCGTCGGTGCACGCGGGACGCTCCGGCGTCGCGCACTTCCGCTCCGCGACGGAGATCGAGGCGCTGGGAATGATCCGGCGGCTCCTCGGATATCTGCCCTCGCACAACCAGGAGAATCCGCCCTGGCGCGAGACCTCCGACCCGGTGGACCGGGCCGACGAGGCCCTGCTCGACATCGTCCCGGACGATCCGAAGCTCCCGTACGACATGCTCGACATCATCGGCCGGATCGTCGATGAAGGGACGTTTCTCCAGGTCCACGCCGATTTCGCCCGCAATATCCTCACCGGGTTCGCCCGGCTCGGGGGACACGCCGTGGGGGTGATCGCGAACCAGCCGGCCGTGCTCGCCGGGGTTCTGGACAGCGATGCGAGCATCAAGGCCGCGCGTTTCGTCCGTTTCTGCGATGCGTTCAACGTCCCGCTCGTGACGTTCGAGGACGTGCCCGGCTTCCTCCCGGGCGTGAGAGAAGAGCATCGCGGAATCATCCGCAACGGCGCGAAACTGCTCTTCGCCTACTGCGAGGCGACGGTGCCGAAATTGACAGTGATCACCCGGAAGGCGTACGGCGGCGCGTACGACGTCATGTCGTCGAAACACATCCGGGGTGACCTCAACCTCGCCTGGCCGAGCGCCGAGATCGCGGTGATGGGAGCGAAGGGGGCGGTGGAGGTCCTCTTCCGGCGGGAGATCGCGGCCGCCGGGGATCCGGCCGCGCGGACGGCCGAACTCGAGGCCGGGTTCCGCGCCAAGTTCGCCCATCCCTACCTCGCCGCGATGCGCGGCTTCATCGACGACGTCATCGATCCCCGTCACACGCGCCGCCGTCTCGTGTCGGGGCTCGAGACGATGGCCGAGAAGCGGGACAGCAACCCGCCGAAGAAGCACGCCAACATCCCGTTGTGATCGTCCCCGAGGCCGCATGTTCGATCGTGTCCTGATCGCGAATCGCGGTGAGATCGCCGTTCGCATCATCCGCGCCTGCCGCGAAGCGGGGCTCGGGTCGGTCGCGGTCTATTCGGACGTGGATCGACGGGCCCCCCACGTGCTGCTGGCGGACGAGGCGGTTCGGATCGGACCGGCCGCGTCCGCGGAGAGCTACCTGGCGGTCGAGAAGCTCATCGCCGCCGCGACCCGGACAGGCGCCGGGGCCGTCCACCCGGGGTATGGATTCCTGGCCGAGAACGCGGGTTTCGCGCGCGCCGTGGAGGCGGCCGGGCTCGTCTACATCGGCCCGCCGGCCGGGGCGATCGAGATCATGGGCGACAAGACCCGGGCCCGGGCGTGCATGTTCGGGGCCGGCGTGCCGGTCATTCCGGGCACCGACTCCCTCCGTTCGGCGCGAGAGGCCGTGACCCGCGCGCGGGAGATCGGCTTCCCCGTGATGCTCAAGGCGGCGGCGGGCGGGGGTGGGAAGGGGATGCACGTGGTGGAGGCCGCCGAGGAGTTGGAGGCGTTGTTCGAGCGCGCGGGGCGTGAAGCCCGGAAGGCCTTCGGCGACGGCCGGGTGTTCGTCGAGCGCTTCCTGCCCCGCCCCCGCCACGTCGAAATCCAGATCCTCGCGGACGGCGAGCGGACCGTGCACCTCGGCGAACGCGAATGCTCGATCCAGCGCCGACACCAGAAGCTCATCGAGGAGGCGCCGTGTACGGCGATCGATGACGCGCTGCGCCGCCGGATGGGCGAAGTGGCCGTCCGCGCCGCGGAGGCGGTCGGCTATCGCGGCGCCGGGACGATCGAGTTCCTCGTCGAAGGGGAGGAGTTCTTCTTCCTGGAGATGAACACGCGGATTCAGGTGGAGCATCCCGTCACCGAGTTCGTGACGGGCGTCGACCTGGTCCGCGAGCAGTTGCGGATCGCGGCCGGTCTTCCACTGCTCGGGGGCGGCGAGCCTCCCGTGGCCCGCGGCCACGCGATCGAGTGCCGGATCAACGCCGAGGACCCGGCGGGGGGCTTCCTCCCCTCCACGGGGCGGGTCGACCGTCTGGAGATCCCCGCGGGCCCCGGCGTCCGCTGGGACGGCGGGATCCGGCGCGGCTCGGAGATCGGGCTCCACTACGACTCGCTGCTGGGCAAGCTGGTCGTGCACGCGGCGGACCGGGCGGCCGCGCTCGGGCGCCTGCGGGCGGCGCTCGAGGGCCTCGCCATCGGCGGGGTCGAGACCACGGTCCCCTGGCACCTCGCGGCCATGGACGAGCCGGACTATCAGGCGAACGACATCTCGATCCGGTACGTGGAGGAGCACCCGGACCTGGAGGCAGCCGCCGATCCGGAGTTGCGCGACGCGGCGATCGCCGCCGCCGTGCTCCTGGCCGACGACGCGCGGAAGGAGGTCGTCTCGGAGACCCGTGGCGAATCGCGGGACGGAAGACGCGGCCTTTCCGGCTGGGTGCGGGCGGGGCGCGGGTGGTGAGTCGGTCGCCGTGAAGTACCACGTCGAGGTGGGCGGCGAGAACTTCGAGGTCGAGCGCCTGGCCTCCGGCGTGCGGATGGGCGCGTGGGAGCCGGAAGCCGAGCTGACCCGCCTCGGCGCGGGCGAGCTGCAGCTGGTGCTGGACGGCGCGAACCACCGGGTGTTCGCACGCCTGACGGGAGAGGGGTGGCGGCTGACCATACGCGGCCGGACGTTCGATGTCGCGGTCGAGGACGAGCGCACCCGGGCGATCCGCAAGCTGACCGGCCGGTCCGGCGGCGAGGGCGGGCCGCGTGAGATGCGCGCGCCGATGGCGGGACTGGTCGTCCGTGTGCTCGTTGAGCCCGGAGAGCACGTCGAGCCGGGGGACCCGCTGGTCGTGATCGAGGCCATGAAGATGGAGAACGAACTGCGTGCGGAGGATCCGGGCACCGTGGGCGATATCGCCGTGCGCCCCGGAGACATCGTGGACCGCGATCAGCGCCTCGTTACGCTCGCGACGGAGAGCGCATGAGCGAGCGAGATCGCTGGCAGCGCGAGATCCTCGGGCCATACGTGTCGAAGCGCCCGGAGCGGCGATCGTCGTTCACGACCTCGAGCGGCATCGAGGTCGAGCCCGTCTACGACGGGGAAGGGGGGATGTCCGACCGGTCCTGCCCCGGCGAGTTTCCCTACACGCGCGGCGTCTACCCGACGATGTACCGGGGTCGGCTGTGGACCATGCGCCAATACGCCGGGTTCGGAACGGCCGGCGAGACGAACCGCCGCTTCCGCTATCTGCTCGACTCCGGCCAGACCGGGCTCTCGGTCGCCTTCGACCTGCCGACGCAAATGGGATACGACTCCGACGACCCGAAGGTGCGGGGCGAAGTCGGGCGCGTCGGCGTGGCGATCGATTCGATCGAGGACATGCACCGGCTGTTCGAGGAAATCCCGCTCGCCGCGGTGTCGACCTCGATGACGATCAACGCCACGGCGCCGCTTCTCCTGGCGATGTATGCCGGCGTGGCGGAGGAACGCGGCATCGCGCGCGCCGACCTGCGGGGAACCGTCCAGAATGACGTCCTGAAGGAGTTCATCGCCCGCGGAACCTACATTTATCCAGTGGAGCCGAGCCTCCGGTTCGTGACGGACGTGTTCGACTTCTGCGCGGCGGAGATGCCTCGCTGGCGCTCCGTGTCGATCAGCGGATATCACATCCGGGAGGCCGGAGCCACCGCGGCCCAGGAACTCGCGTTCACGCTCGCGAACGGGATCGAGTATGTGAGGCGCGCGGTCGAGAGCGGCCTCGCCGTGGACGATTTTGCCCCCGGGCTCAGCTTCTTCTTCTCGGCGGACCGGCTCTTCTTCGAGGAGGCCGCGAAGTTCCGGGCCGCGCGGCGCATGTGGGCACGATTGATGCGGGACCGCTTCGGTGCGGCGGACGAGAGCTGTCGGCTGCGCTTCCACGCGCAGACCTCGGGGTCTTCCCTGACCGCGCAGCAGCCCCTCAACAACGTCGTCCGGGTCGCGCTCCAGGCGCTCTCCGCCGTGCTCGGCGGCGCGCAGTCGTTGCACGCGAACAGCTACGACGAGGCGCTCTCCCTGCCGGGCGCGGAGGCGGCGCGTCTCGCGCTCCGCACGCAGCAGGTCCTGGCCGCGGAGACCGGCGTCGGCGATACCGTCGACCCGTTGGGAGGCTCGTATTTCGTCGAGTCGCTCACCGACGCGCTCGAGGCGCGGGCCCGGAAGTACATCGCGCGGATCGACGAACTGGGCGGTGCCGTCCGGGCGATCGACTACATGCAGGACGAGATCCACCGGGCCGCCTACCGGCATCAGCGGGCGATCGAGCGCGGGGACCTCGAGGTCGTGGGCGTGAACGTCCACGACGATCCCGCGCCCGTTGAGACCCCGACGACGCCCGACTACGCCCGCCTCGCGGAGGAACAGCGTCTGAGGCTGGCCGGGCTCAAGGCCGGCCGCAACGCCCCGGATGTCGAGGCGTCGCTGGACCGGATCCGGCGAACCGCGGCCGGGGATGCTAACCTGCTCCCCGTTCTGATCGACGCCGTCCGGCGCCGGGTCACTCTGGGCGAGATCAGCCACGCTCTCCGCGAAGTGTGGGGAGAGTACCGGCCGGGCTGACGGGCGGACGCGCCGCCAGGCTTCGAAACTCCGATCCGGGGACGCTGAATGCCGACGTATGAATATCGATGCCGGGGTTGCCGCCATGCGTTCGAGAGATTCCAGCGCATGTCGGACGAGCCCATCCGCGTGTGTCCGTCCTGCGGTGAGCGGCGGGTCGAGCGTCTCATCTCCGCCGGGGGCGGGATCCTCTTCAAGGGGCCCGGATTCTACGCCACGGACTACCGCCGGCCGGAGAGTAGAGGCGAGACGAGATCCGGATCGGAGGCCCCGGCCGACGCTGGCGATGGAGCGTTGAAGTCCGGTGCGGCCGCGGGCGACGGCAGTGGCAAGGCCGAGGGCGGCCGCGCCGCCACGAAACCACGTCGCGACCGGGACGCCGCCTCGTGACACACGACGCCGCGTTCGCCCGCCTCTCCGCGGCGCTCGAGTCCGCGCTCGCCGCGGCCGGAGCCCCGGAGGGCTTCTCGCCGACCCTCGAGCGGCCGCGGGATCCGTCCCGCGGGGACTGGGCGTCCAACGCCGCCCTCGTCCTCGGGCGGCGGCTCGGTCAGCCACCCCGCAGCTTGGCGGAGCGCGTGTGCGAGGTGATCGACCGGGATGCGGCCGGGATCGAGACGGCCGAGGTCGCCGGCCCCGGTTTCCTCAACTTCCGGCTCTCGGACCAATCGATCTGGCCCCGGCTGGCGGCCATTCTGGAGGCCGACACCTGTTGGGGCCGAAGTCGGGCCGTCCCGCCCCGGCGCGTGAACGTCGAGTTCGTCTCGGCCAACCCGACGGGTCCCCTGCACGTGGCGCACGGCCGCGGCGCCGCCCTCGGCGACGCGGTGGCTTCTCTCCTCGAATGGACCGGTCACGAGGTGACGCGGGAGTTCTACGTCAACGACGCCGGGCGGCAGATCGAACTGCTGGCGGAGTCCGTTGAAGCCCGCTACGAGGAGTCGGCCGGCCGTTCGGCGTCCGTGCCCGAGGGCGGATATCACGGCGAGTACGTGAGGGAGGTCGCCGCGCAGATCCGTGACACGGCCGGCGTCGACGTCCTCGCCTCGCTCGAGCCGGAAGGCCGCCGGACCCGCTTCCGGCAGGACGCGGTGCGGCTCCTCCGTGAGCAGCAGGCGCGGGACCTGTCCGCGTTCCGCGTCGAGATGGACCTCTTCTTCTCCGAGCGGTCGCTGTACCACTCCGGCGCGATCGGCCGCCTCCTCGAGCGCCTGGCGGCGCGGGGTCTGACGTACCGGGAGGAGGGGGCGACCTGGTTCCGGACCTCGGATTTCGGCGACGAGAAGGACCGCGTCCTGATCAAGAACGATGGCTCCTTCACCTACTTCCTGCCGGACCTGGCGTACCATCTGGACAAGGCGAAGCGCGGCTTCGATCTCGCCATCGACGTTTGGGGCGCCGACCATCAGGGGCACGAGAAGCGGATGCTGGCCGCGCTCGGGGGGCTGGAGTACGCGGACCTGCTCGAGGTGCTCATCATCCAGCTCGTCACGATCACGCGCGGCGGGAAGGAGGTCCGGATGAGCAAGCGGGCCGGCCGTTTCGTCACGCTCGGCGAGCTGGTCGACGAGACCGGGCCCGACGTCGCGCGGTACTTCTTCCTCATGCGACGCCCCGAGGTACACCTCAACTTCGACCTCGATCTGGCCCTCGACACGTCCGAAGCGAACCCCGTGTACAAGGTCCAGTACGCGCACGCCCGCATGTGCAGCGTGTTCAGGAAGGCGGGGATGCGACCCGAGGAGGTGGGAGCCGACTTCGAGGCCCCGACGGCCCCGGGGACCGGCGCGGAGCGTGACGTGGCCCTGGCGGTCCTCCGGCTTCCGGACATCATCTCGGCGGCCGCGGAGAGTCGGGCTCCTCACACGGTTTGCGCCTATCTGGAGGAGACTGCCGGGCTGGTCAACGCGTGGTATCACCAGGGCAACCTGGACCCGCAGCTCAGGATCCTGGCCGACGTGCGGGAGCGTGCCGCCCGGATCCGGCTCGCGCGCGCGGTGCAGATCACGCTTCGGAACGGTCTTCGTGCGCTGGGTCTGTCGGCCCCCGAGGCGCTCTCGCGGGCGGCGGCGTGACGGCCGTGGAGAGTGCGGGGAACGGCGTCCACCTCGGGCCGGCACCGATCCTCGTGGTCGGAAGCGTGGCGCTCGACGAGATCACGACGCCGACCGGGCACCGCGGCGAAGTGGTCGGGGGCACCGCCGTGAACTTCAGCGCCGCGGCGTCGCTCTTCGCCCCGGTCCAGCTGGTCGGGGTCATCGGAGACGACTATCCGACCGCCGAACTCGAGTTCCTCCGGAGACGGGGGACCGACCTGACGGGTCTCGAGCGCCGGCCGGGCCGGAGCTTCCGCTGGGGCGGCGTCTACCACCGGGACATGAAGACGCGGGATACCGCTTATACCGAACTGGGTGTGTTTTCGGAGTTCGAGCCCACCCTCCCGGCATCGTTCAGGGGTGCCGGCTGGGCGTTTCTCGGCGCGATCGACCCCGCGCTCCAACTGAGCGTGCTCGATCAGCTCGCTGCCCCGCGGCTCGTCGCGTGCGACACGATGAACTACTGGATCGAGCGGACGCCGGAGCGGCTGGGGGATGTCATCTCGAAGATCGATCTCCTCACCCTGAACGACGAAGAGGCGCGGCAACTCTCCGAGGAGCCGAACCTCACCCGCGCGGCACGCTGGATCCAGCGGCGGGGGCCGCGGCACGTCGTGATCAAGAAGGGCGAGCACGGCGCCGTCCTCTTCTCCGGCGACGACATCTTTCTCAGCACCGGGTTCCCGCTCGAGAACGTGGTCGACCCCACCGGCGCCGGTGACGCCTTCGCGGGCGGGCTGCTCGGGTATCTGGCCCGTTGCGGATCCGTTACGGGTTCGGAATTGCGCCGTGCGATCGTGTACGGGTGTGCCCTCGGTTCCTTCGCGTGCGAAGCCTTCGGGGCGGGCCGGATTGCGCGGCTCACCGCGGCCGAGGTGGAGGAGCGGGTGCGAAGCTTCCGGGAGATGACGACATTCGACATGCCGGCTCGACGGGTGGAGACATGAAGGACGGTTTGACGTACCGCGACGCGGGGGTGGACCTCGAAGCGGCGCGCACGACGAAGGCGCGCCTCTCCGAACTCGTGCGCCGCACCCGGACCGACGCGGTGAGTTCGGATTTCGGTTCGTTCGGAGGGCGCTTCCGCGCGACGCCGGGCCGGGAGCTGGTCGCGAGCGCCGATGGCGTGGGGACGAAGCTCAAGATCGCGTTCACGGCGGACCGCCACGATACGGTGGGCGCGGATCTCGTGAACCATTGCGTCAACGACATCCTCGTCGAAGGAGCCCGGCCCCTGGTCTTCCTCGACTACGTCGCCTGCGGCGTCCTGGATCCGGACACCGTCACGAGTGTCGTGGCCGGCCTCGCGGAGGCCTGCCGCGAGAACGGGTGCGCGCTGCTCGGCGGCGAGACGGCGGAGATGCCGGACTTCTACGCCGAGGGCGAGTACGACCTCGCCGGGTTCATCGTCGGCGAAGTCGCCTGGCCGGAACTCGCCCGACGGGAGCTTTCGGCCGGCGATCGCCTCATCGGACTCGCTTCGAGCGGGGTTCACACCAACGGCTACAGCTTCGTACGCGCGCTCTTCTTCGGACGGCTCGGGCTCGGAGTGCACGACCCCTTCCCCGGGAGCGAGGCGTCGGTGTCCGAGGTCCTGCTTCGCCCCCATCGGAGCTATCTCCCGCTCCTCGCACCGAGCCTCGACGCGGGCCGGATCAGGGCCCTGGCCCACATCACGGGCGGCGGGATTCCCGGCAACCTGGACCGGGTGATCGGCGGGGACCTGGACGCGGTCGTGCGTACGGACGCGTGGCGGCGTCCCCACGAGTTCGAGGTCATCGCGCGCGAGAGCCTCGCGGACGAGGCGGAACTCTTTCGGATCTTCAACATGGGTGTCGGCATGATCGCCATCGTTCGGGCCGGAGATGTGGGCCCCGTGCTGGGCCAGGCGCGCGCCTCGGGCTGCGACGCGTTCGTATGCGGCGAACTCGTCGAGGGCACGGGAAGAGTCCGGCTGGAGGGGGTGTGACCGTGCGCAGATTCGACCCGATCGCGGGTGCCCCGCCCAGCCGCACCGAGGATGTCCGGCATATGCGCGAGGCGTTGGCCCTGGCCCGCAGGGGGCTGGGCCGGGTGTCGCCCAACCCCCTCGTCGGGGCGGTCGTGGCGCGGGGGAAGCAGGTCCTCGGGACCGGCTGGCACAGCGAGTACGGCGGCGATCACGCGGAGGTCGTCGCGTTGCGGGAGGCGGGCGCTCGCGCCGCGGGCGCGACGCTGTATGTGAGCCTCGAACCGTGCCGCCACACGGGGCAAACGCCGCCCTGCACCGCTACGATCATCCGATCTGGCATCCGGCGCGTGGTGATCGCCTGCCGCGATCCCAATCCGGAGGCCCGCCACGGGGCGGAGGTGCTGCGGCAGGCGGGCCTCGATGTCGAGATCGGAATTGAGGGCACCGCCGCCAAGCGGCTGAACGCCCCATTCCTCTGGTTCCACCAGGAGTGGGTTCCCTTCGCGTCGCTGAAACTCGCGCTCTCTCTCGACGCGAAGCTCGGGGCGGAGCGCGTCCGAACCCCCGTGACCGGGATACGGGCGCTCGACGAAGTTCACCGCCTGCGGGCCTGCCACGACGCGATCCTCATCGGGCGCAGGACGGTGGCGGTCGACGACCCTCTCCTCACGGCCCGGGGAGAGGAGCAGCCGCGAGTCCCCCCCGTGCGGGCGGTGCTGGATACGACCCTCAAGCTGGATACGCGAAGCCAGCTCGTGCGCACCGTCGAACAGGCGCCCGTGTGGGTGTTCGCCGATGCCGCGGCGGAGGGCTTCGAGGAGCGGGCGGCGCCGCTCCGGGACGCGGGCGCCGAGGTGATTGGAGTGCCGCGACGCGACGAGCACTCCCTGAGCGTGAGCGCGGTCTGGAACGAACTCGCCATGCGCGGCGTCCTCTCCGTCCTCATCGAGGGTGGGGGGCAGGTCGCCGCGGCGACGCTGCGCAAGGGCCACGTCCAGAGAATCCACGCATTCCTGGCCCCCGTCTTCTTCGGGGAGGGAGGGGTACCCGCGTTTCCGGGGCTCGACCCCTCGTCGCCGGGCGATTGGCGTCCGGTCCAGCGCGAATCGCTGGGGCAGGACACCCGGATCGTGTTCGAGCACCGGCGACTCGACGAAGTACTGCGCAGGCTCTGAGCGGTCGAGAGAAGTGTTCACCGGCATCGTGCAGGCGGTCGGCGAGGTGGCGGACCGGGAGCAGCGGGCGGACGGCCTGCGGCTCACGATCGCCCGCGTCCCGTTCGTCGACGGACTGGAGCCGGGCGACTCCGTTTCCCTGGCGGGCGTCTGCACAACGGTGGTCGACATCCACGCCCGCGATGAAGCGTTCGGCGTCGATGTGGTGGAGGCCACGCTGGCGCGGACGACGATCGGCGACTGGCGGGTCGGCGACGCCGTGAACCTGGAGCCCGCGCTGCGGGCGGGGGACCCGCTGGGCGGCCATCTCGTGCAGGGACATGTCGACGGCGTCGGTACGGTGGCCACCGCGTCGTGCGAGGGTTCATCCGGGATGCTCGAGATCTCGCTCCCGGGCGGGATCGAAACCGTGACCGTACCGCAGGGGTCGTTCGCGATCGACGGGGTGAGTCTGACGGTGAACCGCCTCGCGGGCGCCATCGCGCGATTCGCCATCATCCCTTATACATGGAGCCACACCACCCTGGGGTGCCTCACGCCCGGCGCGCGGGTCAACGTGGAGGCGGACCTGATCGGCAAGTACGTCGCTCGCGCCGTCCGCTCGTACTCGACGCCCGCGGCGGGTTGAGGCCAGGCGCCGCTCGCATGAACCCGGGAAACCGACTTCGGCTGACGGATATGCCCACAGACACCGTGGAAGCTGCGATCGCCCGCATTCGCAGCGGGGGAATGGTCATTATCGCCGACGACGAGGATCGCGAGAATGAAGGCGACCTCGTCTGCGCGGCCGAGCTGGTGACGTCCGAGAACATCAACTTCATGTGTACGCACGCGCGGGGCCTGATCTGCCTCACCCTGCCCGAGGAGATGGCCGACCGGCTGGATCTCCCGCTCATGACGAACGACAAGCTCGCCGACCCCAACAAGACCGCGTTCACCGTCTCGATCGATGCACGGCAGGATTTCGGGGTGTCGACGGGGATCTCGGCCCAGGATCGCGCCCGGACAATTCGCGTGGCCGTGGACCCCCAGACCCGCCCCACCGATCTCATGCGGCCGGGCCACATCTTCCCGCTGCGGGCCAAGCCCGGAGGCGTGCTCCAGCGGGTCGGCCAGACCGAGGCCTCGGTCGATCTCGCGGGGCTCGCGGGGCTCACGCCGGCGGGCGTGATCTGCGAGATCCTGAACCCCGATGGGACCATGGCGCGCCGCCCGGAGCTCGAGGTCTTCGCCGCGGAGCACGACATTCCGTTCATCACGGTGGCGGCGCTCGTCTCGCACAGGCTCCGCACGGAGAGCCTCGTGCGGCGCATCGCGGAAGCCGAACTCCCGACGCCGTGGGGGGACTTCCGCATCGTGGGGTACGCGAACGATGTGGATGAACGCGAGCACGTCGCGCTCGTCCGCGGCGACGTGGCGGGGAAGAAGGATGTCCTTGTTCGCGTTCACTCCCGGTGTCTCACGGGGGATGTCTTCCATTCCCATCGCTGCGACTGCGGAGATCAGCTCGAGGCCGCCATGCGCATGGTCGTCGAGGCCGGGGCGGGAGTCATCGTCTATCTCGACCAGGAGGGGCGCGGCATCGGGCTTCTGAACAAGCTCCGCGCCTACGAACTGCAGGACGAGGGACACGACACGGTTGAGGCGAACGAGGCTCTCGGCTTCCCGGCAGATCTCCGGAACTACGGCATCGGGGCGCAGATCCTCGCCGATCTCGGGCTGCACTCCATTCGAATCCTGACGAACAACCCGAAGAAGCTGGCCGGGCTGGAGGGCTTCGGTCTCGTGATCAGCGACCGCATCCCGCTCGAACTCGGCCCCGTCGACGATCGCGTGATCCCCTATCTCGAGGCCAAGCGCAAGAAGCTGGGACACCTCTCCGGGTCCGCGTGAGGACGAAGTCGGACGCTCCTCCCGGCGACCCGGCGGTCGACGGTGTCGGACGGCGGGTCTGCGTCATCGTGAGCCGCTTCAACTCCGCGGTCACCGAGCGATTGCTGGAAGGCGCCGCGCGGACCCTCGTCGAGCGCGGCGTGGCCGCGGAACACCTCGACACCGTGTTCGTCCCGGGGGCGTGGGAACTGCCCTTCGCCGCTCGCGAAGCGGCCGTGCGCGGCTATGACGCGATCGTGGCGCTGGGCTGCGTGATTCGCGGCGAGACGGCGCATTTCGACCATGTGAGCCGGGGGGCCGCCGACGGCCTCGCGCGCGTGCAACTGGACACGGGCGTCCCGGTGGGCTTCGGCGTGCTCACGCCGGACAACCTCGAGCAGGCGCTGGCCCGAGCCGGCGGCGAACTCGGGAACGCGGGCGTGGATGCGGCCCGGGCGGCGCTGGAGATGGCCGCTCTCCGCGGGCGGCTGAACGCGTGACGCGCCCCGCCCGTACACACGTCCGCTCGCGGTCGCGCAGCTGGACGCTGAACCTGCTCTACGCCTGGGAACTCGGCGGCGACGGGACGCCGCTGGCGTACGCGCAGCGGACGCTGGCGCACCGCACGATGTCCGAACGCTACCGGCCCCATGTCGAGCGCCTGCTCGATACGGTGGGCCGCAACCTCGCCGAGATCGACGCCGCGATCGTGCGGCACGCCTCCAACTGGCGACTCGAACGCCTGCACGCCATCGATCGAAACATCCTTCGCATCGGGATCGCCGAACTGCGCTGGTTCGACGATGTGCCGCCCAGGGTGACGATCCACGAGGCCCTGAAGCTGGCGCACCGGTACGGGAGCCCCGGCAGCCCCCGTTTCCTGAACGGGGTCCTCGACGCGGTCCGGAAGGCGGGCGAGGTCGAGTCCTGAGCGACCCCGGGGCTCGACCGCTCCGGATCCTCCTCCTCAACTGGCAGGATCGGGAGAACCCGGAGGCTGGAGGAGCCGAACTCCACCTGCACGAGGTCTACGGCCGCCTCGCGGACCGGGGGCACGAGGTGCGCGCCGTCGTCGGAGGGTGGCCCGGGGCGCCACGCTTCGCGAGGCTGGACGGAATCGAAGTCGAGCGCGTCGGGGGCCGGTACAGCTACGCGGCGCGGGCCCGGAGCGCGGCCGTCCGCACCGTGCGGAGCTTCGCGCCGGACCTCGTGGTCGAGGATATCAACAAGATTCCGCTCTACTCGCCGCTGTGGGTCGGCGTGCCCGTGGTCGCCCTCGTCCCGCATCTCTTCGGCGCGACCGCCTTCGCGGAGGCGCGTTTTCCCGTTGCGGCGGCGGTGTGGGCGGCGGAGCGCGCGATCCCGCGCGTCTACCGGCGTTGTCCCTTCCAGGCCATCTCGGAGAGCACCGCGCTCGATCTCACGAAGCGCGGCCTGCTCGCGCGCGACATCACCGTCATCCCCCCCGGCATGGACCACGACACGTATCGTCCCGGGACCCCGCGGGATCGCGCGGAAGAGCCGACGCTGCTCTATGTGGGACGTCTGAAGCGATACAAGGGCCTCGACATCCTGTTCGATGTCCTCCCCCGGCTGCGGGAGCGGATCCCCGGGGTCAGGCTCGTCATCGTCGGGCGCGGCAGCGACGAGGCTCGACTCCGGCGACTCGCGGCCCGTTACTCGTCGGGGAAGCCGGGGAAGGACGTGCGCCTTTTGGGGTACGTCTCGGAGGAGGAGAAGGTGGGCTGGCTGCGCCGGGCGTGGGCCGTGGTCTATCCTTCGCCGAAGGAAGGGTGGGGGATGACCAATGTGGAAGCTGCCGCCTGCGGGACGCCGGTGGTCGCGAGCGATTCACAGGGGTTGCGCGAGTCCGTCGACGAGGGAAGATCGGGACTCCTCGCGCGGCACGGAGACGTCGAGTCGTGGACGCAGGCGCTCCTGCGGGTTCTGGGGGACCCGGCCACGCGCGACCGGCTGGGGAAGGGTGGCATCGCGCACGCCGCCCGTTTCTCGTGGTCTCGTGCAGCGGACGAGACCGAAGCGCACCTTTACCACACAATCGACAACCCTGATGAGGATCGATGAAAACCATCATCACCGCGCGCAACACGGATGTGTCGGACCTTCGCGACGTCATCGAGGCGCGCTTCCAGCGCCTGGAGCGTTTCGAGCCGCGCGCATCGAGAGCCGAAATCGTGTTCACGCGCGAGAAGATGTCGGTGCGGGCCGCGGCCGTGGTCAGCGTCGACCGGGGACGGCCCGTGCACGGCGAGGCCGAGGGGCCGGATCCGCGCACGGCGCTGGACCGGCTCACGGAGAAGCTCGGCAACCAGCTGCGCCGCAATCACGACCGGTACCATGAACACGCGGCCCCCCCCATGGACGAACTCTTCGGCGATCCGCTCGACCGCGACGGCGCGACCGGGTGACGCTCACCGTGGCGTCGCTCCTGCGGCGCAAGAGGGAGGCCTTTTCCCTCGCGGTCCTCGCGGGGGAGTCCGGGCTGGAACGGGAGATCCGCGTGCCGGAGGTATCTTCGCCGGGGCTGGCGCTGGCCGGCTACACCGAGCGCTTCGTCGCGAAGCGCGTCCAGATCTTCGGCCAGACCGAGATCGCCTATCTCAACAGTTTGACCGGGTCCGAGCGCGCCTCCGCGCTCGAGTTCGTCTTCCGCTCCGGCGTGCCGTGCGCCTTCGTCACCAAGAGCCAGGAACCGCCGCGACAGCTGCTGGCGGCGGCTGATTCCGGGGGTGTCACCCTCCTGGAGACGCCGCTCAAGACCGGTGACTTCTATCGGCGGCTGCAGCCCTACCTCGAGGAGGAGTTCGCGCCCCGGACCTCCATCCACGGGTCACTCGCCGACGTGTACGGGATCGGCCTTCTCTTCACGGGCCCATCCGGCAGCGGGAAGAGCGAGTGCGTTCTCGACCTCGTCGAGCGCGGGCACCGGCTCGTCGCTGACGACCTCATCCTCGTCCATCGACGGCAAGGCGACATTCTCCTCGGGCGTGCCCAGGAGCACCAGCGGCATCACATGGAGATCCGCGGGGTCGGGATCATCGATGTGAGGGCGATGTTCGGGATCCGGGCGGTGCGGCAGCAGAAGCGGATCGAAGTCGTGGTTGAACTCGAGGTCTGGGGCGCGCGCGACGACTACGAGCGGACCGGTCTCGAGAAGGAGGAGTGCGAGATCCTGGGTGTGAAGCTGCCGAGAATCCGGATCCCTCTGAATCCGGGCAAGAACATCACGGTCATCGCCGAGGTGGTGGCGATGAACCACCTCCTCCGGTACTCGGGGGAAGACCCGGCGACGGCCTTCGAACGGGATCTCATCGAGCGCATGCGGCCGGTGCAGGACTACCTTGAGTCTGACGATGAGTGAGGGCGTCCGGGGCGTGGTCGTGGCGCACGCGGAGCTGGCTCCCGCCCTGGTGGCCGCGGTGGAGACGATCAGCGGGGTGACCGGCGCGCTGCGACCCGTGAGTAACGAAGGGCTGGGGCCGGATGCGCTGCGCGAGGTCATCCGGGAGACGGCCGGGAGCGACGGGACCCTCCTCTTCGTCGATCTCGCCGGAGGAAGCTGCGCCATGGCAGGCCTCAGGCATGTGAGGGAGAACCGGGATGCCGCCTGCATCACCGGCGTCAACCTCCCCATGCTGCTGGACTTCGTCTTCCACCGGGAGTTGCCGCTCGACATCCTCGTCGCCCGGTTGCTCCGAAAGGGGCAGGGCGGGCAGCAGGCCCACCCGGGCTTCTCCCGGACGGGCTGAGTCCGGGAGAAGCGCATGCCCTTCAAACTCTTCCGAATCGACGAACGGCTGATCCATGGCCAGGTGATCGTCGGCTGGGGCAACCGCCTCGGGCTCCAATTCTACGTGATCGTGGACGAGGTCCTCGCCGCGAGCGACTGGGAGCAGGAAATCTGGGCCAGCGCGCTGGGCCGGGAGGCGACCGCAGAGTTCCTTCCGGCGCTGGAGACCGCGCGGCGCTTCGCGGAACTCGAGGCGCGCCCGGGGCGGAGCGCTCTGCTGACGCGGAATACGGCCACCATGCGGGCGCTGGCGGAGTGCGGCTGCCTCGACGGCCGGGCGGTCAACGTCGGCGGCCTGCACGACGGACCGGGACGGCGGAAGGTCCTCGACTACCTCCATCTGTCCCGCGACGAATTCGAGGATCTGAAGGCGATCGGCCGCCACGGCGTCGTGTCCGCCCGGGACGTGCCCACGGCGCGCGAGGTGCCGCTCAGGGATCTCGAGCCCCGATGATGGGCATCGAACTCTCGCTCGGGGACTGGCTGCTCGCCTGCGCCCTGGGGAGCATCGTCGGTCTGGATGCGGTGTCCTGGCCCCAGGTGATGTGGTCACGGCCGATCGTGGCGGCCACGCTGGGCGGGCTCCTCTTCGGTGCCCCTGCCGGCGGGTTCCTCGTCGGCACCTGGCTCGAACTCGTCCTGTCCCGCCACCCGCCGTTCGGAGGCGCGCGGCACGCCGAGACCGGGCCGGCGGCCTTCACGGCCGGCGCCGCGTACGGGATGGCCCAGACCGGTGCGGTCATCGGGGTGCCGGCCGCCGTCGTCTGCGGCTGGGCGATCGGCTGGGCCGGGGCGTACTCGGTGACCGTGCTCCGGGTCGCGACGGCTCGCCTCTGGGCCTCGTCGGGCCGCGCCCGCGGCGGCGCGGCCGCCCTCGCGCGGCGCCACAGGCTGGCCATGCTGATGGACGGGGCCCGGGGGGGGCTCCTTGTCGCCTCGCTGCTCGTGCCATCCGTGCTCTTCGTGCGCCTCCTCTCGACGCAGCCGCCCGGCAGCTTCGGCCTCGCGTGGTCGCCGGCCCTCGCCGCGATCGGCCTGGCCGGCATGGGCGGGGTTGCCGCGCGGGCGCTCGGCACCCGGCGACGCGACTGGCCGGGCCTGGCAGCGGGCGGGCTGCTCGGCGCCCTGCTCGCGGGAGTTCTCGCGTGAGGCCGCGACGTCGGGACTTCGCCCGGGCCCTGTTGCGCAGCTTTTCCATCCAGGGGTCGTGGAACCACCGGGCGATGACCGGACCCGGGATGGCCTTCGCTCTCTCGCCGCTCCTGACGCGGATCCACGCGGACGACCCGGCCGCCCTCGACGCGGCCCTGGAACGTCACGCCAGCCCGTTCAACGCCCACCCCTACATGGCTCCCGTCGCGATCGGCGCCCTGGCGCGCCTCGAGCACGAGGGGGAGGATCCCGACACTCTGCTGCGCTTCCGCTCTGCGTTGCGGGCGCCCCTCGGGGCGCTGGGAGACGAAACGATGTGGGCGGGCTGGCGCCCCTTCTGCGCCTCCGCCGCGGCCATCGCCTTCCTCCTCGGATTCGATGCCGTCACGGCGGCCGCCGGCTTCCTCGTCGTGTACAACCTCGGGCACTTCGCGCTCCGGCTCTGGGGGCTGCGATGCGGATGGAAGGCGGGCCGTGGCGTGGGCGCCGCGCTGAGGAGAGTTCCTTTCCGGAGGCTCGCGCGGGTCTTCGTCCTCGCCAGCCAGGTGCTCATCGGCGCCCTCGCCGCCATCCTCGTCGCGCGCGTCCCGGGGGGCGCGCCGTCGCCGTGGATCGTGGGGGTGGCGGTCGGCGCGGGGCTGAGTGGTTATGTTGTGCCCCGTCACATCTCGAGGGTCGCGCTGGCGAGCCTGCTCGTCGCCTGTTTGGCGTGGTTCCTGTGAGCATGTGGATGGCCGCCGGCACCCCCGGCGAAGTGCGGCCCGAGACCAATCGTTCGCTCGACCGGAGCGAAGGGTATCCGTGAAGACACGACACGAAGGAGCGGTTCGTATTCGGAACCGGCTGGGGATGCACGCCCGGCCGGCGGCCGAGTTCGTGCAACTGGCCAGCCGGTTCGATGCCGAAGTGTGGGTGGAGAAGGAGGAGATGGAAGTGAACGGGAAGAGCATCATGGGCGTGATGATGCTCGCGGCGGAGGCCGGGTCCTCGATTCGCATCCGGGCGGAGGGGTCCGATGCGGCGTCGGCCATCGACGCCCTCATGGCGCTCGTGACGTCGGGCTTTTCCGAGGAACTCTTCACGGACGGAGCGAGTACGGAGCCCCCGTGCGAGAGATAATCCACGGCATCGGCGCTTCTCCGGGCCGGGCCCTGGGGACCGTCCGGCGGCTCGAGGCGCACCCGTGGCGGCCCGAACACCGGACCATCGCGGCGGACGCGGTGGAACGCGAGGTCGAACGGTTGGAGGAGGCGCTCCGATGGGCCGCCGACCGCCTCCGTGAAACCCGCGAGCGCGCCTCCCGTTCGCTGGGCGAGGTCGAGGCGAACATCTTCGACCCCCAGATCCTCATCCTCTCGGATCCGGATCTCGTATCGGGCACCATCCGCTACATCCGCGAGAACTTCCTCTCCGCGGAGCGCGCCTTCGATTGGCGCCTGACGGAACTCCGCACCGCGATCCTGGACGCGGGGCACCTCATGGTCGTGGACCGCCTCGCCGATCTGCGGGACATCCGCTCCCACGTGCTCGCCCGTCTCGCCGGTCACGAGGGAGACCCGCTCGCGCTCCCGAAGGAGGAGGCGGTGATCGTGACGGAAGACCTGACGCCGCAGGTCGCGGTCCGGCTCGATCCGGATCTCGTGCTGGGCGTCGCGAGCGGGTCCGGGTCCCGGACGTCGCACAGCACACTCCTCGCGCGGTCGCTCGGCATCCCGGCGGTCGTCGGACTCGGGCGCGGTCTCGCGAGCGTCGCGGATGGGGATGCGGTGCTCCTCGATGGCGGCACCGGCCGGGTCGTCCTGAGGCCGGAGGCCGCCGAAGTGGCGGCGCACGTCCGGAGAGTCCGGCGCTTTTCGGAGGTCCGGGACGTCGGGTTCGAGCGCGGCCCGTTGTTCACGGCCGACGGGGTGCGCGTGCACCTGCGGGCGAACATCGACCAGCCCCACGACGTCCCCGCCGCGCGCCGCGCGGGCGCGGAGGGGGTCGGCCTGTTCCGGTCCGAGTTCCTCGTCATCGGCCGGCGCGTGATCCCGAGCGAGGAGGAGCAGTACGAGGCCTACCGCGAGGTCGTCGAGGGCTTCCCGAGACATCCGGTGACGCTGCGCACCTTCGATATAGGCGGCGACAAGTTCCCCCTCTTTCTCGACATTCCACCCGAAGCAAACCCGTATCTGGGGTGGCGCGCCATCCGGGTGTGCCTGGACCGGCCGGCGCTGTTCCGGAACCAGCTGCGCGCCGCGATCCGGGCGGGCGGGGAGGAGAGCCGCATGCGGATCCTCGTCCCCTTCGTCATTTCCGAGGCGGAGATCCTGCGCACGAAGGAGATCGTGGACGGCGTGCGGGAGGAACTCGGTCATCCGCGGCGGGTCCCGTTCGGCGTCATGGTGGAGACACCGGCCCTGGCGGAGACGCTCGATCTGGTCGGACGCCACCTCGACTTCATCAGCCTCGGTACGAACGACCTGACCCAGTATTCGCTCGCCGTGGACCGCGGGAACGCGCGGCTGCAGCACCTGTCGGACCCGCTTCACCCGGCGATGGTGCGCAGCTATCGCCGCGTGTTCGACGCCGCGAGTGACCTGGAGCTCGAGATCGGGGTGTGCGGCGATCTGGCGGCCGACCCCATCGGCCTCGCCCTGCTGCTCGCCCTCGGCTACCGGGACTTCAGCCTCGCCCCCGCGTCGATCCTGGAGGTGCGCGAACTCGTGGGCCTGCTCTCCACGGTGGAGCTGGAGCGGGTCTGGGCCAGCGGCGCCCTCGCCGCTGGAGGGGCGGAACTGCGCCGACAGCTGAGCGGCTATCTGGCGGAGGCGGTCCCCTCGAGTCCCCCGTCGCTCTCGATGCCCTAGCCGCCCGCGGCAGGGGGCCGTCCGTGGCCACGTTGCCTGGGGGGTGCCCGGCGGCCACTATCTTGGCCGCCCCGAGCAAAGCAGCGTCACGGCGCAAACCTCTGATTCGGAGAGCCAGTTTGGTCAAGGGGACACAACCGTTCTCCTCGGAATCGGTCACCGAGGGCCATCCCGACAAGATCGCCGACCAGATCTCCGACGCGGTCCTCGACGGGATTCTGTCGGAAGACCCCGAGGGCCGGGTCGCCTGCGAGACACTCGTGACGACGGGACTCGTCCTGATTGCGGGAGAGATCACGACCCGTGCGAAGATCAACATCTCCGAGATCGCCCGTTCGGTGTTGCGGGATATCGGATACACGCGGGCCGAGCACGGCATCCAGTGCGACCAGTGCAGCGTCCTCACCGCGATCGACGAGCAGTCGCAGAACATCGCGCAGGGCGTGGATGTCGGCGGTGCCGGCGACCAGGGGATGATGTTCGGGTATGCGACGGATGAGACGCCTGAATTGATGCCGCGGCCCATCATGCTGGCACACGGGCTGGTGCGGCGTCTCGCCGAAGTCCGGAAGTCCGGCGAAATCCCGTGGCTCAGGCCGGACGGCAAGGCCCAGGTGTCCGTCCAATACCGCGATGGGGAGCCTGTCCGGGTCGATACCGTCGTGGTCGCGGCCCAGCACGACGAGGGTGTCGGGCAGGACGCGATCACGGAGGCGATCATCGACGGGGTCATCACCCCGGTGCTCCCCGCGGAGCTGCACGACCGAAACGAGGTCCGATATCACATCAACCCGACGGGCCGGTTCGAGATCGGCGGACCGCAGGGGGACGCCGGGCTCACGGGCCGGAAGATCATCGTCGACACGTACGGGGGCATGGGGCGGCACGGGGGCGGCGCCTTCTCCGGCAAGGACCCCTCGAAGGTGGACCGATCCGCGGCCTACGCGGCGCGCTGGATCGCCAAGAACCTGGTGGCGGCGGGTCTTGCCCGGCGGGTCGAGGTCCAGCTCGCGTATGCGATCGGAGTTGCGGAACCCGTGAGCGTCATGGTCGACACCTTCGGTACCGGAAGCGTGAGCGACGGCGAACTGGCTCGTCGCGTATCGGACGTCTTCGATCTGAGACCGCGTGCGATCATCGAGCGGTTGGGGCTGCGCCGCCCGATCTACCGCCGGACGGCCACCTACGGTCATTTCGGTCGGAGGGCCAGGGACGGAGGGTTCGCGTGGGAACGTACGGATCAGGTCGAGGCGCTCGCGGGATGACGGCGGTTGGAGGGGCGTCCGTGAGTGAGAGCACCATGTGCGAGGTCACGGTGGCCAGCCTCGGGCTCGACCGGACCTCGGGGGCGCCGATCGTCATCCTGAAGGAGAAGGAGGGGGAGCGCATCCTCCCGATCTGGATCGGGCCGGGGGAGGCGTCCGCGATCGCGATGGAACTGGCCGGCGTCCGGTTCGCCCGCCCCCTCACGCACGATCTGTTCAACGCCGTCGTTCGCGGGCTCGGAAGCGCGTTCGTGCGCGCCCTCATCACGAAGGTCATCGACAACACGTACTACGCATCCCTCGTCTTCCGCCGGAACGGCGAGTTCATCTCGATCGATTCGCGCCCCAGCGACAGCATTGCGCTCGCCCTCCGGGCCGAGGCCCCGATCTATGCGGAGGAGGGTCTGCTGGAGACTTCTCCCTTCGGAATCGCGGAGGGGGGTCTGGAGGACCCCACGGAGGACCCCGCCGACGACCCGCAGGGTGTCTCCGAGACCGGGGAGGTGGCGAGTTCGGAGGAGGCGCTCAGCGACTACCTCAAGAACCTGGATCCGGAGGACTTCGGACGCTTCGAGCCCTGAGCGGTCCCCCGCCGGGGCTCGCTTGCGGGTGCCATCGCGGTGCGCGCATCTTCCGGCCACGCTCGGAGACATGGACGGGCAAACGGAAGCCGGTGAGAATCCGGCGCGGCCCCGCCACTGTGAGAGGCCCGCGTCGCAGCGCGGAAAGAGCCTCGAGCCAGGAGACGTGCTCCTCCATGCCCCTACGCAAGCTCTTCGCGGGAAGAGCGGGGCCGGCCTGCCGCCGCATGGGCCATCGCGGCGCCCCGCTCGATTCGGGAGCGGGGATGAAACGACACGCCGGATTCGCTTCGCACCTTCTGCTGGCCGTTGCCGCAGCGGCCTGTGCCGCTCCGCAACCGGGGGGCGGCGGGCAGCCCGAGGGAGCACGGCCGGCCGCCGACCCCCGTCGGATCGTTTCCCTCGTTCCCGCGGCGACGGAGATCCTCTTCGGCCTCGGAGCCGGAGACCGGATCGTGGGCCGCACGCGCTGGGGTGTGTATCCGCCCGCGGCGCGGCGCATCCCGGATGTGGGCGACGGAATCCGCCCCGCCATGGAGGCCGTTGTCGCGCGGAACCCGGATCTCGTCATCCTCTACGATGGGGAGGCGAACCGAACGAGCCGGGAGCGGCTCGGGCGGCTGGGGGTGCCGACCCTCGCCCTGCGTCATGACACCCTGGAGGACCTGCGACGCAACATCCTGCGCCTGGGCGAGGTCGTCGGGTGTCCGGCGGGCGGGCGCGTGCTGGTCGACCGGATCGAGCGCGGGCTCGCGGCGGCGACGGCGGCGACGAAGGGCCGGCTGCGCATCCGCGTCTACTACGACGCCTGGGCGGAGCCGCCGATGACGATCGGGCGCGGCAGCTTCATCGATTCGCTCCTCGCGGTCGCGGGCGCGACGAACGTCTTCGGCGACCTCGACGCGGCCTCGCCTCGGGTCAGCCTCGAGGCGATCATCGAGCGGGATCCGGAACTAATCCTCGTCGCGGTGCCGGGGGAGGCGCTGGACCGGCAGCCCGACTTCGCCGGCCGGAACGGCTGGGAGCGCATCCCCGCGGTTTCCGCCGGGCGCATCACTACGCTGGACCGGGACCTCGTGACCCGCCTCGGGCCGCGCGTGGCCGAGGCGGCGTGGGCCATCGCCGGGGCGCTGCACGGGGTCCTCCCGCACGTCCCGGCGCCCTCCGACCCTCCGTGCCCCTCGTGAGGCGGCCCGGTCGCGGGGCGCTCCTCCTCCTCGTCCTCCTCGCGGGGGCGATGCTCCTCGGGCTCCTGTTCGGTGCGGCGACCGTGTCTCCGGCGGAGGTGTGGCGGGCCTTCGCAGGTCTCGATGTCGATCCCTCGTCGCGGACGATCGTCCTCTCGCTGCGTCTCCCCCGGGTGGTGGCCGCCGCGCTCACCGGGATCGCGCTGGCGGTGTCCGGTACCCTGTTCCAGGCCCTCCTTCGCAACCCGCTCGCGGAGCCGTACCTGCTCGGCGTCTCGTCGGGCGCGGCGCTGGGTGCGGTCCTCGCGCTGACCGTGCTGGGCGGGGCGCTCGGCCCCGCGGGCACGGCGGGTTTCGCGCTGGCGGGTGCGCTGGTCGCGATCGCGATCGTGTTTCGCGTCGCCCTCGGCGTCGGTCGTCTGGATACGCACGTGCTCATCCTCGCGGGAGTCGTCGTCGCCGCCTTCTTCGGGGCGGGCGTGATGCTCCTGCTCTCCGTGGCCGAGGCGGATGCGACCCGGTCCGCCATCCTGTGGACGATGGGGAGCTTCGAGCGGGCGGGATGGGAGTCGACGATCATCCTCGCCGCGGCGGCGCTCGGCGGCGGGGCGCTCGCCTTCGGGATGTCGCGGCATCTCAACGCGCTCGCGCTCGGAGAGGAAGCGGCCGCGTACCTGGGGGCGCGCGTGGAGCTCATCAATCGTGCGGCCTACGTGATCGCATCGCTGCTCGCCGCGGTGGCGGTGAGCACGGCGGGGGTGATCGGATTCGTGGGCCTCGTCGTGCCGCACGGCGCCCGGATGCTGTGGGGCGGTGACCACCGCACGCTTCTCCCGCTCGGCGCGCTCGGAGGCGCCGCGGCGCTGGTTCTGGCCGACATGGTGGCCCGAACCGCGCTCCGGCCGCTGGAACTCCCGGTCGGCGTCGTGACCGCCCTCATCGGCGTACCGCTCTTCCTCGTTCTCCTCAAGCGGACCCATGGCTGAAGGCGTCCGGACGGCGTACCGGCTCGACGGCGTGACGTTCCGGTATCCGGGCGCGGCGGCCGCGGCCGTTCGGGAGGTCACGCTTGAACTCCGCGAGGCCGCGTTTACCGCCATCATCGGTCCGAACGGGTCCGGGAAGAGCACCCTGGTGCGCCTGTTGGGGGGCATCCTCGCGCCCACGGCGGGTTCCGTGCGGCTCGACGACCGGTCCCTCCCGGAGTGGGGACGCCGAGCGCTGGCCCGCCGCGTCGCGGTGGTGTCCCAGGACGCGCCGCCCGAGGCCCTCCGCATCAGCCTCCGGGCCTACGTGGAACTCGGTCGCAACCCGTACGTGAGTCCCTGGGCGGCTCTCGAAGCCCGAGACCGGGAGGTCACGGACCGCGTACTCGCGTGGGCGGACCTCGAGCGCCTCGCGTCGCGTCCGCTCGCCCAACTCTCCGGCGGAGAACGCCAGCGCGCCAAGCTAGCCCGCGCGCTCGCGCAGGAGCCCGGTGTCCTCGTCCTCGACGAGCCCTCCGCGCACCTCGACTTCCGGCACGCGCTCTGGGTGTTCGATGCGCTCCGGGCCCGGGTGCGTGAAGAAGCGCTAACCGTCATCTGCATCACGCACGACATGCAGCTCGCGAGCCGGTACGCCGACCGGCTGATCCTCCTTTCCCGGGGGCGGGTCGTCGGGGCAGGCCGCCCCGGCGAGGTCCTGCTCTCACCCGCGCTGGGCGAGGCCTATGGTTGCGAGGTCAGCGTTCAGCCGCTGGGGGAACTGGGCCATTCGGTGCTGCCTGTCCGGGCGCGGCCCCGGGAGGCCGACTCGCGGGAGCCGCGTCGCGACTTGGGGGTCGTCGGACGTTACACTTGACGGGGGTCGCGAGGAACGTCTCGGGCGGCCACACTTCGGGACCGGAGGTTGCCGCATGCGGCGCGCCCCGTCCCGTGCGCGGCGGATCAACGCGTACCTGCGACATCGGGCCACAAGAGGAGAAGAGAATGCGGAAGCGCGAATGGGTGCGGGTATGCCTGCTGGCCGCCGTCGCGGCCGGCTGCAACGAATCGACCGGGCCCGACGGGAACGGGGGCCCGATCACGCCGGACAGATCCGAGGTGGCGGTCCTCAATTCGATTTCGGGGACGCTGCAGCAGTTCAATCGAATCGACGGGCGCCTCGTTCCGTTCGGCCGGGACATTCAGCTGGGCGCCGGGTTCAACGGTGAGACCGCGGACTTCCTCCAGGATCTGTGGGTGACGACCTCGGAGTCACCGGGTGGCAGCCAGGTCATCTTCGGATCCTTCTCCACCGGCGAGCAGGCGACCGCGATGTTCCCGGACAGCGCCGCCGTGGACCCGGCAAAGCCGACGGTGGTCGCGGACGCGAGCGGGACGCTCGGGGCCCTCGTGCCCGCCCGCGCGCGGGACGGGATCTATATCGCGTTTCCGGGCAGCCCGACCGCGCAGCTGCTCATCGATGGCGTCGGCACCTTCCCGGAACGGGCCGTGCCGGCGGGTCTCTACATCGTCTCGATGGACGGCAACCTCGATGACGAAGGAGACGGTCAGCCCATCGGGCCATCCCGCGTGGTACTGCACGAATTCATGAGCGGCAGCTATTTCGATGAGGTGAGGCTTCCGGAGGGGATCGTGGGAGCGACAGAGGCCCTCGCGCTCCGGGAAAACCTCCTCTTCCTGGCCGGGGGAAGTCTGGATCCCGTGACCGCCGCCCCCGCGGGCGACGGCCATCTGGTGGAAATCGACATGGCCAGCCGTGACGTGCAGGACGTGCACGTACTCGGCGGGAACGGCGTCTCGATGGAGCCGGGGCGGAACGGCCTCATCTACGTCGTGCGGACCAAGGGGCCGGGGACGGCGGAGACCGACATCCTGTCGTTCAACTTCTCCACCCGGCACTTCGACCGCGGACCGGACAACCCCATTCAGCCGCTCGACCGGGACGGGTCGAACCTCAGTTGCCGGGTCGCCACCTCGTTCGTCGACAGCCAGGTGCTCTGTGCCACCTACGAAACGGCTTCGCAGGGACGCCTCGTCCTCCTCGAAGCGACGGGCGAGTTCATCGCCGACATCGCGGTCGGGGCGGGAGCGACCGACATCCTGATGCGCTGAGGCGGGGCCGGAGCAGCGAGACGGGTGAGCCTCGTCACCACCCGCGCGGTCGTCCTCCAGACGTACCGGTACAGCGAAACCAGCAAGATCCTGCGGCTGATGACGTGGGAACTCGGGCCGTGCTCGGCGCTGGCTCGGGGAGCCCTGCGTCCGAAGAGCCGCTTCGGAGGTTTGCTCGAACCGTTCGTGGAGGGGGAGGCGACGTTCTTCACGAAGGACGGGCGCGACCTGCACACGCTCTCGGATTTCGAGTTGGTGCGAGTCCGTCGTGGACTCGACCGGTCCATCGAACTGTTCACGGTCGCCTCCGTCCTGTGCGAACTCGTGATGCGACTCGCCCCGGAGCATCGCGACATCGAACTGTACCGGATGTTGACGCGGGGCCTCGACGGGCTGCACCGAAAGGTGCGGGAAGGCGATCCGGCGGGCGGTCTGGAGCATGTATGGGGGCTCGTCAACGCGCTCGGCTTCCGACCCGAACTCGATCGGTGCGTCGGCTGCCGGCGGCCGATCGGCGGCGGGTCCGTCCGCTTCGATTTCGCGGCCGGCGGACTCCGGTGCGCGTCGTGCGGACCCGGCGGCCCGCAACTCGCCCCGGGCGAACTCGACGCCCTTCGAAGGCTGGTGGAGGGGCTCCCCGCCGCGGACGCCGGATCCGTCGGGAACCAGGGTCTCTGGCTGGCCGAGTTCATCCGTCACCACCTCGCCGAAGGCGCCACGCTGAAATCTCTCCCCTTCCTGAGCCGCCTCGCGTGAAGGCGTCGTGAGCGACCGTCGCGGGATCGTCATCGGGACGGCCGGCCATGTGGACCATGGCAAGACGGCCCTCGTCCGGGCGCTGACGGGGATCGAGACGGACCGCTGGCTCGAGGAGCGCCGCCGGGGACTCACGATCGACCTCGGCTTCGCGCGGCTCGACCTCGATCCCGGCCTCGAGACGGGCATCGTCGACGTCCCGGGCCACGAGGATTTCCTCAAGAACATGCTCGCCGGGGCGACGGGGATCGACGTGCTGCTCCTCGTCGTGGCGGCGGACGAGGGGCCGATGCCGCAGACGCGGGAACACCTCGCGATCGCGCGGCTCCTGGACGTGAAGAGGGGGGTCGTAGCCCTCACCAAGAGCGATCGGGTGGACGCCGAGTGGCTCGAACTCGCGACCGAGACGACGCGGGAACTCCTGGATGAGGACTCCGCTCGCGCTTCCTGGGAGATCGTCCCCGTATCCTCCGTCACGGGGGAGGGGATCGAGACGCTTCGAAGCTCCCTGCAGTCCCTGGTGGCCGGGGTCCACAGGCGGAGCGAGGACGATCTCTTCCGTCTCCCGGTCGACAGGTCGTTCTCCATTCGGGGTACGGGGACCGTCGTCACGGGCACGGTGTGGAGCGGGTGCGTGCGCGTGGGCGATACACTGCGCCTCTTCCCCGGGGACGCGTCCGCACGGGTACGCGGCCTCCAGGTGCACGAGGATCCCCGGCCACAGGTGGCGGCGGGTCGCCGGTGCGCCGTCGCGCTCGTCGGCGTCTCGGCGGACGCCGTGGAGCGAGGCAGCGTGCTCGTCGACCGTGCGGAGTGGAGGCCGAGCGACCGGCTCGGCGTGCGCCTGCGGGCGCTGGCCGCTCGCGACCGGCCGCTCACGCACGGCCAGCGCCTGCGCGTCTACCTCGGAACGCGCGAAGTCATGGCCCGGTTGCATACCGCGGACCGGGCACCGATCCCGCCGGGCGAAGCCGCATGGGCCGTACTCGCGCTGGAGGCGCCGCTGCTCGCCCGGGCGCGTGACCGGGCGATCCTCCGCTTCTACTCGCCGGTGTCGACGATCGGCGGGGTGCGCATCGCGGAACTCGATCCGCCGCCCGACTGGCCGGAGCGGACGGCCGCGTGGCGCCGCGTGCTCGATGGCACCGCCGGTGAGGCTCTGGCCGCGAGCGTAAGGCTCGAAGGACTGCTCGGCCTGCTCGTGGCGCCCGCGCCGGTAAGGCTCGGCCGCCCCGCCGCCGAGTTGGAGGCCGCGGCCGACGAGGCGGGTTGCGTGCGCATCGGCGCCCGCTGGTTCTCGGCCGAAGCGGCGGACGAAGCCATGCAGGCCGTGGAGTGGGCGGTCGCACGCCTGCACGCGGCCGACCGCCGCGCCGCCGCCGTGTCGAAGGAGGCCATGCGGTCGGCTCTCACCGGCGTCTGCGATGGCGAGCTGGCCGAGCGGGCCGTGCGACAGCTGCTGGCGGAGGGCCGCCTGGTCGAGAGCGGCCCGCGCCTCGCGCTGCCCGGCCACCTCCCGCGGCTCACCGAGGCGGAAGAGGCGGCGCGCGACCGACTTGCCGCGATGATCGTGGAGGCCGGTCTGCAGCCGCCGCTCGTGACCGAGTTGGGCAAGACGCTCCGACTCGCACGCCCGCTCCTCGACGACCTTCTGCGTCTCCTTCGGGAGGCCGGAACGACGAGGGCCGTCACCCCCGAACTCCACGTCTCCGTGGCGGCGCTCGAAGCCCTCGAGGCGCGCGTGAGCGAACTCCTCGCCGACGGCGCGCCGTCGGGGCCGACCCGCTTCAAGGAGGCGTTCACCCTGTCGCGCAAATACCTGATCCCGCTGCTGGAATTCCTGGACCGGGAAGGCGTGACGCGGCGGACGGCCGAGGGGAGGGTGCTCGCGGCCCGCAGTTGAGGGTCAGTCCAGGTGGTACAGGAAGCAGCCGCAGTATTCGCAGGAATCCACGCGCAGATTCCGGTCCGCTTCGGAAGCCCGCGCCGTCGAGAGGGCCACGAAACACCCGTAGCAGATCCCGTTCAGGACGGGCGCCACGACGCGCGAGGCGCTGTCGGCGATCCGGTGGTAGCGTGCGCGGACACCGCGGTCCAGACGCCCCTCCAACTCTTCGACCTTCTCGTCGAGCGATCGAATGGCGTCCTCGATCTTGATGTCGAAGACGTCCGCCTCCAGATCCGTGAGGGTGCCATCGGCGAGACCGCGGCGCTGCATCCGAAGGTCCTGGATCTCGAGGAGCAGCTCGAGTTGCGGGTGCATGGTGATTTCAGATCTCCTGCCGCAGGTGATCGGGCGCTGTGGGGAGGGACTCAGACATCCTTCGAATCCAGCAGCTCGATGAACTCTTCGGGCGTCGAGAGCTCAGCGAGCGCCTCCGGCACATCGGGCTCCTTGCCGAACTGCGCGATCTTCCCCAGGACCGGCAAGTACTGGTTGGAGACCTCGAGCGGCGGGGCGACGATCAGGAAGACGTACCGCACCGGTTTCTCGTCGATCGCCTTGAAGTCGAGGCCCGACAACTTCCGCCCGAAGGCGACGCGCAACCGTGTCACCACGAGGGATCGGCAGTGCGGAATCGCGATGCCGCGCCCAATCCCGGTGGACCCGAGGTTCTCCCGTCGCTTCAACATCTTGAACAGGATCCCCTCGGACTTCTCGTCGAGACCCAGATACGACACCAACTCCCTCAGGGCCTCGTCCTTCGTTTCGGCCGCCAGGTCGAGCTTGATGGCGGACGGTACGAACAATTCTCGAAGATGCACTTGGATCTATGTCTCCTCCCCGCGAATCCGCGGGGACAATCGGTACTGATCGGCAAACTCGACCGGAGCCGGCGAGCGCGAGCTTCGAGTATACCCGTGGCGCTTTCCGGCTGTCAAAGAATCGCCGCAACTTGCGCTGGACGCGAAGAGAAACGACCGTACAATGTACCAATGGGGGCGACACGGCTTCGACGCGTGAACTGGAAGCCGCGGAAGCGTGCCGAGGTGCCCGGGGCCTCGTAAAACACCGGGAAAATTTCAAGTGCCGACGAAGGATTGGCTCTGGCTGCGTAATACTGCGTAGCCCGTCTCCAGGAGGTCCCGGCCCGAGGACCTCCCGGCGGACGTCGACAAATCGGGCTGGCCATCCAGGCGGGCCGTGAGTCTGGGTGGCGAGACGCGGCGCAAGCCGTATGCGCGGCTGGTCCCGGGAGGGGTTGTTCGTGAACCCGTACGGGACGAGACCTGATCGCGAACTACGCACGTAGATGCCGTGGCGGATGGGCTCGCGGACGCGGGTTCGATTCCCGCCGCCTCCACTCGGCCCGGGGCGTCTCCCCTCTGGGGAGCGCCTCGGCTTTTTTTCGGCCGGCCCGCGAGAGTCGAGGAGGTTCGGATGATCGAGGAGGTTCAGCGGAAGATCGGGGAAGAGGCGGAGACGCTGCTCCACGAACTGAACGTGATCCTCCCCGGAGAGATCGAGAAGGCGGTCGCGCAGGGCGACCTCCGGGAGAACTCCGAGTACACGGCGGCGCTAGAGCGGCAGGGCTTCGTGCGTGCGCGGCTCGACTACCTGGCGCGGCGGATGTCGCAACTCGGCGAGATCGACATCGAACATGTTCCGACCGACCGCGTCGGCTTCGGGTCGAAGGTCCGGGTGAGGGATGTCGCGGACGACGAGATCGAGTGCTTCACCCTCACGATCGGTGACAACATCGACTTCGACAACAACGACATCTCGATGGAGTCGCCCATCGGCCGCGCACTGCTGGGCAAGAAGAAGGGTGAGTCCGCAAGCGTGATTCTGCCGGCCGGAGCGCGCGAGTTCGAGGTCATCGACTTCGAGACCCTGCACGACCTCCAGGAGCCACGGACTGCTCGCTAGAAGACCCTCACGGGGGGGATGAACCTGCCCGGGTTCGCCCGCACCTCCGCGAGTAACGCGTTCAGGTCGACCACGACCTTGAGCAGCTCCTCGTACAGCAGGTCCTCCCCGACCAGGCGGCCGATGGCTCCCTCGCCGCTTTCGATGAGACCGAGGAGAGAGTCGGCCCGGGTGGCCGAGGAGGCGAGAGCCCGATAGAGGGAGTCGGAGGCAAGCAGTCGCCCCAGCGTTCCCTCGCCCGACGCCATCGCCCCGGTCACGGTGTCGAGGCGCGCCGTCGCGGTGAGGAGCCGGTCGTAGATGGCCTCGTCGCCGAGCAGGCGGCCCAGCAGGCCCTCGCCTGCCGCGACCGGACCCAACACGGCCCCGAGATGCGTGCTCAGATCCACCAGGCCCTCGTAGAGCGTCTCGTCCACGAGGAGTCGGCCCAGCGAGCCCTCGCCGTCCGAGACGCGCGCCAGCGTAGCCCCGAGGCCGTTCGAGAGGTCCGTGAGGCTCCGCACGGCGTCGGCTGCCTCGCCGAGGAGTTGGTCGAAGCTCAGCGCCGGCGCGGATTCGACGGTATCTCCGGGCGCGAGCACGGCGAAGTCGGCGGAGCCCGGTTCGATATCGATGATCCGGTCTCCGAGCAGCCCCACCGTGCGCACGCGGGCGCGCGAGTCGTGCCGAATCTGCTCTCGCACCGACACGTTCACCCCCATCCAGATCGCGATCGCCATGTCCGATTCTCCGCGGGTGGCCGGAGGGATGAACTCCACGCGCTCCACCTGGCCCACGTTGCGCCCGGCCACCTGCACGACCGCCCCGGGCTGGAGCCCCGAGGCCGACTCCATCAGCGTGACGAGCCGGTACCGTTCCGAGAACACGTCCCCGACCTCGCCGATGAAGAAGACGCCCACGGCGAGCACCATGAGTCCGAAGATCAGGACGATCCCCACCCGGATCTGATCCCACGTAATCGGTTTGGATCGTCTCATCGTCTGGCTCCGTCGTCCTGACGACAGGTCTCGCGGGTCGTCTCGCCCCGTCCGGCGCGGGGTCCCTCCGCGCCGGTGCTAGCTTCGAAACTCCCGAACATAGCGGTCATTCGACCCGTGCATCTCCTCCGGCGTCCCCTGGAAGATAATCTCTCCGTCCTTCAGGAGCGCGGTCTCGGTCGCGATCCGCGACGCGGATCGCACATCGTGCGTGACGACGACCGCACACACGTGCAACTCGCGGCGGAGTTTCATGATCAACTCGTCGATCGTACGGGTCGTGATGGGGTCGAGGCCGCTCGTCGGCTCATCGAAGAGGAGAATCGGGGGTTTGTGCACGATAGCGCGCGCGACGGCCACCCGCTTTCGCATGCCTCCGGAGAGTTCGGAGGGAAGCAGCCCGAGGACCTCGGCCGGCTCCAGATCGACGAAGGACAGGACCTCCCCCACCCGCTCGCGGATCTCCTCCTCTCCGAGTTCGGTGTGCTCGTACATCGGGAAGGCGACGTTGTCGAACACGTTCAGCGAATCGAACAGCGCCGAGCCCTGGAACACCATGCCCATCCGTTCACGCAGCGCGAGCGCTTCGATTCGCGAGACCGCGCTGATGTCGCGGCCCTCGATGAGGACCTCGCCGCGGTCGGGGAGGAGCAGGCGGAGCATCAGGCGCAGGACCGTGGACTTTCCGACCCCGGAGCCCCCGAGAATGCAGAGCGTACCCCCCCGGGCCACGCCCAGCGAGACCCCGCGAAGGACCTCGTGCCTTCCGAAGGAGAGCCACACATCCCGCAGTTCGACCTCTTCCGGCCGCTCGGGGGCGCGCCGCTGCATCCCCAGTTCGCGGCGGATCTCTTCGCGAAGTTCGGCCTCGAAGGCCTCCGTCCCCGGCTCCGCTCCGCCGGGATTCTGCCGCTTGCTCTGCCGCTCGCTCATTGGGGAAAGATGACGATGAGGATCTGGGTGATGAAGTAGTCCGCGGCGAGGACGAGGATCGACGTGGTGACCACGGCGTTCGTCGTCGCGCGACCGACCCCTTCCGTGCCTCCGAGCGTCCTCAGCCCGTGGAAGCAACTCGTGAGCGCCATCAGGCCGCCGAAGACCAAGGGCTTGGCTAGCCCCTGGACCAGATCGGTGGGGATCACCCCGAGCACGAAGCCGCTCTGGGCGAGGTTGTCGTACAGGGACGTCAGATAGAGCTGCGGCGTCAGGTCCAGCTTGAGGACGGCGATCAGGAGGCCTCCGATGATCGCGACGAGGTCTCCGATGATCGTGAGCACCGGGAGCATCACGAGGGCGGCGAGGAAGCGGGGCGCGACGAGCTTGCGGACGGGATCCACGCCCATGGTGCGCAGCGCATCGACCTGTTCGGTCACCCGCATGGCCCCGATGGCCGCCGCCATGCCGGCCCCGGCCCGCCCGGTCACGATGAGCGCCGTGAGGACCGGGCCGAGTTCGCGGATCGTGCTCGCGCCGACGAGACGTCCGATGTAGATCTCCGCCCCGAAACGCGCCATCTCGAACGAAGCCTGAAGGGCCAGTACCATGCCCGTGAAGAGGCCGGTGAGTATGACGATGAAGAGGGAGCCGACCCCGATCGTGTCCATCTGCTGAACCAGGTCGGCCCGGTAGAACGGTTGGCTCACACAGGCTTTGAGCAGCCGCAGGGCAAGAGCGAAGTAGGCCTGTACGGAGAGCGCGATGCCGACGACGGCGTCGCGCACGAGTCTTGCCGCAAATCGTCTGGCGGAGGCCTCCGGCACGTTGCTTGGCGCTCTTCCGGGGATAGACGTATCTTCGCCCGACCGCCAGGACGCGCTCGAACGCAACATCCGCCTCCAGCGACGGGGCGTACGGGCGAGGTTACCCGTTCCCACCACTGCGATGCAAGAAGCCGCCAGCCGCCCGCCCGCCCCGAAAGGAGACCATGCAAATGCAGACCGGACCGGTCCACACGGATCACGCCCCCGCCGCCCTGGGCCCGTATTCGCAGGGATACTGGGCCGGCGAGTTGTTCTACTCGGCCGGACAGGTCGGGCTGGATCCCGCCACCGGCTCGATGGCAGGAGACGACATCGCCTCCCAGGCCGAGCGGGTGATGGCGAACCTGCGGGCGGTGCTCGACGAGGCGGGCCTCACCTTCGCCGATGTCGTGAAGACGACGATCTTTCTGTCGGACATGGGGGATTTCGCCGCGGTGAACGAGATCTATGCGAAGTGCTTCGATCCGCCGTACCCGGCGCGCTCCACCGTGGCCGTGGGCGCGCTCCCGCTCGGGGCCCGGGTCGAGATCGAGGTGATCGCGCGTGCGCATCCCGCCTGACGACGGATGAACGGGAGCGGATGGTGACTGGTGTCGCCTGCGGTCTTCAAAACCGTTACGGGGCGTTCGCGCGTCCCGGGTGGGTTCGATTCCCACACGTTCCCGCCATTCTCCTACCCGCTATCTTTGTTCTGCTCTGCTGCCGCATGGCGGGTCCGGCGCCCCTGTCGGCGCAGGATCCTCCACCCCCGCGGGCGGCGGCCGACACGGTGGCGACGGCCGACACGGTCGCGGTGGCGACGGCCGACACGGTCGCGGTCGCGGACACCCTGACGGCCGAACAGCGCCCGCCGATCTCTCCTCTCGGCGCCTTCGGCCGCTCCCTGATCCTCCCCGGCTGGGGGCAGTTCGAGGTCGGACAGCCGTCGCGCGGCGCCTTCTACTTCGCGGCGGAGGCGGTTTTTCTGTTCATGGTCTTCAAGTCCGACGCGCGACTCTCCGCGGCGAAGGAGGAGGTGCCCCAGAACGAGGAGCGGATCTCGAACCGCACCGGACAGCGCGAGAACTGGATCGTCCTCGCCGGCTTCATCGCCTTCCTGAGCGGCCTCGACGCCTGGGTGTCCACACACTTCTGGGACTTCGAGCCGATCGTCGCTCCGCCGCCCGATGGATCGGTGGGGATCACGGTCGGCTTCAAGGTGGCATTCCCGTGACCGGAGGGCGCTGCGGCGCGTAGAACTCGAGTCGGATCTCTGTCGGGGTGACGATGGCGAAGCTGTTGTGGTGCAGCCAGTCGCCGGCATTGAGGTAGAATCGGCCCGGGGCCACCTCGGACACTTCCGGTCTGTGCGCGTGGCCGAACACGACGAGGTCGATGTCGGCGTTCGCGGCCAGCACCTCGCGCGCGGAGGCGGCAAGCCGGTCCGCGCGGGGTGAGTCTCCGCCGTTCTCGCGGGCCTGGGCCCGTTTCGTGCCGCTCGCGAGCCGCGCCAGCGGCACCCCGAGATCCGGATGCACCCAGCGAAACAGGCCCCGTCCCCAGCGGCTGCGCGCCGCCCGGCGTAGTGCGCGGTAGCCCCAATCCGCGCCGCCGAGGCCGTCGCCGTGCGCCACATAGGCACTTCGCCCGCCGACCGTGAGTCGCAGCGGCCCGTCGAGAACCTCGATCCCGACTTCGTCCCGCAGGAAGCTCCCGCCCCATGCGTCGTGGTTTCCCCCGATGAAGCGGATCCGCATGCCGCGTTCGACCAGCGCGCGGAGCCGGGCGAGGGCGTCGAGCTGCCCGCGCGGCACCACCTGTCGATACTCGAACCAGAAGTCGAACAGGTCCCCGTTGATGAGCAACTCGTCGCCCCAGCGGTGCGCCTCGGCGAGGAACGCGAGAAAGGCCTGCTCGTTCTCCGCCGCCACGGCGCCGAGGTGGATGTCGGACACGACCACGGTGCGGTTGGACATGTGCCGAAGCTCGGCGGAGGGGGCGCGACGCGTCAAACCGGGCGAAGGGAGCGGAGGCCGGCGTTCGGCGCCCGGGACGCGGGCGCGCATATATTGAACCGATGCGACCGATAGACGACGCCGGGACGGTGGAGGTCCGGGTCCGCTACGCGGAGACCGACCAGATGGGCCGGGCTCACCACCGTCACTACCTCGTGTGGTGCGAACTGGGCCGGACCACGCTCATGCGGGCGCGCGGCATGTCCTATGCGGAGCTGGAGCGGGACGGGCTCCTGCTGCCCGTCTCCCGGGTCGAGGTCGAATACCGGATGCCCGTCGGCTACGATGAGCGGGTGCGGATCCACACGCGGCTCGAGCGGCTGCGGAGCCGGGAGATCGTCTTCGCGTACCGGATCGCGCGCGCGGAGGACGACGCGACGCTCGCCCGCGCCCGGACCTGGCTCGTATGCGCGGATGAGCGGGGCCGGCCCCGGCGGTTCCCGGACGAAGTGAAGCGGCGGCTGACGGCGCTCGCGACGGTCTCTGCGGGGTCGGAGTCGACCGCGTGAGGCGCGTGCCGGGCCGGGCGCCGTGGCCGCTCCTGCTCGCGAGCGCGGCCTGTGCCGGCGGCTTCGAACTCGGCGCCCCGATCGCCGATGCGGAGGAGGTCGCGCGCCGGGCCCGGGCGGCGTCCGGTGCCGAACAGCCGACCCGGGTCGTGTTCGAGTGGGAGTACGCGGATGAGCGCGGCAGCTTCCAGGGCGATGGGGTCGCGCGCGTGAACCCCCCGGACCGCTTCCGGCTCGACCTCTTCTCGACGGGGGAGGGAAGCCTGCAGGCGACCCTCGTCGACGGCCATCTCGCGACCTCCGGAGACCTCGAAGGCGTCGAGTTGCCCCCCAGCGTCTTCCTTTACGCGATGGCGGGCGTCTTTCGGCCAGGGGACGCTCCCCCAACGAGCGGCTTCGAGAGCGACGACCTCCGGGTACTCGAGTTCGAAGCCGGGGAGGAGAGGAGGCGCTACTTTCATCTCTCCGGCGACCGCCTGACCCGGGTCGAGGAGCGACTGGGGCCGCGGCGGGAGCGGTGGATTGAGCTCGAATGGGGGGCGGATCCCGCCTGGCCGAGCGAGGCCGAGTACCGGGATGCGGTGCAACAGACCGGGGTCCGGTGGCGGTTGGTGAGCGCGACGGCGGAGTCGCGGCCTTACGAAGAGAGGTTCTATGTCTTGCCGAATCCGATCCGGGATGATGATCGGGCTCGCCGCCGTCGCGGCGCTGGCGGGTTGCTACAGCTTCTCCGGCGGCGGCGGTCTGCCCAGTCACATTCGCACCGTCTACGTGGCGCCGATCGAGAACGAGAGTACCCAGTTCGGGCTCGCCGAGTCCCTGACGGAGGAACTCCTCACCGCGGCGCGCCAGCGTCTCGGCCTGCGCCTCTCGTCCGAGGAGGAAGCGGACGCGGTCATCACGGCGCAGATCCGCAGGTATGCGGATGAGGCGGTCAACTTCAACGCGGTCGACGGGGTGGGCGCGGACGTATTCCAGCGCCGCGTGACGGTGAGCGTCTCGGTGGGGATCCTCGACGTGGCGGAGAACCTCATCATCTGGAGCACGCAGAGCCTGACCGGCACCGGGGAATACCAGCCCGGCGACGAGACGGAGGAGCAGGCCCTGATCGTGGCGCTGGAGAACCTCGTGCAGCAGATCGTCGATGGCGCCCAATCCCAGTGGTAGACTGACCGGCGACCCCGGGCCCTCGGGCGGCGACCCCTCGCGCTCGCGCGAGAGGTTCGCCATTCTGTCGCCGACCGACGCGGGCAGTCCGAACGTTCACTCAGCTTCCGACCGCCACATGCCGCCAACCACTCGAGCCAACGGGTCCTGCGCCCGACTTCACAACCCGCCGCGCAGGGGCCGCGCGTGAAGTACATCGCCGGGCTCGTCGTCGTCATGGCGGCCGTGTGGCTCCTCTGGTCGGGCCACTACGACCCACTGCTCCTGAGTCTCGGTGCCGTCTCGCTGGCGCTCGTCCTCGCGATCTCCATCCGGATGCGGATCGTGGACGATGAAGGCGCGCCGGTCCAGCTGCCGCTCGGGCTCGTCCTCTACCTGCCGTGGCTCTTCCTCGAGATCGCGAAGGCCAATGTCGACGTGGCGTTGCGCATCCTGAAGCCCGGGCTGCCGATCAGCCCGCGCGTGTTCAAGGTGCGGGCCGGACAGCGCACGGATGTCGGCCGGGCGATCTACGCGAACTCGATCACGCTCACGCCCGGCACCGTGACGATCGCCACGGACGGCGACGAGCTGACCATCCACGCCCTCACGCGCGAGGCCGCCGACGGCGTCCTCACGGGCGAGATGGATCGGCGCGTCGCGCGCGTGGAGGGGTCTGGATGATCCTCACCGCCGCCGTCGCCGCCATCATCGTCACGATGGGACTCGCACTCCTGCGGGCGGCGCGGGGACCCACCGTCTTCGACCGCATCCTGGCGCTGAACATGTTCGGGACGAAGACGGTGCTCCTCATCGCCGTGATCGGGTTCGTCACCGGCCGCCCGGACTTCCTCGACCTCGGGCTCGTGTACGCCCTCATCAACTTCATCGGCGTGATCGCCGTGCTCAGATTCTCGAAGTACGGGACCTTCGCCGACCGGGACGGCGAGGAGGCCACATGATCCTCGAGATCGTGAGCGCCGTCCTCGTGCTCGCCGGCGCCCTCTTCGCGCTCATCGGGGGGATCGGGCTCCTTCGCCTCCCGGACTTCTTCTCCCGCATCCACGGCGCGGGGCTCACGGACACGCTCGGCGCGGGGCTCATCCTCATCGGGCTGATGTTCCTCCCTCCGCACGGGCTCGTGACCGTGAAGCTCGTCGCGATCCTCATCTTCCTCTGGATCACGAGCCCCACGTCCACGCACGCGCTCGCCAACGCGGCGCTCGGGGCGGGTCTCCGGCCGCGGGTCGACGAAACGGAGGACGCGTGACCGAGGCGGTGGCGCACGAGGTCCAGATCGTCACGGCGCTGCTCCTGACGCTGCTCTGCCTGACGGCGATCGCCGTCGTGCGCATGCGGGGCCTGTTCGCGGCGGTGATGCTGATGGGCATCTTCAGCTTCCTCGGGGCCGGCTGGATGCTCCTGCTCGATGCCCCCGATGTCGCCTTCACGGAGGCGGCGGTCGGCGCCGGGATCTCGACCATCCTCGCGCTCGCCACGCTCGCGCTCACGACGCGCAGGGCGAAGCGGCCCGTGCGCCGGCCGGCGCTCCCGCTCGCCGTCGTCACCATCACGGGCGCCGCGCTCGTGTACGGCACGCTCGACATGCCGCACTTCGGCGATCCGGAGGCGCCGGCGAGCAACTACCCGCACCCCTCGTACGTCGAGCGCACCGAGGAGGACATCCACATCCCGAACGTGGTCACCGCGGTGCTGGCCAGCTATCGGGGCTACGACACGCTGGGCGAGACGGTCGTCATCTTCACGGCCGGGATCGCGGTGCTGGTCCTCCTCCGGGGCAGCCGCAAGCGGCGGCCGATCGATGTGGGTGAGGAGGACGCGGAATGACCTACTACACGATCCTCCGCGTCGTGAGCAAGCTCCTGATCCCGTACGTCCTCCTGTTCGCCCTCTACGTGCAGTTCCACGGCGACTACGGGCCGGGGGGCGGGTTCCAGGCGGGGGTGATCTTCGCGGCCGGTTTCGTGCTCTACGGGCTGATCTTCGGGCTCACGGAGGTTCGCCGCGTCGCGCCCGCCCGCATGATCGAACTCCTCATCGCGACCGGCGTCCTCGTGTACGCCGGGACCGGCGTCGTGACGATGCTCCTAGGCGGTAACTTCCTCGAGTACGGCGTCCTGGCCCCCGCGCACCCGTCGTCGGGGCAGCACTACGGCATCCTCGTCGTCGAACTGGGCGTGGGGATGACGGTCGCCGCCGTGATGATCGCGATCTACTCGACCTTCGCGGGACGGGGACGCGCATGATCGATTCCGTCCTCGATTCCGTCCTCGGCCTCTACAACTACTGGGTCGTCATCTTTCTGATGATGACGGGCTTCTACATCGTCATCTCGCGCGGGAACCTCATCAAGAAGGTCATCGGCCTCAACATCTTCCAAAGCTCGGTCTTCCTCATGTACATCACGATGGGGAAGGTGTCGGGCGGCAGCGCGCCGATCGTCGCCGAGGGGGTGGAGGTCTACAGCAACCCGCTCCCCAGCGTCCTCATCCTGACCGCGATCGTCGTCGGCGTGGCGACGACCGCCGTGGCGCTCGCGCTCGTGGTGCGCATCCGCGAGGCGTACGAGACGATCGAGGAGGACGAGATCCAGGCGCAGGACGGGGCGCGATGATGGGCGGACATTTGCCCGTCCTGCAGGTCATCATCCCGCTCATCGCGGCGCCCCTGTGCATCATCCTGCGCCGCCGCGCGCTCGTGCTGCCGTTCGCGATCGGCGTGTGCTGGGTGACCTTCGCGGCCTCCGTCGCCCTGCTCGGCGAGGTGCTCACGACCGGCACCATCACCTACGAACTCGGGGGCTGGTCCGCTCCGTGGGGGATCGAGTACCGCGTCGACGCGTTGAGCGCCTTCCTGCTGCTCTTCGTGTCGGGGCTCGGCGCGCTCGTCCTCACCTACGCCCCGCGCAGCCTGACGGACGAGATCCCGGCTTCCCGGCACTACCTGTTCTGCACGCTCTACCTGCTCTGTCTCACGGGCCTGCTCGGGATCGCGATCACCGGGGACCTGTTCAATGTCTTCGTCTTCCTCGAGATCTCGGCGCTCTCCTCCTACGCGCTCATCGCCCAGGGGGGGCGCCGGCAGGCGCTTCCGGCCGCCTTCCAGTACCTCGTCATGGGGACGATCGGAGCCACGTTCATCCTCATCGGCATCGGTCTCATGTACCAGATGACGGGGACGCTGAACATGGCGGACATGGCCGCGCGGCTGCCGGCTGCCGAGGGCAGTCGCACGGCGCTCGTCGCGTTCGGGTTCCTCACGGTGGGGATCGCCCTCAAGATGGCGCTCTTCCCGCTGCACGTCTGGCTGCCGAACGCCTACGCGTACGCGCCGTCCGCCGTGAGCGCCTTCATCGCCGCGACGGCGACCAAGGTCTCCGTCTACATCCTCCTCCGCTTCATGTTCAGCGTGTTCGGCCTCGAGTTCTCGTTCGAGGAACTGGGGCTCGGACGCGCGCTCATGCCGCTCGCGCTCGCCGGGATCGTCATCGCCTCCACGGTGGCGATCTTCCAGCGCAACGTGAAACGGATGCTCGCCTATTCGTCGGTGGCCCAGATCGGCTACATGGTCCTCGGGATCAGCTTCGCCACCGCGACCGGGCTCACGGGCGGCATCGTGCACCTCTTCAACCACGCGCTCATCAAGGGCGGCCTGTTCATGGCGATGGGGTGCGTCATGCTGCGGCTGCACTCGGTCGACCTCGAGGACATGGCCGGGATCGGGCGCGTGATGCCGTGGACGATGGCTGCCTGGGCGCTGGGTGGTCTGGGGCTCATCGGAGTGCCGGCCACGGCCGGCTTCATCAGCAAGTGGTACCTGATCCAGGCGGCGCTGGAGCAGAATGCGCTGATCGTCGCCGTTATCGTGCTGTTCAGTTCGCTCCTCGCGCTCGCGTACGTGTGGCGGGTGGTGGAAACCGCCTTCTTCCGCGAGCCGAGTGAGCGGGCGCGCGAGGCGCGCGAGGCGCCGCTCTCGATGCTCATCCCGACGTGGGTTGTGCTCGGAGCGACGGTGTTCTTCGGCATCTACACATCGTATTCGGCGGGCGTAGCGCGACAGGCGGCCGAGGCCGTGCTTGGGGGCCTCCCGTGAGCGAGGCCGTCCCGCTGCACGTCGCCCTCGCGATCCCGCTCGCGGGCGCCGCGCTCATCGCTGCCCTCGGACGTTGGCCGAACCTCCGCGAGACCGCCACGCTCGTCACCGGCGTCGCGCTGTTCGGGTTCGTCGCGTCGCTCACGCCGGGAGTCCTCGCGGGTTCGCGCCCGACGGTCAGCCTGGTCGAGGTGCTGCCCGGCCTTCCGATCTCCCTGGGGCTGGAGCCGCTCGGCATGCTCTTCGCCCTCGTGGCGTCCGGCCTCTGGATCGTCACCTCGCTGTACTCGATCGGCTACATGCGGGGGCACAACGAGGCGCACCAGACGCGCTTCTACGTCTGCTTCGCGGTCTCCATCTGCGCGACCATGGGCGTGGCGCTCGCCGGGAACATGTTCACCCTGTTCCTCTTCTACGAGGTCCTGACGCTCTCGACGTACCCGCTCGTGTCGCACCACGGGACGCCGAAGGCGATGAAGGGGGCGCGCACGTACCTCGGCGTCCTCGTCACGACCTCCGTGGGCTTCCTCCTGCTCGCGGTGGTGTGGACGTGGGTCCTCGCCGGCACGCTCGACTTCCGCGATGGCGGGATCCTCGCCGGCCGGGCGAGCGATTCGGTGCTGCTCATCCTGCTCGCGCTGTATGCGTTCGGGACGGGGAAGGCCGCGCTCATGCCGTTCCACCGCTGGCTCCCCGCCGCCATGGTGGCGCCCACGCCGGTGAGCGCCCTGCTGCACGCGGTCGCCGTCGTGAAAGCCGGCGTGTTCACCATCATGAAGGTCGTCGTCTACATCTTCGGCCTTGATCTACTGACCACGACCGGAATCAGCGTGTGGCTCATGTACGCGGCCGGGATCACCGTGATCGTCGGGTCGCTCGTCGCGATGGCGCAGGACAACCTCAAGCGGCGGCTCGCCTACTCCACGGTGAGCCAGCTCTCCTACATCGTGCTCGGGGCGGCGCTCGCCAACGCGTGGGGCGTGATCGGCGGCAGCATGCACATCGCCATGCACGCCTTCGGCAAGATCACGCTCTTCTTCTGCGCCGGCGCGATCTACGTCGCGGCTCACAAGACGGAGATCAGCGACATGCGCGGGCTGGGCCGGGCGATGCCGATCACGATGGCGGCGTTCCTCATCGGCGCCCTCAGCGTCATCGGCGTGCCTCCGCTCGGCGGGAGCTGGAGCAAGTGGTACCTCGCGCTCGGGGCGCTGGACGCGGGCCAGATCGTCGTCGTCGCCGTGCTCATGATCAGTTCGCTGCTCAACATCGCGTACCTCATACCGATCCCCATCCGGGCCTTCTTCTCGAAGCCGGCCGATGGGTCGGAGCCGCCGCGCTTCCACGAGGCGCCGGCGTTCTGCGTGGCGGCGCTCTCGTTCACGGCGCTCGGCTGCATCGTCCTCTTTTTCCTCGCGGACGACGTGTATCGCCTGCTCGCTCCCCTGGGCGGAGGTTAGTCATGGCCATGGCCCCGGAAGGACCGGATACGGGCGGACGGAAACACTTCTTCGACGATCCGAAACGCTGGAAGCGGCTGATCGCGATCCTGTTCGTCGTGTGCGCCGTCGTCGTCGCGCTCGATGTCGTGAGCCTCATCCAGAAGGAGCTGGGGTGGCGCGAGTGGCGCCATCAGGAGCGCGACTGGGAGGGATGGCCGGGCTTCTACGCGGCGTACGGCTTCCTCGCCTACACGGCGATCGTCTACACGGCGAAGGCGCTGCGGAAGGGCGTCATGCGGGACGAGGACTACTATGATCGGTAGTCTCCCGGGCGGCCTCCCGCCCGCCGCCGTGATGATCCTCGGGGCGCTGCTCGTCCCGGCGTTCCGGGGGCGCGCCCGCACGGCCTGGGTCCTCCTCCTGCCGGTGGCCAGCCTCATCTGGCTGGTGTCGCTCGGGGAAGGGGAGTTCGGGCGGATCTCGATCTTCTCCTACGAGTTGACCCTCGTCCGGGTCGACGGGCTCAGCCGGCTGTTCGGGTGGCTGTTCCACATCGCCGCCCTCATCGGCCTCATCTTCGCCCGCCGCGCGGGAAGCGCGCTCGAGGACGCTTCGGCGCTGATCTACGCCGGCGCCGCGATCGGGGCCGTCGGAGCGGGCGACCTGATCACGCTGTTCGTGTTCTGGGAACTGCTGGCGCTGAGTTCCGTCTTCCTCGTGTGGGCGCGCGGCACGGAGCGCTCCTACCGGGCGGGGATGCGCTACCTCATCGTGCAGGTCGGGTCGGGGGTCATCCTCCTGGCCGGGATCATCGCCCACGCGCGGGCGACGGGGTCGGTCGCCTTCGACCATCTGGGGACGGGGACGCTGGGGACGAACCTCATCCTCCTCGGGGTCGGCATCAAGGCGGCTTTCCCACTCCTCCACAACTGGCTCACCGACGCCTATCCCGAGGCCACGTACAGCGGCGCCGTCTTTCTGAGCGCGTTCACGACCAAGGTGGCGGTGTACGCGCTGGCGCGGGGGTACGCGGGGACCGAACTCCTGATCTACGTCGGCGTCCTCATGACGCTGTTCCCGATCTTCTACGCCGTGATCGAGAACGACCTGCGCCGTGTGCTGGGCTACAGCATGATCAACCAGATCGGCTTCATGGTGTGCGGGATCGGGATCGGCACCGAACTGGCCGTGAACGGGGCGGTGGCCCACGCCTTCAACGACGTGCTCTTCAAGGGGCTCCTCTTCATGTCGATGGGGGCCGTGCTGTACCGGACCGGCACCACGAAGTGCAGCGACCTGGGCGGGCTCTACAAGAGCATGCCGAAGACGGCGGGACTCTGCATCGTCGGCGCCGCGTCGATCTCCGCCTTCCCGCTGTTCAGCGGCTTCGTGAGCAAGTCGATGGTGATGGCGGCGGCCCTCGAGCAGAACCTCGATGTCGTCTGGCTCTTCCTCCTCTTCGCTTCCGCCGGCGTGCTCCATCACGCGGGGATCAAGATCCCCTTCTACGGCTTCTTCGCGCCGGACTCCGGGATTCGGGTCAAGGAGGCCCCGCGGAGCATGCTGATCGCGATGGGGCTCGCGGCCTTCCTGTGCGTCTTCAACGGAAGCTTCCCGCAGCTGTTCCTGTATCCGAACCTGCCCTACGAGGTGACCTACATACCGTTCACCTCCGCGCACGTGATCAGTCAGGCCCAGCTGATCTTCTTCGCGGTGCTGGCCTTCGTGTGGCTGAGGCTGTCGGACCGCGAGCCGCACGAGTTGCCGTCGACGAACCTCGACGCGGACTGGTTCTATCGCCGGCCGGGCAAGGCCCTGGCGCTCGGCGTGGGGCGTCTCGCCTGGGCCCTGCGCGGCGGTGTGGCGGAACGCGGCGTGGCGACGGCCGCGAGCGCGGTGGGATCGGCCCGGCGGTACATGGGTCCCGGCGGAGTGCTGGCCCGCACCTGGCCCACCGGTGCGTCCGTGATCTGGGTCGCCGTGCTGCTCGGCGTCCTGCTCCTGCTCTACTATGCGAGGTAGGGGAGGTGACGCCTCTTCCCGGACCCTGATCGAGTCCATTCTCGCGGGCTCCGAGGCGATCGTCGCGCTCGGAATCACCCTCGAGGAGCTGGGCGAGGACACCATGGTCCTCAGGATGACGATGCGGCCCGATCTCACCCGCGACGGCACGATCTATCACGGCGGCCCGGTCGCGTCGCTGATCGACATCGCCGGCGACATGGCCGTGGCGGTGCGGGCCGGGGGCGGAGTGCCCACCATCTCGCTGCGGGTCGACTACCTGCGTCCGTGCACCGGTCCCCGGCTCCTCGCCACGGCCCGCCTGCGGCGCTACGGCCGCACCATCTCGGTGTCGGACGTGGACGTGCGCGACGACCAGGGCCGCCTCTGCGCGGTGGGGCGCGGGACCTACTCTTCCATCGTGGGGTGATGCGGTGAAGGCCGTGCTCTACGACCGCCACGGAGACGTGGACGAACTCTACGTCGGCGATGTTCCAACTCCCGAACCCGCCTCCGGCGAAGCCGTCATTCGTATTCGGGCCTGCGCGCTGAACGGCTTCGACCCCGTGATGCTGGGCGGGACCACGGGGCTGCGGGTCCCTCTCCCCATGACCCCGTGCGGCGATGCGGCGGGAGAGGTGACGGGATTCGGCCCGGGGACGGACGCGGCCGCGTGGGAGGTCGGGGACCGGGTCATGATCGACCCGGCGATCGAGGGCCGGGGCATGCTGGGCGAGAAGGCCCCCGGCGCGGCGGCCGAGTACCTGGCCGTCCCGCTCGAGAACCTGGTGCGGATCCCCGAAGGGGTCTCGTTCGAGCAGGCCGCGGCCCTTCCGGTCGCGTACGGGACCGCGCTCCGCATGATCGAGGAGCGCGCCCGGGTGCAGCCGGGTGAGACCGTGCTGGTGCTCGGCGCGACGGGCGGCGTCGGCTCCTGCTGCGTCCAGCTCTGCAAGCGCATCGGGGCGCGCGTGATCGCCACCGGGGGGTCCGCCCGGAAACAGGAGTGCCTGGGCGCGCTCGGGGCCGATCACGCGCTGCCCTCCCGCTCGACCGAGATGGTGAGGCAGGTGCGAGAGATCGCGGGCCGACCCCGTTACGGCGATCCGGACGCCGGAGGCGTGGACGTCGTCATCAACTACATCGGGGGGGCGACCTGGGCGGCCAGCCTCAAGGTGCTGCGCTACCAGGGTCGCATGGTCACCTGCGGGGCCACCGCGGGTTACGACCCGCCCACCGACATCCGATACATCTGGAGCTTCGAGCAGACGATCATCGGATCGGACGGGTGGAGCCGTGAGGGACTGACGCGGCTGCTGGACATGGTGGCCGCGGGCGAACTCGAGCCGGCGATACATTCCGTCCGACCGATCGGACGAATCCGAGCGGCGATGCGCGAACTCACGGCGCGGGGGGTATTCGGAAAATCGATCCTGACCCCGTGAACTACCCGATCGCCCGCAAGATCCCGCGGGCGGTCCTGGACGCCGAAGCCGACCGGCTGGCGGACCTCGCCCGCGCGCCGGTACACCGGAAGCTTGGCGGCTACGCCCGCCTGGCCGGACCCGGGTTCATGGGTGCGGCGCTCACGCTCGGCGCCGGTACGCTCACCTCGTCGATGCTGTCCGGCGCCACATTCGGGTACCGCACGCTGTGGTTGATCTGGCTCAGCGCCGGTCTCGGCCTGTTCATGATGGCCGCCATGGCGCGTTTCACCTGCAGGGGCGGCTTCCGCGTCATCCAGGTCCAGAACCGGCGCCATTCCTGGCTGATCGGCTCGCTGATGACCGCGCTGGTCGGCACGGCCGCGGTCGCCGTGATCTTCAACTTCGGTCAGGTCGCACTGGGCACGCACCTCATCGAGTCGCTGGCCCCGTTCGCGGGCTTCTCCTTCCCCGCCGAGGTCAACTGGATCATCTACGCCGCGGTCACGAGTTGGCTCATCCTCAGCTACGGGCGCCGAGGGGGCACGGGGACACGGCTCGTCGAGGCGGTCATGAAGGGCGCCATCGCCGCCATGATCGTGGGCTTCGGGGCGGTCCTGCTGCTGGTGGGCGTCGACTGGGGCGCGGCGGCCCGCGGCTTCTTCGTGCCGTGGCTGCCCGGCGGCGGCGAGGGGCTGGATCTCTTCATCGCGTCGTCCGCGGCGGCAGTGGGCGTGATGGACTGGGTCTTCTTCCACTACGCGGGGCTGGGCCGGGGCTGGGGCCGAAAGCACGAGTCGCTGGCCCGCTTCGACCTGATTGCCGGGCTCTTCCTGCCCTTCGTGGTGGTCAACTTCCTGATGATCGGGGTGTCTGCGGCGACACTGTTCCCGCAGGGGATCACGCCGGAATCGGCGCCCGAACTGGCGGCGGCGCTGATGCCGCTGCTCGGTTCCACCTGGTCGCAGATCCTCTTCTACGCGGGATTCCTCGCGGTTCCGATCACGACGACCGTCGGCATGAGCCTGGCCGGCGCCATAGCCATTCACGAGGCCTTCGGATGGGAGCCGGACACGTCGTCGTGGCGCTGGAAGATCAGCGCGCTGCTGCCGCAGATCGCCTTCCTCGCCGCCTGGAATGCCCGTCCCGTCTGGCTGGTGATCGCGATCGCGGCGTTTCTCTCGCTGGCGAACAACGTCGTCGGGTGGTCCATGTATCTGCTGCTCAACGACCGCGAGGTCCTCGGCGCCGACCGGAGCAGGTCGTACCTGTGGAACTTGGGGATCCTGCTGCAGGTCACGCTGCTGAACGCGATCGCGGTCACCTACATCTTCAACCGGATGGGGTGGTGGTGATGGGTGGGATCCATGGACTGCTGGAGCGACGCATCGGGCCGTGGTCGGGCCGTGTCTGGGGGCTGATCGTCAACCTGGTGGCCAACGCAGTGGCTCTTGCGGGCATCGCATCGGTGATGCGGACGGGGGGCGGCTGGGTCTGGATCGTGGTCGGCGGCGCCGCGACGGTCGTCTGCGTCGCCGTGCTGGCGCTTCCCGCACGCTCCGGGGAGCCAGGAGAATGAGCGGCGCCGGGGTTGCCGGCGGGCCCGGTCCCCGCGGCTCCAACCTCGGATGCTGGCTCAGTGACGCCTGTGCCGGCTTCTCCGACCGCGTTGCGCTGATCGATCTGTCGCGCCCGCGCCCCCGCGAGGTCACCTACGCCGAGCTGGACGAGCGCATGGACCGCGTCGCCAACCTGCTCTCGAACGCCGGCATCGGGGTCGGGGACCGCTTCGCCCTCGGCGTGGGCAACCGCTTCGAATTCGTGGAGATCCTGTTCGGCGGCATGCGCTGTGGCGCCGTCCCCGTGCCCCTCAACTTCAAGCTCTCCGTGGAGCCGCTCACGCACGTCGTGGTCGATGCCGAATGCCGGGCCGCCTTCGTCGATAGCGCGGCCGCGCAGCGCTCGGCCGCGATCGTCGAGCGGCTGGGGATCGAGCCGAGGTGGAACGTCGGCGGCGGCGGCGCGGGTCGCGAGCGGGCCGCCAGCGGCTGGCTCGACTACGAGGGTGCGCTCGCGGGCGCGTCGGCCGACTTCGAGCCCCCGCGCCTCGATGCCGACCACCCCGCCTTTCAGCCCTACACGTCGGGGTCGACCGGCAAGCCGAAGGGCGTCGTCCTCTCCCACGAGGGGCAACTCTGGTGGGTGCGCTGCCTGCGGAAATACTGGCCGGCCGACCCCGGCGACCGGGCGCTCGTCGCCGTCCCTCTCTACCACAAGAACGCCATGGCCGGCGCGGTCAAACCGCTGCTGCAGGCAGGGGGGTCGGTGGTCATCCTGCCCGGCTTCGCTCCGGAACCGTTCCTGCGGGCGCTGAGCGAGTACGGCTGCACGCAGGTCGGCGCCGTTCCGGCCGTCTTCGCCATTGCCCTGGGCCACATGGATCTGATCCGGGAACTCGACTTCTCGGCGCTGCGGAAGGTCACGCTCGGCTCCGCCCCGGTGCAGCCCGAACTGATGGACGCGGTCGAGCGCGCGTTCGGGGTCGAGGTCGGTGAGAGCTACGGGCTCACGGAGGGCGGCGCGGTGATGCTGGGGCCGCCACCCGATGGACGCCCGGTGCCGAGGGGGAGCTGCGGCGCGGCGTGGCCCGAAGGCGAGATCAAACTCGTGCGCGACGGCGTGGAGGATCACGGGTACGGTGAGCTGTGGGTGCGCAATCCCGGTGTCACGACCGGCTATCACAACCTGCCCGAGGTCAGCGCGGCTCGCATCCGCGACGGCTGGCTGGGCACGGGCGACCTCTTCTTCCGCGACGGCGAGGGCTTCTACCACTTTCGCGGCCGCACCGACGACATGTTCAACTCCGGCGGGGAGAACATCTATCCCAGGGAGGTGGAGGACCTGCTGCTGTCGCATCCGGACGTTCTGGACGCGGCCGTCGTGCCGGTTCCTCACGCCGTGAAGGGCGCGGGTCCCGCGGCCGTGGTCAGGGTGGTCTCGGAGTCGGGGGTGACGGCCGAGGCGCTGAAGCGGTACACGCTGGAACGGGGTCCCGCCTATGCGCACCCCCGGCGGATCGTGCTGGTGGAGGAGATGCCGCTGACGGGAGTGGGAAAGGTCGACCGGGCGGCGATTCCGGAGGTGCTGGGGCGGGCGGGAGTGGGAGCGGAGTGAGGCAGTTGGTCATCGGTGCCCGGCGGTCTCCGCTTTCCCGCGCGCAGGCCAGGTGGGTCGGGGAGCGGCTGCGCGCACGCTGGCCCGACCTGTCCGTCGACTACGACTTCATCTCCACGGCCGGGGATCGCGACCGGAAGACCCCCCTCCCGGCGATCGGGGGCAAAGGGCTGTTCACGGAAGACCTCGAGCGGGCTCTCCGGGAGGGGCGCATCGATGTCGCCGTGCATTCGCTGAAGGACCTGCCCGTCGAGGCGCCCGAGGGGCTGACGCTGGCGGCGGTACCGGCTCGGGAGGACCCTCGCGACGTACTCGTGGTCGAAAGCTCCCTGACCCCCGCCGTGGGGCGCCCCGGTGGGGTGGAGGCGCTGCGGCGGCTGCCGGCCGGGGCGCGTGTCGGTACGTCTTCGCTGCGGCGGGCCGCCCAGCTGCGCGCGTGCCGGCCCGACCTCGAGCCGCTTCCCGTCCGCGGCAACGTCGACACCCGGCTCCGCAAGCTGAAGGAAGGTGGCTTCGAGGCACTCGTATTGGCGGCCGCGGGGCTCCGCCGCCTCGGCCTTCGGCCCCCTGGCGCCTGTGTCCTGGGAGAGGGCTGGCTCCCCGCGCCGGGGCAGGGCGCGCTCGGGCTACAGTGCCGGGCCGTCGAGGACGGCGCGGCCGCGTACATCCGGGCGCTGGACGACCCCGTCGCCCGCGCCGAAGTCACCGCCGAACGGGCCCTCCTGGCTGCCCTCGAAGGGGGCTGCCGCGTGCCCATCGCCGCCCGCGCCCGGCGAACCGGGGACGGGCTGCGGCTTGAAGCGGCGGTCTATGACGTGGGCGGCGGCCCGCCGATCGAGGATGCCGCGTCGGGGCCGGTGTCCGAAGCGGCCCACGTGGGTCGACGCCTGGCGGGACGCATGCTGGAAGGGGGCGCGGCCGCCCTCGTGGCGCGCGCCCGCCGGCTCAGCCCGTGAGGCGGCGCGTCCCGTCCCCCTGGTATCCGTACAGGAGGGTCACGCAGCCCGGCGTCGCCTGCGGGCAGTAGTAGCTGAGGATCCTGAGCTTGGCGTAGCGCCCCTCCGCCGTTCGGATGACGTACGTCTCATCCTTCGGTTCGAGGAGGTGGGAGAAGAAGCCGTACTGGTACCAGCGCTCGATCCCCGGCGTGGCGGCACCCTCGTCGACCGTTCCATCGGTGGTCGCGTAGCCGCCCGCGGGCGCCTCGGTCACGGCCGCCCACGGCGCGCTCGTGGCGATGGCCCCGCCGGCCCCCGCGTATCCCGGCCCCCCGTTCACGATGATGTGGTACCGGTTGACCGCGAGGTCCCAGCCCGCCAGCGGTCCGTCGACCGCGCTCCCCTTGTCGAAGTCGAAATAGACCCACTCGGAGCCGTCGCGTGCGTCGACCGTCACGGTGTCGACCACGAAATGGTCCACGGGTGGCCGAGGAACGACCGGAGTCGGCACGAAGGTCAACGGATCGGGACGTACGAAAGAGCCCGCGACGACGACGATGATGACGAGGAGGAAGATGACCCCGGCCAGATACAGCCCGAACGGCCGTCGTGCCCCGGCATTCTCCTGACTTTCCACGCGCACGGCGCCTACCGAAGCGTTTCCCTGTTCAGGAAGCGGGCCAGGTTGGCCAGGTAATAGGCCAGGGCCGCCGCTGCGAGGGCGAAGAAGACGCCGAGGGAGAGGGGCCCGAGGCCGCCGCTGGCGGAGAAGATACGGAACTCCCACGCGGCGAACACCGCGCAGAAGACGATGGCCGTGGCGATGAGGAAGCGGTGAAAGCCGATGATCGACATGGGACGTCCGTTTTGGATAGCTCCGACCGACCCCGACATCGTACGATAACGGGGTCGGGGCCGAAACTTCGCCGATGGCCGGCGGTTGACCCCTTGCCGACCCCGTGGGAGCTTGCCGCCCGATGAGTCCCGGAATCCGCACCTACCATGAAGTGGACGAAGTCCGCTCCGAACTGCCCGACCAGATCGCGGCGCAGGACGAGCGGTTGGCCGCCCGGCTCGCGTCCGTGTCACGGGTCGTGGCCGTGATGAGCGGCAAGGGCGGGGTGGGGAAGAGCCTCCTCTCGGCTCTCCTCGCGACCGCCCTCGCCCGTCGCGGCGAGCGGGTGGGGTTGATCGACGCGGACCTGAACGGCCCCAGCGCCGCGGGCCTGCTCGGCGTCGAACCGGGGCCTCTCGTGGACGGCCCGGATGGGCTCGAACCGGCCGTGTCGCCGGCGGGGATCCGCCTCATGTCGATGGCGCTCCTCCTCGAGCCGGACCGTGCGCTCGCGTGGAAGGACGCCGCCGACGCCGGCTTCGTGTGGCGGGGCGCCCAGGAGCGGGGGGCCGTGCGCGAATTCCTGTCGGATGTGGCGTGGGGACGCCTCGACACGCTGCTCGTCGACCTGCCGCCCGGCACCCAGCGCCTCGCGGAACTGCACGGGCTCGTCCCGGGCCTCGCGGGCGCTCTCGCGGTGACGATCCCGAGTGCCGCTTCGCGCGATGCCGTGGCCCGCTCGCTGGACCTGGCGGAAACGCGCGGCATCCGGGTCCTCGGCGTGGTCGAGAACATGGCCGGCGCACGCTGCGACGAATGCGGAGCCCTCGCCCACCTGCACACGGGGAGCGCCGGCGAGGATCTCGCGAAGCGCTTCGACATTCCGCTCCTCGCGCGTATCCCGTTCGACCGCCGCCTGGCGACCGCCGCGGACGAGGGGACCCTCGATGCGTGGTTTGCCGACGCGGGCCCGGAGGCGAACCTGCTCGCGGAGTTGGCCGCGAAGCTGCGCCCCGCGGGAGCCGGAGAAAGCACATGAAGTTCCTCTGCGTCGACTGCGACCGGCAGATGAGCTTCGAGGAGCGGGCCGTGCCCGGCGACGGCACGATGGCGGCCGTGTTCCGCTGTCCTGCCTGCGGCCGGAAGACCGCGATGCTGGCCAATCCGATGGAGACGCAGCTCGTGAGTTCGCTCGGCGTGAAGGTCGGCGGCCGGACCGTACCCGAGGCCAACCTCGAGGGGATCCGCACCGGCGTGGCGTCGGGACGAGATGAGGCGTTCGAGGCGCCCCCCCCGACCCGACCCCCGACCATTCGCTGGAGCGTGGACGCGGTCGAGCGCCTCGGGCACGTGCCTTCGTTCGTACGAGGAATGGTGAAGAAGATCTACATGGAATACGCCCGGGAACGGGGGATCGAGGAGATGACGCCGGCCGTCATGGATCGCGCGCGCTCGGATCTCGGACTGGAGGGGATGTAAGCGGCCCATGGCGATGACGGCGGAGGGCGGAGAAACGGTGACGGACCCGACGGTCGAGCGCGAGGTGCACGGCCTGCGCGCCGTGATCGACCGGGACCTGTGCGTGGGGTTCGGTGACTGCATAGAGGAGGCCCCGGAGGCGTTCGACCTCGACGAGGACGGCGTGGCCGTGTTCACGACGCCCGAACACGCGTCGAGAAAACGCTTCGTGGAAGCGTGCGCGTCCTGCCCGGTCGATGCGATCACCGTCTGGGAGGACGGAGTCGAGATCGTCCCGTGAACCACAGCCGGCCCGCCCGCACCGGGCCCGATCCCGCTGAGGGCGCGGAACCTCGTGGACCGCGCGGGGGTCACCCGCTCGCCGCCGCGGAGGCGCTCACCTGGAGCTATCCGGATGGGAGCCCGGCGCTCCGGGGCCTGTCCCTCCAGGTAGGCGACGGTGAACGACTCGGGCTCCTCGGGCCCAACGGGTCGGGAAAATCGACCTTCCTCCGGCTCCTGGCCGGGGACGGCACGCCCGGCCTCCGCCGCTCGCGAGAGGTCGACGGCGCCCGGGACCGCTGGTTCGTGCCGGACCAGCCGGTCTTCCGCCCCTGGCTCACCGGGCGCGAGAACGCGGCCGTCCTGCTCGAGCTGCGCGGCGTGGCGCCTGCGCAGGCCCGCGCCGAGGCCACCACCTGGCTTGCGCGCTTCGGATTGGCGGAGGACGCGGAACGGGCGGCCGGCACCTACTCCAGCGGGATGCGGCGGCGGCTCGCCCTCGCGGTCGCCTTCGCCGCCGAAGCGCGGCTCCTGCTGCTCGACGAGCCGCTCGCCGGACTCGACCCCGCCGGCCGCGCCCTCCTCGCCGAGGCGCTCTCGGGTCACCGTGAGAAGGGCCGTACCACCGTGCTCTCCGCGCACGACCCCGCCTTCGCGGCGGCGCACTGCGACCGGGTGGGGTTCATCGTCAACGGCCGGTGCGAGGCGGTGGACCCACCGGCCCGCCTCCTCGAGCGGGTCGGCGTCCGCCCCCGGGTCGAGATCCGTTTCGCGGATTCCGCCCCCCCGGACCTCGAGACCCTCCCCCCGCCTCCGTCCTGCGTCCGCTCGGCGGCGTGGCGCGAGGGCGCCGTGATCCTCGAGGTCGAGGACCCGCGCCCCGCGCTCCCCGAGGCCCTGACCTGGGTCCTTCGGGGGGGCGCTTCCGTGACGTCGGTCGATGTCCGCGAACCGACCCTCGCCGACGCGTTCCTGATCCTCACGGGCCGGCCGCTCGAGGAGGAGGGCGCGTGACGATCTGGCGTCTCGCGTGGCGCTCGGCCCTCCGGCGGCGCCGGCTCTTCGCGTGGAACATCGCGGTCCCGCTCGTCCTGCTCGCCCCGGTGGCCCTCAGCGAGGCCGCCGCCCCGCACCGGGTCGCCGTATTCGGCGTCTTCCTCGTGTTCTTCGGCGCGTTCGGCTCGGCGATTCCCGTCGTCCGGGACGCGCGCGACGGCTGGCTCGACGAAGTGCTGCGCGCCGGCTATCCCGCGCCCCGCTGGCTCTTGGAGCGTACGCTGGCGGGCACCGCCATCGACACGGCGCAACTCCTGCCGGTGCTCCTTGTGCTGCTCTGGTCCGGCGGGGGACTTCGGGCCGGGCCCGTCGTTCTCATCGCCACCCTCGTCGCGCTCTGGTTCGCGAACCTCATCGGCCCCCTCGTCGCCGCCGCCGTACGCTCGCTGGCCGAGGCGGCCCTCGCTTCCGCCGCGCTCTCCCTGCTGCTCCTCCACCTCGCGGGCTTCTTCAGAACGCCGGTCCCGGGCTGGAGCGAGATCGCGGCCGCCTGGAATCCGTACGCGCCCCTCCGGGTGGCCCTCGGCGCCGGGGTGGGGGCGGCGGCTCCCGCCGACCCGTCGGCGTGGGCGCGGAGCCTCCTCCTCGTGCTCGTGGTCACGCTCGGCGCGGCGGCCTTCCCGACCAGCTGGAGTCGTCGTCTTCGCTGGCCCCGGACTCCGTGACGGGGGCCTCCCGGACCCGTGCCTCGCCGCGCCATCGCGGCGCTCGGGGCTCGTTTGACTTTCCCGGAGGGCTCGCGCAACTTCTTGGCGCAAAAGCGGAGGCCAGGGACCTCCGGGCGATCCCGAAAACCGTGGAGCCACGTCGGCGAACTCCCTATCCGCGACCGATCTTGACGCCCCGCGCACGTCCGGATCGCACGGCCCAGCGCATCGTGGCCGGAGTATCGTGAGCCGGTCGGAGCACGCCACCCATCGGAGCGTCATGTATCGAGAACTATTGGTCCCGGTCGACAATTCGCGCGAGTCGGATTGGGCGGTGGACCGCGCCATCGAGATCTGCGCCCGCTCGGAAGGCCGGATCACGGGCTCACACGTCTACGCTGCGCGCCTGCACGACATCCGCTTTCGCCAGCTCGAGATCGGGCTCCCGGCCCAGTTCCAGGAACCGGCGGAGATCCGCCGGCAGCGGAAGATCCACGACAAGCTGATCGAGAAGGGGCTCCAGCTCATCTCCGACAGCTTCCTCGACCAGCTGCACCGGCGCTGCAGCGAAGCGGGGGTCACGATCACCCGGCAACTCCTCGAAGGGATCAACTACGAGGAGATCATCAACGAGGCGAACCGGGGCAGCGGACGCCTCCCGAGCCTGATCGGGTTCGATCCCAACATCGCCCACAACTACGACGGGAGCGAGAAGCAGCGCGCTGACGTCCGGCTGGGCGAGAACGGCCGTCTCGTGGCGGAGGACGAGGAGCAGGAAGACAAGCTCGCGGGGACCTCCGGCCGCGACTACGACCTCGTGGCCATCGGGGCCCACGGCCTCGGCCGCCAGGAGCGCAGCCGGCTAGGCGGCGTCGTGGCCCGGGCGCTGCGGGGGATCCGGAAGGACGCGCTCATCGTCCGCAACGAGCGGCCCCTCGAGGGCGGGAAGTGGCTCATCGGCGTGGACGGCTCCGCCTACGCCTACAAGGGGCTGCGGATCGCGCTCGAGATGGCGCGGAAATACGGGGCGAAGCTCTACATCGGGAGCGCCTTCGACGTCCAGTACCACCACGTCGTGTTCAACAACATCAAGGACGTGCTCTCGGTGCAGGCCTCGAAGGTGTTCAAGTTCGAGGAACAGGAAGAGCTGCATAACAACATCATCGACAAGGGCCTGCTCCGCCTCTGCAAGGCGAACATCAAGCGGGCCGAGGTGATGGCGAGCGAATATCCCGATGTCGAGGTCGAAACCCAGGTCCTCATCGGGAAGCCCTTCGACGTGATGCTGAAGTGGGCGGAGGAGATCGACCCGTCCCTGCTCATCATCGCCCGCCACGGGTCGCACCAGATCGAAGGCACGGACATCGGCTCGCAGGCCGACAACCTCGTTCACCTCGCGGACACGAACATGCTCCTCATCGGGACGGAGAACGTGCGGCCCGAGGAGATCCCGTGGATCGAGGAGGACGGCGAGGCCGGGCTCGAGTGGGCACCCGAGGCCGAGGTCAGGATCCTGCGCGTGCCGCCCTTCGCACTCGGGATCGCGCGCAAGGCCGTCGAGGAGTTCGTCCTCGAGCACCACGGGTCCGGGAGCCGCTACGCGGCCGCCTTCGTGCCGAACCCGAAGGATGAGAAGAGCTACCGCCCGCGGACGAACGGGACCGCGAAGGTGGCCCGCGAGGCCCTGGCCGGAGGCGCGGCCCCGTCGATATCGGATGTCGTGGGCGCCGCGAACGGCGGGAGCGCGAACGGGGCGAAGCCCGAACTCTGGAACCGCGACCAGCTGCCCGTCGTGACGAACGAGCGGCTGGATGAGGCGATCAAGAAGCTCCTGCCGACCCACATGCAGCTCGTGATGGGGATCGGAGACGCGGAGGAACTCGCCCTCGCGGAGGTCAAGGCCGCTGAGGCGATGAAGCGGACGGTCGTCGACACGAGCGATGACGACGTCTTCGATGCGCCGCTGCCGGTGATGGCGAAATGCCCCGTCACGGACAACCAGATCCCGCGCGACCGCACCGCGGCGGATCCGATCGTCTGGACCCGCGAGGCGTTCGAACGCCTCGGCCGCGTGCCGCTCATCGCCCGGCCCCTCGCGCGCAATACGGTCGAACGGTTCGCCCGCGACCAGGAGATGTGGCGCGTCACGACGCTCGTCATGGACGAGAACAAGGACGCCATGATCGCGGCGGACGAGTTCGATCTCGACACGATGCTCGTGATGTTCAACGAGCTGAAGGCGAAGCAGGCCCGGGCCGAAGCCGCCGGCGTGGACGGGATGAGCGAGGAGATGAAGCGTTTCATCGAGGAGGCGAAGGCCTCCGGCGTCACGCGCTGTCCGATCCGCGACATCGAGCAGCAGGCGGCGGACTGTCCCGTCGACTTCAAGATGGTCTCCCCCGAGGAGGCGCAGGCCGCCGTGGAGAAGTTCGCGGCACAGGATTCGGAACCGGGGTCGCGCGAGGCGTGACCGAGGCGTCGCGGGGCGCGGAAGCTGTGGCGCAACGTCCTTCCGCTGCGCCGGGGGCCCTGTGGGCAGGGGCTCCGGCCGCCGCCTCTCCGCATGCCGGACCGGATACCGCGCTGCCGCACGTCATCGCCTGGAACCTCACGCGCCGCTGCAACCTCGCCTGCGCCCACTGCTACATCTCGGCCGGCGCCTGGCATCACGCCGAGAACGAACTCGACACGTCCGCCTGCCGGGACATCATCGATCAGATCCTCGAGGTGAACCCGTCTCCCCTCCTCATCCTCAGCGGAGGAGAGCCGCTCGTCCGCTCCGACCTCGAGGAGATCGCGGCCCATGCCTCGGAGCGCGGCGCGACCGTGACCGTGGGGACGAACGGGACCGGGCTCACGAATGAGCGCATCCGGTCCCTCATGGACGCCGGGGTGCAGGGCGTGGCGCTGAGCGTGGATTCACTGAATGCGCGCTATCACGACCGCTTCCGGCACGGGGAAGGCGCGCTCGAGGACACGCTCGCCGCCGTCGACCGGCTGGGGGCGCACGGGCTCGATTTCCTCATCCAGTTCACGGTCACGCGCGGGAACCGCCATGAACTCCACGCCATGGCGGCGTGGGCGGACGACCGCGGTGCCGTCTGTCTCAACGTCTACTTCCTCGTCGAGACCGGCCGGGGCGAGGGGATGCGCGGCCTCGCGCCCGGGGAGAACGACGAACTCGTGGCCCGGCTCGCCGAGCTTCAGCGGGAGTATCGCGGACGACTCATGATCCGCTCGAAGTGCCAGCCGCAGCTCATGCGTCACGTGTACGAGCGCGACCCGGAGTCCCCGCTGCTCAACTACCGGACGCGCTGCCCGTGCGGCGTGCAGTACTGCCGCATCACACCCGAGGGGAAGGTGACACCCTGCCCCTACATGCCGGAGGTGGCGGGGGATCTCGCGACCTCCTCCTTCGGGGAGATCTGGCGCGAGGCGACCGTGTTCCGTCTCCTGCGCGAGGGGGAACTGGGCGGCAAGTGCGGGCGCTGTGAATACCGGGCGCTGTGCGGCGGCTGCCGGGCGCGCGCCTACGCGGTGGACGGCGACTTCCTCGGCCCCGATCCGGCCTGCGCCTACGAGCCGGCCCCCGGGGTCGCCGAAGCCCTCGGGCCGCCTCGCGAGGTCACGTATGGTTCCGCCACGGAGGTCCGCCTCCCCTGGAGTCCGGACGCCGAGGCGCGGCTGAACGCCATCCCGAGTTTCGTGCGCGGGGTCGTGGCGGAACGGGTGGAGAGGTTCGCCCGCGAGCGCGGCCACGCCGACGTAACCCTCGATGTGATGCAGGAGGTCCGCCGCGCCATGCCGGTGGACTTCTCCAAGCGAATGCCCTTCTTCGCCCGGAGGCGGCGGGGCGTGGGGCGGGGAGAGAAGCGATGACGCTCGACCGGTCCGGAAGGCTCGCGGGAGATCGCGGGCCGCTCCGCTGGATGACCCGCGGCGCGGTGCTCGCCGCCCTCGCGCTGGTGGTGGCGATGCCGCTGCTCGCCCAGGCCGCGGCGCCCGACTACGGCGAGTTCAGCTTCCTGGGCCTCGACCGTCGAGGCGCGGTCTGGATCGCGGCCCAGCTCCACCTGCTGTTCGCGGCCTTCGTGCTCGGCGTGCCGATGTTCGCCGTCGTCATCGAGGCGATCGGGATATTCGGCGGCGACGAGAAGTATGACAAACTCGCCAAGGAATTCACCCGGCTCCTCCTCGTGGCCTACAGCGCGACGGCGATCTGGGGCGCGATCCTCGTCTTCTTCCTCTCCACCCTCTACCCGCGCTTCTGGGGCTACCTGACGGCCGTCTTCGCCCCGTCGATGTGGGTGTACGCGGGCATGTTCTTCCTCGAATCGTTCACGCTCTACCTGTACTACTACGGCTGGGACGCGTGGAAGAAGGGTGCGGCGAAGAAGGCCCACTGGTGCCTGGGGATCATGCTCAACGTGTGGGGCACGATCGTCATGTTCATCGCGAACGGGTGGCTCACCTACATGATGAGCCCTCCGGCCGACCTCACGGTGGACACGGCGCCGCAGACCGTCCAGCTGTGGAGCGCGATCAACAACGCGACCTGGATGCCGATCAACATCCACCGGCTCCTGGCGAACGTCGTCTTCGGCGGGGCGATCGTCGGCGCCTACGCGGCGTACCGCTTCCTCACGAGCAAGACCGACGAGGAGCGGGCCCACTACGACTGGATGGGCTACACCGGCAACCTGATCGCGATCGGCGCGCTCATCGTCCTCCCCTTCGCCGGATACTACCTCGGACGCGAGATCTACGAGTTCAGCCAGCAGATGGGGATCACGATGATGGGCGGGTTCATGAGCTGGCTGTGGATCATCCAGGCCTTCCTCATCGGCATCCTCTTCCTCGCGGGGAACTACTACCTGTGGATCGGGATGGGGAGGATCCCGGGCGCGGAGCGCTTCCAGCCCTACATCAAGTGGATGCTCCTCGTGCTCGTCCTGGGGGTGATCGTGTGGGCCACGCCCAACACCATGATCGCCGATCGCGACGAGATCGCGGCCATGGGCGGGATCCGGCACCCGTTCCTGCAGGTGCTCGGCGTGATGAGCGCCAAGAACACCGCGGTGAACCTGATGATCCTGACGACGTTCCTGTCGTTCCTGCTGTACCGGCGGGCGAACAAGGACCCGGTGGTGCCATGGGTGCGCGCCGGAACCATGCTGCAGGGCGCGGCCTTCGCGGTCGCCGCGGTGGTGGTCGTCTTCTACGGGGTGTACGGCTATTTCGTGACCGCGATCGTGCGCATCGGGTTCTCGGTCTACCAGGTCCTCGCCGTGCTGGCGACGATCCTGTTCGTGATCGGCCTCGACATGGTGATGCTCCGGGGCGCGAAGTCCCGGGGCGAGATCCGCTGGGGTCAGATGCCCGAGCGATCGCAGTACGCGCTGCTCATCCTCGCCGTGACGTTCACCTGGCTCATGGGGCTCATGGGCTTCGCGCGCAGCGGGATCCGGCAGCACTGGCACGTCTACGAGGTCATCCGCGACACGAGCGAGCAGGCGTTCACGCCGGCGCTCGGCCCGGCGGCGACGATGATCAGCATCTGCGTGCTCATCTTCTTCGCGCTCGTCGGGTTCATCTTCTGGCTCGGCGGTCTGGCCGAACGGTCCGCCTACCAGGACAGGCGAGGATAGATGACGAACCTGAAGATCCTGTTCACGGTCGTGGCGACGCTGGCCGTGTTCACCTTCGTGGCGAACGTGATCCCGCAGGTGCAGTCGGCGGTGCCCGAGGAGATCGTGCTCAGCGCGGACATGCCGCCCGAGGAACTGGCGGCGATCGGCGAGAACATCTACGCCGGGGTCGGCGGCTGCACCGCGTGCCACGGGCTCGGCACCCGCGCGCCGGACATCGTCGGGGTGGCGGGGACGGTGTGCGCCACGCGGGTCGCGGGGCAGAGCTGCAAGGACTACCTGTGGGAGTCGCTCGTGAGCCCGCTCTCCTACGTCGTGGAGGGCTTCGACCCCATCATGCTCGACCAGAGCCGGATCCTGTCGCAGGCGGAGCTGTGGACGCTCGTCGCCTTCCTGGAGGCGCAGGGGGGCGAGATCACCGTGAACGCGGACGACTTCGCCGCGGCGCTGGCCGCCGACGACGCGGCCGCGGCCGCGCCCGCGGCACCGGTCGTGACGGACCCGAATCAGGTGGACGTGATGGCGGTGATCACCATGACGGGTTGCCTCGCCTGCCACGCCCTGGGCGGGCAGGGCGGGATGGTCGCGCCGCCGCTCGAGGACCTTCAGGGCCGGGATCCCGCGTTCATCCGGGAGAGCATCGTCGACCCGAACGCGAGCATCAACGAGGAATACCGGGACTTTGCCGGTACCATGTCGCCGACGCTGGCTCAGATGATGGCACCCGCGGAACTCGACGCTCTGGTGAACTTCCTGGCGACGGGAGGGGGGGGCGCCCCCGCGGAGGGTACGAGTGAGACCCCTGAAGCCGCGCCGGACAGCGCGGCGGCACCGGCCGACAGCACGGGAGGGAGCCGATGAGACGATTTCTGGCCCATCCGTTCTGGCAGGGCGCGATCGTCGCGGTCGCGTCCTATGTGGCGCTCGACTTCGGAATCGGGTACCTGCTGCCGCTGATCGGCGTGCCGAGCGCGCCGGTGCCGAGTTCGGTCCTCCTCGAGTACATGCTCATCGTGCTCGTCGGCATCCTCCTCTACATGAGCGCGGACGAGGCGCGGTGGAAGAGCTTCCGCGAACCGATCCGCGCCACGATGGTGGCCCGGGACCGGAAGACGCTGCGCGGAATCCTCATGGTGGCGCTCCCGGTCATGGTCGGCTGGCTCGCCTACCAGAACGTGAAGCCGAGCTACGCCGCGCCGGCCACGCTGCGCTCCATTCACCCGGCGCCGCCGAACCAGATCACCTTCCGCGGCGAGTCCGTGGAGCTGACGGGTCTCGAGAACCCGCTCCGCTCCGAGGGTTCGATGGAGGAACACCTGCAGGTCGGCAAGGCGGTCTACGTCCGCAACTGCGTGCCCTGCCACGGCGACCTGCTCGACGGCCAGGGACATTTCGCGCAGGCCTTCAACCCGGTCCCCGCCGACTTCACGAGTCCGGGGGCGCTCCCGCAGCTCACGGAGAGCTTCGTGTTCTGGCGCATCGCGAAGGGCGGACCCGGCCTGCCGCGCGAGGGGACGCCGTGGGATTCGGCCATGCCGGCATGGGAGCCGATCCTCGAGAAGGACGAGATCTGGGCGGTCATCCTCTACCTCTACGAGCAGTCGGGATTCACGCCGCGGACGTGGGAGGAAGAAGGCGAGGAAGAAGGGGAAGAAGGGGAAGAAGGGGAAGGGGGCCACGAATGAGGACCTTGCGTCTCACGGGGATCGTCCTCGTGGCGTGCAGCGCGGGAGGCGCGACGGCGCTGGCGGGGCAGGAAGACGCGGCCGCTGCGGGCAAGGTCGTGTACGACCGCTGGTGCGTGGAGTGCCACGGCGCGACGGGGCAGGGGGACGGCTCGGCCGCCGCGTCCATGCTGCCGCGACCCCGCGACTTCACCCAGGCCCTCTACCAGGTCCGGACGACCGGGAGCGGGCAACTCCCGACGGACGCGGACATGCGGGCCGCGATCGAGAACGGACTCCCCGGCACGACGATGCCCGGCTGGCCGAACCTCAGCGATGGCGAAATCGACGACCTCATTGTCTACCTCAAGACCTTCTCGAGGTTCTTCGGCCAGGGACCCGCGCCCGAGCCGCTGGACTTCGGGTCGGACCCCGGCGGGGGGCCCGCGGCTGTCGAGGCGGGGGCGGCGGCGTACCTCACGATGCTGTGCGAGGAGTGCCACGGTCTGTCGGGACGCGGCGACGGGACCTCGGCGCCGACGCTGGAGGACTGGCGGGGTCTCCCCATTCGCGCGGCCGACCTCACCGAGGCGTGGCGCCTGAACGGCGGGAGCAGCGTCGAGGACATGAACACGCGGATGCTGACCGGGCTGGACGGGACCCCGATGCCCTCCGCGATCGACGCCATGAACTCCGGCGTCGTGTCCCCGGACGAGATCTGGCAGCTCGCGCACTACATCGCCTCGATGGGCCCGGGCGGGATGCCTCCGCTGCGTGACGTGATCCGCGTGGGGCGCGCCGAGGGAGGGCTCCCGGCCGACGGCTCCGAGGAGGCGTGGGAAGGCGTCGAGGCGTTCTACTTCCCGCTCTCGGGCCAGATCATCCAGGTGCCGCGCAACTTCGCGCCGACGGTGGACGGGCTCTGGGTGCAGGGACTGCACGACGGGAACGACCTCGCCCTGCGCGTACAGTGGAACGACCCCTCGGAGAGTCCGGATCCAGCCTGGGACGAGTGGCAGAACAAGATCACCGCGGCGCTGGACCTCGACGGGGCGGATCCGCCTGCGCTCGACAGCGCCGGCGCGCCGACCGTACGGCCGCCGGACGCGCTGATGCTTCAGTTCCCGTTCGAGCCGCCCGAGGGCACGGAGCGCCCGTACTTCCTGATGGGAGATACGCGGAATCCGGTCTATCTCTGGACGTGGGACTCCGAAACCGGCCTCGGCGCGGGCCGCGGCCGGGGACTCGAATCGGTGGAGCCGCTCGAGGAGGACCCGGTGAGCGGCGTCGCGACGTGGGAAGAGGGGCGCTGGACGCTCTATCTCCGGCGCCCGGTCGAGGTCGAGAGCGAAGGTCTCGACTTCGCCGAGGGGGTGCCCATGCCCATCGCATTTCAGGCCTGGGATGGGTCGAGCGCCGAGGTCGGGAAGCGCAGTTCGGTGAGCACATGGTACTACGTCCTCCTCGAACCACCGGCGTCGAGCACGGTCGTGGTCACGCCGTTGCTGGTCATGCTCTTGACGGGGGCCTTCGGTCTCGTTCTCGTGCGCCGGGCGCAGGATCGCGGGAGGGCGTGACGACGGCGCCTTCGATGGTAGTTTCGGTAGCGATTCCGGTGTCAATTCCGGTGGCAATCAACGCAGAGTTTCTCGTACGGAGGTAAGTCAATGCGATCGCATTTCTGGAACCGTTCGGCGGCCGTGATGGCCATCACGGCGATGGCCGCGTGCGGCGGCGGAGGCGGCGGTTCGTCGGAGGGCGCGGCGGACGAGGCGGGCGAAGCGGCCGCCGCCGCGGCAGTGGACCCGGCCACGGTCGGCACCATCTCTGGGCTGGCGAACTTCGGCGGCATGGTCCCGACCATGGCGCCGATCGACATGTCGGCCGAGGAGGACTGCGCGGCGGGGTACGGCGGAGACGGGCCCATGAACCAGAACCTCCTCGTGTCCAACGGCGGCCTCGCGAACGTGTTCGTGTATCTGAGCGAGGGCGTCTCCGCGGCCCCGGCGGCCTCGGGCGCGGCGATGCTCAGCCAGTCCAGCTGCCGCTACGCGCCGCACGTTCTCGGCGTACAGAGCGGCCAGGACATCGAGATCACGAACAGCGACAACCTGCTGCACAACATCAACGCCAGCCCGACCGAGAACCGCGGCTTCAACATCAGCCAGCCCCGGGCGGGGATCACGAGCACCCAGCGCTTCCCGATGGCCGAGGTGATGGTGCCGATCCGCTGCGACGTGCACGGCTGGATGCAGGCGTACATCGGCGTCGTCGACCACCCGTATTTCGCGGTGACCGGCGCCGACGGGAGCTACTCGATCGCCAACGTGCCGACCGGTGACTACACGATGACGGCGTGGCACGAGGAGATGGGTACGATGACGGCGAGCGTGACCGTCACGGCCGGGGGGATGGCGGAGGTCTCGTTCGACTACAACTCCGAGATGATGGGCGCCAATGTCCCGATGGGCGACGCGCTCGTGATCGGACACGGTACGAACCGCATCCGGGTGGAGCGCACCCAGTAAACGCCAGGGGCGGGACCCTGGCGGCCCGAGCGCCGTCCGGTCCCGCTCGCGTTCCGTTCACCCGAAGGGCACCTGGAAGGAGATAGCTCGTGGATTGGGCGCTGCCCCCGAACTACTCGACATTCGGCGTCGTGATCGACCAGTTGTTCTGGATCATCCTCGTCATCACCGGGATCGCGTTCCTCCTCGTGGAGGGCGGCATCCTCTGGTTCTGCCTCAAGTACAGGGGGCGTGAGGGCGCCAGGGCCCACTACACGCATGGATCGAACCGGTTGGAAGTCATCTGGACGGTGGTACCGGCGATCATCATCGCGATCCTCGGCGCCTACTCCGCCAAGGTGTGGCAGGACATCAAGGGGGCGTCCAACCGGCCGGAGGACGCGCTCGAGTTCCGGGTCGTCGGCAAACAGTTCGAGTGGAACATCACCTACCCCGGGATCGACCGGAACATCGAGACGGAAGACGACAACTTCACGGTCCGTAACCAGTTCCACTTCCCGGTGAACGAGGACATCACGATCCTGCTCGAATCCGAGGATGTGATCCATTCCTTCTTCATCCCCGAACTCCGCGTGAAGCAGGACGCGGTGCCCGGCATGACGATCCCGGTGTGGTTCGACGCGACCCAGACCGGGGACTTCGAGATCGCGTGCGCCGAGCTGTGTGGCCTGGGCCACTACTACATGCAGGCGAGCGTAACCGTGCACAGCGCGGCGGACTTCGATGCCTGGCTGGCCGGCCAGGCGTCCGCCCAGTGATCGAGAAAGGCTGATATGGCGACGATCATCGCGGAGGCGACCGGGCAGGCGATCCTGCACGATGAGCACAAGCAGTCGTTCCTGCGCAAGTACCTGTTCTCGACCGACCACAAGGTCATCGCGATCCAGTTCCTGTTCTATGCGCTGTTCTTCCTCATGATCGGCGGACTGCTCGCAATGCTGATGCGATACCAGATCGCATGGCCGGCGAGGGGCCAGCTGCCGCTGGGCGGGATTTTCCCCGAGAGCATGGTCGCGAGCGGGTACATTCTGCCCGAGTTCTACAACTCGCTCGTGACGATGCACGGCTCGGTGATGGTGTTCCTCGCCATCATGCCGATGCTGGTGGGCGTGTGGGCGAACTACCTCATCCCGCTGCAGCTGGGAACCCACGACATGGCGTTCCCGCGGCTCAACATGCTCTCCTTCTGGGCGATGGTGCCGGCGGGCATCCTCACCCTGTCCAGCTTCTTCGTGGTGGGAGGCGCGGCGGGGGCCGGCTGGACGCTCTACGCGCCGCTGAGCGCGCGACCGGACCTGTCGGGCGTCGCGCTGGGCCAGATCATGTGGCTGGCGGCCCTCGTCTTCGTCGGGCTGTCGTCGATTCTCGGGTCGGTGAACTACATCACCACGGTGATCAACCTGCGGGCGCCCGGGATGACCTGGATGCGCATGCCGCTCACGATCTGGTCGCTGTTCATCACGGCGATTCTCGCACTGCTCGCGATGCCGGTGCTGTCGGCCGCGGGGATCATGCTCATCTTCGACCAGACGATCGGGACGAGCTTCTTCCTCCCGGAGGGCGGCGGACAGCCGCTGCTGTGGCAGCACCTGTTCTGGTTCTTCGGCCACCCGGAGGTCTACATCCTGATCCTCCCGGCCATGGGCTTCACCTCGGAGATCCTCTCCGTGGGGTCGCGGAAGCCGGTGTTCGGCTACAAGGCGATGGTGCTGGCGCTCGTCTCGATCGCCTTCCTCGGCTTCATCGTGTGGGGCCACCACATGTTCCAGAGCGGCATGAACCCGATGCTGGGGCTTACGTTCACGGTTTCGACGCTCTTCATCGCCGTGCCCTCGGCGATCAAGACATTCAACTGGATGGGCACGATGTGGCGCGGGAACCTCCAGTTCCACTCGGCCATGCTGTTCGCGATCGGGTTCGTGGCCATGTTCGCGATCGGAGGTCTGTCGGGCGTCTTCATGGCTTCGACACCGGTCGATATCTATATCCACGACACGTACTTCATCGTGGCGCACATCCACTATGTGCTCTTCGGCGGGAGCCTGTTCGCTCTCTTCGGCGCGATCTACTTCTGGTACCCGAAGATGTTCGGCCGGCTGATGAACGAGACGCTGGGCAAGATCCACTTCTGGCTCACCTTCGTCTTCTTCAACCTGGTCTTCTTCCCCATGCACGGCGTGGGGATGGTGGGGATGATGCGGCGCATCTACGACTCCACCGGCTACGCGCACCTGCAGGGGATCGAGGACACGAACGCGATCATCACGTGGTCGGCGTTCGTGCTCTTCGCCTCCGGCTTCCTGTTCGCGTTCAACTTCTTCTGGAGTCTGAAGAAGGGTGGGAAGGCCGGGGCGAACCCGTGGAACGCGACGACGCTGGAGTGGCAGACGCCCTCGCCGCCCAAGCACGGCAACTGGGAGGAAATCCCGGTGGTCTATCACGGCCCGCACGAGTACAGCCACCCGGATGTGGAGGACAAGGACTGGCTGGCGCAGAACGAACGGCCCGACGTCGTGAGCCCCGCCCCGGACAGCCACTAAGAGTCGATCGGATCGAGATCGGATAGAGAAGGGAACAGACCAGATGGCACACGCCGCGACGGCAGGCAGAATCCCCGAACGAGGGATCGATGTCTACACCCAGAAAGTCGGAATGTGGGTGTTTCTGTGCTCGGAGGTGATGTTCTTCGCGGGCCTCATCGGCTCCTATATCGTGCTTCGCTTCGGGGCCGCAGACACGTGGGCGGATCCCGGAACGGTACTGAATGTGCCCGTGACCGCGGTGAATACCTTCATCCTCGTCTGCAGTTCGGTGACGATGGTGAAGGCGTTCGCGGCCGCGCAGGCGGGGGACCAGCGGGGGATCAGGATCTACCTCCTGGGGACGACCCTCCTCGGGGCCACCTTCCTCGGCGTGCAGGTGTACGAGTACACCGAACTCGTCCTGCACGCCTCGTGGGAGGGGAGCCACGGGTTCACGCCGGCCGCCGGACTCTATGGCGCGACCTTCTTCACCATGACGGGGTTCCACGGCTTCCACGTCCTGCTCGGCGTGATCTGTCTGGCCTGGGCCACGATTCGCGCCTATCGGGGCCACTGGGGAGCGGACAATACGCACGGGATCGAAGTGCTCGGCCTGTACTGGCACTTCGTGGACCTCGTGTGGATCATCCTGTTCACGATCGTATATCTGATCTAGCGGCTTGCGACCGAGAACCTACGGAGCGAACGAATGAGTGAAGCTGGAGCGCACGCCGGTGCCGCGGACGATCACGGGCACGAGCACCCGAAGTACATGCTCATCTGGCTGTACCTGTTCATCCTCACGGTCGTCGAGGTGTTCGTGGCGTTCCTCGGGATCCCCAAGTGGATGATTGTCATAGCGCTGCTCATCATGGCCGTGTGGAAGGCGCTGCTGGTGGCGCTCTACTACATGCATCTGAAGTTCGAACCCAACCGGCTGCGGCTGGTGGCGCTGGCGCCCCTGCCGGCCGTGGCCATCATGATCATCGCGATCATGATGGAGTACGTCTAGCCCGCTTCCGGAGCCGGCGTTGGAAGCGAAGAGCATCCCCACGGTCCCCGCAATGCCGGTCGGCGGCGCGACGGCGCGCCGCGTCGGCCGGAGGGCGCTGAAGGACTACCTCGAGCTCACGAAGCCGCGGATCACGGCGCTCGTGCTGGCGAGCGCGGCGGCCGGTTTCCTCCTGGGCGCGGCGAGCTTCGATCTCCTTCTCTTCGCGCACACGATGATCGGCGTCGGTCTCGTCGCGGCCGGCACGAGCGCGATGAACCATGTGCTGGAGCGGGACGTGGACGCCCTCATGGGCCGCACCCGCTCGCGGCCGCTCCCGGCCGGGCGCGTCGGCACGCTCCCCGCTGCCTTCTTCTCGGGCGGCCTGGCCGCGGCGGGCATCGCGTGGCTGGCGGTGGCGGCCAATCCGATCACGGCCGTGCTTGCCGCCGCGACGTTCGTCTCCTACGACTTCGTCTACACGCCGCTCAAGCGCGTACACTCGCTTTCGACCGTAGTTGGCGCGGTGCCCGGAGCGCTGCCGATTCTGGGCGGCTGGACGGCCGCCACCGGCGAGTTGGGAGCCGGAGGCTGGGCCCTGTTCGGGATCCTTTTCGTCTGGCAGCTGCCGCACTTCCTCGCCCTCGCGTGGCTGCTGCGCGATGACTACGGGGCGGCGGGGCTGCGCATGCTCTCGGTCGGCGACCCCGGGGGGCGGCAGACACGGCGCCAGACGGTCCTCTACACCCTCACCCTGATCCCCGTGAGTCTGATGCCGAGTGTGCTCGGCCTCACGGGTCCCGTCTACTTCGCGGCCGCGCTCGTTCTGGGCGGAGGCTTCCTGTGGGCGGCGCTGCGGTTCGGTCGCGAGGCGTCCGCGGCGCGGGCCCGGCGTTTGTTCCGGGCCTCCATCCTGTATCTTCCACTTCTGATGGCCATCCTCGTGATGGACAAGGTCTGACTCACATCTCCGTCATCGCCGAGCCGTGTTGAACGTTACAGCCACATATGTCTACGCCGTCGAGGCGACGCTCCAGATGCAGCATACGCCCGACCAGCAGGCGGGATACGTGTGGATGTTCGTCTTCATGGCGGCGATGCCGTACCTCCTCCTGGTCGTCATCGGGGGCGGGATCTTCCGCGCCCGACGGCGCCAGCGCGAGCGAGAGGTCGAGATGGCGCTGCAGGAGCAGCGGGAGTGGGAGTCGGCCCAGGCCGCCGACGTGGATTCCGCATGCTGAGCGGGACGCGGCGATGCTGACGCGCCGCGTCCGTCACGGGCTCGTTGGCGGGCTGCTGGGCGGCTTCGTCCTCGCCGTCCTCTTCTACTTCTACGACCTGGGCCAGGGGACGCCGCTGCGCACCCCCGCGTTCCTGTGGGGGGCGATCGTGAGCCGTGCCGAGGTCGAGCCCAGCGCGGGAATCATCGCAGGATTCACGGTCATCCACTTCGCGGCTTGGGGCGGGCTCGGGATGCTGGCCGCGGCGCTGGTTCGCTGGGCCGGCCTGCCGCGGAACGTGCTGATCGGCGCGCTGTACGGGCTCTTCGTCTGCTCGCTCGCGTTCTACGCCGGCCTGCTTCGGGCGCCGTCGTCACTCGTCCTCTCCGCGCCGGGCTGGCCCGCCGTCTTCTTCGGGAACGCGCTCGCCGGCGTCGTGATGTTCGCCCATATGCACTGGGTGAGTTCCGAACCGGGGGTGGTGGGCGTGGTGAACTTCCTCCGGACGCACGAAGTCACCCGTCACGGCATCTACGCCGGGTTGCTGGGCGCCCTCGTCGTCGCGGTCTGGTTCCTGATCATCGACACGATCCTGCGCGAGCCCTTCTACACGCCCGCGGCGCTGGCGACGGTACTTTTCCGGGGGGCCCCGACCGCCACCGGAGTGGAGATTGCCGCAGCCCCGATCCTCGGCTACAGCCTGGCCCATTTCGCCTTCTTCGTGCTGTTCGGGGTTATCGTTTCGAGCCTCGCAAGACAGGCGACCAGGTTTCCGCCGCTCGTGCTGGGAATCCTGATCCTGTTTGTTGTGTTCGAGGTCTTCTTCATCGCGATGGTGGCGATGTTGGGCGGCTGGATCCTCCAGGAACTCGCGTGGTGGGCCATCCTCGTCGGGAACGTCTTCGCGGCGCTCGTCATGGTCGCCTATCTGTGGAGGGCGCACCCCGAACTCGCGAAGCGCCTCACCTCGGAGCGCATTTGGGCGGACTGAACCCACCTCCGGTTCTGGTCGCCACGCGCAGCGTTCACAAGCTCCGGGAAATCCGGGATCTTCTCGCCGATCTGCCGGTCCGGCTGCTCGGGCCGGTGGAGTTGGGCCTCCCTGAACGGGAGGAGGAAGAGGAACTCGAGCCCTTCGAGACCTTCGCGCTCAACGCGCTCTCGAAGGCGAAGTACTTTCACGGGCGGTCGGGTCTGCCGGTCCTGGCGGATGACTCCGGTCTGTGCGTGGACGCGCTCGACGGCGGCCCCGGTGTCCGGACCCGGCGCTTCGCCCCCGCCGAATGGGCGGACCGCTGGGGACGGGACGAGGCCAACAACCGGTGGCTGCTGGAACGTCTGGCCGGCGTGGCGGAGGGGGACCGGGATGCGCACTATCGGTGCGCGGTCGCCCTGACCGACGACCTCCGGCACGAAGTCGTGGAAGGCGTCGCGCGCGGGCGCATCGTACGCGCGTCCCGCGGTGAGGGGGGGTTCGGATACGACCCGCTCTTCGTACCCGCGGGTTACGATCGCACGTATGCGGAGTTGCCGGAGGCGGTCAAGATGGAGACGAGCCACCGGTCCACCGCGCTGCGGCGGGCCAGGGGGTGGATCGAAACGCATGTCGTGCGGAGTCGGGGCGGCCGGATTTGAACCGGCGACCCCCTGCTCCCAAAGCAGGTGCGCTACCGGACTGCGCCACGCCCCGAAGGGCCGAAAGATGGCCGCCAGCGGAGGTCGAAGCCACCCCGCGGCCGTGAAGGAGAAGACATGAGGTTCCGGGGGGCCTTCGAGCGGCGGCCGGAGACGGGGAAGCTGCTGGCGATGATGAGCCTGGCGGCCCTCGTCCTGTTCGTCATCGGGATCCTGCGGCCCCTGCGGAGCGCCTTCGCCCTCTCCGGGCTCGCGGTGGGCGATTTCTACCAGGTCTACTTCGTGAGCGCGGCCGTCATCGTCGTCGCCCCGATTTACAACTACCTGTCGGACCGGATGTCGTGGCGCCGGCTCATCCCGGCCACCGCGGCCTTCTTCGCCGCGAGCATGGTTGTCTTCCGGTTGCTCTACCAGCCCGACACCGCGTGGTTCGGGCTCGTCTTCTACGGATGGTACGACCTGCTGGCGGCTTCGCTCGTCACGCAGTTCTACATTGCCACGCAGATCTTCTACAACGCGCGCGACGCCAGGCGCGCCTATCCCGTGGTCATCGCGGCGGGCTCGGGCGGGGCGACGCTGGGCGCCTTCACGCATGTCCTGTGGCCCGGGGGTGGCGGCTCGGAGAACCTGCTCCTGGTCGCCGGCGTCGCGCTCCTCATCCTCGCGTTCGGGATCGCGGCCGTATGGGCTCGCGAAGCGCCGGAGGCACCGCCGGCGCCGGCGCAGCGGGACGACCCCGAGTTGGAGAGCGGTGAACTCCGCCGCATGGCCGCGAACCCTCAGGTGCGGCTCATCGCGGCGACCGTTCTCCTGACGATCGTGGTCAAGCAGTTCATCGACTACCAGTACAACACGCTCACCCGGGAGGTCTTCACCGACGTAGGCGCCATCGCCGGCTTCCTGGGTCTCGTCGACGCCCTCACGCAGTGGATGCCGATCCTCGTCCTCCTCGCATTGCGGCCGATCCTGCGGCGCTGGGGGGCGGCGGTGGCGGTCCTCATCTTCCCGGTCGCCGTGATGTTCGCGACCGGCGCCCTCGCGGCGGCCGTATGGCTCTCGGTCGGGGCCCTCGCCGTGGCGACGGGGGCGCGCACGACGGAGAAGGTGTTCCGATATTCCGCGGAACGGACCGGGCGCGAGATCCTCTATGTCCCCGTCCCGGAGGACATCAAGTTCAAGGCCAAGTCCTACATCGATGTGGCGATCGAGAAGGGGCTCGGGAAGGCACTCTCCGGCGCCCTCATCGCCATCCCCTCGCTCGCGCTCGCCTCGGTCTCGCTCACCGGCCGCCTCCTCCTCATCGGAGTCGTCGGACTGGGTTTCGCGGCCGCGCTCCTCATCGCGTTCCTGAAGGTCCGGCGGGAATACGTGACCAGCCTCGCCCGATCGTTCGAGGGCCGGTTCGCGAGCCTGCGGGGAACGTTCGTCTCGATGGCCGACGTGGGGGCGCTGGATCTGGCGCGCGAGGCGCTGGGGGACGAGCGGCCGCTCAAGGTGGCCTTCGCCTTCGACCTGCTGAGCGGTTCCACGCCCGAGGATGTCGCGGCGCTCTCCCCCGAACTGTACCGGCTCCTCGAACACGAGAGCCCCGACCTGCGGGCCCGAGCGCTCGGGGTGCTGCTGCGAGTCCCCTCTCTCGAGGACGAAGACGCGATCCGCGCGCGCCTCACGGACGAGAGCGCACGCGTCCGGGAGGCCGCGGTCCGTGTGCTCGCCTTCAGGGCGGGACCCGAGCCCCGGGACATCCTGCTCCCCCTCCTCGACGCGGGGGCCGGTACGACCCGTACCGCCGCGCTCGCGTGTCTTGCGAGCGACTTCCGGTCCGGCAGGGCAGAGCGCATCGCCACGCCGAAGTTCGAGAAGCTCCTCCAACGGCGGGCCGGGGGAGCGCTCGGCCGCGAGGGGGCGTTCGAACTGGCCGCGTCGGCGGGACTCGTACCGCACCACCCGGCAGTGGAGGAGGTCGTGCGGGAGCTTGCAGCCCACGCGGACGAGGAGGTCGCGGCAGCCGCCGTCCGCAGCGCCGCACGGCTCCCGCAGCCGAGCCTCGTTCAGGTCGCCATCGCCGCTCTGGCCCACGCCCGGACCCGCGCCGCCGCGCGCGACGGGCTCGCGCTGCGAGGCGAAGAGATCGTGGCGCCGCTCCTGCGGGCCCTGGCCGACCCGACCGCCGACCCGTGGGTGCGGCGTGGGGTGGCGAGCGTGCTGGGCGAGATCGCGACGCCCGCGACCGTGGACGCGCTCATCACGTCCTACCTCCTGCCGGAGACGGAACAGGCGCTCGATGATCAGGCCCTCGTCGCGCTGCACCGCCTCCGCACGACACACGACCAACTGTCGTTTCCCGAGGACCGGGTACTCGAGGCGGTGGATCGCGAGCTTCGGACTTCCGCGCGCTACGTACGCGCCTCGGCGACGCTACGCCAAGTGGACGCCTCGACGCCGCGCACCCTCCTTCTGAGGGCACTCGAGGAAGCTCGCCGCGATCGGCGGGCCGGCGTGTTCCGCTGGCTGGGGCTCGTGTATCCGGAACGGCCCATGCGTCGCAGCTATCTGGCGCTCGACAGCGACGATCCACGGCGGCGGGCCAACGCCCTGGAATGGATCGAGAGTACGGTCGGCCACGCGGTCTTCTCGCGGCTCGAGCCTTTCCTGGCGGGCGACGCCCCGGCGCCCGCCCGCCCGGCGCCGCGGGAGGCACTGCGAGACCTCTGGGACGATGAGGACGACTGGATCGGGATATGCGCCCGCCGGGTATCCGCACAGATTGAAACAGACATCCAGCCGGATGTCGAGGGAGAAGAGATGGAACTGATCGAGAAGGTGTTCCGCCTGCAGAACGTGGACCTGCTCGCCGGCGTGAAGAGCCGGCAACTGGCCCTCCTCGGGTCCATCGCGCGGGAAGTCGAGGCGCGGGAGGGGGCGGTGTTCATCCGCAAGGGAGAACCGACGGACGCCCTCTACCTCGTCATCCACGGCGAAGTTTCGCTCGAGGGGGTCGGGCAGGGTTCGGTGACGATCGCGGATGGGCAGGCGTTCGGCACCTGGGCGCTGATCGACGAACAGCCGAGCCTCGTCGAGGCGCGGGCTACCCGGCCGACGCGCGTTCTCCGCATCACCCGGGAGGACTTCCGCGACCTCCTCATCGACCACCCCGAACTCGGCCTTGACCTCCTCCGCGGGCTTGCGAGTCGCGTCCGCGGCCTGGCCGTGGCATGATTGCCGTATGAAGAGAGATGAACTGAACCGCGGCGCCGGCACGGTCATGGTCGTCGACGACGAAGCCATGGTCGTCGGGGCCATCCAGGGGTTCCTGGAGCTGGAGACGGATCACCGCGTGCTTCCCTTCACGTCGCCGCGGGCGGCGCTCGAGCGGCTCCGCGAGGAGACCGTCCACACGATCGTCGCCGACTTGATGATGCCGGAACTGGACGGGGTCGAGTTCCTGACCCGGGCCCGGCAGGTGCGGCCGGAGGCGACGCGCATCCTCCTCACCGGCTACGCGGACAAGGAAAACGCGATCCGCGCGATCAACGAGGCCGGCCTCTTCCAGTACATCGAGAAGCCGTGGGACAACGACGCTCTCGGGTTCGCCATCCGGAACGGGGTGGAGCGGAGTCTTCTGTTTCGGGCGTTGAGCGACCGAATGGCAGAGCTGGAGGCCGCGCACGAAGAGCTGGCGGGACTCCGCGAACGCTGGATCCACGCGTTCCTGTGACGGGGTCCGCAGCCGAGGCGAAGGCCAGGGAGATCACGCAGGCGAGGCTCGCCACGCTCGGCACCCTCGTCGCCGGGATCGCGCACGAACTCAATACGCCGCTGGGGGCGCTCCACAGCAACCACCATGTGATCGAGCGCGCCCTGCTCAAGCTGGGGGTGATCCTCGAAGACGAGGTCGTGACCCCCGATGAACTCGATGAGGTACGCCGCGTCGTGCGGGCCACCGAGTCGGTGCTGCGGACGAACCGCATCGCGGTGGAACGCATGGTGACGCTGGTCCATAACCTGCGGAACTTCGGACGCCCCAGGACCTCCGAGGCCCGGCCGGTGGACCTGCACGAGGGGCTGGAGGGCACGCTGGTCCTCTTGGGGCACGCCCTGAAGGAGATCGACATCGTGCGGGACTTCGGGGATCTCCCGCCGGTGGTCTGCCACCCGAACCGGGTTAACCAGATATTCATGAACCTCGTACACAACGCCGCCCAGGCGATGCCCGACGGCGGTTCGCTGACGGTCCGGACGCGGGCGGAGGGAGACCGCGTGCATGTCCGCGTGGCGGACACGGGCCGCGGCATCCCGCCCGAGGTCATCGGGGAGATCTTCGAGCCCGGCTTCACCACCAAGGGCGAACGCATAGGGATGGGCCTCGGACTCGCGATCGCGCTCCAGATCGTCCACCAGCACGGGGGCCAAATCTCGGTCGAGAGCGAGCCGGGGCGGGGGACGACGTTCGACGTGTACCTGCCGCTTCGGCCGCCGCGGCATCGCGAACGGAAGGAGGACCCGGATGCGACTCCGTGATGTCCTGCGCGCCGCGGTCGTCGTCGCGGGCGCGCCGGCCGCCGTCGCGGCCCAGGACGCGAACTTCCTCCTCCCCGTCGCGGAGATCCACCGCATCCTGCGCGAGGGTGAGATCGAGGTCATCGACGTCCAGCCGTCCCGCGGCCTCCCGGGAGAACGCACCTACCGGGTCACGCTGCAGTCCGGGGACCGCGTGCTCCAGATCAAATACGCCCCCGCCGGCGAGGGCGCGGACGAGTTCAACAACCGGCCGCGCTACGAACTGGCGGCCTACGCGATCCAGGGCCTCTTCCTCGACGAGCCGGAATGGATCGTCCCTCCGACCGCGATCCGGGCATTTCCGCTCGACGTCGTCCGGGCCGCGGTCGCCCGCGCGGGGGATTCGACCGTCCCCCCGCAGCCGACGTTCGGCGACTGGCGGATGACGCTCGTCGCGCTCCAGTACTGGCTGTTCAACGTCGATCTCCCCGAGGACCTGCCGGATCGAGGCCTCCTCGCGGAAGACCAGGTCTACGAGCGCCTGCTGGGGAACTTCAACCTCTTCACCTACATCATCCGCCACAGCGACTCGAACCGGGGGAACTTCGTACAGTCGCTGGATCCCGCGTGGCCGCGCGTGTTCAGCGTGGACAACGGCGTGGCGTTCTCGAGCGAGGAGAGCGACCGCGGCACGCGGTGGCGCGACCTGCGGTTGGACCGATACCCGGCCTCGGCCATCGATCGGCTGCGTGGCGTCTCGCTCGAGCAGTTGCAGGCACGTCTCGGGGTCCTCGTCCAGTTCGAGATACGGGACGGGAACTTCACGGATGTGGAGCCGACCGAGAACCTCGACCCCGGCCGCGGCGTCCGCCACGGCGAGGAGCGGATCCAGCTCGGGCTCACGGAATCGGAGGTCCGGGCCATCCATCGCCGCATCGTCCGACTGCTCGAGTGGGTCGATGACGGCCGTTACGGGCTGATCCCCTGAACGCGCGGCCTCGAATGTCGGTGATGCGGGACGATTCGGGACCCGGCCGGCCGGGGTTTGTGGGATGCGCCGTGGCGGCGGCGGGGCTTGGATGGCTGGGCGGCCCCGGGACGCCGGTCGGGCACCCGTCCCCGCCGGTCGCGCCGCCCGCCGGGCCGGAGCAGACCGCGTGGCGCTTCGGGGGCGAATACGGGCTCTACGTCCGGCTCGACTCCGCCGGGCTGGAGGTCCGCTGGCTCACGGACGAACCGGCTCCCGGGCTCGTGCGCGCGCTCGTGGACGAGAGGGTGGTGGACGAGCGGCGGACGCCGCGGGGTGACGCACACGAGGCAGGGCTGCGCGTGGAGGCCCCGGTCGTCACGATCGAGTACGGCGCGGACGGGGCGGATCGCCTCCACCGGACCGAAATCCGGCTGGAGCCTCCGCCGCGTCCCGGAATCGACCTGCCCGGGTCGGACTCGGTATTCGTGTTCGGAGACGTGCACGGCGAGTTCGACCGCGTCCTGCAACTTCTCGCACGCGCCGGCCTCATCGACGCCGAACTGCGCTGGGCGGGCGGGGGCGCCACGCTCGCGCTGCTCGGAGATCTGTTCGACCGGGGGGACGACGTGACCCGCCTCCTCTGGTTCGTGTACCGGCTGGAGCGGGAGGCCGAGGCCGCGGGAGGGCGCGTCCTCACGCTGCTCGGCAACCACGAGGCGATGGTCATGTCCGGGGACCTCCGCTACGTGTCGCCCAAGGAGGCGGGGATCGCCGACCGGCACGACATGCCCTACGCGAAGCTCTTCGACCCGGCGACATCCATCCTCGGCCGCTGGCTCGCCGCGAAGCCGGGACTCGTCCGGCTCGGCGACCTGCTGCTCGCGCACGGGGGCGTGAGTCCGGCGTACCTGGACTACTCGGTCCGGAGTTATCAGGACACGCTCGGAACGTTCATCTCCGAACCGCTGTTCACGGGCTGGCACGACCCGGAGTTCCTGGATGCATTCGCGGGCGAGACCTCGCTCGATTCCGCCCAGGTCTACCGCCGCTACGAGTTCTTCTTCGCTTCGGAGAGCGTGCTCTGGTACCGGGATCTCGTGCTGACCGACACGCTGGACGCGCACCTCGACGCCGTCCTCGACCGCTTCGGCGCGGACGTCCACGTGGTCGGCCACACGCCGGTCCGCACGATCCGGCAGAGCTACGGAGGCAGGTTGATCGCGGTCGACCTCCTCGACGCGGCCGCGGAGATGCTCTTCCTCGCACGCCGGCCCGGGGGCGGCTGGGACCGGTTGCGGGTCCCCCTCGGGGGCGAACCGGGCCCCCTTAGCACGGTGCCGTAACCCCCTTTCTTGTGCTACATTGTTACTTCAAACCAACCGTCTCATGGAGATTGCCTGCTTGTACTCTGCCGCAACTACGGCTCTGGATCACGCCGGACCCGTGTCGGCCCGCTCATGCCGTCGGAGCGGTCTCCATCTCGAACCCCGCCAGCCGAGAGATGGTGCCGTCGGCCCCAGCCGGTTCGAAACATCGATTCCAAACCCTTGACCTCGCAGCCACCGCAGACCTATTTGCGTTGGATCGGCGGCAAGCAACGTCTGGCCCCGAGGCTTCGCCACTTCGTGCCGCGCGACTACCTCTCTCGCACTTACCACGAACCGTTTCTCGGAGCCGCCTCGCTTTTCCTAGCCCTGAGACCAAGGCTCGCGCACCTCTCCGACTTGAACGACACCCTGATCCAGTCCTTTACCTTCGTTCGGGCACGGCCCGATCTCGTGGCTCGTTATATCACACAGCACGCGGCGCGCGACTCCAAAGCATACTATTATGAGATTCGGGACCAGTATAACCGCGCGACGTGCTTCTCCTACGCTCAAGCCGCCCGTTTCATCTATTTGAACCGTACGTGTTACAACGGCGTCTTTCGCGTGAATCGCGAGGGCTACTTCAACCCGGATCCTGCGTTGGCGGATAGTCGGGCGGCCTGAGGGCGATTATGACCGGCGGTTGTGGCGACTTGGCGCGGGCGGTGGCGTTTTCGGGGCCGGACCGGGCCTCGGCGGAGGGCCGGCGGGGCTCGGGAGGGGTCCCGAACGGCTCGCGGAGACACGGGGAGTGGGCGCCGCCGCGCGGCGCCTTCGGAAGGCCGGGGCCGGGACCGGTCAGGCGGGTGCGGGCGGCGCGAGCCCCGTGGCGATGGTTCGGAGCGCCCGCCGCGGGAGGCCGAGGGCCGGTTCGGCGCGCGCGAACCCGAGCGAGGTTCGGCGGGCGTGGGAGGTTATCCTGGCGGGGGCGCGCAGCAGGCGCAGCCGGATGCCGCGCGGCTGCACGGCGCGCCAGCGGCCGCCGAGGAAGTTCGCACGCAGGATGTGGAGGAGTTGGTAGGCGAGCACGGCGAGGCTCCAGAGCAGGGCGTTGCCGCCGAGGTCGTCCACCGCGGTGCGGCCGGCCGAGAGCTGGCCCAGCTCCTCGATCCGCTGCTCGACGACCGCGCCCGCGTTGTAGGCGCGCCACGCCTCGACGGGGCCGATGCTCCCGATGTTGGTCAGAACGTCGGCGCTCATCGTGGTCTCCCACGCCGCGAGATCGAGTTCTCCCTCGTCCGGCCCGACCCGTCTCCGCCTCTCGACCGAGAGAAGCCGCGTCCCCCACAGCTCGCCGGAGGCCGTCCTCAGCTCCCGGTCCCCGGCCTCGTCCCGGGCGGCGGTCTCCCAGGCGCCCCGGAAGCCGTCGAGCCAGGCGTGCCGCGGCACCTTGAGCGGATAGGACACGCCGAGCTCCTCCATGCGCCGCGCGATGGACTTGGAGAAGAACCCCTTGTCCAGCCGCACGGTGATCCGCCGCACCCCCGCCCCCCTCAGGCGGGCCACCAGCCCGGCCAGCCACGCCTCCGCCCCCCGGGCCGTGTGCGCGCCCCCCGGCCGCCAGCGCACCCCGAGGCAGTCGCCCGTCTCCAGGACGTAGGCCAGAAGGGGGTGGTGCGAGGGGCGGCCCCGCTTCTTCGGGTTGTAGCCCCGCTCCGCCCCGGCCTGCTTCAGCCCGTAGCGCACCACGACGGTCGAGTCCATGACGATCGTCGCCGACCGCGGCGCCCCGCCGGCCAGCTCCCAGCGCCGCCGCACCATCCGCCACAACAGCTCGTCCAGAAGCGGCGACAGCACGGCCGCCGAACCCCGCAACCAGCGCCCGAACGTGGCCGGGTGCGGCACCCGCGCCCAGCCGAAGATGCGGCGCACGCCCCGCCGCTCCAGAAGCGGCGGGTCGTCCATCACCCCGCCGCCGTACAGGAGCAGCACCACCCACGACTCGACCATGAGCGATGGCCGGTAGCGGCCGGGGACGTTCCCGCTCCGCCGGTCGATCCAGCCGCCCAGCCCCAGCGCGTCCCACAGCTTCCGAACCACGACGAGGCCGCCCGCGTCGGTGATCCGCCCGCCGCCCCCGCGGACCCTCAGCGCGGCCGCCGATCCTTGCACGTGCGGGCGCGGTCCGGTATAGTCGTTTCCACGCACCATTCGGGTGTCCTCCGTTCCGGGGTGAACTCTTGTTCAGTCCCTCTGAACGTAGGGCCCCGGGCGGTGCTTTTCCATAGTCCGAAACTATGATCTCACTATCGTCAAGGCCTCCACGGCCCGGCTACGGCCGCCCTCCCGGACGAGCCCCGCGCCCACGATCGCAGGATCCGGGTTCAAGCCATGTCCCCTAGCGATCCGGTACAACACCTCTCGCCGATGCTGACCACGAAGACTGCCTTGGCTCCTGAGTACCGTAAGCGTTCCCGATCATATCACCTCAAATCCGTCCCCCATGGACAGGCCGCAGCCCTACTCCAGGCGGGATGGGAACACGACAAGACCCTGAAGACCCGTACCCGATTCCGGAAACACAAGGCACACGACGAGCGCCTCGAAGACATGGTATGGTGCTTGCTCCACAGACTCGGTTACAGCGAACTTAATGAGGGCCGTAAACTCTCGATACCAATCCGACGCCCTGGGGCGCAAGAGCTGTCGACGCAAGTAGACGTTCTGGCACGAGACGACGAGACGGTCATCGTGGTGGAGTGCGAATCCCAGGGGACGCTTGGCCGGGGGAGCCTCCAGACCGACATAGGTGAATTCGCTTCCCTCAAGGGTTCTATCGCGGCGGCGGTCAATCACCACTACGGAGGGGAGCCCAAGGCCAAGATCATATGGATCCTTGCAACGCAGAACATTGTTTGGTCGAACCCCGATCTTGAACTCGCGAAGGGGCACTCGATACATCCGGTCACCGAGCGAGACCTTACCTATTTCCGGGAACTTGCTTCACATCTTGGACACGCAGCCAGATTTCAGTTTCTCGCGGAGTTCTTGGAGGGTCAGAAAATACCCGCCCTAGCCGACCGTTCCGTACCTGCGATCCGCGGCAAGTTGGGTGGCAAGAAGTGTTACAGTTTTGTCACCACACCAGGGGACCTGCTAAAGATCGCCTTTGTCAACCACCGCACCCGTAACGATCCTGACGCGTTGCTAAGTTATCAACCCGGATCCTGCGTTGGCGGATAGTCGGGCGGCCTGAGGGCGATTATGACCGGCGGTTGTGGCGACTTGGCGCGGGCGGTGGCGTTTTCGGGGCCGGACCGGGCCTCGGCGGAGGGCCGGCGGGGCTCGGGAGGGGTCCCGAACGGCTCGCGGAGACACGGGGAGTGGGCGCCGCCGCGCGGCGCCTTCGGAAGGCCGGGGCCGGGACCGGTCAGGCGGGTGCGGGCGGCGCGAGCCCCGTGGCGATGGTTCGGAGCGCCCGCCGCGGGAGGCCGAGGGCCGGTTCGGCGCGCGCGAACCCGAGCGAGGTTCGGCGGGCGTGGGAGGTTATCCTGGCGGGGGCGCGCAGCAGGCGCAGCCGGATGCCGCGCGGCTGCACGGCGCGCCAGCGGCCGCCGAGGAAGTTCGCACGCAGGATGTGGAGGAGTTGGTGGGCGAGCACGGCGAGGCTCCAGAGCAGGGCGTTGCCGCCGAGGTCGTCCACCGCGGTGCGGCCGGCCGAGAGCTGGCCCAGCTCCTCGATCCGCTGCTCGACGACCGCGCCCGCGTTGTAGGCGCGCCACGCCTCGACGGGGCCGATGCTCCCGATGTTGGTCAGAACGTCGGCGCTCATCGTGGTCTCCCACGCCGCGAGATCGAGTTCTCCCTCGTCCGGCCCGACCCGTCTCCGCCTCTCGACCGAGAGAAGCCGCGTCCCCCACAGCTCGCCGGAGGCCGTCCTCAGCTCCCGGTCCCCGGCCTCGTCCCGGGCGGCGGTCTCCCAGGCGCCCCGGAAGCCGTCGAGCCAGGCGTGCCGCGGCACCTTGAGCGGATAGGACACGCCGAGCTCCTCCATGCGCCGCGCGATGGACTTGGAGAAGAACCCCTTGTCCAGCCGCACGGTGATCCGCCGCACCCCCGCCCCCCTCAGGCGGGCCACCAGCCCGGCCAGCCACGCCTCCGCCCCCCGGGCCGTGTGCGCGCCCCCCGGCCGCCAGCGCACCCCGAGGCAGTCGCCCGTCTCCAGGACGTAGGCCAGAAGGGGGTGGTGCGAGGGGCGGCCCCGCTTCTTCGGGTTGTAGCCCCGCTCCGCCCCGGCCTGCTTCAGCCCGTAGCGCACCACGACGGTCGAGTCCATGACGATCGTCGCCGACCGCGGCGCCCCGCCGGCCAGCTCCCAGCGCCGCCGCACCATCCGCCACAACAGCTCGTCCAGAAGCGGCGACAGCACGGCCGCCGAACCCCGCAACCAGCGCCCGAACGTGGCCGGGTGCGGCACCCGCGCCCAGCCGAAGATGCGGCGCACGCCCCGCCGCTCCAGAAGCGGCGGGTCGTCCATCACCCCGCCGCCGTACAGGAGCAGCACCACCCACGACTCGACCATGAGCGATGGCCGGTAGCGGCCGGGGACGTTCCCGCTCCGCCGGTCGATCCAGCCGCCCAGCCCCAGCGCGTCCCACAGCTTCCGAACCACGACGAGGCCGCCCGCGTCGGTGATCCGCCCGCCGCCCCCGCGGACCCTCAGCGCGGCCGCCGATCCTTGCACGTGCGGGCGCGGTCCGGTATAGTCGTTTCCACGCACCATTCGGGTGTCCTCCGTTCCGGGGTGAACTCTTGTTCAGTCCCTCTGAACGTAGGGCCCCGGGCGGTGCTTTTCCATAGTCCGAAACTATGATCTCACTATCGTCAAGGCCTCCACGGCCCGGCTACGGCCGCCCTCCCGGACGAGCCCCGCGCCCACGATCGCAGGATCCGGGATCAACGCCTGATGGTCCGTAGTCGTCTCCGGAGCATAGGTAGATTCATCGAGAAAGGGGGGTTTTTCCCAACGAACGTTCTCGTAAATTTCAAGATCCCTGTACGCTTTGACATCGTAAAGCGCGACAGCGAGGCCGGTGCAACGTACGGCCACCTTTACCTTCCTGATCGATACAAGTCAACATGGATCATCGACGGTCAGCATCGGCTGTATGGCTATTCTGGCCTCGACGACACCTTCCTGCGTCAGAATCTCCTTGTCGTAGCTTTTGAGCAGCTCCCCATCGAAGACGAAGCAAACCTTTTTGTGACCATCAATCATGAGCAAAAATCCGTGCCCCGGACGCTCTTGGATGATCTCCAAGGCGACTTGCGATGGGGTTCGGCCGTGCCCAAGGAGCGGATCGCAGCCCTTACAGCCCGTTTGATTGGACAGTTGAACAACGACGCCGGGCACCCGCTTTATAATCGCGTCACGCGTCAGGGAATTCGACCGACGGCTCATACCTGTCTTACCTTGCCGCAACTCAAGATGGGCTTGGTTCGATCCGGCCTATTGGGGCGAGCCATTCTGAAACCGAAGCACTATGCCCCCGGTCCCTTGACTGCGGAGACTGATTTAGCAACCGTTTCTCGTGCACGGAAGTTCTTGAACGAGTACTTCCGGCTCTTCGAGGAGGCAAACCCTGATGTTTGGGAGGCTGGGCGGGAAATGTACCTCTGCACCAATGTCGGAATCCAAGGTCTCCTGCTACTTGTCGCATCAATCATTGAACACCTTGAACGCAATGAGAAGGCAGTGGCTCTCGAGTGCGCACCTCGGTCGCTGGTCGGCAAGATAGCGCCGTTCCTGGCACCGATTCTGGAGGGCTTGAGCGAGGGAGATGAGGGCTGGCTCCGTGAGCATTTCAAAGTCAAGTACGGGACGGGCGGACTGCGGCAGTGCCACTTCCGACTTGTACGAGGTGTACGCGAGATCGCCCCAGAGTTTCAACCGGACGGATTCGCTGAGTGGTTGGAGGAACAATCCAGGGAGCGAATTGACAGAGCTGAGTCGCAACTTAAGGAACTCACAAAACAGGTGCACGCCCTGATATTCGACGAATTCCGTTCGCGCTACGGCGATGAGGAGTACTTCGAGAAGGGTGTGCCCAACAAGGCAATGAGGGTAAAGGCGTATGATCGGCAGCAGGACGATCCTCAGCGTCTACCGCTGGAATATTATATTCAGTTCATCGATTTGAAGAAGATTGTAGAGATTGCCAAGCACTGGAGGTGGTTGAAGGACGTTCTGGATATTCCGGAGCACGGTGAAAAGGGTGCGGCTAAGAACCTCAAGTGGATCGAGAGACTCAACGAGCTGCGGAGGATCCCAGCGCATCCGGTAGAGGGAAGAGATTTTCGGATGGCGGACTTCGAATACTTGGACTGGATTCACGGTGAGTTTTTTGCCCGCTTGCGCCCGGCCGGAGGCGTCGGACTGGAAGACGCTTAGTTAGGCTGCACGACGGTGCGGTGGATCCGGGGCGGCTTAGGTGCGAGCTGCGTTGGCAGGCAGAACGGCGGGTGAGGGACGTGGGAACCGGTGACACTACGGGGCGATGGCCGAAGATTGCGGTACAATGCGACCTGCAATGGCGCTGTAGATACACGCGTTGGGCCGCAGGTGGTAGAGCCAGTGCTCCACGTCCGGGGCGTCGATGAGCGCGAAATCCGCGGCGGCTCTCGGCTCCAGCGACCCCACCGTGCCTTCGAGGCCGATGGCTCGGGCCGCGTAGCGGGTCGCGCCCTTGAGCGCTTCCGAGGGGGTCATCCGCTGGCGCGCGCAGGCGAGGGTCAGCGCGAATGGGAGGTGATACGAGGGGGCGGTGCCGGGATTGAAGTCGCTGGCGACGGCCACCGCTACACCGCCGTCGATGAGCGCGCGGGCCGGGGGCGGCGCCTGGTCAAGGTAGAGCGTTGCGAGCGGCAGCGTGACGGCGACCACGCCGGCCTCGGCGAGCGCCGCGATCCCGGCTTCCGAGACGCACTCCAAGTGATCCGCCGACACGGCCCCGACTTCCGCAGCCAACTCGGCTCCCCCGCCTCCGCTCAACTGGTCCACGTGGAGCTTCGGCCGCAGTCCCAGCGTGCGTCCGCGTGCGCAGATCCGACCCGCCTCGTCGGCCGAGAAGGCCGCGTCCTCGACGAACACGTCGACGAAATCGGCCAGCCCGCGTTCCGCCACTGCGGGGAGGATTTCGTCTACGACCAGATCGACGTAGCCCGCCCGGTCCCCGGCCCATTCCGGCGGGACCACGTGGGCGGCGAGACAGGTCGAGACGATGCGCGCCGGTCCTGTCTCGTCGAGCCGCCGATACACTCGCAGGAGACGCAGTTCCGTCTCGAGGTCCAGTCCGTATCCGCTCTTCGCCTCCACCGTTGTGACCCCGAGCGACACCATCGCGGAGAGAAACCCCCGCGCGCGTTCCAGGAGCGCCTCCTCGTCGAGGGCGCGGGTGGCGCGCACGGTGGAGGCGATCCCGCCGCCCGCGGCCGCGATCTCAAGGTAGCTTCGGCCCCGGACGCGGTCGGAGAACTCGCCCGCCCGCCAGCCGCCGAAGGCGAGGTGCGTATGGGCGTCGACGAGCCCCGGGATCACGAGGCGCCCCCCGGCGTCCCACGCCGGCTCCTCTGCGTACTCCGGCGGGAGCGAGGCCGCCGATCCCGCCCAGCGCACGGTCCCGTCCCGCCACACGAGGGCGGCATCGCGGATGAGCCCGACATCGTCCTGCCCCGACGGACTCGCGCACGTCGCGAGGCATCCGATGTTCTCGAGCCGGGGCATGGGCGGGCGTCCGGGGCTACTCGAGCATGGGGAGGTCGACCCCGCGCTCCCGGGCCGTCGCGATCGCCTCCGGATAGCCCGCGTCCGCGTGCCGCATCACGCCGGTCCCGGGGTCGGCCGTGAGCACGCGCTCCAGCCGGCGATCGGCCGACGCCGTGCCGTCCGCGACGCAGACCATCCCCGCATGGGTCGAATACCCGATCCCCACGCCGCCCCCGTTATGGATCGAGACCCAGCTCGCGCCGCACGCCGTGTTGAGCATCGCGTTGAGAAGCGGCCAGTCCGCGATCGCGTCCGAACCGTCCCGCATGCCCTCCGTCTCGCGGTTCGGCGACGCGACGGAACCCGTATCCAGGTGATCCCGCCCGATCACGATCGGCGCCTGGACGCGGCCCGTCTTCACGAGCCAGTTGAAGCGTTCCCCCATCTCCGCCCGTTCACCGTATTCGAGCCAGCAGATGCGGGAGGGGAGACCCTGGAAGCGCACCCGTTCGCGCGCCTGCCGAATCCAGCGTCCCAGCGCTTCCTTCTCGGGGAACGTCTCGAGGACGGCTTCGTCCGTCGCCGCGATGTCGGCGGGGTCGCCGGAGAGGGCGACCCAGCGGAAGGGGCCGGCGCCGCGGCAGAAGAGCGGCCGGATGAAGGCGGGGACGAACCCCGGGATTTCGAACGCCTCCGCCATCCCGCGCAGGTCCGCCACCTGTCCGCGCAGGTTGTTCCCGTAGTCGAACGCGATCGAGCCGGCCGCCCGAAGCGCCAGCATGGCCGACATGTGCGCGACCATCGAATCGAGTACCCGCTCCACGTACCCGTCGGGGTCCGAGGCGCTCATGGCCTCGGCCTCCGCGACGGTGAGGCCCGCCGGGATGTAGCCGAGCTGAAGATCGTGCGCGGACGTCTGGTCGGTGAGGACATCCGGCACCACGCCGCGCTCCACGAGGGCCGGCAGCACTTCGGCAATGTTCCCGAGCAGGGCCACGGAAAGCGCCTCGCCCCGGCCCGCGGCACCTGACACCAGATCGAGCGCCTCGTCGAGGTCCCTCACCATGCGGTCGCAGTACCCCGTCTCGAGTCGCCGGCGGATGCGGTCCTCCCGCACCTCCACGCCGAGGAAGGCGCCCCCGTTCATGGTCGCGGCGAGCGGCTGGGCCCCGCCCATGCCGCCCAGCCCCGCGCTCACGACGACCCGCCCGGAGAGCGAGCCGCCGAAGTGCTGCCGCGCCAGTTCGGCGAAGGTCTCGTAGGTGCCCTGCAGGATCCCCTGCGTGCCGATGTAGATCCACGACCCGGCCGTCATCTGCCCGTACATCGTGAGGCCCAGCGCGTCGAGGCGGCGGAACTCGTCCACGCTCCCCCAGCGAGGCACGAGGTGGGCGTTCGCGATCAGGACGCGGGGGGCTTCGTCGTGGGTCCGGAACACCCCCACCGGTTTCCCGCTCTGCACGAGGAGCGTCTCGTCGTTCTCCAGACGCCGCAGCGTCTCGACGATCTTCGCGTAGCACGCCCAATCGCGCGCCGCCTTGCCCGCGCCTCCGTACACGACGAGGTCGTCGGGGCGCTCGGCCACGGCCGGGTCGAGGTTGTTCATCAGCATCCGGAGGGCCGCTTCCTGCTGCCAGCCCTTGCAGGAGAGGGCCGTCCCGCGCGGCGCGTGGATGGGTCCGGCTGGCTTCATTCCGATGCTCCGGTTCCGGTCGACGAGAACTCCAATATCTGATCCCGCGCCAGGTCCGCGTCCAGACGCCGTGGATCGAGGCCGCGCAGCGCTTCGGCCGGTACCGGTCCGATGAACTCCGACCCTGCCGTCGCCACGCCCTCGGCCCGCGCGCCCTCGAGGATCCGATCGTATACCGTCGGGATCGGCGTGACATCATACCGCGTCAGATTGATCGAGACCTGGGTCAGGCCCCGGCGTTCGAGCGAGATTCCGAGCGCCCGGACGTGGGGGAGCCCGCCTCCCGATGCCCGGATGGCCGCCGCGATGCGACGGGCCGGACCCGGATCCCGCGTATCCAGGTTGACATTGAAGCGGACCAGCGGCGCGCGCACCCCCACGACGACGGCTCCCGCGGTGGGATGGGGCGCCGCCGGCCCCAGATCCGGCCTCCATTCCGGTCGGGCCAGCTTCCCGGCCAGGCCCTCGAACTGCCCGGCCCGGATGCGGGGCAGGGAGGCCCGTTCCCCGGAAGCCGCCGAGCGTTCGTAGAAGAAGACCGGAACCCCGCGCGCCGCGGCCCCCTCCCCGAAGCTCCGCGCCGCGGCGAGCGCCTCCGCCTCGGGGCAACCCGGCCCCCGCACGAACGGGACCACGTCCAGCGCGCCGAGCCGGGGGTGCACACCCCGGTGACGTCTCAGGTCGACCGCCTCGTACACCTCGGCCGCGAGGGCCGCCGTGGCCTCGACGACGCCTCCCGGGTCTCCCAGATAGGCGAGGACCATCCGGTGGTGGTCCGGATCCGCCGAGCGGTGGATGAGTGCGACGCCCGCCGTCGCCGCCACCGCCTCCGCGAAACGGGCCATGCGCGTCTCGTCACGGCCCTCGCTCACGTTCGGCTCGCAGAGGAGCCACCCCCGGCTGCGCCGGCTCTCGGGCCTCAGCGGGGTGCCGGAGGCCAGAGCTCGCCCAGTGCGGCGGCCGCCGCCCGCTCCAGTCTCCCGTCCTCGATCGCGACCTCCAGCCGTTCCACGTCGGCCGCCAGCGAACGGTCCGCAACCACGGGGGAGACGCCCGCCCGCACCGCCTCGTAGACGGCGCGCGTCCCCGCCCCCAGGCGCTCATCCCCGCCCGGCCGGAGGTACACGGCCTGCGCCGCGCTCAGCAGTTCGATCGCGAGGACCGCCCGCGTGTTGTCGAGGATCTCGCGCCCGTGTCGGGCCGCGTTCGCCCCCATGCTCACGTGGTCCTCCTGGTTCGCGCTCGTCGGGATCGAGTCGACGGAGTCGGGGTGCGCGAGCGTCTTGTTGTCCGAGACGAGCGCCGCCCCCGTGTACTGGAGCGACATCAACCCGCCGTGAAGCCCCGGCTCGGCCACGAGCATGGCGGGGAGTCCCCCGGAGAGTTCCGGCGTGAGCATGCGAAACACGCGCCGGTCGGAGAGGCTCGCGACATCCGCCATCGCGATGCCCAGCGTGTCGAGCCACAGCGCAGGCCCCGCCCCGTGAAAGTTGCCGCCCGAGAGGACGGCCCCCGGGGCCGACCCCGCCGCCGGGAAGACGAGCGGGTTATCCGACACGGCGTTCAGCGCCCCCTCCACCCGCGCCCACAGGAAGCCCAGCATGTCGTGGACGGGACCCACGATCTGCGGCGTGCACCGGAGGCTGTACGCGTCCTGTACCCTGTCGGGATCGGAATCGACGAGCCCGCTCCCCGCCAGCAGCGCCCGCAGCCGGGCCGCCGTCGCCACCTGGCCGGGCTGGTTGTTCGCCTCGTGCAGCGCCGGATCCAGCGCCGCCGAACAGGCGAGCAGTCCCTCGAAGCTGAGCGCAGCCGCAAGTTCCGCGTGGAGCAGCAGCCGCCTCGCGTCGTGAAGCTGCAGCGCGGCCCCCGCGACCATCATCGCGGTGCCGTTGGTCAGTGCCAGCCCCTCCTTGGCTTCGAGGGCCGGGCGGGCGATCCCGGCCGCCGCCATCGCCGTCGCTCCGTCGGTGCGGCACCCATCGAACCAGGCCTCGCCGCTGAAGGGGTCCGCATCCTCGCCGACGCCCGAGGTCGCGACGGCCGCCATGTGCGCGAGGGGCGCCAGATCGCCGCTTGCGCCCAGCGACCCCTTTCCGGGCACGACGGGCGTCACGCCGCGGTTCAGCATGGCGATCAGCGTGTCGATGATCACCGGCCGCACACCCGACGCCCCCCGGGCGACCGAGTTCGCCCGCGCGAGGAGCATGCCGCGAACCCAGTCTGCGGGCAGAGGCGGCCCCAGCCCCGCCGCGCACTTGAGGATGAGGTTCCACGAAAGCCTCGCCGCGTCGCGCGGCGCGATCCGGGTGCCGGCGAGCGACCCGTAGCCGGTCGTGATGCCGTAGATCCTCTCGCCGGGCCGGGCGAGCGCCTCCAGCACGGTGGCGCGGCTCGCCTCCACCCGTTCCCGGGCCGCGCCCGCGAAGGGCTCCACCCGGGCCCCGTCGCGCGCCACGGCGACGACCTCCGGTATGGTGAGGCGGGAGGAGAGCGCGACGGCCCCCGCCTCCGGGGCCCGGCCCCCTGTCGACCCGCCTTGCTCGCCGCTCATCGGGCGGTCGGGGAGGGAAGCAGTGCCTCGAAGTCTCCGGCGGAGAGGCGTTTGCCGACGAGGAAGGGGCCGAATTCCGCATACTCCGCGCTCGCCGCATCGTAGCGCATTTCGCTGATGATGGCCTTGAACTCGAGTGGATCCGCGGCCCACAGCGTCACCGCCCACTCCCAATCGTCCAGTCCCATCGATCCGCTGATGACCTGGGCGATACGGCCCGCGAAGCGCCGCCCCACCGTTCCGTGCGCGGCCATCAGCGCGGCTCGGTCCTCCAGGGTGAGCGCGTACCAGTTCTGTCCCGGGTTTCGCCGCTTGTCCATCGGGTAGTAGCAGACGTAAGGCATGTGTTCGGATTGCCGTGGTTGAAGGCGACGGCGGACGAACCCCTTCTCGCGTTCCGCGGCCAGCGCTTCACCCAGGGCGTCGTCCCAGGCGGCGCGGTCCATCGGGTCGACGCGGCCGACAAGGTCCCGGGTGAGGGCGTAGAGACCCAGCTCCACTACGGACAGATACTCCTCCCGCACGAGGACGTAGTCGCCCCAGGGGGAGAGCTGCAGCTCGTGTCCGGCCTCGATCAGGCGGTCAAGCGAGTCGCGAAAGTGAAGGACGAGGAAATCGACGCCACCGCCCGCCACGCGGTACACGCCCGACCAGCCCGGCTCGGCATCGGTCGCCCACCTCTCCGCGAGCGTGACGAAGCTCGCCACGGCTCCGCGCGCGTACGCGGGATCCGCGGCCTTGAGCGCCGGCCAGTCCACGCTCAGCGACTGATGGAGGACGTACCAGCCCTCCAGCGAGGCGGGAGGGATCTCGGCGGCCGGAAGGTCCGTACGGGTGTTCCGAGGCATTGTCGGTGTACTCATCGCCGCACGAAGCTGTGGCGGGCCCGCGCCGACGGCAATACCCCCCGGGCTGTCAGTTGAAGGGTCCGGCGAGTCCCGGAAAGCGGTACACGATCACGCCGCTGTCGGCCGCGTTGTCCACGTCCACGTGCCCCTTGACCACCATCTCGCGCAGGACCTCCTCCACCTCCTCGAAGCCGAGCCCCGAGGCCAGCACGCCCTGGGTCACGGTCAGCACCCCCCCGTTCGCCTGGGCGGCCCTGAGCAGGACCTGCTGCCTGTTCTCGGCCGGGGTGAGCTTCCCCCGCGCGCCCGAAGGCTCGGGGCGCGTCCCGAGGCGGCGCGCCTGCCGCGGGTGGAGCAGATAGCCGTCGCGAACGTTCGCCTTCTCCACGAGGCGCTTCATGCGGACCAGATCGAGGAGCTGGCCGACCCCGAACAAGCCGAGCGTCAGCAGCCAGAGGATCCCGGTGCCGTACATGCCGAGGTAGATGCGGTGGATGCCGCCGGCGCCGAGCAGGAAACAACACCACAGGGCGAAGCCGATCCCCGTGTTGTACTTCTCATCGGCTTCGGCGGCGGGCTCCGCCGCCCGGACGGGAAGGGTTGCGAGGGGCACCACGGCGAACGGAGGTACGGCACCCTCCGGCACGCCGCGTTCGGGGTCGTTCGGCTGTTCGGTCATCGCTGGTTTCTACGCGCCGGCGACTGCAATGGGTTTCCTCGCCGAATCACGGGCGGGAAGGGCGCCGGGGGCCGCGTCGCGCCCGCCCGTGGACGACCGGATAGCGCACGTTACCACGGCGGGGGACTTCCCGCACCCCGACCGATCCATGAGGAACGCGCGCGCGCGGCCGGACCAGCGCCCCGCGGCCCCCGAGGCCCGGAACCGCGACTCGCAGGGAACCGGGGTTTCCTCTAGATTGTGCGCCCCGCGCCCCTCGGATTCCGGGGAGCGGGCGCCGCGGTGGGCGTAGCTCAGGTGGTCAGAGCGCCAGGTTGTGGCCCTGGAGGTCGCGGGTTCGAGTCCCGTCGCTCACCCCTCCGCCCCGGCCGGTACGGCGGGCTTGCCGGAACGTCCCGATCGACGTTGACAACGTGCCCGCTGTTGGGTACGCTTCGGGTCCTCGCGGGAGGGCATGTGCCCTTCCGCGACTGCTTTTTGACAAGATGGTGTGAGTGACTTGTGGGCCCGATCGAGAGCCGTGGGCATCACTTCCCGTGGCTCGATGGGAAATCAAAGTGAATTCCGAACGTGAACCCGGACGGTCTCCGGACCCGAAGGGGAGCTTCGCGTTTGACCAGGTATGGAGTACGGACCGGCTTCGGCCGCATGTACTCAACCAGATTCTTCATATGGAGAGTTTGATCCTGGCTCAGGACGAACGCTGGCGGCGTGCCTAACACATGCAAGTCGTGCGAGAACGGTTCTTTCGGGAACCTAGTAGAGCGGCGAACGGGTGAGTAACACGTGAGCGACCTACCCGAAGGTGGGGGATACCTCAGGGAAACCTGGACCAATACCGCGTACAGCGCCGGGAGTGGATACCCGGCGTGAAAGCCGGCCTCTTCTATGCTGGCGCCTTCGGATGGGCTCGCGGCCTATCAGCTTGTTGGTGGGGTAACGGCCCACCAAGGCTATGACGGGTAGCTGACGTGAGAGCGTGATCAGCCACATTGGGACTGAGACACGGCCCAGACTCCTACGGGAGGCAGCAGTGGGGAATATTGCGCAATGGGCGCAAGCTTGACGCAGCGACGCCGCGTGGGGGAGGAAGACTCTAGGGTTGTAAACCCCTGTCAGGTGGGACGAAACTCCTGTCGGATAATACCCGGCAGGCCTGACGGTACCACCAGAGGAAGCTCCGGCTAACTCCGTGCCAGCAGCCGCGGTAATACGGGGGGAGCGAGCGTTGTTCGGAATTACTGGGCGTAAAGGGCGCGTAGGCGGCCTAGTAAGTCGGGTGTGAAATGCCGGGGCTCAACTCCGCGCACTGCACCCGATACTGCCTGGCTAGAGAGAGGTAGAGGCGAGCGGAATTCCCGGTGTAGCGGTGGAATGCGTAGATATCGGGAAGAACATCTGCGGCGAAGGCGGCTCGCTGGGCCTTATCTGACGCTGAAGCGCGAAAGCGTGGGGAGCAAACAGGATTAGATACCCTGGTAGTCCACGCCGTAAACGCTGGGCACTAGGTGTCGGGAGGCTTGGTCCTTTCGGTGCCGCAGCTAACGCATTAAGTGCCCCGCCTGGGGATTACGGCCGCAAGGCTGAAACTCAAAGGAATTGACGGGGGCCCGCACAAGCGGTGGAGCATGTGGTTTAATTCGACGCAACGCGAAGAACCTTACCTGGGCTTGACATGTCGGTAGTACTCCCTCAGAAACGAGGGGGGACCCTTCGGGGAGCCGTCACAGGTGCTGCATGGCTGTCGTCAGCTCGTGTCGTGAGATGTTGGGTTAAGTCCCGCAACGAGCGCAACCCTCGCCCGTAGTTGCCAGCGGATCATGCCGGGGACTCTACGGGGACTGCCGGTGATAAACCGGAGGAAGGTGGGGATGACGTCAAGTCATCATGGCCCTTATGTCCAGGGCGACACACGTGCTACAATGGCCGACACAAAGGGCAGCAATGCCGCGAGGTGGAGCGAATCCCAAAAAGTCGGTCCAAGTTCGGATTGGAGTCTGCAACTCGACTCCATGAAGCCGGAATCGCTAGTAATCGTAGGTCAGCCATACTACGGTGAATACGTTCCCGGGCCTTGTACACACCGCCCGTCAAGCGATGGAAGCTGGGGGTACCCGAAGCCGGTGGCCTAACCTTCGGGAGGGAGCCGTCGAAGGTAAACTCAGTGACTGGCGCTAAGTCGTAACAAGGTAGCCGTAGGGGAACCTGCGGCTGGATCACCTCCTTTCTAGGGAGATGTCCTTTCACACGAAAGGCACACCTGGACCTCTCACAAGTCACTCACCTTCTTGTTCAATACCCCGTCGCCTCCGCTGTCGAGGGTCAGGTTCGTCATCCATGGATGAGTCGAGATTCAGGGCGGGGTTCGTCGCCATCCTCGGTCTTCCCAACGTCGGGAAGTCCACCCTCCTGAATGCCTTTCTGGGTGAACGGCTCAGCATCGTGACGCCGAAAGCGCAGACGACGCAGCGCCGTCTGCTCGGCATCTGCTCGGGGCCATCCTATCAGGCGCTGTTCATCGACACGCCGGGCCTCCTGGAGCCGCGCGACCCGCTGCAGAAATCGATGCGCGCGGAGGCGATGTCGACGCTGGACGACGCGGATGTCGTCCTGGCCGTCGTCGATGTCGGTTTTGGACCCAGCATCGAGTGGGTCGAGTCCTTCCCGGCGCCCGTGGATCGTCCCGCATTGCTGTGCCTCAACAAAGTGGACCGCATCTCCCCCACCGAGGGCGAGCGCCTCGCGGCGGGCTGGAGCGGGCGAGGCTGGGCGGGCGTGCACCGCACGAGTGCGGACCGGGGAGAGGGCGTGCAGCGGATGCTGGACGCCATCGTCGACCTCCTACCGGAATCGCCGCCGCTGTATCCGGTGGACGAGCTTTCGAACGCCCCCGTCCGCGACTTCGTGGGGGAGATGATCCGGGAGACGTGCCTGGAGGAGCTGTCCGAGGAGGTGCCGTACGCCGTGGCCATCCGGGTCGAGCAGTTCCGGGAGCGCGGCGGAGACCGCCCGACGTACATCGAGGCGCGGGTGTTCGTGGAACGGGAGTCCCAGAAGGGGATCGTGGTAGGGGCGGGGGGCAGGACGATCCGGAAGATCGGTATGCGATCCCGCGAGAAGATCGAGCGCTTCCTCGAGCGACGGGTCTTTCTCGAGCTTCGCGTGAAGGTTCTCCCCAACTGGCGAAGGAAAACGAACCACCTTAGGCTGCTCGGATTCCGGGTTCCCTCGGAGGAGACGTAATGCCGCTCGACGCAACGCTGCTGGAGATTCTCGCCTGCCCGAAATGCAAGGGTGAGCTGGAGTACAGGGTGGCGGGGGGTGAGGAGGCCCTCCTCTGTCACGCCTGCCGCCTGAGATACGAGGTTGACGACGGCATCCCGATCATGCTGATCGACGAGGCGAAACCTCTCTGACCCCCCGTAGAGGCTGCGGGGACCGGCATCGCCGGTCCTCCCGCCCCGGCCCCGGTCTCGTGATCGGGCGGCTGCAGAAGATCGACAGCGGGGCCGGTTTCGTCATCCCCGAGGAGGGGGAGGAGGATGTCTTCGTCCGTGCCCGCGACCTTGGCACGGCCGTGCACGGCGACCGGGTCGCGGTGAGGATCGAGCACCGTGCGCGGCGCGGCCTCCGGGGCAGGATCGTCGAGGTACTCGAGCGCGGACGGTCGCGTCTGGTCGGCGTGTTCCGCCGACAGCGCGGGCACGGGTGGCTGGACGTCACCGAGCCCCGGCTCGATCTCCGCGTCTTCATCCCCGACCGCGATCGCGGGCAAGCCGCGGACGGTGACCTCGCGGTCGTCGACGTGACGGACTGGGGTGACGAGGGGCCGGGACCGGCGGGCCGCGTCGCGCGCGTCCTGGGCCGCCCCGGCGAGCCGGGCGTCGACGTACTCGCGATCCAGGTCGGGTATGGCCTCTCCGATGTGTTTCCGGCCGAAGTCGAAGGGGCGGCCGGGGCGCTGCGGGCGCGAGGGGTCGGGCCCGCGGAACTCGAGGGCCGCGAGGACTGCCGCGACGACCGCGTGTTCACGATCGATCCCATCGACGCCCGCGATCACGACGATGCACTCTCCATCGAGCGGCTCGACGGGGGCGGGGCCCGGATCGGGGTCTACATCGCGGACGTGTCCCATTACGTCCGCGAGGGGGACGCGCTGGATGCCGAGGCCTGGGAACGCGGGACGAGCGTCTATCTCGTCGACCGCGTGATTCCGATGCTCCCGCATGGGCTGTCGAGCGACCTCTGCTCTCTGGTGCCCGGGGAGGACCGCCTGACCCTGGCGGCCTTCCTGGAGGTCGACGCGGGGGGATCGGTTACGCGCATACAATTCGTCAGGGCCGTCATCCGGAGCGCGCACCGACTCGCCTACGAGGAAGCGCAGGAGATCCTCGACGGCCGGTACTCCGCGGCCGCCCGCGCGGATCCCGGGTTGCGCGACGACCTGCGAGCGCTGCTCCGGGTGGCCCGGGCGTTTCGAGAGCGGCGGAGGGCGCGCGGCAGCCTCGACTTCGAGCTGCCGGAAGCGCATGTCGTGCTCGACGACGAGGGGGCTCCGATCGATGTCCGGCGGCGGGAACGGCTCGCCTCCCACATGCTCGTTGAAGACCTCATGATCGCGACGAATGAGGCGGTGGCGCGCTGGGCGATCGAGGAGGGCGTGCCGGTGCCGTATCGCATCCACGAGGAGCCGAACGAGGAGAAGCTCGAGACGCTCCGGCTCCTCGCCGACGAGTTCGGGCTCTCGTTCCCGGGCAGGAATCCGCGCCCTCGCGATTTCCAGCGGCTCCTCGACGCGGCGAAGGGGCGGGTAGAGGAATCGGTCATCTCGCTGCAGGTGCTCAAGAGCCTCGCGAAGGCGCGCTATTCCGCCGGCAACGAGGGGCACTTCGGCCTCGCATCCTCGGCCTACCTTCACTTCACCTCGCCGATCCGCCGCTACCCTGATCTCCTCGTGCACCGGCAGTTGTCCCGCTGGCTCGCCGACCCGGGTTCGGCGCGAAGGCTGAGGCGGGAGGCGCTCGAGGCCACGGCGCGGCACGCGTCGGCGCGCGAGGAACACGCCGTGCGGGCGGAGCGGGATTCCGTCGACCTGAAGAAGGTCGAGTTCATGGAACGGCACCTGGGGGACCACTTCGCGGGCACGATCAGCGGGATCGCCCGCTTCGGGCTCTTCGTCCGGCTCGAGGCGTACGACATCGAGGGGGTTGTCCACGTGAGCAACCTCCCGGGCGACTACTACGTCCCCGACGCGACGAGGCGTGTGCTCAGGGGCCGCCGCACCCGGAAGACGTACCGGCTCGGCGACGCCGCCGAGGTCCGGGTGGCCCGCGTGGATCGGGAGGCGAGAAGAATAGACTTCGACCTCGTGTGAAAGTTCGACTTCCGCAGGGTAACGTGGTCTATTATGGGCCCGTTGATCATGTGAATCGCGACGTGCGGAGGGGCGGACCAGGAAGAATGGAACTCGCGAAACAGAAGGAGCGCGCGGAGGCGCTTCGGGGCCGGCTCGATGAGCTACGGGGGTATCTTTGAGATTCCCGGGAAGCTGAGCCGCATCGCCGAACTCGAGAAGAGGATGACGGCTCCGGGTTTCTGGAACGACCACGATGGGGCGAGGGAGGTCATCGGCGAGGCGAACCGCCTGCGGAGCTGGACGCGCCCCTGGGACTCCTGCTCGTCGCGCGTGGACGACCTGCTCGAGATGGCGGCCCTGCTCGATGAGGAGGACGACGCGGAGCTGGCTGCGGAACTCGCGTCGGGACTCGCCGCGGCCGAGAGGGAAGTGGCCGAACTGGAGTCGCGCAACATGCTGCGCGGTGAGCACGCGCACCGCAGCGCGCTCGTCACGATCAATCCGGGCGCCGGCGGCACGGAGTCGCAGGACTGGGCCCAGATGCTGATGCGGATGTACATGCGCTGGGCCGAGCAACACGACTACGGCGTCGAAGTCATGGACCTCCTCCCGGCCGAGGAGGGGGGGATAAAGTCGGCCACGCTCGACATCGATGGCCAGTTCGCCTACGGCTACCTCTCGGCCGAGCGCGGCGTGCATCGGCTCGTGCGGATCTCTCCCTTCGACTCCCAGGGGCGTCGCCACACCTCCTTCGCCTCGGTCTTCGTGTACCCCGTCGTGGACGACGACATCGAGGTCTCGATCAACGAGGATGAACTCCGGATCGATACCTTCCGGGCGTCGGGCGCCGGTGGCCAGCACGTGAACAAGACGGATTCCGCCGTGCGCATCACCCACGTCCCGACGGGCATCGTCGTCGCGTGCCAGCAGGAACGCAGCCAGCACAAGAACAAGTCCAAGGCCATGAAGATGCTTCAGGCCGCGCTCTACCAGCGCGCCGTCGAGGAGCGGGAGGCGCGGCGGGCGGAGCTGGAGGGCTCGAAGACGAAGATCGAGTGGGGACGGCAGATCCGGTCCTACGTCCTGCAGCCCTACAAGATGGTGAAGGACCACCGGACGAACCTCGAGATCGGCAACGTGGACGCCGTACTCGACGGGGAGATCGATGGCCTCATCCAGGCTTTCCTGCGCGAGTCGGGGAGAACGGCCGGGTGACCTGCTCCTGCTGCGGCGCCGCTCCGCCCGGACTCCGCGACGGCCTCTGCCTCACCTGCTGGTATACCTCCGCCGACCGGCCGAAGCCGGTGAGGGACCGCTTCGAGAAGCTGGCCCGCCTGCGCGACCTGGGAATCGAGCCCTACGGGTACGCCTTCGACCGCTCGCACGAACTGCGCGAGGCGTACGCGGCGTTCGAACAGATGGAATCGGAGACGAGCGAGCCGGCGGAACTCGGAGGCATGCGGGTGGCGGGCCGGATTCTCTCCTACAGGGACCTCGGCGGGAGCGCCTTCGCCCACATCGGCGACCGCGATGGACGGCTGCAGATCCACCTCCGGCGCAACCTCCTCGGCGAGACGGGATCGGCCCTCATGGACCTGCTCGACCTCGGGGACTGGGTCGGCGTCGAGGGGACCGTCTTCCGGACGCGGCGCGGCGAAGTCACGGTGCGCGCGGAATCGCTGACCCTCCTCGCGAAGACGCTCCGCCCGCTCCCGTTCGGGAAGGAAGAGATGAGGGACGATGGCCGGCGCATCGTCCACAGCGGCTTCGGCGACCAGGCCGCTCGCTACCGTCAGCGCTACGCCGACCTCGCCGTGAACCCGGAGGTGCGGGAGGTGTTCCGGATCCGGAGCCGGCTCGTCACCGCGTTCCGAAACTGGCTCGACGCGCGCGGCTTCCTCGAGGTCGAGACGCCGATTCTTCAACCCCTGTACGGCGGGGCGCTGGCCCGTCCCTTCTCGACGCACCACCACCGGCTCGACCGGCGGATGTTCCTGCGCATCGCGGATGAACTCTATCTGAAGCGCCTCATCGTGGGGAACCTCGACCGCGTGTACGAGATCGGCCACGACTTCCGCAACGAGGGGATCGACCGCACGCACAACCCCGAGTTCACGATGCTCGAGCTGTATTCCGCCTTCGCGGATTACGAGGACGTGATGCGGCTCACCGAGACGATGATCAGCGACGTGGCGGGGGAGGTGATGGGGACGACCCGCTTCGCATACGACGGCGTCGAGGTGGACCTCACCCCGCCGTGGGGCCGGGTCCGCTGGGATGAGGCCTTCGCCGAAGCCTCGGGGCTCGACCTCCATACCGCTGCGGACGACGAACTCCGGAGACTCGCGGAACGGCGGGGACGCGCCGACGCGGAGGATCTCTCCCGGGTCCAGCTCCTCGACGCGCTCTTCTCGGATCTGGTGGAGGACCGGATCACGGATCCCGTCTTCGTGTACGGTCACCCGATCGAGATGAGCCCGCTCGCGAAGCCGAAGCGGGGCGAGCCGGCGCTGGCCGAGCGCTTCGAGGCGATCGTGTGCGGCTTCGAACTGGTGAACGCCTTCAGCGAACTCAACGACCCGATCGACCAGTGGAACCGCTTCGCGGCGCAGCAGAGGCTCCGGGATGCGGGCGACCAGGAGGCGATGGAGATCGACGAGGACTACGTGAGGGCGCTCGAGTACGGGCTCCCCCCGACCGGTGGGTTCGGGCTCGGGATCGACCGGCTCGTGATGCTGATGACCGGGCAGACCTCGATCCGTGACGTCGTGCTCTTCCCGATGCTCCGGCCCGAGGAGGGAGCGTCGTGAGGGACGGCCGCGGCCGCTTCGAGCGGTTCATCGCGCGGCGCTACCTGCGCGGCACGGGGCGGCGCCTCTCGGTCGTGAGTGCCCTGCGAACCCTGGGGCGGTTCGCGCGGCGACCCTGGCGTCCTCTGGCCGGCGGCCGGTCCGCGGACGCGCGGGACGCCAGGCTGGTGGCCTTCATCTCGAGTCTCGCCGTGGGCGGGGTGGCCGTGGGCGTCATGGCCCTGATCGTGGTGATCGGCGTGCTCAACGGCCTGCAGGAGAGCCTCCGGGACCGGATCCTCAGCGGCGGCCCCCACGCGCACGTGATGGAGTTCGAGAGCAGCTTCAGCATGGACGACTGGAGGACGGTCCTCGACCGCGTGCGGAGCGACGCCGATGTGGTGGCGGCCTCTCCCTTCGTGTTCAACAAGATCCTGCTCAACGCGGGCGACAACTACAACGAGGCGATCGTGCTGCGCGGGATCACGGACGATCCGTCGGGAACACGCATCGCCGGGCTCCTGGAGCACCTCGTGATCGGACGTGCGCCCTTCGGCCCGACCGAGTCGGGGGACCCGGGGATCGTCGTGGGCCGGGGGCTCGCGCAGCAGCTCGGGCTCTACGAGGGCAAACCCGTCGTCGCCGCATCCCTCCGGAACACGCCGCTGTCGGGGATCGGTTTCTCGCCGGCCCTCAAGCGCTTCGAGGTCACCGGCATCTTCCAGACCGGGCTCTACCAGTACGATGACGAGCTCGCCATGGTCCCCCTCGAGGAGGCGCAGGAACTCCTCGGGCTGGGCGATGCGGTGACCGGCATCGAGTTCGACGTGGGCGACCCCTGGAAGGCTTCGGAGGTGTCGGAGCGGATCGAGGAAGGGCTCGGCTGGCCGTACCGGGTCCAGGGCTGGCAGGAGCTCAACGGCAGCCTCTTCTCGGCGCTGCGGCTGGAGAAGATCGGGATGGCCGTCGTGCTCGTCCTCATCGTCCTCGTCGCCTCCTTCAACATCGTCTCGACGCTCGTGATGATGGTCGCCGACCGCACGCGCGAGATCGGCATCCTGCGCTCGATGGGCGTCACGTCGCGCGGTGTGGGGAAGGTGTTCACGAACATGGGACTCTTCATCGGCGTCGTGGGCACCACGATCGGGGGCACGCTGGGGGCGATTCTCGCCTGGGTGCTGAGCCGCTACGAGTTCATCACGCTCCCGAGCGACGTATATTTCATCGACCGGCTCCCCATCTCGCTGGCACCGCTCGATGTCACGCTGATCGTGGTGGGATCCGTGCTGATCTCCTATCTGGCCACGATTTACCCGGCGCGGAAGGCCGCCGCGCTGACGCCGGTCGACGCGATCAGGCACGAGTGAGAGCGAAGACGCCGGACGGCGCCCCCGCCGCCGTCGAGGCTCGAGGGCTGGCGCGTACCTTCCCGAGCCCGGATGGGGGCCTCATCCCCGTCCTGCGCGGGATCGACCTGGCGGTGGCTCCCGGGGATTCGGCCGCCATCGTCGGCCCCAGTGGGTCCGGGAAGTCCACGCTGCTACATTTGCTCGGTGCCCTCGACCGGCCGACCCGGGGCGATGTATGGCTGGGGGGCGAGCAGGTGTCGGAACTCGAGCAGGAACGGCTGGCCGAACTGAGGAACCGGTTCGTCGGATTCGTGTTCCAGTTTCATCACCTGCTGCGCGACTTCACGGCGCTGGAGAACGTGATGCTTCCGCGGCTCATCGCGGGCTCGCCGCGCGAGGAAGCCGCGGATCGAGCGGCGGCGCTGCTGGAGCAGGTGGGGCTGGCGGACCGGGCGAGCCACCGGCCGCGCCGGCTTTCCGGGGGCGAGCAGCAGCGGGTGGCCGTGGCCCGAGCGCTCGCCAACGCGCCTCCGCTCGTGCTGGCAGACGAGCCGTCCGGCAACCTCGACGCCGAGGCCACGCTGCGGTTGCACGACCTGCTGTTCGAGATGATCGACCGGCACGGAGCCGCGCTGGTCGTCGTTACGCACAGCCGTGAACTGGCCGGGCGGGCGGCGCGCGTGCTGCGCCTCGAGGGAGGCGAACTTTTCGTCGTATGATGGGACCGCCCGCTGCCCCGGGCTGCCAAGGCGGCGGAATGGAGGGGTGACGATGGACTGCGAGAATTGTGGAGAGCGGAAGGCGAAGATCACGCTCACGGAGATCGAGAACAACGATATGCGGACCCTCAACCTCTGTTCCACCTGCGCCACGCTCAAGGGCGTTTCGATCGGAGGCGGGTCGCCGCCGATGGCGGACCTCCTGGCGCACCTCGGCGGGACGGCGGGGAACGCGCTGTTGGACGCCGGCGGCGAAGCCTGCGAGTACTGCGGGACGGGCGCCGCCGACTTCCGGAAGTCGGGAAGGCTCGGCTGTCCCCAGTGCTACGCGCAGTTCAGCCGGCAACTTCGGGCTTTGCTGCGCCGTGTGCACGGTTCGTCACAGCACATGGGAAAGGTGTACGTGAGTACCGCGCCCGAGACCGACCCGGAGCAGGTGCGCCTCTCCGCCCTCAAGCGCCGACTCGAGCGCGCGGTGGAACTCGAGGATTTCGAATCGGCGGCCGACCTCCGGGACGAAATCCACGCCCTGACCGAGGCCCCATGACCCGCATCGTGCGCACGGATCCGCCCATCGAGGAGCAGGGCCTCGGCTGGATCGAGGAGGGCGGCCCCGACAGCGAGATCGTCGTATCGAGCCGCGTGAGGCTGGCTCGCAACCTCCAGGGGTACCCCTTCGCGTCGCACGCGACCGACGACGAGCGCGAAACCCTGTTCGAGAAGGCCTGTGCCGCCGCCGCGGCCGCGGGCGTCCTGGACGATGTCGACGTGTGGGAGATCTCCCGGCTCGAACCCCGGGATCGCCTGCTGCTCCTCGAGCGGCGTCTCGTGAGCAGGGAGTTGATCGACGGGCCCGGCGGCGGTCCCCGGCGTGGCGCGGGCCTCGCCCTCGCGCGAACGCGCGCGTTCGGGCTCATGGTCAACGAAGAGGATCACCTGCGGCTGCAGACGCTCCGGGGCGGCCTTCAGCTCACCGCGGCCTGGCGTGACGTCGACCAGCTGGACGAGGCGATCGGCGCGCGGCTTCCGTACGCCTTTCACCACGAGTTCGGCTTCCTCACATCCTGTCCCACGAACGTCGGAACCGGCCTGCGCGCGTCCGTCTTCATCCACCTCCCCGGCCTCGTCCTCACGCGTCAGATCCGGAAGGTCCTGGAAGGGATGGGGCAACTTGGCGTCACCTACCGTGGTCTATACGGAGAAGGGTCGAAGATCGTGGGGAACTTCTTCCAGATCTCGAACCAGACGACGCTGGGCAAGACGGAAGAGGACCTGATCGATCAACTCTCACTCCTCGTCGGCCGCGTGATCGGATACGAGAAGCAGGCGCGTGCGGTCCTCCTGCGGGAAGCGCCGAACGTGCTCGAGGACAAGGTCTGGCGGGCGTACGGGCTCCTGCGCCACGCGAGAAGCCTGCCGTTCGAGGAGATGATGAACCTCCTTTCCGGCGTACGGCTCGGTGTCTCGCTGAAACTTCTGAAGAAACCTCGTGTAGACGTGATCAGCCGCATCATGATCCACGCCCAGACCGCGCACCTCGCGCGTGCAGCCGGGCGCCGGCTCGACGAAACGGATGCGGACGCGTTCCGAGCGAGGTACGTTCGAAGAGCCCTGAAACGCGTAGACGCCACTTGAGGCTCGGATGAACTACAACTTCACCGACCGCGTTCGGAAGGTGCTCGCGATGGCGCGCGAAGAGGCGATCCGCCTCAAGCACGACTACGTGGGGACCGAACACATCCTGCTCGGCCTCATCCGTGAGGGGGAGGGCGTCGCCGCGGCGGTGCTCGCCAACCTCGCGGCGGACCTGGACGAGTTGAGCAAGCTCGTTGAGGAGAACGTCCGCCCCGGGAAGACCGCTTCATCCATCGGCGAACTTCCCTACACGACGCGCGCCAAGAAGGTGCTCGAGCACGCGATGGCCGAGGCGAAGGAACTCAATCACAGCTACGTGGGCACGGAGCACCTTCTGCTCGGTCTCCTGAGGCAGGAGAAGGGTCTGGCGGCCCGGGTCCTCGGTGAAGCCGGCATCGGTCTGGACAGCGCTCGCACCGAGACGCTCAAGCTCCTGGGCACCGATATGCCGGCCGGGGGCACGTCGACGGCGGCCTCGGTGACAGACCCGGCCAGCAAGGGCACCAAGGGCGAACGGAAGTCCAAGACGCCGGCGCTCGACCACTTCTGCCGCGACCTCACGGAACTCGCGAGGCAGGGAAAGCTCGATCCCACGATCGGCAGGCTGGGCGAGATCGAGCGCATGATGGAGGTGCTCTCGCGACGCAAGAAGAACAATCCCGTGCTCATCGGGGAACCGGGGGTCGGGAAGACCGCGATCGTCGAGGGCCTCGCCCAGGCGATCGTGCGCGGCGACGTGCCCGACAGCCTCAAGCGGCATCGCGTGCTGGCGCTCGACATGGCGGCGGTGATCGCGGGGACGAAGTACCGGGGACAGTTCGAGGAACGGCTCAAGGCGATCGTCAACGAGACGTCCCAGGCCCGCAGCGTCATGCTGTTCATCGACGAGTTGCACACGCTCGTGGGCGCCGGCGCCGCCGAGGGCGCGATCGACGCCTCGAGCATGCTCAAACCCGCCCTCGCCCGGGGCGAACTCCAGTGCGTGGGCGCCTCCACGCTCAACGAGTACCGCAAGTACATCGAGAAGGACGGGGCGCTGGAGCGTCGCTTCCAGACCGTGATCGTCGAGGCGCCGACGATCGACGAGACGTTCGAGATCCTCCAGGGCCTGCGGAAGTACTACGAGGACCACCACAAGGTCGAGATGCCTGACGCGTCGCTTCTCGCGGCCGCCCGGCTGGCCGAGCGCTACATCACGGATCGCTTCCTCCCGGACAAGGCGATCGACGTGATCGACGAAGCCGGCGCCCGCTTGAGACTCGCGGCGCAGGTGCCGCCCGCCGAGATGAAGGAGTTCCAGACGAAGCTCGAGGAACTCGCCATGTGGAAGGACGCCGCGATCAGCGACCAGGACTTCGAGCGCGCGGCCTACCTGCGCGACCGCGAGAAGGAGATCCAGGAAGAGATCAAGCGCCGGCGGGACGAATGGGAGCGCACGCAGGCCGAGTTCCGTCCCACCGTCGGGGAAGACGAAATCGCTTTCATCGTCGGGCGGTGGACGGGAATCCCCGTGACGCGGCTGAAGGAGGCCGAGACGGAGCGCCTGCTTCGCATGGAGGACGAGCTCCACGAGAGCGTCGTCGGCCAGGATGAAGCGATCGAGGCCGTCAGCCGCGCGATCCGGCGCGGTCGTGCCGGCCTCAAGGACCCGAACCGCCCCATCGGCAGCTTCATCTTCTGCGGACCGACCGGGGTCGGGAAGACCGAACTCGCCCGCGCGCTGGCACGATTTCTGTTCGCGGACGACTCCGCGCTCGTGCGGGTGGACATGTCGGAGTACATGGAGAAGTTCTCCGTCAGCCGGCTCATCGGCGCCCCCCCCGGCTACGTCGGATACGAGGATTCGGGCTCGCTGACCAAGACGATCCGCAGACGTCCATACAGCGTGGTCCTGCTCGACGAGATCGAGAAGGCGCACCCGGACGTGTTCAACATCCTCCTCCAGGTCCTCGACGAAGGCCGCCTCACCGACAACTACGGTCGTGTGATCGATTTCAAGAACACCGTCGTCATCATGACCTCGAACGTGGGGAGCCGGGACATCGGCACCTCCACCCGCGTGGGCTTCACCGACGACTCCCCCGGGTTCGACTACGGCCGGATCAAGGACCGGGTCTCGGACGAGATCAACCGCGTCTTCACCCCGGAGTTCCTGAACCGCGTGGGAGAGACGATCGTCTTCCATCCGCTGAGCAAGGAACAGCTGGGCAAGATCGTCCACATCCAGCTCCGCGAGGTCCAGAAGCGCCTCGCGGAGGAGGGCCTCAGCCTCGACCTGAGCGATGCGGCCGTCCGTTTCCTCGTCGACCGAGGCTACGACGAGAAGTTCGGCGCGCGGCCCCTCAAGCGGACGATCCAGCGACATGTCGAGGACGCTCTCTCGGAGCGGATCCTGATGGCCGATTTCGAGGCCGGAGACCGGATCTCGGTGGACGTCACCGCCGACGAGGACGCCCTCGTGTTCGGCGCGCCCACACCGTCCTCGGCGACATGAATTGGCGCCCGCCGCCCGCCGGCATGACGAGCGGGCTGGCGCTGCTCGGGGCGCTCCTCACCGCCGGCGGGGCCGAGCCCGGCGCCGCGCAGGAGACGAATCTCGACCAGTTCTCCGTCCGGGTCGACTCGGTCGTGGTCGTCGGGAACCGGCGACACACGGCGAACGTCATCATCACCCGCAGCGGCCTGCGCCCGGGCAACATCGTCCGCCAGCCGCAGATCCAGGACGCGATCCGGCGCCTGTTCAGTTCGGGGGATTTCTCGGACGTCGTCGTCGGCGTGACGGATTCCGCGGACCCGGAGCAGGGCGTGTTCTACATCGGCGTCGAGGAGCGGCCCTACATCACGCAGTACGTATTCCGGGGGCTGGAGAGGGTCGGTGAGGACGTCATCCGCGACACGGTCGGCCTCGCGCACAACAGTCCGCTGGATCCGCACAGGATCTCGCTTGCGCGCGCCACCATGCTCGAACTCCTCTCGAACGAGGGGTTCCCGACGGCGAGCGTGGACACGCTCATTCGCCCCGACCCGGCCTTTCCTCCGGATTTCCTCGTCGTGTTCGCTGTCGACGAAGGCCCGCGACTCGGCGTCACCGCGATCACCTTCGAGGGGAACGACGCCTTCTCGGACGCCGAATTGCGCGCGGCGATGGCGACGGATGAGGAGGGGTTCTTCTGGTTCGATTCGGGAGAGCTCAAGAGGAACGAGTTCCGGCGCGACCTGACCGAGCGGCTGCCGCAATTCTACGCCTCGAACGGTTATCTCGACTTCGAGGTCCTCGGGGATACGATCATCTCGGACCGCTTGACCGGAAAGGGGCGCATCCAGATCCGGGTGCGCGAGGGGGAACAGTACCTTCTCGAGGACCTGCGGATCACCGGGAACCGGGCCTTCCCGCTCGCGGCCATCGAGCCGATCGTACGTCGCGGCCAGCCCCGGCCCCGGGACGGCGAAGCCGAGCCCCCGTTCAACTTCACGGCCTTCTACGCCTCGCCGGGCGATCTCGGGGACATGTACCGGAACAACGGCTACCTCTCCTCGCGGATCACACCGGACGTGCGTCGCGTCGCGGTGACCGAAGGCGAGCAGCCGCGAGTCACGGCCCACCTCTTCATCGACGAGGGCCCCCGCAGCTACATCCGGGAGATCTCGATCGAGGGGAACACGGCCACTCACGACCGGGTGATCCGCAACCGCCTCTACATCTTCCCCGGCGACGTGTACTCGCAGGAACGCCTGATCCAGTCGTTCCAGGCGATTCAGGGGCTGAACTTCTTCGAGCCGCTTCCACCGGACGAGGCGATCAACATCCGCCCGCGCCCGGACGGGGACATCGACATCTCGCTTCGGGTCCAGGAGAAGCAGACGGGGACGATGAATTTCGGGATCACCGCCTCGGGATTCACCGGCCTCGCGGGGTTTATCGGATATTCGCAGCCCAACCTGTTCGGGCTCGCGAAGACGGGAGGTTTCCGCTGGATCTTCGGGCGCCGGCAGCAGGATCTCGACATCAGCTATTCCGATCCGGAGGTGCTCGGGAGCCATTATTCAGGAATGATTTCGCTGCGGAATTCGAGAGACCAGTTCACCGGGTTCAGCCTCGGCGACCGCCGCCAGACGGGCGGCCTCACGGAGGTCGGCACGCCGATCTTCGGGCTGCGGTCGACGCGCGTGTTCATGGGCTACTCGCTCTTTGACGACGAGGTGCGGGGGCTCGATACGACGAACGTGATCGGGCGGCGCTTCTCGCTCTTCTCCGGAACCCGCTCGGCGCTCTCCTGGCGTCTCGTCCAGGACAGCCGGAACAACCCGATCTTCCCGACGAGCGGGGCCCGGAACCAGTTCGCGTTCCGCCAGACGGGCGGCATCCTGGGGGGGGACGGGAACTATCAGAAGATCGACCTCACGAGTGAGTGGTTCGTCCCCGTGGGCCGGATCGGCGGCGGGCCGGGAAGCACGAGCCCACCCATCGAGCTCACCTTCGGCCTCAGCTTCGAGACGGGCCTCATCCTGGGCCGGAATCCGTTCTTCACGGAGCGGTACTACGTCGGGGGCACCCAGGCGGGCATCCAGTTACGAGGGTACGATGAGGCATCCGTCACGCCGGCCGGACACATCCCCGACGACGCGCCGTTCAGCGATCTCGACCGGGTGGGGGAATCCTTCTTCCGTACGGGCGTGACTTTCGGGATCAAGCTCACGAGCAACATCTTCACCAGCGCTTTCCTGGATGCGGGGAACGTGTGGCTGGACGCGAGCCAGCTGAACCCGACGGACCTGCTCGTGGGAGCGGGGATCGGGGCGAGCCTGGTGACACCGTTCGGACCGCTGGGGCTCGACTACGCATACGGCTTCGACCGCCGGGATGTGCTGGGGCGGCCGAATCCGGGTTGGCAACTGCACTTCAAGTTCGGACGTGTGTTCTGAACCGGGAAGAGATACGAAAAGGGATATTTGATATGCACTGGATCCACAGGGGTGCGGGCGCCGGGCTGGGCCGCGCGCTGGCGCTCGGCGTGCTGGCCGCGGCGCCTCTTGCGGCGCAGGAACAGGCGGGGGCGGCGTCCCTGCCGGAGGCCGCCCCGCTTCCCCCGCAGGGGACGCCCGTCGTGTTCGTGAACACGACGGCGATCCTCCCCGTCGCGCCTGGCGCCGATTCGGCGGCGGTCGCGTACGAGCGCATTTCCGCCGAGTTCGACAGCGAGCTTCAATCCTTCGCGGTGGAGATCGACTCCCTGATCGCGGCGTACCAGCAGCAGCAGTCGTTGCTCGACCCGGCGGGACGCCAGCAAAAGGAGCAGGAGATCCGCGACAGGCAGCAGCAGGCCGCGACGAGACAGCAGGAAATGCAGGTGGAGCTGGATCGGCGCCGCGCGGAACTCCTGGCGCCGATTCTCGAACGGGTGACCGCCGTGATCGACGAAATCCGCGCCGAGTGGAGCTACTCGATCGTGCTCGACATGACCGAGTCCGGCGTGGTGGCGGCGGACGCCACGCTCGACATCACCCACGCCGTGCTCGAGCGTCTCGGGATCGACCCCGGCGGCGCCGCCTCAACGTCCGGCGGCTAGCGGGCCGGGGCCTGCCGGCCCCCCTCCCGGATCCGCCGAACGGGGCGCCTTTCGCATGCCGTCCTTCACCGTCTCCGAACTTGCGCTGCGCGTGGGGGCGACGGTCTCGGGCAACCCGGACCGATCCCTGAGCGGGGTCGCCTCGCTGGGCGCCGCGGGCCCGGAGGATCTCACCTTCTTCGCCCGGGAAGCGATGCGGAGCGCGGTCGGCGAGACGGGGGCCGGGGCGGTCCTCGCCCCGCCCGGCTTCGACGTGTCGGGTGTCGCGTTCAGCGTGTTGACGGTCGATGACCCGGAGTTCGCCTTCGCCAGGGTCGTGCCGCTGTTCCACCCGGAGCGGGAGCCACCGACCGGCGTGCACCCGTCGGCGCGGATCGGAAGGGGCGCGCGGATCGGAGAGGGCGTGTCGCTGGGGCGGGGCGTGATCGTCGAGGCCGGGGCACGCATCGGCCGGGGGACGCGGGTGGGGCCCGGCACGCTGATCGGGCGCGGTGCCCGCCTCGGGGCCGAGTGCCGGATCGGCCACGCCGTCTCCATCCTGCACGACGTCGAGATCGGCGACCGCGCCCGCGTGCACGCGGGCGCCCGCATCGGAACGGACGGCTTCGGGTACGCGGCCGGGCCGGAGGGGGCGCACAAGATTCCGCACATCGGCGGCTGCGTGATCGGCGATGACGTGGAGATCGGGGCGAACTGCACGATCGACCGGGGCGCGCTCGACGAGACCCGGATCGGCGACCGGACCAAGCTGGACAACCTCGTCCATGTGGCCCACAACGTCCGCATCGGGCGTGACTGCCTCATCACCGCCCAGGTGGGCATCGCGGGCAGCACCGCCATCGGCGCGGGCGCGCAGCTGGGCGGCCAGGCGGGGATCGCCGGACACCTCACGATCGGGCCGGGATCGCGAATCGCGGCCCAGGCCGGGGTGATGCGCGACGTGCCCGCCGGTGCGGCCCACGGGGGGACGCCCGCGCAGCCGCAGCGGGCGTGGATGAAGGCGGCCGCCCACACGCGAAGGCTCCCCGAACTTCTGCGAAGGGTCTCCCGCCTGGAGCGGCGGCTCGGCCTCGGTCGGTCGGGGAGGCAGGACCCGGCGGAAGACGGGACGGCTTGACGGCGCGACAGCGGACGATCGCGCGCCCCGTAGAGGTCCGCGGTTACGGCCTGCATACGGGCGAGGCCTCGGTCGTCACGCTCCATCCCGCCCCCGAAGACACGGGCCTCCGCTTCCGGCGCACGGACCTCCCCGGCGCGCCCGAACTCCCCGCCACGGTCGACGCGGTGGATTCGGTCTACCGCGAGACGGCCCTTCGCCGTGGCGAGGCCATCGTGCGGACCGTCGAGCACGTGCTCTCCGCGGCGCACGGCCTCGGCCTCGACAACCTTCGGATCGACGTCTCGGGGCCGGAGCCCCCCGCGCTGGACGGGAGTGCGGCTCCGTGGTGCCGGCGGCTGCTGGAAGCCGGAGAAGTCGCCCAGAAGGCGGCGGCGCCGCGCTTGCGCGTGGACCAGCCGTTCCGCCTCCGGGTGGGCGAGGCGCGATACGATGTCCTCCCCGCCAGATCGTGTCGCGTGTCCGCGACGATCGACTTCGACCATCCCCTCATCGGCCGGCAGTTCGCGAGCGTGCGGCTGACCCGCGAGGAGTTCGTGCGGGAGATCGCGGGGGCACGCACCTTCGGCCTGTCGGCCTGGCGCGAAGAGCTCCACGAGCGGGGACTCGCGCTGGGGGCGACACCGGAGAACACGCTCGTCCTCTCCTCGGAGGGACTGGAAGCCGATCAGGAACTCCGCTTTCCGGACGAGTTCGTTCGCCACAAGATCCTCGACATCGTCGGCGATCTCGCCCTCGTCGGCGCGAGACTGCAATGTCATGTGATCTCGGAACGCCCGGGACACCGCGGCAATCTTGAACTCGCCCGCCGGCTGAGGAGCCGGCTCGGGGCAGAACGAGAGTGGGTGATGGACGTCACCGATATCCTGAAGGTCCTCCCGCACCGCTATCCGATGCTCCTCGTGGATCGCGTGCTCGAAATCGAACCGGGGAAACGCATCGTCGGTCTCAAGAACGTGAGCGCCAACGAACCTTTCTTCGCGGGGCACTTCCCGGGCCGCCCAGTCATGCCGGGGGTACTCATCGTCGAGGCGCTGGCCCAGTGTGGCGGACTCCTGCTCATGGGCGGACTCGAAGACCCGGAGGAGAAGGTCATCTACTTCCTCGCCGTGGACGACGTGAAGTTCCGGAGACCCGTCGTTCCCGGAGACCAGCTCCGGCTCGAACTCGAACTGCTGCAGGTACGGGGGCGCCGCGGCCGGCTCAAGGGCGTGGCGAGGGTGGACGGCAAGGTCGTGGCCGAAGCGACGATCCTCGGCCAGATCATGGATCGGTGACGTCGGCCGGCCACGCTCCCGGGTGGCACGCGACCGCGGTCATCGACGACGCGGCGCGTATCGCGCCCAGCGCGACGATCGGGCCGTACTCGGTCATCGGGCCCGGCGTCGAGATCGGCGAGCGGGTACGGATCGGTCCCCACGTGCTGATCGAGCGAGACACGAGGGTGGCCGATGAAGTGCGGGTCGCCAAGGGGGCGGTCCTGGGCTCGGACCCTCAGGACCTGAAGTACGCGGGCGAGCGGACGTTCCTGGAGATCGGCCCCCGCACTGTCGTGCGCGAGTTCACGACGGTGAATCGGGGCACCGCGGCGAGCGGCCTCACCGCGGTGGGGGCCGATACGCTCGTGATGGCCTACGTGCACATCGCGCACGACTGCCGCGTGGGAGACCACGTGGTCCTCGCCAACGGCGTCACCATGGCGGGGCACGTCGAGATCGGGGAGTGGGCGATCATGGGCGGGCTGACCGGGATTCAGCAGTTTACCCGGATCGGCCGGCACGCGATGGTGGGCGGCGGCGCGCGGCTCGTGCGCGACGTGGCGCCCTACACACTCGTGCGCGGGAGCCCCACGACCCGCACCTGCGGCATCAACCGGATCGGGCTCGAACGCCGGGGGTTCGAGCCGGAGGCGATCCGTGCCCTGCAGGGGGCCTATCGGGAGATTTTCCGCTCCGCCGCTCCGCTCCGGGTGATCCTCGACCGGCTGGGGGGCGAGGAGGAGACGCCGGAGGTTCGTGAACTCGTCGCCTTCATCCGCGACGCGGGGCGGGGGATCACACCGGCGCGGTCCCGCCCGGTAGGGGATGCGCCGCCGGAGGGGCGGGAGCCGCCACCCGGAGCCGCATGAATCCGATCCCCGCCGGCGTAGTGGGCGTGGGGCGTCTCGGCGCGGCGCACGCCCGGCTCCTTGCGGGGAGCCCCGCCTTCGAACTGGTCGGGGTTCATGATCGGGCGCGTTCGCGGGCGGAGGAGGTCGCGGCCGCCCTCTCCGTGCCGGCGTTCCCCGACGCGGCGGACCTGCACGCCCGCGCCGAAGCGGTCGTCATCGCGGTGCCGACGGCGGCGCACCACGCGGCGGCGGTCGCGGCCATCGCGGCCGGATGTCACGCGCTCGTCGAGAAGCCGCTTGCGTCGACGCTCGAGGAGGCGGACGAGATCGTCCGGCTCGCGAACGAAACGGGGGTCGTCCTCGGCGTGGGACATGTCGAACGCTTCAACGGGGTCCTGCAGGCCGCCGAACCCTTCCTCGACCGGCCCCGGTTCATCGAGTCGCTGCGCATGGCCCCCTTTCAGCCCCGGGGCGCCGACGTCACGGTGGTCCTGGATCTCATGATCCACGACATCGATCTGGTCCTCGCGCTGGCCCGGACCCCGCTGGCGGACGTGCGGGCGGTGGGCGTGTCGGTCATCTCCCCATGGATCGACCTCGCCAACGCCCGGCTCTCCTTCGAGGACGGAACGGTGGCGAACATCACCGCCAGCCGGGTCTCCTTCAGGACGATCCGCCAGCTGCGGTTGTTCCAGCGATCCGGGTACTTCAGCTTGGACCTCGCGGAGGGAACCGGGCACCACTACCGGCGTCGCGACCCGCGAACGGTGGGGCGCATCGCCGGAGTCGAGAACCTCGTCGAGCCCATCCCGCTGGAGGCCCCTCCGGGGGAACCGCTGGCGCGGGAACTCGACGCCTTCGCCGATGCGATCGCCGGGCGACCGACCCGGCTGGTTTCGGGGTATGCGGGGCGGGAAGCGCTCGAAGTCGCGACCCGGATCACCCGCGAGATCGAGGAGTTCGTACATGTCGTTGATCAAGATTCGTGAGGAGCGGAAGAAGCTCGGGAGCGCGGTCAAGCGAGGGCCGAAGACCATCGTCCTCCTCGTCCTCCTCGCGCTCGTGTTCATGCTGATGGTCTATCTTGGCCGGTTCTCCTGAGCCCCGCTCCGAGCCCGGAACCGGCGATCTTCATCTCGGCCGGTGAGGCCTCGGGAGATCGGCATGGGGCGGCGGTCGCACGCGCGATCCGGGCGGGGCTGCCCGGCGCGAGGCTGTTCGGGATCGGGGGGCGCGAGATGGAGGCCGCGGGGGTGGCGCGCCTCGCCGGCCTGGAAGCGCTGTCGGTCATGGGGGGGGCGGAGGTCCTCCGGCGGCTGCCCTTCCTGCTCGGACTGGAGCGCCGGATCCGGCGCTTCTTCGCCGCCGAGGGGGTCGGGCTCTTCCTGCCCATCGATTACCCGGGGTTGAACCTGCGTCTGGCGCGGGCCGCGCGGCGGCAGGGGCGTCGCGTGCTCTATTTCATCGCCCCGCAGGTGTGGGCGTGGCGACAGGGAAGGGCGCGCCGTCTCGCACGCGACTGTGACCGGGTCCTGACGGTGCTCCCGTTCGAGGCGGACCTCCTGGAGGAATATGGCGTGGACGCGGAGTTCGTCGGGCACCCGCTGCTCGACGCACGCGAGTCCGCCCGCCGTCCGCCTCCAGCCGCCGGCGAACGGGTGATCGGACTCTTCCCGGGGTCCCGCGCCCAGGAGGTACGATTCATGCTTCCCGTCTTCACGGAGGCCGCGCGCCGGCTCGCCCGCCGTCACACCGGCCTCGAGGTCCGGGTGGCGCGGCCGCCTCACCTGCCCAAGACGCTCTACGAGGGGAGCAGGTTTCCCACCGCGAGCCCGGAGGACGTGCTGGGACAGGCCACGGCGGCGATCACGAAGTCGGGGACGATCACGCTCGAACTCGCGCTCGCGGGGATACCCATGGTCGTGGGGTACCGAACGACGCGGCTGGAATGGGCCATCGGTCGTCGGCTGGTGCGGGTTCCCTCGATCGTGCTGGTCAACCTCGTGACCGGGGCTCGCGTCGTCCCGGAACTGCTGCAGGACCGGCTGACCCCGGGACGCATGGCGTCCGCGCTCGAGCCCCTTCTCGAGGAGGCCTCCCCGGAGCGCCGGGCCATGCTGCGGGGCTTCGCGGCGCTGCGGGACCGGCTCGGCGAGCCCGGCTGCGCGGCCCGGGTCGCCGCGAGAGCGATCGAGCTCCTCGCGTGAGCGCCCGGCGCATCCCCGTCGGCGTCGCGGTCCGGATCCTGCGGATCGCCCTGCCCCTGTGCCGCACCTGGCGCTTCCGGTACCCGGACGATCCCGCGCGACCCTGCCGTCCGATCCTGGCGCGCGCGGTCCATGCCTGCTGGCACGAGCACCTCCTGCCGCTTGCATGGCTCTTCGCCGACCAGGATCTGGCGACGCTCGCAAGCCGGGACCGCGACGGCGAGATCGTCTCGCGGATCCTGGGCGGGCTCGGCTACGAGGTGGCCCGGGGGTCGAGCACGCGGGGCGGCCAGGCCGGCTTTCGGCACCTGGCGCGCTCCTACAAGGAGGGGCGTGGCGTCATCCTCACGGGAGATGGTCCGCGCGGCCCCCGGCGCTCGTTCAAGGACGGCGGCGCCCGTCTCGCCGCCCACGCCCGGGGGGCCGTGACGGCGGTCGGGGTCGCGGCCTCGGCGGGCTGGCGGCTCTCCACCTGGGATCGCTTCCTGATCCCGGCCCCGGGTGCCACCGTCTTCGTCTCGCTGGGGTCCGTGCGTCCGAGACGCGCCGCCGGTCCGATCGTCACAGCCGACATCGAAGCCGCGCTCGCGCGCGAGGTGGCCCGCTGCGAGCAGGCGGCCCGGGAGGCCCGCTGGGCCCGCCCGCCCGCGATCGTGCGCCGCAGGCCGGCGCGCGGCGTACGCTGGTCCGCGAGCCCGCAGCCGAGGCGCCGGCCGGTGAGCGGGGCGCCCGGGCTGCGGAGGGCCTCTGAGCGCCTGGTCCGTAACCAATGGAGACGCACCCGCCCGTCGCCGCCGCTACGGGTGGTCGCGGGCGCGTACGGACTCATCCACGACGCGCGCCACGGCCTCTACGACAGCGGTCTGCTCAGGACGCACGCCGCCGGCCTCCCGGTGATCTCCGTCGGCGGCGTGACGGCGGGGGGGAGCGGCAAGACGCCCGTCGCCGCCCTCCTCGCACGCCTGCTGGCGGCCGAAGGTCACCGCCCCGCCATCCTCGCTCGCGGCTTTGCCGACGAACTCGAACTGCTCGCCCTCGAAGCGCCGGCAGCCCACGTGTGGGGACACCCGGACCGGGTGCGCTCGGCCCGGCGCGCCGCCGCGGAGGGGGCCACCGTCACGATCCTCGACGACGGATTCCAGCACCGGCGCCTCCGCCGCGACTTCAACCTTCTTCTCGTCGATCGCGACGCGCTGCGCCGCACGAACGGGTCCCGGCTGCCCGCGGGTCCGTTCCGGGAACGCTGGACGTGGGCGGCCGCCCGCGCCGACGCGATCATCTCCACGGGGCGGGAGCCGTGGACCCTTGAGGTGGCGGACTTCGAACGGCGACTCCGCGCCCGACTCCGGAGGCGGGGGATCGGGACCCCGATCGCCAGCGCGGTGTTCGAGGCGGGACCCCCGCGCCCGTCGAATGCCGGTGCGCTCGCGTGGGTCGGGCCGCCGGCTCCCCGGCTCGCCTTGACCGGAATCATGAAGCCCAATCTCTTCTTCGCGCAGGCCGGCGCTCGCTGCGGGTCGGTCCGGGAGGGAATCCCCCTCGGGGATCACCGCGCGCCCGCGCCGGGCGGTCGGGAGCGCCTCGCCGCGGCGGCGGGGCGGGGAGGCGTACTGACCACACGGAAGGACCTCGCCCGGCTCGGGCCCTTCCTTGGCCCCGACCTGCCGATCTGGGTCCTCCCGGAAACGCTGACCTGGAAGGGTAGGGGATGGGAGGAGGTGAGAGGCCTGATTCTCCACGCGGCGGCATGGGGCCGGAGGGCCGACGACCCGGGAGGCGGAGCGTGACGAGGATCCTCGTGGCTTCCGTCGGACGCAAGCGCGCTTCCGCGATCCTCCGCGCGACGGAGGAGTACGAGGCGCGCCTGCGGCGTTACGTCAGGTTCGATAGCGTCCTCGTAGAGCCGGCCCGCCTGCCGGATGCCCGCGCCGGGGACGCGCGCGAGCGGGAAGCCGCCGCGCTCGAGCGCCGCCTGCCGGACGACCTGGAGTTCGTCGCGCTGACACGGGAAGGAGAGCCGTGGTCGACGCGGAGACTCGCCGATTACCTGGATGCGATGCGCACCTATGGACGTCCCGGAGCCAGCTTCGCGATCGGAGGCGCGCACGGACTCGCCCCCCGCCTCCTCGCCCGGGCACGGACCCGGCTGGCCCTCTCGGCCATGACACTGCCGCACGAGGTGGCGCGGCTCGTCCTCACGGAGCAGCTCTATCGCGCCGCGACGATCCTCCGGGGCGAACCCTACCACAAGGGGCCATGAGCGCGCCCGCGGAGTGGTTCCGGGATTGGTTCGGTGACGCGTACCTGGAACTGTATCCCCATCGGGATGAGGAGGAGGCCGCACGGGGCGTCGCCCTCTACCGGGAGCGTAGCGGGCTTCGCGCGGGAGCCAGGGTACTGGATCTGGCCTGCGGCGCGGGCCGCCACCTCCGACGGCTCCGGGCCGCCGGCCTGCGCGCCTCTGGGATCGATCTCTCCGCTCCCCTCCTGCGCGCGGCCCTCGGACGACCGGGCCTCGCCGGCTCCCTCGTACGCGCCGACATGCGCGCGCTCCCCTTCGCCGACACATGCTTCGATGGTCTCGTCAACTTTTTCACGTCGTTCGGCTATTTCCTCTCGCCCGAGGAGGACATTCAGGTCCTCGGCGAGATCCGCCGCGTCCTCCGGCCCGGGGCGCCGTTCCTGATGGACTACCTGAACGCCGCCTGGGTCATGGACCGCCTCGATCCCGAATCCGTGGGAGAGGTCAACGGCACTCCCGTACGGCAGACGCGCTGGGTGGAGGGAGACCAGGTCTTCAAACGCATCGAGATCGGCGGCGGGACGGGCAGACCTCCTCAGGTCTACCACGAGCGGGTTCGGCTTTACGCGCCCGAAACGTTGCGCGACCTCCTGCGCGAGAGGGGCCTGGATATACGGGATATGTTCGGCAACTACGACGGTGCCCCGTTCGGACCCGACTCGCCCCGCCTCCTCATGATGGGACGCGCCCGGTGACCCGTTCCCCGGCGAGAGCGACCCCCGAAATCCATTCCCGCAGCCTGGCCACGCCCGGTTCGCTCGCTCACGCAGCCCTCTCGGAGGGCACCGAGATCGCGCTGCCGAGCGCCGCGGCCCTGGACCCGCTGGGGCTACCCCCGCCACGGGCCGCCCGCCTCGGCCCCGAGGTGTTCGGGACGTCCGGACCCGAGACCCGAAGTCGTCTCGAGGCCGTCCTGCGGGGGGAAGGGTATTTCGTCTCGACCGGACACCAGCCCGTCCTCCTCCTCGGACCCTTCTACGTCATCTACAAGACGCTCACCGCGATCTCGCTCGCCGCCCACCTCGAGCGGATCCTCGAGCGCCCCGTCGTGCCCCTTTTCTGGATCGCCGCGGACGACCACGACTGGGCCGAGGTGGGGCGCACGACACTGCTCGATCGGGAGGACGCCGCGCGGACCCTGACACTCTCCGTGCCGGAGGGTTCCGACCGACGTTCGGTCGGATCCCACGGACTCTCTCCGTCCATGATGTCGATTCTTGATGAGATAGGTGAAATACTTCCTATATCTGAATTTACACCAGGTTATATGAAGTTGATCCGAGATGCATATTCCGAACAGGCGACGGTCTCGCAGGCCTTCGCACGCCTTCTGCACGCGATCCTCGGCGACCGGGGATACGCATGGGTCGACTCCGCCCAGCCGGCGCTTGGACGGGCGGCCGTCCCGCTGTATCGGCGCATGCTCGCGGACTGGGGCGCGGTCCTGGAAGCTGGGGATCTCGGAGCGCGACGTGTCATGGAGTCGGGGTTCGAAGCGCCGATCGCGGAGATCGATGGTGCCCTCCCGCTCTTCTTCGACGATGGCGGGGGGCGGCGGCGCCTGAGGCGCGAGGGGGAGAGCTTTCGGGCCGCGCCGTCGGGACCGGGAGGGAGCATGGGGACGTGGCGGGATCGGCTCGAGACATCCCCGGCCCGTTTCTCGCCCAACGTCGCGTCGCGTCCGGTGCTCGAATCCTGGCTCCTTCCGGTGGCGGCCACGGTGCTCGGGCCGGGAGAGATCGCCTACTGGAGCCAGCTGCCCCCGCTGTTCGAAGCCCTCGAGGTGCCGATCCCCTCCGTCCAGCCGCGGACGGCGTGGACGCTCATCGAGCCTCGCATCCGACGGATTCTCGACCGGACGGGCGTTTCGGCGCGGGAGCTCGCCGAGGGAGCGGAACCGGCCGTGGCCTGGCTCACGCGGGAAGCACGACCCGAGAACCTGGAACGGGCCCTGCGCCAACTTCGGGAGCGTACGGAGTCGGGACTGGAGGAGGTCGAGCAGGTCGTGGGCGAACAGGTGCCCGGACTCAGGGCCGCGGTCGGGAAGACACGGAGGGGGATGCTCGGCGCGGCCGCCGAGCTCTCGAGGCAGGTCGACCGGGAGACCCGCCGCCGGCTCGACATCCGCCTGGGCCAGGTCCGGCGAGCCGCGGACAATCTCTTCCCCGGGAAGCGCCCGCAGGAGCGCACGCTCAGCCCGCTGCCCTTTCTCTGCCGGTACGGACCGGAACTCCTCGACCGGCTGGAGCGCGAAACGGACCGCCGGGTCGCCTCCTCCTTGGCGCCGCCCGGAACGGGCGGATAGCTTTTGCGGCTGAGGGGTATCGGTCGGGGGGGGGGGGGGTGACTCCAGGGGCCGCTTGCGCGCCCGTCACGGACGCGGATTCGGGGGCGAAGTTGACGCGAAGAGGCAGTGCACGATGACTATCGCCTTCATGGTGGTCCTCGCGATGATCGTCCTCATCCCGGTCCTCGCCATTCTGATCGACTCCCCGCTCTCGGAAGCTCTCGCCCGCCGCATCGGCAGCGGTGGCGATGCGCCCGAGGTCCAGTCCGCCCGCCTCGATGCCATCGAGCAGGAGATCCAGTTCCTGACACAGACGGTCGAGGAGGTCCGCGAGGAGACGGCGTTCGTCCGCGCGCTGGTCGAGGGGGACGGACCCCTCCCGGCGCTGCCGCCGAGCGAACCGCATCGGGCGGGCGGGGGCGACCGGGAGAGCTGACCTGACGGACGCAAAGGCGCCTGGGCAGGGCCGGTCGGCGGCGCTCGTCGGCGCCGGCATACTGGCCAGCCGCATCTCCGGATTCCTGCGCGACGTCATCATCGCCGCCGCGTTCGGGCTGGGCGGCGCCATGGACGCCTACGGCGCCGCGCTCAAGATCCCGAACGCCTTTCGGAACCTCCTGAGCGAGGGAGCGTTGTCCGCCTCCTTCGTGCCCGTGTTCTCCTCGCAGCTCGAGCGAGGCGATGCGGCGTCGGCCCGGAGGCTCGCCGAGGGCGTGTTGGGCCGACTTCTCGCCCTGACCGCGCTCGTGGTCGCCGCGGCGACCGCCGCCGCGCCGTGGCTCGTGGCGCTCTTCGCACCTGGCTTCGACGCGGAACTCAGCGCCGACACGGCACGGCTCGTCCGCATCCTCTTCCCCATGTCGGGCGTGATGATCGTCGGCGCCTGGTGCCTCGGCATCCTGACGAGCCACCGCCGCTTCTTCCTCCCCTTCGTCGCGCCCGTGGTCTGGAATCTGTCGCAGATCGTCGGCCTCCTGCTCGGGGCGCGACTGGGGTGGGCGCCGCTCATCGAGGTGCTCGCCTGGTCCACATTGATCGGCAGCGTGCTGCAGGTGGGCGTGCAGCTGCCCGCCGTGCGCCGCCTGCTCGGGACGCTGCGTCCGCGGATCGACCGCGGCTTCGAGCCCACGAGCCGGGTCGCGCGCAACGCCGTTCCCGTCGCCGCGGGACAGGGCATCTTCCAGATCTCGAGCCTGACGGACGTTTTCCTCGCCAGCCTGCTCATCGAGGGCGCGTTGTCCGGCATCTACTACGCCCAGCGGATCGCCCTCCTGCCGCTGGCGCTGTTCGGCGCCTCCATCGCGGTGGCGGCGCTGCCCGCGATGTCCCGCGAACGGGACGTCGAGGCGTTGCGCTCCCACCTCGCGACCGGCGTGCGGCGCGTGGCCTGGTTCATCTTCCCGTCCGTCGTCGTCCTCCTCCTTCTGGGCGACCTCGCGATATCCCTCATCTATCAGCGGGGGGACTTCGCCGCCGAACACGTGCCGGTCGTGCACTGGATCCTGGGCGCGTACGCGCTGGGCCTCGTGGCCACGAGCCTTACGAAGCTGTTCGCGAGCGCGTTCCACGCCCTCCAGGACACGCGAACCCCGGTGAAGTACGCCGCGACGGGGGTCGTTCTCGGTATCGCGGTCGGCGCGACCGCCGCCCTGTGGCTCGACGCGCGCGGCTTCGGGCTCCGCGCCGCGGCCGGCATCGTGTTCGGCGGCTCCGTGGGCGCGTGGATCAACCTGGCCCTCCTGACCCGCGGGCTGGGCCGGCGCGGCGGGGGGGGCTGGCTCGCTCCCATAAGGGGTTCTCTGGTCCGCATGGGGCTCGGCGCCCTCCTCGCGGGCGGAGCGGCGTGGCTCCTGCGCGTCTGGCTCGAGGCCGCGCTGCCGGACGGTTTCCTCGGCCACGCCCTCATGCTCGCCATCGCGTTGGCGGCGGGGGGGCTCTGTTACGTGTCCGTGGCCGGCCTCCCGAGGACGCTCCGCACCGTCCGGGGGGATGCGTGAGCCGGGCGGGGCGGCCGAGCCGGACGAACCTCGACGCGCTGCGCGAGCAGGCGCGGGCGCTCCCCCGCGAGCCCGGCGTGTATCTGTTTCGGGATGCGGCCGGCGAGGTGCTCTACGTGGGCAAGGCGAAGTCGCTCCGCGCGCGGGTCGCCTCCTACTTCGGGGCGGAGGCGGGCCGTTCCGTGAAGCTCGTCCGTCTCGTGCGGGAGATCGACAGCATCGAGACCTTCCCGGTGCGCTCGGAAGCCGAGGCGCTCCTCCTCGAGTGGAACCTCATCCGCGAGTTCGGACCGCGCTTCAACATCCATCTCCGCGACGACAAGAGCTATCCGTACATAAAGATCACGGTGACCGAGCCCTTCCCCCGCATCTTCGTGACGCGCCGGCTCGACGACGACGGGTCGCGCTACCTGGGCCCCTTCACGGACGTGGGGGCGATGCGGCGGGCGCTGCGCACGATCAAGAAGATGTACACAGTGCGCTCGTGCCATTACCGAATGCCGGAGGAGCTGCCGCGGCGTCCCTGTCTCGACTACCACATCGGACGCTGCAAGGCTCCGTGCGCGGGCCTGCAATCCGAGGCGGACTACCGCGGCATGATCGACGAGATCCTCGAGATCCTGGGAGGACGGACGGGCGTGGTCCGACGCTCCGTGGAGCGGAGGATGGCGGAGGCCGCCGACGCGATGGAGTACGAACGGGCGGCCGAATCGAGGGATGTCCTGCGCGGACTCGACCAGCTCGAGAGCCGCCAGGCGGCGATCGATCCGCGGGGCGGGAGCCACGACGTGATCGGCTTCGCGCGGGAGGACCAGGGCGGGTCGGTATGCGGGATCGTGCTGCGGGTGCGCGAGGGGCGCCTCGTCGGCCGGAGGATCCATTACCTGGCCAACGTAGGCGAGGAGGCGGATGACGCCGTGCTCGGGGCGCTCGTGAAAGGCTTCTACCTTCGGCACGCGGACGATGTCCCCTCCGAGCTGCTGGTCCCGGAGCCCTTCGAGGAACAGGATCTCGTGGAGGAATACCTGTCGGGGCTCGCCGACCGCCGCTTCCGCGTTCGGGTGCCCGTGCGGGGACCGAAGCGGGAGTTGACGCGGGCCGCGAGCCGCAACGCGGCACACGTGCTCGCCCGGGACCGGAGCGAGCGCGAGGAAGAGCCGGCGGCGGACCGCGGAGCGGAGGGCGTGCCGCCCGCCGCGGCCCGTCTCGGGGAGGCGCTGGAACTGGGACAGCCGGCGCGGGAGATCGTCTGCTTCGACGTGTCGACGCTGGCGGGACGGGAATCGGTGGGCAGCTGCGTGTGGCTCAGCGACGGTCGCCCGCACAAGGACGAATACCGCAGGTTCCGGATCCGGGAATCGGAGGACGGGAAACCGGACGACTACGCGATGATGCAGGAGATCGTCTCGCGCTACTTCGACCGTCGCGTGCGCGAGGGCCGGCCGCTCCCGGAGCTGGTGGTGGTGGACGGGGGCAGGGGACAGCTGTCGGCGGCCCGCCAGGCGATGGACGCGGCCGGGGTGTCGGACCTCCCCACCGTGGCTTTGGCCAAGCGCGAGGAAGAGGTGTTCCGGCCGGAATCGGCGGTCCCGCTGCGCCTCCCGCGCACGGATCCGGGGCTGCACTGGCTGCAGCGGGCACGTGACGAGGCGCACCGCTTCGCGCTCCAGTACAATCGCACGCTCCGCCGCCGGCGCGCGCTGCGCTCGCGGCTGGGGGAAATCCCGGGCGTGGGACCGGCGCGCGAGCAACTGCTGCTCGAGCGCTTCGGGAGTCTCGACATCATCCGCCGGGCCACGGTGGCACAGCTCACCCGCACGCCCGGGATCGGCCGGGCGACCGCGGCCTCGATCCTCTCCTCCCTCCGTCCCGACGGGACGGACTCGAGCGACAAGTCGGGCGACGAATCTGGTTTCACCGGCGAATCCGGGTCGGGCGAAAGCTGCCGGGCAGGGCCCTCCTGATGCGGGGGCGGCCGGCCGCCGGCCTCTGCGCCGCGTGCCGTCATCGGCGCTGGATCACGAGCGATCGCGGGTCCTCCTTCCTCCTCTGTCGGCTCTCGCGCCGGGACCCGAGATTCCCGCGCTATCCCCGACTGCCCGTACTTCGCTGTGATGGCTTCGACCCGGAGGAGCCGGCCGCATGACTGCCCCCATCCGCACACGTTTCGCGCCGAGTCCGACGGGGGCGCTCCACCTCGGCAACGCGCGCACCGCGATCCTGAACTGGCTGTTCGCACGCCGCCACGGGGGCGCCTTCGTGCTCCGTCTGGAGGATACGGATACCGAGCGCGGCGTCCCCGGCGGGGAGGCGATGATCTACGAGGCGCTCGACTGGCTCGGACTCGGGCCCGATGAGGGGCCGCGCGAGGGCGGGCCGTTCGGGCCGTACCGTCAGTCGGAGCGCGGGGCGCTGCACCGCGAACGGGCGCGGGAACTGCTCGAGTCAGGCCGCGCCTTCCGCTGCTACTGCGCACCGGACGAACTGGAAGCCCGACGGGAGGCGGCGATCGCCGTTGGCGAACCCACCGGCCGCGACGCGCGCTGCCGCGACCTCTCGGCGGACGAGGCGCGCCGCTACGAGGCCGCGGGGCGGACGCCGGCGATCCGCCTCCGCGTGGCGTCGGGTCCGGTCGAGTTCGACGACTTCCTCAAGGGCACGCTCGCCATCGATGGAGACGATCTGGGCGACATGGTGCTCGTACGGAGCGACGGTCGGCCCACCTACAACTTCGCCGTCGCGGTGGACGACATCGCGATGGAGATCAGCCATGTGATCCGTGGCGTGGGACACCTCTCGAACACCCCCAAACAGGTCCTCCTGTACCGGGCCTTCGGCGTGGAACCGCCGGAGTTCGTCCACATCCCGACTGTCCTCGCCCCCGGGGGAGGGAAGCTCTCCAAGCGACGCGGGGCGGCCGGTGTCCTCGACTACCGCGAGCGGGGCTTCCATCCGGACGCAATCCTGAACTATCTCTCGCTGCTTTCCTGGTCGTCGGAGGACGGGGAGGAGTTCCTGAGCCGGGAGGCGCTCGTCGAGCGGATCGATCTCGACCGGCTGGGGGCGGCGGACAGCGAGGTGGACGAGGAAAAGATGGCCTGGCTGTCGGGGCGGCACCTGAGGGCGGAGCCGCCCGAGCGGCTGGCCCGACGCTGGGCCGGACAGCTCGACGCGGAGGGATTGGGCCTGACCGACGCCGACCTCCGCCGCGCCGCGGAGGTATTCGCCAAACGCACGCGACTTGTGACCGACGCCTCGTCGGAGGTCGAGCCGATCTTCCGCGCGCCGCCGCTCGGCGGGGCGGCGGCGCGGCAGGTGCTCTCGGCCCCGGAGGCGGGGGCCGCGCTTCGCCTCGCCCGGGCCGCCTGGGAAGAGACGGCGTGGCGACCCAAGCCCCTCGCCCGGACGCTCCGCGGAGCGATGCGGGAGGCCGGCTTGCCCGGACGGGCCTTCTTCCCGCCCGTTCGGGTCGCCCTGACCGGGCAGCCTCACGGCCCCGACCTGGGGGAGGTCGCGTACGCCCTCGGACGGGAGCGGACGCTGGAACGCCTGGACGCGGCCGCGACCGGGGCCGCCGGAGAGTTCGACACGAGCCACGGCGGACACAACAACGGAAGCAACGACAAGGAGACGAGCGTATGAGCTGGCGCCTCGAATGCGGTGCCTGCGGGCGGCTGGCCGCCCGGCCATTGGCCACGGTCTGCCCCGACTGCGGGAAACCTCTGCTGGCACGGTACGACCTCGCGGACCTCGACGGTGAAGCCCTCCGGCGCGCGTGGGCCGCGCGCCCGGCCGGGATGTGGCGCTACCGCGAGATCATGCCGCTCGACCCCGCCGAAGAACCGGTGACGCTCGGCGAGGGGGGTACGCCGCTGCTCGAACTCCGGCTCGGCGGCCAGTTCGAGGACATGACGCTCCTCGTCAAGGACGAGGGCCTGAATCCGACCGGCAGCTTCAAGGACCGGGGACTGTGCGCCGCGGTCACGCGCGCCGTACACGAGGGCGCAACGGACTTCGTGATCCCGAGCGCGGGGAACGCCGGCGCGGCACTCGCGGCCTACGCGGCGCGGGCGGGCGCGTCCGCCCGTCTCTTCATCCCCGAAGACACGCCCGAGGGCGTCGCCCGGCGCTGTGAGCACTACGGGGCCGACACGACGCGGGTCGACGGGCTGATCGACGAGTGCGGCCGCCTGTCCGCCGAGTATGCCGCCGAGACCGGGGCGTGCAACATCTCCACCCTCAAGGAGCCGTACCGGATCGAGGGCAAGAAGACGATGATGCTCGAGATCGTCGAGTCGCTGGGCTGGCGGCCGCCCGACGCGATCGTCTACCCGACCGGCGGCGGCACCGGCCTCATCGGGAGCCACAAGACGCTCTCCGAACTCCGCGAACTGGGGCTGATCGACGGTGGCACGAGACTGTACGCGGTACAGGGCTCGGGCTGCGCCCCCATCGTGCGGGCGTTCGCAGAGGGGCAGACGCACGCGGAGCCGTGGCGGGACGCGTCGACAGAGGCGTGGGGCCTCCGGGTCCCCGGGGCCCTCGGGGACTTCCTCATCCTCGAGGCGCTGCGCGAGTCGGGCGGAGGAGCGGTCGCCGTCCCGGACGAGGCCATGATGACTGCGGCGCTCGAGCTTGGCGCGGCCGGCGTGGGGGCGTGTATCGAAGGAGGCGCGACCCTCGCGGCCGCACGGGAACTCCGGCGCTCGGGGGAGTTGAAGGACGGAGAAACCGTCGTCCTCTTCAACACCGCGCACCTGCTGACCTATTGAGCGGAGCCCTGGTCGGCGGTTCGTGCGCCGGGGCGACGTTGCGGCTACCTTGGGCGGGCCGGACAGGCCACACAACCAACAGGGGTTCAGAGCGATGTTCAACACGGTGCATGCGGACGCGAAGGCGGTGGCAACAGCGGCTCTCCTCCTCGGCGTCATACCTGCGGCGTTGTTCGGGCAGGAGCAGGAATGCGAGTTCGATCCGAGCGACTCGGCGAGCCGCGCATCGGCGGCAATGCAGGATCTCGAAACAGCGACCGCTGCGGACAGCCTCACCGCCTTCACCGAGGCCTGGGCGGCCGTCGAGGACGACCTCGACAGCGACAACCCCGTCGTATTCCTGATGGGGGCCCAGGTGCAGATGGGCCTCGACAACTTCGCGGAAGCAACGGGGCTTCTGGACCGTTTCGAGGAACTCGCGCCGCCCGAGTGCATGCTGCACGGGGAGAACCAGCGCTACAACGGCTGGGTGCGGCTCTACAACCGGGGGGTGAACGCCTATGGCGCCCAGGACACCGAGGGCGCGATCCAGTCGTTCATGCTCGCGAACGAGCTGCGGCCCGACATGCGAACGTACAGCATGGCCGCGACCCTGCAGGCGGAGACCGGGGCGACCGATGCCGCGATCGAGACGTATCGCACCGCACTCGCGACGGACATGGCCGAGGTCGACGCCGAGCAGATGCGGGACGCCGTGCGCGGGCTCGGTGACCTCCTGATGGCCGAGGGCCGGGGCGATGAAGCCGCGGACACCTACGGCGCATATCTCGCCGAGAACCCGGACGATGTCGTGATCCGGATCCGGTACGCGGGCGTGCTCGCGGATCAGGACCGGGCCGACGAGGCGGCGGACATCTACGCGGAGATCCTCGGACGCACGGATCTCAGCTACGACCAGTGGCTCGAGGTCGGGGTCGGGGTCTACGAGGCGCAGAACTTCGAGGACGCGACGACCGCGTTCGGAAACGCGCGCCAGGGGAATCCCTACAACAAGGAGGCGATGGAGAACTACGTCAACGCCTCCACCCAGGCCGGACGTCCGGGGCCGGTCATCCCCCTCGCCGACACCCTGACCACGTGGTATCCCTACGATCAGCTTGCGTTCCAGCTTCACGCCACGGCCCTGGGTCGCGCAGACATGAACGATCAGGCGATGGCGGTCATGGCGGAGGGTGAGGCGGCCGCGCTCTCGTTCACCTTCGCCCAGATGGCCGCCACGTCGGGCGGGAGTTACGTCGTGCAGGTCGACTTCACGGCGCGCACGGCGAGCGGCACGCTGCAGATTCCGTTCGAGTTCCTGGACGCGAACGGGCAGGTCGCGATGACCCACACGGAGACGACGGACGCCGCCGCAGGGAATTTCGTGTTCGAGGTCACCTCCGACGTGCCGCTGGCCGGATTCCGCTACGGAACCATCGGGGGCTGACCGACCGGCCGGAGAGCCCCCCCGGGACACCGGTCGCTCCCTTGGGCGGAGCGGCCGGGATCCCGACCTTCCGTCCGCTTCATCATGATTCGAATCGCAAGGGTCGAGCCGGGCTCGATCGCCGCCGACCTCGACCTCCCCGCCGGTCTCGCCGTGCTCGAGATCAACGGCCGCCCCATCCGGGACAGCCTCGATCTCCTCTTCCATCAGGCGGAACCGTCGCTGCAGGTGCTCGCGGAGCGCCCGTCGGGCGAGCGTCTCCTGCTCGAGATCGAGAAGCCGACGGACGAGCCTCTCGGCATCATCCCCGAGCCCGACAAGATCCGCCGCTGTACGAACGCCTGCCCGTTCTGTTTCGTGAAGGGGAATCCCAGGAAGGACAAGCTTCGGGCGCCCCTGTACGTGAAAGATGACGACTATCGGCTGTCCTTCATGCACGGCCACTACATCACGCTGACGAACCTGCGTTCCGAGGACTGGGACCGGATCTTCGAACAGCGACTCTCCCCCCTGTATGTGAGCGTCCACGCCACCGAGCCGGAGATTCGGCTCGCGATGCTGAAGAACCCCCGCAGCGCCAACATCAATCAGGACCTCGACCGCCTGGCCGACGGAGGCATCCTCGTGCACGCGCAGGTCGTCCTCTGTCCGGATCTGAACGATGGCGACCATCTCACGCGTACGATCGAGAACCTCTACGACCGGCGGGAGGCGATCCGGTCGCTCTCCATCGTCCCGGTGGGACTCACGGCCTGGAACGCCGCGCCCGGAGGTCGGACCCTCGAGCCCGCCGAGTGTCGCGCGGCCCTCGCGGCCGCGGACGCGATCCGGGAGCGGGCGCTGGCCGAACGCGGCCAGGGGTGGTGCTACGCGGCGGACGAGTTGTACCTGCAGGCGGGGCTGGCGCCGCCGGGCACGGCCTATTTCGACGACCAGGATCTGGAGAGCAACGGGGTCGGAGCGATCTCAAGCCTGACCGACCGCGTGGCGGGACGGCTCGAAGATCTCGGCCCGCTCGACGGCTGCCGCGTGGTCGCGGTGACCGGCGCATCGATGGGGCCTACGCTGGCCGGCCTCGCGGACCGGATCGCCCGCCGGACCGGGGCCGATGTGTCCGCCGTGGCGGTCGAGAACACGCTCTACGGGCCCATGGTCACGACGGCGGGCCTGCTGCCGGGCGCGGACCACGCGAAGGCGCTTCGCGAGGGCGGGGGCTTCGATGTCGCGCTCTTCTCCGGGCAGGCGCTGAACGACGACGACCTGTTCCTCGATGACATGAGCCTGTCGGAACTGCGGGCCGAGTTCCCCGGGCGCCGGGTCGAGCCCTCGCACGACTTCGTCGACGTCCTCTCCGGGCTGTAGACGCCGTGGCGCTGCGGACCGTGGCCATCGTGGGCCGCCCCAACGTGGGCAAGTCGACCCTGTTCAACCGGATCCTCCGCCGTCGCGTGGCGATCGTGGCGGAGCGGCCCGGCGTGACGCGCGACCGGCAGTTCGCGGAGGCCGAATGGGCGGGACGCCGGTTCCTGCTCGTCGACACGGGCGGGCTCGTCGAAGGGCCGGAGGGGCAGATCGACCAGGAGGTACGGCGCCAGGCGGAGACCGCGATCGGCCATGCCGACGCGGTCATCCTCGTCGTCGACGGACGGGAGGGAGTGCAGCCCGTCGACCGGCATGTGGGCGACCTCCTGCGCCGTTCGGGCCTGCCCGTGATCGTGGCCGTGAACAAGCTGGACGAACTCGGCGGAGCAGTCGAACACCTCGAGTTCTACGAACTGGGCCTCGGCGACCCCTTGCCGCTGGCGGCGCTCAGCGGCAAGGGGTCGGGAGACCTGCTCGACCGCGTGGTCGAGGCGTTCCCCGAGGCCCACGAGGCCGAAGGGGGGGGCGCGGACCTCCGGGCGGCGGTCATCGGGCGCCCCAACGTCGGCAAGTCGAGCTTCGTCAACCGGCTCCTGGGCGAAGATCGGGTCATCGTCCACGAGGAGGCCGGGACGACCCGGGACGCGATCGACACCGAACTCGAGATCGGGGACCGTCGCGTGTGTCTGATCGACACCGCGGGGCTCCGGAGACAGGCGCGCATCGCGGACGACCTCGAGTTTCTGGGCCGCCTCCGCGCGGCGTCGGCGATCGAGCGCGCGGACGTCTGCCTCCTCCTCGTCGACACCGAGGCCGGTGCCGCGAACCAGGACTTCAGGATCGGACACCAGGCCTGGGACGCAGGCAAGGGGCTCGTGTTCGTGGCGAACAAGTGGGACCTGATCGAGGACCGGGGACCGTCGGCGATGGCGGGGTTCGAGCGCGAACTCCGCGAGCGGGCGCACTATCTTCGCTGGGTTCCGATCATCACCTGCTCCGCGCTCTCGGGAAAGCGCGTGCGGAAGGTGATCGAGCTGGCGTTCGCCGCGCAGGAAGAGCGGGCGCGGCGCATCCCGACCGCCGAAGTCAACAAGGTCCTGCGCGACCTCGTCGCGCGGCGCCAGCCGCCCCAGGGAGGGCGTGGCGACGTGAGGCTGCTGTACGGAAGCCAGGTGGCGTCGTCCCCACCGCTGTTCGTACTCTGGTCCAACCGCCCCCATGATCTGAAGGAGCACTACGTGCGATACCTCGTCGCCGGCTTCCGGGAGGCCTGGGGATTCGAGGGATCTCCCATCCGGATCAAGCTGAAGCAACGCTCGGAGCGCGCGTGACGGCCCCCCTCCTCACGCTCTTCGCCTATCTCACGGGGGCGTTCCCGACCAGCTACCTCATGGGGCGGGTGTACGGCTACGATCTGCGCCGGGAGGGGAGCGGCAACCTCGGGTCCACCAACGTATACCGCATCCTCGGCTTCTTCCCGGCCGTCGTGGTGCTCCTCGTCGACCTCCTCAAGGGGTTTCTGCCCGTCTGGTTTTTTCCGCTCTGGGACGGGAGGACGGGGGCGTGGGCGCTCGCGTACGGGCTTGCGGCCATCACCGGACACGTGTGGCCCGTGTACACGAAGTTCAAGGGAGGGAAGGGGGTCGCAACCGCGGCCGGGACGATGGCGGCGCTGGCGCCCGTGGCGGTGACCGTCGCCTTCTCCGTGTGGGTCATGACGGTGATCCTCACCCGCACCGCGTCCGTCGCCTCCCTCGTCTCCGCAAGCCTCGTCCCGATCATGGCGCGCGCCTCGGCGGCGCCGCGGTCGGTCGTCTCGTACGCAATCCTGCTCGCCGTGACGGTCTGGTGGACGCATCGGGCGAACCTCGCGCGCATCGTTCGTCGCGAGGAGTTGCAGATCGACTGGCGGCGCGGACGCGTGCGATCCCGCGGGACGGACCGGCGGCAGGACCGGAGAGACGAAACGTGAGCCGCGCGGCGGTGACCGTGCTGGGCGCCGGAAGCTGGGGCACGGCGCTCGCGGACGTGCTGGTTCGGAACGGCCACGAGGTTCGCCTGTGGGCGCGCGACGAGGCGCACGCCGCCGCCATCCGCGAGGCGGGCGTCAACGAGCGTTACCTGCCCGGGATCGAACTCGCCCGGCCACACGCGATCACCTCCGACCTCGAGGCGGCGCTCGGCGGCACGCGCTTCGTGGTCTCCGTCTGCCCGTCGCACGCGGTGCGGGCGGTGCTCACGCGGGCGGCTCCGCATCTGGAGGACCAGATCCTGATCTCGGCCTCGAAGGGGATCGAGGTCGGGACGCGCCGGCGGATGTCGGAGGTCATCGTGGAGACGCTCGGCGATGCCGCATCCTCCCGGACCGTCGTCCTCTCCGGCCCGAGCTTCGCCGAGGAACTGCTGCGCCGGCTTCCGACCGCCGTGGTTGCGGCGAGCCGGCACGAGGCACACGCGCTTGCGGTCCAGAGTCTGTTCCGGAACGACTATTTCCGGGTCTATACGCAGCCGGATGTCGACGGGGTGGAGTTGGGAGGCGCACTCAAGAACGTGATCGCTCTCGGCGCGGGTATCTCGGACGGGCTCGAGTTGGGGTCGAACGCGCGGGCGGCGCTCATCAACCGCGGGCTGGCGGAGATCGTGCGCCTCGCCAAACACTTCGGGGCGCGCGAGACGACGCTGGGCGGACTCGCCGGACTCGGCGACCTCGTCCTCACCTGCACGGGTCGGCTGAGCCGGAACCGGTCCGTAGGCCTCGCCATCGGGTCGGGCCGCCGTCCGTCCGAGGCCATCGGAGAGATGGAGCAGGTGGTCGAAGGTGTGCGGACGGCGCGGGCGGCGTACGAACTCAGCCGTCAGCTCGACGTGGAGATGCCGATCACGAGCGCCGTATATTCGATATTGTACGAAGATGTCGCGCCCCGAGCGGCGCTGGCCCGGTTGATGGCACGCGAGCCGAAGCCGGAACGCTGGGGCTGACCGCCGGGACCGAACGCGAGGGCCCGGGAGCACGCGCCGGAGAGGCCGGAGAGGGGGAGCGTGGCGGATCGCATCGCCCCGAAGGAGTACTATTCGATCGGAGACGTGTGCGAGATCGCCGATCTCAAGCCGCACGTCCTCCGCTACTGGGAAAGCCAGTTCTCCATCCTGAGGCCCACCAAGAACCGGGCCGGAAACCGGATCTACCGCCGCAAGCAGATCAAGCTCGTCCAGCTCCTGCGGCACCTCCTCTACACGGAACGCTACACGATCGAAGGCGCGCGGAGGAAGCTCGAACAGCTGCGGGCGAGCGGGCAGCTCGCCAAGGCGGCCCGCGTGGCCTGGGACCGGGAGACGATTCGCGACCTGCGCCGGGAGGCGGACGAGCTGGTCGCGCTGCTCGAGGAGGGCGAGGCCGGGTGACCGACGCGGCCAGGCCCGTCCTCCTCTGTACGAACGACGACGGCGTGCAGGCGGGCGGTCTCGCGCTCCTGGCGGGCGTGGCGGCGTCCTTCGGCGACGTGTGGACCGTGGCTCCGGACCGCGAGCAGAGCGCGACGAGCCATGCGCTCTCGCTGTACCGTCCGCTCCGCCTCACGCGGCTCGATGATCGGCGCTACATGGTGGACGGGACGCCGACCGACTGCGTGCTCGTCGCCCTCAAGGAGATCCTCGAGACGCCGCCCCGCTTCGTCCTGTCCGGCGTCAACCACGGGCCGAACATGGGCGAGGACGTCCTCTACTCGGGCACCGTGGCGGCCGCGATGGAGGCGACGATCCTCGGGGTCCCGGCGGTCGCCTTCTCGTTCACCGGCGATGACGAGACGGTGCTCGAGACGTACGGGGACCTGATCGGCGGGCTGATCCGGTCCTGCCTCCGGAAGACGGAGTTTCCGGAAGAGACCTTCCTCAACGTGAACCTCCCGAACCGCCCGGCGAGCGAAGTGGAGGGCGTCGTCGTCACCGCACTCGGGCGGCGCGTGTATATCGATTCCCTGCGCCGGAGCCGGGATGAGCACGGCCACGACTACTTCCGGATCGGGGGAGGACGTTCCGCGTGGCGGGGCAGGGAGGATTCGGACTTCCGGGCCGTACGCGCCGGCTACGTGTCGGTGACGCCGCTGCACCTGGACCTGACGAACTTCGAACTACTGAACGAGGTGAGGTCGTGGGGCCTGGGGAGCTGACGGCTCGCGGAGGGACGGCCGAATACCAGCGCGACCGCCGGCGCCTGGTGGAGCACCTTCGGACCCGGGGCGTGCGGGATCTCGGGCTCCTGCACGCCTTCGACACCGTACCGCGGCACCTCTTCGTCCCGGAAGTCCTCCGGGGCCGGGCCTACGAGGACATCCCGCTCCCGATCGGCGCGGGACAGACGATCTCCAGCCCCACGATTCATGCGCTGAGCATCGAATGCGCAGGGGTTCGCGCGGGCCAGCGCGTGCTCGAGGTCGGGACGGGGGCCGGCTTCCAGACCGCGCTGCTCGCGACGCTGGGGGCGGAGGTGTACTCGATCGAACGCATCGCGTCGCTGCACGAGGGCGCGGCGCGGGCGCTCGCCCGGGTGGGGGTGGAGGCCCATCTGATGCTGGGAGACGGCAGCCTCGGATGGCCGGAACATGCGCCGTTCCACGCCATCATCGTGGGCGCCGCCACGGCGCGGCCGCCCGCCGCGCTCCTCGAACAGCTGGCCGGGGGCGGACGGATGATCGTCCCCGTGGGGGGGCGGCGGCAGGAGCTGTACCGGTACACCCGGCGGGGCGAGGACGTCTCGCGCGAGAAACTCACCCGTGTCCGCTTCGTGCCGCTCATCGAGGAAGCCCGGCGGGGCGGGGGACGAGGCCCCGGCCGGTGAAGGCGTGGGCGGCGCTCTATGCGAAGGGGCTGGCCATGGGGCTGGCCGACCTCGTGCCGGGCGTCTCCGGGGGCACGATCGCGTTCATCTCGGGCATCTACGACGAGCTCGTGGCGACGATCGCGGGCCTGGACCACAGGCTGCCGGGTGCGCTGCGGGCGCGGGGCCTGCGAGGCACCTGGGAGCAGGCGAACCTCGGCTTCCTGGCCGTCCTGCTCGCCGGCATCCTCACGAGCGTCATCGGGTTCGCCGGGGTGCTGCACTGGCTGCTCGCGAACCGGCCCGTTCAGCTGTGGGCCTTCTTCTTCGGCCTGGTGTCGGCGTCCGTTCCGCTCGTCGGGGGCCGCGTGGCCGAGCGCCGGGCCGGCCTCTGGGCCCTCGGTGCGGCCGGAGCCGTGCTCGCGGGCGCCGTGACGGCGCTTCCCCCACTCGTAAGGTCCGACGCGCCGCTCTTTCTCGCCGCGGCGGCGGCGGTGGCCGCCTGCGCCATGATCCTGCCCGGCATCTCCGGCAGCTTCATCCTGCTCATCCTCGGCGCCTACGCCCCCGTGATCGGCGCCCTCCAGGGCCTCGATCCAATTCGGCTGATGGCCGTCGCCCTCGGCGTCGCCGCGGGCCTGCTCGGCTTCAGCCGCGTGCTCAGACGGCTGCTGGCGCGGCGCCGGGCGGCGACGCTGAGCCTCCTCACCGGCTTCCTGCTCGGGTCACTGAACGCGCTCTGGCCGTGGAAGGACCGGGTCCGCGAGCTGTACACGCACAGCGGGGGCCGGGTCGAATGGCTCATGGAGAACCGGTGGCCCGCATCTCCCGGCGAAATCTGGCCCGCGGCGGGCCTCGCGCTCCTCGGGGCCGCCGCGGTGCTGGCCATCCATCGCGCCGCGCGGACGCGCGACCTGCACGGCAAGTAGCGGCGATTCGCCGGGCCGGATAGCTTCCACGCCGTTCACGAACGGACCTCAGGAGGGAACACGGGCATGGCCGACGCACTCGCCGGCGGAAAGAGACCAGGGGGACAGGGCCACCGGGACGATGCCTTCGTCCGGTCCACCTTCCGGCTCGCCGATTGGGTCACCAGGAACCTGCGATCGGTGCTCGTCGGCGGGGCCGGTATCGCGATCATCGTCGTGGGGGTCGTGTACTACGTCAACTTCCAGGCCTCCGTACGCGAGCAGGCCGCGACCGAACTCGCGACCCTCCGGCTGGGCGCGACGGGCCCCGAGATGCTGATCCCGGATCTCGAGGCGTACGTCCAGCGTTTCGCCGGCGTGCAGGCCGCGGACGAAGGCCGGCTCCTGCTCGCGCGGACATACCTCGACACGGGCCAGCCGGTCGAGGCCGAGCGGGTGGCGAACGAGATCTCCGCAGCGCCCGACGAGCCGGTGGGACTCGCGGCACAGACCCTCCGGGCCGCCGCCCAGGAAGCGTCCGGGGACGCGGAAGCCGCCCTCGCGACCTACCAGATGCTGGGGGAGGTGGCCCGCTTCCCGTTCCAGCGTCGCGAGGCGCGGGCCTCGGCGGCCCGAATCCTCACCTCGCTGGGCCGCATGGAAGAGGCGGAGACGATCTACGCCGCCATCGCCGAGGAGGCCGCCGGGGAAGATCCGGTCGAGGCGAGCGTCTACCGCCTCCGGCTCGGCGAGGTCAAGGCGCACCGCGACCCGGCCAGCGGCTGACCGGCCTGTAACCGACTCCTCACCAACAGTTTCACACTTCCCATCTCATGTATTTGAACCGATCCCCATGAATGGCGCATAAGATATAACAGGGCAACGTAAGACAGTTGCGCGCCCTATTCTAACCCGATTTCGCCACCTCTTCCGGCCCGCAACCTATTCGAGACCGGTGGTGGGGGAAGGGGAGCGCCGCCGCCGCGTCTTCCTCCGGTGGCGGTGGTGCCATGAGGGAGTCGAGCGCCGCGCGGACACCTTCCACGGGGTCGGCGTCACCGCGCACCGCGAGCGTGATCCGGGGGTCGGTGGAGCGAGCGTGTAGGTGCGCCTCCACAGCTTGACGGATCGCCCGAGGCGTCGTCTTCACCGCGACTCCCGCCTCGCGACCGCGCGCCTCGCACCGCTTCTGGAGCGCTTGAGGGGTCATCCCGCGATCATCGACCACGCGCCTACCCTTGTTCACCGGGTGGAACAGGGGACCGTCATGGTCGCCACGGAACGCGCCCCACCGCTCCAGCGCCTCCACCGCGAACGCGGGGAGCGCTTGCGGTCGCACGTCGGGGCCGATCAGCGCCACGCCCTGGTCCAACACGAGGTCGCCGTACTGGAGGCTGGCGAGGTCGGCGCGCTTCCCGCCGCACCCGATAACGAGCGCGACCAACGCCGCGTCACGCGCACCGGCTGGCGGGTTGTGGAGGTCGGCGCACACGTCCAAGAGCGCGCGTAGGTCGGCACGGTGCAGCCGTGGCTTCATCTCCCGGTGTCCCGCGTGGCCGAGGTTGCGGAGTACGCGCGCCCGCGCCAGCCGTTCGGCCCGCGTGATCGTCTCGTCTTGCTCCGCCAGCCGAAGGCAGCCGCGAACAGCGCTCAGCGAGTGATTTACCGTCGGGGCGGACACGAGACCGCGCAGCGCACCGCGCCGCACCCGCTCCCGCGCCGCCGCCACGCCGCGAGCGCGAATCTGTACGAGGGTGGTAACCGGTATCTCATGCCACGCCACGGCCAGCCCGTCGGGGAGTCCGGCCCAGTGCGCCGCGCGGTTGAGGCTGGAAATCGTGGTGCTCCAGCTTTGCGGCTGGAGGCGAGCGACGAACCGTTCCGCGACGGTAACCGGAGGATCGGGGAGCAACGGCTTCGGTCCCGGCGGCTTCGGGAGGGGAGGGAGGAACCGCTTGTGGTCGTCATACTCCCGCGTCTTCGGCATCGGGAGAGTGCCCAGCGTCAGCCGCACCCGCCGCTCCAGCGCCGGGTCTTGCCACGCCTCTAGGTAATCTTCGGTCGAGAGTTCATCCCGCAGCCGCGCCCGCTCCCGGTTGGTGTCCTCCGCCATGTTGAGCGCCAGCTTGAGCGTCGCGGCCGGCCCATAGCGCCGCGCGTCGTCGAGGTGATCCAGCGCGATCCACCACCCGGCTTCGTTCCGCCCGATTGCGCCGTAACCGTACTTCGTGCGGATGGTGGATCGCGGCACGGGCGCGCCCGGCTTGATCTCGTCAAGTGGGACCGTCGGTATCTTCGTCGTGGTCATGTTCCCTCGCTCCGTGGCAAGCGACGTTAGGTTGCACACGGATTATAAGTCAACGCGAAGTCTCATGCAAACGAGTCTTAGCGGGTCTCTCGTCATCCTTCGGCCACAAGAGCGATTTCCGGCAGTATCGGGGTTACCGGGCGGGGGTTCGGCGAAGGATGTTGAGGGGTCCAGAAACGAGCAATCCCCCCGTCACCTTCCGACGCGGCGGGGGGATTTTTCTCCTGCATGCGTGGAGCCCGTTGCGTTCTTACCCGGTGCTTCCCTCCGCTATCTCTCTTGCCAGCGTGCGGAGATGGTCCGCAATGGCTTGCTCGCTCATCAACTGGCGGCGTCGGCACTCTGATGTGCTCTTGAACCCGGTAACGGCTGAGTACGCAAGGCCAGCCGCCCCAGCCGCCCAAAAGGCCCGAGCCGCTGTCCCGCTCGGCAGGCCGATATCTTCAAGATCGGCGTCAGATAGTATGGCTGGGAGCGCGTAGTTGGCCGAGCCGATAACGTCGAAGATCGGCGCAGCCTTGGACATCGTGCATGAGCCGGTCGGCAGCGGACCGTCACCAGGCGGCGGTTTGTTCAGGAAGATGACCGAACAACCGCTCAGCAGAACCGCCGAACCGAGTACCATGAGAGCGCGTTTCATCCGTTTCTCTTCCCTTTTTCTGTGGTTACCGCTGATATACCCACTCCCACCCGTACGTGCAGTCACGGGCGATCCGTAGGCTTCGGCCCTCGATAATCGCGAGGTCGGAGCAGCCCCCCGCGTCGCTACGCATGGTGAGGGTGGTGCCCGTCTGCGTCCACGTACCCGTGTTTCCAACCGTCGCCCCAACGCCAGTAGCCGCGTCGTGTCCACTGAGGTTGGATGAGTAGGTGTTGCCGGACCTGATGTTTAGGACCGACGAAGTAAGCACGACGGAAACGCCATCAAGCGTAACCGTCACGGGAAGGCGGATCGCGTTGATCGTGGTGAGGCTGTACGTCCCCACGGGGTTTGGCGGAGGCGGAGGCGGAGGTGGTACTGGTGCAACGGTCTCGCCTCCACATGCGGCCAGAACCAGAGCGACGACGGCAACTCTCTTCATGGTGGGGGTTGTCTTCTCCACGGGCGGGGGGCTTGGGTGGCGTTGGAGTTGCCCCGCTTTCACGGACACCTTTCCATTGGGGAACCAAGGAGGTGTATCGTGGCGGGAAGAGCGGGGCGCCCTCGGCTCGCTGGTCGTGGAATTCGCCGGACGCTGCGCCTTTTTCGCCCAAGGGCGACCTTGTTTCCTATCCCCTCCCTAGCCCTCCGGGCTAGGGAACGAGCCGTTACATGGGAGCGCAACAGTCTCGGAAAGGGCAGGGCGAAACTTGCGCCATCGTGGGGCGGTATGTTAATCAGTAGAGTTCTCAACGGAGGAAGGAGGCGCCGAAAATGAGCACAGACAGGCTGGTTGTGGTCATCGAGCCCGTGGTAACCCTCTACAGCGAGGGACTCGGTATCCATGCGGCTCGGTTCCGGAGACTCGGGTTGTCCGCTTGCGGGCACACGCAGGAAGAAGCGCTCGAAAACCTCAAGAGGTTGTTCAATACATTCGTCCATGCGTGCCGCGAGGCCGGGACGCTGGAAGAGCGGTTGGATTACGCCGGTGTAACGTGGCATTGGGCTGACCAATACCCGGAGGATGGACCCGAGTACGAGGACACCAATTCTCTGCGTGGCTCGGATGGGGGGAATAACACGCGCACGCCGGTGATGCGCCGACCCTCGCCCGGATGGTGTTCAAGAGTCCCGGCCGCGGTACCTCTAGCGGCGGCTGCGTAGAAACCCCCAACAACGGACGCGGGATCGGGTGGAGGGGGCGGACGAGATGGCGTCGATACGGGTAGCTCCTCAAATCATTGTACGGGCCTATCGTAAGATTGGCTTCCGTCAAGACCCGGAACGTCCAGAGGTTTTCGTTCGGGAAGAAGATGGATTCATGCTCTTCCACATGCCCTTTGATGGTTACGTGGAGGTACAATTCATCTTGGAAGATGTTCTGGCATCTCCACACCCTGACATCCTACCGGCACTCGGCGAGGCAATCGTAGAGGCTGTCGCGGAATCCCTTACGTGTACGGACGAAGGGGAGGGCCCCGCTCAAGAGCCCTCCCCCTAGTTTCCTTCCTCCCACGAACGTTATCCCTTCTACGGTCTTGCCCCCTCCATGATCCAGCAAAACCCAAGTTTCGTTCCGCTGGTTGCGTTAGGATTATACGAATCGCCGTCCACGGCGGCGCATAAGATATATTATGTAAACTTAGCGCGAAACAGGACGCTTCTCCATTCGAGCCGCGAGGATCAGAACGTGTCAGAACGTGAACGTGTGGGAGTACTTCACCATGAGCGCCCGCCCCGCCGAGAACGGGAGGCGCGGGTCGATGCCTCCGTTCGTGCGATCCATGTGGTAGCCCTCGTTGTAGACCACCCACAGGTCCACGCCCTCACGGAAGTGGTACCGGAAGCGCGCGTTCACGGTCGTCTGGTCCACGGTCGAGTTGTACTGCGCGAGCGCGCTGAACGAGAGGTGGGTGTCGAGCGAATAATCCACCCTGATCCGCGCCAGGTGGGTCGTCAGGGGGCTCTGGCCCGGGAATTCGAAGCGATTGATGTCGTAGCTGGGTCGGAGCTCGAGATGACTCGAGAGGTTGACGGCCGGGCTCAGCTGCAGGCTCGCGCGGCGCCCGTCGTAGAAACTCCCGACAGATCCGCCGAGCTCCCCTCGCAGGAGGCCTCCCCGCGAGAGGCGCCACGACAGGTCCGCTTCGTGGAACCAGTATTCCCCGGGGTTGATCTGGAGGCTCGCGACCCGGAACGGCTCGCGGATGCTCTCGAAACTCGAACGGGAGGTGAGGGTCATGAAGGCGCCCGACTTCATGGCGAGGAGCAGCATCGGAGCGATGGTGCTCGACTCCGGCGTGATATCCGAGTTCCGGTAGTAGTGGTCCGTGCGGCCCCCGATCGTCACCGTGCGCAGCTTCGAGTCCGCGCCGAGGAACCAGGAGTACTCGGCCGACCCGCCGAAGAGGGTGAAGTCATCCCGGAGCTGGAAGCCGAGACGCGGCAGGTAGTCCCCTCCCACCCGCCGGTACTGCGCGCTGTAGTTGAACCCTTCCTGCCTCCGGCGTTCGAACTGGGCGAAGAAGGCCCCCGCGTCGAGCGGGTTCCGCTCCACGACCTCGTCGTCGAAGGTCTGGGCCCACTTCAGCGTCAGGTACTCGTCCCCGAACAGCCGGATCTCGCCGTCCGCGCCCCAGGCGATGTTGCGCTCGCCGTTGGCGTCCACCCGGGTGGTCAGGATCCCGCCGACCGATGAGTTGTCGTTGAACACCTTCTGCTTGAGCCGGAGCACCCCCATGTTCTCGCCCGGCCGCCCCGAATTCGGAGCTGTCTGCATGTTGAGGAACCCGAAGTCGAGCCCCCCGGCCCGCCCCACCACGCGCGCGCCCCCATAGATACGCACCAGATCTCCGCGGTCGAGCCCGATGCGGCGGCTGAAGAACACCCGGTCCGTGATCCCGCCGGTGGCGAAATCGAAGGTCGCCGACCGCTCCTGGAAGAACTGTCGCTTCTCCGGGAAAAAGAGCGGGAAACGGGTCAGGTTGATCTGCTGGTCGTCCGCCTCGACCTGGGCGAAGTCCGTGTTCGCCGTCAGGTCGATGGACAGGTTCGAGGAGGGCGAGTACTTGATGTCGAGGCCCGGTTCCCGCGTGGGCTCGTCGGTCGTGTCCCAGTACGCGGCCTGTACGGCCGGCGGCTCGAGCAGGGTCGGAATCTGCGTCATCCCGCCGAGCAGGTACGGCGTCACGTAGACCGGCTTCGTCCGGTCCACCTTCGTGAAGGTGACCCGCTGCGCGAGCGACGGTTTGCCGAAGCCGAAGAAGCCGTATTCGGGCGAGATGTCGGGATAGACGTGGCGCTCGTTCTTGCGCGAGATGGAGCGGTAGACGATGAGCCCCATCGTCACGTCCCCGCCGGTATTCTGGAACCCCAGCGTCGAGAACGGGATGCGCATCTCAGCGGACCACCCTTCGGCCATCTGCTGCGCGATGCCGTCCCAGTGTGCGTTCCAGTCGCTGTTGAACGGCCTCGTCCCCGCCGTGAACTCGGCGTCGCCCCACACGGTACGGTCGGATCTCGCCCCGTTCGGATTCACCACGAACGCGACGGCCGTCTCGTGATCGTTGTAGCTGTCGATCACGATGGAAAACTGGTCGTCTCCGCTGAACCCGTCGCGGGTGTAGCTGTTCGCGCGGATCCCCGAGGGGTCCGAGTCGAACATCTGACCCGACACGTAGAGATACCGGTCGTCGTAGGCGATCCGGATTTCCGTCCGCTCCGTCGTTTCCCCACCGTAGATGGGCGAATACATGACGAGGGGCACGGGTTCGATGTCGTCCCAGGCAGGCTCGTCGACGAGGCCGTCGAGGTGGATGTGCCCGTGCCCCTCGAGCCGCGTGAGGGGGACGGAGGGCTTGTCGCGCCCCCCGCTCTGCGCGGCCGCCTGCGCCGGAACCCCGACCGCGAGCGCCGCCCACATGCCGAGCGCCGCCAGACGCCCGATGCTCAGGCGAGCCATCTTCGCCCCTGTCTCACCAGATCTCACCAGATGAAGGTGTGAGAGTACTTGATCATGATGTTCCGTCCGGCCGACCACGGGAGTCTCGGCCCAAACCGCTGATCGCGTTCGAAGTTCAACCCTTCATTATACACGATCCACAGATCCGTGCCTTCCCGAAAGTGGTACCGGAAGCGCGCGTTGATGCTCGTGCGCTCGTCGATGTTGTTGTACTGTGCGAAAGTGCTGAGCGAGAGGTGCGTGTTGAAGGCGAAATTCAGCCGCAGGCGTCCGAGTTGCGTCGTCGTCTCTTCGCCCCGGTCGGGGAACTCGATCCGATTGACCTCGTAGCCGCCGACCACTTCCAGGTAGCGGGAAACGGTCCACGTGGGGTTGAAGATCAGCCCCACACGCCGCCCGTCGTAGAAGCTCCCCACCGTCGTCCTGATATCGCCCCGGAAGATCGTGCTGCGCGGCAACATCCAGTCGATGCCGACCTCGTGGAACCAGTATTGGCCCGGCTGGATGGACACCGTACCGACCGGAAACGGTGTCCGGATGTCCTCGAACTGTGTGTTCGAGTAGGCCGTGATGTTCGCGGTCGACTTGAAATCGAACGACACCGAGGGACGAATGGAGCGTGACTCGATCGTGAGGTCGGCGTTGCGGTGGTAGTTCTCGCCCATCGCCAACAGTGTGACGCTGTTGAGCGAAGCGCTGGGGCCCTGGAGCCAGGTATGGGCGAACTGGCCGCCGTACAGCGTGAAGTCTTTCCGCAGCTGGAAACCGAGACGCGGCAGGTAGTCCGGACCCACGCGTCGGTAGAAGAGATTGTACCGGATGCCGCGATCCGTCCGTCGCTCCCACCGGGCGCGGATGAGACCCGCGTCGAGCGTGTTGCGCTCCCTGACCTCCTCGTCGTGGCTCTGCGCCCACGTCAACGTCAGATACTCGTTGCCGAACGGACGCAGTTGAGAATCCAGCCCGTAGACGACGTTGTCCTGGCCGTTCGAGCCGTAACGGGTCGCGACGATCCCTCCGACGAACGAATACGGATTGAACACCTGCTGCTTGAGCCGCAACACACCCATGTTTTCGCCCGATCGCCCCGCGGTCGGAGCGGTCTGCATGTTGAGGAATCCGAAGTCCAGGCCCCCGAGCCGGCCGACCAGCCTCGCGCCCCCGTATATCCGGACGAGTTCTCCCCGCTCGAGCCCGATGCGCCGACTGAAGAAAACACGGTCGGTGAACCCCCCGGTCCCGAAGTCGAAGGTCGAGGTGCGTTCCTGGAAGAACTGGCGCTTCTCGGGAAAGAAGAGCGAGAACCGGGTGAGGTTGACCTGTTGGTCGTCCGCCTCCACCTGGGCGAAGTCGGTGTTGACGGTGAGATCGATGGCCAGATTCGACGACGGAGAATACTTGAGGTCCAGGCCGGGCTCGGCCGTGTGATCCTGCTCCGTCCCCCAGAACGAGGCGGCGGCAGACGGCTCCCGCAGGACCGGTGTTCGGCTGAGCCCCCCGAGCACGTACGGGGTCACGTATGCGGGTGTCTTGGGCTGGACCCCGCGCAGCGTCATCCGCTGGCCCTGTGACGGCTTGAGGAACCCTCCCTGGCCCCATTCGCGTCCGATCGTCGGATAGACGTGGCGCTCGTTCTTTCGGCCGATGAAGCGGTAGATGATGATCCCCATCGTCACTTCGTCACCCTCCGCCTGGAATCCCAGGGTGGAGAACGGGATCCGGTATTCCGCGAACCACCCCTCTTCGTTTCGCGAGGTGAGGACGTGCCAATGGGCGTTCCAGTCGGCGTTGAACGGCATCACGTCTCCCGTGAACACGCCATCGTTGGAGAGCGAGCGATCCTGGCGGACGCCGGCAGGTGTGGTACCGAACCACAGTCCGGTCTCGTAATCGTTGTAGCTGTCGATCACGACCGAGAGGAGATCATCGCCGCTGAACGCATCACGGTAGAAAGTGTTCGAGCGGATGCCTTCAGGGTCCGAGTCGTACATCCGCCCGGACAGGTAGAGGTACTCGTCATCATGCGCGATCCGGACCTCGGTCCGCTCCGTCATCTCGCCCCCGTGGGTCGGGGCCCACATGAACATCGGCAGTGGCTCGATCGCGTCCCAGGCCGGCTCGTTCACGACCCCGTCGACGTCGATCTCTCCCGTAATCCGGGGGATCGGCACCGGCACACTCGACCGGAGCGACGTCACGTCCAATTCGTCCGGGTCCCCGGTCTGCGCGGCGAGCCCGGGGGTCAGGAGCAGACATGCCGGCACGATCCACGCGAGCGGAGCCGGGCTTCGCTGAAGTCGACGGCGGGTGGGGGCCAACAGCATGTATCCGGGGTCGGGAGTGCTTCGAGGAGGTTCTTCGTCTACCGCCAAAACACTCCGGCGAGGCTGAGGGTTCAATCCCCGTGCGTTGGCGGGTCCGGTGTTGCGGTCTACCAGCTGAAGGTGTGCGAGTACTTGATCAGAAGGGTCCGCCCGGCCGACCACGGCAGCCTGGGGTCGAATCCCCGATCTCGTTCAAGGTTCAGCCCTTCGTTGTACACGATCCAGAGATCCGTGCCTTCCCTGAAGTGGTAGCGGAAGCGCGCGTTGATGCTGGTGCGCTCGTCGAGGTTGTTGTACTGCGCGAAGGTGCTGAGCGACATGTGCTGGTTCATGGCGAAGGACAGCTTGAGGCGGCCGAGGTGGGTCGTCGTCGCCTCGCCGCGGCTCGGAAACTCGATCCGGTTCACCTCGTAGCCGCCACCGACCTCGAAGTACCGTGACAGGCTCCAGATCGGGTTGAAGATGAGCCCCGCGCGCCGTCCGTCGTAAAAACTCCCTACCGTCGTCTTGATGTCCCCGCGGAAGATCGCGGTGCGCGGCAGCATCCAGTCGATGCCGGCTTCCTGGAACCGGTATTCGCCCCGCGGGATCGACACATCCGCGACGTGAAACGGGATCCGTATGTCCTCGAACTGCGTGTTCGAGTAGACCGTAATGTTCGAGCCCGACTTGAAAGCGAACTCTACCTCGGGGCGGATCGAGCGGGACTCGGGCGTGAGATCGGCGTTCCGGTAGTAGCTCTCGCCCATCACCGAGAGGGTGATGTTGTTGAGCGATGCGCTCGGGCCCTGGAGCCACGTATGGGCGAGCTGCCCACCGAAGAGCGCGAAGTCGCTCCGCAGCTGGAATCCGAGACGCGGCGTGTAGTCCGGCCCCACGCGCCGGTAGAAGAGGTTGTACCACAGGCCGCGGTCCGTCCGTCGCTCCCAGCGGGCGCGAAACAGACCCGCGTCGAGCACGTTCCGCTCGACGACCTGCTCGTCGTAGGTCTGCGCCCACGTGAGCGTGAAGTACTCGTTCCCGAACGGCCGCACCTGCATATCCACGCCGTAGGCGACGTTGTCCTGTCCGTTGTTCCCGAGTCGCGTCGCCACGATCCCGCCCACGAACGAGTACGGGTTGAACACCTGCTGCTTCAGTCGCAGCACGCCCGTGTTTTCGCCCGAACGCCCCGCGGCCGGAGCGGTCTGCATGTTCAGGAGGCCGTAGTCCAGCCCGCCGACACGGCCGACGACCCTCGCGCCGCCGTAGATCCTGACGAGTTCCCCTCTCTCGAGCCCGATCCTCCGGCTGAAGAACACGCGGTCGGTGAAACCGCCCGTCCCGAAATCGAAGGTCGAGGCGCGTTCCTGGAAGAACTGCCGTTTCTCCGGAAAGAAGAGGGAGAAACGGGTCAGGTTGACCTGCTGCTCGTCCGCCTCCACCTGGGCGAAATCGGTGTTGACCGTCAGATCGATGGCGAGATTGGAGGACGGCGAATACTTGAGGTCGATCCCGGGTTCGGTCGTCCGGTCGCGCTCCGTCGCCCAGTACGAGGCCGCGTCCGATGGTTCACGGAGCACCGGCGTCTGGCTGAGGCCTCCGAGCACGTAGGGGGTCACATAGACCGGCGCGGTGGGACGCACCTCGCGCACCGTCATCCTCTGCGTCTGCGACGGCTTCATGAACGCGAGCCTGCCCCATTCCCGCGCGATGGCCGGGTACACCTGGCGCTCGTTCTTGCGGCTGATGTAGCGATAGATGGTGATGCCCATCGTCACTTCATCGCCCTGCGCCTGGAACCCCAGGGTCGAGAACGGGATGCGGAACTCCGCGAACCAGCCTTCCCCGTTCCTGGTCGCACGGACATCCCAATGCGCGTTCCAGTCCTGGTTGAACGGCGGGAGGTCACCCGAGAACTCGGCGTCGTTGGAGATCGAGCGGTCGTGGCGGACGCCGGCGGGGGTGGTGGCGAACCAGAGCGCGGTCTCGTAGTCGTTGTAACTGTCGACCACGAACGAGAGGAGGTCATCTCCGCTGTAGATGTCACGGTAGAAGGTGCTTACGCGGATCCCGTCCGGGTTCGAGTCGTACATTCGCCCCGAGGCGTAGAGGTATTGGTCGTCGTGTGCGAGGCGGATCTCGGTCCGTTCGGTCAGGTCGCCCCCGTGGGTCGGGGACATGATGAACAGGGGGAGCGGATCGATCGTGTCCCAGACGGGCTCATCCACGATCCCGTCCACTTCGATCTCCTCGGCGATCCGGGGGATGGGCACCGGGATGCTGGAGCGGAGCGACGTTACGTCCACCTCCCCCGCCCCGCCGGCCTGGGCCGCCAGCCCCGGCACCGCGAATACGGAGCCCAGGACGATGCAGGCGAGTCCGACAACACGCCGGCGAGCCCGGAGGTTCAATCGCGACGCCTGAGAAGGAAGAACCACTGCGGAGCCCAGCGCAGGCCCCCCCGCCGCACCGGCTCGGGGAGAAGTGACAGCAGCCGCCATACCGGTCTCCACTTCGAGCCGCCCCCGCCCCCCAACACGGAGCGAAGCGCGCGCTCCGTAATGTCGCTGGTGTGGAGACCCGCCACATTCATCTTGCATCGCAGCCGCCGATATCCGAGGAAACGGATACCGCTGTAGCTGTCGCCGCGCCGCGTCAGGCGCACGTACCGGTCGGCGAGACTCTCCGGCAGCCAACTGAGGAGAGGGAGCCGATAGTGGGGCTCGAGGATCGCCCACCGACTCCCCGCGGTCACGTAGGCGCGGCCACCGGGCTTGAGCACCCGCGACACCTCCTCGAACAGTCGCCGCGGCTCGGCAACATGTTCGTAGACATGGTTCACGATCAGCAGGTCGAAGGTGGCGTCGGAGACGGGCAGCCGGCCTCCGTCCGCCACACAGGTCCGTTCCCGTTCGATCAGCACCGCGCGATCGACCTCGAAACCGAAGATCCGTTTCCCGCCTATCGTTTCGAGTTCACGCTTCAGGAGACCGGTCCCGCTTCCGAGGTCGCCGATCACCTCCGCCGACCGGATCTCATCGTCGATGATGGCCGCGACCACGGCCGCCTTCCGGACACGGCTCCTCCTGTACTCCGGACTCGAGAGAAAAGCCGCGTAATAGTCCCGCTCCGCGGCCTCGGCCTCTGGTGAAGGGATCGTCATTCGACAAGTTCGGAGCCGCAGTGCTTGCAGTGCTGGGCGTCAGCATCGTGACCCGACGTGGCACAGCGGAGGCAGAGCCGCTCCAGCGCGGTCCGCAAACTCTGGCGCCCCCCTACGATCTCGGCGGAGATGATGCCCGTCGGCACGGCGATCACGCCGTACCCGAGGATCATGAGCAAGGCGGCGAGCGCCTGGCCCAGCGGGGTCTGGGGCGTGATGTCCCCGAACCCCACCGTCGTCACCGTCACGATGGCCCAGTAGACGCCGCGCGGGATGCTGCTGAACCCCGACTCGGCCCCCTCGATCACGTACATCGCGGAGCCTGCGAGGCTGACGATGACGAGCACCGCGATGAGGAATACGGCGATCTTGTAGGCGCTCGAACGGAACGCATGGATCAGGAGCCGTTCCCCGCCCACGAACTGCGCGAGCTTGAGCACCCGGAAGACGCGCAGGACGCGCAGGAGGCGGATAACGACGAGGGCCTGCCCTCCCGGTACGAGGAGACCGAGGAAGCCGGGCAGGATCGCGAGGATGTCTACCATGCCGAAGAAGGAACGCGCGTACCGGGTCGCCTTCTCGGCCGAGTTGAGCCGAAGGACGTATTCAATCGTGAACAGCCCCGTGAAGACCCACTCCAGCGTCCACAGCGCCCCGCGCGCGCCGACCGCCAGTTCGTTCACGCTCTCCAGCATGACCACGACGACGCTGGCCACGATCACACCGATCAGAACGAGGTCGAACAGCCGGCCGGCCGGGGTCAGGTTTCCGAAGATGATCCGGTGAGCCTCGCACCTCCACCGAGGCCGCGTGGAGAAGACGGGGTGGCGCTCGTAATCGATCGCCGGGCGGACGGGTTCCCGCCGCGACGGGAAGTACGACATGGTCCGGTTTCTTGCCATCAGAGCCTTCCCAGCAGAGACCGCAGTCGGAGGGCCCACACGCGCCACACCGCCTCGCGGACGATCGCGCCCGACATCTTGCTCTGGCCCGCGACCCGATCCGTAAACACGATCGGGATCTCGCCGATTCGGAACCCCTTCTTCCAGGCGCGAAAGTTCATCTCGATCTGGAAGGTGTACCCGGTCGATCCCACCGCATCGAGGTCGAGAGCTTCGAGCACGGGCCGCGTGAAGCACTTGAACCCGCTCGTCGAGTCGGCCAGCCGCAGACCCGTGACGAAGCGCGCGTACTTGTTCGCATAGTAGCTGAGGAGCAGCCGCGACATGGGCCAGTTGATCACGTTCACTCCCGCAGTATAGCGAGAGCCGACGACCACATCGAAAGCGGCGGTCGCCGCGATCATGTCGGACAGGTAGCGCGGGTCGTGAGATCCGTCGGCGTCCATCTCGAAGATCAGGTCGAAGTCCCGCTCCAGCGCCCAGCGGAACCCGGCCACGTAAGCCGACCCGAGCCCGGACTTCCCTTCCCTGTGCAGGGCGTGGACGCGGCGTTCTTCGGCCGCGATCGAATCCACGAGGGCGCCGGTCCCGTCGGGCGAGGCGTCGTCCACCACGAGCACCGATAGCCGGCTGTCCCGGGCCAGCACGGCTGCAATGATGCCAGCGATCGAGTCGATCTCGTTGTAGGTAGGCAGGATGACGAGGCCCCGCCTGTCCTCGGAGGGATCGGACTCGGGTCCCTCACCGTGATCCGGTGCGGGGGCAGAAGGCGTGTCGGTGCTCATGGCGTCGACAACTTAGCGACCCCGGGGCCGCTCCCGCATCCACATCAAGGGCCGGACGGGCAGCCGTCGTGCGCGGCTCCCATCCTCACGCGTGCTTTAGGACTTGCAGATCCCGGCCGCCTGTGCTTCGTAGACAGCCCGGATTTCCTCCTCACCCGTACCGTCCCCGGGCCACCAGTGCTGAGCGCCATCGGGCAGTGGGACGCAAGCTCCCCGGGCCGGATCGCCGCGCGGCAGGATGATCTCAAAGCCGGCGTCGTCGCACCCCGTGACGGAGATCGCCGCGAATACGGCCACTCCGACCAGGCGTTGCATGTCGCCCTCCATTGCTTGCGGACCCCTGCGCCCGTTTCTGCGTGTCGGGCAGACTGCCTCCGGGCATCCGTCAGTCGCGACCGGGCTGGCTCGCGTTTCGTACGATCCGTACGAGCGCGAGCCCTGCACCAAGAGCAATGAGTTCCGCCACCGTCGCCCACAAGCGGGCGGCCAGCGCCAGAGCCGCGGCGGGTCCGAGCGCAACCGACGCCGCCACGCTCAGGAGGCTCGTCATCGCACCCTCCCGCACAATCATGCCCCCGGGAGCGATCACGGCCACGTAACCGACGACGTACGACGCGGAGAACACACCGCAGGCCACCAACGGATCTATGGGGTTCTCCGCCACCAGCCCTTGTAGCAGTGCCCAGAAGCCGAGGCCGTGGAGCGACCAGACGAGCAGACTCCCAGCTACCGCGCGGATGAGCAGGCTCGCGCCCAGCGATACCTGCCCGGGCTCTCCGGGTTCCCGGAGGAACCGATGTCCAATCCTTACGATGCGCCTCAGCAGCGCGGGCGTGAGCGCCGCGGCCACACCGAGACCCCCGAGAACGATTGGCCACGGCCCCACACCCTCGAACGCTCCCGCGCCGAGTGCCGCGAGCCCGACTCCGCTTCCCGTGGCCAACATGACGGCCTGGAACAGCAGTACCGTGGCCAGCGCCCCGGCCCCGGAATCCCCGCGGGCCCGGACGTAGCCGACCAGGCCCGTCACCTGCCAGATCTTTCCGGGCAGATACCGGCCGAGGTTCGAGCCGAGCCAGGCGGCGGCGGCCTCCGGGAGGCGCGTCCGTCCTCCCGACGCCCTGAACATGGAGCCCCAGATGGCGCCACTGATCCACAGGGCCGCCGTGCCGGAAGCGACGGCCCCGGTGAGCCACAGTGGCCGCACCCGCCACCTGGCGTCCTCCGACCCCGCCATCTCCAACCAGGCGCCCCAGCTGCCGGACAGCGCGGATGCCACCGCCGCGAACGCGACGAGGAGGAAGGCAATCGAGGCCAGCATGGCGACACGTGGGGGAAGTCGCCCGGGTGTCCGCCCGGCTTCCCGGTCAGACATCCCCTTGCCGGGTGCGGGCAGCGCGTCGCGACATCAGGAGCACGGCCCCGATCGAGAGCAGCGTGGCCAGGCACATCCATACGCCGAGCCGAAACGACGGGTCGCGGTATTCGAAGCTGAGCCGATGCTGCCCCTCCGGAATCGCGACGCCGCGGAAAGCGGTGTTCACGCGCCAGATTGTCGCCTCCTGTCCGTCCACGAAGGCGCGCCAGCCGGCGTTGTGAATCTCGCTCACCGCGAGAAGCCCCGCCCGCTCCGCCTGGACGTCGAGCTCGATCACGTCCGGCTCGTATCGGATGATGGCGGCCGTGCCCTGCCCCGCCTCCGGTGGATCCAGGCCGATCCTGGATTCGACGACGGAGAGATTCAGGGGGTCCGGGTTGTCCCAGGTCCGGGTCGCCGCCTCGGACGGATCCGCCGTCGACTCGATTTCGGCCGGGAAGAACGCGTATCCCGCCGGCGACGGGATCGAATACAGGTGGCGACCGGAAGCCTCGGCGATCGAGGCGACATCCTCCTGAGCGCCGGGGATGATGAGGTATCGCACGTTGAGGAGCCTGCGTACCGGGGCGCGGCCCAGCCCCTGGTCCGGGATGATCCCACCGACGAGCGTCGCGTACGGCTGAAGGAGGAACTTCTGTAGCCCGGTGGCGGACGCGATCCCGTGGTAGGCGAGTTCGTTCGGCCCGTAGTTGCGCACCGAACCCGCGAGGTTCGGCGCCCACACCCGGTCTCCGGGGCCCGCGTCCTCCTGGAGGGCGGCGATGACGGGATCCGTCGCCAGCGCGGCGTCCGCGTCCCGAACGTCCAGATAGCGGGCATCGACGCGCCACAGGTCCAGGATGCCGAACACGAGCACGGGCACCAGCGCCCATGGCCCGATCCGCCGCCGGGATACGGCCCACGCTCCTCCCCAGGCGAGCCCGAACCCGGCAAGCAGGAGCAGGCCATTCGTCCGCAGCAGCGGCGCGAGGGCTGGATCGGGCCGTCTCGGCCAGCCCGCCGGATACCAGGACAGCATGGCGAAGTTCCCCAGCCCGGCCGGGTCGAGCGCGGCCCAGGCCCCGAGGAGCAAGATGGGTCCGCCGAGGAGTCCGAGCGCCAAACGGGACACGCGAGGGTCGGCCTTCCGCCCCTCGAGAACGGCCTCCCAGCCGCAGGCCGCCAGGAGCGCGACGAACACGGCGACCGGACCCAGCATCATGGCGGGCGCGCGCAGGTTCCCGATCAGTGGCAGCAGCGCGTAGGCGATGCGGTGGATGGGGGTCGCGGCCCCCAGCGCGAACAGGATGCCCAGCAGGCTGGCCACGGCGAGGAACCCCACCGTCCGTCGCTGCTCGCCCGGGAGTCCGCCTCCCCACCCCGCCGCTACTCCCAGGATCGCGAGCGCGATCGGCACCGCGCCGAGGTACTCGGTATGGAGCTTGATCGGGTTCTCTCCCCAGTACATCCCGGGGAGCGAACTGATCAGATCCGGCAGGAACAGCGCCGTCAATTCCTGCGGTGGGAGCGCCCACGATGCCGCGAATTCGTAGCCGGTTTCGGCTGCGGCGCGCGTCACGTCCCCGAGCAGCGCGAGCACGGGGAACAGTTGGGGCCCGGCCAGGGCGATCGAAGCCACGACGGTCAGGGAGAACGCGGCCACGGGGGGAACATAGACCCTCCACCAGCCTTCTCCGCCCGGGCGCGGGATCCGGAACAGGAGATGGAAGACGAAGAACAGGGCCAGCGTGAGGCTGGAGAAGTACATCACCTGGGTGTGCGGGGTGAAGACCTGGGCCGCGATGGTGACGGCAAGGCCGCAGAACCAGCGCGCCTCGCCGGTCTCGAGCCCGCGGTTCAGCAGACCCAGCGCGAGCGGGATGAGCGCCATGGCGAACATCCGCCCGTCGTGCCCCCCGAACAGGTGCGACGTCATGTAGCCCGTGAGCATGAACGAGGCGCCGCACACCACGGCCGACGATGGCCGCAGTCGGAACGACCGCCCGAGGAAGTACCCGAAGGCGCCGCTCAGAAAGGTGTGCAGGACGAACGTCCACCCGATCGCCCGGTGCAGCGGCATGAAGAAGTAGAGGATCGTCGAGGGGTAGAAGATCGGCCCCGGCAGGAGCCCGACGAAGGGCATGCCTCCGTAGATGTTCGGGATCCACATCGGTACGCCTCGGCCGGCCCGGATTTCATCGACGTAGAAGCGCCGCAGCGAGATTCCCTCGAACATCATGTCCGACCCGAAGATCAATCGCTCCGGGTGGAAGATGAAGTCGCGGTAGAAGAGCACGCTCACGAGGGCCGCCGCCCCCAGGAACCACCAGACCGTGCGGTCCCGGCCCTCCGCGGACCTCCTCACGTCAGTCGGCATTAGCCGCGGGCGGGAGAAGTCGGAAGATCGCGGATGGCGGCTCTCCACCCACATAGACCGCCTCGAAACGGTCCTCGTGGGCCCGCATCGCCGGAATGAGATACTGGTCAGTGGCCAGGCTCAACCAGCCGACGAGCACGTAGTCCGCTCCCATCTCCTCCAAACCCCGCATGACGGTCTCGGGATCGTCCGAGAACGGGTAGAGGTCCCCTCGCCGCCGTCCGTGCCAAAAGAACAGCCGTGGCTTCCGGTTCGCGATGACCGCGTCGGGGGCCGTGTTATCTCGAGCCCAGCGTGCTGCTGCATAGAGGCTCTCATATTCGGGAAGGCTGCAGGCGTTTCCGTTGCGGAAAGAGGATGCGCACGCCAAACGATCGGGTGCCACTCGGATTACCCAATCAAAGCCGAAGATCGCGATCACCGCGGGCGCCGCCCACTTCAGCCAGCGGCCCGAAGGCGCGGGCAACCGCCACACGGCCACGAGAGCCAGCAGCAGGACGACGGGCATCAGCGGGAGCAGGAAGCGCCGATCGGTCCACACCGACGGCCAGACCGCGATCAGCCCGGCGTACAGGACGGCGAACACTTCCGGCGCGCGGAGACGCTCGCGCGAGCGGATGGTCCACCCGGCCAGCACGGCCGCCGCCACGGCGAGTCCGAGCACGATTCCGCCGACCCCTGCCCCGCCACCGGGACCCAGGAGCGTCTCCGGGATCACCCGACTGACGTAGGCCCAGCAGTTGTCGGCGGCACGGGCGAAGAGGCCCGCGAAACCCACCGAGCCCGCCGTCGGCGTGTACGGATCCACCAGCAGGAGTTGGGTCAGATACCCCGGTTGCTCCACCGCCGCGAGACGCTGGTAGAGCGCCCAGCCCCCGAGAGCCCCCGCCGCGATGCCACCCGTCCACAGGGCCCGGCGCCGTCGACCTTCCAGCAGCCAAGCGAGGGGGAGCGCGACGAGGATCGTCATGCCGGCCGTCCGCGTGGCGAACGCCGCAACCGCGGCCATCATCGCGAGCGCCGCGCCCCTGCGGTCCTTGCGCCGCGACAGCCACAGGGCCGCAACGATGCACAGCGTGAAAGGCGCTTCGCTGAGTATGTAGTGTCCGTACTCGAGCAGCGTGGGGTTGACCGCGAGCAGGCCGGCCGCGCCGAGCGAAGGCCCGGCCCCGACCCAGCCGCGCCCAAAGTGTGCCGCGGCCCATACAGTGGTCGTCGTGAGCAGCAACATCACGACCTTCGCCAGGCCGACGCCGCCCACCCAGCCCAACCCGGCGAGGAGAAGTGGCAGCAGCGGCGGGTAAAGCGCGTGCAGCGGCGTCCCCGGGAGGTGCAGATCGCGATACCCTTCCCCGCTCCTCAGCGCGTCGCCAAGGATGAGGTATCCCGCGTTGTCGCCGCCCGGGAATAGCGTGGGTTCGAAGACGAGAAAGCCCAGCACGAGATGGAGGATCGAGAACCCAAGAGCCGCGAGGCCGAAGCGTCCCCCGACAGAGTGTGAGGTCGGAGCCGCTGGCTCCCTCGCGAGTGGCGGAGATGCGGAACCGGAGGTCATGGCTCAGACCTCGAAGTAGTCGAGGTGAGCAATGGCCGAGAACTGCTGCTCGACGGTCGCGACGACCATGCGCTTCTTCTGCGGCCGGTACGCCTCTTCGGCACCGAGCGGCCGGAGTCGCCCGCCAAGCGCGTCCTTGCGGACAAAGAACGCGTTCACACCGCGGCTGTCCGTACCGACCAGATCGTAACCCTTCCGCTCTCCAAGCTTCGCAAGCGCCGACACCGAGGCGCCGTGATACCACCCGCTTCGATGTCTCCGGAGGCGAACGAACTGCGGATCGTACGGCACGGTGACCGAACGCAATCCGAAGGATGCGTTGTATTCGATCACGACAACGCGCGGACGGACGACGTCAAGGGCCTCCCACAGCCAATAGTCATTACCATCTATATCGATCGACAGCAGGTCTATCTCACCCTGCACTCCGGCGCACGCGATCGTTTCGTTGATATTCTCAGCGGTAACGTGCGCTCGTCGAACCTGTATCCCATTCCCGCCGGAGCGCTCCAATTTCGCATAGTATTCCCGCGCCCGTCGGGCGGATACAGAGTTCCCCTCGAGCATCAGACCGCTCCACCCGAACCGGATGGCCAGGTTGGCGCAGTTACATTCGCGACCGTCGCCGACGCCGAACTCCACGAACCGACGGTTCGTGACCCCGATCTCCGAGAAGATAAAGGCGATCAGCCCGTCTTCTCCGTTTTGCGAGGACACCTTGAATTCCCGATTCCGTAGCAACGCTCGATATCCGAGTTGATCCCCCTCACTCGCAATCGCTTCGTACTCCTTCACCAGTACGTGAGCGAGATTGGCATCGATCTCGGAGAGTGCGCGAGGGCGCAGCCATCGATCCCTGAACCTGACGCACCGGAGGTAGAGGGCGTAGGCGTACCAGCGGACAACAGCTGCCCGGATCATCGCGTCGGCTCCGGCGTGTTCGCGGGCGCAGGCCCAAGCCGGTCCACGGCGTCGCCGCGGCGTGCGGCGATCGCGTCCCCATAACAGCGCACGAGGCGGTCTACCACGCTCGACAGCGAGAACTGCCGCCGGGCGTGCGCCCTCCCCCGCCGGACTCGTTCGCGCGTCTCCTCGGGGTGCTCCACCGATTCCAGGATGGCGCCGGCCAGCGCGGCGGCGTCTCCGGGCGGTACGAGCAGGCCCGTCTCACGGTGCCTCACGATGTCCGGGATTCCTCCGATATCCGACGCGATCACGGGCAATCCGAATTCGAGCGCCTCCAGCAGGACGACGCCGAGGCCCTCCGTGTCCCCTTTCCGGTCCAGCACCGCCGGCAGGATGAAGAGATCGCTCGCCCGGTACGCCTCGCTCAGCGTCGTCTCATCGACGCGGCCCGCGAAACACACGGACGCGTCCACACCGACCCGCACGGCCTCGGCTTCCAGCCCGGCGGCCTCCGGCCCCTCGCCGATGACCGTAAGCGTCGCGACGACGTGTTCCCTCACCCGGGCCAGCGCACGTATCAGGATATGGACACCCTTCCGTTCCACAAGCCGCCCGACGAAGAGGAGACGGAACGACCCGTCGCGGCGAGACGCACGACCCGTCGTGGTCGACGGATCCGGCGCGAACCCCGACACCGCCGCGCTGAACGGGATCACGGTCACTTCCCGCGTCGTGTAGCGCGCCACCGCGGAGGCCGTGGCCGAGGAAATCGCCGTCACGGCGTCCGACATCTCGATCGACCAGCGGAGGAACGGGACGGCCCAGCCGAGTCGGCGCTCGATCCAGCGGATCTCGACTGAATAGAAGCTCGAGACGACGGCCGTCGTGCCCCCGGAGGCGGCGCGCAGCACACCCCCGAACCAGGCGTGCGGCACCGGCCAATGGACGTGGACCACGTCGGGCGGCGACGACGTTCCCGCCGCGAGCGAGGCGAGGCTCCCGCCCGCCAGATACGCGGGCAGAAGCGCGAGGTACGCGGGGCGCGAGCGCAGCCGATCAGGAACGGTCTCGTCGTGCGTGAGCGTTTCGAGCCGGGCGGGAGCGTAGCGGAACCGCCGCACGGGAATCCCGCGCCACTCCGTCGCCCCCCCGCCCCGATAGGAGGGCGCCAGGACCTCCACCTCGAGCCCCCGCTCGCGGAGGCCGAGCAGCAGTCGGCCCAGCCAGGGGGTGATCACGTCGGCGTCGTGGCGTGGGAAGGCGGTCACGACGTGGACGACCCTCAAGGGCGCCGATCCCGCTTCATCTCCTCCAGTTCGTCTCGCAGCTGGGCCATCATCTCCGCCAGGAACCCGAGCACGAAGAGGAGCAGTCCCGCCACGACGAGAAGGACCACGAGCGTGAGCAGCGGACGAAAGCCGAGCCCGAAGCCGAAGCGCAGCACGAGCGCCACGATCCCGGTCAGGCCGCCGGCCGCGATGAGCACGAGGCCGGAGGTCCCGAAGAAGAGCAGCGGCTTGCGGCCGAACACGAGCTGGAACCAGACGGAGACGAGATCGAGCATCCCGACCATGATGCGGCGCCGCCCCGAGAACTTGGCCTCGCCGTGCCGCCTCGGGTGCAGTTCGATGTCCAGTTCGCCGAGGCGGTAGCCCTGCGCGTGGGCCAGGACGACGAGATAGCGGTGCCAGTCGTGGCGCAGCGTGAGGCCGGCCAGGACGTCGGCGTGAAACGCCTTCATCGAGTTCAGATCCCGCACGGGCACGCGAAAGATGGCGCGCGCGAGTCCGTTGTAGATCGACGACACGAAGCGCTTCTTGTAGCGGCCGACCTTTCGCCCCGCGACCAGATCGTACCCCTCGTCCAGCATCGCCACGAAGCGCGGAATCTCCTCGGTCGAATGCTGCAGGTCCGCGTCGAAGAGGACGAGATATTCGCCGCGCGCGGCTTCCGATGCGGTGAGCATGGCCTCCGTCTTGCCGCGGTTCGCGCGGTGCCGCAGCACCACGGCCGCGTCGAGTCCCGCGGAGGCCGCCGCGGCCCGCGCCGCCTCCGCCGTGCCGTCGGCGGAGCCGTCGTCGACCAGAACGACTTCCGCCGACAGCTCGTGCGCCGCGAACGTCGCCGAGAGTTCGGCGAACAATTCCGGCATGTTCTCCGCCTCGTCGTAGGCGGGCACGATGACCGAAACGCGCGGGGGCTCGTCCCTCATGGACGCCTCACAGGCGCTTCCGCATGCGGGCGGAGAGGATCCCCAGCTGGTCGCGATACTTCGCGACCGTGCGGCGGGCGATCTTCACTCCGTCCCGTTCGAGCAGGTCCGCGATCTGGTGATCGTTCACCGGCGACTTCGGATCCTCCTCCGCCACCAGCTTGCGGATCTGGGCCCTCACCCCCCGGGCGGATATGTCCGGGCCTCCGTCGGTCGCGTAGCCGCCCGAAAAGAAGAACTTGAGCGGGTAAAGGCCCCGCGGCGTCTGAACGTATTTCTCGTTCGCGACCCGGGACACGGTCGACTCGTGCACCTCGAGGTGTCGGGCGACCTCGCGCAGCGTCAGGGGCCGCAGGTGCTCCATCCCCTTCTCGAAGAACGCCCGCTGCCGCTCCACGATGAAGTCCATGACCCTCAGCATCGTGTGGCGGCGCTGCTCGATGGCCTGGATCAGCCACTGCGCGCTATTCAGTCTCTCCGATATGAATGTCCGGTTCTCTCCCTCGAACCGGGCGCGATCCGCGGCGATTTTCCGGTACGTGGGAGACAGTCTCAGGCGAGGCAGCGATGTATCATTGTGAGAGACGACGTAGCGGCCGTCGACTTTCTCCACCGTCAGGTCCGGCATCACGTAGGCGTCCGCGCCGTCCGCATACTTCAACCCGGGCTTGGGGTCCAGCGTCGCGACCTCATCGGCCGCCTCCTGGACCTCCTGCGGCGTGATTCCGTATTCCTCCGCCAGTTCGCTCCACCGGTGCTCCGCGAGCTCACGAAAGTGGTCGCGGACGATCCGCCACGGCAGCGATCCCTCCCGCCCGCGGTCGCGCAGCTGGAGCAGGAGCGTCTCGCGCAGGTCCCGCGCCGCGATGCCGCTTGGCTCGAAGGCCTGAACGCGGGCCAGCATCTCCTCGATCTCGTCCCGGCGGACGCTCGCCGAGTCCCCGAGACGGCTCTCGACCGCTTCGAGGATCCGGTCCGGCCCGCACGTGAGAAACCCCTCCCGGTCGATATTCCCGATGATCTCCTCGCCGATGCGCAGCTGGCGCTCGTCGAGCCGGAGGAGGTTCAGCTGATCGTGGAGATGGTCCCAAAGGCTCCGGGTCGCCGTCACCGTCGGCGTGAAGCTCTCGCGCTCCTCGTGCTCCTCCCGCCGCCCCCCGGGATCGAAGTCGTCGAGGAGCACCTCTTCCCAATCCACCTCGTCCCCGGATTCGACATCCTCGTCGCCGGGTTCGACGAGTTCGAGGAAGGGATTGTCGACGAGTTCCTGTGTCAGGCGCGCCTGAAGGTCGAGGAGCGGCATGTGCAGGAGATCCATCGCCTGGTAGAGGCGCGGATGGGCCTTCTGTTCCTGCCGCAGCTCGAGGCCGGCGGAGAGGCCGGGTCGCCCGTCGAGAGGCATGTCAGAGCCTGAAGTCCGTCCCGAGATACAGTTCTCGCGCCTCGGGGTCGTTGACGAGGCGATCCGCCGCCCCCTGCACGAGGATCTTGCCCTTGAACAACAGGTACGCGCGATCCGTGATCGAGAGCGTCTCGCGCACGTTGTGGTCCGTGATCAGGACCCCGAGCCCCTTGTCCCGCAGGTCTTTCACGATGCGCTGGATGTCGTCGATCGCGATCGGGTCGACCCCGGTGAACGGCTCGTCGAGGAGGAGGAACTTGGGCCGCGTCACCAGCGCCCGCGTGATCTCGAGCCGCCTCCGTTCCCCTCCCGAGAGCGAGTACGCCTTGTTCGCCCGAAGGTGTTTGATCGACAATTCGTCGAGCAGTTCCTCGAGCCGGTCCCGTCGCTCCTGCCGCGACAACTTCTGGGTTTCGAGGATCGCCATCACGTTCTGTTCGACCGTGAGCTTCTGGAACACCGAGGCCTCCTGCGGCAGGTATCCGATCCCGGCCCGCGCGCGGCGATACATCGGCCATCGGGTGACTTCCTCGTCATCCAGATAGACGCGGCCCCTGTCCGCCTTGAGCAGCCCCACGATCATGTAGAAGGTCGTGGTCTTGCCGGCGCCGTTAGGACCGAGCAGACCGACGATTTCCCCCTGGCGCACCTCGACCTCCACCTCGTTCACCACGCATCGGCGTTTGAACGAGCGCACGAGGCCCTCGGCCCGCAGGATGCTCCCGTTCCGGACCGATGCCCCCTCCGGCCCGGACTCGGCTTCGAGTTCGGGCTCGGTCCGAGGCGCGGTTTCCAATTCGAGGTCGGCCCGAGGCGCGGCTTCGAGTTCGGGCTCGGCCTGAGGCTCGGCTTCGAGTTCGGCGTCGGCTCGCGGCTCGGCTTCCAGTTCGGGGTCGGCCCGAGGCGCGGGGTCGAGGTCGGGTTCGGTCCGAGGCTCGGCTTCGACTTCGGGCTCGGCCTGAGGCGCGGGACCGTCGTCGGGCGGCTGCAGATTACTCACCACATTCTCCTCGATCTGTGGGCGGGGGCGGGCCGTGCGCCCCGGGCCGGGCGTTCCGGCGGCGAGCGGCCCGAGGCCGCCGCGAGGGGCTGCAGCCGAGGGCGTCCGTCGCTCCGGAGCGTGTCCGGCGGGGCGGACGACGTATCCGGCGTCGTCGACAATGTGTCGGACGCGACGCGGGCCGAGTCGCCCGGGGCCGACCCCGCGGCGTCCCCGGCCGAGGTCGTGTCCGCCGGCGTATCGCTCGCCACGTCGGCGCTGTCCGCCGGTTGTTCGCCCCCCGACGCTTCCCCGAATACCTCCCGCGGTTCCAGATACACGCCGATCGCGTGGTCGCCGGCCACGGCGAGGGGCTCCCCATCTTCGAAGTCCACCTGGATGCGCACGCCTACGAGGTAGTTTCGCGAGGGCCGCGACGTGGCCATCGAATCGCGGACCATCCGGTAGAGCGCGCTCGCCCCCCCCGCCAGGATCAACCGCGACATCGCGGGCTCGGCCACGGCCACCGAGTCGGCGGCCGCGTCGTCCGGACGTTCGAAGATGGCGATGAGCGTGTCCGCGCGGGCCCAGTTCATGGAACCGTCGAGGGCGAGTTCCGGTCCCCCGCTCGCCTCCGATTCCCCGTCCTCCGTCTCCTGCGACTCCTGCGATTCCTCCGACTCCGCGCCCTCTGCACGGCCCAACTCGACCTCAGCCTCAGCTTCGGCGTCAGCCTCCGTCCCGGTCGCCGCCGCCGCAGAATCCCGGGGAGCGGCGGCCGAATCGGACTCCGTCGGCCCGGCGAGGGTGTCCGGCCGCGCGACCGTCGTGTCACGCTGGATCGCGACCGCGTCCCCCACCGAGTACGCCGTGTCGATCTGGCTCCGGTACATCACGAAATGAAGCGAGTCGCCATACAGGACGTGGGAACCGGAGACGGCTTCGCCGAGCCCCTCGCCGTGTGCCCAGACGTGCTTCACGTCCCGGTTGTCCAGTTCGATGTCGATCGCCTCCGCGCGCACCTCGTAATTCTCTCCCGCCGCGTAGCCCCCGCCGATCGCCCGCACCTCCTCGAGCTCCTCGTTCTCGGACCGGAACCTTATCGTGTCGCCTTCGAGCCGGATCCCTTCCGCCTCGATCCAAGGCTCGCCCCACATGACGCCGAGTCCATCCTCCCTGGTGAGAGAGGCGGTGTCGGCCCCCGCGTTGAAGTCGCTGCGGCTGATGACCGCATCTCCCGCGAACCGGGCCTCGTCCTCCCCCGCGAACACGGCGACATCGGCCTCGACCTCGAAGGGTTCGCCTGACTCCCCGTGCTCCGGGTAGAAGGTCACGGTGGGGCGCCCCGGCGCGGTCGTGAACGCATCGACGCCGGAGACCGCTCGCAGGAACTCGACCCGCGGACCCGTGAGTGTGGATCCGTCCACGAGACGGACGAGTTCGACGTTGTCCTCGACGATGATGAAATCCGAAAGCTGAAAGTAGAGGAGCCGGTCGGACTTCAGGGTCCGGATCGTGTCTTCGTAGACCACGCGGCCGATGAGTTCCACCTGGCGGGGGCCATCCCGCTTGATGGCGCTGTCCGCCTCCATCGCGGCCGACCCGCAGGTCCAAAGATAACGGCCGCTCAGATGCGTGACGTGCTCACCTGCGACATCCCGGTTCGTGAAGCTTCGCGTGTCGGCTTCGAGCGGGCGCCACCTCAGGGTGCATTCCCCCATCGCCGGGGCGATCCCCTCCCGAGCTTCCCCCGGGGCCGGAATAGAGTCGGGCTCCTGTGCGGAGAGCGGACCAGCGAGCCACACCGTCGCGACGAGGAGAGCCGGGAGGCCGGAGCGGACGCGATTCACCGGCGCGCCGTGGTATCCGGGGGTACGCCCGTGGTGTCCCGCGCGACGGTCGTATCGGGAGGCGCGACCAGCGTGTCCCGCGCGACGGTCGTATCCGGCGGCGCGACCAGCGTGTCCCGCGCGGCGGTCGTATCCGGAGGCGCGACCAGCGTGTCCCGCGCGACGGCCTTATCGGGAGGCGCGACCAGCGTGTCCCGCGCGATGGTCGTATCGGGAGGCGCGACCAGCGTGTCCCGCGCGACGGCCTTATCCGGCGGCGCGACCAGCGTGTCCCGCGCGATGGTCTTATCCGGCGGCGCGACCAGCGTGTCCCGCGCGATGGTCTTATCCGGCGGCGCGACCAGCGTGTCCCGCGCGGCGGTCGTATCCGGCGGCGCGACCAGCGTGTCCCGCGCGACGATCGTATCCGGCGGCGCGACCAGCGTGTCCCGCGCGATGGTCTTATCCGGCGGCGCGACCAGCGTGTCCCGCGCGATGGTCTTATCCGGCGGCGCGACCAGCGTGTCCCGCGCGGCGGTCGTATCCGGAGGCGCGACCAGCTCCTCCAGCGCGACGGTCGTATCCGGCGGCGCGACCAGCGTGTCCCGCGCGATGGTCTTATCCGGCGGCGCGACCAGCGTGTCCCGCGCGGCGGTCGTATCCGGCGGCGCGACCAGCTCCTCCAGCGCGACGGTCGTATCCGGCGGCGCGACCAGCTCCTCCAGCGCGACGATCGTATCCGGCGGCGCGACCAGCGTGTCCCGCGCTGCCATCGTATCCGGACGGGCCGCCGCGGTGTCCTCGGCCACCAACGTCGGGACCTCCGCCTCGGCGGTATCCTGCACGACTGGAGTCGTATCGGCGGCTGCGGGAGTCGTGTCCATCGGCGTCGGATCCGCGACGGTGACGATCCGCGGCCGGGTCTCGCCCTCCGGGTTCAGGACGATGACCGAATCGAGCCCCGGGTCCGACTCGAACGCCGACCCCTCGATGAGCATCGTCCCCACGGCCCGGGAGAGCCGAAACAGCGTGTCACCATAGAGGCGCCCTTCCGCATTCACGTACCGCATGCGTTCGGTCTCCAGCCTCTGTCCATCGACGTGGTCCTCGGCGACCACATCTCCTTCCGCCTGCAGATCCCCCCTGAGTTCGTCGTAGATGCCGTACGCCGAGGTCACCTCGGAGGATGGATTCCCGTTCACGTCGTAGAAGATAATCCTCATCGGACGAAGGTGGACCTCGTTCTCTCCGTGCCATTCGGCCGTATCACCCTCCACGACGGCGCGCCGGACCCCCTCACGCGTCACGACGGTACGCATCGCCGTCTGCGCCATCTGGACGCCTTCGGGGAGGAGCTGGCCGGCGGTGGGAGGCGCGTTGTCGGGTTCGCACGCCGCGAAGAGCGCGACCAGCACCGCCCACAGCGGCGGGCCGCCCCCCCGCGCGCACCGGCGCTCACCGCCCGCGCGCATCACGTACTCGAACCGCAAACCGTCCTCCTTCCCGGAACTCCGCCACCAGACCGTCCCACTCCCCGCGCCCCGCGAGCAGGGCCTCGGCGAACTCACGCACGGCTCCTTCGCCGGCGGCGACCGTGCCGACCCAGGCCGCTGCGGCGCGCACCTCGGGCACCGCACCGACGACCGCCGCCGGAAGGCCTACCCGCTCCATGACGGATAGATCCGCGAGATCGTCGCCCAGGTGGGCGGCGTGGGCGAACGTCCAGTCACGCCGCGCCAGGATACCCCGCAGCACCGCAATCTTTCCCTCCGGCGCTCCGAGCGAAACCTCTTCGATCCCCAGCTCCCGGGCCCGCAGCCCCACCGCCGTCGAACGCTTCCCGCTCACGAAGGCGACCACGAGGCCCGCCCGCTGCATGAGCCGGATCGCCATCCCGTCGAGGGCGTGGAAGCGACGCATCTCGGTCCGGCCCACCGCGTCCGCGCCGATCCAGATCGAGCCATCCGTGAGCACGCCGTCGACATCCAGGGAGACCAGTCGTACGGCCTTCGCCAGCCGAGGGTCGAGCACCGGCGTCATCACGCGCCTCTCGGGTCCGGCCGCGCACCGCGAGGGCTCACGTCAGGCCGCCACAGCCTCGCGCACACGCATCGCCCGCTCAAGCACGGCTCCGAGCTCAGCGAGCGGCAGCATGTTGGATCCGTCCGAAGGGGCCGCGCCCGGATCGGGGTGCACCTCCACGAACAGCCCGTCCGCACCCGCGGCGACGGCCGCCGCCGCCAGCCGACCGATGTGCTCCGGCTCGCCGCCGCTCACCGAGCTTTCCCCTCCCGGCAACTGCACCGCATGCGACGCGTCGAACACCGTCGGGCACCCCGTCGTCTCCCGCATGACCGCGAAACTCCGCATGTCGACGACCCACCGTCCATAGCCGAAGGCGAATCCCCGTTCCGTCACCGCCACCTCGCGGGCCCCCGCCTCCCGCAGTTTGCCGATCGCGCCCCCAATGTCGCCGGGGGCCATCCATTGTCCCTTCTTGACGCTGACGGGACGACCCGTCGCGCCGGCCGCGCGCAGCAGGTCGGTCTGGCGACAGAGGAAAGCGGGGATCTGGAGCGCGTCCACGACCGCGGCCGCGCGCGCCGCTTGCTCGGGGAGATGGATGTCGGTGAGCACGGGAAGTCCCGAGCGCTCGCGCACCCGCGCCAGCGCCTCGAGACCTGCCTCGAGTCCCGGCCCCCGCGCCGACGAAGCCGAACTCCGGTTCGCCTTGTCGAACGAGGCCTTGAACGTCACCGGGAGATCGAACCGAGCCGCGAGTTCGGCGAGATGATCCGCGATCTCGAAGTTCAACCCGTCGTCCTCGAGGACGCACGGTCCCGCGATCAGGAAGAGAGAAGTCCAGGGCTTTCCCCCCGCGCCCGACGCCGTCCGGCGGCGACCGGAGAAGAAGGGAGCACGTCCGGAGGTCATCTCCCGGCCGTCACCCCGTTCGTCCGGGCCGACGCCTCCGACCCCTCCCACTCGCCCACCGTGCGCGTCCGTGTCGGCTGTGCAGCCGACACCGCGTCCCGGCGCGTCACCGCCGCCTCGACGAAGGCCGAGAAGAGCGGGTGGGGCTTGTTCGGCCGTGATTTCAGCTCGGGGTGGAACTGGGTCGCGAGGAAGAACGGATGATCGGGAAGCTCGAGCATCTCGACGAGCCCGCCGTCCGGCGACATCCCGCTGAACGCCATCCCGCCGCTGCACAGGATCTCCATATAGTTGGGATTGACCTCATACCGGTGACGATGCCGCTCGGAGATCTCGCCGGCGTCGTACACGCGCTGCGCCAGCGACCCCGCCGCGAGCCGGCAGGGGTAGGCCCCCAGCCGCATGGTACCGCCCATCTCCGTCACCTTGTGCTGCGAATCCAGGAGCGAGATGACCGGGTCGCTCGTCTTCGCGTCGAACTCGAACGAATGGGAGGTCGGCAGACCGCACACGTTGCGTGCGAACTCGATGATTGCGCACTGCAGGCCGAGACAGATTCCGAAGTACGGGATTCCACGCTCGCGGATGAGCTGAATCGTTTCCAGCATGCCGGAGACGCCGCGGACGCCGAACCCGCCCGGCACGAGTACGCCGTGGAAGCGGTCGAACTCGGCCCCTCCTTCCTCCACCACCTCCGACGACCGCCACGCGACCTTGACCTCCACATCGTTGTCGATCCCGCCGTGGATGAGGGCCTCCGCGATCGACTTGTACGAGTCGACGAGTTCGGTGTACTTGCCTACGATGCAGATCCGGACCCTGCCGTCCCTCGGGTTCTTGATCCTCTCGACCATGGCCTCCCAGCTGCGGAGGTCGGGGGGCCTCGACGTGAACCCGAACTGCTCGCAGATGCGGTCGTCCATGGCCTGCGCACGATAGGTGAGCGGGAGTTCGTAGATCGTCGCCACGTCGCGCGACTCGATGACCCGGCTCACGTCGACGTTGCAGAAGCGGGCGATCTTCTTCCTGATGCCGTCTTCCAGATCGTGCTCCGTTCGGCACACGAGCAGGTCCGGCTGGATCCCGATCCCCAGGAGTTCACGCACCGAGTGCTGCGTCGGCTTCGTCTTCAGTTCGCCCGAGGCCGCGATCCAGGGCACGAGCGTGAGGTGGATGAAGAGGGAGTTCTCCCGCCCCACGTCCTGTCGGAACTGGCGGATCGCCTCGAGGAAGGGGAGCGACTCGATGTCGCCCACCGTCCCGCCGATCTCGGTGATCACGACGTCGTGATTCGGCGCCAGCCGCCGGATCGCCGCCTTGATCTCGTCCGTCACGTGCGGGATGACCTGGACCGTGGCGCCGAGGAAGTCGCCGCGCCGCTCCTTCGTGATGATGTTCTGATACACGCGGCCGGTCGTGACGTTGTTCGCCTGCGAGAGCGACTCGTCGATGAACCGCTCGTAGTGCCCGAGGTCGAGGTCCGTCTCCGCCCCGTCGTCCGTCACGTAGACCTCGCCGTGCTGGAACGGCGACATCGTCCCGGGATCCACGTTCAGGTAGGGGTCGAATTTCTGGATCGTCACGCGCAGGCCGCGCTCCACGAGCAGACGCCCGATCGAGCCCGCGGTGATCCCCTTCCCGAGGGAGGAGACGACGCCTCCGGTGATGAAGATGTACTTGGTCGGTGATCCGTGATCCGTCATCCCCGCCTCCTTTACTCTCCCCTGCTGGACAATATCCGCTCCGCGCGCTCGATATCGACGGGCAGGTCGACACCGGGTTCGGTCCAGGGACCGAGTTCGACGTGAATCCGCATGCCCGCTTCCAGCGCCCTCAGTTGCTCCAGCCGCTCCGCCCGCTCGAGCGTCGATTCGGGCAGCGCCGCCCAGCGCCTCAGCGCCGACCGGCGGTACGCGTAGACGCCGACGTGGCGCAGGCGCGCGTGGGTCCCGAACTCCGGTGATTCGTCCCGCCAGAACGGAATCGGACTCCGGCTGAAGTAGAGTGCCCGTCCGTCGGCGGCCCGAGCGACCTTGACCACCGCGGAGGACCGCCACTCATGCTCCGAGCCGATCGGGGCCGCGATCGTCGCGACTTCGTCGGCTCTCCGCACGGCACCCTCGATCGCGCCGCCGTCCACGAAAGGCTCGTCGGCCTGGAAGTTGACCACGACATCGTCCTCGCCGGCGCCGAGCAGATCCGCCGCCTCATCCACGCGGTCGGTACCCGAGACGTGATCGGATCGCGTCCTGACGACCTTCGCCTCGAACCCGCGCGCGCAGGCCTCGATCTCACCGCTGTCCGTCGCCACCACGACGTCGTCGAAGACGCGGATGGCCGAGGCGGCGCGCCAGCACCACTCGAGCAGGGTGCGGCCGGCAAGTTTCTGGAGGAGCTTCCTGGAGATACGGGTGCTGTAGAGTCGAGCGGGAAGGACGCAGATCACGCCCATCGGCGGCAGGTTTGATTCGTTTGGAGCGGCATCGCAAGAAGCTAGGCGCGCGCTCCGGGGTTGTCAAAATCCGCCCCCAAAAATCCAGCCGGGCGGATCGCCCCGGAAGATCAGCGCGGCGGCGGCATCCGGGTGGGTCGCGCGGATCTGCGGGTGCGGATGTCGATGAACCCGATGACGCCGGGCGCGTCGGGCCCGGCGGTGGAGCCCGCAGCAGCGCCGAACTCGAGCCGGAAGTCCCAAAGCCGGAGGGCCAGCCCGCCCTGGATCGCGGCGCCGTAAGGCTCGGAGTCGTCCCTGCGCGAACGGACCCCCCCGACGCTGCCGCGCACGAAGGTGTCCAGCCCCCCGAGCGCCGCGTCACCGACGAGGGGGATCGCGTACGCGGCTTCCGCGTAGGCGAGGCGGGGACCGCGCAGGCCGCGCAGCGGCATGGTCGGCAGCGTCCCGACCCCCCCGATCGTCGAGTAGCGCTGCTCCGGCAGGCGGCCGGCGAGGTCGAGGCGCCCGATCGCGAATCCCTCCACGACATGACCCCACGGGGTCACGCGCCGGATGGAGACGCGCCCCTCCACGAGCAGGAAGTCGTACTTCGGAATTGGGCCGAGGCAGCACACGAGGTGGCTGATATCGTCCTCGAACCCGGCCTCGACACCGAGACCGATCGCGGTGCGCCGGTCTCGGCCCTGCGACACCCACTCGAAGCCAAGACGCCCGAACCAGAGACTTCCTTCGTCGACCTGGAGACGGGGATCGTACCCCGGCAGCACCGAGGGGGGGGGCGGCTCCCCGCCGAAGAGGACGGTCACCTCGCGGAAGCGGACCGACTCCGCCTCCTCGCGTCCTCCCGAGACGACGAAGCGCCAGCGGGGCGCGTCCTCCCACACGGGCGGCTCGGGCGATGCCCACTCCAGTTCCAGACCGAACTCCCTTGCGTCGTAGTGGTTGCGCACGTCGTCGCCTGCCACGAAGTGAGCGAGGCTGTTGTACCACGTCGGGCGGATCCAGCCCTCGTTGCTGGTCAGGTCGCTGGTCGCGAACAGGCCCAGCCGGACGCGTTCGCCGAGTCGCCAGGAGTTGTGGAGGCGATAATCCACGTCCTCGCGGGCCGGGATCCACGTCAGTCCGGCCGCGAGTTCGGGCCGGCCGCGGACGCCCGACGGGCGGAACAGCGCGCCGACCGGGAAGGCGAGGCCGTTCACACGGTCGTACCTGGGAAAGTGGAAGCCGTACGTGCCGTCGAGTTCGAAGGGGGGCTCGGGCTCCACCTCGGAGATGATCTCGAACCCCCCGGCGGCGGGCCGGACGCGGAGCGGCTCGTTGGGACGATACGTGATGGCGCCTCCGACCTCGGCGAGGTCTGAGTCGTAGAAGCCTCCCCCGAGGACGAGGACATCGCCGGCCACCGAAGCCCCGCCCCGGAGGAAGAGGTCACCGTCCACCACGTAGATGCCGCCCTCGATCCGTCCGGCGATGCGGGCGGTGCCTTCGAGCAGGAGGACGGGCCCGGGCACCGTGTCGCCCCGGGCGAGCACCGTGTCGCGCACCCAAAGCGAGAACTGTTCGGCCTCGAGGAAGCTCCGGAGAGCCTCCTGGGCGTCGGAGCGCGGTTCGCCGGCCAGGCGTACCTGCTGGCCGGTCGCCGGGCCCGGTAGCGCAAGGACCAGCGCCACCGCAAACCCGAGTGCGGGACGACGGAGCGGCCGGAACGGCCTCCGGGAGGGCCGGCGCCCGCAACGCATCAAGGCGCGATCCGCGCGTCGGCGCTCCAGCGGTGCCGCGCGAGCGCCTCCTGCACGACGACGAAGCGCCATGGCTGCGCCTCCCGGGCGGATGGCGCGTACCGGGCGGCCTCCAGTACGGCTTCGACCGTGTCGGGTTCGACCAGACGGTCGTGGAAGCAGCGGACGCGGCGCCGGCTTCCGCGCGAGGTGCAGCAGGCGGGTCAGCCGCATGGCCGCTCAGCCACGAGGGTGGTGGCTGCGGTGCACCTGCCGCAGATGCGACCGGTCGACGTGCGTGTAGATCTCGGTCGTCGAAATATCCGCATGTCCGAGCATTTCCTGGACCGACGCGAGGTCGGCGCCTCCCTCGAGCAGGTGCGTCGCGAAGCTGTGGCGCAGCGTATGGGGCGTCACGTGCTTCCCGATTCCAGCGCGCGCGACATGACGCCGGAGGATCTTCCACACCCCCATCCGGCTCAGCGGACGCCCTCGAAGATTGAGGAATACCCGCCCCTCCGAGTCCCCGCGATCGAGTTCGGGTCTCGACTCCCGAAGGTATCGGCGCACCGCCGACCGCGCAGCGGCCCCGACGGGGACCAGCCTCTCCTTCGAACCCTTGCCCCGCACGCGGACGAGTCCCTCCTCGAGGTCGACGTCGCGGACTCTCAGGTCGATGAGTTCCGACACGCGGAGTCCGCACCCGTAGAGCAGCTCGATGATGCTCCGGTCCCGGCGAGTGGCGCGGTCGTCAAGCGGGATCGCGCCGAGCAGCGCCTCGATCTCGGGCACCGAGAGGACATCCGGGAGATGACGTCCGGCGCGGGGCGCCTCGAGCCGCTCGCCCGGATCCGTTTCGATGACCCCTTCGAGGACGAGGAACCGGAAGTATCCCCGCAACGCGTAGACGGCCCGCGCCACGCTCGAAGCCGCCCTTCCCTCTTCGGCGAGGCACGCGACGTGGTCGCGCAGCAGCTCGTACGAGACCTCTCGCGGGGAGTCGGCGCCCCGCGAGATGGCGAACTCCGCCAGGCGCCGCGCTTCGCGCAGGTAGCCATCGATCGTGCGGGGGGAGAGGCCGCGCTCGAAGCCCAGATGGTCACGGTACGACTCCAGGTGATACGCACGTCCCGCGTCGAGGCCGCGCTCCGTCACTCCTCCTCCTCGCGCTCCTCGCGGCGGCTCCGAATCCACCACCCCAGTACGACGCCCAGGACGATGGCGGCCACGACGAGGAGCCATGCGTTCACCCGGCCCAGGAGGTCGAGGAGGCGGTCCACGTTGCGCGAGGCCAGGATCCCGCCCGAGAGCATGAGCGCGTTCCAGAGCAGTGACGCCGTGACGAGCGGGACCAGGGCGCGGACGGCCCCGAGACCCGCGAACCCGGCGAAGGTGGGGACGATGACGCGCAGCACGGGGAGACAGCGGGAAAAGAAGATCGCCCACAGGCCGTGGCGCTCGTAGAAGCGGGACATGCGGTCGAGCTGGTGCGGGCGGAGGAGCCGCCGCCCCCAGCGTGTGCGGAACATGGCCGGGCCGTGCCGTCGGGCCAGCCCGAAGACGCACATCGCGCCGCCCGCGTTCGCGACCCAGGCGGCGAGGAGCACGCCGGCCGGCTCCAGCGAGCCCCGATCGGCGAGGACCGCGCCCAGAACCACGAACGTGTCGGACGGGACCGGCGGGAAGAGGTTCTCGAGGGCGGAGCCGAGGGCGATGATCGTGTAGGCGATGACCTCGGGGATCCCGAGCAGGAAATCGAGGAGCGCCTGAACGCCGGGGACCTCAGGCACCGCCCGCCGCCCCTCCGGATCCGGGGGGGCCGCGGCCCACCGTCGCGACGGCGATCGCGGCCAGGCCTTCTCCCCGCCCGATCCAGCCCAGCCCCTCGTTCGATTTCCCCTTGATCGATACGGCGGTCGGGCCCACGTGGAGGGCCTCCGCCAGTCGCTCACGCATGGCCCTCACGTGCGGCGCGATGCGGGGCCGCTCGGTGACCACGGTCACGTCGACGTTGCCCACTCGGAACCCGCGCCCCCGCAACCGCCGCACCGCGGCGGCCAGCAGGGCGACCGAGTCCGCTCCCTCATGGGCGGGATCCGTATCGGCGAACATGGCGCCGATGTCGCCGAGGCCCGCGGCCCCGAGGACGGCGTCCGTGATCGCGTGCGCGACCGCATCGCCGTCGGAGTGGCCCTTCAAACCGGGGACATCCGGGATGACCACGCCGCCCAGAACGAGCGGCCGCGTCTCATCGAAGCGATGAGAGTCGAAGCCGACGCCGACCCGCACGGGAGGACCCATCCCCGCGGGCGTCGCTCAGCCCCCGGCCACGGCCAGGATGCGGAGGGCGAGGTGGGCCGCGTTCTTCGCGTTATCGATGCCGACGGCGGCAACCGGGACGCCGGGGGGCATCTGCGCGCACGAGAGCAGCGCGTCGAGGCCCCCGAGGGTTCCCGCGGAGACGGGGACGCCGATGACCGGGAGAGAGGTGTGCGCCGCGACCACGCCGGGCAGCGCCGCCGACAATCCCGCTCCGCAGATGACGACGGCGTGGCCCGCCGCCCGCGCGCCCTTGGCGAGGGCCGCCGTCCGCTCGGGCTGCCGGTGCGCCGAACTCACCTCGACCTGCACATCGACCCCCGCCTCACGCAGGATCGACACGCCTTTCTCCATCGTGGGCATGTCCGATTCGGACCCCATCATCACCAGTACTGAACTCATTGCCTTCTCCCGGCGCGTTCTCCCGGCTGACCGCCCGTAGCGCGCGACACCCGCGCGCGGGGCGTCTACTCTCCGTCCCAGCGGCGTATGGCCAGACACACGTTGTGGCCGCCGAAGCCGAAGGAGTTCGACAGGGCGGCGGTGACCGGCCGTTCGACCACCCCTCCGTGCGCGTACTCGAGGTCGCACACGGGGTCGGCCTCCTCGAAGTTGATCGTGGGCGGGATGACGCCGGTTCGGCACACGAGGACGGAGATCGCGCTCTCGATCGCGCCGGCCGCCCCCAGCGTGTGCCCCGTCATCGACTTCGTGGAGCCGACCACGATCGACCGGGCGTGGTCTCCCAGCACATCCTTGATCGCCTTCGTCTCCGTCGCATCGTTAGCGGGCGTCGAAGTCCCGTGCGCGTTGATGTATCCGATGTCGGCCGGCGCGAAGCCCGCGTCGTCGAGCGCGTGCTGCATCGCCAGGCGGGCGCCCGAGCCATCCGGCGCCGGAGCCGTCATGTGGTACGCGTCCGCGCTCTGCCCGAACCCGGCGATCTCCCCGAGGATCTCCGCGCCGCGCGCCTGCGCGTGGTCCAGCCCCTCGAGGATGAACATCCCCGCCCCTTCCCCGAGCACGAAACCATCACGGTGGGCGTCGAACGGACGGGAAGCGTGCTCCGGGTCGTCGTTACGCGTCGACATCGCCTTCATCGACGCGAACCCGGCCACGGTGAGCGGCGTAATCGTGGACTCGCTGCCGCCGGTGATCATGACGTCGGCCTCTCCGTTCCTGATCGAGCGGAAGGCGAGTCCGACCGAATGTCCGCTGGAGGCGCAGGCCGAGACGGTCGCGTAGTTGGGACCCTGAGCCCCATATCGCATCGACACCATCCCCGAGGCCATGTCCGGGATGAACATGGGGATGAAGAAGGGAGAAACGCGTCTCGGCCCACCCTCGAGCAGTTTCTTGTGCTGGGCCTCGAGGAGCGGGAGTCCACCGATGCCGACCCCGATGAGCACGCCCGCGCGATCGGAGGGCAGGTCACCGAAGCCATCGGCGAAACCCGCCTGCGTCATCGCCTGATCGGCGGCCGCCATCGCGAACTGGAGGAAGCGGTCCGCACGGCGGGCGTCCTTCCGGTCCATGTACCGCCCCGGGTCGAAGCCCTTCACTTCGCAGGCGAAGCGGACGGACTGATCGGAAGCGTCGAACAGGGTGATGGCCCCCGCGCCGCTGACCCCTCGGAGGAGGGCGTCCCACGTCGCGCCGGGGTCGAGACCGAGAGGTGTGATCATCCCGACCCCGGTGATCACAACGCGTCTTTTCATTCGATGCGCAGCAGTCGGGGCGTTTATGCCTTCGAGTTCAGGTATTCGATCGCCTCCCCGACGGTCTGCATCGTCTCCGCATCCTCGTCCGGAATCTCGATCCCGAACTCCTCTTCGAAGGCCATCACGAGTTCTACGGTGTCGAGAGAGTCGGCGCCGAGATCATCGACGAAGTTGGCCTCGTCGACCACCTTCTCCTGCTCCACGCCGAGTTCCTGCGCGATGATCTCGCGCACTCGTGCAGCGGTATCCTGCATTGCGTGCTCTCCTTGCGAGAAGGGGGCCGGCGCGCGGCCCCACCGGTGTCTGCTGCGAGCGCGTAATATGCGCTCTCGGGCCGCCTTGCCAAGCGTCCCGCGGAATTCCTACGGATGCATCACCATTCCGCCGTCCACGACGATGACCTGTCCCGTGACGTACGAAGCCCCGGGACCGACCAGAAAGCGGACGACCGTGGCGACATCCGACGGCGACCCCGGCCGACCGAGGGGAATCTTCGCCAACATCGCCTCGCGCACACTTTCGGGTAGCCCCGAGGTCATGTCGGTTTCGATGAACCCCGGTGCGACGGCGTTGGCCCGGACGCCCCGACTCGCCAGCTCCTGGGCGATGCTCTGCGTGAACGAGATCAGGGCCGCCTTGGCCGCCGCATAGTTGGACTGGCCCCGGTTGCCCGTCAAGCCCACGACGCTGGAGATGTTCACGATGTTTCCCCCCCGCCGTTTCATCATCCCGCGGGCGACGGATCGCACGAGATAGAAGGCGCCCGAAAGGTTCGTATCGAGGACGGACTGCCAGTCCTCATCCTTGAGACGCAGCACGATATTGTCCCGCGCGATCCCCGCGTTGTTCACGAGGATCGTCGCGTTGCCAAGCCGCTCCGAGACCGCCTCGACGAGACCCCGGCAGGCGGTCGAATTCGACACGTCGCAACCGAAACCCGCGTGCCCGGAACCGGGGAGCCCTTCGGCCACGACCTGCGCCCGGTCCGCGGCGGTGCCGACGACCGCCACCCGGGCCCCCGCCTCGGCCAGTTCCGCCGCGATCCCGCGACCGATGCCTCGCGTCGCACCCGTGACGATCGCGACCTCACCCGTCAGTTCGCTCATTCCACCCCCTTGAGGTAGGCATCCACCGAGGGCGAGTCGCCCACCGGGGTGACCCGGAGGCCGCGATCGATGCGGCGGGCCAGGCCGGAGAGGACGTTGCCGGGTCCCACCTCGAGCCAGCGCGACGGCCCGATGCCGCGGATGCGGGCAACCCCATCCATCCAGCGAACCGGGGACGTCAGTTGCATGATCAGCGTGCTGCGCGCCGTCGCCGAGTCCGTCACGCAGGCCGCGGTCGCGTTCGAGACGACCGGGAACGATGGGTCGGCCCAGGCCGCCGCTTCGAGGGCGGTAGCCAGCCCCTCCGCGGCCGCCCCCATGAGGGGCGAGTGGAAGGCGCCGCTGACGTTCAGGGGGACCACACGCCGGGCGCCGGCCTCCCGGGCGAGCGCGCCCGCCGCGGCGACCGCCTCCACATCGCCGCTGATCACGACCTGGCCGGCCGCGTTCAGGTTGGCGGGCACGACGACGCCCGCGCGGCCACCCGCCCGCTCGCAGACATCGGCCACGGCATCGGCGTCGAGTCCGAGGACGGCGGCCATCGTCCCCGGCCGGGCGGCCCCGGACGCCCCCATCAGCCGGCCGCGTTCCCTTACGATCCGAAGACCGTCCTCGAATCCGAACGCGCCCGAGACGAGATAGGCGGACAGCTCGCCGAGCGAGTGCCCCGCCCCGGCCGCGACGGGGCCGGTGCGCCCGGCGATCAACCGCCACACGGCCCACGAATGGAGCATGATCGCGGGCTGTGCATTCGCGGTGGCCCGCAGTTCCTCCTCGGGGCCTTTCCAGCAGAGCCGGCTCAACCGCATCTGGAGCGCATCGTCGGCCCGCTCGTACAGCTCCCGGATCGACGAATCGTCCTCCGCCAGATCCCGGCCCATGCCCACGTACTGGGACCCCTGGCCCGGGAAGAGGAGAGCGGCGCCGCTCACGCCCCACCCTCCCGCGTGAGGGCCGCCCCGATCCCCGCGGTGAATCCCGACGCGGCGCCATCGGCCGCCGTCCGGATCCCGTTCATGATCGCCCGTGCCGGCGAGGCGCCGTGACAGATCACGGACACGCCGTCCACGCCGAGCAGGGGGGCGCCGCCATACTCCGTGTAGTCGAGAAAGCGCAGCGCCTCGCCGAGTTCTCCTCCCGCCCCGACGCCCGCCTTCCGGAACACCTGCAGGACGAACTCCGCGATCGACTCGTAGAACTTGAGGAGGACGTTCCCGACGAAGCCGCCGCATACGAGCACATCGCACGCTCCGGTCACGATGTCGTGCCCCTCCACGTTGCCGACGAACTCGAGGTCGGGGTCGGCGGCGAGGCGTCCGTGGGCCGTGGTGACCACCCCCCCTCCCCGCTCCTCCTCCTCGCCCATGTTCAGGAGCCCGACCCGCGGGCGCTCCACCGAGAGCACATGCCGGAGGTAGATCGACCCGAGGTGGGCGAACTGGTGCAACTGGTGCGGTTGCGCGTCGACGTTCGCCCCCACGTCGAGGACGAGTACGCGGCCCGTCGCGGTCGGGAAGAGGGCGCCGACGGGCGGCCGGTCGACGCCCGGGAGCAGCCCCAGCGTGAGCACGGAGGCCACCACGGTCGCCCCCGTGGATCCCGCGGAGACGAAGGCGTCCGCCTCGCCATCCCGGACCGCCTCGAGCCCGCGGACCACGGTGCTGTCCGGCTTCCGGCGCACCGCCAGGGCCGGCGCTTCGGCGGGATCGATCCGCTCTTCGGCCGCGAGCCAGGCGACGCGATCGCCCGGGAACCCCTCCAACGCACCGGCCGCCGTGTCCTCGGGCCCCACGAGCACGAGGAAGATGTCGCCGGGCCACGCGGTGAGCGCTCTCCGCGCGCCGGCCAGGGCGGCGTCGGGCGCGGCGTCGCCCCCCAGGAGATCGAGGGCTACACGAATCATATGCGGGTCGGTCGACGGAGCCGGGTCGCCCGGGAAGGGCGGCCGCGGGCGCGTGTCAAAAGTCTTCGACCTGGACGACCTCGCGGTCCGCGTAGTGGCCGCAGGTCGCACAGACCCGGTGCGGGCGTTTGGGATCTCCGCAGTTCGGGCACGCCTGGCGCGCGGTGTCCTGCGCCTTGTGGTGCGTACGCCGCTTTCGCTTGCGCTGCTTCGACGTGCGTCGCTTGGGAACGGCCATATCGTCAACTCACTCGCGTGCGGTTCGGGCTGAACAGGTCAACTGGCGGTCTCTCGCTTCGAATGTCAACCTCCGAGGTCCTCGAGCGCCTCCCAGCGCGGATCCGGCCCCGGAGGTGGGCAATCGCAGCTCTCGTCGGCGAGCCGGGCGCCGCAGCTCGGGCACATGCCGGGACACTCGGCCGAACACTCGACCCAGGCCGGCGCGTGCACCCACAACTCTTCCCGGACCGGCCCCGCCAGATCCAGCTCGCCGGCTTTGGCCTCCAGGGCCCAGACGCCTTCTTCACCGGGCGTGACCCGGGCCGGCGGGCGAAACATCACATCCCACTCCGTGACGACCTCCGCCCGGGTCGGGGCGAGACAGCGCCGGCACGCGACCGTGGTACGCGCGGCAAGCCTTCCGCGCACCCGCACTCCGTCGCGGCTCGCGCGACGAATCTCCACTTCGAGATCCACGCGCTCGAAGGCGAGCGGCAACTCGCCGAGCTGTTCCCCCGGCGCCTCCAGCCGGAGCGTCCGTTCGATCGGGCCCTGGTCGAGCCCGGCGAGTCCGATCCGCGTCGGCTCCGTCACGACCTTCCGGTCGCGCCGCTGCTTCACCCCGTCGAGATGAGGTCGACCTCCCCGAAGAAGAAGCCGAGTTCCCGTCTCGCGTTCTCATCGGAATCGGATCCGTGGATCACGTTCCGCTCCTTGCTCTCCGCGTAGAGGGCGCGAACGGTTCCCGGCGCCGCCTGCGCGGGATCCGTCGCCCCGATCACCTCGCGGAGGTACGGCACCGCGCGCTCATGGTCGAGGGCGAGCGCCATGCACGGCCCCGACGTCATGAACTCGACCAGTGACCCGAAGAAGGGGCGCTCCCGGTGCACGGCATAGAACGCGTCCGCGGCGGCGCGCCCGAGCCGCAGGACCCTCGCCCCCCGAATGGCGAACCCGGCCTCGTCCAGCACGGCGAGTACCTTGCCCGCCTTCCCCGAGCCGAACGCATCGGGCTTGATGATCGCCAGCGTCATCCTCTGCACGGCCTCACCCCCCCTTCGTTTCCTCGTCCGCGTCGATGCCTGTATCGATGTCCGTGTCGTTGTTCGAGTCCATCTCGGCCACGTCGCGGCGCAGGAGTCGCCGGATGATGTCGCCGCGCGTGAGGAAGCCGACCAGTTGACCCTCGCGGACGACCGGCAGACGCTCGATCTCCTTGTCGAGCATGAGCCGGACGACATCGGCCAGCGGTTCGCTCTCGTTCACACACATCACGGTCCGTTCCATGATGTCCCGCACGCTGCCCGTGACGAAGCCGACGTCCGGGCGCCCGGCCCGGGCCCGCTCGAGCTGGGGAAGGAAGTGCGTCATGAGTTGGCGGTCCGTGAGCAGGCCGAGCACGTGCCCCTCATCATCGATCACCGGCATCGCGCGTAACCTGCGGCGAACGATCACGGCCGCCGCCTCCTTGAGCGCCATGCCGGGCTCGGCCGTAATCACCTCGCGGGTCATGATCTCGCGTACTTCCATCGCCCGCCTCCTGGTGTTGCGCGTCCATCCGCCGCCCGGCCTCGTGTACCCGGCGGGGCCGGGTAACGCCTACAGGCGGTCGCGCATGAGTCCGACCAGGTCGGCCGGTCTGCGCGCCACGCCGATTCCGTTCCGCTCGAAGGTGCGAATCTTCTCCTCCGCCGTCCCCTCGGAGCCCGAGATGATCGCCCCTGCGTGCCCCATGCGCCGGCCCGGCGGGGCCGTCTGGCCCGCGATGAAACCGACGACCGGCTTGCTCATCTCGCGCGCCACGAACTCCGCGGCCACCTGCTCGTCGGTCCCCCCGATCTCGCCGATCACGGCGACGGCCTCCGTCTCCGGATCGTCCTCGAACGCGGCCAGACAATCGACGAAATCCGTGCCGATGAGCGGGTCGCCCCCGATGCCGACGCAGGCCGACTGCCCGATCCCCGCCCGCGTGAGCTGGAATATGACCTCGTAGGTCAGCGTTCCAGAGCGACTCACGATGCCCACCGGGCCCTCACGCACGATCTGGCCCGGGAGGATGCCGACCTTGCAGCGCCCGGGCACGATGGCGCCCGGGCAGTTGGGCCCGATGAGCCGCGCCCCCTCCTCCCTCACGTACGGCAGCACCCGGAGCATGTCCCCGACCGGAACGCCCTCCGTGATGCACACGATGAGCGAGATCCCCGCGTCGGCCGACTCGAATATCGCGTCCGCGGCGAAGCGGGCGGGCACGTAGATCACGCTCGTGTTCGCGCCGGCCTCGGCCACCGCCTCCTCGACCGTGTCGAAGACGGGAACCGCGCCTTCGAACGTCTGACCGCCCTTGCCCGGCGTCACCCCGGCCACGACCCGCGTGCCGTACTCCATCATCTCCCGCGCGTGGAACGAACCATCGCGTCCGGTGATCCCCTGGACGACGAGCCTCGTATCCTCTCCGATGAAGATCGCCACCTAGTTCCCCCTTCGGACGGCGGTCTCGACCGCCCGGTCCATGTCGATCATGGCCTCGAAGCCGTGCTCCGCGAGGATCGCGACCCCTTCTTCCTCGTTCGTCCCCGTGAGGCGGATGGTGATCGGGACCCGCGACTCCATGCGGCTCGTCGCCTCCACGATCCCGTTCGCCACGTCGTCGCAGCGCGTGATCCCGCCGAAGATGTTGAACAGGATCGACGTCACGCCCGGATCCGCGGTCATGAGTTCGAGCGCCGTCACCACCTTTTCGGGATTGGAGGAACCGCCGATGTCGAGGAAGTTCGCGGGCTCCCCGCCGTAGTACTTGACCAGGTCCATCGTGGCCATGGCGAGTCCGGCCCCGTTCACGCAGCACCCGACGTTCCCATCCAGCTGGATGTAGGAGAGCTCGGCTTCGCGCGCCCGCACCTCCGCCGGGTTCTCCGCCTCGAGGTCGCGCAACGCCGCGATGTCGGGCAGTCGGAAGAGGGCGTTGTCGTCGATGTTCATCTTGGCGTCGATCGCCTTCACTTCCCCGGCCGGGTTCACGATCAGCGGGTTGATCTCCGCCAGGGTGGCGCCGCTCGCCCGATAGGCCTCGTAGAGCTTGCCGAGGATCGAGGCCGCCTGCCGGGCCGCGCGCGGGTCGTCGTAGAGATGGTGGCCGAGGAGCGTCGCCTGATGGTTCAGGAGCCCGTAACGCGGGTCGACGGCCAGCTTGCGGATCGCCTCCGGCATCGTGGCGGCGACCTCCTCGATGTCCACGCCGCCCTCGGAGGAGACCATGATCGTGTCCGCCTGCCGCGCCCGGTCGAGGACGATCCCCGCGTAGGCCTCGGAGGCGATCTCCTCGGCCGGCGCGACGAGGACCCTCCGCACCTCGATGTCCTTGATTTTCATGCCCAGGATCTGTTCGGCATTTATTCGGGCCTCCGCGGGCGAGGCCGCCAGCTTCACGCCCCCCGCCTTTCCACGTCCCCCCGCGTGGATCTGAGCCTTGACCACGACCCTTCCGCCGAATCGCTCCGCCGCCGCGGCCGCTTCATCGGGGGTCGTCGCGACCTCCGCGTCCGGCACGGGGATGCCATGGCTCGCGAAAATCCGTCTGGCCTGGAATTCGTGAATGTTCATCTGATCGTCGTTCGACTCTCCGCTGGAAGGGCCCGAATCCGGGGACCCTCAATGTCGCGTTCGCCCGCCGCGGGGGCCACCGCGGGCCCGCCGGCGACCTCACAACGGTGGCAGTTCGACCCCGTGGCCGGCGAGGAACGCGCGCGCGTCATCCACGATCTCCCGCATGCGCTCGGGCGTGTCCGCCTCGATCCGCGCCACGATCACCGGCTGCGTATTGCTCGCCCGGATCAGGAGCCAGCCGCCGTCGAACAGCACCCGAGCGCCGTCGATGTCCACCACCTCGTGACGCGCCCGGTAGTAGCGGACCGCCTCCGCCACGACCGCGAACTTCCGGTCTTCCGGACAGTCCAGGCGCAATTCGGGCGTCGACGGATAGCTCGGAATCTCCGCCGCCAGCTCGGACAGCGGCCGCCCGGCGCGGGCCACGAGCCCCGCCAGGCGCGCCGCCGCATAGATCGCGTCATCCGTCCCGTAAAACCTGTCGGCAAAGCAGATATGCCCACTCATCTCACCTGCGATGGGGGATCCGCCGGCCCGCATCCGCTCCTTGATGAGGGAGTGCCCCGTCTTCCACATCACCGGAACGCCGCCGTCGGCGCGGATCACCCGCGGCAGCGCCTGCGAGCACTTCACGTCGAACACGACTTCCGCCCCCGGGCGCTCCGCCAGCACCTCCCGCGCGAAGAGCAGGAGCAGGTGGTCGCCGCGCACGATCTTCCCCTCTTCGGTCACTGCACCGATGCGATCGCCATCGCCGTCGAGCCCCACGCCGAGGTCCGCCCCCGTCTCACGCACTCGCGCGATGAGGTCCTGGATGTACTCATCCACCGTCGGGTCCGGGTGGTGGTTGGGGAAGGTGCCGTCCGACTCGCAGTAGAGGCCGTCCACCTCGATCCCGGCGGCGGTGAGCGCCCGCACCGCGACGACGCTCCCCGCGCCGTTCCCGCAGTCGAGCACCATGCGCACGTTCCCGTCCACCCGACCGCGGGCCGCGATCTCCTCCACATACCGATCGAGGATCTCCGTTTCCCTCACCTCTCCGGCACCGGTGGCGTAATCCCCCGCCTCGATCCGGGTCCGCAGCGAACGGATCGCATCCCCGTACAGAGCCCCTCCGTCCCGCACCATCTTGATCCCGTTGTATTCGGGAGGATTATGGGATCCGGTGATCTGGACACCCGCGTCCGCGTCGAACTCGATGGCCGCGAAGTAGAGCACGGGCGTCGGCACCGTCCCCACCGTCGTCACGTCGACGCCGGCCGCGCACAGGCCCCGGCAGAGGGCGGCCGCGAGTCCCGGAGAGGAGGGTCGGTTGTCGTGGCCGACGACGACGCGCGGCGCGTCGCGGTCCGCGAGTTCGGTCCCGAAGGCGCGGCCGACGAGTTCGGCCGTCTCCTCCGTCAGGTCGTCGCCGACGATGCCGCGGATGTCGTACTCGCGGAAGATTCCGGGATCTATGCGCATGGAGCCTCGGGTCACGGGTCGGGGGCCGCCGGGGCGCGGAGCGCGCTCGCGGGCCCCACAAAACGGCGTCTTTTTGGTCGCCCCGGAGGGCTAACGGGTCACGGGGCGTCGGACTCGGGGCCGGCGATGGTTACGCCGGCCGCGGGCCCGTCGGGGAGGGCCTCGCGCGCCCGATCGATGATCCGCCCCGGGAAGAGCCCGGCCAGGAGGATGAGCGCCACGCAGGTCCCGATCACGAGATTGAACCCCGGCTTCGGGGACGGTGGTGTGTGGGCGTCCTCGGGCGCCGTCTCGAAGTACATCTTCCACACCACGCGCAGATAGTAGTAGTAGGCGACGAGACTCGTCAGGACGAGCGTCACCGCCAGCGCCGTCTCTCCCGCGTCGACGGCCGCCCTGAGGAGGTACAGCTTGCCGACGAAGCCGGCCGTGGGCGGGAAACCCGCCAGAGAGAGCAGGAAGACGAGGAGCGCCCCCCCCAGCACCGGACGTCGCCAGCCCAGCCCGCGGTAGTCGCGAAGCCGCTGGTTGCGGTCCCCCTTCCCCGCCACGTGGAAGACGATCGCGAAGCTCGCCGCCGTGACCACGGTGTAGGCCGCCAGATAGAAGAGGGACGCGGAGCGCCCGAGTTCGGAGGCCGCCGCCACGCCCACGAGCAGATACCCGGCGTGCGCCACGGAGGAGTAGGCGAGCATCCGCTTCACGTCCTCCTGCGCGAGCGCGATCAGGTTGGGCACGATCATGGTCAGGATCGCGAGCCACCACACGGCGCCCCGCCACGTCTCCGCGGCGCCCCCCAGATCCACCGTCAGCACGCGGAGCAGCGCGATGAAAGCGGCGGCCTTCACGCCGGTCGCCATGAGCGAGGTGACCGGCGTCGGCGCTCCGTCGTACGCGTCGGGGGCCCACATGTGGAACGGCACCGCCGCGATCTTGAACGCGAAGCCGATGAGCAGGAGGCCGATGCCGGCCACGAGGAGGAGGTCGCCCCCGGCGCCCGCCCCGGCCGCGATCCGGTCGGCGGCGGTGGCGAGGCGCGTCGTCCCGGTGGCCCCGTACAGGAGCGCGATCCCGTACACGACGAAGGCGCTCGCGAAAGCGCCGACGATGAAGTACTTGAGGCTCGCCTCCGAAGAGCGCGGGTTCTTCCGCGCGAACCCCGTGAGCACGTACACGGAAATCGACATCAGCTCGAGGCCGACGAAGAGCAGGATGAGGTCGCGCGCCGCCACGAGCACCATCATCCCGACCAGCGCCATGAGGACGAGCGCGTGGAACTCGGGCCCGCGCAGCCCCTCGCGGCTCAGGTAGTCGCGCGACAGCGAGACGACGAGGAGACCCCCGCCCAGGAGGATCACGTCGGCCGCGACCCGGAACCCGTCGAGCGCGATCATGGCGTCGGGGGGGCCGGAGGCATCCATGAGCCACAGGCTCGCGACGAGTGCGCCCGCGATCGAGTACAGCGTCACGAGGCAGTCGACCGACATGCGCCCGTCACCGCCGGAGCCGCCCGAGGCCTCGCCCGCGGGCACGAAGGCGTCACGCATCAGGATCACCATCGCGGCGATCGAGAGGATGACCTCCGGCAGGAGTGCCAACCAGTAGCTGCCGTGCGAGGCGAAGTCGAAGACCCTCACGTCACTCCCCTCCCCCGGCCCCGGCGGCATCCCCGGCGGCATCCACCTGGACGACGGCCGTTCGCGCCTCCACGTGCTCGATGAGGGCCTCTACGGAGGCCCGCGTCCGGTTCAGGAACGGCCCCGGCCACACCCCCATGAGGAGGATCAGCACCAGGAGCGGCGCGAGGATCAGCCGCTCGCGGCCGTTCACATCGCGCAGCGACCGGTTTTCGTCGCGCTCCAGCCGGTTGAACAGCACGCGCTGCACCATGGGCAGCATGTAGCAGGCGGCGAAGATGACGCCGGTCGTGGCGACGGCGGCGATCCAGGGGTGGGTGCGGAACGTCCCCAGCAGGATCAGGAACTCGCCCACGAAGCCGTTCGTGCCCGGGAGCCCCACGGACGACAGCGCGACGACGACGAGCGCGAAGGCGAAGATCGGCATCACCTTCGCGATGCCGCCGAAGTCCGCGATCAGGCGGGTGTGACGCCGCTCGTACAGCATCCCGATGAGGAGGAAGAGGGCCCCGGTCGAGATGCCGTGGTTCACCATCTGCAGGATCCCGCCCTCGATCCCCTGCGTCGTGAGCCCGAACACGCCGATCACGACGAAGCCGAGGTGCGCCACCGATGTGTAGGCGATGAGCTTCTTCGCGTCGGGCTGGACCGCCGCCACCCAGGCCGCGTAGAGGATTCCGATCACGCCGAGCGCCATCATCGTGTTCACGACCGCCGGGTCCGTCGCCGCGGCCGGGAAGAAGGGGAGCCCGAACCGCAGGAACCCGTACACGCCCATCTTGAGCAGTACCCCCGCCAGGATCACGGAACCGGCCGTGGGGGCCTCCACGTGCGCGTCCGGAAGCCAGGTGTGGAACGGGAAAAGCGGGACCTTGATCGCGAACGCGAGCGCGAAGCCGGCGAAGAGCCACAATTGCGTGCGGCGCGCGAGATCGACCGAGAGCAGGTCCTCGTAGGCGAAGCTCCACCCGCCGGCGCCGCTCCGGAACAGCCACGCGAGGGTCACGATCGCGACCAGCATGAGGAGTGAGCCCGCGGCCGTGTAGAGGAAGAACTTCACCGCCGAGTAGATCCGCCGCTCCCCGCCCCAGATCCCGATGAGGAAGTACATCGGGATCAGCGCGATCTCCCAGAACACGTAGAAGAGGAAGAGATCGAGGGCCACGAAGACCCCGATCATCCCCGTCGTGAGGAAGAGGAGCATCGCGTAGAAGGCCCGCTCCCGCCGCGTGATGTAGGAGAACGACCCCGCCACCGAGAGCGGCACGATGAAGGTCGTGAGCAGGATCATGAGGATCGAGATCCCGTCCACTCCCACGGAGTACGAGATCCCCCACGCCTCGACCCAGGGGATCGAGACCTGGTTCTGGAAGCCCGGCTCGGCCGTGTCGAAGGTCCAGAACAGCGGCAGCGAGAGCGCGAACAGGAAGAGCGTCGTGCCGAGCGCGATCATCTTCGCCCGCGCTTCCGGCGCCAGGAGGCAGGCCACCCCGCCGAGGAGCGGGAGGACCACGAGCGCGGTCAGGATCCAGTGCCCGTCGTACAGGGCCATCATGCGAGCACGCTCAGGACGAGCAGGGCGCCGAGCATGAACACGACGAGGTAAGTCGTCACGCGGCCGCTCTGCAGCTGTCCGCCGGCCCAGCCGAGGAGGCGAGCGCCGCGCCCCACCCCGTTCACGGCGCCGTCGATGAGCCCCGTGTCCACGATCCGCCAGCAGGCGCGCCACAGGGCGAGCGAGGGCCGCACGATCATGCGGTCGTAGAGTTCATCGACGTACCACTTGTCGTGCAGCACGCGCGCGAACCCGGTCGGCGCCACGGCCTCGGCCTCCGTGGGCACGGGCTTCGGCGAAAGGACCCTGACCGTCGCGGTCACGGCCACGATCGCGATGACGGCCGAGATCCCGGCCCACAGCGCCTCGCCGCCTCCCATGGGCGAGTGGTGCTCGGCCACGAGGTTTCTCGCCTCGGCGATCGCGATCGCGGGCTCGAACACCGGTTCGAGCCAGTGGTGGAACCACTCGACGGCCGGGAGCACGGGGAGCGCCTCCGGGATGTTCACCCAGCCGCCGACGGCCGAGAGGACGGCGAGCAGGGCCAGCGGCCCCCACATGACGAGCGGGACCTCGTGCAGCCGCCGGCCCGCTTCGGCCGTCCCTCCGTGGCCGAAGGTGCGGTTCTTCCCGTGGAAGGTCATGACCATGAGGCGGGTCATGTACACCGCCGTGAGGAGCGCCGTGGCCAGCGCGACGCCCCACAGCACAGGATACCCGAAGGCGCCCGTGTACCAGATGATCTCGTCCTTCGAGAAGAAACCGGCCAGCGGCGGCACCCCCGCGATCGCGAGCGTCGCGATCCACATGAACGCCCACGTGCGGGGCATGAACGCCCGCAGCCCCCCGTGGTTCCGCATGTCGTTGGGATCCCCGTGCTGGCCGTCACCATGCCCGTCCCCATGCGCCCAGGCGCGGTGGACGGCGTGGATCACGGCGCCGGCCCCGAGGAAGAGGAGCGCCTTGAAGAAGGCGTGCGTCATGAGGTGGAAGACGCCGGCCGTGAACGCCCCCACCCCGACGGCGAGGAACATGTAGCCGAGCTGCGAGATCGTGGAGTAGGCGAGCACCTTCTTGATGTCGTACTGCCGGATCGCGATCGAAGCCGCGAACAGCGCCGTCCCCGCCCCCAACGCCGCCACGACACCCTGGGAGACGGGCGCGAGCGCGAACAGTACGCTCGTGCGCGCGATGAGATAGACGCCGGCCGTCACCATGGTCGCCGCATGGATGAGCGCCGAGACGGGCGTCGGCCCCGCCATGGCGTCGGGCAGCCACGTGTGGAGCGGGATCTGCGCCGACTTCCCGGTGCAGCCCAGGAAGAGGAGGAGCGTGATCCCGGTCACGAGGAGACCGCCGTAGGCCAGCGTCCCTTCCGCCGCCTCGAGGAGGGGGACGAAGTCCAGCGTCCCGAAGGTCACGAAGAGGAGGAACATGGCGACGAGGAAGCCCGCGTCGCCGATCCGGTTCATGATGAACGCCTTCTTGCCCGCGTTCGCGTACTCCCGGTTCTCGTACCAGAAGCCGATGAGGAGGTACGAGCACAGCCCCACGCCCTCCCAGCCCACGAACATCAGCGGCAGGCTGGCCCCGAGGACGAGCACAAGCATGAAGAAGACGAACAGGTTCAGGTACGAGAAGTAGCGCGAGTACCCGGGGTCCTCGCGCATGTAGCCGACGGAGTAGATGTGGATCAGGCTTCCCACCCCGGTCACGACCATGCACATCAGCATCGAGAGCTGGTCGAACTGCAGATCGACGCCGATATGGAGATCCCCGGAGACGATCCAGCTCCAGAGGCGCACGACCTCCGCCCCGTGCAGTTCCGCCCCGCTCATCCCGATGAAGTTCACGAGGACGATGGCGAAGCTCGCGAGCAGGGCGGCGGGACCGACGATGGACGGGATCCGCTTGTCTTCCCGCCACAGGAAGGCGCCGAGACCGTTGACCACGGCCCCCAGCAGAGGCAGAGCGAGGATGAGCCACGGGAATACCGGATGGAACGCCGTTCCCGCGCCCTCCTGCGCCGCGAGGGCGGCGGCTCCGGCCGGCAGCGCCCCCACCCCGCTCGCGATGCTCACGATGCTCACCATCTCAGCAGCCGGAAGCGATCGAGGTCCACGACCTCGTAGTGGCGGAAGATGGCGATGATGATCGCGAGTCCGACGGCGGCCTCGGCCGCGGCGACGGCCATCACGAAGAAGACGAAGATCTGGCCCTCGATCCCGTGCATGCGCGAGAACGCGACGAGGGACAGATTCGCCGCGTTGAGCATCAGTTCGATGCACATGAAGACGATGATCGCGTTCCGGCGGAGCAGTACGCCGATCACGCCGATGGAGAACAGGATCGCGCTCACGAAGAGGGCGATGAGCCCGTGCGGCCCGAGGGCGTCCGCCAGCCCGGCCTCGTTCACGTCCGTTCCCTGCGCGCGAGGTGGATGGTGCCCACGATCGAGGCGAGGAGGAGCACGCCGGTCACCTCGAGCACGATGACGTACTCCTGGAAGAGTGGCCGGGCCACGATGCCGATCACGCTCTGTTCGGCGGCGGCCGCCCGCAGCGCATTCCCCGCGATTTCCACGGCCGGCTGCGCCTCCGCCCCCCCCACGAAGAGCCGTGTCAGCACCCCCAGGAACGCGATGGCGATGGATCCGCCCACGAGGCCGCCGATCGGCCCGCGCAGATCGCGCCACTCCGCGTGCCCGAGGTTCAGCAGCATGATCACGAACAGGAACAGGACCATGATGGCCCCGCCGTACAGGATCACGTTGATCGCCGCGATGTAGTGCGCGTCCAGCATGAGGAACATGCCGGAGGTGGCGAAGAAGACGGCGACCAGGAAGATCACGGCGGCGACGGGATTCCGGCGCGTGACCATGAGCACCGCACCCAGAATCGCGCTCGCCGCGAAGGCCTGGAAGAGGAAGTCCTGGATCATCGTGACCTCAACCGCGGCAATCACTGCGACGCCGGGTCGGAGGGATCCCACAGCGCCGTCACGGGGTGCTCCTGTTCGACGAGCCGCTCGAGGTCGTAGACCCAGCGCTCGCGGGAGTACTCCGCGTTCTCGTAGTGCACGCCGAGGTGGATCGCCTCCACCGGGCACACCTCCTGGCAGTAGCCGCAGAAGATGCAGCGGAACTCGTCGATCTCGTAGATCGCCGCGTAGCGTTCCCCGTTCTCGTCCTCGGCCGGCACGAGCTTGATGCAGTTCACCGGGCACACGGTCGGACAGAGGCCACAGGCGACGCACTTCGACCGCCCGTCCTCGTGCACCGCCATGCGATGGGTGCCGCGCGTACGCGGCGCGAGTTCCCACTTCTCGTCGGGATACTGCTGCGTCTTCGTGCGGGGCTTGAGGAGATGGCGGAGCGTGATCGACATCCCCTTGGCCGCCGCCCTCACGTACGAGCCTTCCGCGCGGGGGCGTTCCAGAATTCTGACCTCTCCGGGCATCTACCCTCCCTGGCCTTTCGTTCCCTTGGCGGCGCCGCGAATCAGCGTCCCCCGGTCCATGACGAAGAAGATCACCCCCGCCAGGGCCAGGTTCACGACGAAGAGCACGAACGCGTACCAGCCGCCGGGCGGGATCCCCACGGCTTCGATCCCGAGGATGACCAACGCGATGACGAGGATGTACACCGTCACCGCCTCGAGCATGAACTTCCAGCCCAGATCCATGAGCTGGTCGTAGCGGAAACGCGGCAGCGTCCAGCGGATCCAGACGAAGACGAGGACGACGAGCGCCGTCTTCGTCGCGAAGGCGCCCAGCGTGAGGAGCGTCTTCCACCACGTGGGCGTCCCGATCACCGTCCCGTCGGAGAGCACCCGGATGTTGTCCCCCTGCCAGAAGGGGATGTCCCACCCGCCGAGGAAGAAGACGGTCACGAGCGCGGCGACCGTGATCACGTGCGCGAACTCGCCGATCATGAACATCGAGAACTTCATCGCCGAGTACTCGGTGTGGTATCCGGCGATGAGTTCGGCTTCGGCTTCCGGCAGATCGAAGGGGAGCCGGTTCGTCTCCGCCAGACCCGAAATGAAGAAGAAGAAGAGTCCGACGAGGAGCGGAAAGACGAACCACGTCGCGTAGGTCGCGGGTCCGGCGGTGAACGTCTGCTGCATCGAGACGATCTCGGGCGCCCGTACGTCTCCGGTGAGGAGGATGAGGGGGACGAGGCTCAGCGCGAGTGCGACTTCGTAGCTCACCATCTGGGCGGAGCCGCGCAGGCCGCCCAGGAGCGAGTACTTGGAGCCGGAGGCCCAGCCGCCCATGGCGACCCCGTACACGCCGATCGAGCCGATCGCGAGCACATACAGGAAGCCGATCGGCACATCCGCCACGATCATCTCCACGAGTCCCCACGGCGTGGGGAGCGGAGAACCGAAGGGGATGACGGCGAACAGGATCGTGGCCGGGAGGATCGCGAGAACGGGCGCGAGGAGGAAGAAGGGCCGGATCGACTGGTCCGGCATCGTCTCTTCCTTGATGAGGTTCTTGAGCCCGTCCGCGATGACCTGGAGCAGACCCCAGGGGCCGACGCGGTTGGGGCCGCTCCGGTCCTGGATGAAGCCCGCCACCTTCCGTTCCACGATCGTCGACAGCATGACGGCGAGCATGAGCACGGTGAAGAAGACGGCCACCTTGAGCAGCGTGGCCACGGCGAAGGCGCCGCCGGAAACCGGGCTCATGCGTCGGCCTCCGCCGGGGCCGCGGCGGCCGTGCCGGCGGCCGGGGCGCCCTTGAGCCCGATCCCGTCCCACGTCAGGCCCTCGAACGCCGGGACGTCCGCCGCCATCCGCTCGAACGCGGTCCGGATATCGGACACGGCCGTGCCGTCTCCCAGGCGCGCCAGCACGCGACTGAGGATCATCCAGGCCGGGCGTGCCGACCCGGGCGGCGTGAGCGCCTGGTGGAAGCGCTGCACGCGGCCCTCGAAGTTCGTGAACGACCCGTCCATCTCGGCGAAGGTCGAGATCGGGAGTACCGCGTCCGCATTGCGCGCCGCCGCCGGGAGCCGCGTCCCGAGGTAGAGGAAGAGGTCGGCCGCCTCGCCGAAGTCCTCGCCGGCGCCGTCCAGCGCGTCGTCCAGCACCACGAGCGCCCCGGCCTCCGCGCCGCTCGAGAGGGCCGCGACGCGCTGCGCGCCGAAGATCCCGGCCCCCGCGACGTTCGCCGCGCGGTCGGCCCGGAGCTTGAGCGTCGGCACGGTGGGCAGCGCCGCCGTCTCCCCCTGCTCCACCTGGAACTCGCCCCCCTCCACGCCCAGGCGCGCGAGGAGTCGTCCGACGTAGAACAGGTTCTCGTTCGAGGCGTCCGGGGACACGATCGCGCGACCGCCGGGGGAGCCCGCCGCCTCGATCTTCTCCGCCAGCCACGCGAGGGCGGTGACCCAGTCCACCGGCCGCAGCGCGTCACCGTCCCGTATGAGCGGTACCTCGGCGCGCACGCCACGGTTCGTCATCACCAGGTGCCGCCGGCCGTAGTCGCACATCCACCAGGAGTTGACCGCCGCATTGTGCCGCGGCTTGACCCGCACGATCTGATTTTCCTTGGTGTCGATCGTGACGTTGCAGCCGGTCGGGCAACCCGGGCACACGCTCGCCGTGGCGTCCATGTCCCAGGCGCGGGCCTTGAACACGAAGTCCTCGTGCACGAGCGCCCCCACCGGACACACGTCGACGATGTTCCCCTGGAACGGATTGTCGAGTTCGCGGCCCGGGAAGGTGTCGATGTAGGCCTTGTCTCCGCGCTGGGCGACGATCAGCGCGTCGTCCTCCGCGACGTCCCGCATGAAGCGGACGCAGCGCGTGCAGATGATGCAGCGGTCCGCGAAGTAGAGGATGTCGTCGGCGATCCGGGCGCGTCCCATGACCCGCTTCGGCTCGTCGACCCGGCTCTCGAGCTGGTTCGTGACGTACGCGTAGTCCTGGAGCATGCACTGCCCGGCCGCGTCGCAGATCGGACAGTCGAGCGGGTGGTTCACGAGCAGGAATTCGATCACCGACTGCCGGGCCGTACGGGCCGTGTCGCTCGCCGTGTGCACGACCATGTCGTCGGTCGCCTGAAGCGTACACGAGGGCTCCAGTTTGGGCCGCCCCTCCACCTCCACCAGACACATTCGGCACTGGGCGGGCCGCGTCGGGATCCCCGGGTGGTAGCAGTAGCGCGGCACCACGACGCCCACGCGCTCGGCGGCCTCGATGACGCGCGTCCCGCGCGGGACCGTGACTTCGACGCCGTCGATCGTGAGCGTGATCGTCGCCCGGGCTCCGTTCTCAGCCATGCGTCACCCCGCCGCGACCAGGGTCGGCTTCATCCGCGCCTCGTAGTCGGCACGGAACTTGTCGAGCGAAGAGCGGAGCGGGAATACGACGCTGTCCGCCAGCACGCAGATCGTGCGGCCCGTCATCTGCTCGCACAGTTCGTACAGCGTGTCGATGTCCCGCAGACGACCGTCGCCCGCTTCGATGCGTTGGAGGATACGCACGACCCACGAGGTCCCCTCGCGGCACTGCACGCATTGTCCGCACGACTCGTGCGCGTAGAACTGCGCGATCCGCCGCATGGCCGCCACGATGTCCGTATCGGCGTCCATCACGATCGGGGAGGCCGTGCCGAGCGCACTTCCCGCCTCGGCCAGCCCTTCGTACGTCGTGGCGCAGTCCAGTTCGTCCCCGGTGAGGAAGGCGGTCGACGATCCGCCCGGGATCACGGCCTTCACGGGCCGGCCCGAGGGCGTGCCGCCGCAGGCCTCGAAGATGATGTCGCGAAGCGGGAGGCCGAGCGCGAACTCGTAGTTCCCCGGCCGCACCAGGTGCCCGGAGCAGCTCCACAGCTTCGTCCCCGGCGACTTCTCGCTCCCCCACTGCCGGTACCATTCGGCGCCGTGCTCGAGGATCATGGGGACCGCCGACAGGGTCTCGACGTTGTTCACCGTGGTCGGCATGCCGAACGCCCCCGCCTGCGCCGGGAAGGGCGGCTTGGCCCACGGCTCGGCCCGGTTGCCCATGAGCGAGTTCATGAGCCCCGTCTCCTCGCCCGCGATGTAGGCGCCGGCGCCGGCGTGGACCGTCAGGTCGCACGACCACGAGGAGCCGAGGATGTTCGGGCCGATGAGCCCGGCCTCGCAGGCATCGACCACGGCCCGGTTGAGCACCGCCGTCTCCTCGAAGAACTCGCCCCGCACGTAGATGTAGATGTGTTCCGCCCCGATCGCGCGCGCGCCGATGAGGCAGCCCTCGATCAGCAGGTGGGGCGTCCACCGGATCACCTCACGGTCCTTGAAGGCGCCGGGCTCGGACTCGTCCGCGTTGCAGCACAGGTAGTGGGGCTTGCCGTCGCCCTTCGGCATGAAGCTCCACTTGAGGCCGGTCGGGAAACCCGCTCCGCCCCGCCCGCGCAGCCCGGAGGCCTTCACGACGTCCGTGATCTCATCCGGCGCCATGTCGAGCGACTTCCGCAGCGCCTCGTAGCCGCCCACGGCGCGCCATCCGTCGAGCGTCCGCGCTTCCGCCTCGCCCTGATGCCGTGAGAGCGGGGTCGTGGTCTCGAGTTCGCTCAGGTGCGGGAAGCTCATGCCTCCCCCTCCCCGTCCGCCCCGGCGCCGTCGCGCGCGCCGCGGAGGTTCGCGACGATCTCCGGCACGCAGTCCGGCGTCACGTTTTCCAGGTAGCGGTCGTTGACCTGCACGACCGTGGCGAATCCGCACGCCCCGAGGCACTCGGCCTCGATCACCGTGAACTCGTCATCGTCGGAGATCTCGCCCTGCCGGGTCTTCGTCTCCGCGAGGAAGCGCTCCAGCACTTCTTCGCCCCGGTTCAGGTGGCAGGAGATGTTCGTACACACCTGGACGAAGTGACGCCCGACCGGGTGCTTGTTGTACATCGTGTAGAAGGTCGCGATCGAATGGACGTAGGCGGGCGTGAGATCCAGCGCCTCGGCGACCTGCTCCATGTCCCCCGGCTCGATCCACCCCTTCTCCGCCTGCACGAAGCCGAGCATGGGGAGGAGCGCCGCCTGCTTCGTCGGATAGCGGGACAGCGCCATCTCGAGCCGGCGCCGCCCTTCCTCCGTCTCGAAGATGGGACCGTCGAACGTCTTCCGCGCCGTCAGCTGGAAGGGCTGCGCCCCGACGACCGCGGGATGGAGGCGGCGGCTCATCGGTCGATCTCCCCGAGCACCACGTCCAGCGAGGCGTTGATCGCCACCACGTCCGCCACGAGTTCCCCCTTCACCAGCTCGGGAAGCGACGCGATGTTGATGAACGAGGGACCGCGGAAACGGCAGCGGACGGGCTTCGTGCCCCCGTCGGAGACGATCCCGAAGCCGAGTTCGCCCTTGGAGCTCTCGATCGAATACCACGTCTCGCCGGCGGGGACGCGGACGCCCTCCATGACGAGCTTGAAGTGCGAGATCATCGTGTCGATCGATCCCATCGCCTCCCCCTTGGGGGGCAGGACGATGCGGTAGTCGTCGATGTTGATGGGTCCGCCCGGGAGCCGGTCGAGCGCCTGTTCGATGATGCGGAGGCTCTGCTTCATCTCCTCGACCCGGACGAGATACCGATCGTACGCGTCGCCCGTGGTGCCGACCGGTACGTCGAAGTCGTACTCCTCGTAGCCGAGGTAGGGGCGCGCCTTCCGGACGTCGTACGCCACGCCGCTCGCGCGCAGCGTCGGGCCCGTGATGCCGTAGCTGATCGCCTTGTCCGCCTCGAGCAGGCCGATGTCCATCGTGCGGCCCTGCCAGATCGCGTTTCGGGTGAGGAGGCGCTCGACCTCGTCCAGCGTGGCCGGGAAGGTGGCGGCGAAGTCGCGCGCCGCCGCGGTCCAGCCGACCGGCAGATCCGCCATCATCCCGCCCACCCGCGTGACGGAGGTCGTGATCCGCCCCCCCGTGTAGGCTTCGTGCAGGTTGTAGATCCGCTCGCGTTCCTGGAACGTGTAAAGGAAGACGGAGAACGCGCCGATGTCGATCGCCGTCGTCCCCAGCCACAGGAGATGTCCGAGAATCCGGTTCAGTTCGCCGAGGATAACCCGGACCACGCGGCAGCGTTCGGTGATCTCGACGCCGAGGAGCGCCTCCACGGCCCCGGCGTAGCCGATGTTGTAGAGCATCGGCGCGAGGTAGTCCATGCGGTCCGTGTAGGGCACGCACTGGTTCCACTCGCGGTACTCGCACGTCTTCTCGAAGCCGGTGTGCAGGTAGCCGATGTGCGGGACGCAGCGGATCACGCGCTCCCCGTCGAGCTGCAGCACGAGGCGCAGCACGCCGTGGGTGGCCGGGTGCTGCGGCCCCATGTTGATGAGGATCGGCGCGCCCTCCAGCGCGTCCCCGGGTGTCTCGCCGAGCTCCAGGTCGCGGATCCCGGCCCCCGTCGCACCGTCCGGCGGCGGCCGCACGTCCCCCTCTTCGGTGACGGCGTAGCCCGCCATCTCCAGCTCCTCGACGGCGTAGATGTCGACGAGGTCGCGGGAGAGCGCGCGGCTCACCTGCGCGGAGCGGCTGAAGCGGCCGCGGAGGGGAAAGTCCTTCCGGAGCGGGAAGCCCTCCTCGTAGTTCTCCGGCATCAGGATGCGACGCAGGTCGGGGTGGCCCCGGAAACCCACGCCGTACATGTCCCACGTCTCGCGCTCCAGCCAGTCGGCCGCGAGCCACTGGTCCGTCACCGTGTCGAGTTCGAGGTCGTCCAGCGGCACCTCGCACGCGACCCGGAGCTGACGGCCGTGAACCATGGACCAGAGCTGGTACCAGACCTGGATGGGGGCGCCGATGCCCGCGTGCGCGCCCATGATGTCGGCCAGAAAGTCGTAGGCCTGATCCGGCGTCTCGCGCAGGAAGCGGAGGACCTCGGCATTGAGGCGCGGATCGATCCACACCACGGGGTAGCCGACCGCGTCGCGCTCCACCCGCCGTACGCCGCCTCCGAAGCGGTCCCGCAGCGCACGGATCGAGGGGTGGTTCGCGGCGTCCCCGTCGAGTGGCGCCGCGCTCACCATGCGGGGCGACGCGACCGTCGTCGCGGTCGTCACTGCCGGGGCGCCCCGATCAATCCCGGTGTTCGAGCCGGCGCTCGCGCCGGTCGCGCGACCGGGCCACCTCGGAGGTCGGCCCGAGCCCGCTCATGCGGTTCTGGTTCGTCGAGTTGCCGAAGGGCTGGGCCACGAGTTCGATCGTCTCGGGCGGCAGGTTCGGCCGGCCCACGGCCGCAACCGCTTCGTCCCGCGGGCGGGGGTCGGCCAGCGATTCTCCCTTGATCTTCTCCTGGATCATGAGGAGGCCGTAGATGAGGCCCTCGGGACGGGGCGGGCACCCGGGTACGTAGACGTCGACGGGGATGATCGTGTCGATTCCCTGCACGATCGTGTAGTTGTCGAACATTCCGCCGGAACTCGCGCAGGCGCCCATCGACACGCACCACTTGGGCTGCGGCATCTGGTCCCACACGCGGCGCAGAACCGGCGCCAGCTTGTAGCTGACCCTTCCCGCCACGATCATCAGGTCCGCCTGCCTGGGGCTGAACGACATGCGCTCCATCCCGAAGCGTCCGATGTCGTACTTGCTCGCGGCGGAAGCCATCATCTCGATCGCGCAGCACGCCGTGCCGAACGGCATCGGCCACAGCGAGTTCCGCCGCGCCCAGTTGATGACGTAGTCCAGCTGGGTCGTCATCCAGTTGCGCGGGATCCCGGTATCGAGCCGGCTCTCCTCGGGGTGCGCGCCGGGGGGCAGCGTATCCAGCGTCCTCATCCGGTTTCTCTCCTCGCCGCCGTGCGCAGTCCCCTGTTCAAGTCCGTGCTCAATCCCACTCGAGCGCCCCTTTCTTCCACGCGTACACGAGGCCGACGCCGAGGACGACGAGGAACGCGGTGATCTCCAGGAACCCGACCATCCCCAGTTCCCGGAAGATCACGGCCCATGGAATCAGGAAGAGAGTCTCGATGTCGAGGACGATGAAGAGCATCGCCACGATGTAGAAGTTGACCGAGAACCGCTCTCGCGTGCTTCCGAGGGGAGGGATCCCCGATTCATAGGGGCTCGCCTTCACCGGCGTCGGGCGCCGGGAGCCCACGAGGTGCGATACGCCCATCATCGCGGCCGCGTTCAGCACGCCGACCAATCCGAGGATCAGGATGCCGAGATATGGGTCGAGCAAGGGGGTGCGCTCCTCTCGTGCGAGCTTGTGAATTTCTTCACTTTCCCGCGCCGCGAAGGTATCGCGGAGGGTTGGGCCCGGCAAGCGGGAACGGAGCCCGGAAAGGCGCCCGTTCGACGGTTTGCGGGCGCGTCAGAGGAGGGCTTACGCTCTCCATGGGCTCGGGCCGGAATCGTGCGGAGAATAAGTATGAACTCGGACATCGCAGTCATCCTGTTCGCGGTGGATGTCGTCGTTCTCAGCCTCCTGCTGGTCGGAGCTGTTGCGTTCGTGGTCTGGCCGGAAAGGCGGGTCTGGCCTCCCCCTCGGCGGAGGATCCCGCGGTTTCTGTGAGTCCCGGGCCGACCGCAGCCGACCGCCCCGATCAGCAGACCTGTCTCGTCCGGGACGTCGCGATCGGCGATGGTACGGTGCGGGTGACGATCCTCGGTGAGGGGCGCCCCGTCCTCTTCCTGCACGGGATCAGCGCCCACGGACGAGCGTGGCGCTCGGTCGCGGAGGCCTTCGTCGCGGAGCATCCCGGGTGGATGTGCTGGCTCCCCGACGTGCTCGGTCGGGGGGCCTCAGAGGCGTCTCCGGGGCTGCCCTACACCCTCGACGACGAAGTACGCCGGATTCGAGAAGTCATCCGCGCGCTCGCTCCGCACGGGGGGGCGCCGCGGCTCGTCGCCGGCCACTCGCAGGGCGCCGCCGTGGCGCTGGCGCTCGCCGGCGTCGAGCCGGCCGTCCGCGGGCTGCTGCTCGCGAGTCCGGTCGCGGCCGACATCCGCCGCCCTCCGGTCCTCGGCCTCCTCGGCTCGGAACCGGTAAGGCGGGCCGTCGGGAACATGTTCGCGCCGCTGCACAGGCACATCGGCCGTCTGGTGTTGAGGCGCGCGGCCGGTCCCGCGTTCAGGGCTCCACCGGCCCTCGTGGAGGCGTACGCCCGACCCTGGGCGGATCCGGTTCGCGCGCGCACGCTGATGCGCATCCTCGCCGACTGGCGGCCGGCCGATCTGGAGAGCCGCATGCCCTCGCGGCCTCTCGAGGCCCACGTCGTGACGGGTGCGCGCGACCCCAGGATTCCGGTCGCCGCGGCCCGGGGCCTCGCCGCACGCCTCGGGTGCGATCTCACCGTCTATCCCGAGGGGGGGCATGTGCTCACCGAGCAATACCCGAGGCGGCTGGCCCGCCTGCTCGCCGGGCTGGCCGCTACAGTTTCGGCGGCGTGACTCCGGTCTGGCCCTGGTACTTGCCGGCCTTGTCCGCGTAGCTGATCTCGCACACTTCGTCCGACTCGAAGAAGAGCACCTGCGCGATCCCCTCGTTCGCGTACACCCGGGCGGGAAGCGGCGTCGTGTTCGAGATCTCCAGCGTCGCGTGACCCTCCCACTCCGGCTCGAAGGGCGTCACGTTCACGATGAGGCCGCAGCGCGCGTAGGTGCTCTTCCCGACGCAGATCGTGAGCACGCTGCGGGGAATCCTGAAGTACTCGATCGAGCGCGCGAGCGCGAAGGAGTTCGGGGGGATGATGCAGACGTCCCCGCTGAATTCAAGGAAAGAGCGCTCATCGAACGCCTTGGGGTCGACCACGGGGAAGAGCGCGTTGTGGAAGATCCGGAACTCGTCGGCGACTCGCATGTCGTAGCCGTAACTGCTCACGCCGTAGGAGATGACGCCGTCGCGGACCTGGCGGTCGGCGAACGGCTCGATCATCCCCTGTTCGCGGGCCATGCGGCGGATCCAGCCGTCGCTCTTGATCGCCATCGGACCTCTCGGGTTGTCAGGTGCGCGTGAATGCGATCCAGGACGCCCAGCCCCAGGCGGCGATGAGCGCCGCGCCGCCGATCGGCGTGATCGCGCCCAGCCACCCGATTCCGGACAGGGCGAGGGCGTAGAGACTGCCGCTGAACACGGCCACGCCGCTCAGCATGAGTACCGCGGGGCCCTGCCAGCCGGCGCCCGGCCAGTGCGCGGCCGCCAGGCCGAGCAGGGCCAGGCCGAGGGCGTGCAGCATGTGCATGCGGGCCGCCGTCTCGAAGACGGCAAGGGCGTCCGCCGCCAGGCGGTCCTCGAGGGTGTGCGCCCCGAAGGCGCTCGCGACCACCCCCAGACCGGCGAGCAGGAAAGCGAACCCGAGGAGACGGCGGTGCCGCGAACCGGCGGCGATCAGTCGAACAACGAGGGAGCCCGGGTTCGCCGCGTGGCCTCGTCGACGATGGCTTCCATGATCCGGTCCCAGCGTTTCGGGCTGATCTGGGCCAGCGTCTCTTCCAGGAGCGCCACCAGTTCGCGGCCCTCCGCGCGGCGCAGGTCGGCACCGCCGTCCCCCTCCTCCAACTTCTCGCGCAGCCGCGTGGCGCGCTCCGTGAGGTCTCTGTGCCGGAGGCGCTCCTCGTAGTTCATGCAACGCCCTCCGAACCCACGAGTCGCACGTCGGGCGGGCGCATCAGCCGCCCACCTGGCTCAGCGCGGCGAGCCCGCCGCTTCCGGCCGCCGTACCCAGCTCCAGATAGTGACGCTTCGGCTTGCCGGCGAGCGCCCGCGCTACCGCAGCCTCGATGCTGCCCGTCTCGCGCAGCGGCCCCTTGAGGTCCACTTCGTGATCCCCGAACAGGCAGGTGCGCAGCTTGCCGTCGGCCGTCAGCCGCATCCGGTTGCACCGCTCGCAGTAGTTGTGGGACAACGGAGTGATCACACCCACCGTTCCCGTGCCGTCCGGGAAGCGGTAGTACACCGCGGGTCCATTGCCGCGCGGCCCCGGGTCGGGCAGCAACCGGTCGATGGCGCGGATCCGTTCCAGCACCTCGTCGGCAGATATGAACCGATCGGTCAGATGAAGGTTCTCCCCCACCGGCATCAGCTCGATGAAGCGAACGTGCCACGGGCGCTCGCGGGTGATGGCGGCGAAGTCGGCCACCTCGTGGTCGTTGAGCCCCCGCATGATGACGCAGTTTATCTTGATCGGCGCGAACCCCACCTCCTCGGCGGCGCGGATCCCCGTCATCGTCTCGTCGAAGCGCCGCGCCGGGCGCCGGGCGATCTCGACGAAGCGATCGCGGTCGAGCGTGTCGAGGCTGATGTTCACCCGGTGCATGCCCGCCTCTCGCAGCGCCTCCGCGAATCGCGGCAGCAGGATCGCGTTCGTGGAGAGCGAGATGTCGTTGATGCCGGGCACCGCCGCGATCATCCGGACGAGGTCCGGGAGGTCCTTGCGGACGAGAGGTTCTCCGCCTGTGATGCGGACCCGTTCCAGGCCGATATCCGCCATCTGGCGCACGATTTCCTGGATTTCTTCGTACGCGAGCATCTCCGGCTTCGGGATCCAGGCGAGCCCTTCCTCCGGCATGCAGTACGTGCACCGGAGGTTGCACCGGTCCGTGACCGAAATGCGAAGATACTGGATGCGGCGGCCGAACTGGTCTCTCATGGCACCGAAGTTGAGGGGTTCCATGATTGCGGGTGTGCGGGAAATATAGGGCCGCACCCCCCGGACCTCAAAGGTGCGTATTCATCGGTATTCGCCGACACCATGGTCGGCGCTGGAATACGAACACAGGTGCCACCTCACCGACAGAGTCCCGGGGATCAGGGATCGGCGGTTCGGGGTGCGGGGTGCGGGACTGCCGGAGGATAGAGGGGACGGCCGGAAAACGGCCGTCCCCCCGAAGGTGGCGGCTAGGCCTCGGCCGTGACCGCGTCCTCCATCCCCATCATCATGTTGTCATCGTCATCGCCACAGTCCCCGGCGAAGGAGACGGTCGCGATCAGGCAGACGACCAACACATTTCGAACCATCTTCAACATGGCTTCCTCCTCGACTGGATGCCGGGGCCGAAGGTCCCTTACCTTCGGATACCGCCGGCCATCCGTGATCCATCCTTCGGTTCCCGATCGTGATTCGAAGATCGGCTCCAGGCTCGACCCGCCGTTATCCCGCCGAGGATCGGTCTTCCGCGACCGTCGCCCCGGCCTGCGGGGCACCGACCCAGTGCGAGTCGCCGTCCTGGTAGTACTCGTGTTTCCACACAGGCAGTTTAGCCTTGAGGGTTTCCATAATCCAGCGTGAGGCCGGGTAGCACGCGTCGCGGTGCCCTGCCGCGACGCCGATCGCCACGCTCACCTCCCTCAGACCCAGTTCGCCGACGCGATGCGCCGCGAACACCGCCCCGATGTCGAATCGTTCGAGCGCCTCGTGACAGATGGCCGACAGTTCGCGCTCCGCCATCTCTCCGTAGGCCTCATACGTGAGACTCGCGACGGCGCGCCCGCGGTTCGTCTCGCGCACCCTCCCCTGGAATACAAGGACCGCGCCATCCGCCTCGGTCCCCAACTCCGCGAAGGGCTCGAATCCGTCCAGACTTTCCCGCGTGATCCAGGTCCGCACGCGGTTGTCCGCCGCTCCCGGGCCCTTGTCCGCGCACGGCACCGTCAGCCTCCCGCCACGGGAGGAATGAGGGCGACTTCGTCCCCGTTCGCCAGCCGCGTCCCGGACTCCGCGTAGCGCTGGTTGACCGCGACGACGACGCGCTCGGGGAGCCAGTCCAGCCCTCCCGGCCCCCGCAGGGCCCGCACGAGGTCCTCCACCGTACTGTCGGTCGCGAGTTCGGCAGAGCCCTCCCGGCGTGCGGCCAGTTCCCCGTATACGCCGAAGAAGAGCGTGCGCACCGAGATCCGCCCGGTCACGACTGTCCCGCCAAGGCGATGTAGGTGAGGAGTCGCGGCACGATCCCTTCCTCCCGCAGCGTGGTGACCCGCACGCGGGTCGCGTCCGGCGCTTGCGGGTCCGCGAAGGCCGCGACGGCGAGGTTGCCGCGGAACGTGCAGAACGTGATGTGCGTGTCGCTCTCGGTGTCGATCCAGGCGTCGGCCATGCGGTTCGCACCGAGGAAAAAATCCCGCGCCGCGGCGAGTACATCGCCCGGCGCCAGGGCGCTGGCGGTCTCTGTTGTCATCGGTTCTCCCGGCGTACCATCATCCTGCGGGAATAATAGGGCCCCGCCCCATCGCTCTCAAATCTCTCGAACAAACTCGTCGACACCTTCGGTAAAGGTCGTCCCATCGTGCCCCACATGGAATTCTCGTCCAACGTCGCGCACCTCGAGGCGTCGGCCACGCTGGCGCTGGCCGCGCGCGCCCGCAAGCTGAAGGCGGAAGGCGTGCCCGTGGTCGACCTTTCGGCCGGCGAACCCCAATACCCGGCCCCCCGGTTTGCGGCCCGCGCGGGGATACGGGCAGTGGAGGCGGGGAAGACGGGCTATCCGCCCACGCTCGGCCTCCCCGAACTGCGAGAGGCGATCGCGCGCTATCTGAGCGAAACGACCGGGGCCGATAGCGTGGACCCGGGTTCGGTGATCGTGGGCGCCGGCGTGAAGCAGTCGCTCTTCAACTGTTGCTACGCTCTCTTCGGAGCGGGCGACGAGGTCCTCGTGCCTTCCCCCTATTGGCTCAGCTATCCGGCGATCGTGCGGCTCGCCGGGGCGGATCCGGTCGTCGTGGAGACCGGGTGGAATGCCGGATTCCTCCCCTGCGTGGCGGACCTCGAGGCCGCGCGTACCGGGCGCACCCGCGGGCTCCTACTGAACAGTCCCGGCAACCCGACGGGCGCCGTGATCCCCCGCGGTCTTCTGCGCGACATCCTGCGCTGGGCGGCACGACACGGGATCTGGGTGCTCTCCGATGAGATCTACCGGCGACTCGCGTACGGACAGCCGTCGCCATCTGTCTTCGATATCACGGAGCGGGGCGAGCGGACGGTTCTCCTCGACGGAATGTCGAAAGCGTTCTGCATGCCGGGATTCCGGATCGGCTACGCCGTGGGGCCGCACGAACTCATCCGGAAGATGTCGGACCTGCAGGGACAGACGACCTCCGGGGCCGTGGGGCCGTCCCAGTACGCCGCCGCAGCAGCCCTCGGCGAGAGCGGCGCGCGCGAGGCGTTCATCACCGATCTTCTGTCGAGGCTCTCCGGCCTGCGGGAGCTCGGGCTGGCGGCGTTCGCGGAGATCGACTCGATCGAGGCCATGCCGCCGGACGGCGCGCTCTACTTCTACGGTCGCCTCACGGATCCGACCGCGACATCGCTCGACATCGCCGAGCGGCTGCTCGTGGATGCCTCCGTCGCCTGCATGCCCGGCGAGCCCTTCGGCTCTCCGGGGCACCTCCGGTTCAACTTCGCGGTCGAGAGAGACGTCCTCGAGAAGGGGCTGACCCGAATCGCCGACTTCTTCGGGTAGGGTGGCCGGTACCCTCCAGGGCTCCGGCCACCCGCTCAGGCCCGGCCCTCGTGACTCGCGGCGACCTCTTCCCGCAGCAGGCGCGAGGGCTTGAACACGGGCACTCTTCGTTCCGGGACTCGAACCGGGTCGCCGGTACGCGGATTGCGCGCCATGCGCGTCCGCCGATCCCGGACCTTGAACGTGCCGAAGCCCCGAATCTCGATGTGCCGTCCCTCGATGACGGCACCCTTGATCGCGTTCAGGAACGCGTTGACGACGGCCGCGCAATCCTTCTTCGTTACGCCGGGCCCGATCGCCTCGTGCACCTGTTCGATGAGATCCGCCTTCGTCATCTCCGCCTCCTCCGAGCGTTCGCAGCGCACCAGATATCGAGTTCGCTCCGGGCAGGAGCGATGATCGCCACTCATAGAAGGAGCTTCGATGAACGTAGAGAACGCGACGCCGACGTTCAACGTGTTGTCGCGGCTGTCCTTTCCCGCATGGTCTCGACAAAGCGGGTGAACAGGTACCGGCTGTCGTGCGGACCGGGCGCCGACTCCGGGTGGTACTGCACCGCGAACACCGGCCGCTCGCAATGCGCGAGCCCCTCGACCGTGCCGTCGTTGAGATTCCGGTGCGTCACCTCCAGGGCGTCGGCGCCCTGGATGCGCCCGTCCTTCTCCAGGACCGCGAAACCGTGATTCTGGGAGGTGATCTCCACGGCGCCCGTCGCATGGTTCAGGACCGGATGGTTCCCTCCCCGGTGTCCGTACGGAAGCTTGTAGTTCCTCGCCCCGAACGCCCGCGCGATGAGCTGGTGTCCGAGGCAGATCCCGAACAAGGGGATTCCCGCGTCGCTCAGAGCCCGGATCCTGTCGACCGCGCCCGGGACGGCCTCGGGATCACCCGGGCCGTTGGAGAGGAAGACCCCGTTCGGCCGCGCGTCCAGGAGTTCGTTCACCCCGGTTTCGCAGGGAACGACGCGCACCCGGTATCCCTCGCGCAGGAAGAGATCGAGGCTTCGGGTCTTGACGCCGTAGTCGAGGCACAGCACGAGGCCCTGGACGCCGACGTCGGGGGACGGCTGGAGTTCGTAGGGCTCCGGGGTCGACACGGTCGTCGCGAGATCGCGTCCCGACATCTCGGGTTCCGCGGCGAGTCGCTCCGCAGCCCGGCCCGGGTGGATCCCGTCGTGCGCCAGGACCGCCCGCATGGCGCCCGCGTCCCTGATGTGGCGGGTAAGGGCCCGCGTGTCCGCTCCAATGAGGGTCGGGATGCCGTGTGAAGCGAGGTATTCCGGGAGCGTGGAGTCGGCCGGCCCCGAGCCGACCTCCTGCGAGAGGTGTCGTACGATGAACCCCGCCACCCACGGCCGCCGAGACTGCACGTCGGGGTCGCGGATGCCGTAGACTCCCTGCATGGGCGCGGTCATCACGACGATCTGCGCGGCGAAGGAGGGATCGGTGAGGATCTCGTGATAGCCCGTCATCACGGTCGTGAAGACGGCTTCGCCGGCCGTCTCCGTCTCGGGCCCCTGGTAGGTCCCGTCGAACCGGCGGCCGTCCTCCAGCAGGAGGTATCCGGGGCGTGCTTGCCTGTCGCTCACGTGCGCGTCCAATGTGGCGTTCGCATGTGCGGGGGATCGGGTACCGGCCCGCCGCCCGCGCGTATCCGAAATCCGAAGTGAGGGGAGGCGCGGTGAAACCCGACTCCGAGCCCGCTCCGGGGGGGGGGGCCGAGGATCCTCTCGTCCATATCTTCGCCGACGAATCGTGCCTCGGCAACCAGTTCGAAGAACGTGCGAGTCCCGGCGCCGCGGCGGGGCTGATCGAGCGCTTCGACGAGCATCGGGGCTGGCACCGGCGCGACTTCGCCCACTTCGACCCCGACACGACGAACAACCGGATGGCCATCGTCTCCGGGATCGTCGGCCTCGGCGCGCTGAAGCGGCCCTGCCGGATCGTGTTCACGAGCGACAGCCAGTACCTGGTGCGCGGGATGAAGGAATGGGTGCACAACTGGGCGCGGCGCGGCTGGCGGCGGAAGGGCGGCCCGATCGAGAACCTCGACCTGTGGCGGGAACTCGCGCGGGCCGCCGCGCGACACCGGGTGGAATGGCGCTGGACGAAGGGGCACGCGGAGGATGTGAAGAACGCCTATGCGGACCGGCTGGCCAACACGGCGGCCCGGGAACGCCGCGGCACCGACGGGCTGGTTCCCTCCGGCTTCGAGGCCTGGCTGGCCGAGGCGCAGGAGAGGGAACAGTTCCTGGACTTCCTCGACGTGCCCGACCGGGCGTTCGAGGCGGATCCCCGGCCGCCCCCCGTCCAGAGCCCCGCTACGGGCCGGGGTTCCCGCTTCCGGACCCGGGGTCCTCTTCCGTAGCCGGCTCCTCCCCTCCCTCCGGCGCCGCGCCCTCGTCGGCGGGCGCGGCGGCGTCGCCCAGGTCGGGCGGCGCCTCCAGCAGGGAGGGCGGCGCCTCGCGCAGGCTCTGTCCGGCCGGCGTCCCCTGGCGCAGGATCGACTCCGGGGACGCGTTCGGCCGGGCCGAGAGCACGGCCAGCACGAGCGCGAGGAAGAGGAATCCCCCTCCGCCGTACCAGCTCATCCTGGTCAGCGCGTTGGCGGTCTGCCGTCCCCCCATGAAGGAGTCGGTCGAGGACGAGGCGCCGCCGAATGACGCGGCGAGCCCGCCCCCCTTCCCCGCCTGGATCAGGATGATGATGCAGAGGAGGAGCGCGATCAGCGAAATCGATACGATCAGGAACGTGAACATCCATGTAAGCTAGAGCCGGCGCGGGCCCGGGGCCAGTTTCGCGGTCATGCGCCCGCCGCGCAGATCGCGGCCCAACTGTCGGGATCGAGGCTGGCGCCGCCGACCAGGACGCCGTCCACCCCCGGGGCCGCGAGCAGTTGCCCGATGTTGGCCGGTTTGACGCTCCCGCCGTAGAGGATCACGGATCGCGGCGGGTCGCAGCCCTCGAAGCCCGAGAGCCGGGCGCGCACGATGCCGTGCGCCTCGGCCGCATCCGCGGGGCTCGCGGTACGCCCGGTCCCGATCGCCCACACCGGCTCGTACGCGTAGACGAGACGGGCGCGGCCCTCGGCGTGCAGCGCGGACAGCGCCGCGCGAATCTGCGTCTCGAGCACGGCCTCCAGTCTTCCCGCCTCCCGCTCTTCGAGCGTTTCGCCCACGCAGAGGACGGGGCGCAGACCCGCGTCGAGGAGGCACCGCAGCTTGCGCGCGACCATCGCGTCGGTGTCTCCGAACTCGCGGCGGCGCTCCGAGTGGCCCGCCAGCCCCCACGTCGCGCCGGTCGCGGGCACCATGGCGGCCGAGATCCCGCCTGTGTGGGCACCCTCGACCTCCGTGTGCACGTCCTGCACGCCGAACCGGAGATCGGGTCGGCCGGCGCTCGCCTCGGCGAATGCCGGCAGGCTGATGGCGGGGGGAAACACCACCACCGTCGCGTCATCGCGCGGCGCGTGGCGCCCCCTGAACCGCTCCATGAACGCCGCGGTCCCGGCGGGGCCATGGCACATCTTCCAGTTCGCGGCGAACACGGGCGTGCGGGGCTCGCTCAAGAGGCGCTCCTTTCTCGTTTCAGCTCGCGTCTCAGCTCGCGGGTCACGCGTCGGCGAGGGCGTCGAGCCCGGGCAGCCGTCCGCTCGCCAGGTACTCGAGCGCGGCTCCGCCCCCGGTGCAGATGTGCGAGAAGCGGTCCATGAGGCCGGCCCGCCGCACGGCCGCCGCCGAGTCGCCGCCGCCCACCACGGAGAAGGCGCCGGCGGCGGTGATCTCCGCCGCGGCCTCCGCGATGGCGAACGTCCCCGCCGCGAAACGCGGGTCCTCGAACTGCCCCATGGGTCCGTTCCAGAAGAGCGAGGCGCAACCCCGGATCGCTTCCGCGTACCGTGCCCGCGAGGCCGGACCGATATCCACCGCGGCCATCCCCGGACCGATCGCCTCCACCCCCACGTCCGCCACCGATCCGCCGGGATCCGCCGGCCGCTCGGTGACCGTCACGTCGACCGGCAGCCGGATCCTGTCCGGACTCGCGGCCAGGATCGAGCGGGCGAGTTCCAGGGCGGCCTCCTCGACGAGCGACGCCCCGGTCTCCACCCCCTGCGCCCGCAGGAAGGTGTTCGCCACGGCGCCGCCGACCAGGATACGGTCGGCGCGCTCCAGAAACCCGTGCATGAGATCGATCTTGTCGCCGATCTTCGCTCCCCCGAACGCGACCACGAAGGGACGCGGAGGGTCCCGGAGGGCGTCGAGCGCGGCGAGTTCCCGTTCCACCAGCAGGCCGGCGGCGGCCGGGCGGAGGCGTGCCGGCACCCCGGTCGTCGACGCGTGCGCGCGGTGGAGGGTCCCGAACGCGTCGTTGACGAAGAAGTCGCCGAGGCGGGCCAGCCGGCCGGCCAGGGCGCCGTCGTTCGCCGCTTCCCCGGGCAGGAAGCGCGTGTTCTCGAGGAGGAGAACCCGGCTGGCGGCGAGCCCGCGACTCGCGCGGAGCGCCGCAGCGCTGTCGCACGGGGCGGCGAAATCCACCTCGACGCCGAGCAGGCCGGCGAGGACCGGGCCCACCGGCGCGAGCGACAACGCGGGGTTCGGGCGCCCCCCGGGGCGGCCGAGGTGCGAGAGCAGGACCGGCCGGGCGTCGTGCCGCAGCAGCCACCGCAGCGTGGGCAGCGTGGCCTCGATGCGGGTCGCGTCGGCCACCCGGTCCGCCTCGAGCGGGACATTGTAGTCCACGCGCATGAGCGCCCGCTTCCCGGCCGGATCGGCCGGGAGATCCGCGAGGGTCCTGATCATTAGAGAGGTTCGGGCCGGTTCAGGCCCCGACGGCCGCGGGCAGCCGCTCTCCGACGAAGCTCGCCAGATCCACGCAGCGGTTCGAGTAGCCCCATTCGTTGTCGTACCAGGAGATGACCTTCACGAGCGTGCCGCCCATGACCGAGGTCGACTGCGCGTCGATGATCGCGCTCGCCGGGTTCCCGGTGAAGTCGACCGACACGAGGGGCTCCTCGGTGTACTCGAGCACGCCGTCCAGAGCCCCCTCGGCCGCCGCGCGGAACGCCGCGTTCACCTCCTCCGCCGACGCTGCCCGCGATATGGTGGCCACGAGATCGACGATGGACACGTTCGGCGTCGGGACCCGCATCGCCATCCCGTCGAGCTTCCCCTGAACCTGCGGGAGGACGAGCCCCACCGCCTTGGCGGCCCCCGTCGTCGTGGGGATGATCGAGAGCGCGGCGGCGCGCGCGCGGCGCAGATCCTTGTGCTGGAGGTCGAGCAGCCGCTGTCCGTTCGTGTACGCGTGGACGGTCGTCATCAGCCCCCGCTCGAAGCCGAACTCGTCCAGCAGGACCTTGACGACCGGCGCGATGCAGTTCGTGGTACAACTCGCGTTCGAGATCACATCGTGCCGATCCGAATCGTATTCGTGGGCGTTCACGCCGAGCACGAGCGTGATGTCCGGCTCGACGCCGGGAGCGGAGATGATGACCTTCCTCGCGCCCGCCGCGATGTGCCTGGCCGCGTCTTCACGCCGCCGGAAGATGCCGGTCGACTCGATCACGACATCGACATCCATCTCCGACCACGGCAGATCGACGGGATCCCGCTCGGAGAGCACCCGCACCCGCTCTTCGCCGACGACGACATCCTGCCCGTCGACGCGCACCTCACCGGCGAAGCGGCCGTGCACGGAGTCGTACTTGAACAGATGGGCGAGCGTCGCCGCATCCGTAAGGTCGTTGATGGCGACGAAGTCGAGATCGCCGCGCGGATTCTCGAGCGCCGCGCGCAGGATGTTCCGGCCTATGCGGCCGAAACCGTTGATTGCAACCCTCACACTCATTGGGAGTCCTCTTATGGGCGGATTACGGGCGGGAAGCCCGGGTCGGTGACGGGTCACCGTCCAGGGAACGTAGCGTACGCGCAAAACTAACCGCCGCCACACGGCGAAATCCAGCCTCGGCGAGAGCTTCCGCGCAGGCGACCGCGGTCGCCCCGGTCGTGAGCACATCATCGACCACGATCGCCACTCCCCCCTCGGCATCGAACCCGGCCCGGGGCTGGAAGCGGCCCTGCACGTTGGCGCGCCGCAGGGTGCCGCGGAGCCCCGCCTGACGGCCCCCGCCCGGCCGCCGCTCGAGGGCCGGCCGCAGCGGTCCGAGCCCGTGCGCTACGAGGGCGCGGGCGAGTTCCTCCGCCTGGTTGAAGCCCCGCTCCCGCAACCGGGCCGGTGCGAGCGGCACGGGGACGAGGCAAGCGGCGTCCCGGGCGCCGAGCCGGTTCGCGACGGACTCCGCGGCGGCCGCCATGCTCGCGGCCATGTACGGAGCGAGCGCCACCCAGCGATCGTACTTGAGGGCGCGGACGGTCCGCGCGGCCACGCCGTCGAAGGCGAACGGCGCGTCGGCGGCGACCAGCACCTCGGGCCACGACTCGCAGGTGCCGCAGCGTACCCGCTCGCCCGCCGCGGCCGCGATGTTGCCGAGCGGTTGCGCGCAGCGCGTGCAGCGCGGCACGGGCAGCCGCGGTTGCCGCGAGCGGCACAGGCCGCACAGCGGCGCGCCGGCGGGCTCCACACCCCGGCGGCACCCCACGCACGCCACGGGGACCAGCGCATCGAAGGCCGCCGCGGCCGTCCGCCCGAGACGGCCGAGGGCGCTCTGCCGCGCGATCACGCTCATGCGCCGCTCCCGCGGCCGGATCCCCGCCCCGCCCGCGCGTCCAGCGCCTTCACCGCCGCGGCCCGCATCGCGTGGTGCGGCGCCGCGTGCCCGGGAAACCAGCGCTCCAGCGACAGCACCGCCTGGCCCACGAGCATCTCGAGCCCGTCCCCCGCCCGGATGCCGAGCGACCGGGCGTGGCGGACCCACCGCGTCCGTCCCGCCGCATACACGAGGTCGTACGCGAGCTCGAATCGCCCCCGGTCCAGCGCGAGTGGCAGCGGATCCGCCGCCGACAGCCCGAGGCTCGTCGCGTTGAGGACGAGATCGTAGGACGCCCCCGGGTCCGGCGCCTCGACCACGCGTACCGCGCGGGTCCCCGCCGCCTCCATGAGCGTGCGCGCCCGGACGGCCGTCCGGTTGAGGATTTCGATCGAGGACGCGCCCCCCTCGAGCAGCGCATGGACGGCGCCCCGCGCCGCGCCCCCGGCCCCCAGCACGAGCACCCGCGCCCCGCCCGCCTCGAAGCCGACCCGTTCGAGCGCGAGGCGGAGACCGCCCACGTCCGTGTTGTCGCCCTCGAGTTCCCCATCCGCCCGCCGCCACCAGCAGTTGCACGCCCCCGTGGCCCGTACGGCGCGGCGCGGCCGCGCGAGCGCCTCGGCCGCACGCAGCTTGTGCGGAAGCGTGACATTGCCTCCCGCGAGGTCCGGATCGCGCATCACCCGCCCGACATCCTCCGACGCGACCTTTCGGGCAACGTATTCCGCGTCGAGCCCCCACGACCGGAAGGCCGCCCGATGCATGGCGGGCGAAATCGAATGGTCGACGGGGTCTCCGAGGAGCGCGTAGCGGAGCGTCACGGCCCGTCCGGCACCTGCTCCGTGTCACGGAGCCAGTCGAAGAACCCGCGCATGGCGCACGTCAGCAGCGCCCAGGTCGCCTCGTACGTCTCGAGGTCACCGCCATACGGGTCCGGCACCCCGCCGCCCGCTCGACCGTGGCCCGGGGGGAGGAAATCGGTCATGACCCGCACGGAGGCGTCCAGAGCCCAGCGAGCGGCCGCCTCGGCGTGCGACGCCTCCATCCCGACGATCACGTCGGCCCCTTCCAGCAGTTCGAGCGAAAGCTCGCGCGACCGGTGCCCCGCAAGATCGAGCCCGTGCGCCGCGGCCACCGCGACGCCGGGGCCGGAGGCGGGGTTCCCGGGGAACGCGAACGTGCCCGCCGAGCCGCAGGACACCCCCGACAGACCGCGCGCCTCCGCCGCGGCCCTCGCGATCACCTCGGCCATCGGGCTCCGGCACGTGTTCCCCGTGCAGACGAAGAGCAGCTTCATCCCGGAGCCCCGCGGCGATCCGACCGCCTCAGGATCCGCTCGATCTCAAGCGCCGGAAGGGCGCCCTCGCGCAGCACCTCGACCGTCTCGCCGCGCAACCGCACGAGCGTTGACGGAGGCGAAGCCTCCAGGTCTCCCGCGTCCAGCCACCCGACCGGTCCGTCCTGCGGCCGCATCGACGCCAGCGCATCCCGCGCTTCCCGCCGCGTCCGCGCCGGCGGTCGCCATGTCTCGTTGAGACTTGTCGACGTCATGAGTCCCCCCGCCCGCTCGAGCAGCCGCCGCACGACGGGATGCGGGTCGACGCGCGCCGCGATCCCGGCCTCGCTCCCGTCATCCAGGACGAGCGTGAGCGGCCCCGGCCAGAAGGCATCGGCGAGCCGCCGCGCCGCGCCGCTCCACCGCACGCCCGGCAGGGCTTCGTGGAGCGCCTCGCGGCTGGCCGCGAGCCGGATGAGCGGCCCCGGCGGACGCCGCTTGAGGGCCGAGATCCGCTCGTCCACCCTGCGGGTCGTGCGCCCGCCCAGCCCGTACACGGTCGACGTGGGGTGGGCCACCACGCCGCCGGCATCGAGCAGCGCCACCGCCCGTTCAAGCGCATCGACTCCGGCCGCCAGCGGCCTCCCCGCCCCGCGCTCCACCGCCGCCTCGGACGCTTCGGAACCCGTGCCAGCCCCTCCCCATTCGTACCAGCGCAACGCGTCGCTCGCGATGTCGATCACACTCCGCCCCGGCCGCTATTTCCTGCCCGGGATCACGCCGCTCTCAACCATCCGCCGAGCGACGGCGAGGTCCCTGGGCGTCGTGATCTTGAGGTTCGACGGATCACCCTCGACCGTAGCCACGTCGATCCCGAGACGTTCGCACAGCATCGCGTCGTCCGTGAGGCTGGCCGCGTCGTGCTCCGCCCACGCGGCCCCGTCCCCGAGCGCGTGGGTCCGCGCCAGCACCTCACGGGGGAACCCCTGCGGCGTCTGCACCCGCCGGAGGTCTTCGCGCGGGACCGTCTCCGCGACCCGTCCCCGGCCATCGACCCGCTTCACCGTGTCCTCGATCCCGATCACGGGAATGACCGGACCGCGCCCCGCCGATCCGATGACGCGGGAGATGAGAGCGGCCGACGGGAAGGGCCGGGCTCCGTCATGCACGAGGACGACCTCGATCTCCTCCGCCAGGGCGCCGACGCCGGCCCGAACCGAATCGACCCGGGCCACGCCGCCCGGCACGACCGTGACCCCTTCCGGAAGCCAGGCGGGCGGTGCCGCCGCCCGCGCCGGCGACAGGACGACGACGACCCGCTCCACCTCCGGGTGCGCCGCGAACGCGCGCACCGACCACGCGAGCACGGACGCACCACCCAGGTCCACGAACTGTTTGGGTCGCTCGTCCCCGAATCGCCGGCCCCGCCCCGCCGCGACGATGACCGCGCCGACGCGCACTAGCCCGGTTCCGCGCGCCGGGACACGGATTCGAACGCCGTGAACGCCTTGTGGAAATAGAGATCGACGCTCCCGGTCGGCCCGTTGCGCTGCTTTCCCACGATGAGTTCGGCCTTCCCCGCCAACCCCTTCTCCTCGATCTCCTCGGGCTTGCGATGCATCTCCTCCCGGAAGATGAAGAGGACCACGTCGGCGTCCTGCTCGATGGCTCCCGATTCGCGCAGGTCCGAGAGCCGCGGACGGTTCCCCTCGCGCTGTTCCGGTGCCCGCGACAGCTGCGAAAGCGCGAGCAGGGGCACGCCGACCTCCTTCGCGATCCCCTTGAGGGAGCGGGAGATGGCGCTGATCTCCTGCTGCCGGTTCTCGGCCCTGTCGCCTCCCGACATGAGCTGCAGGTAATCGAGCACGACGAGTCCCACGCCGACCTCGGCGTGCAGCCGCCGAATCTTGGCCCGAAGCTCGATGGGCGAGATCCCCGGGGTGTCGTCGATCCAGATCGGGGCCGTATTCAGGTGTCCGGCTCCGCGCGCCAGCCGCGTGAAATCGTCCGTATTCAGGCGTCCGGTCCTCACCCGGCTCGAATCCACCTTCGACTCGGCGCACAGCATCCGCTGGACGAGCGACTCGCGCGACATCTCGAGCGAGAAGATCGCGACCGGCACATCGTCGTCGATCGCGGCGTGCTGGGCCATGTTCAGGGCGAACGCCGTCTTCCCCATCGAGGGACGACCGGCGAGGACGATGAGGTCCGCCGGCTGGAAGCCCGCCGTCATCCGGTCCAGCTCCGGGAACCCGGTCGGGACACCGGTGATCGAGCCCGGATTCCGCGTCAACTCATCGATCCGGTCCATCGTCGAGCGAAGGATTTCCTTGATGCGGGCGAAGCCGCCGCGTTCCTCGGCCTGCGCGATCTCGAAGATCTTCTGCTCGGCCCGGTCGAGCGTCTCGTCGACCTCGCCCGAGGGCGCCTCGTACGCCTCCTGGATGATCTCGGTGGCACTGGAGATGAGGCTCCGGAGAATGGACTTGTCGCGCAGAATGCGGCAGTGATAGGCGACGTTGGCGGCGGTGGGCACCGCATCCACGAGCCTCGCCAGATAGGCCATGCCGCCGACGGCGTCGAGTTCCCCCGCCGTCTTCAGTTCGTCCGAGAGTGTGACCGCGTCGATCACGTCGCCGCGGCCGTAGAGCCGCACCATGGCGCGGAAGATCCGTCGATTCCCTTCGCGGTGGAACCCGGCGTCGTTGACGAGTTCGAGCGCCACGGCCACGGCGTCCGCGTCGATCAGCATGGCTCCGAGGACCGAAAGCTCGGCCTCTTCGGACCAGGGGGCGCGACGTCCGTCGATGGACTCGCTCGGGAGGCTGAGTGCGGTATCAGCCAAGGCGTGCCTCACTCTCGTCGGCGCCGTCAAGCATGCGGCGCACCATCTGCAGGTCCTCCCAGGTCGGCCGGATCCAGCCCGGGTTCCTGAGGAGGGCCGCCGGGTGATACGTGACGATGACGGGATATCCCGAATACCGGTGTACGCGCCCCCTCAGCCGGCCCAGGGCCGACTTCGTCTCGAGCAGGGTGCGCGCCGCGAAGGCACCGAACGCGACGATCACGTCGGGTTGGATGAGCGCAAGTTGCCGCACGAGGTACGGCGCGCAGGCAGCGACTTCCTCGGGGAGCGGGTCGCGGTTCCGCGGCGGACGGGATTTCAGGACGTTGCAGATGTAGACGGACGTTCGCGGGAGACCGATCGACATCAGGAGCCGGTCGAGCAGGCGGCCGGCCCGGCCCACGAAGGGACGTCCCGTCTCGTCCTCGCGCGCGCCGGGGGCCTCCCCCACGCACACGACGCGGGCCTCCGCCGCCCCCTCGCCGAACACCGCGTTCTTGCGGGCCGCGTGCAGCGGGCACCGGGAACAGCTCGCCACGAGCTGCGCCAGCGCCTCCAGGTCCGGCGCCTCCGCGATCCGTGCGTTCGTGACCTCCACCGCGGCCGCGCCGCCGGGGGCAACGGAGCCTTTCGTCCGAGCGGCCCGTCCCGCGGACGCCAGCCGCCGCACGACCTCATCTCGCGTGGCGTGTTCGAGCATGAGCACGTTCCCCTCGGCGGAAAGCGTCTGCGCCAGGAACGTCCGGGCGCGCGCCCGGGCCTCCGCTGCCGGCCGGCTCACGCCTCCTCCGCCGCCATCGAAGCCTCGATCCGGTCCAGGAGCTGGTCCGCCAATTCGGTCTTCTTCGCCAGCGGCAATTCCTCCGACGCGCCCGCCCGATCGATGAGCGTGATGCGGTTCGTGGCGGACTCGAAGCCCGCATCCGGTTCGAGGGCCGAATTGACCGCCACGAGCTGCATTCCCTTGCGCTCCAGCTTCTCTCGGCCGCGGGCAAGAAGGTCGTCCGTCTCGAGCGCGAAGCCGAGCGTGAAGATACGCTTCTCGGCGCGGAGTTCGCGGGTCTCCATCAACAGGTCCGGTCCCGCGCGCAGGGTGAGATCGAGTCCCCCCTCCGTCTTCCTGATCTTGGAGGCGGCTTCCGCGGCCGGCTCGAAATCACCCACGGCCGCAGCCATGAGAAGAATCTCGGCGTCCATCAACGCGATCTCCAGCGCGGCCAGCATCTCCCGGGCCGTCTCGACCTCCACCAGCCGCGGGCCGGGGGGGGGCGGCGCGGCACCGGGCCCGCTGATCAGCGTCACATCGCCCCCTCGCCGCCACGCCGCCCCGGCGAGCGCGAACCCCATACGGCCGGAGGAACGGTTCGAGATGAAACGCACCGGATCGAGCGCGGCCCGCGTCGGACCCGCCGTCGCGACCACCTTGCGCCCCCGGAGCCCCTTCGCGGATTCCAGCTTCCGCGCGATCGCCGGCACGATCTGTTCGGGTTCGAGGAGGCGCCCCGGCCCGCTCTCTCCTTCGGCGAGCGGGCCGTCGGCCGGACCCGCGATCGTACAGCCGAACTCGACCAGCCGCGCGACGTTCGCGCGGGTCGCCGGGTGCTCCCACATGCGCGTATTCATCGCGGGACAGACGATCACGGGACCGCGCGCGGCCAGCACGGTCGTCGTCGCCAGATCGTCGGCGGCGCCGGCGGCGAGCCTGGAGATGAGGTCGGCGCTGGCCGGCGCGATGACGACGACATCCGCTTCGCGCCCGAGGTCCAGGTGCGCCATCGGCCGGTCCCACAATGACGTGTGCGCGCGCCGGCCCGTGATGCCTTCGAACGTCACCCGCCCGACGAAACGCTCCGCCGATTCTGTCAGGATAACGTCAACGGCCGCGCCCCCTTCGATCAGCCGGCGCGCGAGAACCGCGCTCTTGTAGGCGGCTATCCCGCCGGAGACGACAAGGAGGACGCGACGACCGTCAAAAGGTCGCACCGTCGGTCCCGCAGCCGACTAGCGGGTGAAGGGCGAGCGCGTTCGGACCAGCCGGTACTGCAGCCTCTTCTCTCCCGACGTCAGCGCCTCGGCCGCAACCGTCGTGAGCTTGTCCGCCCCGTAGGGCGAACGCTCGAGCGGAAGCGCGTTGAGCTCGCGCGCATACTTCGCGGCGACGAGCACGCCCAGATACTTGTTCGAAGCCGCCTTCGCGACGGCGTCCGGTGTAAACACCTTCATTCTATCTCCTCGTCATCCTCTCCAGCGTCCATCGAGATCGCGTCCCCGAACCGGCGGCGCGCACACCTGCCTCCTGAACCTACCACTCGCCTCGAATCCGATCCAACTCCCGAACGATCCGCGCCACGTACGCGCGGTCCGCAGCCCCGAGGCGCCCTGCCGGACCGCGGTGCCGCGCCACGACGGACGACACCGCCGCCACGGCGTCCTCGAGCCGGTCGTTGACGACGAGGTAGTCGAACTCCGCCGCCGCCTCCAGTTCGGCGCGCGCTCCCGCGAGCCGCCGTTCCAGTTGCGCCGGCGTCTCGCTCCCTCGACCCCGGAGCTGCCGGACGATGCGTTCGGCGGTCGGCGGCACGATGAAGATCGAGACGGCCGGCGGCGCGGCCCGACGGACCTGCCGGGCCCCCTGCACGTCGATGTCGAGCAGGAGGTGCGCCCCCGCCTCCCCGGCCCGATCCAGGTTGTCCCGCGGGGTCCCGTACCGTTCGCCGTGGACGGTGGCGTGCTCGAGCAGCGCCCCGTCCTTCGCGAGGGCTTCGAAATCGGCGTGCGAGACGAACCGGTAGTCGACGCCTTCCCGCTCCCCCGGGCGCGGCGACCGTGTCGTCATCGAGACCGAGAACAGATACGGGGAGCCGGGTTCGTCGAGGAGGCGGTCGCGCAGCGTCGTCTTCCCCGCGCCGGAGGGTCCCGCGAGGATGAGCGGGAATGGAGCGGGCGGCGCGGCGAGCGGAGGACCGCTCACTCGACGTTCTCCACCTGCTCCCGGAGCCTCTCGATCTCGTTCTTCGCTTCGACGACGAGCCGGGAGATGCCCGGATCGTTCGCCTTGGCGCCCAACGTATTCACCTCGCGCTGCAGTTCCTGAACGAGGAAGCCGAGGCGTTTCCCCACCGGTTCATCGATCGGGCCCTCGATGAATTCCTCGAACGCCTCCAGGTGGGATCGGGCGCGCACGAGTTCCTCGCCGACGTTCCAGCGGTCCGAGATGAGCGCGATTTCCCGCGTCAGGCGATCCTCGTCGAGCCCCTTCCCCGCCAGCTCCGCCACGGCGGCCTGGAGGCGCGTCCGTTCGCGCTCCAGCCGCTGCGGCGCTAGTTCCGCGGCCCCGTCGACCGCGCGCCGGATCCCGGCCAGGCGCTCGCGGAGATCGACCGCGAGCCGCGCACCTTCGCCGTCCCGCATGGCGACGAGGTCATCCAGCGCCTCCGCCGCCGCCTGCTTCAGCCCGTCGGGATCCGGCGCGAACTCCGCCCCCTCGGCGCCTCCCCTCGCGAACAGCCCCCCGACGTGGAGGAGCGAGGCCACGTCGGGCTCCCCGGGGACCCCGAACTCGTCACGGAGGCGCGCGCAGGCGTCGAGCACCTCCCGCACGCGCGTCTCGTCCAGTACCCGTCCCTCCTCCGCCGGCGCGGTCTCCACCCGCACGAAGAGGTCGAGCCGGCCGCGCGCGGCCCGGGATTGGGCCAGCTCCCGCAGTTCGCCCTCCCACCGTTCGGCGCCCGGGGGGGCCTTCACCACCACCTTGAGGCCGCGCGAGTTCACCGACCGCGCCTCGACCGTGACCGTCCCCTCCGCCCCGGTCACCGTGGAGGCCCCGTAACCCGTCATGCTCCGGATCAATTGAAGAACTCCCACCGAAGCCCGAACACGTTGACCTGCACGGGGAACAGAGTACCGGGGAAATCCCCCACGTCTCCCGCGCCCAGATTGCCGAAGTGCCAGAAGAACCGAAAGTCGCCGATCCTGAACATCAACTTCCCGCCCATCCAGCTGTCCGACTCCAGCATCACCGGCTCCTCCAACCCCGTTCCGGGCACGAGGCGCGCGCCCCGGCGGTCGACGAACACGGAGACCCAGATCGTGAGGTTCTCCTCGAAGAAGGAATCGTGCAGAAAGAACTCCGTGCGGAACAGCCGGTCGGGGAGGAAGAGCGACGCGGCGCCATCGGAGGTGAACTTCCGCCACGATGCCCGAAGACGGATGGGTGCGAGGCCCCGGATCAGGACGCCCAGAGGGACGACCGGACCCTCGAAGCGGGCCTCGAGCGACGTGACGTCCACCTCGCCCGAGTCGGCGACGACGAGCCGGTCGAAGGGCGCGCCGAAGCCGAACTGCCGGTCCAGCCGCTGCTGCGAGTAGCGGCCCGAGAGGTCGAACGGCCCGATCGTGAACGCGGCCGAGGCCCCGCGGGCGTTGAAGCGGACGCTGTCCGCCGCGACCAGTTCGAGATCCTCGAGGCTGTCCGCCACCATGGGATGCTCGGGGAACCCGACGCCCCGGGTGCCTCCCGCCGCGAAAGCCCGCAACGCGATCGGAAACAGCAACGTGTCCCGGAAGGCCAGCCCGCCGCGCCACGACTCGGTCGCGAACTCGTTCCAGCTCGCGAGTTCGGCCCCGGCCTCGAGGGCGAGCGGTCCGATCGGCTGCCAGGCGGCCAGGTCCGCGACGCGCGAGGCGTAGGCATCCCGGCCGGCGAAGCGCAGCCCGAGCGAGACCGCCCCCTCACCGGGCCGGGCCGAGAACCGCAACCCGACGCCATCCGCGCCTCGCCCGGGCGCGGGGATACTGTCCGGCAGCCCCGGAATCACCTCGTTGAAGCTGGTCGTGTGTCCGTAGACCTCGAGCTGCGCGCGTTCGCCGAGGTTGGCGCGCGTGCGGAGGACGACCTCCTTCCGCCTGATCTCCATCGTGTCGAGAGCGAACCGGTTCGCGCTCTCGGTCCGGTACTCCAGCTGCACCCCGAAGTTGTTCGAGCGCGGCATCCAGGAGAGGCGTCCCTGCGCCCCGAAGCGGTCCCTCCCGGCGTCGCGCTCGTTGATGTCCTGGCGTGCGAACGACACTTCGACGTTGACGGCGCTGCCCAGCCGGTTGGCGAACACGGCGTCGAGGATCTCCGTTCTGGGATCCCCGGTCCCGCCCCCGACCCTCGAGTAGGCCTGCACCCCGTCGTGGCGGATGAGATCCACATCGATCACCAGACCATCGGCTCCGCGATAGACCCGCACCCGATCCACGTAGTTCAGCGACACGCGCCGAAGGTCGGTCTGCGCTCGCTCGAGCGAGGGAACTTCGCGGCCGTCCACGTAGAGCGTCACGAAGCCGGGGCCGAAGGCGCCGTCGAAGGCGTGGTGCGGTCCCGTGAAGTAGCCACCGCGAAGGCCCGTCATCCCCGGCACGTATTCGAGCAGAAGCTCGAGCAGGGAGAACGCCGGCGAAGCGTGCACGCACGCGCGGTCGCAGTCGAAGATCTCGTGGCCGGGGCCACGCAGCGCCGTCAGCCGTCCCGGAAAGCGCTGCGCCCGGGGCGGCGTCGTGTCGGCGAACACCTCGCGCACGGAGTCGGGGAGGACCTCCAGCGGGTCGGGCAGGGCCGCCAGCGAGTCCGGCGGCGGCGGATCCTGACCGCGCGCCGGGGCGACGCCTCCGACCACGAGCAGGAGAGCGACACAGCCGCCCGCGAGCGGTCGGTTCACCCTCGTCCGTGGGAGCGCAGCCACTCGTGCACGAGCCGGACGCCGACCCCGGTGGCGCCCTTCGGCTGCCAGCCGCGCGCCTCCTCCGCCCAGGCCGTGCCGGCGATGTCGAGGTGCGCCCAGCGCACGTCGTCCGCCACGAACTCGCGCAGGAACCACCCCGCGGTGATCGTGCCGCCCCCGCGCCCCCCGATGTTCTTGATGTCGGCGATGTGGGAGTCGAGTTGGGCGCGATATTCCTTCCACAGCGGCAGGGGCCAGGTGCGCTCCCCCGTCCGTTCGCCCGCCGCGGCGAGTTCGTCCGCGAGACCGTCGCTCGCCGTGAGCACGGCCACCGCATGATGCCCGAGCGCGATGACGCAGGCGCCCGTGAGCGTGGCCATGTCGATGATCGCCGCCGGGTCGAGCCGCTGGGCGTAGGTCAGCGCATCGGAGAGGATGAGGCGGCCTTCGGCGTCGGTGTTGATGACCTCGATCGACTTCCCGGACAGTCCGCGCACGACATCGCCCGGCTTCACGGCATTCCCCGACGGGAGGTTCTCCGTGGCGGGCACGAGGCCGATCACGCGCTGCGGGATGTCGAGGCGCGCCGCCGCCGTCAGGATGCCGAGAACCGCCGCCGCCCCCGCCATGTCGTACTTCATGTCCTCCATGCCGGAGGCCGGTTTCAGCGAGATCCCGCCCGCGTCGAAGGTCACGCCCTTGCCGACGACCACGAAAGGGGTTCCGCCGCTGCCCTCATGCTCCATCTCGATGAAGCAGGGTTCCTCGACCGACCCGCGGGACACCGCGAGCAGCGCGCCGAACCCCTCCTCCTCCAGCCGGTCCCTGCCGCGGACCTCGGTGCGAAACCCGTGCTCGCGGCCGAGCCGTTCCGCCGTCTCGGCGAGGTAGCGCGGGGTCACAGTGTTCCCGGGCAGCGTCACGAGTTCGCGCGTCACGTTCTGCGCCTCGGCAAGGATACAGCCGCGGCGCACCGCCGCCGGCGGCTCGGACGATACCGAAGCTGTCGTAAAGAGGACGCGCGTCTCGGGCGGCGCGGTCCGGCCCTTCGCGTCACGCAAGCCGTCGTAGCGCCAGTCCCCGAGGGCGAGGCCCTCCGCAGAAGCCTGCCACACGGCCTCATCCGCCCCTTCGGGCACCCGGAACCCGACCGAACCGACGCCGCGCGCGCGCGCGGCGCGCACCCCGGCGCCCGCCGCCCTTCGACAGGATTCGGCGACCGGCCGCTCTCCGGCGGAGAGGCGCGCGATGAAGACATCCGGCGAATCCGGCGCGCCGAGTCGGACCCACGCCGAAGCCTCCCCGGAATTCCCGCGGCTCTCGAGCCACTGCGCGGCCGCCGCCTCCCACGACTCTCCGGTCGAGGGCGCGTCGTCGAACCACGGGACGACGAACGCCTCGACCTCTCTTTCGACCGGTATCCCGGACCTGATCTCCACCACCCTCAGCCTCGTTTCGGCAATGTGCGTGTCAACGAAAGAAGCGGACCCGGCAGCCCTGAAAGCCCCGTGGCCCGCTTCCGTTTGCGACCATCGACGCCCGGCGCCGTGGCGCCCGGGCCCCTCTGGCAACACCGGCCTCCCGTGGCGAGCGCCCAGCCACGAGGTGCCGGCTCAGCGATCCTCTATCGGCACCCAGGTAAGGTCCATCTCCCCCACATACTCCGCTCGGGGGCGGATGAGCCGGTTGTCGCCGTGCTGCTCCATGACGTGGGCCGTCCAGCCGCCCATGCGCCCCATCGCGAACAGAGGCGTGTAGAGGTCGATCGGAATCCCGAGGGCGTAGTACACCGTGGCGCAGTAGAAGTCCACGTTCGGGTTGATGCCCTTCCGCGCGATCATCTGATCCTCGAGTTCGCGCGACATCTCGTAGAACTCCCCGAGCCCCGCCTGGTTCGTGAGGACGCGGGACATCTCGCGCAGGTGCGTCGCGCGGGGATCCTCCGTCCTGTAGACCCGGTGCCCGAAGCCCATGATCTTCCGCTTCTCCGCGAAGGCCTTCTCGAGCCACGGCCCCACGTTGTCCAGGCTGCCGATCTCGAGCAGCGTGTGCATCGCCCTCGCGTTGGCGCCGCCGTGCAGCGAGCCCTTGAGCGCACCCACCCCGCCCGTCACCGCCGAGTGCATGTCACCCAGCGTCGCCGCGATCACGCGGCAGGCGAACGTCGACGCGTTGAACCCGTGGTCCAGGTAGAGGAGCAGCGTGCGGTCGAGGGCATCGACCGCCTCGTCCGTGCCCGGTTCCCCGTTCGCCATGCGTACGAAGTCTGCGGACAGCGAGAGCGCCGGGTCCGGCGCCAGCGGCTCCTTCCCCTGCCGGATGCGGTGGATCGCCGCGATGATGGTGGGCGTCCGAGCCACGAGCCGCTCCGCTTTCCGGCGGTTCGCCTCGGCGGAGTTGTCCTCGGCGTCGGGATCGGACATGCCCGCGAGCGAGATCCCGGTGCGTAGCGCCGACATCGGCACCGCGTCCCCGGGGAGCGACACCAGCCCATCGAGGGTCCGCGGGTCCAATCCTCGCAGCCCGGCCAGCCTCGCCTCGAACGCACCGAGTTCCGGGCGGGTGGGCAGCCGCCCGTTCCAGAGCAGGAACACGCTCTCGATGAACGAGGCATTCGGCGCGAGTTCATGGATGTTGTAGCCCCGATAGACGAGCACACCCTTCAGGCCGTCGATGAAGCTGAGTGAAGTCTGCGAGGCGACGACGCCTTCTAGCCCTTTTCCGGCGGCGGCGGTCATTCTGTCACGAGGCCTTTCGGTATCGGAGGAGGTCGGTCATCTGGTCTGCGGCGAGAACTCGTCCGGCCGGCGGTGGCAGGAACCCCGTTGGCGGCTCGCCGACAAGGGAATCGCGACGGGGCCGCTAGCGGATGGCAGGATCGAGCTTCGCCCTCTTGAACTGTTCCCTGAGGTCGTCAAGGCTGAACTGTTCGAACGATCCCTGCGGGAGCCGGAGCCGCCGCTGGGTCTGGAACGGGTCCGAAAAACAGACGAAGACGATGGCCTCCTGGTTATCCGGCGGGGCCTGCTCGTCCGGGTCCGGCCAGAAGACCTCGCGGGAAGCGAGCCACGCTTTCCACCGCCGGCCATCGTCGTCCTGGAACGTCTTGGTCATGTCTTCCTCGGGAGGCGCGGAATACCCCGAACCGGAACGGGAAACGGGAGGTGCCGGGCCTCGATTGGCTTGAGTTGAAGCATGAAAACATAGCTTCTGATCACGGGATCGGGAAGAAGGTCGCGGCTCGGAGCGGCCCGCGGGGCCGCACGGCGCGATCAGCCCGGCGGTTCGTCTCCATCCGGCCGGTCCAGTTCCCGGAGCCGGCATCCGAACGCGAAACCGCCGCCCATGAGGAGACCCACGAGCGATCCCAGCATAAGAGTCACGAGAACGTAGTAGAGTGTAATGTTCATCTCGTAACTATGCCGGATTCGAGCGGCGATGTCCAGATCCGGCCGCACGCTGTCCCCGATCGCGTGCTACCCGGTTCGGTGCAGCCGCGAGAGTACGCGGCGCTGGAAGCTGATGCGATCCATCACACGGTCCACGATCCTCTGCGCGATCTCGCGCGAGTGGCCCTGCGCGGCGAGGTCCCGGTATGCGATCGGCCGCCCGATATAGATGGACAGCCGCTGCCCGATCCGGGGGAGGCGCGTGCCGATGGGCAGGATACGATCCATGCCGTCGATCGTGACGGGAATCACGGCGGGTCCCGTCTGAAGGATGACCATCCCGGCGCCCGGCCGCCCCCGACCGACCCTGCCATCGCGCGACCGGGTGCCTTCGGGAAAGAGCATCATCGTACCTTCGCGTAGCACCCGCGCGGACCGAAGCAGCGCCTTGGGATCGCGCCGGCCCTGCCGCACGGGGATGCACTTGAACTGGTGAAATATCCACGCCAGGAGCGGGCTCTTGAAGAAATTCTCCGTCGCGGCGGCGTTCCACGGCGCGAGATGGGGCCTGAAGGCCTTCTCCGGGTAGAAGAGGAAGTAGGCGATCGGAAAGGAGTCCATCATCGACTGATGGTTCGCGAGGATCAGGGTATTCCGGGCGTGGAGAAGGCGTCGGCGACCGTAGACCCGGGTCCGGTTGAGCAGGCTGAAGAGAAGGAACACGCAGGGGGGCGCGACGACATTCGTGATGATCCACCGGGTGACCGGCGTCGACCACCGGGTGATCGGGCCCGGGGTGTATCCCCCTGCCGGCGCACCCCTTCGGGTCGGGTCCTCGCGATCGCTCATCGAAGGAGAGTAGGTTTCCATATGGAAGACCGGAAGGCCAAGCGGTCGATAACGTTCCGGACCACTGGCAATCGGAGCCGGACCCCGTGCGCGTAGCGGATCTCGCCATCATCGGCGCGGGGCCGACGGGCCTCGAGGCCGCGGCCGGGGCCGCGCGGGCCGGCGTCTCCGCGGTGGTGCTCGAGGCCGGGGCCGTCGCGCAACACGTCCACACCTGGCGGTGGGTGCGCCTCTTCTCGCCGTTCGAACTCAACGCGGGCCCCGCGGGGCTGGGGCTGCTCCGCGGCCGGGGCGTTCGGCTGCCGGCGCCGGAGGCGATCCTCACGGCCGAGGAGTTCCGGACGCGGTATCTGCTGCCGCTGGCCGCGGCCGTGCGATCGAGCATCGAGATCCGGGAGGGGGCGCGCGTCCTGGATGTCGCGCGGGCCGAGCGGCTGAAGGGCGAGGCGCTCGGATCCGTCGCCCGGGCCGATCGGCCCTTCCGGCTGCTCGTGGACGAGAACGGCGCCGACACCGATGTGTTCGCGCGGGCCGTCTTCGATTGCTCCGGAACCTGGGGCCAGCCCAGCTGGGCCGGCCCCGGCGGCGCGCCGGCACGGGGTGAGCGCGCCGCGCGACGGGCGATCGAGTACCACCTGCCGGACCCGCTCGGGGCGCAGCGCGATCGCTACGCGGGGCGGCGGACGCTGCTCCTCGGAGCCGGCCATTCCGCGGCCACGACGGCGGTCGCGCTGGCGACCCTCGCCCGCGCGATCCCGGGCACGCGGTTCACCTGGGCCTCCCGTCGCGTCTCGGATGTCCCGTTGCGGCCGATCGACGAGGACCCGCTCCCGGAGCGCGCGGAACTCACGCGCCGGGCCAACGCCGTCGCCGCGGGGCCGCCCCCCGGCTGCGCGTGGCTCCCCGCGGCCAGGCTCCTCGTCGTAGCGCGAAGCGCCGGGCAGGGATTCGACGTCGAACTGGAGGTCGCCGGGACCGTGCGCCACGACCACTTCGACCGCATCGTGGCCAGCGTCGGCTATGAACCCGACGACCGATTGTACCGGCAACTCCAGGTCCACACCTGCTACGCCTCCCTCGGTCCGATGGGCGTCTCGGCGGCCCTCCTTGCGGCGCGGGGCGACGGGCCGGCCGACTGTCTGCTCGCCGCGGACGCGCTCGGACCCGAAGCGCTGCGCAGCCCCGAACCCGGCTTCTTCATCCTCGGCGCCAAGAGCTTCGGCAAGAACTCCGCGTTCCTCATGCGGACCGGGTACGACCAGGTGGCGGACGCCTTCTCCCTGCTGGACCGGCGCGCGAGCCCCGCGGTGCACTCGGCCTCCGGCGGCTGACGCGCGTTCCCGGCCCGACCCGCGCACTCAAGCACTCACATCCGCTTGTACGCGGGCCCGCTCCCGCCTTCGCGCGGCGTCCAGCGTGGCCCGAGGACGTCCGTCGCCTTGCAGTCGATACAGTTCGGAGCGTTCACGACCAGGCGGTCGCCGTCCCGTTCGTAGACCCCCGCCGGACACAGGCTCTCATAGAAATCCGCCATCTCGGGGGACACGTGAGTGCCGACCACGAGATGTGAGGGGATATCGTCGCGCGTTGCATTGCCGGAGCGGAAGACCGCGTCGACCTTCGCCACCGAGTGCGCCCCATCGTACGCTCCCGCGAGCCCCAGCCGTTTCGCGCGCGACTCATCCGCGTCGGAGCGGCTCCCGATGCGCCGCCCCGGGAACGTCCCCCCCGTCGCCTGCATGAGTCCCGCCCGGACCCCCCCCGCGAAGAACCCCGACTTGAAGGCGAGCCGCTGGTTCCGGTTCCGGTAGACGGCGTCCGTCACGAGGCTCTCTCTCAGGGCCGCGTCGTAGGAGGACAGCCGGGCGCCCGACACATCGTCGGCGGCCAGCGCGCGGCCGATCGCCTCCGCCGCGAGGATACCCGAGCGCATGGCGTATTGGATGCCCTTGAGCGAGGCGACATCGACCAGACCCGCGGCATCTCCCGCGATGAGCAGCCCATCGCCGCTCAGCCGGTCCGGGATCGCGTGATACCCACCCTCCGGGATCGTCTTCGCTCCCCACTCCACCAGCTCGCCGCCCGCGAGGATCTTCCGCAACAGGGGATGCCGCTTGAAGCGCTGCAGCAGGGCGTGCACGTCGAGGTCGACGTAGGGCGCATCCAACCCCACGACGAGCCCGAGGGAGACGAGATTCTCGCCCATGGGATAGATGAAGCTGCCCCCGAAGGCGTCGCGCGGGAGCGGCCAGCCGAGGGTGTGCGTCACGGCACCGGGCCGCCGCGGCACCTCCCACAGTTCCTTGACCCCGAGGGCGAAGATCTGCGGGTTGGCGGACCCGATCCCCTCCCGCTCCAGCCACGCCTGGCTCAGCGGCCCGCGGGTCCCCTCCGCGAGGACCGTGACGCGGGCCGACAGGTCCGTGGCCGGCATGAACCCGCCGCCCGGATGCCCTTCCCGGTCGAGGCCCGCGGGGGTCGTCCGAACCCCCACCACCCGCCCCCCGCGCATGAGCATCGCGTCCGCCGGGAAACCTGTGAACACGTTGACCCCCAACGCCTCCGCCCGCGCTCCCAGCCAGCGGACGATCTCGCAGATCGAAGCCACGTGATGGCCGTGGTTCCGCATCGTGGGCGGCGTGGGCAGCCGGACCTTTCCGCGTTCGGTCAGGAGCAGGACCCGATCGCCGGGTACGGGCCCTCGAAAGGGGAATTCCGATTCCTCGAAGTCCGGAAACAGCGTTCGGAAGCCTTCCGGGTTCACGACCGCCCCGGAGAGGCAGTGTTCCCCGAGTTCGCCCGACTTCTCGAGCACCCCGATCTCGAGATCGACCAGGGGCCCGCTCTCGGCCCGGTCGCGCGCCGCCAGCTGGGCGAGCCGGATCGCCCCCGCCAGACCCGCCGGCCCCCCGCCCACGAAGAGGACATCGAGCGGCACGGCCTCCTCGTCGGGCTCGGCCTCGACGATGAAGCGGTCGTGCGGCAATGGCGGCTGTTCAGACGACGGGATCAGCGATTCCACGGACCGGCCTCTCCTTCCGGGTCATGCGCGCCGCAAGATGCCCCTCGTCCCGTGGGGCCGCCACAAGTCGGGGTGGAAGAGCAGCAGGACGGTGAACAGCTCGAGCCGCCCCGCCAGCATGAGGAAGACGAGGGCCGCCTGCGACGGCGCCCCGATCGCCGTCACCAGATCGTGCCCGAGCAGCGCCAGCACGAACGCCCCGGCCGCGAACAGCCCTACGAAGACGATCGCGGAGGTACTCCCCCCGCTCGGGATCGGCATCGACGACGGTCACGTCCTGCCCCTGCTTCGACAGCTTCTCAGCCAAGTGGAATCCGACATGGCCTGCCCCGACGATGACGATGCGCATGGGTCCGCTCGCCGCTCAGCCGTTCAGCGGTCCTGCGTCGTCTCCGGCGCGTTCGCTCGGCGCGGCCCGCTAGTTCTCACTGGCGATCACCGCCCGCTCGATGTGGTCGAGGTTCGGGAAGTCCTCCTCCAGGTAGGCGTTGCCCTCCTCCTGGATCCTTCCCTGGCTCGGCCCGCTCCCGTTCGGCGCCCCCTCACCGTAGCCGGCATGGAGCGCGTCGACGACCTCCATCCCCTCGACGACCTCGCCGATGGCGGAGAAGCCCATTTGGTCGAGCCGTGAGTTATCGCCGAAGTTGATGAAGAGTTGCGTGCTGCGCGTGTCCGGACCGGCCATGGCGAAGCTCACCCGCCCGCGCGTGTTCCCCATCACGACGGGATCGTCGAGGATGTTCGCCGAGCGCCAGGCACCCTGGATCTCCGGGTCTCCGTTGATCCCGAACTGCGCCATGAAGCCCTCGATGACGCGGAAGAAGCGCACGTCGTGGAAGAAGCCGTTCCGGACGAGGTTATGGAAGCGGTCCACCCCGTTCGGGGACCACGAGCGGTGCACCTCGACGACGAACGTCCCCTTCGAGGTCTCGAAACGGGCCCGGAACGTCTCCGGCGCCGTCATGTTCAGCTCGGCCGAAGCCGGGTCCCCCAGCGATTCACTCACTTCCGCATCTCCAGTGCAAGCACCCAGAGCCACAAGACACCCGAGGAGCGGCCAGGCCGCCCTCGATCGACACGACCGTGTCATCTCGACCCCCATCAGATTTTGTTCGCGTGTTTCGTAGTCGCGCACGTCCGGTCGGGTAAGGGCCCGACCACCGTCAGATCCGGCGTGCCACGATGTAACGATACGCGACCGGAATGGCCACGAGCACGAACAACGTACTCGAGATCAGCCCTCCGATGGTGGCGAGCGCGAGGGCGTTCCAGATGTTCTGGTCCTGGGAGGACGCGAAGAGGACGAGGGGGAGGAGCCCGAACACCGTCGTCAGCGTCGTCATGAGGATGGGGCGGACCCGCTCCAGCGTCCCCTGGACGATCGCCTCCATCGTGGGCAGACGTTCCCTGAGAGCCCCGATGTGATAGACCACGAGGATGGCGTTGTTCACGACGATCCCGCCCATCATGATCGTGCCGATGAACGCGGTGTCCGTGAACGTCGCGTCGGTATAGAAGAAGATCAGGAACACCCCGATGAGGGCGAACGGGAGCGAGAAGAGCACCACGAAGGGGGCCGCGAGCGATTCGAACAGCCCCGCCGTCACCATGTAGATGAGCAGGATCGAGAACGCGAGCACGAGCCACATCTGCGTCGTCTCCTCCGTCGTCCAGCCGCCGTAGCGGGACTTCTCGATCCGGTACCCGGGCGGGAGTTCCATCGCGTTGATGACCTCGTCCCGGACCAGGTCCCCGAGCTTGGGCGGGCCCCGGAACTCCCACGCGACGGTGCGCTCGTACTGTTGATCCTCGCGCAGGATGCTCGCCATCACGTCCCTGCGCCCGACGTTCGCGACGCCCGCGAGCCTCACCTCCTCGTCGCCTTCGACCGGCACGCGCAGGTCGCTGAGGTCGAAGAAGTCGAACTCCCGATAGCCATCCAGCTTGACGGCGAACTGCACCTCCTCGCCGCCCACGCGTATTCGACTCCTCTGCGGCTGGCCCTGAATATTGGCCGCCACATAGTCGAGCAACTCCGACACCGAGATGTTGTACGCCGCCAGTTCATCCCGGTTCGGCTCGACGAAATACTCGAACTCCTTGTCACGAGTGAACCAGCTGCCGCTCGCGTTCGGGTCCACATCGCGGATCCGGGAGAAGCGGGTGAGTCGCGAGGCCAGTTCCTCCGCGATCTCCTGGACCGTCAGGTAACTGTAGCCGAGGACCTGGATGCTGTAGTTGGGCGGGCTGGACCCGCCGCCATAGAAGCTGGGGCCGAACCCGTATACGCGCACGTCCACGCCCGAGAAGCCGTAACTGTAGGCCACCATCTGGTCCTTGATGGCCACCGGCACGGAGGTCAGCTCCAGTTCGTCCGGGAACCACGCATTGACCAGAGCATAGTTCGCCTGAACCCGCACGTCGTAGCGCTCGACTTCGTCCAGGGTGGCCAGCTTCGCCTCGAAGGAGCGCGCGAGTTCGTCCGTGCGGTCCAGTCCGGCGCCGCGCGGGAACTCGATGATGATCCGGATGTAGGTGTCCTGCCCGCCGAAGCCGCTCCACCTCGTGCCCTTGCTCACGTGCGTGTCGAACAGATACCAGCTCCCGCCGAGGCTCCCGAGGCACACCAGCGCCACGAGGGCGGGGTGGCGGAGCCCGAAGCCGAGCAGGGCCCGATATCCCCGGATGTAGAAGGGCTCGGCACCCGCGAAGCCCGGAGCGACCGTCGGGGAGGCCGCCGGGGTGCGTCGGGCGCCCCCCATTCCGGTCACCCTCGCCGCGAGCGCCGGGACGAAGGTGAACGCGACGAACAGGCTGGCGATGATCGAGAAGCCGACCGCGTAGGAGAGCGGCAGGTAGTAGACGCGCAGTTCCCCCTGGAGGAAAAGGAACGGGACGAGCACGATCGCGGTCGTCATCGTCGCCGCGATGACGGGGAGGACGACCTGACGCGCCCCCCGGCTCGCGGCCTTCGCCGGGGACGCCCCGCCGCGCCGGTGCCGTTCGACGTTTTCGAGCACGACGATGCCGTTGTCGACCACGAGGCCGAAGCCCCAGGCGAGTCCCGCCAGCGTGAGCAGGTTGAGCGAGAATCCGCCCAGATAGAGGAAATTCACCGCGATGAGCACGCTGAACCCGATCGTCGCGAACACGACGAGCACGGCCCCCAGCGAGCGCAGGAAGAGCATGAGCACGAGGAAGATCACGAGTGCGGCCGCGATGGCGCGGAGCCGGAGGTCCGTGATCTGCTCGCGAATGGTGTCGCTCTGGTCTCGCCGGAGTTCGATCTGCGCGCCGGTGGGCAGAGTCTCCGCGAGTTCGGCCATCTCGGCCTTCACGCGGTCGGCCACGCGAATCACGTTCGTCCCCGACTGCCGATAGACCCCCAGCGTAATCGTTGGCTGGCCGTTGATGCGCCAGAAGGAATACGGGTCTTCCGTCTGGTCGCGGACCTGGCCCAGATCGCCGACGCGAACCGGGCCGTCGGGGCGCGTGAGGACGATCATGTCCTCGATGTCGGACACCTCGATCGCCCGCGTGCGCACCGAGATGGCAAGCTGACGCCCATCCAGTTCCACCGAACCGGGCGCTCTCGGCGTCGACAGCTCCTGAATCCGTAGGCGGACCAGCTCGGGCCGCAGGCCGAGCGCCTCGAGCCGGCCCCGGTCGAGTTCGATCGCGATCTCCCGGCGCTCGGCACCGCGCACCTGTACCGCCGACACGCCGGGCAGCCCCCGGAGCGCGGCCGCGATCTCCTCGTCTGCGATCTCCCCGAGCCGCGAGAAGGTATACGGCCCCGTGAGCGAGAAGCTGAGGAGTTCCTCCGACTCCTCGGCGAACTCCTGCGGCACGTACGGCGAGATGTCCGGGAACACGCCTTCCGGGAGTTCGTCCCGGATCGAGTTGATCCGCTCGCTGAGGGCGAGCCGGGCGAACTCCATGCGCGTCTCGCGCTCGAACTCGACGTCGATACGCGCACTGGAGCCGGTCCCGCGCCGATCGGCGGAGGACTCCGATACGACGCGTTCCACCCCCCCGACCTGCTGGATGACGGTCTCGAGCGGCGCGGTGACGAACGCCTCGAGGGCTTCGGGCGAGGCCCCGGCCCACGTGGCGGTGACCGTGAGGCGGGGGAACTCGACATCCGGCATGTCCTCCACCGGGATGAGGCTGAAGCTCCACACGCCGAGCGCGAACAGCGCGACGTAGATCGCGGCCGTGGCCACGGGCCGCCGGATCGCGAGGTCGATCATGGCTCGATACTCCCCCGGGCCATGCCCGGCGCGGCGGGTCCGGGACGCCCGCCCAACGGGTATCCCGATCTCGGTTCGGTCGCGACCGGAGCCCGGCCGCCGGGCCCGGGCCCGGGCTGCGGCTCCGGCTGGACGGACACCGAAGGCTCGACCATGAGCGAGTAGACGACGGGGACCACGATCAGCGTGAGGAAGGTTGCGGAGATGAGGCCGCCGATGACCGCCACGGCCAGCGGGGCGCGGAGGTCGGCCCCGGCCCCTAGACCGGCGGCGAGCGGCAGAAGGCCCACGACCGTCGTGATCGTCGTCATCACGATCGGGCGCAGCCGGAGCCGGCCCGCTTCAAGGATGGCCTCCCGCTTGGGCAGGCCCGCCCGTCGCCGCTGGTTGATGAAATCGACCTTGATGATCGCGTCGTTCACCACGATGCCGATGAGGATCACGAATCCGATCCCGCTCATGGCGTTGAGCCCATCGCCCGCGAGCCACAATGCCGCCACGGCCCCGATGCCGGCCAGAGGCACCGCCGTGAGGACGACGAGCGGCTGGACGAGCGACTCGAACTGCGCGGCCATGATGAGGAACACGAGGGCGAGGGCGAGCCCGAACGCGAAGGTGAGCGACCGGAAGCTGTTCTGCATCTCCTCGTTCTCCCCGCCCACCCGCACCGAGGTGAGCGCGGGTCGCGGGATGTCGGCGATCTCGGCCTCGACCTCCTGAACGGCCGCGCGCAGCCCGCCTACAGCGACGTCGGCCAGCACCTGGATCGTGCGGTTCTGGTCCTCCCGGCGGATCTCGACGGGCCCGAACCCCTGCCGGACCGTGACCAACTCACCGATCGGGACGCCCTCCAGCCGCAGCGCGAGGACGTTCGCGAGTTCCCGTCGCGCGGCCTCCGGGATCGTGACCCGAATGTCGATCTTGTCGGCGAACACGGAGTAGGCGTTGGTCGTTTCCGAGCCCCGCAGGTAGTCCTCGATCGCCTGCGCCACGGACGTCACCGTGATCTGGTGCCTCGCCGCGACCTCGCGGTTGACCTCGATCACCAGTTCCGGCTGGGTCCGCAGGAAATCCAGGCGGACATCCGCGAGCACCCCCACCCCCTCGAGCCTCGTTTCGATCGCCTCGGCCACGGGGACGAGATCCTCCAGCTCCCCGCCCTGCACCTTGACCGCGAGATCCGCCTCGCCGATCGCCAGCGCCCGGCCGAGCGAGGTCGCTCGACCCGTCTCGATCGACACGAAGGCGGGATCGAAGCCGCTCTCCGCCAGCCGCCGCCGCAACTCGGCGATCACGTCCGGCGTGGGCCGCTCGGATCCTGCCAACTGGACATCGAGGGCCGCGTTGTTGAGTCCCGTCAGGTCCCGGGCCGCAAGCTCGCTTCCACGGCTCCGGCCTACCCGGGTGAAGACGCCCGACACGACATCCATGTCGAGGAGGAGGCGCTCGATGTCCCCGGCGGCCTCGTCCGTCGTGCGGATCGGAGTCCCCTGGGGAAGGTCGATCTCGACCCAGAACTGCCGCTCGTCCACGCGCGGCATGAGTTCGCGCGGTAATGCGCCGGCGATCAGGTACGCGCCGGCGAGGGCGGCCGCGGCGATGGCGAGGATCGCCAGCCGGTGCCCGAGGGCCCACTCGAGGGTCCGCTCGTAGCGCGCGGCGAACCGGAGAAAACCCCGCTCGAAAGCGCGCAGGAAGGGGCCGAACAGCCACGCCAACACCCTCCCGGCAGCCGTCGCGAGGTCGACGATGGTCAGCCGCACCGAACGCACGACGTACGCGAGCCCGCGCCCCACTCCGCGCCCGCTCGCGGCCGTGACGTTTCGGACCGCGCGGGCGCACCGGCGCACGAAGCCCGCCCGCGCGCTCTCCGGCTCTTCGGGCCGCCGCTCCGGGACCGACAGGTCGCCCCAGTAGCGCGCCTCGCTCGCTCCGGCTCGCCGCCGCGCCACCTGGGCGGCCAGCACGGGCAGCAGCGTCAGGGCGACGAGCAGCGAGGCGAGGAGCGAGAAGGTCACCGCGAGTGAGAGATCGCCGAACAGGGCGCCCGCCACCCCTTCCACGTAGAGCACCGGCCCGAACACGGCGATCGTGGTCAGCGTCGACGCCGTGATCGCCGCCGCGACCTCCCGGGCCCCGCGCGCGGCGGATTTCCGCGCTCCCTCCCCGGACTCCTCACGGTGCCGGAAGATGTTCTCCAGCACGACGATCGAGTTGTCGACCAGAAGCCCGACGCCCAGCGCGAGGCCGCCGAGCGACATGATGTTGAGGCTCACGTCGAACGCGTAGCAGAGGGCGAACGCCGCCATCACCGAGATCGGGATCGCGAGGCCGATGGCGAGCGGGTATCTGGGGTCGCGCAGGAATAGGAAGAGCACGAGGAAGGCGAGAGCGCCGCCGAACAGGAGGGCGGTGACGACGTTCGAGATCGCGTCCCGAATGAAGGCCGCCTGGCTGGAGGCGACCTCGATCTCGATCTCGGGGAACTCCTCGCGCAGCTGGTCCAGCGTCTCGCGCACCGCGTCGGCCACGCGGACCGTGTTCGTCCCCGCCTCCTTGAACACCTGGAGTCCGATCGCCGACTCCCCGTTGAAGCGGGCGATCGTCTCCAGATCGGCGATCGTATCGACCACCGTCGCGACGTCCGCGAGGACCACCGGACGTCCGGTCGGGCGCTGCGGCCGCTGGATCACCACTTCGAGGAGTTCGTCCACCTCCCGGAACTGACCCAGCGTGCGCAGGCTGTACTCGAAGCGCCCGCGTCGGATCGTGCCTCCGGGGGCGTTGTAGTTCGCCTGGTCGAGCGCGGCCGATATCTGGCCGAGCGAGACCTCGTGCACGTCGAGGTACTCGGGATCCACGATGACCCGCAGCTCGCGCTCGGGCCCGCCCGTGAGCCCCGCCAGCGACACCCCGTCGAGCTGCTCGAGCCGGCGCTTGAAGACGACCTCCGAGAGGTCGCGCAGGTTGCGCAGATCGGCCCCGCTCACCGCGAGCGTCATGATCGGATCGCTGGTCGGGTCCGATCTCAGGATCGTGGGGCGGTCCGCCCCATCGGGGAGGCGCTCCGACAGGTTGTCGAGGTTCTCCCGGGTGTGGAGGGTCGCGAACTCCATGTCCGTGCCCCAGGCGAACTCGAGCTGGACGAGCGACTGCCCTTCCCGCGAACGCGAGGAGATGCCCCGCGCCCCCGGGACCGAATACAGCGACTGTTCGATGGGTTCCGTGACCCAGCGTTCGACCTCGGCGGGCCCCGCGTCCGAGTACGTCGTCCACACGGACAGCGTCGGGAAGGCGACATCGGGGAGGAGATCGATCGGCAGACGGAGGAACGACACGACGCCGACGACGGCGATGCCCACATAGAGCATCGCCGTGGCCACGGGCCGTCGCAGCGACAGGTCGGGGAGCGCCAAGGTCAGGGCCTGCCCTCGATGTACTCGGCCAGGTTCGACCACGCGGTCAGGTAATCGTACTGGCGCTGGATCAGTTGGGTCTCGGCACCCTGCGCCGAGCTGATCGCACTCTGAAGTTCCAGGAAGCTCCCGGTCCCGAGCCGGTATCGCTCCTGCTCCATCTCCAGCCGCTCTCGCGAGATGGCGTACTGCTGCCCGAGCAACTCCAGCGTCTGCGTCAACTGCTCGATCTCGACGCCGAAGCGCCGCACGTCGCGCTCGATCTCCAGGCGCACACGGCGCAGATCCTCCTCGGCCTGCCGCCGCGCCGCGGATGCCTGGGCGTTCTGTTGTTCGCGGCGGAAGCCGTCAAAGACATTCCAGGACAACGAGAGGCCGAAGCTGTGACTCGTATCGCCGGGGCGGAACTGCCAGAACGAAGCGTCGGGACCGAATCTCTCACCGCGTCCCCAACTCATGGACGCGCTGATCGTCGGAAGATAGCTCGTGCGGGCGGCCCACAGCGCTGCCGATGCCGCGGAGCGGTCCGCTTCCAGGGCCGCGAGTTGGGGGTCGGAGGTGACGGCCGTGCGGACGATCTGTTCGATATCCGGTATGCCCGCGGGCATGCCCTCATCGCCCGCAAGTACGAGGCCTTCGCCCACCTCGGGCGGGAGCCCCATCGAGACCACCAGCTGCTGAAGGCCGATCCGCAGCTGGTTCTGCTCCGAGAGCAGCCTGATCCGGGCATCCAGCAGTTGCGACTCGGTGGCCAGGACATCGGTTCGTTCCACGGCCGCGATCTCATACCTCCGGAGGGCGATGTCGAGTTCGAGTTCACGATCGGCGATCTGGGTGCGCGTGAGTTCAAGAAGCTCCTGGCGCCGCAGGGCGTCGAGGAACTCGCGCCGGATGGTCGCGACGACCTGGCGCTGCTGGTCGTCCAGGCGTCGCTGCGCCGCCCGGACGCCGGCCGCGGTGCGCCGCAGTTCCGCGAACCGCCGACCGCCCTCCAGCAGCGTCAGATTCAGACCGAAGCTCTGGCTCGCGTACTGTGAGGTGAACGAGAGGCTCTCCGGGAGTCGCTCCGCCGGTCCTTCTTCGGCTTCGTAGGTGGACACCCTCGAATTGGAGCGGTTCAGGCCCAGGCTGCCCCCCCCCGTGGGAAGGAACGCCCCCCACGCGGCCAGCCGGTCGGCGCCCCGCTGGTCCGCCTGCGCCTGCGCGATGCGGAGTTGTGGGCTCTGACCGATCGCGATCCGTACAGCCCGCCCGATGTCGAGCGTGTCCGGGAGCACCGGAACCTGGGCCGCGGCAGGCACCGCGGCGGCGAGGCCTCCCGCCCCCAGCGCGACCGTTGCGAAGAATCGGCGCCCGCGCTCTCGCGCCGCCGGTCTCATCGGGAACCGTCCGAAGCCGGGGCCGGCTCGGCCATCAAGTCGCCATGGTTCTCGATCCGTACCTGGGCGTCGTGCGTCAGGGTGGCGTGTCCGTCCACGAGCACGATTTCTCCGCCCTCGGGCACGAACGTGTCCTCGCCGTCCGGGTTGGGGATGATCTCGACTTCCGTGTCGTTCTCCAGCCCGAGCGTCACGTACTCCCACTGCGCGCGCCCGGTCTCCGCCCCGGGCCCGCTCGGTTCGAACACGAACACCACTTGACGACGATTCCGTTCGACGACGGCGTCCTTCGATACGAAGGTGCGGTCGGGGAGTTGACGGCCCGCGATCCGCACGTTCCCGGGCATCCCGGGGACGATTCGGGCTCCGGGGTTCGAGAGCCGCACCGTGACCCGCGCCGTCTGCGTCTCCGGGTCGATGAGCGGGTTCACGCTCACGACCGTTCCGGCGAACACCTCTCCCCTCAGCGCGGGGAAGGTCGCGGTCGCCTCCCGCCCGACTTCGATGAGCGGGAGTTCGGAGTGCAGCACTCCGGCGTCGATGTCGATCTGCGACAGGTCTACGATGGTCGCGATCGAGTCGCCCGCGCCGACCCGGCTGCCCTGCGCCACGCCGAGGTTGGCCACGCGGCCGGCGAAGGGGGCGACGATCCGGGTTTTCTCCAGCTCGTAGCGCGCCTCGGCCAGCGCCGCTTCCCGGTCGGGGAGCCCGACTCGGATGCGTGCCTGCTCGGCCCTCACGGCGCGGGCGGAGTCGGGCATTTGATCGTCGAACAGCACCCGATCCTCGAAGTCCGCGCGCGCCTGGTCGACCCCGGCCTGCGCTCGCTGCTCCCGGATTTCGTAGAGGGTGGGGTCGATCCGGGCCACGAGTTGCCCGGACCGCACCTGTTCCCCTTCCTGGACCGGAACCGCGGTCACCGAACCCTGGACCTCGGAATGGAGCGGCGCCGAGCGGAGCGAAGCCGCCCGCCCGCTCGCCGTGACCCAGAGCACGAAGGTGTCCCGCTGGATCACGGCCCCTTCGACCGGGAGCCAGATATCCGTCGCGAAGGCGGCCGCCGACGCCGTCCCCCGCACCTCCTCGGCGACCGAATCGGCCGCGGGGTCCCCGAACGTGAGCGGCCCATCCTCCTCGCTCTCGTTCAGCCGCATGAAGATGCCGACCACGGCGGCGCCGGCGATGAGCAGGACGATCAACGTGACCCAGTGACGTGCCTTCATAAGCCTCGCACCGAATGTTTCTTCCCTGCCGCCGGCCCTCCGATCCTGCCTCGGCGACGCCCCAAAAAATTACAGCGGCGGCGGGACGGGTGCCGACCTCTCATCCCGTCCGGCCGCGGCGCGTTGTATCTATCGCAAGACTCTCAACGGGCTATCAAATCACCGGACCACGGCATCTCCCCGGATCACCGCTTCGACACCATGACCGACACGAACCGTTGTACGGGGGGCGAAGAAAGAAAGATCCAACGGGATGGCGACGCTTCCGCCTCCGCGCTGCCGTGACGCCGGCCCTCTTCCGGGTTAGCCTAGGCGGAGCGGGACAGGTTGGCAACTAATTTCCTAGTAGGCCGTTCGGAGCGGATCGCGGGTGCCGACGCGCCTCCGAGGATGGCCTACCACCGGGAGGCGGGATGATCCAGCGGAGTGATGACGGCGGCGTGGCGCTCATCCGGATGGAGAACGAGCCGGCGAACGTCCTCACGGCGGAGTTCTCCGACGCGCTCAACGCGGAATTCGATCGGGTGCGGGAGGACGGCTCGGTCGAGGCGGTCGTGCTCACGGGAACGGGGTCGGCCTTCTCGGCGGGGGTCGAACTGTTCCGGGTGGTCGACGACGGCGCGGCGTACGTCGAGTCGCTGCTCGCGAGTCTCGGGGTGCTGTTCTCGAAGCTACGCGCCTTTCCGAAGCCGGTCGTGGCGGCGGTGAACGGGCACGCGATCGCCGGCGGCGCCGTCATCGCGTGCGCGTGCGACTACCGCGTCATGTCCCGGGGGAACGGCCGCATCGGATTGCCCGAACTCCGGGTCGGGGTCCCCTTCCCCTCGGTCGCGCTCGACATCCTCCGCGGCGCGGTCCCGCGGCGATATCAGCGCGAGGTCCTGCTGCTCGGCCGCTCCTACGACCCGGAGGCCGCCGCCGAACGGGGCTTCGTGGACGAGATCGTACCGCCCGAGCACCTCATCGAGCGGGCGCGGACGGTTGCTGCGGAGCTGGCTTCGATCCCGGCGGCCACCTACGACCTGACGAAGAGACAGCTCTCGCGGGCCCCGGGCCGCGCGGCCGAACTCGACGACGAACTGCGCTCGATCTGGATCTCCGCCGAGACCGCGAGCCACATCCGGGGCTACCTTGAAAGGACGCTCGGCCGCTCCTCCGCACGCTGACGGGGGCCCGCTCGCCTCAGATCCAGTCCTTCCTGCGGAAGTCCATCATTACCTCGGCGAGCCTTTCCATGTCCGAGGGCATCCCCATCGAGAGCCGACTCCAGTCGGTCATGGGCGGGAAGGGGCGGCCCACGTTGAACCCGGCCTCGTACATGCGCTCGTTATAGGTCGCCAGCTCGCCCTTGATGCGGTGCATGATGAAGTTCGTCTGGCTCGGCAGGACCTCGATGTCCAGCTGGCCGAGGGCGTCGGAGATGATCGCCTTGGCCTCGTTGTTCGTATCGACGCTCTTCCTGAAGAAGCTGTCGTCGGCCAGCGACGCGACGGCCGCCACGCCAGCGACGTGGTTCGGCGAATTCTGCGTCGCGAACGGCAGCACGCGCTGCACGGTGGCCTCGTGAGCGACGCCGTACCCCAGCCGGATCCCGGCCATCGCGTACACCTTCGAGAAGGTGCGGACGACCATCAGGTTCGGGTGACGCTCGATGAGCGGGATGAACGTCTCGTAGGAAGGATCTTCGGCCAGCTCGAAGTACGCCTCGTCGACGAGGAAGAGGTGCTGCTCGCTCTCGTCGCGGAGCCAGGCCGCAATGTCCCCTGAGGGCGTGAGCGTGCCCGTCGGGTTGTTCGGGTTACAGAAGTAGATGACGCTGGGCGCGGACGACTTGTTGACTTCCTCGCGCATCCGGTCCAGGTCGTGCGCGTATCCGCTCGTCAGGGGCACCTTCACATGATCGTAGGGGAACGGCTGAGCGTAGTCGGGGACATCCTCGAAGGTCGGCCGTGCGTATATGAGCCGCCCGCCGGGCGCCGCCCATGCCCCCACGGCGATGCGGAGGATCTCCGTCGAGCCGGACCCGAAGAACAACTGGCCGGGCTTGACGCCGAGCCGGTCCACGAGCGCCGCGCGCACGAGCTGCCCGGTCGCGCCGGGATACCGGTTCGCCTCGTCGAGTCCGTCGATGATCGCCTGCCGCGCCGACGGTGCGATCCCGAGCGCGTTCTCGTTCGAACTCAGCCGCACCGGCCCGTTGTAGTCCCGGCGCGGGCGCCGAGGGTTGAAGATGGGCTCGAGGCTGCGGGCCGCCGTCGCCCCCGCGAGGGGTGTGGCGGCGATGCCGGCGACACCGGCACCCGTGATTCCGGCTCGGAGAAACGCCCTTCGCTTCATGTGGCCTCCCTGGTTTGCCGCGGACGCCGCCCCCCGGGCAGGCGGCGCGCGTCCATCCTCTATGTCTCTCGAAACATGGCTGATGTCACGGTCATCGTCCACCCGCCAAGGGCCCGGTCGCGCCGCGTCAAAGGTCCAATCAACGGGCCACCGCGTGCCTGGGGGATGCTACCACTCGGCGCGCTCGGGCCGTTACCCTTCGCCGAAAGCTCGTACCCGTGCATGGCGCGCGGGACCGGCTCGGAGCAGACCCATGATATTCGACGAAAACGAGATCCGGCGACGGCTCCGCCTAGGCCAAGACAGCCACTGGGAGTTCGAGGAGTTCGAGTTCAGGGGTGACCGCCCGGCCCGGCCGGACGAGCAGAGCATCGCGGACGAGCTGGCGGCCTTCGCGAACGCCAAGGGCGGGGCCATGCTGTGCGGCGTCACCGACTCCGGCAAGGTGCAGGGGATGACCCGCGACCAGATGGACGCGCTGGAGCAACTCGTGGTCAACCTCTGCACGGACTCGATCAGGCCGCCCATCGAGATCGACACCTCCCGGGGAGAGATCGACGGCAAGCCGCTTCTCATCGTGGAGGTCCCTCCCGGTTATGCTCTGCACGAGAGTCCGGGGGGCGCATTTCGCCGTCTGGGCAGTTCCAAGCGGAGGATGACGAGCGACGAGAGTCTGCGTCTCGCCCAGAGGCGGTCTCAGGCGCGCTTCCTGTGGTTCGACGAGCAGCCCGTTCCGGGAACCGGCTTCCGCACGCTGGACGAGACATTGTGGGGGCGGCTGCTGAGTTCGGAGGGCGCCGCCGATCCCAAACTTGCCCTCGAGAAGATGGGCCTTCTGGCGCGGGACGAGGGCGAGATCCTCCGGGCCACGGTCGCCGGCGTGCTGCTGTGCGCCGCCGCCCCCGAGGAATGGCTGCCCAACGCGTGCATCAGCGCCACGCAATACCGGGGCGTGGACCAGGCGTCCGGTCAGCTGGATGCCCACACGATTACCGGACCGCTACATCGCCAGATCGCCGAGGCCGTCAAGTTCGCCGTCCGCAATATGCGAGTCGGCGCGCACAAACAGCCCGCCCGCGTCGATCTGCCGCAGTACAGCGAGAGGGCCCTGTTCGAGGCGATCGTCAACGCCGTGGCGCACCGAGACTACTCGATTCGCGGGAGCCGGATACGGCTCTCCATGTTCGCCGACCGGATCGAGATCAACTCGCCCGGCGCTCTCCCGAACAACCTCACGGTCGAGAGCATGGCCTCCCGGCAGGCGACCCGTAACCAGACACTCGCCTCGATGCTGGGCCGCATACCGGCGGGGAAGATCCTCGGTTCGGGCGGGCGGCAGTTCTTCATGGAACGAAGGGGTGACGGCGTCCCGACGATCATGAGAGAGACCCACGGCCTGAGTGGCGAGGAGCCCCTGTATCGAGTCGTCGATGACGCGGATCTGTTCCTCACGATTCCCGCCGCGCCCACCACGCCGACGCCGGCGACCGCCCTGATCCGCGCGCACGAGGCCGGTGCTCCGTTGCCCGGCATCGACCTGCTCGTCCTGTTCCCCAACGAGACCTGGAGGGCGGCAACTACCGGCGAAAGCGGCGAAGCCACCGCCGACCTCTATGCGACCGAGCTTCCGATGACGGTCTTCGCCGCCGCCGCGGGGTACGCGGCGCATGTCGAGACCGAATGGATTCCCAGCCACGGTCCGCTCGATATCGAACTTTTCGCCCTGCCGGCTGGTGGGTCGGTGATCTTTCCCGAACGCACCGGCGAGATCCCCGGGTTGAGGGGCAGACTCAACCCGATCCGTGACAAGCTCGACCGCACCTACCTCTACGCGACCAACCTCGCCATCGACGAGGGACGACGTGAGCCCGTCGACTTCTTCCTGGGTGAGGAACTGCGGGTCACCGACCCCGACGGCGCCGAACGGCTCGTCCGGATCGTCAGCATCGTCGGCCAGTCCGCGCTCGTCGAGTACCGACTCGCCGACGATCCGCAGGCATGTGTCCGGCTTCACGGTCTTCGAGAGTCAGGAGGGCCGCCGGTCGATGCCCAGTAGGACGGCCAACGTGTGCGGCCGCTCAAGGTGATCCAGGCAGGCCGGAACGTTGCCACGCGGATTCCTGTAAAGTCGCACCTCCGCGTCGAGTTCATTTCCGAGAACTGCGTTCGAAGCGACGAGGACACCGTCCACCCTCGAGAATGATCGCCGGAGAGATTGCGACGGCGAACCATCACGTCCGGTGCGTCCGAACAGCGTGATCTCTCTATCCCTCCGGTGTAACCGGGAGCAATCGTTCAACGCGATGAGACACGGCCTGCCTCCCAGGTCCACGTTCCTCCATTTTCTGGCCTTGTCCGAGAGTTTCTCCCGGAGAGCTTGCGATCCGTCAACCATCCCGGTTCGCGCCGGTCCACACACATGACCCGTGGATCCATCGGAGACCGGATCGAGACAACCCTTCAAGATCCAGTCCCCCTCGGCCAGTTGGGCGCACGGCGCGTTCGACAGTCCACCCTCGGCATGTCGCCGCCGAACTTGTTCCGGCGTGTGTCTTCGCAGGAGCGAGCGAAAGGGTTCAACAACATGCCCCTTACGTAGCCACTTCTTCAGTTCACCCGTCGTCTCAAGCCAGAGATGCGAGTGCGGGGACGGGAACTGCTCCCTGATCTTTCGGACCGCGTCATACTCGGCATCGTTACTCCGCAATTCACTCTTTCCGAGACCACAAACGGCGACCTCCAGGTAGAACTGCCGGTCACCGTCCCGGGCGAGGAAATCGATCCGGTTCTCCGTGCCGGGTATCGGAGGCTCGATTCCCACCGAACAGCCGAGCCGCCGCAGCAAACTATGGACCTGCATCTCGAACAGCGCGGCCATGAAGTCAGGCAACTCTCTTGTCGTAAGCCTCGCCTTGAACTGCGGACGAACGTGGTCCGGCAGTTCCGCGAACCATGACTCGATCCAGCCGCGACGCAGCTTATCCTCTTCGTCGGCGGAGCGCTCCAACCACTCGAATGTCGTTTCGCGAAACTCAATGGCTCCGGGTCGTCGCTCGACTTCGTCGAAAAGCAACCTTTCTGTGCTCCCGCGAACGTGGCCACGGGCTCCGGTCTCGCCCATCATACCGACCTGGCACAGGTACCGGAGGTCAGGCGTAGTATAGTCGCTATGCGCCGGGCCGTGGCTGTGAAGTGCTGGATCTCCTCGATTCGCAGGGACCTGCCGAGGACGCCGCTCTCGCGGTAGGAGAGCCATTTCTTGAGGACCTGATAGCCCCCGAGCTTGTAGTTCCAGACAGCAGCGGGAACGTTGCGCCAGAGGGCGCGTGCGTTCAGATAGACATCGAGGGTGCTCTCTCCGAGAGCTGGCAGACTAGCGCCCATTTCCTCGCCCTCCGCCGGGGAGAAAGGACGCTCAACGACACGACCCTGGCCGGGCATCACGGCCTTGCCGGCTCCGAAGTGCCCCCACCCGACCGTGACCGTGAAGTCTTCGCTCGCCATGTTTCGACCGTCCGTCGTGGCGGGGACGGCAATGGCGGCCATGGCTGGAGACAAGGTGCCCTGCGTAACGCCTGCGACGGGCACTTCAGAGTGGAGCAGTGCGGCGAGTCTGCGGCCTCGCTCTGCCGATTCGGCGAAGGCGTCCGCGGCGCACTCTGCCTCGCCATCGGGCCAGCCGGGAAGCGGTATGCGCGGCCATTCCATCCTAAGTGCCCCGGCGTTTTCCGCACGGTATCCCGGATCGTGGAGCACCGCCAGGACATGGTGGAAGAGGTCGTCGACACCGGCGCCGACTTGGTCCAGATAGCGCTTCGCCTTTGGCGAGAGGTTCGCTCGTCGCGATCCGTTCACGTCCAGCCCCAGACCGTCATCGCGCAACCAAGCGGGGAACATTAGCGTGCCCCGTTCAATGAGGTGGCGCGAACCCATGTCCTCAGTGAACACACTTTGCGGTTCTGCCGCTCCCTTCCGCAGGTGTTGCGCCACTGACAACCACGGATTTCCTTCGAATACTTGCGGCCGGTAGTCGGCACGCTTCTCGTCGAGAAGCTTCGTGTCCTTCTCCCAATAGAGCCAGCGGTTGTCGAAGGGGCGGTAGGCGATGCGGATGAATGCGCTCGTATCGGGCCCGCCACGCTCAAGCAGCGCATTGCGGACGGTGCGCGCATCGAAACGCGCCGTCGTCTCCATCACTCTCGGATAGCGCCTTGCGATTTCTTCGTCGCCGATCCCCGCATCGAAGTAGTCCGCAACGCGCGACTTCAGTCGGTCCAGGTCGATGTCAACGAGAAACGCGTCGCGGCCGGTTTGCACGCCCGGAAATGCCGTCGGCAGCAAGTCGGGCAACCTCGGCCAGTTGAACCAATCGCTACTCACCGCCACCGGGGAAAAGGGGAGGCCAAGCGGCAAGATAGGTCCGACCCCTTCATAGAGTGCGGAGGGTTCCGTTTCCGCCGTGGCGGTCAATTCCGTCCGCTTAGCTCGTCCCCACAGATGCCGGAAAGCGACGTCGGTGGCGGGCGCATGCTCAGGCTTGCGCACGAGAGTCGTGACGGCGGTTCCGACCTGGATGCCGACGGGATCGCCCTCCGTCGAGAAGATACTCGGATCGGGCGAGCCGTCCGGGGCGACTTTGCCGGTCTTGTACCTGTCGCCGTTCAGGCAATCGATGCGGATCTCGTCGAATGCCTCCAGGTAGCGCTCGCGCATCCCGGTGAAGGAGAGCCCGTCGAGCCAGGAGTAGTTCGAGATGAAGCAGATCACTCCCTGCCCAGTCTTCTGAGCGATACGTCTTTCCGCCATGCGGAAGAAGCGGACGTAGAGGTCGTTCAGCCCCTGCCCTTCCGGCCGACGGACGCGTCTCGTCTTGCGGTACGCGACCGACAGTTCTCGTTCCTCGTCCACGGCCATGCCCGCGAAACCGTTGTAGGGCGGATTGCCGAGGATCACGAGGATCGGCTTCTCCTGCTTCACCTGTTCCGCCCGGTCGCGTTCCTCCTCCAATTCCGGGAACGGCAGCGGCTTGCTCGTGTGAGGCTCCCAGCCGGTGAGGGCGTTGGTCAGGAAGATTCCGGCCCGTTCGGCGCCGTCGTCCGCGAGCGCGGCGTCCAGATCCTGCATGGTCAACCCGACCTGCAGGTGTGCGACGACGAAGGGTGCGGGCATGATCTCGAAGCCGAACACCCTTTCGGTCGCGGCTTGCTTCACCCTCGCGCCGGTGAGCGCTCCGAAGCCCTGTCCCTCCAGATTGACGGCGATCCGCCGGAGCACCTCCGCCAGATAGGCCCCGGTGCCGCAGCAGGGATCGAGTACGTAGACGTTCTCCGCCGCGAGCCCGTCCGCGATGCCCAGATCGTCCTTCAGCGCCTTGTCCACGCGCGCGACCATGTAGCGCACGACCTCGGTGGGTGTGTACCACACGCCGAGTTGCTTCCGCAGTTCGGGATCGAACGCCTGCAGGAACGGCTCGTAGAAATACGGCACCGCCTCGCCCTCATTGAACCGGGAAAAGAAGGCCGTCCGGTCCACCCGGTCGAGCGCCGCCGCCGTCCAGTCCAGAACTTCGACGAGGTTCAGCCGTTGCAGGCGCCCCGGATCGGCGACCTGCTGGAACAGGGCCCGGAGAACCGGAGCGCGCAGGTGCCACACCGCTTCCCGCCAACTGAACCGGACCGGGCCGCCTTCGCTCCCGGACCGCGCGACCGCCGATCCTTCGTGCCGAGACCAAAGCACCCACGCGGAGAAAATGCCGTAGAACAGCGTCTGTACCAGCGTGGAGTGGAAGAAGCGCGTGCCCCGTGCGCCTTCGAACCGGACACCCAGGGCCTCTTCGAGCGCCGAGCGCAGCCCTCTCAGCGAGGGTGGGTCGCCCGCCGCTTCGACCCGCGCGAGCCCGTCGCGCGCGTAGGAGGCGAGGAGCCAAGCGACATCCTTCGGGTCGACGAGCGTAGCCCGATGGGACAGCGCACGAGACAGGTACTCCCCAAGACCGGCTCCGCTCTCGCGGGCGAAGGCGCGCGGATGCTCCAGCTTGTGGGCGAAGGCTGCCTCGGTGCCTGCGAGACCGAAGGACTCGAGCGTCGAAGTGACTCCGCCCGCCTCGACGGCGGTGAGCCGGAACTCTCTCTGGTTCGTCGCCAGGACCAGCCGGTAGCGTTCGCCGTAGCGCGCCACCTGCTCTCGGAATGTCTCCTGCATGTCGTCGCCGGGCGACTTCACCTCGACGACGCCGCGCTCGGGAGCCTGTCCTTTTCGCGGAACGCCCCGCTGTAACTGTCGCTGGCTGTAGAGTCCGAAGTCGGGGTGGCCGGCGCCCTGATCGGCCATGTCCGCCACGCAGAACACCTTGGGCCGGAGCGTCGCGCCGACGGCGTCGAGGAGCTTCGACAGCGCCGGATAGCTCGACCTCTCTCCCGTGGCGCCGCCGGAGGCGCGAATCCGCCGCAGGTCGGTGAAGTACTGCTCCACCGCATTTGTAAGCTTCTTGTTGGCTCCGCTCATGGCGTACGTAGTGGCACGGCGTGACCCGGCAGGCAAGCTCGAAGAGCCCATCGAGCGCCGGAATCTTGCCGACGGTCTATCGGGATTATCTGGGGTCGCGCGGTGGCGGCCGGTTCGGGGGCGGGCCGGGCGGTCGCGTCCCGCCGGGCGGACGCTCGCCCGACAGCAGGTCCAGAGCGGAGCGTGAGCGGGCCCACAGCGAGTCGACGGCGGCGCGCAGTTCCTCGCCGCTCAGACCCGCAAGTTGCCTCTTCACCTCATCCGGCAGCCGGCGGAAGAGCTGGGCCGCGCGGCGTTCCCGCCATGCGGCTCGACGCTGCCCGGCCTCCGTCCGGTCCTCCTCGGACGGCTCGGCTTCGTCGCTCGCGAACTCGCCTCGCGATGCGAGCAGAGGGAGAACGAAAGCGCTGTCGATCGAGACCGCCCGCTCGAAGTGCGCCTCGGCCTCCTCGAGCCGGCCGGCCCGGGCGAGGGCGTTTCCGCGGTGGAACGCGGCCAGCGCCTCCAGGTCCTGTGTACCGAGATGGCTGATGCGGGCAGCCTCCAGCAGCGGCCGCACGCCGGTCAGCTGGGTCGCGAGGCCCACCGTCAACGAATCCACGAGTTCGAACACATCGCCGCCACGCGCGAAATCGGCCCACCAGATCGTGCCGTCCTCGAGTTCGATCACCTGGGCGTCGATGCGCATGTCGTCGGGGGTCCCGGTCACGCTTCCCCACAGGAGCAGCCGGGCCCCGGCGCTCCGCGCGACAGTCATGGCCAGGGCTTCCGGGATCTCCTCCTCTTCGGAGAGCCCGCCTTCGGTCAGGAGGTCGTAGAGACTCTGCCGCCCCACCACCACCAGGTCGGGCCGCTGCGCCAGGTTGGTCGTCAGCAGATCCGCGAGGCCCGCCCCCAGCCACTGAAGCTCCGGATCGGGCACGTTGTTCCGGAACGGGATCACCGCCAGAGAGTTCGGGCCCAGGTCGGGCGTCTCCCCGGCGACGGTGAGCGCGCCCCCCGTCCGGTCCGCGGTGGCCGGGACCGCCGCGGCGTCTGCGCTCCCATCCGCGATCGGTTCGGTCGTCGCGATCCGATAGGTGCCGATCGCGCCCAGCGATGCGAGCGTGAGCAGGAGCGAGGTTTCCGCGCGGCGGATGCGCTGGCGGCCGCGTGCCCCGTGGTACCAGCCAATGATGAGGAAGGCGGGGAAGCCGAGGATGGCGAGAAAGACGACCGTGTCGAGGATCTTCCGCGAGAGACCGTAGTTCCCGACGATGAAGTCGGTGATCTCCACGCCGAGCCACGCCGCACCCACGTAGACGAGCGCGATCTGCAGCATGCGTCGCTTCCGGATCCTCCCCAGGATCGACGCGTCCGTCCCCTCTCCTCCGCCCGTCTCACTCATTTTCCGACCGCTGCCGCTTTCCCTGCGCCCGGTGGCCGTTCGAGTCGCCGTTCGATTGGCCGTTCGATTGGACCCGAGCCTTGGGACACCGCGCGGGCGGCATGCGTTCGCCGTCGGCGCGGCACCCTTCCGCTATCGCCGGTCTTCCGTGTCCGGCTCGTCCCAGAAGCCGAAGCCTTCCTTGCGAACGACTTCGAGCGTGGCCGTGAAGGTCTCCTCGCCGAGCGTGATCGCGACCGTGTACGTGCCGGGGTCGGCCAGTCCGCCGCCACCGCCGCCGCCACCGCCGAAGAAGCGCCGGAAGCCGCCTCCGCCACCGCCGCGCTCACGCATGGCCTGTGTCAGTTGCTGGAACACCTCCCGCATGCTCGCCGGATCGGGACCGCCCTCGTCGGCCCCACCGCCGGCGGGAGCCCCGCTCGCCGCCGCGGCCGCTCCGCCCCGGGCGCCCGCGGCCTGCCCCGCCTGCGGATAGCGCTCGGCGGGCCGGTCCTGCCACCCGCCCGTGTCGCCGCCGCCGAAACCACCTCCGCCTCTGCCACCGCCGCCGAACATGCGCCGCAGGCCGGCCTGGTTGCCGCCCTGCACCATCTCGAGCACGTGGTCCATGACCTCGCGGTCGACCTCTTCGTGCTCGACCAGCGAATCGCCGACCGCGGCGTACATGCGGGCGTTGCGGATGCTGTCGGCGCGGTCCGCGGGCGACGGCTCCGCCGGCGCGGCCCGTCGGTTGAACGTCCACCGGACCCGGTTGACGCCGGCCGAGGCCGACCCGTCGATCACCTGCACGGTATCGCCCGCCGAGTTGAGGATCGCGACCGAGGCCTGGGCGCCGAGACCGGCTCCCCCTCCGCCGGCTCCCGCGGGCCCCCTACCGCCAGGTCGGACAGCTGCAAGACCGGCCCGGTCGCCCGGAGCGCGCCGTTCCGCCCGCTCCTCACGGGCCGCTTCCGCCAGCTGCTCGGCGACATCCTCGGGGATGAAATACGAGACCTCGGCCCCGTACTCTCCCGCGTCACCCCGGAAGGTGCCCTGGGCCATGAACTCGCCGCCCACCGGCGGATCCGCGTACTGGATCGCCGTCCTGGGCTGGAACACCGTCACGGCCTCCGGCAGACGCCCGCCGTCCAGTTCCTGCAGGAGCGAGATGTCGGCCACGAAGACCGAGCGGCCGTGCGTGCCCGCGATGATCTCACGCTCGCGCGGGTGAATCCTGAGGTCGTGCACGGGCACCGTCGGCAGCCCGTCCATGAAGCGCGACCACGACCCTCCGCGGTCCGTCGACACATACGCGCCCACGTCCGTCCCCACGAAGAGCAGATCCTCGTTCACCGGGTCCTCGCGAATCACGTGCACGAAGTCCGGTGCTCCCGCGGGCAGGTTCGACGCGATGGACCGGAAGGTCTCCCCGCCGTCGTCCGTCGCGTACACGTAGGGCGTGTAGTCGTCCCGCCGGTGGTTGTCGAAGGTCACGTAGAAGCGGTTCGGATCGTGGCTCGAGGGTTCGATGCGGCTCACGTAGGTCCCCTCCGGCACGCCCTCGAAGCGATCGGTGAGTTCGATCCACTCCGCGCCCTCCGGGGTGCGCCACACGCGACCGTCGTCGGTCCCCGCGTAGAGTTCGCCCTCGTTGGTCTTCGACTCGGCGAGCGAGACGATGGTGGCGAAGTTCTCCGCCCCCGTCACGTCCGGCGTGATCCCGCCCGTCGTGTTGTACGCGACCTCGATCTTCTCCGGATCCGCATACGTGAGGTCGTCCGAGATCGGCGTCATCTCATCCGTGTCGTACGTCCACTTCAGCACGCGGTTCGCGCCGATGTACAGCATCCGCGGATCGTGCGGCGACATTTCGAGCGGCGTATTCCAGTTGAACCGCATGTCGAAGAGCGCCGAATCCTGGGCGACGAGGGCCTGGAGTTCCTCGATTTGCGCCACGTTCGCGGCCGGCGGCTCATCGGGATCGTCCCCCGACAGGGTCGCGATCGAGTCCCGCAGAGCCTGCGTGCGCTCCCGCCAGTCGGGCTGCTGCAGCTGATGCCGCTCACCCGTGCGCGTATTTCGCCAGTAGATGCGCCCCTGCTGGGATTCCCCGAACACGATGTCCGGGTTCGTCGGGTCCTGCGGCGCGTAGAAGCCGTCGCCGCCCCCGATCGAGTACCACATGTGATTGTCGATGGCGCCGCCCGCCCGCCGGCTCGGACCGCACCAGGTATAGTTGTCCTGGAGACCGCCACAGACGCGATAGGGTGTGTCCATATTGTAGCTGACCGCATAGAACTGTCCCATGGGAATGCGGTTTGGGAACTCGAAGTTCCCGCCGCCGTCCCACGTGATCGCGATCCCGCCGTCGTTGCCCAATATGAAATGGTCGGGATTGGAAGAGTCCCACCACAGTGCGTGATAGTCGACGTGCACACCCTGGGCCGGATTCCCCACCGTGCGCCCACCGTCGCGTGAGAAGAAGAGCGACGACCAGTAGATGAAGTCGGGGTCGTCCGGCGACACCCAGGCGCCCGAGTAGTAGAAGGGCCGCGAGTTGCTCGAGTTCATGAACTCCCACGTCTCGCCGCCATCCTCGGAACGGTAGAGTCCCGACGCATTCCGGTCGCCCTTCTCATCCGCCTCGTCGGGGGCCTCGGCCTCGACCACCGCGTACATGATCTGCGGGTAGCTGGGGGCGATGGCGATCTCGAGCCGTCCGAGCATGGTCTCGGGGAGGCCGTTGCCCTCGACCTTCTCCCACGTGTCGCCGGCGTCGGTCGACTTCCAGATGGCGCTCCCCGGACCGCCGCTCTGCAGGAAATACGGGCCGCGGACGCGCTCCCAGCTCGTGGCCCATAGGATATCGGAGTTCCGGGGGTGCATGTCGAGGTCGACGAAGCCCGCCTTGTCCGAGACGAAGTTCACGCGCTCCCATGTGTCGCCGCCGTCCTTCGTCCGGTACAGCCCGCGCTCCTCGTTGTCGCCCCACGGGTGGCCGAGCGCGGCCACGTACACCCAGTCCGCCTTCGCCGGATGGATGACGATGCGCCCGATCGCCTGCGTCCCCTCGAGGCCTTTCGACTCCCAGGTGAGGCCGCCGTCGACGGACTTGTAGATCCCGCCACCCGGCGAGATCGAGTTGCGGGAGTCCTCCTCACCGGTGCCGGCCCACACGATGTCGGGATTGCTCGGCGCGATCGCGAGGTCGCCCATCGAGATGACCCGCTCGTTGTCGAACACCGGCCGGAAGGTGGTTCCGTGGTTCGTGGTCTTCCAGACGCCGCTCGTGGCGCCGGCGACGAAGAAGGTCCCGGTCCCGGGGACGCCCTCGATGTCGGTGACGCGCCCGGACATGTTCGCCGGTCCGATCGACCGCCATTCCATCTCTGACATGAAGTCCTCATCGGCCACCGCCTGCTGGCCGGCCGCCGAGGCCGGGAGGACGATCGTGGCGAAGACGACGGGGAGAAACACGCGCTTCAGCATGGTTCGCGGCTCCTGGCTGGAGTGATGCCTGAGGGCGCAACGGAGTCGAAAGTGAAGGACTCGCCTTACGAAACGAAAGACACCCGCGCGTCACCCGGCGTTTGAGGGGCCCGGGTGGAGCGTCAGTCTTGCCGGGCTTCCGCCCTTACCCGACAGAGCTGGTACAGGATCAGGTACGCGGCCGCCTGGAATCCGGACGTGAGGCCCAACCAGAGGCCGTAGTTACGCTCCAGGAGTAATTCCGTGAGCAGCCACACGCACAGGACGATGACGGCGACGCCGCAGAGGAAGAAGACGGGCACCTGCCGGATCGAGCCGAATGGCTCCAGCGCTCCGAGTTTCGCTAACATGCTCAGCCGGTCTCGGCAGCAGCCTCGGGAGGCGGGGTGCCGAATACGTTCCCCTCCAGCCGCGCGACGCGGTCCGTCATGGTCACCCGCGTCTCGATCACTTCGGTGCGCACCTTGCCGAGTTCGCGGCTCAACTCCGTACGTACCTTGCCGATCTCGCCGCTCAACTCCGTGCGTACCTTGCCGATCTCGCCACCCAACTCCGTGCGCACCTTGCCAACCTCGCCCCTCAACTCCGTGATCCTGTCGTCAAGTTTGTTCGTGGCCCCTCTGGTGAACAGGGCAAGGCTGATCGCCGAAGCGACGACCGCCAACAACACGCCGAGGATTCCCATCGTATCCGTTTCCATGCCGTCGAGCCTCATGCTGGAAGTCCGAGTGCGGCGGCGGAGCACGCCCACCTGGTTACTCCACTCGACCTCTCCGTGGATCTCAACTTAGTCTCAACAGGATCGGCGATCCAACCGCCCGAGAGCGCCGGAGGGGGCAACACTCGGCGCCGGCGTCAGTCAGCGCGGGACGACACCGTGCCGGCGCAGGATCTCCAGCGTCGGTTCGAGCGGGATCGCCTCGACGGTGCCGCGGTCCCCCTCGACCGTGGTCGCGAGGAAGATGGAGTTTAGGATCGCCTCCTCGGTCGCCTCCACGGCGGCCTGGAAGAGCGGGCTCATCGCCGCGTTGGACACGCGCTCTTCGTCCCAGAGCCGGGACAGGGGGACCGAACTGAAGGCGAGCACGTAGTCGCCCGACCCGTTGCTCATACTGCCGCCGCCCCGCCCCAGCCCCAGCAGCGCCCGGCGCGCGAGGCGCTCCAGATTCCGGTGCTCCAGAGGCGCGTCCGTGGCGACGACCATGATGATCGAGCCGTCCTCGAGTGAAGCGGGAGCTTCCGGCGCCTCCGACCCGCCGGGTCCGCCCGCCCGCGGACGCATCCCCGCCCGCGGGTACGGGGCATCCGGCCCCGCCCCGCCGTAGGGCGCGCCGCCGAGCGCCTCCGCCACCGGGGCCCCGTCGATGGTGAGGACCCCGCCGTGATTCGACTGGACGAGCACGCCGACGGTCCAGCCGCCGAGGTTCTGCGGTAGCTGGCGGCTCGCCGAGCCGATGCCACCCTTCCAGCCGAAGGCGATCGTGCCGCGACCCGCGCCCACGCTCCCCTGCTCGAACGCCCCGGTGTCCGCCTCGGCGATCGCCGTGAGCACGTCCGACTCGCTGATCGGGCGCAGCCGGATCCGGTTCAGGAAGCCGTCGTTCGTCTCGCCCACGACCGGGTTCACGGACCTGACCTCCTCGTTGCCGGGAAGCCCGAGGAGATACGTCATCACCGCGTCGGCGGCCCGGGGCACGCAGAGCGTGCACGTCAGGACGACCGGGGACTCGAGTTCGCCCAGTTCCTGCACCTGGGTCGTGCCCGCGAACTTTCCGAACGCGTTCCCCGCCACGAAGGCGGCGGGAACCTTCTCCCGGAAGATGTTGCCGCCGTGCGGGAGGATGGCCGTGACCCCGGTGTTGATCGTGTCTCCGCTCGTCACGGTGACGTGCCCCACCCGTACGCCCGCCACATCGGTGATCTGGTTGAGAGGCCCCGTGGGCAGGACGCCCACCACGATGCCCAGGTCGCGAGCGCTCCGGCGCTCCTGCGCATCCGCCGGGGAAACGGCCGTCACGATCGCGAGCGCCATGGTGAGCGGGATGAGCCGGCGGGGCGGTGCCGCGGCCGAGGATGAGTTCCCGGGAATCATCGCCCGTTTCCTCCATCGGGAGTCCAGGTCGATGCCGGAGGAGGGACTCGAACCCTCAAGGGATTGCTCCCACCGGATTTTGAGTCCGGCGCGTCTGCCAGTTCCGCCACTCCGGCTCCCGAACGGGGTCCCGAGATTACCACGCGGGGCCGAGACTCGCTATTGCAATTCGTCGATCGCCTGGTACACGAGGGTGCGCAGCTTCGCGTGATCGTCGACATCGCCCGTCGGGATGAGCTGCGTGAAGTAGACGACGACGAGATCCTCGTCCGGATCCACCCAGTAGGTGGAGTGGTACGCCCCGCCCCACCCGTACTCGCCGACCGAGCCCGGGGTTCCGCGCGCTCCGAGATCGCGGAGTACACTGAACCCGAGGCCGAAGCCACCCCCCAGTTCCCAGCCGAACTTGTCCCCCACGTGGTTCACGGTCATGAGCTCCACGCTCTTCGAGGAGAGGATGCGGGCTCCGTCGAGTTCGCCCGCGTTCAGCATCATCTGCAGGAAGCGGGCGTAGTCGTGCGCGGTGGAGAGGAGCCCCGCGCCGCCCGAGAAGCTGGTCCTCGGGCCGTCCACGTACGCGCCCTGCCCCACCATGCCGCCGGGATCGGGCGCGGGCGCGAGGCCGTCGGCCGAGGCCGAGTAGACCACGCTCAGGCGGTCCCGCTTCTCCTCGGGCAGATAGAAGTGCGTATCGACCATGCCCAGCGGCTCGAAGATGCGGGTGCGGAGGAACGCGTCCAGCGGCTCCCCGGACACCTCCTCCACCAGGGCACCGAGGATGTCGGTCGAATAGCCGTACACGAAGCTTTCACCGGGCTGCGCGTCCATGGGGAGCGCCGCCATGCGGCGCACCGTCTCGCGGATCGGTTCGTCGCGGTGCGCGAAATACCAGCCCTGAATGCCCGCCTCGGCCCACAGTTCCGCCCCGGGACCGCCGCCGTAGCCGATCCCGGCCGTGTGGGTGAGCAGATCGCGGATCGTGATCGGGCGGCGCGCCGGGACGATCTCGTAGCCGCCCGCAGCGTCATCCACCCCTACGGTCGTCTCCATGTACTCCGGCAGATAGCGCCCCACCGGGTCCGTGATCAGGAGATCCCCACCCTCCTGCAGGATCATGACCGCCACGCTCACGATCGCCTTGGTCTGCGAGGCGATGCGGAAGATGTCGTCCGTCTCCATGGGGTCGCCCGCCGCGATGTCGCGATCGCCGACGGCCTGCAGGTACGAGGTCTCACCGCCGTGCGCGACGAGGGCGACGGCGCCCGCCAGCCGCCCCTCCTCCACGTACGTCTGCAGCGACTCGCTCAAGCGTTCGAGACGGTCCCCGCCGTTTCCGACCGCGGTCGAAGCGGGGGCACCGCGCACGACGAGCGCGACACCGATCACTAGCACGGGCAGCACGCCCCAGAGGAGGCGTTTGGGCATCCTGTTCATCCTTCGTCCTCCGTCTTCCATTGGTCGAGCTCCATCAGTCGAGCCCCATCAGTCGAGCGCCGGGTGGCGCGTGTGCCAGTCGGTCGCGGCCTGGAAGGCGTGCGCCACGCTCAGGATCTTGTCGTCCGCGAACAGATCTCCGATCAGGGTCGTGGTCAGGGGCTGGTCCGCCTCTTCGTCCTCCGGGCCGGCGGGGCCGAAGCCGTACTGCACGACGGCGGCCGGGTGTCCCGTCTCGTTCGTGAGCCCCACCTCGCCCGAACCGGTGGCGAACATGTCGAAGCCGTCCATCGCCTCGGCCATGCGCTTCATCACGATGTGGCGCCGCCGCTGCGCGTGGACGTAGTCCATCGCGAGCCCGTCCCGGCCGCGGCGGAAGCGCGCGAAATCACGCTGCTCCTGTTCGCTGAGGCCCTCCGGCACCGGCGGCAGCTCTCCGTTCGGGGCGACGTGGAAGTCGAACGCCGAGGCCGACTCGGCCCCCAGCGAACTCGCCGACTGGGCGGGCAGCTCGCGCATGAGCCGCAGCCGCGCCCCCAGCTCCTCGAGCTTCTCGACGAAGGAGCGCGGCGCATTCTCCGTGTAGCCGATCGAAAGCGAGCCGAGGTCCGGCGCCCGCTCGAAGCGGAAGGGCAGCGTGACCGAGGCGGGGTCCTTCTCGTCGGCGCCATGGATCTCGTTGAACACGAGCGCGCAGTCCTCGATCGTGCGGCACATGGGTCCCGTCTTGTCCATGCTCCACGAGAGCACCATCCCGCCGTAGCGGCTCACGCGCCCGAAGGTGGGGCGGAGGGCGCTCAGCCCGCAGCGCCGGGTCGGCGAGACGATCGAACCGCGCGTCTCCGTCCCGATCGAGAACGCGACGCAGCCCGCGGCGGTCGCGGAGCCGGGGCCGGCCGATGACCCGCTCGATCCCCAGGCCAGGTTCCAGGGATTCAGCGTCCGGCCGCGATACCAGCGGTCGCCCCGCGCGAACTCTCCCGTGGCGAGCTTGGCGATGAGGACGGCGCCCGCCGCCCGTAGCCGCCGCACGACTTCCGCATCCTCTTCGATCATCCGGGTCTGGAACGCCGCCGAACCCCAGGTCGTCCGCGCCCCCTCGGTGGAGAAGAGATCCTTCACGCCCCAGGGGATCCCGTGCAGGGGGCCCCGCCACTCTCCGGCCCGGATCTCCGCCTCCGCCTGCTCCGCCTCTTCCCTCCCCCTGTCCTCGAGGATCGTGACGGCGCACAGGAGGACCGGGTCGTAGCGCTTAATGCGCTCCATGTAGATCTCGAACAGTTCGGTCGGCGACACGTGGCGCTCGCGGACGAGGGCCGCCAGCCGGTGCACCGGGAGGAAGGCGACCTCCTCCTCGCTCGACGGCACCGCCCCCTCCCACGGCTCGAGCTCGATCGGCGTGCGCTCGAACGGGTTCAGCCCGGCACGCCAGTACTTCTCGAGAAGCGCGCCCGTTCCGCCCGGATACGCCTGGAACTGGAGGGCCGGCGGCTCGCCGTTGCGGAGGGGGATCGTCTCCTCCTGCGGAGCTTCCCGCGCCCGCAGCCACGCGGGCGCGCGGGAAGCGCCGACGTCAGCGGTTCCAGCGGCCACCAGCGTCCGGGGATCCAGGGCCCCCGCCGCCGTCGCCGCCGCCGCGACCTTCAGAAAGCCCCGTCGCCGCATACCGCCGTCCGCGGCCTCCGCCCCCGCTCCGTCGCCCGCTGCGTCGTGCTTCTCGGACACTCGCGCCTCCTGTGGCTGAGATGGGCCGATCCCGGCTCGGCCCGGGCTGCCCCGAGGGCTCAGACTGGGGAGAAACGCCCCAACCGACAACCCGCCGGCGGGACGGAGACCTGCTGAGCGCGTCGGGGTACAGACGCCGCTCCTCGGCCGTGGAGGCGACGGAGCGCTGACGCGTACTGGAAGAGTGACGCCGGGGCGCGCGGAATCACTTCGGTAGAATGGACTTCATCCCCACTTCTTCCCTGCCACAGGAGGGTGATCCGGCGCCCCGGCGTCGTTCACCACCCACCAACGACCCCGCGAAGCCTGATCTTGTTCCACGGAGCCGAAAACTTGGACGCAACCGACCCGCGAGGGGTTACATGGCCCCACTGCTGGAGCTTGCCAACGCGGCGGCGAAGGGCCGCTACGCCGGAAGGTTGAAGAACGCGAGGCCCAGCAGCACGTAGACGCCGAGGAGGAGGACCCCCTCCATCCAGTGCGTCTCCCCGTCCCCGGAGATCTGTCCGACGACGATCACCGAGATCGCGACCGCCGCGACCTCGAGCGGCGTGAACACGAGGTCCATCGGAGCCGGACCGATCGCGTAGGAGAGGAAGACGAGCAGCGGCGCGACGAAGAGGGCGATCTGGAGCGAGGAACCGACCGCGATCTGGAGCGACAGATCCATCTTGTTACGGAGCGCGACGAGAACGGCCGTCGAGTGCTCGGCCGCATTGCCGACGAGGGCGACGACGATGACCCCGACGAAGACCGCGTTCATCCCCAGGGCGTGCGCCGCCTCCTCCGCCCCGCCCACGAGGATCTCGCTCATCCAGCCGACGAAAGCCGCCGCCGCGAGGAGGATCGCGAACGACTTTCCCTTCGACCACGCCGGCCCCGCGACGGGCCCGCCCTCTCCGTGGTCCTCGTGGTGCGACGCGCCCTGATAGAGTTCCGGGTGGGTCGTGAACGCGAACACGAGGGAGAGCACGTAACACACGATGAGGACGGCGGCGATCTCGACGCTTAGTGAGCCGGAGACCATCGCGGCATCCGCGACCGGCTCCGCACCGCTCGCCGAACCCGTCCCACCGCGCGTGAAGTGCAGGAGCGACGGGATGGTGAGCCCCACCGCGCTCAGCAGGAGGAGGGTGGCGCCGAGCCTCGCGGCGGTCCGGTTGAACACCTGCCGGCGGAACTTCAGCCCGCCGAGGAGGGCGCCGAGCCCGAACACGAGGAGGAGGTTCCCGATGATCGACCCCGTGAGCGACGCCTTCACGAGGTCGTGGAGGCCCGCCTCGAGGGCGAAGATGGCGATGATGAGTTCCGCGGCGTTCCCGAACGTCGCGTTCAGCAGCCCCCCGAGTCCGGCCCCCACATGCTCGGCCAGCATCTCCGTCGACTTCCCCATGATTCCGGCGAGGGGAACGATCGCCACCGCCGAGGTAATAAAGAGCGTGGTCGGGGAGGCGTGGACCACGTACTCGAGAACGAGCGTGATGGGAATGAAGATGAGGAGCAGGAGGAGGGCGTTGTCCACATTAAGTCTGAAGGCCAACCCCGCCTCCCTTTCGATCGCCGGTCCTGAGCACGGAAAGAGAGGCGCCGTCCGGATTCGAACCGGAGTAGGGGGCTTTGCAGGCCCCTGCCTAACCACTCGGCCACGGCGCCGGAGATCGCACAGCCTAATGAGCCGGCCATCCCCCGGAAAGTCTCGGGACGCCGGAGCGCGGCGGTGTGCCTTCCGGGGGGGAGGACCCCGCTCGTAGCGGGGTTCGGCCATGGACTGCTATACTCGCGGAATGCTTCCGGAGATCCGGTGCCCACGCACCCTCCCCCTCGCCATCCTCGCCCTCATCGCGCTCTCGGTACCCTGCGAGGCGCAGTTTCGCGACGCCCGCCTGCCCCGGTCCGGGCAGTTGTGGCTCCAGGTGGCGCCGACCCTGCTCAACTGGTCCGAGCAGTTCGCCCTCGACTCTTCGACCGACTCGATCGCGGACGGCGACCGGGAGCCGCTGGCGGGCCACTTCGACGGCCCGCTCGCCCGGCGGATGTTCCCGGCCCCCGACGTCCTCGTTGACGGGCTCAACGCGGATGCCGTCGCACTCGGCTTCGATCCGGTGACGCTCGACGACTTCTCGTTCGGCGACCTCGATTTCTCGGTGATGCGGGCCCAGATCCGGCGGCTCGCGCTCGGAGCCGAGGTGGGCGTCCTCGACTGGGTCAGCGTAGGCTTCCGGGCACCCTTCACTCTGACGGACATGACGACCGCATTCGCCTTCGACTCGACCGCCGCGACCGTCACCGGCGCGGCGTCCGGGCTGGGGCCCGGCGGGGCGTTCAGCACGGACGCACGGGCCGCTCTCGGATCCCTCGGGCAGCTGATCAACAGCGGTGCGCTCACCGGGCCGGCGCTCTCCGACGCCATCGCGTTACGGGACAACACCTCGGCCTTCCTGAATGCGCTGGAGCGGCGCGCCGGCGGGGGGGGCCTGATTCCCACCGCTCCGAGCACGGCGGGATCGCAGATGATGGGGCGGTTCGCGGGCTTCGCGGCCGCGTTCGGGGCCTTCGGGCTCTCGCTGCCGGAACTCGCCCTTCCCGAGTTCTCCAGTGAAGCCGACTTCCAGGCTCTCTTCCTCGGAGCGGGAGTCGCCGACCGCCTCCCGGCGAATTCGAGGAACGGTCTCGCCCTTGGGGAGATCGAGGTCTTCGCGCGGGTGAACCTCATCGACCAGATCACCCGCCGTCGTCCGATTCCCGGCACGACGGGGCCCGCCGATCCGGAGCGAGGCATCCGGTTCCGAACCACCGTCGGCGGACTCCTGCGCGTCCCGATCCAGTCGCAGAACGCCCCGCCGTTCCGGGATCCCTCCAACTCCGCCGACTTACCTCTCGGGGACGGACAAACCGATATCGAACTGGCGCTCTATCAGGACATCG